>CBDCNX010000001.1:0-118062 GCA_965219545.1 Bdellovibrionales bacterium
CAATCTTTTTGGAAGTCTTTTTATTGGTTTTCTGGCCGTTTTCCTCAACCAGTACCTGCCACAGATCAGATCCCTTGTATTGGTGGCCTTTCTCGGTTCTCTCACCACCTTTTCAAGTTACGCTTTTGATTTGGTAAAAATCATGGATCAGGGACTTTGGGGACAGGCTTTCTTTTACATTTTTCTTTCCAATGCTCTTTGCTTTGGAGTCTGTTATCTGGGTTACAAAACGGGATTGTGGATTGTCCAGGCTTGAGTGGCTCCAGTCCAGGGAAGGAGAAAAGCTGGCTGAGGCCACAGATGGCCGTCCCGAAGATCCATAGACTCTATGAGAAAAGAAAAGTTGTTGCGGAATGAAACAAATTTTTCTCAAAAACAAATTTTTCCCAAATAAAAATACCAAAATTAACATTTCCGTGGATAAAAATCTCTTTAATTGGTTTATAATAGGGAAGAGAGGCGGGTTTTAATATATGACATCAATTTTTGATCAGTCTTTTTGTAATTTCATAAAAGACACTTACTTTGACCACACAGGAAGGTTTTCACGGGGCCAGTTTATTTTTTCAGGAATCATTCTTAATCTGTTGACATTTATGATTTATCCACTCTGTCCCCTTTTATCCTTTCTCGGATCCCTTAAGGGTTTAGCTGTGGTTCTGTACGTCATAGGTCTGATGTACGGGTATTTTGTCATTATTATAAAACGTCTCCACGATGTGGATTTAACGGGATGGTTTTCCCTGCTTCTCTATATTCCTGTGATTGGTTTCTTTTTCTTTGTCTACCTTATCTTTAAAAAAGGGGATCCTGGAAGAAACCAATTTGGTCTTCCGGAAACTGTGAGAGAGTTTTAAAAAATCTTTTTAATTTCAAAAATCAAGACAAGTGGTTTTATTTCAAAGACGATCTTCTTCTATTGTTGGGGAAGGGGGGCCGGGTCGGGTTCCGTTTGATCGGTTTGTTCTTTTTTCGTACAAAACATTTTTAAAATCTCATCTGTTATTGGTTCAGGATCCCCTTTATCATTCTTCACAGCGTATTCTTTAATGGTGGTTTGTTCCAACTCCCCTTTCTCATTGATTTTAATAATTGTATTGTCCTGGGTTTCAATAACTGTATTGTTGTGTACCGTAAATCCTGGAGGGGGATATAGAGTGAGTTTTTCTTCATCACATTCGGAGAGATTGAAGTTGGTGCCATCAAACCTAACAGATTCTCCGTCAGCCGGATACTTGAAACCATTTACTTCATAAATAGTAACATTATTATCATTAACACTTTGGGTGATCTTATACTCTTTTTCCATTCCTCTTTGGTGTTCGGGCTTTTCTATTTTGCAGGTCCAGTCTCCTCGCAAGTCCACACATTCAGCCCGGGCCATGGAAGGAAGAGTAAAAAACAATGAAATTGATAACAAAAACTGAATGTTCCTTAAAAGCATCTCGATCTCCTTTTAGAAATATTTTTCTTTACAGTCGTTTAAAATATCTAAAACAGAAATGTCAATAGAAAGAAGATGAAACAATGTCTGTTCTTTAAAGGTGATAACATTGAATTATTGAAAAAGTGCCCGAATATGAGGCATCATTTAAGCCAAACCCTAATCTTTATTTACCAACAATTACGGCTTCCTTCTTTTGAGAGGTCAATGAATTCAAGGAGTTTTTCCTTGTTTTCATCTTTAGATAAATATTTTCTTAATAAAGGATAAACAATACTTTTGACAAAATTAATGTCGTATTGATCTATAGTCCCCAGTTTTTGCCGACCAAAACGTTCCAAAGATTTAGAGTCATCAAAGAAGAGTATTTTAATATCCTGTGCTTCTTTTTCATCGCCCAAGGTAACTTGAATGATTCCAAAAGAGTTTATTGTTCCCTGATGGGTTGAACTCGTCCATCCCCAATCCAACAACCCTGCTTCCCTGTAACGAATATCTGTAGCAAAGGGGATCATAGTTGTACTACATCGGTACTGTATTCCCGTGACTAATATATCAAAGGCCTGTAGAACCAGATCTCTCATGCCTTCCATTGGGGGAATATTCTCGTGCCAGAGACCTGTTTGCACCTGACTGGCCAACTCCTGATTTATGACTTCTCGCCTTGCGATTTCCATATCCTGCCAGTCGGGAAAACGGGTGAAGTCAGGGTCTTCCAGACGTTCCTGCCTTGTGGGAACAATGTCATAGACAGGCTGGGGCATAAATTGCCAATTTTGATCAGGAATTGTTAAATCACCCGCAAAACAGAAAGAAGCAAATGAAATAATTCCAAAAATTGAAAAAACAACTTTTTTTATCATAAAATCTCCTCATAAATACAAGTCAGCCAATTTAACAGATTTAATGATGTTATTACAAGAAGATAATAAAATAATGAAAATTTTTCAAATATGCCGATTTTTTAATCATGGATCACTCTTTCTTTAATTTGTTGCCATGCAGATATATTTTCTTTAGAGCCATTGGATTTGAGTGGTTCCAACCCATGGATGGCTCCTTAAAAAGAGTAACGTCCCCTGAACTCAAGCCCTGCCAGGCTGACATCCCTTTTTTCACCCCTGTTGTTGTACAGATTCATATTATTGACTTTAACAAGTCCTTCCAACCATATATGTTTAAATACATTATGGCTGGCTCCGGCCTGAAAACCCATATCTCCGACGATCTTAAAAGGACCATTGCTGGTTGTTGGAAAATTAAAATTCAAACCGACAAAAGAATTCAGATTTTGAAAGATTTTGAATTCTGCAAGTGAGGCCATGCTAAAAAAGGAAAGACGGGGAGAGAAAATTTTTGGAGATTCTCCATTAGACCCTTTAAAAGAGGTGGGATTCAGACTCCTTGAGGTGTTGTACTCCATTTCCATGGCCAGGCGGATTTTTTTCTCCATAAAGTCAATAATATGCCCTCTGACTCCCATGGAAAAAGCTGTATTTGTACTTACGTTTTTTACACTTCCATCGGCATAAAAAAGACCTTCCAGCCTGTCAGAAAAATTATGACCCATAAAAAATGAAGTGCGATTGAAGAATTCCTCCATAAAAAGTTCAGGAAAATCAGGATTTGCTGTCAGTCGGGGAATATCCTCCCCCATGGAAAACTCATCGTTGTTTTCGGTGTTTTTGGCGAAACTCTGTCTGTCAGTTGAAAAAAAGAGAAAAAAAACAAAAAAAAGGGTTGATATGCGAAAAACCATAAAACCTCCCTGTTTTATATTGATCCTGTTTGGGTTTTACCAAGTCCTTTGAAGACTTCACTGAAAAACAAAACCCTGTTATATTGGTCCGGTTTGAATTTTCATGGAATTTCCCCATGAAAAACAAATGGTCTTCAGTATAACTATGAATGTAGATGTTTAAAACAAACAGGTCAAGAGAGAAGAGAGGTCGTTTTTGGAAACAATGATTTGTTTCTTTTTGAAAAAAACAGTAAGACTAAAGGCCATGATTTTAAATGAATTTCTGTATAAACGATTACTGGCCCGACTTCCAAAAAACCGGATGAGCCATTACCTGGGGGTTTTGGCCCATTTTAAAGGATCTGATTCCTTTAACAGAAAAATTATAAAAAAATTTGCAAGTCATTATCGTATTGACCTCAATGAAATAGAAAAGCCCATTGAGGAATATAAATCCCTGGGGGATTTTTTTTCCAGACGTTTAAAGCCGGGAGCCCGGCCCGTAAAGGGTCCTCTGATTCATCCCTGTGATGGAACCCTTATTGAATCGGGAAAAATTTACGATCAGGTCCTGATCCAGGCAAAGGGGAAGTCGTACAAACTTTCCGAACTCACCCCGGACAACCCGTGGATGGAAAATTTCAGAAAGGGGTCTTTTTTTACCTACTATCTGGCCCCCCACAATTACCACAGGGTTCATTCTCCCGTGGATTGTAAAGTCAAATGGTCTGTTTTGATTCCAGGTGAGTTGTGGCCGGTAAACAGTTGGAGTGTAAAAAATATTAAAAATCTTTATTGCATCAATGAAAGAGTGGTAACAGGTCTGGAATATGATAGAGGTCAGATGATTCTGGTCTTGGTTGGGGCCACCAATGTGGGTTCCATTTCACTGGATTTTGATCCTGATATCAAAACCAACTCCCAGAGAAAAAGGCAAAGAATTTTTCGACATTACCCTGAAACACGAAATTTAAAGGTGGGGGATAATTTCGGAGCCTTTCGTCTGGGGAGTACAGTCATCATGCTTTTTGATAATCATTGGGATTTTTCTTACAAACAAAGACAAGAAGTGAAAATAGGTGAAAAATTTTAAATTTATAAAGAAACTGAACTTTCTGTAATGTTTTACTGAAATCTCAGGGGAAAAACCGCCTATTCATGAAAAATTGAGTGAAAAACCATTTTAATTGTTCAGTGACTTTTTTTGTTCTGACTTTTCCATTAGTTGATCTTATTGGAAGCCAAAAATTAAATTAAACTTATTCCTGGATCTATATCCTGAATTTTTGAAAAAATAATGAAACAAAGCATAAAAATTTGCATGATTTTTAAAATTCACTTAGCCTTATGAATGGGACGGGCGATGGCTTTAGGATGAAGTTTTGTGGCAGGAGGCTACATCATCGCCTCTTTTTTCCCTTTTGTTCAAAACAAAAATTTTCCATTAAATTTCCTCTTTTATAAAGTACAAATCTGTGAGATAGAAAACTCTGATTATTAAAAGAGGACTGTCCATACATTGCAATCATAAAACAGGGGAATTCATTGTGAGAAGACTTGTTCTTATTCGTCATGGCGAGAGTCAATGGAATCTGGAAAACCGGTTCACCGGCTGGGAGGATGTTCCCCTTACCGAAAAAGGCAAAAATGAAGCAAAAAAGACGGGAATCTTTTTAAAAAAATATAACTTTCAATTTAAAATGGCTTATACCTCCTACCTAAAAAGAGCCATTCACACCCTCTGGCTTATTCTCTCTGAATGTGAACAATCGTGGATTCCCGTTTTTAAAAGCTGGAAACTTAATGAAAGACATTACGGAGAACTTCAGGGGATCAATAAAAACGAAATGAAGGAAAAGTACGGCGAAGACAAAGTTCTTGAGTGGAGACGCAGTTACGATATTTCACCCCCTTTGAATCTGGAAAAACAGGAGCATTTATTAGGGGATCGTCGTTATGAAAATGTTGAAGTTCCAAAGGGGGAATCCCTGAAACAAACCCTGGAAAGAGTGATTCCCTATTGGGAAAAGGTGATTTTACCTGAGATTAAAACCCAAGGGGGGGCTGAAAAACAAAAAACAAAAACATCAGTAAATACTTTAATTGTGGCTCATGGTAACAGTTTAAGGGTTTAATTAAATATCTTACAAACATGGATGAAAAAAAAATTGTTGACTTTGAATTTGTCACAGGTATTCCATTGATTTGTGAACTGGATGACAAGGATAAAATAGCAAACATGAATTGGGGGGACTTATGTTGATTGATCTTCTCACCATCACCAAAAATGGAGTCTCCTACGACTTTGATGAATTCAGTCCGGAAACAGACGGAGCTTTTATTGATCTTATAGGGCGGGAATGCTTTAATATCCATGTAAAAATAAAACCCATGGCTGATGCTTATAAAATTTCAGGAAAACTCAGTTCCTGTTCCATGGAAATCTGTTCCCATTGTGGTTATAACATTCACTGTCCCCTTGAAAGTTTCATCAATGAGTTTATCATTGTAGAAAAACAAAGACCACGGAACACACAGGTTTCCCAAAGCTCCAGAAACTTTGATTCCAACCAGCCCTCTGTCACTTATCTCAATAAACCCCAGCTTGATCTGAAGGAATTTCTCCATGAAATTATGGCCTTCTCCATGGAGCCTTTTCCTGTCTGTAAGGATCTCAAAATATGCCAATTCCGTCAGTTTCATCGGAAAGAAAAAAATACAAACAAGCCCATAGGTCATCCCAGTTTTGCTCTTCTCAAAGATTTTAAAGTGAAGTTTTGATTAAATAAACAGTCAATTCTGAAAAAGTCTAAATACATGAATTGAGAAAAATTTATGAGGTTTTACAAGATTAAGGTTACTTTTTTGAAAAATATGACATTTTTTCTCTTAAAACCCGGAACTGAAGAGGTCTTTGGACTTTTTAAGGGTCGACGACTAATTAACGGAAGACATTGTAGCGTTCCTGAAATTTTTTATTGAGTTGCCTTAGATCCAGAATTGTAAAAAAATCAAAACAATTAAAATTTTTATCAAAAGCCGGTAAGCCGTACACTTTACTTCCGGCGTGAAGATAGGATCTGAAAAGGGGAGGAAGGTTTCTTAAAAAATTGGAATTCTCATCAGTCTCTTTTAGATTCTTTTCAAAATCCCTGAACCTGTACTTTTCCCTGGGTTGAATATTCATTTTATATTCAACATTTCCTTTTTTTTCCAGGGATTTGAAAATGGAAAAAACAAGCTCCGGATTTTTCACTGAAATACTGGAACAACCAAAAAGAAAGAGGGTTTTTGTTTCGTTGATATAATGGGAAAGACCTTTCCATAACAAATCCATTGTCCGGCCTGTACGAAAATCAGCATGGGTGCAGGCCCGACCCAATTCCAGTTTGGCTCCGTCGAGTTTCAAAAAATGATCCATAAAAAATTCATTTTCAGAATAAAAAATATCCGAAAATTCCGAATGAATCAGTCTGTAAACCCCAACGACTTGTTTTGAAGATTTTTCTATAATCATAAGATGATCGGCGTGCTGGTCGTAATCGTCAAAATCAAGACCTGTTCTATGATTGGAACCCAACCATTCCTGTAAAAAAACCTTATGCCGTAATTGAAGAGCCTGTTTGAGATCATCAGCATTTGAAGCTGTTTTAATAATAAAATTTTCAAATTCCATGAGGATTTTCAATTTTGGCTGGAATTTATCGAGTAAAACACTGTCCACGATGTTGAAATTAGGAAAATATATCCCTTGTTGTCCACAGAAAGTTACTAGTGCATTGAGTTATACCCATGATTTTAGGGATACTGTTTAAACGTAAAGGTTTTATTAAGATGTTTTCTTGCCATTGAAACCAATGGAGATTATATATTGAATGCTCTCTTCAAAACAATTTCATGAAAAAACAGGACCTTTGAAAAAACAAATGATCTTTAGTATAAATATTCGTGTAAATATTCGGGTGACAAGTTGAACTTTTTACTTTACGGGCTGGCCGGACTTTTTGTAACGGGAGCCGGATATTTTTTCCTGAAAAAAAAGTCTGGAAAATCTTTCGGGAAAAACAAAGTTTCAGGATATCTTTCCCTTGATAAAGCTCTTTTAAAAACCCGGGAGAGTTTTTTAAAAAAACTCAAAAACTCCTTTTCAGGAAAATCAACAATCAGTCGCAATGAGGTGGAAAAACTGGAAGAAGCCCTTTATACCAGTGATCTGGGGCCTAAAACAGTTGAGTATCTTATTGAGAGGCTTAAACAAAAAATTGAAGTCAGAAATTTTGTCTGGGATGATCTTCGCCAGGCACTCAGGGATGAACTGAATTCCATTTTTGAAGCCACAAAAACGGACCCCTTAAAGCTCCGGAACAATCAAAAGACAAATGTGTGGATGATTGTGGGGGTTAATGGGGCTGGAAAAACCACCACCATTGGAAAACTGGCCAGCCAAAGTGTAAAACCCAACCGGAAAGTCCTGATTGTCGCCGGAGACACTTTTCGGGCTGCTGCTGACAGGCAGCTTGAAACCTGGGCCCGGCGTTCAGGTTCTGAGTTTTTCAACCCCCAGGGGCTTCAAAACCCCAGTGCCCTTGCTTTTGAAGCCCTTCAAAAAGCCGTGTCCAAAAATTTCGATTTGGTTCTTGTGGATACAGCGGGACGCTTGCACACTCAGAAAAACCTCATGGAAGAGCTTAAAAAAATGAAAAGAGTCATGAATAAGGCCCTTTCCGGAGCCCCCCATGAAACTCTCCTGGTTCTTGATGCCAACTCCGGCCAGAATGCCTTGATGCAGGCTGAACAGTTCCACAAGGCCCTTGGAGTTACGGGAGTGATTCTCACAAAAATGGATGGATCGGCCAAAGGGGGAGTGGCCGTTGGAATTTCTTTGGAACACAAACTTCCCATCAAGATGATCGGTGTGGGTGAAAAAATTGAAGATCTCAGGGTTTTTAATTCCAGGGAATTTGTTGACTCCATCCTTTAAATGGTCTCAATTTATTTATAAGCCTTTAGACGACAAGCCTTTGGTGAAGAAATTGTTCCGAAAACACTGAAAGCAAGAATATCTTCATTGGGAGCGGAACGAAACCAATGGACATTGTTATCCTGATAGTGAGAAACCATAGAATCCTCTTCCGATCTAAAAAGTGTGGGTGGTTTTTCAAATCTTTTTCTTTTTAATTCCTCCAGTTCATCTTCCGGAAGATTCATTAAGGGATTTGTATCAAACATAATTTGTTGAATCCCGTCATAAATGGCTTTTTGCAGTTGGGCTATCTCATTGGGATCTGTATTCTGAATTTTTGTGAATTCTGAAAATTTTTTGATAAAATCCCCGGGATCTTTTCCGACTGCCCAGACAATCTGCCCAAGGGATTCATCTGAAATAAAACTCCACCGGGATCCTATCATATCCCTTAGTTGGGGACGGATCTCTCTTGGTAATATTCCTCTTTTCAATTGATGAAAGTGAGGAACTCCCTCTTCATCAACAATGAGATCCCCGTATGTGGTTATAATCATGAATACTCCCCTGGGATCCATTACAGGAGAGGAGGTTGTATAACAAAGCCCGGTATAGAATATATTTTTTTGAACTTTCAGGTCACTTGTGGAATTGATAAGGTCTCCACAGATTTTGGCGGCTTCATGATTGTTGGATGTTTTTGTGCAATCATCAATCCATCCCAGAGGTAAAGATAATTTATCGGCTGAAACCGCAGTGTTCGCCATGAACAATGTTGTTATAAAACATAAAAATATTGATTTTTTCATAATTTTGACCTCAAAGTTGGCAGGACTTCTTATTAAGACATTTGATTAGATATTATTTTTAACAAATTATGCAAGAGTAAACCTGAATGTTGTAAAATTTACAAAATAAATATCAACAGTGGTCGTTGAATACATCAATTGTAAAAATACAGGAGTCTTCTTCTCATAGAATTTCCTATCTATACTGATCCGGTTTGAATTTTCATGGAATTTCCCTGAGAGATCATTTAGAGGGCAAGGCAAAATTCAGATAAAACTTCTTTTTTTGATTTTGTCAATGATGATCTTTTCACAGATCTGGGGATCTTTGGGGTCCACGGAATAAAAAGCCTGTTGCTCACAACGTTTTTTTTCCTTAATCAGCCATTTAAGGGTTTGGGAAAGTCTTTTGTTTCTTTTATCCCGGAAAAAAGGATCATTCTTCAGGGCATCTTTTGCTTTTTTAAGGGAACGGGCCTCTTTGGGATCCCTCTCGCGAACACTATAGCAGTGAAGATCATACTTTTTTACGTCTTCCGGTAAAACTCCAAGGAAACGAACATCAGGTGCTGAAAAATCACTGTTACGGATCAGGCTTGCCGCCGATCCGGCTTTTAATGTGCGATAAATATTTTGTAGGGTGTAAGCATCCAGGTCTCCAAAAAAATAGATGGGTATTTTCAATTGATTCTGAATGTTTTTGGCCCAGGCCCTGACTGCATTTGAAGGAACCCCCTGGGCTCCCATAACAATACAGGGATGACGTTTGGTCATACCGTTGGCCACAAGGGTGTTGGCTGTGCCCTCGGATTCCACAATCAGGCAAAAATTGATTTTCCTCTTGGCTTTGAGACTTAAGGATTGGGGTCTGTTTTTAGGTTGAAAGGGGCTGGTCCCCATTTGGCTAAGATCAATAGTGGCTGTGGTTCCATCAGGCAGAGTTTCAGTGACCACCA
This sequence comes from Bdellovibrionales bacterium, assembly GCA_965219545.1. Lineage (GTDB taxonomy): Bacteria > Bdellovibrionota > Bdellovibrionia > Bdellovibrionales > JAGQZY01 > JAGQZY01. Next base: position 9,893 of record CBDCNX010000001.1, read on the forward strand.
GTTGCCGGGAGTAGGTCTGTCCACCCCGATCATTGGCAAAACAATTCATTTCCTCCCTGTAGACTTCAAGGAGATCACAAATAAAATCAATGGTAGCGTCACTTTCCGGTTGGTCATCAAAATCAAGAGGTTTTAAAATCTCATTACTTTTAATCAAACCCTTGGCCAGATAATAAATTTCACGTTTGGTATTGACGTTGCCAATGTCAATATTTCTTAGAAGAATTTCAAGGAGGAAGGTCATACGGGCCATTTTTTGAACAGAAGAAACATTGAGTTCTGTTGTTACTTTTTTATCTCCCGGCGTGAGATAACCCACCTTTGGATTATAAAAAGAATTGTCAAGGGCACATTTAATGGCTTGCAGTTTTGGCCGTTTTGCCCCTTCCAGATCCTTAAGCATTTTATTGCAAATTTGACGGGCTTCTTTTGGAATGTCTTTAGTCAATTGACGAATACGAATCATTTTAGCCATGAGTAACCCTTTGTTTTTTTGATGTTTTATTTTTCCTGTGAGTGGCCCCTTTATTATCATCAGAGGTCTTTTTGTTATCTTTTTTTTCTTCTTGTGGCTCTTCCTGGTCTGTCCCTGTAAAAGAACCAATCCCTCTGGCTGTCATTTTGTCCTTTAATTTTTGAAGTTTACTGTCAGCTTCCTTGAGGTCTTTTTGAGCCGCCCTGGAATCACGACCAAGAATCTTTTCCAGTCCTAAAATGGCTTTCTTTTTCCGTGCCACAGAGGCTTTTGTGATACGGGACAGCGTTTCAACCAAAATAGGACCAAATTGCTCGATGTGTTTGATTTTTCTTTCCAAATCAGCCGCTTTGTTCTCCCTTTTAATGTGGCGGGAGAGCTTTTGTCCGGCTCTCATCACAGCCAGACGAATCTCCTCGACCAACTCATCAGAGGCATCAATGGTTTCCTTGGAAGCATTTTTGAATTTAATAAAAGGGGAGACCACACTCACTGCAAAAATATAGGGACCAACGGGGAGAGCATTTTTGGACTGACTCAGACCATAGGAACGCCAATTGACAGACTCAATGGCCTTGGTGATGGCACAGGATCCTTTGTCAAACTGAAGGGGAACCCGGTTGGCAAAACGCAGAAGTTGAATGGATCCCTCTTCATTGCCCCGATCAAGGAAGCGGGCTAAAGCCACTTCAATGACAACAGGTTTGTGATCGCAAATTTTTGGTTTGCGGGTGACCACACTGAAAAAATCAACCTCTCCAATTCTTAAAATGGATTTTGAGAGAGATTCCTCTCCCACTGTGAGAACGGATCGGGTGGAGGGGTTACCTAGAGTTGTTCCCTGAATGGCCTGAAAAGCCTTTTTATAATTCATGTCTTTTATCTGTTTAAGAGGTTTATTGAGAAGTTCTTTTGGAAGTCCGTTTTTTATAAAATCACGGATAGAGGCATCCGTGACCCTTGAAAAACCTGTTTTTAAGAACTTTTTGAAAGTGGAACTGGGATAAATTCCAGCGTGGGTGATAAATTCCCCTAATTTCATGGTGTGGGGGTGGGGGAGGGTGGCTGGAGGCACTGTTGGAACCTCCTGCGAAACCCTTTGAATATGGACCTCTTCATTGTCCAAAAGCTTATAGCTCAGTTCCAGATGGGGATTGAGTAAGGTTGTTCCCTCCAGATAGGTGAGAAGGCCCCCGTCGCCATTGAGTTGAATCCGACCGTCAATACGAAAAGCCACTTTTGTCCCGTGTTTCTTTTTCCATTCCACTGTTTTTTTATTTTTTAAAAGTCCTTTATTACCCTTAATATCCACATCCACCTGGGCTTCCAGGGCTTTTTGCATTTTTGCTGTTTTACTTAAGACCTTAACTCCCGCCGCATGGGTCAGTTGGGCCCAGGTGGTGGCTGCGGAAATACCAATTCCCTGTTGACCGCGGGAAGCCCTTCCCCTTCCAAATTTTGATGAAGCCAGATATTCCCCAAAGACTTTGGCCATATCCATTTGATCCATTCCAGGACCATTGTCCTCAACCATCACCTCAATAAAATCCGTGTTACGGGCACTTCCCTTTCCCAGTTTTTTAACTTCTACAATGAGGTTGGGAGGAATTTTAACTTCTTCACAGGCATCAAGGGAGTTATCAACGGCCTCTTTCAAAGTGGTCAGAACCGCCTTGGTGGGGGAGGAAAAGCCCACCTGTTGCAGGTTTTTTGCAAAATATTCAGCCGTACTGCTGGACGTGATTTTTGTTCTGGCCAATGAAACACTCCAAAAAAAGATTAAACAAAAGGACTACTGCAAACCTCTGAGAGGTAAACTTCAGTACAAACAATAACAGAATATTGTAATGACGGGATTTTTTAGAAGTCCAGTTTAAAATAAAAGGATTTTCCATAGAAAACAAATGGTCTTCAGTCTGTAAATTTATACTAAAGGACAGTGTGATAAGTAAAATCACAGATTTCCTGAGAGTCTGAGTTTTAAAGGGATCATTAACGGGCACAGGCGTAAAGATAAAAAATAGCAAGCAGGACTCCAAGGACATACCATAAGGGGGAACTTTTACTCTTTCTCATACAACTTTCGTATTTTTTTCGCTATTTCTCCATGATAAGTCCCATGATCGTTTTTTAAAATCTCCAGGGTAGACTCACCCATGACGAGAATAATCCTATCACTTTCATCCATGACAATATTTTTCGGATTATTGTCACCATTATTTAAAGGCTTTTCTTTGGGAACCATCAGGACTTTTCCCACACAGGCATCATAGTTCAAAACATAACGGTCATCATAGAATGATTCTACCAGGTAACAGGAAACCAGCCAAATATTGCCCAGAAATTGTTTTTTAGACCTTTATGGGAAACTATGCGTTAACTTATAGCGGCCACTGTGGGCAAATGTGGAAGCTGTAAGGAATTGATTATTTTAAGATTGCTTTTCAATCCAAGCGGTCACTCTGTCCATGCTGGTTTTTAGATAACCAATGTCTTTTTCAAGTCCCTTGGTTCTTTCCTTCATATCGGAAATTTCTTTCATGGTGTCAGTCACATGGTTGGTCAAATGGGTTTCTATTGTTCCTAAACGATTATCAAAACTGTCCAGACGTTTCTCTACGCTATTAAAACGGGTTTCTATGCTATTGAAACGGGGAGTGACAATCAGTTTTACAACCCCGCCAAAGGCAATCAAAAGACCTATAAGAGCAGTTATTGTTTCCAGATTTATATTTAGTTCCATGAGTGTCCCCTTACTTTTTCATAGAAGTATTTGAGTTGCACAGGTATGACGTAAGCTGTGGGCTGTGTAAAGAGGGGAGTCCAGACCAATTCTTTTCATTGCTTCTTTAATGGCTCTTGAAACAGACCTTTCTTTTATTCCTTCCCCTCTATTCTGGTTGGATTCTGAAACGACCAGGGGAGTCGTGGGATCCCCTTTGTCTGGACGACTATCAAGATAGTCAGAAATATCAGGATGCAGATCAAAATCCAGTGGGGGAATCCCCTCTGAAAAGGCCACCTTCAGTTCCAAAAGAACTATGGGACCAACTTGATTATAAACTTCAACTTAAATATCTAAAACCAAAAGAACAAAAAAATAATTCTCTTACTTATCTCCCAAAAGGATTTGACCAAAAAAATTCACAAACAAACCTTCTACCGGAGATTCCAAAACCGGGCCCAAAAAAAAGTCCTTATTGGAAAAAGAAGGCTTTTAACAAAATCCCTCATAAAGTGACAGAGCATTTCTTGAAAAACCAGTCAGATCTTATTCAATCAAAATATAATTATGAACCGACTTTAAATAAAATAGGAAAATGTATTTCAGGAGTCAAAGATTCTGATTTTATAGAAAATGGAAAAAACCATTTTGATTTTCAAATAAAATTATCTGAAGTGTTGAAACAAGGTTTCCAACACAAAAGAAAATCTGAACCAGGTGGGAACGAGTATAAATTGTTAAAAAAACACCTGGAAAAAATGCAATCCTGTGGGTATTTTCAGGTTGTTTTCAAAAAGAAAAAGGAAAAAATTATTGGAATTGTGTTGAGGCTTCCAAAATCATTATGGTTTTCCAAAGCAAAAACGAGTAACAAGCAAAAATGGACAAAATTCCCTCTATTCAGAAAAATTGATGATACTTTAAGGAATGTGAATTCAAAAAGGACTAAAATGTTTTCAATTGCCCTAATGACAATGGCCAAAATGGAATCAAATGACAAAAATTTCTCCGGTAGTGGGAATTTCAAAGAAAATCTTAAAAGAGATTTCCGGCCTGAAAAACTTGGACTCAAAAAGTTTGGCACACACTACCTTAAAAAAAAATCAAAGGGTCCTGATGGTCCAAGGTAAAGGCCATATTGAAAAAAACAATTTCAACATCCTTGTAAATTCAGTTTATAAGAATATTTCTGACTATCTTGATAGTCGTCCAGACAAAAGGGATCCCACCACTCCCCTGGTCGTTTCAGAATCCAACCAGAATAAGGGTGAAGGGATAACAGAAAGGTCTGTTTCCAGAGCTATTAAAGACTTAATGAAAAGAATTGGTCTGGACTCCCCTCTTTACACGGCCCACAGTCTAAGGCATACCTGTGCCACTCAAATATTGAAGGCAACAAATGACATTTCACAAGTTCAATCAACACTAAGGCATAGTAGCGTGGCCACAAGTCAAATTTATCTGGAATCCAAAGCCACTGACCGGCGTTTGAAATTGGCCCCGGAGCAACATCTGGATAAATTGTTTATCTAAATCAAAATTAAGAGGGTTTCAGCCGTCTTTTTGACAAAAAATGAAAAACCAGCTATTTTGAAAATATGAACTGGAAAGATTTTTTTATTCACTTAATCACTCTTGTTGGAGTTGTTTATTTTTTTACTCAAAGTTTATCAAACAGGGTTGACTCTATTGATTCCCGGATGAACTCCATTGAATCCTCTATTGATTCCCGGATGAACTCCATTGAATCCTCTATAAAAGAACTTGCCAATGAAATAAGAGCCGACCGGCGGGCCATGAATCAAAGAACAGACAATCTTTACTTTATGCACGCCAAAAAAGAAAAATAATCCATTTAATGACCGCCACATTTGCCCACAGTGGCCGTGGCCATAAAGTTGTCGCACCCGATGCGATAACTTTAGGAAAAGACAAACTTCACCACATACGCAAAGCCTATTCTCTCCCGGACGCTGAACTTGAAGAGATAATCAAAATAGCCAAAGAACATGAGATAATACCAACCAGGTCACTGATACCGATAAAAGGATCGGTGACCTTCAAACCCAGGTTGGAGACATTCAAAAGAGTATGGCCAAGGTGATTGACTGGATTGATAAGCAGCCAAAGTAAAAGATTGAAATTTATTGTAAAATTACCCTGGTTTTATTGGTTTGTTTGTTGTTCTTCATAGCGGGCTTTTTATTGTTGCGATCTTTCTATTGCTTCTTCTTCTTTGCCTGCCGTTTTGCGGGCTTTGTTTCGTATAATATCCTTATTTAATGCAAGAAAATGATGCAAGTATCTAAAAATATTACAATTGTCATATGAAAACCGCCAAAGCCAAGCCTGTATTGCATTACCAATAAAAAAAAATCCTAGGGAGTTGAAGCCCTAGGATTCCATGGAAAAAGAAGAAAAGAAAAATGAAAAATCTTTGATTTATCAAATTTCAATTTGTTAGTCTTTAATTTGCGAATAAAAAAGACAGGAACAGAATCTTTAAAAAGTTCTTTCCTGTCAAGAAACAAAGGATGTTTCTATAACACAGGAAAGAAAAAACCAAAAACTCCAAGAAAAAACCAGACAAATAACTGATAAGACAGCCTCAAGTCTTAAAGATCAGAGTCTTAATGATCCAAAACCTGGAAGCCTGAAAGCCGCCACTATCAACAATTCTGACAAAATGTAACATAATATAAATTATCAGCAGAAACATGTTTTTGGTCTTTCAGGCTTTTATCTGTAAGACTTTCATCCTGAAGTTTCCTGGATGGGAGTGGCTTCCCGGACAAAACAACTTTCTCATTAACCCTTTGGTCAATAATTTGTTGACGATTCTTTAAGTTTTGTCTGGGTTTTTCCGGAAGTTTTTGGCTTTTTTCTGTTTCCATTCTGACCTTTCTTGTCATGGTTGACAATCAGGTCAGATGGCGTGATCATAGACTTGATTTTATTATTGCTATTTAAAATCATTGAAAAGAAATTTGAAAAAGTCAAAGTTTCCATTTTTCTTTTTCTTCTATGTCTTTAAATCCGCAATTCAGGACATATAGGATCGAAATCAAGAGGGTTTTAGCCGTTTTTTTGACAAAAAGTGAAAAACCAGCTACTTTGGAAATATGAACTGGAAAGAACCTTTGTTTATTTTAGCTGCTTTGATTGCCATTGTTGGTTTCTCTCATTTTAATTTGTCGTCCAGAATGGACAATATGGAATCAAAAATAGAATCATCTATAGAAAACCTGGCCAATGAGATAAGAGCCGATAGACGGGCCACTAATCAAAGAATAGACAACCTTTATAAAATCCACGCACAGAAAACCCAATAAAAATTACATAGTGTACCGGTTAGTTTGGCATAACCTGAGTCTTTCTCCGGGGAGTGTTACCCATCGGTAAGACTTCCGACTGTATTGTCAGTTAGAGGCTTCTTTTTAAGTTTCAGTGGAAAATATAAATGTTTTATTTTACGGACATACCTTTTATTGGGATTTTATTGTCAAAGTGAAAAGCATAATCACGGATAAAAAAACGAACGCTGATCTGTTCCCCCTCCTTTAGCCCCAGAGCCCAGATTTTGGATGATATGGGATAGTAAATTTCTATGGGTGAGGATTTTTCGTATCCAGGACATTTAAATGAAATTTTTATAAATTCCACGTCTTTCTTTCTTCCCTTGATCTTTTTTGTCATCCAGGCACTTGAAACATCCACAATCTTGAGATCATTCAATGCAAATGTTTTTTTTGTATCCACAGCATGAAGTCTCTGGAGTGATGTGAGACTGTTCATGTTTTTAAAAAAATCAATACAGGATGTCTCCTCCGCTTTTGACTCTGAAAAACTTAAAACAAGAAGAAACAGGATTGAAAATTTCATAATCAGATTATCGGATATTTTTTAATGATTCTTTAGACTTTTGGCCACCCTGTTTGGAATGATAGAACTGTTTTTGTTGGGGGCTTTTTTTGTGGGGGTTACGCAGGTAATGATGACGACAGTTTTTTGAACAGGTTTCATACTCCGGGTTTTTCTTTGTCTTGTCTTTACAGCTTTTACAGAGTTTTGAAAGCCCATCACATTTTAAGCATTTAATTTTAAGATTTCCCACCTCTCCGCAATGGGGACAGAGGGAATAATATTTTGAATCTTCCAGATTTTTATCAACAGCCACTCTGGAGTCAAAAACAAAACATTCCCCCTTAAAGCGACCCTCTGGATATTTTTCCATATAATTGAGTATCCCACCATCAAGTTGATAAATATTTTTATAACCGGATTCATCCATCTCATAAATGGCTTTTTCACAACGAATTCCACCCGTACAAAAGATCAAATGGGGTTTTTCCTTGTTTGATTGAAGCTGACGGATTTTTTGGGGAAATTCCGAAAACTCTTTTATATTGAGATGAACAGCCCCCTCAAAACTTCCAATGGCCTGCTCATAGTCGTTGCGAACATCGACGAGAACCACGTCCTCTTTTAAAAGATGATGCCACCTCTCAGGTGACAGGTGACAGTGTTCACCCTTTGGAACCAAATCAGGTTTTTTCATGGTAACAATTTCTGTTTTTATTTTGACTGTGAATCTGCGAAAAGGAGCTTTTGTACTTACGCTTTTTTTAATTTTAAAATCATTTTCATTAAAAAGATTTTCTATATCCATAACAAAGGAATCAATTTTATTTTTATTCTTTGAAGCCAAAGTGGTGTTTAACCCTTCGGTTCCCAAAATAACCAGCCCAAGAACCTGATGTTGTTTTGCTTTTTCCGTCAATCGGATTTTTAAAGGTGAAAGCCTGGATATTTGAAGAGGCTTAAAAAAATAAAAGGATCGTACATAATAGAGCATAAACTTTTATAATTTTTTTTTAGGTTTTTCTCAAGGGATTCCTGTACAAAACCCATGGGAATTCATTTTCAGGGGATTTCGCTTCCCTTCCCCTTGACTCCCCGTCCGGTCTACAGGATAAAAACCCATGGACAATCCACTTTCCATTGAAACCCTGTCGGCTCTGGCCAGTCTTTCCTTCATGGAAATTTTACTGGGAATAGATAATGTTATTTTTATTATCATTCTCACAAACCGCCTTCCCAAAAACAAACAGGCCCTGGGTCTGCGTTTGGGTCTTTTTATGGCTCTGGCTTCACGTCTTGTTTTGCTCTGCACCCTCTCCCTGCTCATGGGACTCACAGAACCCCTGTTCACGATGATGGATCACGGTTTTTCGCTACGGGACATCATCCTCATTGCGGGGGGATTGTTCCTCGTTGGAAAGGCCACCCTTGAAATTCATCACAAAATGGAAAATGGCACTGAAAGCAGGGAAAATGCCGACCAAACAAACAGGAATCAAAAAATGTCTGTTTTTATTCTTCAGATCATGATTATTGACATTGTCTTTTCACTGGATTCAGTTATCACCGCCATTGGCATGGTCAAACAAATAGGTATTATGATCTGTGCCATGGTTATTGCCATGGTGGTTATGCTTGTTTCAGTGGATTTTATCAGCGGTTTTATCCAAAAACACCCGACACTTAAAATTCTGGCCCTCTCTTTTTTGATTCTCATTGGTTTTGTATTGATTGTTGAAGGTTTTGGAGGGCACATGGCCAAAGGTTCCATTTATTTTGCCATGTTCTTTTCCTTTATGGTGGAGATGGTAAATATGCGTTACAGAATAAAAAAGAAAGCTGTTTAGTGTGTCATGTTTAAAGTTTCCATTTCTGAAACCGTCAATCTTCTTGAATCAGAAAAAGTGGTGGCTCTTCCAACGGAAACCGTTTATGGGCTGGCAGGACTGATTTCAAGCCCCAGGGCCCTTGAATCCATTTTTTCAATTAAGGCGAGACCCTTTTTTGACCCCCTGATTGTCCATGTTCACAGTCTTGGGCAGGCTCTGGATTACGCCCACTTTGATGAAATAAGTCAGACTCTGGCCCGTTATTTCTGGCCGGGTCCTTTAAGCCTTGTCTTACCAAAAAAAGAAACCGTGTCAGATATTATTACAAACGGTGGTCCCACTGTGGCCTTGCGTTCCCCCGACCATCCCCTTTTTCAACAGGTTTTAAAAGAACTTAAATCACCACTGGCAGCCCCCAGTGCCAATCGTTTTGGTCACACAAGCCCCACACGGGCTGAGCATATTTCCGATGAATTTTCCGTTCAGGTTCCAGTCCTTGATGGAGGCCCCTGTGCGTTGGGAATTGAATCAACGGTTGTTGAAATGGATAAAAAAACAAAAACTTTTAAAATTTTACGTCCGGGTTTTATCACCTGTGAAGATTTAACAAGTTTTTTCAAACAAAAAAAAATAACTGTTCATGTAAAATATGAACTTCAAAATAAAGCTCCGGGGCATTTGAAAAACCATTACCAACCCACAAGTCCACTGGTCCTGATTTACGAAAAAGAAGAGGGAAAACCCGTGGATGAAAAACTTTTGGAACAAATCAGAGAAAAAATCAATCAACCTTTAACCGAATGGACATTGCCCGAAGAACCGGAACTGGCGGCTAGAAGACTTTATGCAGATCTCAGATCTTTTTCAAAAAGCTCCACAGCCTGTTTTTTATTTATAAAAGATCAATGGTTAAAGGATGATCACTGGAAAAGTTTAATGAATCGTTTAACAAAAGCAGCCCACTGTCTGGTTTCAGAAAAACAGGGACAATGGTTAATTGAAACAAAAATTATTTTTTAAAGTCACTAAACACTGCGGAGAGAGTAATATTCCGCAAATAAATTGGTATTGAAACTAAAGGGAATGGATTCTGTTCCTGGTAAACTTTTGACAGAGCCAATGGGTTTTCCGTCTTTTTCAGTTTTTTCAAGAAAGTCCGGCATATCCAGACGGGGACTGTCCTTGCACTGAAGAACCAGTTGATGTTCGTAGGATTTGTCTTTGAGTGAAATGACATCCCCCGCTTTGAGAACAAAAGAACCAATACTCACTTTCTTATTATTTACAAAAACATGACCATGACTGACCAATTGACGGGCTCCCCGAATGCTTGGAGCAAATCCGAGACGAAAAACCGTGTTATCAAGACGAAGTTCCAGGAGTCCGGCCAGAGCGTTGATCCAGTTTTTTGCAGCATTTCCTTTTTTGGAATCACGGATAAAACGACGGAGTTGCTTTTCACGCAGACCATAGTGAAACATGATTTTTTGTTTTTCTTCCAATTGGAGGGCGTAGTTTGAAAACTTTTTTCTCTTATTACCGGCTTCTCCGGGGGGGTAGGGCCGTCTTTCCAGGGCCCCCACTTTACCAAAACCTGGAAGTTCTGTCCCCAACCGACGTTGGATACGAAAACGGGCTTTGCTTTTGTCTTTACTCATATACAATCACTCCAAGTCACTTTAATTTCTATTAAAGATTTCTTTATATTTCATAAATGAAATCCAAAGTCACATAAAAAATGCTTTATTTTTTTCTCAAGCTCTCCCCTGTTTCCCTGATTGTCTATCAAAGTGTCCGCTCTCTTCTTTTTTTCCTCAATATCCATTTGGCTTTGGATCCGGGAAATGGCTTCCTGTCTGCTTAACCCATCCCTGGCCATGAGTCGTTTTAGAGATAGGGACTCAGGAATATAGACCACAAGAATATGATCAAAATGATCCTCCAGGTGGTTTTCAAACAGAAGGGGGACATCGTAAACAGCTATTTTATGACCAAGAGATTTTAATAAACCTTTGTTTTCATTCACTTTTTTTTGAACATAGGGATGGACAATGGCTTCAAGGGATTTTCTTGATTTTTGATCTGAAAAAATCTTTTTTCCCAATAAGGACCGATCCACCCTTCCCCCGGAGTCCAAAATATCAGGGCCAAAGACTTTTAAAAGGGACTCTTTTTTGGCTTCAAGAGCTTCATGGGCCAGGAAATCAGCATCCACCACCGGAACACCCATTTTTTTAAAAACATCAGAGGCTGTGCTTTTACCACTGGCAAGCCCCCCTGTCAGACCAATCCAAAGCATTTATAGAGATTGGCACAGATCTTTGGCTTTTAACAGTTAAAATTCTTTCCCGGACTCCCCTAAATAGAGAAAACCAGACTCTGAAAAATCAAGTCCACAAGCCTAAAAGCCGATAAATCCAGAGAGGAAAGTGTGAAACAAGACTACGAAGCCTTTGGTGATTATATTCTTTTGGAAAAATTGGCCTCAGGAGGTATGGCCGAGGTCTATCTTGCCAAAAAAATGGCCTCCAGTGGTGTTCAAAAATTTGTCGCCATCAAAAGAATTCTGCAACAGTTTTCCGACTCCAAAGACTTCATTGCCATGTTTAAAGATGAAGCTAAAATCGCCATTAACCTCTCCCATAGTAATGTGGTTTCCATCCATGATTTTGGAATCCAGGATTCACAGTTTTACATTGTTATGGAATTTGTGGAAGGTCGCAATTTAAGACAGATTCTTAATCGTATGAAAAAACTAAAACAGCAATTCAGTATCGCCCAGGTCACCCATACCATCAAACAGGTCACTGAAGGTCTGGATTACGCCCACAACTGTATCGATCCCACCACAGGCCAGGCTTTAAACATTATCCACAGGGATATTTCACCCCAGAATATCATGCTCTCTTTTGAGGGAAACGCAAAAATCGTCGATTTTGGAATTGCCAAGGCCGCCTATCAGATAGAGTCCACCCAGGCCGGAACACTTAAAGGGAAATTCGGTTACATGAGTCCGGAACAGGTTGAAGGACAGATTGTGGATCGACGCACGGATATTTTTGCCCTGGGTATCATGATTTGGGAAATGTTGGCCAACCAGAGATTATTTCTTGCCAACAACGAAATAAACACACTGAGAAAAATCAGAGAATGTGATGTCCCAAGACTCAGGGATATCAATCCAAATATTCCTCTGGATCTTGACAAAATCGTACAGAGGGCCCTGAAAAAAGACAAATCAGAACGCTATAAGACAGCTTTTGATATGCATAGGGATTTACAATCCTTTTTAAGTCGCTTTGAACCTGATTTTTCCACAAAAGATATTTCCCAGTTTGTCAGGGAACTTTTTTCCGAGGAAATTCTCAACATCAGAAAAAAACAAATGACCTATGCTCAGGTAAAAATAAAATCCGATTCGGAAGAAAAGATAGAGAGAACAGAAAAAGCGGAAATATCTGATTCCACGACTGAAAGAACGGATGTCAGTGGGCTGTCAAAAGGAAAACAAATCCTGCTTGATGAACTCTCCATGCCTCATGATTCCATGTCCTATGAAATCGATTCAAAAGAAGCAACGGGAGTTACAAGTATAATTTCTGATATTCAGAAGGATAATACAAAAAAAGGCAAAAGCAAAAGAGATATGGTTATTGCCAGGTCAAAAGCCCGCAAAAATGCAAAAGAATACCATAGGTCCAACTACACTTATATCAACAATGCCACGGTTCAGTTGGAGAAAAAAAACCGGAAAAACAATTTCCTCACTCTCATCTTCTGTTCAAGTTTTATTTTTGTTCTTCTCGCCTATATCAACAAGTTTCACCCGGATCTTAGACAGAAGTTTTGTCGTTCCGTAGAAAATTACAATTTCTGTCCCCGTGCCCTTTATACACCATCGAATGTTTTAAAAATTATCACTTTTCCACCTGGAGCCCAGATCCATGTAAACAACGAAAATCTGGGGGAAGCCCCCAAGGAATTTGTTGTCAATAAACTTCCCTTGAATCTGAGCATTTATAAAAAAGGCTATCAACCGGAAAACAAGGTGATTCGTAAAATCAGTTCGGATAATAAACTGGAACTCAAGCTCGCTCCCCTTTCCACCGGTTATATTAAAATCAAATCCATTGGTGTGCAGATTTTTGTGAATGGCAAACAGGTTAAATCAGGGCAAAAGGTCGGAGTTCCCGCCAACAAGAGAGTAAGTGTTAGAATCATCAACCCCCTCACAGGAACTTTTAAGGATCAATTTGTATTTGTAAAAAACAATGAATTAAAATCCCTGTTTATAGAACCTCCAACACGTTAAATGATTTACAGGACGAAGTATACTGATCGTGTTTGAGTTTTCATGAAAATAGCATGAAAAATAAATGATCTTTAGTATACTAATCCTTGCTTTTTATCCAGACATAAATCCCAACAAGAACCATAATAACGGCGAGAACAAAAAGAAAAGTGTCACCTCCACCCCGGGAGTCTTCATCCCCTTGAAAATTTTCCGAATTAAAGATTTCATCAGGAATGTCAAAGGGCCTGGAGAAAATCTTTTGACCCAGTTCATTTTTACGAATTCCGGAGGCTCTGGAGGTGGTGATATCAAGACTGTTAATGGCTCTAAAAAACTGATTGGAGTATCCGGTGTAGAAAAGCTTATGGGCACTGAAAGTCACCAGAACAGCAATATTACCCTTGATGGTGGCCAGATATCGGGTATAGTAATGGGGAATTTCACTCCCCAAATGCATTCCATCCACCCATTTATGTCCTTTGATATTGACTGTTTTGGTATGGACCACTTTGGACTGACTGGATTGACCGGAAGACTTTTTGACTTTGCGTGCTTCCTTGAGAACTTCAAAATAGGATTTGAGGCTGTCCACCTCACCAGCCTCTTTGGCGGTAAAAACAACAACAGCCTCTTTTGACTTTTTAACCTGTTTTTTACAAATGGATTTTCGTGGACTTTTTTTACAGGGAGCCGAAACTTTGTAACGACAAACCCATACCATATGATTGAGACTGCAGGCCCATTTCCGGGGCAACTGAAACTGTATGTAGGAATTCTTAAAGAGTTTGGCCTGGGATGGTTGAATAAAAATAAAACTAAAACCAAAAAAACAGTATTGTAACAACCTGTTTTTCAGCAATTTACCTTTTTCCTTTCATCCAGAGAATAAGTCCGGCCAATAACAGAAAAACGGCTCCAATCATAAGATAGAAATTTATATCTCCACTCCCATCGGAACCGTCAAAACCCTCACCCTGATTGGCCTCATCAATGGCTGTATCGAGATGGGCCCCGATATTAACGCCAAAAGTTCCCACATTCTTTGAACGCAGACTGCCTCTTTTACCCATCATGGAGGCTTTTGTGGCGATCACTCTCAAAGACTTAATGGCTCTAAAAAATTCACTGGAATATTTTGTATAGTGCAGTTTGTGGGCACTAAAGGTCACCAGAACGGCAATCTTTCCTTTAACAGTGGCCAGATAACGGGTGTAGTAATGGGGAATTTCACTCCCCAAGTGCATTCCATCCACCCATTTATGACTTTGAATTTTAATAACCTTGGAATGGATGAGTTTTGATGTGGAACGTTTTACCCGTACGGGTGACAATGGGTCTGAGTTTTACAAGATAATTATAGTAAGCTTTTAAATTGTCCTTGGGACCCACTTCTTTAGCTGCCAGAATAATAATGGCTTCCTTTGTTTTTTTCCTTTGGGCCCGACACCTTCTGCTTTTGGCTGTTTTGCTGGCACATTTTTTTGTTATGGCGTAACGACAGATCCAGGCCGTGTTTTCCAAACGACAACTCCAACGGGAGGGAAGTTCAAAACTCACATAAGCGTTCCTGAACATTTTAGCCTGTACTTTTTGGGGAAAAATCTGAAAAACAAAAAAAATCACCAGAAATGGATAAAAATAGCGAAAAAACAGCTTTTTCATAGTTATAATGATAAGTTATCAACAAAAGAAAGCAAGTAAAAGATAATATTTGCAAAAACACCCCTATTTCACTGGGCTTTCCACTGATTTTCCTGGGGTCTGTCCTTATTTACAGGGACTTACGTCAAAACCATTCAGTTGAACCTGATGAGTTTAAAATTTTGGAGTTAAAACACAGATTTATAATATGCTTGTCATAGAAAAAAAAAATTGATATTAGTGTTCAGAGGTCCAGTATGAACTTTCAACAACTAAAAACATTTTGCACCGTTCTCAGTGAAGGCAGTATGACTGCCGCTGCGGAAAAACTGTTTCTAACCCAACCTGCAGTCAGTCAGCAGATCAGAAATCTGGAAGAGGAACTCAACGTGGATCTTCTCGTTCGGGGATCCCGCCAGGCAAAAGCCACCACCCAGGGACAAATTCTCTACGATTATGCCAAACGCATCATAGCCATGAATGAACAGGCTCAGGTGGCTATCCAGACAGTGGGTGAGGCCATCCAGGGCACTCTCCGTATCGGAACACTCAACTCCTTGGGGCTTTATATTATCAGCCCTGTTGTGGGGCTTTTTTTAAAGCATAACTCACAATTAAACATCAAACTTGATTATGATGACGGCCTGACACTGATTGACCTGTTCCATAAAGACCAATTGGATGTCATTATCATTCCCAATGCCAAAAACGAATATCAAGTGGATTTGGAAAATGCCAATAAAAAATTGTTAATGAAAGATGAAATGTGGTTGGTGGGAACAGGTAAGGATCTGGATATCCCCTCTGATATTGAAATGAGTGAAATTAACAAAAAGCCTGTTGTCCGCCTGTCTGAAAAATTTCCAAGTTTCCAACGCACCCTTAATAAAAAACTTGATGACAATCAATGTCATATTCAGCCTGTTTTTGAAACAACCAATGTGGGAACCATTAAAAGAGTGATTGAATCGGGTCTGGGTTGGGGGTTTTTACCAGCCCACAGTATTCGAAAACATGTCCGTTCCGGTCGTATGTCTGTTATCCCTATTTCAGATTTTCAATATCCAATGGACGTTAAATTCTACTCAAAGAAAACTGAAAATTCCAAAAGAAATCTTGTTTTTGATGTCTTCTATCGGGCTTTATTACAACAAATCCAAAGCCGGTTTCTTTAAAAAATCAAAGTCATTTTCTTTATAAAAAACTTTATAAGAAAACAGTAAAAAAACAGTAAGATAAAGGCTTCTTTTTAGACCTTTCATTATGTTTTCATTATGTCAGTATAAATTCCTCAGGAAACCCATGGGCATTATAATTATTAGCCATGGAATAACCATAGGCACCTGTATCACAAATTCCAAGGTAATCCCCCTGAAAGAGACTTTGCATGGGGCGGCCCTTAGCCAGAAAGTCACCGGACTCACAAACAGGCCCCACAAAATCATAAACTTTTTTTGGAAGGGTTTTGTCTTTTTTTAAAGGCAAAATACGATGTTCGGCCTGATACAGGGCCGGACGCATAAAATGATGCATCCCTGTATTTAAAATGGCAAAATTTTTACAGCTTGTCTCCTTGGTATATTCCACCTGACAAAGAAGAATTCCGCATCGGGCCACTAAAACCCTTCCGGGTTCAATAAGAACCTCTCCCTCAAATTTTTTCAGGACAGGCAACAGGGACTCACCGTAGGATTTTATGGTTTTAAAATCATTTTCCTCATTGGCATCCTGGTAATAAACACCCACTCCCCCGCCAATATCGAGACTTCCCATTTTAAAACCAAGTTTTTGTAATTCCCGGTAAATGGAAAAAAGCCTCTCTGTTGCCTCTTTGAAAACAAAAAGATCAAGAAGTTGGGAACCAATATGCATACTCAGACCTTTTAAGAAAAGGCTCTCTCGATATTTTCTTAAAAGCCTTACAAGCTCAGGAATAAAAGCCGATTCCATGCCAAATTTATTTTCACTCATCCCCGTTGTGATGTAAGGATGGGTCAGAGGGTTGACTTCCGGATTCATTCTCAAAGCCACATTGATTTTTTTGTTTTTGTTTTTGGCCAGCTTTCCTATGCGATCCAGTTCCTGTGGGGATTCCACATTGATCTGTCTGATATTGTGATCTATGGCCAGGGTGATTTCCTCCACAGATTTGCCAACTCCGGAAAAAATCAGGTTTTCCGCCAAAAAACCACAATCAAAGGCCCTTTGCATCTCACCACCGGAGACAACATCCAGGCCAAGATCAAGACTTTTTATTTTTTTTAAAAGCTCCTGATTACTGTTGGCTTTAACAGCATAATAAACACCCAGGTTTTCAATCTCTCTGAAACTTTCCCTGAGTTTCCCGCAACGCAACTCCACATTTTCAAGATCGTAGACATAACAGGCACGTCCCCCATTATCCCGGATGATTTCAGTCAGTCTTCCCTTTTTTCCAAGAAATAAATCGTCTTCCCGGTAATGGAGACTCATTGATGGGAGGCTCCAAGTCCAAACTCAGTATGAAGGGCTTTGGCGACTTCATCCAGTTGCTCCTTTTCAACAATTGTTGAAATTTTAATTTCCGAAGTGGTCACAAGGCGAATGGGTATGGATCTTTTGGCAAGAGCTGAAAAGAATCTGGCAGCCACTCCAAATTGATTCTGCATCCCAACCCCCACCACTGAAATCTTTGCCATGTTCTCTATAAGCTCAATGTGTGTTGCGGCATCCACCTGACCGACAACAACCTGACGGGCCTCCTCAACATCATCAGAATGAACCGAGAAGGCCAGCCTCTGCCCCCCTTCATAGCTTTGGCTTTGGGTGATAATATCCACCACAATCCCTTTTTCAGCCAGTTTTGAAAAAAGTCCAGCCAGAAACTCAGGTTTGTCCGGAATTGGAAACAATTGAAACACCGAGGTGTTTGGATCGTGGGTGACTGCTGTAACAACCGGTTTTTCCATATTTTCTCCTTTGGCCAGAACCCAGGTGCCTTCTTTTTTCTCAAAAGCGGACCTCAAATGAATTTTAATATTGAATTTTGATGCCAGTTCAACGGAACGGGCCTGAAGAACTTTTGAACCAAGAGAGGCCATTTCCATCATTTCATCAAAATAAACCCTTTCCAGTGGTTGGGCCTGGGGAACAAGACGGGGATCAGCCGTAAAAACAGCCGGTACATCCGTGTATATTTCACAAAACGGGATTTTAAGGGCATAGGCCAGAGCCACTGCTGTGGTGTCCGATCCCCCACGACCCAAAGTGGTTATATTGGATTGGTTATCAATACCCTGAAAACCAGCCACCACGGGAACAATCCCCTGATCGATCAATTCTTTAAGTCTGTTTCCGGCAATGGACTCAATGCTGGCCTTACCCGGAAGGGCATTGGTCATAATTCCCAACTGGAAGGCAAGAAGGGGTCTGGATTTCACTCCCCTTTTATTAAGGGCCATGGCTAAAAGGGCCACTGAAACCTGCTCCCCGGAAGCCAGCAACATATCGTAGGCCGGGGACTGATCCCTGGGGGATATCTTGTGAGCCAGGGAGACAAGGCGATTGGTCTCTCCTGACATGGCTGAAGCCACCAGAACCGGTCTTTCCTTTTTCGCCTGAATGTCATCAATCACTCTCTGGGCGATAGATTCAATTCTTTCAAGGGAACCTAAAGAGGTACCGCCAAATTTTTTAACAACAAGCATAACTCTGCCTTAACTTCAATTATTTAATACAATCTGTTTATTTATACTGATTCTGTTTGAATTTTTGGTTATTTCAAAGAGAAAAAGACCGAAAATTCAAATATGACCAAGTATAGCCCCTTTCCTTTTGAGTTTTCAGATATTTCAACCAATCTTTCAAAAAGAAAACCCCAAAAGTTCAAATGAGATCAATTTTCTTTGGTTGTTGTTTACAGGTATAAGCAAATAAAGTCATATTTTTTATCACGGAAACAAAAAAGCCGATCGGATTTTTTGTTGTGAAGACCTGAAAACAATCAAAATGGATGAAATTCAGAACATTTGTTGACTTCTCTTTCCAAATTCCCTAATTTGGTTTTTTATTCTGCCGCGGGGTGGAGCAGTCTGGTAGCTCGTCGGGCTCATAACCCGAAGGTCACAGGTTCAAATCCTGTCCCCGCAACCACTTTTCATGAAGTTAATGGAGATAGTATAGGCGTAACCCCAACTTTTGCACGCCCTTTTATTTATTTTATTTTTTTGTTATTCGGAGTTCATGAAAGTTGAAGAATTAAAAGAGTTAAGTGATAGGATTCGTTCAGAGTTTAGAGACCGCCCCCGTGTTTCCTGGCCAAGAAGTTTTAAACAAATCGTTGTTAAAGAGCTTTTCAATGGGAAAAAGGTCCAGGATCTTAGTAAAAACACGGGAATCAACCACCAGGTCATCAGAAACTGGCAAAGAAAGACCAAAAAAAGCAAGAAACAAAGAACCCCATTCAAACAAATCACAGTCAACCCAGTTTTCCGGTCATCCACCCCCCTCACTGTGTGTGTAAGAAGGTGGAGCTTGATCCCAGGGCTTACATTCAGATGGTTGTCAGGAAGAAGATAGCAGGGGAAAAAATTGAAAATATTCCCACTCCTCTAAAATACGCTAAACAGATCAGAAAAAAAAGCAAGGCCGCCTGAAAGTTTGGGTTACCAACAAATGCTTGGTGAGTCTGACGTGTTTTCAAGATTTTATCAACATCGGTTTGAGGTCGGAAAGCATTGATTTTTCGTGGACTTAGAGAATGGCTTGAGCTTTCAAAGGTTAATAATTACAATTCCTTATTGGACAGATTCTGCACCTGTACTTCTTTGTGAAGAATCAATCTGGGGGAGGTCTGTAATTTCAGACGAACACTTTTTTGCGGCATCTGCACAATTCCCATGAAAGTCTCCGGCAGCTTTGCAGTATTTTTCCGCCCATTCTTTTTTCATCCCCCAACCGCTTTTATCGTCATTTCTAACATCTCCCTCTGCGAAATTAATACAGGTTTCATCATCAAAATGATAAAAACTTCCGTATTGATAAACACTTTTATCGATAAGCACTAACAGGCGATCCTGTAAAAATAACAAATGATTATCCGTATATAATCTTGCATAACCAGCCCGGCTGCATATATCAATGACCTTTTCTTCCACTTCTGTCAGACATTTTTCTTCTTTCCGGCTTCCAGAAGCACAATCTCCAGGGTTATAACCGGGAATATATATTCCCCATAGATATTTTCTAACACATTTTTCTTTTCTACTGTCAGTTCCTCCCGGGTTTTTGAAGTGAGTGTCATTGAGATTCAATCCACAATAGCTCTTATTTTGAGTACAATTTTTTTCCTGACCGATTTCCAAATCAAATATTTTCCATTCATCTTTACAAGTGTCATAAAATTTCCTCTTGTTTTCTGTAGAACAATCAGAAGGTTTATCGCTTCCATTATCATCTCTGGTAACAGCCTTAACTCCAGGTTCAATCACGTCGTTTACAATAAAATCGGCAGTAGCAGCTGTACTCACTGTCCACCAAGCCAAATTTGCATGTTTTGAAATCTTCGCACCTGCAACCTTTCCAACCACAGATACACCTCTCCACACCCATGTACCAATAGAAGCCAGGACCGGAATAACAGCAACCAGAGGAAGAGCAGCATGAACTTCCCTGATAACAAGATATTCCAACAGACTTTGTTTTGAAAAACCAAAAATATTTCCAATTCGTCTCTTATGATAAGAATAAGAGAAATTGGGATCTATAAAAAATTTTTGACCATTGACATTAAAAGCAAAATCCTCGACTTTATCCCCCATGGTAAGGGGGCTGAATTTGAACATTACTTTCTTTTTTGACTTCAAAACAATTTCCTTTCCTCTGGCTTCAAAACGCAAGTTCATTTTTGTTATTCCGCTTTTTACCAAAAGAGCCAGGTCCTTGTCTATTTCACGATAATCTTCCGGAGTTTTAAAAAACTTTTTTAAAACAAGCTCAATGCTATCAATACTTTTCATTGAAATATTGAGAGCCTCAATAATTTTTTTGTCAATTTTTACCTTTCTGACTTTTGCCTGAACCACATTCAAATTGTAAAAGGAAAAAGTGCAGATAATTAAGAACACCGACTGCCATTGGATAAATTTTGGAAAAAAAGATTGGAAACCGGTTCTTGCCTTTTTCCCAATTTGAGAAATCAAGGAATGTAAAAAACAATGGATCATACTCTACTTTAATTCTCCTCCAGTTTCTAAAATTAAATTCCAGACCAGAGATATAAAAAAAGCCATTCCCATTAATATTAAATTATCCCTTTACATCCAATAATAATAAACTATCGGTATATAATCAAAATAACTTTAATCTTTCCTGTGTTTTGGGATTTTATGAAAATATTTAAAGGACGAACCCCACCGGCCTGAACTTCCCGGTCCATTTTCCCATCTTGATACAATCATCTGTTTTTCCTTTTGGTTAAAATAAAAATAATATGTATACTTAAAAAAGTGG
Organism: Bdellovibrionales bacterium; assembly: GCA_965219545.1. Lineage (GTDB taxonomy): Bacteria > Bdellovibrionota > Bdellovibrionia > Bdellovibrionales > JAGQZY01 > JAGQZY01. Next base: position 31,207 of record CBDCNX010000001.1, read on the forward strand.
ATCAATTAACAGGGGGAACCATAAATAAGCCTTTTTTATGATCTTTGTAAAAAAGTGTTAAACAGCTTTTTCATTGAATAGAGTCTGTAAATTATTTTGTATTTAAACAGGGCAAAAGAGAAGGGCGTTTCTAAGATTCAGATAACTGAGAATGTTGAGTTTGATTTTTTCCAATTTGCCTCTGGTTTCGGGCAGGCAGCTTTCCAAAAAAGAGTGGAAAGTTTCACAATCGTCACTTGTTACAAAAGCACACCTGGCTTTGCTATATTTTCCCGTTGTAAAAGGATATTCAACCCATGTTTTCCACTGTGAAGGGAGCGTGTCTTCATCCAGAGAGGCAAGTTGATTATAGAACTCCTGGTAATTTGAAGCTTTCCCCGCTTTTTTAATATATGTTTTAATAAACTCAGCTTTTGTAAGAACTCTGTGATCAACGCCCGTTGAAAGAAGCGTGGCAAGCCATTGGAGGTCGAGAGTTTCTCCCCGATTAATATTATTTAAAGTGTGATAATAGATAAATTCCCCGGCTACGGAAATATTTGAATCCAGAAGAGCCAGTAGAGCTTCTCTCAGATTTTCATCTTCAATGGAAAGAGCGATTTGCCAAGGGGTGTACGAATCCTTCTTGTCTATCTGAATTTCCAGATGAGGATCCGCATTGTTTTCCATCAGGAAGTTTATCATTTTAAAATCTCCTGCTTCTACTCCCATCCCAAGCAGACTCTCCCCCTCAAGGAGAATGTTCGGAGAAACCCCTTTCTCGAAAAACATTTTCAGAGTTTCATAATCTCTTTCAAGAAAAGCTCTCATTATAAAATCTTTTTGATCCAGATTTACTTTTTTAAAAACTTTTGTTTCAAACACAAAAGTCTCCGATTGGTGACGTTTGCAGGAAAGAATCAAAAATAAAAAGAACAGTAATAATATTATACTGAAGACCCTTTGATTTTCATCTTTTTTCAAGAGACCACTTGTTTTAAGCCGAGATTCTCTATTAACAAGAAAACCGCTTAGAATAAATGATCTTTTCAGAGAAATTCCATGAAAACTCAAACCGGAGCAGTCTATTTTCATTTTAAAAATCCCCACTCAGGCCAATGGTATAGATACGGCCTCTCTGATAATTTCTGGTGATCTGATTTCCCTGAACGCTTTTAATTTCAGGATTCAGTAAATTTCCCGCCCGCCCCCTGAGATTGACATTTTTATAAATATTTTTGGAAAAGACAAAATCAAGAGAATCTCTCCTTTCCTGGTACTCATCGGGTCTGCCGTCAGAACCGACACCGGTGATCCTTCTGCCAATGGCGTTGTAAAGCAGCGTGAATGTGCCGGTGAAGTTCTCAGGTTCAAAATCTATTTGAAAATTAATAAGGTAAGGGGATTGTCCCTGGAGGGGCCTGTTAAGAGTGGTGAGTTGTCCCGCCCTTTCCGGTGAAATATGAATGCCGGACTGAATCCAGGTGTAATTGCCACCCAGAGTGAGATAAAACGGAAGTTTTTTTCTGAATTCCAATTCTATCCCCTGGGAGGTCGCTGAATCAATATTGAGAAAGGTGTATTGAGTGTCTGTTGTTCCGACAATTGTTCCATCATTTTTCAGGGAACCAAAAATGGCTTCTATGGGATTAGTAAAATTCTTTCTAAAATAACCCACGGATAAAACCTCACCTCTGTAGGGGAACCACCCAAGACGAATTCCGTAGTTTCCAATCTCGGCAGATTTTAGTCTTGGGTTTCCTCTGAACTTTGCGTTCTCATCCACATTATTCCAGGTGGTGTTTGAAATCTCCCTGAGTTCAGGTCTCGAAATGGTTTCACTGTAATTGGAACGCAATTGAAGATTCTCCAGGAGATTAAAAGTCAAAGATAGGACAGGCAGATAATCTTTAGTCAAAATCCTGGAAAGAGTGCTTCCTCTGTTAAATAACTTAAATGAACGGACTTCCTGTTCAGATTCTTCCAGCCTCATTCCTGCAGCCAGTTTGAATTTCCACAGGGGAACCCTCAGATTTAAGAAGTAACCCTTAAGAGTTTGTCTGGCGGAATAGTTATCTGTGTCATTGGCCTGTTGGTAAAGTTCTGCTGAAGGGTGGGAAAAAACAGTATCGGGACTTTGAGTGGCATCCATGGGTTGGTTTTCATCGAATTTGAAGTAAAAAGTTCTTGAAGAAAATTGCCGGGAGCGTTTTGTCTGGCTAAATCCGGAAATCAATGTGGCTCCGGCGTAGAGCGGTTGTTCATAATTTAATCCAAAAGTTCTCATCCGGTCTGGCATATAACGCCAACTGATATTATTGGAAGATGAACCATCCTCTGTCTCCAGACGAAACAGATCATCCATTTTTTTATAGAGATACATTTTATTGTCGGGCTCATACAAAAGAGCTTTGGAATCAGTATAGTTGTAATTGAGCTTTCCGTTATTTAAAAATTTAAAAGTATTTTCTCCATTGAATTGATGAGATTCAATAGAACGTTCTCTCCAGCCATGTTCGATTTTTTGATACACCTCTCTTTCTGAATTGATTCCTTCTGAAGCTCTTATGAGATTTAAAGTGTTTCTGAGGATGGATCCGTTATAGCCGATCTTGTGTTTCCTGTATTTGACCCCAAGTCCCAGTAACCCACCGAGATTAATTCTGTTTTGACTCTGATTTGATTCAGCATTGGAGTCTTCAACCAAACCCCTGGAATCCTGATTGTAATAAGTCCGACTCTCTTTATCAAAGAGCCAGTTATTGGAATAAAGAGCTGCGACGTTATAACCGACTCGAACTTTACCAAATTTAAACCTGTTTCCGTTGCTAATACTGAAGTTTGGAATATTGGTTCTGTCTTTTGGCTCAAATTCACGAACATTGTAGGATTTATTAATTTCCTGAGCCAGGGCTTTTCGTTCACTGCCTGTCAGACCGGAGATGTTGACATTGGAGCGAATCTTACTTCCAATTCTTTCAGGGAGGCTTCGTCGGCCACTGTCAATTCCAATGAAGTCATAACTTCCTCCACTGTAGGTTCTCGTCAATCCCTCTGGTTCCAGGTTAAAGGAAAAGGAAGTTTTCGTGTAGGCTTTGGCTGGAAGAGTTTTGGTTTTTATCTGAATAATACCCCCACCAAATTCCCCGGGCATTTCAGGTGAATAACCTTTTTGGACAATCATGTTTTCTATGACATTGGAGGGAAACAGATCCAGGGGAATCACCCGTCTGGAGGGGTCCGGAGAGGGAATATCAGCACCATTTAGGAGAGTTTTTGAATATCGCTCTCCCAGACCTCGGACATAGACAAACTGTCCGTCCACGAGACTCAGTCCGGTGACTCTGCGGAGGGAGTTTGCCGCATTGGAATCACCGGATTTGCCAATCTGCTCTGATCCTATGATGTCTGCTACAGTCTGGTGTTTTCTTCTTACTTCCAGAAGGGCACTCACTGAATTCCTGAATCTTGGAGAAACAACCACAAATTCTTCCAGTTCCAGGCCCGTGGGTTTGAGAGTCACTGATTCGGTTAAAGTTTGACTTTTTTCAAAATTCAGGTTCTTTAAAGTTGTGGTGGAATAGTTTTCATGAATGAAACTCATTGAGTGTTCACCTTCAGGGAGTTGGAGTTCAAAATTTCCGTTTCTGTCAGTGTTGGCTTCAACTCCGAGTCCGTGAACAAGGACTCTGACTTTTGAAACTCCCTGGTTTTCTTTTAAAGATTTTACGTTTCCTTTGAAGGTGGAGGTCCACTGTGATTCTACAGAAATTGAATTTTTTTCCTCTCCTCCGGTGCTTTCGGTCTTAATCACGGAAGAATCATCCAACAAAGTGTGGCTGATAGTGGTTGTCTGGTTCGCTACGACATAAAAGTTTATTGGTAGAATGGAATGATGGCTTTGATGGATTGATGCCCTATGGGCTCCCTCCTCTATATCCACCTCGACGATACCGTCGGAGTTTGTATGAAAGGTTAGCTTGTCATCAATGACAACCTTGATCTTTTCTTTTGGAAAATCCTCTTCGAAAATAAAAAAGACAACCTCCCCTTTTTTGGCGGAGACATTCAGCGAAAAGAGAAGAACAAAGAGAAAAAGCCGTGGCCTAAAGACAGCCATGATGACACTTCCATGGCAGCAAACCAGTGTTACTACAAATTAGTTTTTTCATCTATACCTCTGGCAAAAAAGTGAAAAAACTTTTTTGGAGAACCACTGGAGTTTGAATCCTGTTGAACCCGGAGCCATTGCCTAAAAATAACCATAACACTCCCATCTGTTTTTCTGGCAACCACGAACCACAGCTAAGAGTTTTATGCTTTTATTAATCAGACCATTTTTCTTAATTTTTTTTAACAGTTGAATCGATTGGGTGTACTCACCCTGGGTTAAATGAGTGTAGGCAAAAGCGTACTTGATTTCATCATCTTCAAAGGCTTCTATTTGTTTGAGGGGTGTTTTAAGGGATCGGGCCAGGTCGTATTTTTCGTTTTTAATGTAGATGGATAATTTTTGTAAGAGTTGTTTTTTCTGATCTCCCACATTCATATTTAGGATATGAGCCTGATGAACCCTTCCGGATCTCTTTAAATATTCTCCCACCCCATAGGCAAAAGAATTATCTATATAAGCCAGTTTGATAAAAAGATCCCCTGCTGCATGGAATTTTTTTTCTCTGTCGTAGAGAAGGGCCATAAAATTGAGGATTTCGGTATTATAAGGAAAATAAAGAGCCGCTTCCTCCAGAACCATGAGAGCTTTTTTTCTTTGACCCCATTGTTGAAAAAGTCTGGCCACAAGTAAAGACTGCTTTTCCAGTTTCTTCTCATTGCGAAAAGATCGATAAACAGTCATGGCTTCTTCAAAGAGTCCGAGGCTTGTCAGGTAATACAGTGTTAGCCTCAGAGTGACTTTCTTTTTCAAGTGAAGTAAACCGTATAGGAGATCCAATGCTTTTCGGTATTTTTGGTTTTCAAAAAGAATTTTTGCTTTCAAATGTTTTACAGCAGGACTGGTTTTCTCTCCCATTTTGACTTTATTAATTTGCCTGAGAGCGTCGATTTTTTGATTGATTTCCAGATAAGCCTCTGCAAGGTAAATTTGTTTTTTATCCAGGTAGTCCCGGTCCTTGACCTTCAGGAGTTCAGGGATTGAATCCTCCGCTTTTTTTGTTCTGAGCAGGTAGAGTCCGTTTAAAAGATGATAGTGTTCCTCCTCAATGTCATCCCAGTTCTTTTTGGCCTTCATTAAGGCGGACTTGGCCCTGGAATAGTTTTTGTCTCTCAGTAAAACTTCTGCCAAAGAGAGGTAGTCAATTTCGCCGCCTTGCACTTTCCAGCCTGAAATCAAAATAAACAGAGACAGAAGAATTTTATTATTCACCAAATTTCACCACCTGCCTGGCCCACATGGCAACGGATCTTCCCTTGTACCTGGCCGGTTTGAAGTTCCAGGAACTCACCATGACCAGAGTTGCATCTTCAAAATAACCTTTGGGATGGGCTGAAAGAATATCTGCATTTTTAACTTTTCCCTCTTTGGTAATGAGCATTCTGACCTCGACAATTCCCTTGAAAATATTGTCTGACAGAGCTTTTTCCGGAAACTCAACGGGTTTCTTTTCCAGAACCTGGGGTTTCTGATCGACAGAACTTTCATCCATCACCACATCCCGGTCTCCATCCAATAACTCACTGTCTAAATCCAAAGAATTCATGTCTTTTAGATCAAGACCAAAATTTTCCCCTTCCAGATGGCTGTTGAGTAAAGGTTTCAGGGACTTGAGTTTCTTACTCATTTTCCTCTGCCTTCTCTTGAGTTCTTTTGTATCCTTTTTTATTTGGGATCTTTTTGTTTTTGTCAGATTGAAGTCTGTTCTATTGATCCGTTCAATCTGTTTGGGCTTTTCAAGAAAGCGTTTGATACTCACAATGGTTATACCGAGGAAGAGAAGTGAAAAGAGGCTAAAAAGAACAGCAACTTTTGTTGCTTTTTTTCTCTGAATCATTTTCCTTCTCCTTTGGTGGCGATACCAATATCACCCACCCCCGCAAGCCTTGCCTGATCGACCACTTCTATAATTCTGTCCACAGGAACCTTCTGATCTGTGACAATTAAAAGGGATTGGGTTTGCTTATCTCTGAGTTGATCTTTTATTTTTCCCTGTAGGGTCCATGCCTGAACCTTCTGATTGTTCAAATAAACATTTTGAAAACGATCAACATAAACCCTTAGGCTTTTGGTAGAAGCCGGTCTGGCGGTGCTGGCCGATGGTCTGCTGAGTTCCACTTTCATGTCTTTAATAAAAGTCGTGGAAACCATGAAGAAGATAAGAAGAATAAAAACCATGTCAATCAGCGGTGACATATCAATGGATGTCTCTTCAGTTTCAATGATTCTGTTTCTCTTCATAAATTCACTTTCCTGTTTTCATAAATGAAAAGCTCCCCTAGTTGTAAAAAATCAGAATAAGTTTTATTTTCCACTTTTTTAAGGTGCCTGGACAGAAAGATCCCGGGAATAGCCACGACCAGGCCAAATTGGGTTGTGACCAAAGCCTGTGAGAGACCTCCGGCAATTCCACCACTGCTGCTAAACAGATCAGCATCGGATAATGATGAAAATGTTTCTATCATTCCCACCACTGTTCCCAGAAGACCCAGGAGTGGAGCCAGAAGAACAGCAGTGCCGAGCAGACCCGAATAATAATGGATGTCCTGATAAAAACACAAGGTTAGCCAATCCACTTTTTTTCGTAGATCTTTACCTTTTAGTTTATGAAGTTCATCCAAAAATTCAGCCTGAACGCTACCGACTCCCACTTCGGGGCTGTTGAAAAGAGTTCTCATGGAAAGCTTTCGTCCTTTATGGAGAAGAGAGAGGCGATATCCCGCCGTATAGGTAATGATCAGGAAAACGGCCACCAGTGAGACACTGACAAAGCCTCCTTCTTTGAGATAATCAAAAATCAAATGAACTTCTTTCATTGTTTAAAATCCATTGATAACCCTCAGGGCCACTTTGTCCAGGGTCATCTTGATATTTTTACCCCAACCGGAAAGTATATTTCCAAAGAGCAGGGTGGGAATGGCCACCACAAGACCGAGTTCAGTGGTAATCAGAGCCTCGGAAATACCATGGCTTAAAAGCTTGGGGTCGCCTGTTCCATATTCCGTGATAATGTCAAAAGTTGAAATCATTCCCGTCACTGTCCCGAGAAGTCCAAGGAGCGGGGCCACTGCCGCAAAAACAAGAATCATGGCTCCAAAACGATCAATGATCTTGTGTTCATGAATCATTCCTTCATCCATGATATCGTTGATGGACTCTTTACTCCCGGCTTTATTTTCAAGAAGCCGGATGAAGAGTTCTTTTTGGGAGCTGTTTTTTTTATGCTTCTGTCAGGAGGACGGCCAAATCATTGTTCATGCTGTTTTTTTCGATGAAGAGGGTTTCTTTGGAGTAGAAGTTTAAATTGATCGTTCGGATCAGACACAAAAAGATGGCTAGAACTCCCATCCACACAATGACCCAGGCAATAGTGCCTCCTGCTGAGATGAACTGTGAAATCGTTTGATTTTCTTTTTTTTCGATGGACTGTTCCAGATTTTCATAAATAAATAATGATGTTAAGTGGGGAGTTTCTCCTTTAAAATGGGCTTCCGCTCCGGGTTCTTCTCTCCAGACTTTTAGTTTCCCCTGACCTGCCGGAGCCAGCATATAGTATTTGTTCTTGTAGTGACCAAAGCTGGATATCCTGCCGAAGTGGAGAACATCCCCTTTAACCAATTTTCCATCGGTTAAAAAGAAGGAACCTTTGGATTGTGATTTCCTACCTGAATCCTGGATATTTTTTAACATTTTATCAAACAGGGGAATCAGATTTTTCTGATCAATGCCAATATTCTTTTCTTTGAGTTCGTGAGCGGCTTGCTTTAGGGTGTTTGAAAGAAGAACTTTGTTTTCTTCTTCGTTTTCCTTATTTTGCTCCAGTTTAAAGAGCCTGGCTTCCAGTTTTTCATTGTAAACATTCAGGGCAATAATCTTTTCCTGTCCGCCTTCCAGTTCCTGTTTTGCTTTCTTTATTGCCTGTTTGTAGTTTTTTTCAAGGGCTTCTTCCTGTTTCATCAGAGTCTTTTTTTGAGAAGTGAGAAAGATATATTCACGTTTGTAAGCGGCATCCAGATCTATATTTGCAAAGATATTCTGACTGATAAGGATGTTGAAGAAAAATAAAATCGGCAATCTCATCTCTGCTTCCTCATAATCTTGATCTTGTGGGCACCAGGTACTCACCTGTTTTGATTTGTTTTCTGATTCCCTCAAAGAGTTTTTTACTGGCGAGGATTTCCGCTCTTTCTTTTAAAGGGAGAAACTGCCATTCATTGTCCTGAAAAACCCCCTTTCCCTGAGTTCCGTCTTCCAGTTTGAAAAAAAGACCCACAGAACCGAGTTTGACAACTTCGGCCAGGTAAGTTTTTCCATTCATGGATATTTGTTCTTTGGAAAGTTGATTTTCCCGTGCCAGTCTCACTTCATCTTCAAATGCCGACCAGAGTCTTGAAAGGGCCTGGTAGGAACTAATATCCCCTTTTTCCATATCCGTTTTTATTTTAGTCAGATTCAAACGTCTTTCCTCCTTTTTAAAAGGAAGACTTTTTTCAATACTCGCATCCAGTTTTTTAATGTAACTGAAAACCAGAGGCTTTAAATTCAGATTTCCCTGTTCGTTTTCTGAAAGCTCTGTCTTCAGTGTCTTCACCTTGAGTCGAAGTTGTTCTTTCTTGATTTCTTCAGTTCTGATAGTGGCTTGAAGTTCAGCTTTTTGGATAGAGTAGGAACGTAATTCTTCATTGTATTTTTTTCTGATTTCTTCCAGATTCCTGTTTAAATTTTCCACCTCGGTTCGAAGGGAGGCCAACTTTTTGCTCAGAGCCATGTAATCCCTGGAAAAAATCTCTCCGGGTAAAATCAGAACAAAGACAACAAACACGATTTTCATTGAATCACTCATAAGTATACTGAAGACCATTTGATTTTCATCTTTTTTCATAGAGAAATTCCATGAAAACTCAAACCGGAGCAGTATAAATTCATATCTTGGTCCAACCCACAGTCCAGTCAGTCCCTTCCGGGTCCAAGGCCCCAATGTAATCAACTTCTTCAAAGAAACCTTCTTTGTTCTCAGGGGTAACCGCCTTCATTTCAATATCAGTCTGAATTGGCAGATTGGCCTCAAATACAATCTTTCCGGTTTTTGCAGGCTCAAGTCCAAAAAGAACCTCCATATCCATGTCATGAAGAATCCGTGATTCAATATCCTCCTCGACCTCCTCTTTGACAAAATTCTGTTCATTATCAAAGATAGTGTTAGCAATGTGAATTCCCGGAAATTCATCAGTATAAACGTCAGCGTTTTTAAAAGTTTCATCGTCGTTGATATCGATACCGCCAATCTTGAAACCTTTAATAATGGCATTGTATAACTTAAGACCTGTTCCTCTCCTGAGAAGAATCCCCACTCCCCCTTTTCTGGCAGTCACAGAACCAAGTAGGGTGATGTTGGCAATTGTTGGATTGGAGCGGGGCTGGGCATCCATTGGTGATTTTAGATTGTCCGCTTCAATTCCGTTATTGCCCTCGTTATTATCCTGTTTAACGAGAACAAATTGGGCATTGCCGGTCCATCCGGAAGTCCAGTCTATAGAGTCATCTTTATTGGAGGTGAGATAGATGTGCTTAACATTAACAGTGCCTCCAAAAAACTCAATACCATCATCAGCGTTTTTGTGGACCTGAATGAAATCCACAAGGGTTCCGGCACCAACTCCCTGGAACGCAATTCCGTTAAGTTCATTGTCCGGAGTGATCTCAAATCCGGCCCATTCAACACGAACGTATTTAAGTATTCCAGAACTGTCCATTTTATCTTTGCCACCGTAGAAGCCGGTTGAACCCTCACCTTCGGCTTCACAGAAGCCTTGGGTGTTTTGGCTTCTACAATTAACAGGTGCATTGCCGTTGATGATAAGTCCACCCCAGGAACCTCTCTTTGGTGGATTGATATGAGTGGTAAAAACAATGGGTTGAGTTGCAGTTCCGACAGCATGGATTTGAGATCCTCTGGTGATGACTAAAAAATCAGCTCCGGTTGCACCGACAATAAAAGTTCCGGGCTCAATGGTTAATCTGGCATTGCTTTTATTGTCGTTTCCAATAAAAACCCCGCCTTTTAAGTAATAGGAATAATCGTTGGTTAAAACAAGATCGTTCACATAACGTCCTTCAAGACTGCAGGTTTTTTTCCCTTGCCAGATTGAGTTTGTTGCGGTGGTTCCAACGGGGCAGTCCCAGGAGGCCTTGGTTGTGTCTTCACTTAATGTTCCCTGTTGGGGAAATTGAAGGTCTGAACACGATATCAGGGTGAATGTCATAGAAAAAATAAACTTATTCTTCATAAAGATGTTTTTTCTTTAACTGGTTAAAATTAAATTCACCCTCTTTTGTATAATCTGAATGTTCAAATGACCAGTCAGGAAAGTGTCATGAAATGATTAAGATTGTGTTTGGATTGATTTTGACAACCTATGTCTAGCACACTGTTTCATGATATGCTTCAGACAGAACCTCACTATTTTGATGTCAGGACTTCAGGAGGTATGTCCCTCATAATTCAACCTGGATGCAAAGTGGTATTTTTTACACAGCACTGTAACTGTGTGTAAACTTAAGCCTCTTTCAAATCATGTATTGACCTTGTTAGTTGAGATTCCGGTCTTTATGGTGGCTTTAAAGATAAATCTCGTGTCCGTTTTTCGGGGGAAGATCACTATTGACATCATTTAAAACTGGTCCCCGTAACCATTTTTCAAAAAGTCCGTACCGATAAAGTTAATGGAGAGGTCCCTGTTGAAACCCTGAATCAAGCGGTTTTAGTACGTCTTGAATAAGAGATGTTATTCCTTCACTTTCCATAGAAGCTTCGTTTAAAGCCTTAAAAAACTCATCTTCTCCCAGATACCTGTACGCCTCGCCTGCTTTTTCAGAAGAAATAGCCATACTATTATTACCAGTGGTACGAAATGAAAATTCTTCAGGAGAAACCCCCGCCTTTCTGATAGCAATAGCAAATTTCAATTTAAGTGTAATTCTAATAATTGATTGGTGTTCCCCAATTCCTGAAGTCCAAAGTCTTAAAATCAGATTTGCATTTTCTAATATAGGACCACTAAAAGCAACAGGACCCCTAAAAGCAGCTATTTTAAAAAGTATGACTGCTTCAGATGATGGTTTGTAAAAGGGGCTTAAAAATGTTCTTTCTATGGCTTTCATGTGGGTATCCTCTCTTTTAGGCAGAGAGTTTACAATTTCAAGGGCTCTATTGTAATTCCCATTTATAATAGCGGAATCCACCATTTCAGAAATATCCACTATTCCAGAAGGGTCCACATTTTTTGTTGAAACTCTTTGGGTTGTTTGTTTACTTGTTGCCTGAAAGATATTCAAAAGTTCTTGAAGCATTATAGTTAATCTCGTTTGGTTGGTGAATGCCAAATTGGGTTCCTTCAAGACTTCACTGACGTGATTGGCACGAAGGGCATGAAAGTCACTTAATGAAATATTAAAGTCACCGTTGTCAATGGCATACAGGATTCCCCGTGTGGCTTTCTTCCAGGCACTGATATGATGTTGTATTTTTTTGGAAGAACTGGAAAAAGCCCCCCCTCTTCTTCCTAACAATTGATTATGAATAGAAAGTTGATAATCTTCCAATGCTTCAAAAAACTTTAACATTTCCTCGTCGGAGTGGGGATCAAGACGAGAATAAAAAAGTTTTCGATAAGCTTCATCCACTTTGGAGGAAGGAATTCCAAAAATAGCTTTCCGTGCCTTCTTGTTTTTAAGCATCCATGAAGGCTTTTGCTCCAGGGAATCCTCTAAAAACCGGATGTTATAGGGAGAGAGTGTCTCTGTATTAATTCTCAAGTCACTGAGGATTCTGTTTAGGACTGTCGGCAAGTCCCCAAGACCTCCAAAAGCTGTGGAATTTAAAAAAAACAAAAGAATCCCGATAAAAAAGGATTTGAAAACAGTCATTGACGCTTTTTTTAATTTATACATCGTCGTAATCCTGCCTGAATGCTTGAACATCCCACAGAATCTTAACCCCTGTATCATCATCAATGCCCTCAATGCCTCTCATGGATAAATTCCAAGCCCATCTAAAATCTTCATTCTCATTAGCTGCCAGAAAAGCGGCATCCATAAAGGGATCAGGCTCCCTTGTAGTTTTAATTCTATTCAAACTTGCTTCAGTGTATTCATTCAGTCTGGACTCAACTCCTCCCACAGCCTTTGCCTCTTTCCACCACTTGAGAAGAAAATCCGGTTCATAAAGATCCTCTCCTGTAATGGAGTCAAGGATAAATCCTCTGAACTCCACATCCTCCCAGGAACTGAATATCACTTCTGTGTATTCAGTATGTAAATCCGTGCCTTTATCAGTTCGTTTGAACACATCTCTGAAGTTCTCAAAAACTTCCTGCCTGCTTGCATCTTCAGGAAGAAAGTCCTCACCATTTATTTTTAATAAAGCTCTTAGTTTCCCTATTGTATTCGGATTTTGATTTGCATAGGAAGATACCATAAAATCATCAGAAAGATTGGTAGAAGGATTGGTCCATCGCTCATAGGCTTCACGGATTTTTCTGAAATCAATTATTCTTCCGGCAAAACTGTTAAAAGGAAATAACAGGCACAAACAAATTACGAAAAATACACGAAAAGATTTATATGACACCTTAAAATAACCTCCTCCTGTGGGCGAGGGTTTGTTGTTTCCCAAAAAAACAAGAAAAGTAAATTTCATTGTCGATCCATTTTTATCATTTTTATTTTTTTTCATGAACCACATTAAAACTATGTGTGAGTGTTAAAAATTATGATTGTTTTAGCACATTTTCCGATTTGGATAAAGAATTTTTTCTCTCTATGTAAAAATTACAAAAAATCTGACCCGATACCAACTTATACTGTTCCGGTTTGAATTTTCCGGTTTTCCAATAGGGAAAAACCCTGAAAACTCAAACCGGATCGGTATAAGAGTCAGAGAGCTTTGACCTGACTGTCTTTCGGAATGAATTATTGTGACAAATATCCGTCATATTCTCCAAAGGCCAAAAACAATTGGTAGGATTATTAATGCCTCCATTCGTAAGAATGAAAATGAAAGCATCAGTATTGAGATGCTAACATCAAGCTCTTTGGATACGATAGACACTCCTGAGCTTAGACAATATTCCTTCACCGTAAAGAGTGATAATACAGATAATGGTTACGCCAATGAAGCCACTTTGACCGAAAAATTAAACCCTCCCCTCAAGCAGTAAGGAGTCAGGGCTTCTTTTGTATCAATTCCGGCAGCAACTTCATCATCAATGAGAGAGCCGTCCTTACGTCTTAATTTCCCCCAATACTCAACTGAAAACCTCAGCACGTTTTCATCGGCAATGGCATTGACAATCAAATATTTATGCAGGCAGGTATCAAATAAATCCGCAGTCGTTCGTTTGCCTATGGCGTTTTCCGCAAGGATTGGAGTCCCTGTAAATCCAAACATCTGGGCTTTACTGAAAAACTTTACAATCCGTTTATGGGTGTCGCCAAATTGTGATCTATGACATTCATCAAAAATAAAAACCACACGTTTATCTTTGATCTCATCTAAAGATTTTTCATACCTGTCACGGGTGATTGCTGTGTTTAGCTTTTGGATTGTCGTGACAATGAGTTTTCTGTCACTTGACATTTGTTTCACAAGAGTTTTTGTATTGTTTGTTCCGTCAACACACTTTGGACTGAAATAGTTAAATTCTTTTGTTGTCTGATAGTCCAGGTCTGCACGATCCACAACAAAGATAATCTTTTCGACTTTTGGCAATTCAATCAACACCTGTGCGGCCTTGAAGCTGGTCAGAGTTTTTCCTGATCCTGTGGCGTGCCAGAGATATAACCATTCTTACGTCCTGTCTTTACCCGATCCAGGATGGCTTCCACAGCATAGTATTGATAGGAGCGTAACACCATTGGGATTTTATTGCTTTCATGGAGGACAATGTACTTGCAGATCATTTTTGACAGATGACATCTTTCCAGAAATGTATCCGTAAAAGCATTGAGTCCTTTGATGGATTTATTGTCCTTATCTGACCAGAAAAATGTCTGTTTAAAATCCTGATTGCGGTTGTTGGCATAGTATTTTGTATTGACTCCGTTGGAGATCACAAAAATCTGCACATACTGAAACAATCCACTTTCCGCCCAATAGGAATGACGTTGATAGCGGTTCACCTGATTAAAGGCTTCCTTGAGTTCCATTCCCCGCCGTTTCAGTTCTATCTGTGCCAGGGGCAAGCCGTTTATCAAAAGTGTCACATCATAGCGGGTTTTGTAATGGCCTTTGATATTTACCTGATTTGTGACCTGATATTGGTTTTGGCACCAGTGTTCCCTGTTTAGCAGATTCAAATAAAGAGGATCCCCATTGTCTTTTTGAACAAGGATTTTTGGTTCACGAAGGATTTTGGCTTTATCAAACACACTCCCTTTATCCAACTGATTCAAAATTCTGGAAAACTCCTGATCGCTTAATGTGATATTATTATGTTTTTCCAACTGGGTTTTAAGATTGGCACACAGATCATCACCATTAAGAATTGTCACACGATCATAACCCAAACCAACAAGGCGTTGGATCAGGCTTTCCTCAAGCTGTGCTTCAGATTGGATTTTGGTCATTGTGTCACCTGGTTTTCCGGGAAATGAAGAACAGGTTTACCCCGCTCTATACTGATAACGAGTTCTGGAAAAATCCCAGATGAATGGCAAAAAAGCCTGCAAATTATGAGATCAGGACTTGTGACTGTTCTTTGTCCCAAGTTTTCGTATCTGTTCTTCGGACAGACTGGTCACTTTGGAAATAAAAGAAACTTCCACTTTTTCCCTGAGCATCATCAAGGCCGTCTTTTTGAGAGTTTCTTCCCGGCCTTTTTCCATGCCCTTTTCCATGCCCTTTTCCATGCCTTCCATTCTGGCCTCATCCAATGAACATTGTAATGCTGACATAAGCCTCTGCTCCTCCTCTATGCTCTCTTTTTCAATCTCACTGAGTACCTTTAAACTGAAATTTGGATCATTCCGACGAATATAATCCACCGCCTTCTGAACCAAAAACCTCTGGTCTTTTTCATCCAGAGTTGTACCCATCTGAAACAACTTTGCAATGGTTTCCCGTCGAAGCTTCCAGATATTTCCCATTATAAGCAAAATCGGTCTGGAAATCAAATTTTTGCCCAACCCACGATACAGGTCAATATCATGGATATTCAACAACTTACAACGAAAATTGAGAATGTTTTTCCCAAATTTTTGTTTCAAAACAGGAGTCAAGCCTTCCAGGGAGTCCTGGAAATTCAATGGCCCTTTCCAGTGTTTTTGTCGTCCGTGATAGACAAGGATGGGAATCACCGGATAATTCCAGCGATTGTAAATACAGGTTTGATACCCCAGAACCTGCCGAAGCAATTGGGGGTCCTGATGGCTTTTGTGTTCAAGGAGGAAAAAAATACGGACCCGTTTTTTTGAACCTTTGATCTGGACGGAAAACAAAAGATCAATTCTCCGTTCATTGCCCTGTTCATCGGTGAAGACAGTCATTTCAGGTTTGAGTGTTTTCCAGTTGAAGAGTTTAAATTCCAGAGGGGTGAAGACGAGTCGAAAAATATCCAGGCAATACCTTTCATTGAGAAAAGTTTCGTTGAAAAGGGCGTTGTGGGCCTGTTGTTTTCTTTTTTCAGGAATTTTCTTTGATGGCATTTTTCAAGCTCTCAGGTAGGGGTGAAGGACAACTGATTAAAACAATAATTCCATTACAATAAATCAGAAATGGCTTGCCTGGTCAAGTCGTGTTTTCATAACAGAATTTCAAATGCCTATCTAAAAAGCCTACCAAGAAATCTGGCCATTTCCTCGTTGGTATTGCGTTTGAGGGTTTTATTTTCTGTGCCAGATAAGCTGCCTGTTTTTTATAATTATCTCAATCACCTATACTTCTATTTGGTAGGCTTTTTAGATAGGCATTAAATTTCATCTGCATTTTGACAATCTGTCATTTATCTAAATTTATCATTTCTTTGTAAACAAAACTGGGTCTTCTTAATAAGTTAAATGTATCAATGAATCTGCATTCATTGCCATTGACAGGATTTTTGACTAATGAGGCATCTTTGGACCAAAAGGGATGGAGAATAATAACATCCTTTCCATTGATGGAAAAACCGGAAAGTTTTCCAAAACTTGTTGGAGAACACGCTGGAAAGTTTTCACAGAATTTATCTCTTAATGATTTCGCGTTTTTTTCCCAACCTTTTAATTCTGGTTCCTGGAAGTTACCGTCCAGTCCGGCTTTGTAATTCCTGTCAATAAAACTTTTGAGAAGAGATATTCCAAGTCGCCAGTCCAGAAGTCCGTGATAATTGATATTACGATAAGCTTTCAAACAGAAGTGACAGGAGGATTTGCAATCCTTCTGATGTTCCTCAGAGTAAAGTTTTTTTATAAAGGCACTGTCACTGCTTTCAGAACCTATTTTCTTCAAAATATCTGAAATATTTTCCCTTATCCAGGTGGAAAACCCGGCCCCGTTAGGCAGACTGTCATCGATTCTGATCTCCCCTCCTTTTTTTTGATCCACTGTGGTTCCAATGATATTTCCTATTTCAAGTTCCTCCGGGTTAATATCCAGTGTTTCTGCAACAAGAGTTCTTATGATAAAAGCGGCGGAATAATAAGCCCCTTTCATGGCTGAATCTTTTTTGTAGTAATCCAGATCAAGGTCTTCTGGAATTTTATCATGTTTGATGCTAAAGATCTCTGTTTGTTTTTTTGAAGCCAAAGCCACTTCCATTGCTGCTTCATCAGATATGAATTTGGAATTTTCAGGGTTTTTTACAAAATTTTCATAATTATCTATAATCCATTGATTTTCCAATCCTTTAAATTTTCCAATAGAACCTCGGAAGAAGTTTTTACTGTTGTCATTGATTAGAAACACCCGACCATCTTCCACTGAGGCATATTGGTAATTGTCATTTTTCCATTCTCTAGGTTCATCTCCAAGTTCAATAAAACTCCCTGATCCATAAAAGGGAGGCTGATCCACTTCCTCGGCATCCTTTCCCCATGAAAAATCAGTTCTGAAAGCTTTTGGAATGATATATTCAAAAGAATTTTTGTTATCGTCATATCCACAATTATGGCATTTTGTAGAAGGTTCTTCTTGATATGATTTAGTAACTTGGCATTTTCCACAGCGAAAAAGCCATTGCCTTTCTTGAATGGGATCTTCGGTTTTGGTTTTTCCACCTTTAGAATACAAAGGGGAAGTAAAGCCTATGGCCGTGTGGATTCTTTTGTCCTTTGTTTTTTGGGCTCCGGGTGCGAATTCAGTGATAGCCAGATCCAAATCCCTGTCAATGATTTTATACTCATTATTTTTTTTCCATGATAAAGACAACGAATACGGGAAGGCATTCCAAACATGGGTAAAAGATTTTTTTCAGCCAGGGATTCAGCTAAGCCTGTGTTTTCTGCCTGGTCTTTGGTGGCATCATTGATTTTTTCAAAAAGCTCTTCCTGAATAAACTTTTTAATTTCACCAGAACCCATCCCGTCAATACCAAATGTTATTTGATGGATAATCTTATCCAATATTTCTTTATGGCGTTGTTGCACATAAAGCAATGAGTTTCACCAAAGTCCAGGCAGCAAAAATAACATAAAAAAACGCCTCCCCATAGTTTAAAGTCAATTTAAAAACAAAACTTAAACAACCAAGGATGGCTTTATGGGAAAGCGTCTTAAACTTCAACCAAATACCAAGGATGGTTTTTATGGGAAAGCGTCTTAAAAAGATTAACTGGAAACCCTACAACAAGGAACTCATTAAACGGGGTTCCATCACTTTTTGGTTCTCAAAAGATGTAAAAAATGATTGGTTTGCAAATTCTGAGGGTGGTCGGGGCTTTCAACCCGTCTACTCAGACACAGCCATTAAAGCTATTTCCCTGATCCGTTTCCACTTTGGCCTGACTCTTCGCTCAGTCCAGGGATTTACCGAAAGTCTGTTAAAACTCATGGGAGTCTCTCTGCCTGTTCCCGATTATTCCACCTTGAGTCGTCGTTTAAGAAAATGTTCCATAGACCTTGGTAAAGTCAAATCAAAAGAGCCTGTTCATGCCGTCATTGACTCTACGGGTTTGAAGGTTTTCGGAGAGGGGGAGTGGAAGGTTCGTCAGCACGGCTATGCAAAGAGAAGGACCTGGAGGAAACTTCATTTATGTCTTGATGAGGAAACTGGAGAGATTTTATCAACCTGTTTAACGGACAATTCCTTTAAGGATTCAGAGGTTTTTGAGGACCTGGTCGATGGTCTTGAGGATCATGTTTCCCGGATCAGTGCTGATGGGGCCTATGATTGCGGGGATTGTTGGGATCATTGCCAGAGAAACGATATTGTGGCTTTGATTCCACCCAGGAAGGGGGCCAGGATCGGGAAACATGGCAATAACAAGTCTCCTCCAAAGCAGAGGGATGAAGTGATTCGTTCTATTCGCAAAGGGGGAAAAAGGAAATGGAAAAAGGAGAGTGGTTACAGTCGTCGGTCTATTGCCGAGACAGCCATGTATCGTTTCAAACAACTCCTTGGAGAAAAGCTCAGTTCAAGGAATTTTACGAATCAGGCCATGGAGGTCTTTATAAAATCTAAAATCCTCAACCAAATGACTGTCCCTTCCGCTCTTTGATCTCAAATACTATAGGAAACTCTCATCTCAATTCTCTATGTGCAACAACGCCTTTCTTTATTAAAATCTTTCAGTCCATTTTTGATTTTTTCCTGAATATTATTTTTGTTTTCTTTCCAGTTTTCCAAATTTCCAAATTCACCATGAGTGTCCGGGCGACCTGAATTGTTTTTGTCTGAAAACCTGGCTTCTTTAAAAACCTTTCTCAGCACTTCTTTTATGACAAGCCGTTCTGCGATCTTTTTCCGGTCAATGGACAAAAAAGGAACAGGTGGGGCTTCATTGAGCATTTTATCGGGATATTTGAAGTAAAAATTATCAAAACTGTTCCCTCTGCATAAAGTCATGGCCAGGGAAAAGATTTCACCTTCACCCCTTCCGGCCCGTCCCACTCTCTGTTGGTAATTGAATCTTTGAGGTGGCATATTGGCCAGAAACACCGATTCAAGGGAACCAATGTCCACCCCCACTTCCATTGTTGTTGTCACACTGAGGATGTCGATTTCCTCCACTTTTCTGATTTTTTCACCAATAACCAGATCACGAAAATGTCTCTGTCTTTCGGCGGGATCATCACTCTGAGCTGATAATTCTTCACAGTGAAGCCGGAAAGGTTCTCTTTTTCTATCGGAAGGTTGGGAGTAGTAATTGTTATTCCACAAATCCCGGCATTTTCCCGAAGGTTCATCAGGTAGTTCAGAAAAACAATACCTATAGCTACATACTCTTCCGTTTTTGTGCAGGTGGGGTCTTGAGCAATTGGAGCATTTCCAGAAAGGATCTTCTGATTCTGATAACTTAACAAAGAGATTTTTGGATTCAAGAATGGCTTTTCTGTGACCTCCAAAATTCTCATCGGTGACCAATTTGAAAATCAATTTTTTCAGTTTGTCTTTGTCAAGATTGTGAGTTTCAGCACATTTTTCGATATATTTTCTTATTCTTTTGTTTATTTCATTGATAGAGTTTGCTTCTTTAATGGAAAAATTATTTTTATTTTTTGCAGTTTCACGCCGCCAGGTATCTCCCAAAATTCTTATAAAACCATTGCAAATCTCCTTGATGACATTCACCGAGGTGGAAGATTCAAAAACTGACGATGTTTCTGAATTTCCGTCAGTTTTCACCCCTGAAACCTGAAGAGGTTTAAAAACGGAGCTTATCTCTTTTTCTATGTGGTGAAGGATAGCCCAGTGGGCTATCCGAAACAGAGTACCCCGGGCTTGCCCGGGGGTGAATGAACCCGACGAGTGATACTTGCAAACCATGCTAAGATAGAGCATGGATGTTATAAAGTCATCTCATAGTGTTTATCAACTTCAGTATCATATTGTATGGGTTTGCAAGTATCGCCGTCGGATACTGAATCCTGCTGTATGTAGTTACATTCGTAAGATAATGCCAAAGCTACTGAGAAGTATGCCTGGCGTAACGGTGGAGATGATTGGCTTTGACAAAGATCATTTGCATATGGTGATGGTTGTTCCACCAAAGTACAGCATTTCTTCTGTGATGAGTCGTTTAAAAAGCCAATCGTCGTCTTATTTAAGGAAATATTTCAAGTGGTTAAATAAGGTTTATTGGAAAGAAAATGTTGTATGGTCGCCAGGCTACTTTGTCAGTAGCGTCGGCATGGATGAAGAAGTGATAAAGCGATATGTTGAGCATCAGGGACAGCAGGATTCAGAGGTCAGCTTTGTATGAAGCTGTAACAGTAAGGACCACGGGCTTGCCCGTGGGAATCTATTTTTTTATCATCCAGGTTGATACAGACAAAACCCAGACCGGAGGATTCAAAACTGAAGTAAAGCCTCTGAAACAGAAGACCAAACACCTCTTCGCTGATTTTTTTTCTAAAATCCCCTCTTTTCTCCTTAAGAGTAGTGTTAATGCTTTCTTGCCATATTTTTTCTTTTGAAGAAAAATCAAACAGATCAGTCCATGATTTTCCTTCCCATGATTTTCCTTCATCGTCTTTAATTCTGTCTTTGGAGTTCCCGGCGGGATTGACTCCCATATTTTTCAATCTGAGAATCAGAGATTCATCTGTATCATCCTCAAACAATATCCGAAGAGGGACAATGCCTGTTCCCTTCATTCTTTTGATGTCTTCTAAATATTTTTTATATTTTTCTGCTTTTTCCTTTAATTCTTTCGATGGATCCAGGTGTTGTTTAAAGAGTTTTTCAAAATTTTCAATGGTTTTTCTTTTATCCTTCAATCTTTCAAAACTTCCCGGATGTTCCTTGTTATACTTTTCGGCATCTTCACTTTTAAGAATTCCGTGATTTTCTATATCTGATAAAAGAGCGGGGAGTCCACGGGCCGTGAGCCGTAATTCATTATGGATGATTTCCCTGATTAAATCCTGGTAGTGGCTTCTTTCCACCCCGTTGGCTGTTCTTGCGGCTTCCTCCCTGCTGTCAGAGAAGACAATAAGTTTTCTTTCATCCAGATGATAAAACAACTCCTTTGAAAGAATCTGTATAATTTTTGAAAATCCCGTTCTAAACCCCCTGATGGGGCTCTTCATTTTTTTTGGTTTGTAATCCGTGGCACAGGATGGGCAGATAGAGGCCAGGGCCATTGACTGTTTTTTGTCTTTTGATATTGAAAACAAATAACCCTTTACGCTGTTATTTTCCTCTTCCCATCCAGGATTTATTTTTCCTGTTTTTTTGTTTAAAGTGGCTTCTTTCCAGGAGGCTTTTGGTTTGTTTTTGAGACTTGGTTTTGTGTTTACCTCTTCAATCAGGGGTTGGGTCCAGGTTTTGTCTTTTACTTCATCATTGATTTCAGAAAAGGGCCAAAACAAAACGTACTCTTCATAACTTCTTTTCTCGATAAAAGGGGTGATGTGTTCATCAGGTATTTTTTCAATGTTGTCCGAAACCTGTAAAAGTTCAAGTTCTTGATCTTTTTCCCACCGGATTCCTCCAAAAAAAAGGGTTTCGCATTGCTCACAGCAAAGATTTTCAAAGACTCGGTGTTGTTTATCGCAGGTTAAGGGAGGGTCACTCATGAACAATTGGCCCGTGGGATCGTTTCTTTGTTTTTTTGTGGAATCTTCATTTTTGCCCTTGTCAGGAAATTTAATTTTATCCTGTTGTTCGGATTGATGACTGGAACATCCAGGATCAGCACAGGCCCAAAGACCATCAATGTTGCGGAAAAACAAATGAAAACGAAAAGATGGTAATATTATATTCAATTTTTTAAATTCTTCACGTTTATTATGCAAAAAACAAAACAAACCCCTTAAGGCGGTTGTCGCACTGTTCTTGTCCTCTCTCTCCCCTGATAAAGGATTTATGTTGTTATTGCTATTAAAGATATTATTTGAAAGTTCGGACAGGGAAAGGGTGTTTCGTTTGTTCTCTGACTGGTTGTATTTATATGCCTTTAAAATATGGGATTTGATGCGGGAAAAAAGTTTTTCTTTATCTTCTATTTTTGTTTTTTTCAAAAGCCGATTGATAAAATCCTTGTCTGATGAAGCTTCTGTTGTTTCGGGATAGTTTTTAAATTCCTCCAGAAAAACAGAAACAAAGTGAGAGGTATCTCCATTTTGTTCAGACAGGGAATTTAAATGATTTTCTGTTTTATCTACCTTCTGGGAATTAACAACATTCCTATCCTCCTTTTCAAAAGCCCCTTGGATGATCTGATCGGAATTCCATTCCACCCCAAAAAAATCCTTTAAAAACTTTAAACTCCCTTCCTTTTTTGGATCCAGAGAGGCACTGGAGGCCATAATTCTTAACTGTGGACTGTCAGGGGACAGTCCCAACCTGTAAAGCAGAAGTCTTATGAGGTAAGCCACTTCAGCCCCGGCAGTTCCCCTGTACAAATGGAGTTCATCCACAATCAAATGAAAGATATGATCTTTGTTTTGAAGCCATTTTTTGGTTTTTTCAAAAATAGGTTCATCAATTTCTCTCATCATCATAATACTAAGCATACTGTAATTTGTAATAAGAATATCGGGAGGGGTCTCCTGCATATCCCAACGACTTCTCATTTCCGCTCTGTCAACAGTGGGAAAAAAGTATTGTGAATTTTTATTTTCTTCACTGTTTCGTATCTTTTCCTGAAGCTTTTTTTGAATTGAGTCCGTGTCTTTTAGTTTTTTTCTTTTGGAAATGAAACATAATCTTTCCTTATCAGCACCACTTAATGCTTTTTGGACTTTCGGTTTAGGACTTTTAGGTGTTTACAACCATCCATTTCCCCACCTTCACAGGCTTTTTTGTAAAGTCTTCTCGCCAGGTTTTTGTTTCCCTGTTCCTTTTCCAAATGCCCAAGGACAGTACAACCATTCATATTTCCACCCTCACAGGCTTTTTTATATTCACTCCTGGATTTTCCAAAAACGGGGAAAACAAAAAAAGAAATAATAAGAAAGAGGGGAAATTTCATACTGACTTATCGGTAAAATTTCACAAAAAACTTGAATCCCCGGAAAAAATCCCGGAAACTTGAACCCATGACAATTGATTACAACATTTTTGAGAATTTTAAGAAGTATTTGGAATCTGAAATTAAAGATTCCAAAATAAGAAATGTCTCAACAAAGAGAACAAAAAAAATAAAGGAATATTTTTTGACAATCTAAATTTTAACAATCTAAAGGGTTTTATGGATTTTGAACTCGATTTTTCAAGGTTCATTGTATTTTATTCTGAAAGAATGGAAACCCAACTACCTAAAGACCTTGGTCATGTCACAAAAGTTGAACCGGAAGACAAATTTTTTTCAATGATTGATTGTTGAAAAACAAAAGTGGCTTCAGAAATATCATCCTGGACTTGGAAAAAAAGTGGCCGCCTGCTTTTGCGGCCACTTTTGAGTTTCCTTAATAATCCCTGGCGTGCATCAATGTGATGACTCTGTTTCCATCCTCTTCATGAAATTTATAATCCTTGTCGTAGTAGTCGATTTTCCAGAAATACTTTTCTCCATCCTGGAAGATGGTTCCAAAGTCATGCTCCCCGTGGGGATCATTGTCTTCATTAAAGTCATTAAAATTCACGACCTTGGAAAACAAGGATGTGAGTTTTTTTTCAGGAAGAGAGGCAATAGAACCTGTCATCATAAACCGGTGGGGCATGGGGACAAGTGGAACTCTCTTTCTTAATTGATCGTTTTTTATGGTGATTAAATTTTTATTTTTATTCATAATCTGTTACTCCTTTCAAAATAAATGATCTTTCTTAAAAAAAGACCCACGTTAAGCGTGGGCCTTTAAAGCATAATGGTGTTTATTTTTACTCTCTACTTTCTGAGTTCCGTACTTAGACCGGATTTCATCAATGGAATACTTACTTTTTCCTTTAAAGAAATGTTTTTTTGATTTTGGCCGGAAGTACCACATCTTTTTATTGCCTGAGAATAGAAACCCTTGGGATTTCAATATACCCTTATGGACCTTTGTCTCTCCTCCAACCCAGACCCAAGCCCCGCAGACTTCTATAAATAAACCCTGGAGGTTGTTTATAGCGTTGAGGGCTGAGTTGATTTCTGATCCATAGTCATAATTGTCATCAGAGTTGACAGAAATGGGATACCTGGCATCTTCAAGGACAGAATTGGCCTCATTGACAAGTTTCATCATCTCATCCCCTGAAGGGTTACAATCAGGATGATACTTTCTTGAGGCTTTCCTGTAGGCTTTCTTAGCGTCTTCTTGGGTGATTTCCTCTAAATCGGTAATTCCCAGAATTTTGATGGCATCGTAAATGTTCATTGCATTCCTCCTTTATGGTTTTTGCGTTATTAAAAAAATTCCCCCTCCTTTCGGGGGGCTCAACCGAGCCCCCCCCCCCCCCGAAAGGGAAGGGGAAAAAGAGAAATGCTGCTGGAAGGATGCAAGAGCGTCGCCTTAGCCCGTTAAGCGTAAGCGGCAATTAGAATGCCTGGAGTGTCCGAAGGACCGGAAGGCATGAGAATTGAGGGCAAGGAATGGGATGCTTTGCAGACTGGAAGCAGGACAATTTATTAAAGCGAAGTGTAACGAAGCTTCAAATATAAAATAAAAACAAGAATTAGGAATCGGTGTTGTGTCTTTTTTGGAATAAAAAAGTGTGCAGTATAATATCAGAATGGACCTCTGCAAAGTCCCGCACTAACCCCGCATCAGGTCCGCAGAAATCCCATTTAGCCCGTTCAAACCCCGTCACCCATCCGGTTTGTCGGGAAGAACACGGTCAGAAAATTTAGACCGATCCCGCAAAAATCCCGCACCGATCCCGCAAACTTGGAAATAAACTGAATTATTCAGAAATAAGAGGCTTGAGCTATTTCCTCTTCTTTAGTGATTTTAACTACTTACAAATTTTTGTCTTTTTCAGATTCTGGCCTTTTGGCCTGATCCGGTTTGGGGCGACTGACGGGACTCGAACCCGCGACGACCGGAATCACAATCCGGGGCTCTACCAACTGAGCTACAGCCGCCATTAGGTTGAAATTTAAAAATTCAACAGAACTGATCCACTTTATTCTTTATTTTTAACAAACCCTGAGAATATCAAAAAATTTAAATAAAATCAGTAAATTAACAATATTTCTTTAGAGATTACTATAGTTTTGTGAACTTTCAAGCTCTGGTGGATCGTCCTATAACAATATTTTGGTTCTATGTGATCGTCAGGCAGAGTGCCCCGGACTTGCCCTTGGGAATCTATTTTCTTGATATCCACTGAATTTTTTGTTGTCATAATACTGGTATCACTTTGGTTTTCAGGTCTCTGCCAGGCAGTTCGACCTGCTCCAGATCAGTTTGTCCAGATCAGCCTGACCTGAAACCAGGGGAAACAGGAGATTTTTTATGCGGCTTTTAATGGTTTTATCTTTACTGTTTCTATCATCCAAAACCTTTGCCTATTTTAGTCTGATGGACACAGGGGAACTCAGACAGGGACAAAACACCCGCCTTTTAGGCGAAACCCAGATTATTACTGATATTCCCAAGGGGTTTAACTTTAACGGACGCTATATTCTGGGTTCCAGTGGATTTATTCCAAATTCTGAACTGCAGTTTGAAGCCGGAGCGGGGTCTATTGATTACCAACTGGGTGTTTTTTTTAAATGGGTCCCCTTTCCGGACACTGACGAGCAACCCGCCATAGGTCTTCGAACAGGATTCACTTTTGCAAAGTTCATTGAATATTCCACCTATGGTTTAAATATCACTCCCCTGATAAGTAAACACGTCAACAGTAATTTCGGTAAAATCACCCCTTATCTTGGCCTTCCCGTTGGATTACAAAAAAACACCCTTAATTTTTACACCAGCTTTCATGTGGCTCTCGGCCTGGAATGGTCTCCTGAAGAATGGGAGCTTGGAAGTTCAAGGGGAATAAATATTCTTTTGGAATACGGTGTGGGTGTCAGCGAGGCTTTTGATTACCTGAGCCTGGCCCTGGCCTATGATTTTGAATAAAGATTTATAGATTCCCACGGGCAAGCCCGGGGTACTCTGCCTGACCTGACGGCCACATAGAATAAACCACGTCTTAGTTTACATCCTTAAAGTCAGCATCAATGGTATCATCCGGTTTGGCACTGCCATTGGCGTTGGCCGTGTTTTCCCCTGAACCCTCTTCTGAACCCTCTGTTCCTGAGTCTTTAGGGGAGGTTTTTGTCTGCTGACTGTAAAGCTCAGCACTTAAAGCCTGGGCGGCACTTTGCAGCTTTTCAAAAGCGGCCTTCATTTCCTCTTTTGTTGTATCTGCGTTACTTTTTATCGAAATCTTTTTGGCGTGATCAATGGCAAGTTTCGCGGCACTGACTGTTTCATCCTTAAATTTATCTTTATTGTCCGCAATCATTTTTTCAGTTTGATAAACCAAACTGTCAAGATCATTACGAAGCATGATCTGTTCTTTTTTCTCCCGATCTGATTCCGAATTAGCCTCGGCTTCTTTAACCATGCGGTCAATTTCATCATCACTGAGACCGGACTTGGCTTTTACCTGAATGGCCTGTTCTTTACCGGTTCCAAGATCCTTGGCGGAAACATTGAGAATTCCATTAACATCAATATCAAAGGTCACCTCAATTTGGGGAACACCCCTGGGGGAAGGGGGAATACCAACAAGTTCAAAAGTTCCAAGGGATTTGTTATCAGCGGACATTTCCCTCTCGCCCTGTAATATATGAACCTGAACACTGCTCTGGTTATCAGCCGCTGTTGAAAAAACCTGGGATTTTTTCAC
Organism: Bdellovibrionales bacterium; assembly: GCA_965219545.1. Lineage (GTDB taxonomy): Bacteria > Bdellovibrionota > Bdellovibrionia > Bdellovibrionales > JAGQZY01 > JAGQZY01. The sequence continues at coordinate 58,263 of CBDCNX010000001.1, forward strand.
GGGAATGGTGGTGTTTCGTTCAATAAGTCTTGTCATCACTCCACCCAGTGTTTCAAGCCCAAGAGAAAGGGGGGTCACGTCCAAGAGTAAGACATCCTTGACATCTCCAACCAGAACACCTCCTGAATGGCCGCTCCAAGGGCCACCACCTCATCGGGGTTGACTGACTTGTTGGGACCTTTTCCAAAAAAATCCGTCACAGCCTTCTGTATGGCCGGAATACGAGTGGATCCACCGACAAGAATGATCTCATCAATGTCACTGACACTCCAACCGGCATCTTCAAGGGCTTTCTTGCAGGGACCAAGAGAGCGTTTTACAAGCCCTTCAGTGAGTTGATCAAATTTGGCTCTGCTGAGTTTTAAATTTAAATGTTTCGGGCCACTGCTGTCTGCAGTGATGAAGGGAAGATTGATCTCTGTTTCCTGAGTGGAGCTGAGTTCAATTTTTGCTTTTTCGGCGGCTTCCTTGATCCGTTGAAGAGCCATCTTATCGGACTTGAGATCAATTCCCTGGTCTTTTTTGAATTCATCAATAAGCCAATCAAGAATCAGTTCATCAAAATTGTCCCCTCCCAGATGGGTATCTCCGTTGGTGGCCCGAACTTCAACCACATTGTCACCCACTTCCAAAACCGAAATATCAAAAGTTCCCCCTCCGAGGTCATAAACAGCAATTTTTTCATCTTTCTTTTTCTCAGAACCATAGGCCAGAGCGGCAGCCGTCGGTTCATTGATAATACGTTTGACATTGAGGCCCGCAATTTTACCGGCATCCTTTGTGGCCTGTCTCTGGGCATCATTAAAGTAAGCCGGAACAGTGATAACAGCATCAGAAACCTCATGGCCGAGATAGTCTTCCGCCACTTTTTTAAGCTTGGTCAAGACAGCAGCCCCCACCTCTTCAGGTGAAACTATTTTTTCTTTTCCTCCATCTGTCACACTAAAGGCACAGTCATTGTTTCCCTTTTTAATAATCTTACAGGGAATGCGTTTGATTTCCTCCTGAACTTCATCAAAACGACGACCAATAAATCTCTTTGCCGAATAAATGGTATTTTCTGGATTTGTCACGGCCTGTCTTTTGGCCACCTGACCCACAAGTTTTTCGTTATCCTTAAAAGCAATAATTGAAGGAGTGGTTCGATTGCCCTCTTCATTGACAATCACTTTGGCCTCCCCGCCTTCCATCACAGCAATACAGGAGTTTGTTGTTCCCAAATCAATTCCTATAACTTTCCCCATTTTCTCTCCTTTTAAAAATCAGAGTTCAACACACTTTTTAAGATTGTGTCTGCTTTCCGGATTGTCAAGTTTTGGCTTTGGACATCTCCAGAAGGAACTATCTAAAAAAACCTTTTTTTTCCTTTTCAGGCACTTTTTCATTACGAATCTCGGATAACTCCCTGAGCAATTCTTTTTCCGTTTTTTAAGTTTTTTTGGAAACTCCACCTCAAGACGCAAACAAATGTCTCCGCGACCCTCTGTGCGTAAATCAGGAACTCCCAATCTCTGAAGCCTCAACAGGCTTCCAGGTTGACTCCCTTCGGGAACCTTTACTGATTTTTTGCCATCAAAAGTTTCCACCTCCACTTCTGTTCCCAAAAGTATCTGAGTGTAAGAGATTTTAATTTTTCCAAAAAGATCCTGACCCTGACGCTTGTACTGACTGTGGGAAAGCACATAGATCTCAACATACAGGTCCCCGGAAGGTCCGTTCCTGACACCTCCTTCGCCTTTACCGGACAATCTGAGAAGGGTCCCTGTTTCCACACCCTTTGGAACAGTCACTGTGATTTTCTTGGTCACCTTTTTACGTCCGGATCCATGGCATTGTTTGCAGGGGTTTTTTAATGATTTGTCCGCCCCCCCGGCAATGGGGACAGGGGGTGGACATCTGGAAAAACCCCTGGGTGCTGACCACCTGACCCCGTCCTCCACAAGTGCTACAGGTAACAGGCTTGGTTCCCGGTTCTGAAGCCAAACCGGAGCAACGATGACAGGTTTCCTCCGTATCAAACTCAAGGGGTCTATCCACCCCTGAAATAACATCATCAAGTTCCACTTCCAGCATATACCTGAGGTCAGCCCCTCTCTGGGGACCTGCCGAACGACGGGATCTTCTTCCCCCCCCCATTCCAAAAAAATCTCCAAAAATGTCTCCAAAACTTGAAAAAATATCTTCCACATTTTCAAAACCATGGGAACCGAAACCACCACTATTTTGAAAAGCCGCATGACCAAATTGATCATACTTTGCCTTTTTTTTCAGAATTTCCCAGGACTTCATAGGCCCGGGCGGCTTCCTTGAATTTTTCTTCCGCCTTCTTATTCCCCGGGTTTTTATCGGGATGGTATTTAAGGGCCAGTTGACGATAGGCTTTTTTGATCTCATCAGTGCTGGCAGGCCGATTCACCCCCAACACTTCATAGTAATCCTGACTCACTTTAAAACCCCTGGATGTTTTTTCACCCTCGACTTGTTTTTTTGACCCTATTCAATTTGCTCCTCCTCGAATTGGCTTCCAGCCAGTCCTTCGTCGTCGTGTACTGAATAGGATCAAAAACTCCTGCGTCGAAGATGTGAAAAAATTTATAGGACAAACCACTTAGAAATAAAATGGGTTCAGATTGATAATCGTCAAGATAAATGACAAAAGTCTGTCAAAAATCCATTGATTTAGCTTAATTATTGAGCATTTTTAAGGATTTCGTTCACTTTCTTAAGCTGGGTCCTGACCCTTTCAATGGCTTCCCCTTCAGACTTACGTCGTAAAACGCTTTCGAGAATGGTCTTGGCAAAAAACAGCCTGATCGAGTTTTGAATAAATTTTAGCTGAAAGAGCGTACACCCACTGGGGGGCTCCCCTTTCTCCGGCAAGTCTTAAAAGGTGGGCCGCCCGATCCGGATTCTGCATTTCAAAAAGTTCATGGTAAGCGGCCCGGTAAAGAAGCCGCCAATCATCGGGAAAATCTTTTACCGCCTTGGCAAAAAGCTTCTGGGCCCCCACCCGATCATCCACGACAACACTGAGCATCGTGGCCCCGTCCAAATAGGCTCCGTAAAAATCAGGAGTCAGTTCAGTGATTATATCCAGCATCTGATAAACCCAACCCTCACTGCACTTGGCCTCCGGGAGTTCTCTTTCCAAAACCTCTGTGAGAACATCCTCGGTTCCAAGACCGGGGAGACGTTGTTTTTCCTCTGCCTGGTCACAGACATCAGCATCCTGAAGCACCCGGACCCACATCAAACTGGAAACCATTGAGTCGTAACCAAAAGTGAACAAACCCATGGATTTAATAGGAGTGATAAATATTTTTTTTCCAGGGCCGGATTGGATTTGTCGTAAAAAATCAGTATCTGAAGAATGGAAAAAGCAACAATAAGACTGAAAACAGGTTTCATGGGTTCTACCAAAAATTTAAATCTGTATCCTGATCCTGTTTGAAAAATCAGGTGGTTTCAGAAAAAAATATAAAACTTCAAACACAAGTTGTCTATCCAGCCTGAGTTAAACAGGACCCATCCCACAGATTTTAAATAATTTCCACTGTTAAAATCAAGATTAAAAAAGCCATACGGATTGTGCTTGAATTTTTTGGTTTTTCCTCTCTTGACACAGCCAAAAATCCGAACGGAACCGGTCCTTTTTGCATCAATGAAGAAAATCCACAACAAGTTCCCCAAGTTTTTCCATGGCCCCCTGAAGGTTTTCCTGAAACTCCAGATGAACATCCTCCCCGGCTTCATCCGTAATGGTTCTGATTTCAGTAAAAGGAAGTCCGTAAAATTTGGCGGCCCGACCCCCTCCCGGTCCTTCCCAGGCCACAGCCATTCCCCCTGTATCCCTGTAAATCCGGGTTTTACTGTCATCATCGGCAACCTCATCATCAACACTGACAATGGGACCAAAGTACAAAGAGTGATTTTTTGCCTTCATTTCCAAAACCTCTATCACATCCCTTGAGGCTTCATACACAACGGGATTTGAAAATGAATTTTGATGTCGGTTGTATTGAATGACCTGAGTGGCACAGACAAGGTCCTTTGGTTTTAATCCCTGTTGAAGGGCCCCTGCTGATCCCAGACAAAAAACACGTCTGATATTTCCCAAATGCCGAATACAAAAACGGGCCCGGGTTTCAAACTGACTTTGCCCATAACCCCCAATGGCCAGAACAAGGGATTGGCCCGGAAAGTGCCAAAACCAAAAACCCTGCCTCTGTGTCTTTTGACATTCCCATCCAACAGACACAAAAACATTGATAAGATGATTCAATTCCTGCTTTAAAGGGACCATTAAAAGTGTTGTCATGGTTTTTTTAAATGTGATTGATAGCGGATTGAAACTCAAGAATAAAATCCTCCCCATGGATTTAGGTCGTGTTTTTTGTGAAATTCTCAAAAAACCTTTGATCATTTTATTGTAAAAATTATGAAAATTCAGGTCAGGATTTAGACTCCCAGGAAAGACACCAGCCGTTTCTGGCCACAGTTTTTGATTTAAAAATTTGACAGGGAGCCGCCTCGGCTTTTTTAAGATCCTTGGCCTTTAAAGGTTTACAAGCCCCGTCTCCATCCATACACACATTGTATTTTGAACAATTGTGACAAAAGGCTTTTTTGTCAGTCCTTGCCGCCGAAGCCTTGCTGGCATCATGACGATACTGCATGGCTTTAGCCAGGGTGTCCTGTTCATCAATAAGATTGTCATCAGATTTTTCAGCCTTTGCTCTTTTTGTTAAAAAAACAAACTGAAAGGACAAAAAAACCGCACTTATGAGCTTTAAAAAATTCTACGATTCATAAAAACATCCTATTCAAAATAAATTTTCATTCTCATTTGCATATCCCTGGCTGTCTGTCCAGCCTTTTTTCCATAATCATATCCTTTTCCGGCATAGAGAATGGCCCTGGAAGAATTTACAATCAAACCGCCAACTTCCCCACTTCTCCCGTATTTTATGACTGAATCCCCATCAGCCCCCTGGGCCCCCACCCCGGAACAAGAAACCAGGCCCCGGGAAACCTCTCTCTCAAGTCCCGAAGCTTGTCAAGAGCCGTGCCACCGACCACCAGACCCACGTTTTCATATTGATTCCAGTTTCCAAAACCCTTTGGGCCACCAATCTGTGGAAGGGAACTCCCCCGACCCTGAGATCCTGAAACTCCCCGGCCCCTGGGTTTGAAGTGCGGCAAAGAATAAAAACACCCTTATCCCTGTGTTTTACAAAAGCCTCCGCACTCTCCCACCCCATATAGGGATTCAATGTGACAGCATCGGCCTTGTAGCGGTCAAAGATCTCCATGGCGTACATTTCAGAGGTGGCCCCGATATCATTTCTTTTGGCATCCAGGATTACAGGGGTTTCAGGGCAACTCCTGTGAATATACTCAATGATCCGCAAAAGGGTTTCCTCCAACCCATAGGCCGCAAAATAAGCGATCTGGGGCTTGAAACAGCAGACAAATTCCCTTGTTTGATCAATGATTTCCCTGAGAAATTCAAATACGGCATCAGACCGGTCCCTCAGAGGTTCCGGAAGGAGGTCCGGCCTGGGGTCCAAACCCACGCATAAATAAGTTTTTTTCGCCCTCTGGGTTTTTGAGAGCCCATTGTAAAAAAAGTTCATTTTCTATTCACCGTCGGACAATTTTTGTCATTTGGCCCTAAATACCCTTTATTTTCCCAAAATGAAACCCTTTTAAGCAATATCTGAAGCCAAAACAGGCCCGCTTCTTGCTCTTAATAAGATCATAACGCCAAACCCATTGATTTTTATGTTTTTAGAAACATCCATAAACTTCAAAGCGGTCCAAGGGCGTAAAGTTCAACAAGTAAAAAAAGGAGAAACCATGCTTTTATCATCCTTACTTTTTTCTTCCGTTATGTTTGTATCAACAGACAATCCCTCATCTGCCCTTATAGCCAGCAGTTTGTGGGCCGCTCTTTCTTTCTTTGTTTTCCACGGAAGTTTTATTTAACTTATGATTCCTATACAATTTGTCAGAATGGAAGTTTTATCCAATCAATCAGCACTGAAATTTGGACTGAAACTTACAGTCAGTACCGGAAAGAAGTGACGATTATCAATCCCAGCCCATTCTGTTCTTAAATAATGAAATTCTCTGGATTCCAAATAAATCCATCTTTTTAAAAACCAAAATTTATAAAAAAATAGTGAAAAAATAAAATAAATCGGTATAATATCCGAATAATTAAGTTGTATCGCTTTTTCAAAACCCGAACTCAGGCTTCAGGGGGTCAAATGAACCGGATTTATTTTATCTCCTTTATTCTTATTTTATCCTTAATCTGTTGTATTGGCTGCTCTACCAACAGGTGGCCCTCCAAAAACACTCCTTCCGTTCAAAGGGATTCCTATGAAAATAACAAAAAAGAAAACAAAAGCAGGACTATCACACAGTCTTCCTCCCCGGATGAAGGAAACCCTTCCCCCAACTTTGGAATCATAGATCTGACTATCACCTTCAAAACATGGCCTCCTGATGAGGAAAAAAAAGCACTCCTTCTTGAAAAAATCAAAGAGGCGGGGTTTATAGTGAAAAACAAAATTTCCAATTATAAGAGTTGGGTTCTCGGCCGTAGTGATGACTGGGAGGGAGTTTCCATTAAAAGTTTCTGTTCTGAAATCATGCTGGATGAAGAATTGGCTTTTATTATAGATTCCTGCGAACCGGATCGTCTGCTCTTTACCCATTAAAAGTTTTTGTTCGACATTATTTTTAAAACCTTTAGCTGTCCACAGGCAATTTTATCCCCAGTATCACAGGCTTTTTTTGAAAGTCTTCTGGCCTCTTTTGTGTTTCCACGCTGATGTTTCCCAATCCCAAGATGACCACAACTTTTCATATCCCCAGTATCACAAGCTTTTTTTAATTCACTTTCAGATTTTCCAAAACAAAAAGATGATAAAAAGAGGCAAACAATAAGTGGTCTTCCGGATTTTTCTCACAGAAAAAAAGTGGAGTTTTCGCAAAAACCGGTTTTTTTGACTTATCGTTCAAACCACAAAGCCGGTAAAAGAAGAAAAAAAACGAAAGTCAGAGGAAATCAAAGAAAAATAGAACCAAAAGACTTGTTTTAAAAACCCGTTCCTTAAAAAAAAAAAAGAAAACCGGCTTCCCGACTGAACCCAAAGAAAAAAACCGGCAAAAAAAAATACAACAGATCCAAACCAAAAGCCGAAGGGGTTATTGTCACTTTTAAAACATGGCCTCCTGACAAAAAAACAGCAAAACTTCTTATCAGAAAAATCAGTGGAGTGCCAGCACCAAACCCAGTTGAAAAAGGGGGAATATGTCCCATAGGAGCTGACGTATTTGTTGATGGAGAATGTAACTATGATGAGGAAAATCGGACCCCAGCAGGTCTTCCCGAACTCACTTGCATCCCTTCTTCACCCAATTTTTTTGTTTCCGTTGCGGATACAGAAAGTAATGTAAAAATGAGTTGGGTTGAAAGGATCGAACGCTCTTTTGGTCCCGATGCTGATGTGGTCTGGTTCCAGGGGGAAAAGACCGGTTGGATTGAAAGACTCTTTTAAATGCACTGCATCTGCATTTTTAAAAGGGCTTTCCTGTCAATGATTCCCTCTTTAATCTGTGTTCGATAAAGTTTTTTTAAAATCAGGGCCAGTTCGGGACCGGAAAAACCTTTTTGGATCAAATCATTCCCTGTGACAAGAGCTTTTGGTAAACTTCCCTCCCTGAAAAAAGCCCTGGCTTTTTTGATTTTTTCAGAAAAACCCTGTGTCACGGACTTCTGACAAAGACGTTGATAAATTTCAAGGGCCAACCCTCCATAATCCTGATCCAGAAAAAAAGCCATATCCACCGGCTCCCAGTTATCGGCTTTTTGCAGTAAGCCCAAACCCTGATAACAAAAAACCGCTTTTTTTATCAATTGTTTTGAAAGTTTCCAGACTCTCATTTGGCTGATCAGAGCCTTCTTATTATCATCAAATGGGGACTGACTGTGTTTTTCATTGGAGGAAGTTTTTGAAAATTCCTCTTTCTTGAGTTCAAATTCATTTCCCTGAAAAAATTCTGGTTGTTTAGCTTCACTAACCTCAGAAAGTCCGGATTTTTCAGACTCCGGCTTTCTGGAACCAAAAGGGAAAATGTGAATTAAAAACCAAAGAATCCAGAACTTTTCCGTGTTTTCGGATTCCAATCCACACCTGCTATGGGACTTTTTTATGATGTCAGCATGCGTATCGCCCGGTCCCAATAGAGTTATTCCTTTCATAGAAGAAGTTTTAAAATCCCCAAAAACCCTTTCGTAATCCTGAAAAAGAAAACTCCACCGGGGAAACAGAACAGACCACAGGCCGGACTCTCTGGTTTTTTGAAGGCAGGATAAAAAACATTTTGAAACCAAAATCTTTTCCCACTCATTGCGAACTCTTTCCATGGACACCTGAGAGATCAAAGAAGAATGGTTTTTTACAGCTTCAAAAGTTTTTTCATCAATGTCAAAACCCAATTGAGCGTGAAACCGCAAAGCCCGTAACATCCTCAGCTTGTCTTCATGAAATCTCCGCTCAGGAGACCCCACTGTGCGGATGATTTTACTTTCCAGGTCTTTTTGCCCTCCCACATAATCAATAACCTGGTCCTTTTCCAAATCATAGAACAGAGCATTTATGGTAAAATCCCTTCTCAGGGCATCCTCTTTAGCTGATGAGAACTCCACGGATTCCGGTCTCCGGCCATCCAGGTAGGGGCCGTCTTTACGGAAAGTGGCCACTTCAATATCATGACCTCCCAGAATCACCCTTGACACACCAAACTGACGACCCACCATCACTGTTTTTTCAAAAAGACTTTCCACCTCAGAGGGACCGGCATCGGTAACCACATCAATATCACTGGCCTGCTTTTTCAATAAAAAATCCCGAACAGCCCCACCGGCAATTAAAACCTGAAAACCCCGGCTCCTGAGTTTTTTTTGGATGGAGACCACAGCCTCCCACTGGGGATGTTGTTTAAAACTTGACACTCCCCCATTTAAAGCAAAAAAAGGACCTGTGTCCACAACAACTATTGAATGTGCCAAAAAGATTCTCAGAGACGGTGGGGCTGTGCATTTTGAGATCATTCCCCTGAAAACAGCTTTAAGCTACAACCACTACCAGAGTTGGCTTGAAAAAGGCCAGCAGGCGGGAATGGATTACATGAAAAACTCCAACCCCCGCCGGGAGCCTGAAAAACACTTCAAACCCATGAAATCCATTTTTGTCTTCCAGGAAACCTATTTTCCAAAATTTGAAAATAAACCTGAAAACAAAAAACCCTTTTTTAAAAATCTTAAAACAGCCCTTTACGCCAGACAAAAAGATTATCACCTCTGGTTTAAAGAAAAACTCCTCAGTTATATAAAAAAACTTGAGGAAACTTTTCCCACAGAGACTTTTTTGGCTTTCACCGATGCTGTTCCTCTGCTGGAAAGGGATTACGGGCACCAGGCGGGACTGGGATGGGTGGGAAAAAACACCTGTCTGATTCATCCAAAACAGGGCAGTTTCTTTTTTATTGGTGAAATCCTTTCAAGTCTCAAAAGCCCTGAACCTCCACCGGCCTTTCAGGATCTTTGTGGTTCCTGCACAGCCTGTATGGAAGCCTGTCCCACGGGAGCCATCCGATCGGAAAGGGTTCTGGATTCCAATTTGTGTCTTGCTTACTGGAATATTGAAAGTAAAAAAGTCCCTCCCCCCGAAATCCGCCAAAAAATGGACTCCTGGTTTTTTGGTTGTGATATTTGTCAAAACGTCTGCCCCTGGAATATCAAACTTCATGGGGGTCAGATTGAATCTGTTTCTGAAAAAACTGAAAATAAAGAGTTGGAGAAAGAGTTGTGTTTTATTCTCGAAAATTCCAATAAAAAACTGATGAAATTTTTCAAAGACAGCCCTTTGATCCGGGCCGGTGGACGGGGGCTTAAACGCAATGCCCTGATTGTCATTGCCAACAACAGACTCATCAATCTAAAACCCCAGGTTAAAAAATTTGTGGATCATCAAAGTCTTGGGGAATTGGCCCGTTGGACTTTGAGGCAATTGGATTCTGAAACTGATAAAGTTTTCTGAAAATCCTCCTTGATATGTCAAAAACCCAAACGGAAGCAGGTGGCACGATAAAGTCTTATGAAATCTTACGGGAAAAGTCCTGCAAGTCAAAGTTTGGAAATTTGATTTAAAGGGGTCACTGTGATAACCTTAATCGTAACCCAAACTTTCAGGCGGCCTTGCTTTTTTTTCTGATCTGTTTAGCGTATTTTAGAGGAGTGGGGATATTTTGTATTTTTTCCCCTTCAATTTTAAAAATGAAGAAAAATCTTTTCATTGGGCTTTTTGGACAGTTCCTGTTGGGATTTTTGCTATTAGCTCTCTTTTCACTCCCTTATGGATATTATACTTTGCTAAGACTTATCGTATGTGGAACGAGTCTTGTTTTTGCCTCATCTGAATATGAAGGAAGTACTGAAAAAACTATTTATAGCAAGGGTTGGTTTGTTATATTTACGTTCCTTGCTATTTTATATAATCCTTTTATTCCTTTTCATTTGGGAAGAGATATATGGACTCCAGTAAACATATACTCATTTATCACATCAGTTGTTTATGTGCAAACTTCAAAGGTATGAATTACTAATTGCCAAATTTGAATTGCAAGTGGTATTTTTCCATTTGGAATAAAAAATAAATATATTAAAGCGGCAGAAGATATAAAGATTGTCATCATGGGTTCCAAAACAAAAAACATATGTTTACCTCTTGGAAATTTAAGAAATAAACAACCTATAAATAATGCAAAAATACAACCAATAATAATCTTAGAAAAAAATATTATTGCCACTATTGGAGAGGACATTATTTTAAAAGAAATACTATTTTCTGAACAATCTTCATATATTAAAACCAAAATAAATATTGGAATGGACATCAGTTCAAGAATAGGAGCTAAAAATAAAGAACATACAATAGAGGATTTTTTCCAGTTTGAAAGTGGTTTTAAAAAATTTTTTTTATGTTTATCAAAAAAAATATTATTCTTTTTTATCTGCATATCTTGTTTTCTTTAAAAATTCCATAAAAATTAAATCTAAATTATACCGATCCAGTTTGAGTTTTCAGGAGTTTTTCTTATTGGAAAACCGAAAAATTCAAACACGATCAATATATTTAAAATAATAAACTGTTCTCAGTATTCATTTGCAAGAATCAAAAGCATAAATTATTAATCGCCAAATTTGGTTTACAGGTGGTATTTTTTCATTTGGAATAAAAAATAAATATATTAAACTTGCAAAAGATATAAAAATTGTCATCATGGGTTCCAAAACAAAAAACATATGTTTACCTCTTGGAAATTTAAGAAATAAACAGCCAATGAATAATGCAGAAATACAGAAAATAACACTCTTTATAAAAAATGATGTTAAGAATAATGGAAAATGTAGTATTGTATTAGATATTGTATCGGTATAAATAACATTGTTTTTTGAACAATTACCATATATTGAAAATAAAAAAAATGGGATTGGCAAGAAAATCACCTCAAGTATAGGAGTTAAAAATAAAGACCACATAAAAGAGGATTTTTTCCAATCAGAAAGCAGTTGTTTGAGAAAATATTTTTTTATATTTATCAAAAACACGTTATTCTTTTTCAACTGCACCTCTTGTTTTCTTTAAGATTTTTAAGAAACAGGTACTTTATCCTTGTCACCTGACAAGAACTCTTTGAGTTCCTTTATTTTCTGTCTATAATGTCAATTTTATGTCTTAATCTTGCGATTTCTTTTTCATTATTTGGATCTTTTGGAGGACATGAACCACCTTCATCAAACTTATCAATTCTTTCTTGGAGTTTTTTTTGAAAGAAACCCCTAGCAATATAAAGTGCAGCAAGAGCTACACCAACACCAATTCCTATCGAAATAAGAGTACCAGTTCCAATAATACCCTCAGGATCTGCATAATTCAGAGAATTATTCCCCACATACCTGTAAAAGTTCGTATCCCCACTGTCAAACTCTATGGGGTCAGAAGAAATCCACCTTCCAGCAATTGTGTCATAGTACCTGGCCCTGTGGTACTGAAGTCCTGTTTCAGGATCACGTTCACGTCCTGTGAATGTGAATGGGTTTTTTAGGTAATCAGTGCTTGATTCTGTGATGGCCGTTCCGTCTTTGTTGTAAAGACTGGTGTTTCCGAAAGAATCATAAACATATCTCTGGATGACATCCCCTATGAGGTTTGTAATCTCTGTTGTGGAACCCAAACGGTCATGGTGATAATAATACCTCTGGTTTGCAAAACTCTCACTGGTATGGGGACTCCTGGGTCTTTCCATCATCATCACTTCATCCGTCCTGTCACTGTGAACATATTTGGCCTCAAGAATGTTACTGGCATTGAACTCCAGGAGAATGTTCCCTCTATCGTAAACATAGTTGGTGATCGTGTCATCCACATTCTTCTGAATCCTTCTCCCAAAAACATCGTATTTGTAGGAAACCTCACTTGTGGTTTCAGTGGCTGTGCTACTGGCTTTTGTTGTCACTGAAGTCAATCTGTTCTCATAATCCCAGGTGTAGGTTGTAATCTCTCCTGTTGTGATGTGGGTTTTTTTGGTCAGGTTTCCGTTCTTGTCATAGATGTAAGTAAAGGTCTTGTCGTTTTTAAGCTCGTTTCTCTCTGAAAATGTGGAGTCCACTGTTTCTGCGTCACGCCTTAATCTGTTCCCAGAAAGGTCATAAGTAAAAGTTTCAGTACCCGTACCCTGTGGTTTTGTGGCTGAAGTTAACTGGTTTGTGGTGTCATAGCCATAGGTCAGAGAGGAGTTCACAGTGATCTCTGACCTTGTGGTGCTAAGCCCTGTCACATAGTCATTGAGATTGTAGGAGTAGGTAAAAGAGGAGTGGGTTGTTGTTGTGGTTTCCCCTTGGGTTCCGTCCTCGTTTAAAGGGGTTGTTGTTTTGCTGTGGGTGAGTGTTCGTAAACGATTTGGTTTTCCGGGGGTGTAGAGGTAAGAGCTGACCACTCCGTTGGGATAAAGGGTTTTTATTCTTTGATCCAGTTTACTGTAGGTGAATCTGATAGCTGAAGGATCAGTGTCTGAACTGTGGCCCATTTTAATAAGCCTGTTGCTGTCATCATAGTCATAGAGAATCTGTTTTGTTGAGGATGTTACAGAATCATGAACGGATTTCATATTGTCGTTATCATCATAGGTGTAGGTGATATTCACGTTGGGAACAGTTCGGGAATTGACTGTTGAGGCTTGTGTGAGGCGATTGGAATTATCATAAGTAAAAAGGAGATCGGAGTCCGAGTCCGTGGCCGTGAGAAGGTTGTTATTGGGATCATAGGTGAAAGACTCCGAGGTTCCATCGGGAAAGATATTATTTTCAAGCCTGTTAAGGACATCATACTGACTGGTAATAATGTTTTCGTTTTTGTCTGTTTTTTCTAAAAGATTTCCGTTGGCATCGTAGTCAAACTCTTCAGTGAAAAGCCTTGGGTCTGTGACTTTAATCAGTCGATCCATGCCGTCGTACTCAAAAGAGGTGATGTGGTTTCTTTCATCCGTGATGGAAGTCAAATTACCCATGTTGTCATAGGCGTAAGTGACTACTCCCCCCCTGGCATCGGTCTGGGTTTCAAGCCTGTTCATGGAATCATAGGTGTAAGTGGTGGTGTTTCCAAGGGCATCCGTGCTTGTCAGAACATTACCGGCATTGTCATAGGTTCTTTGGCTTACAATTCTTCTTCCGGAATCCCTGACAATTGTGACATTGCCGTTTGAGTCATGTTCAAAATAACTGCTGACATCCGAAGTGTCACCGGTACGGGTCATGGAGGTCATCAGGTAACCGGTGTAGGTAAAGCTTGTGGAACGACTGTTTGGCATGGCGATTCTTGTTAAATTTCCCTTGGTATCGTAGGTGTAGGTTGTCCTGTTCCCCTCACCGTCAGTGCTGGATGTGATCTGGTGAAAATTGTCTTCCGGGTTTGTCATATAGCCATAGCTGTAGGACCTGGAAAGTTCATCACTGAAAGAAGTCAGGTTACCCATGGCATCATAGCCCCTTGTGACATTGTTTCCTCTTTTGTCAGTTCTTTGTGTGACGTTGTTGTCATCATCCCTTTCGTAACTCACTGTTTGCCGCATGGGGTCTATGGTCTTCATCACTGCTCCAAAGGCATTGGTGTCTATTTTGGTTGTGTTCCCATTGGAATCCATAAAGTTTGAAAACTTACTGTCATTGTCAATGACAACCATATTGGAGTCACTGCTTTTACTTGACAGTTTTGTAACCTTTGAAACCAGTTCCACCTGGGTATTATCAGGTCTTATGACCTGAACCACATTACCCATCTTGTCATAGCCATAGTTTTTTGCCCTTTGCAATTTATCAAGCTGGGAAAGGAGTCTGTGGTCCGGTCCGTAGTCAAAACTTCTGGTGGTGTTATCTGAGTCAATGATCTGTGTGATGTGTCCCGTGGAATCATGAGTGAAACTTGTCACCCGCATCATGGGGTCAGTGAGTTTTTGAAGGCCCTCAAACCTCCAACCCATACCAAACTCCGTATCAGGAGAGATGACAGGGTAATTGACACTTTTTTTCATTGTTCTTGTTCCTTTTGAGAAGCGGTTTTTAAAATTTTTACAATATTCTCATACTTCTTCATCTTTGCTATGTCCAGAGGGGTTCTACCTTGATTATCTTTTATATTAGGATTGGCTTTATTTTTTATAAGAAAAGAGACTGTTTTGAGTTTCTTTTGATTGACTGCTTCATGTAAAAGAGTATTTCCTTCATAATCTTTTACATTAATGTTGGCTCCAATTTTAATCATAGACTCTAGTAATTCAAGAGACTCATCTCCTAAAGAAAAAAATAATGGAGTCCTACCCAATGCATCTTTTGCATTTATATCTCCCTTATTCTCTGTTAAAAATCTAACAACTTCTAAATTTTTTCTATAAGATGCTATATGTAATGGTGACAGCCCATATTTTCTGTCTTTCTCATTTATGTGTACTCCATATTCTGTTAGTAATTGAATAGCCTCTATAGAGTTAGCAAAATGTAATGGAGGAATAAGATGACCTTTTTTGATGAATCTAAATTCAGGGCCTAACCCAATTTTAAGAAATATGGACAACAGCCTAGTGCTATCAGTTGATATAGAGTCATAAAAACCACCAATAACTAATATGCACACACACAATAGAAACAAGACAGATCTACAAATTATTTTCATTAAATCTTTCCACTTATTTGAAAATTTCATTATTGATTTGGCTTTTAGGCAAGAATTCCTTAATTAAACAAGGAAAAATAGTAAACCAAGTATAATATCCTGTTAAAACAAAAACGATTATACCGGATGACTTAAATGAGTAACACAGTTTTCTATACTCTATATCCGTGTGGAAGAAAAGTTCTAATATGCTGCTATAAAAAACATAAAATATTTCAAAAGGCTTCAGAAGCATTGGAGGATCATTCAGGGAAGAAACATAGTGACCCATCAATGCAGGTATAAGCAGTATGAATTTAATAAAAAAGCCACCTAAATATAGAATAGGAGATAAAAAAAATAAATACATATGAAAGAATGGTTCTGGCGAGAAAAAAGATCGATCATGAATAGGAAGTGTAGCCCTATAAGATCCATAATTTATAATAAAGACGTTCATTGCAAGATACACAAATAATAATAAAGCTAATATCTTAAAAAATTTCTCAAAAAAACTCCTAATCTGAGTTTGTAATTTAAAACTCAAGTAAAACTCCCTATAATAAATTATAAACCTGTAAATAATTATTTTCTACAGCGACCTCTACATATAGCTAGTACATCTAATACATATTTATGACAAGTGGTACCAATACCTACAGCAGGTGAACCGACACCATCAGGAGGTAGTATCTCAAGATAAGGAGGTCTTTCTTCTTTTGTAATCTCCTCAAGTACACACTTATCAAAACACTCTTGTTTATCTTCCGAGGGAGGTTTTCTTTCTCGACAACTTACTGCATCTTCTTTCTTATCATTACTTGGTATTCCAGGAAAAGTTTGACCATTACAAACTATTTCTCCATTTATTTCAACGCATAAAAATGTATGGTCAATTAGATCAGTAAACTCTGTAGGGCGACGACAAGATCTAACAATTAGGCCATCTGGATCAACAAGGTTAAAAGGATTATTTACTACATACCTATAGAAATTAGTATCCCCACTATCAAACCCAATGGGATCAGAAGAAATCCACCTTCCCGCAATTGTGTCATAGTACCTGGCTCTGTGGTACTGAAGCCCTGTTTCAGGATCACGCTCCCGTCCTGTGAATGTGAATGGGTTTTTCAGATAGTCCGTGCTTGATTCTGTGATAGCTGTTCCGTCTTTATTGTAAAGACTGGTGTTTCCGAAAGAATCATAAATATATCTCTGGATAACATCCCCGTCCCCGTTTGTGATCTCTGTTGTTGAACCCAAACGGTCATAGTGGTAGTAAAACCTCTGGTTCGCAAACCTGTTATCAGTATGGGGACTCGTTGGTCGTTCCATAAACATCACCTCATCGGTCCTGTCACTGTGGGTGTATTTGGCTTGCATTGCGTTCTGAGCATTGAACTCCAGGAGGATGTTACTTCTATCGTAAACATAGTTGGTGATCGTATCATCCACATTCTTCTGAATCCTTCTCCCAAAAACATCGTATTTGTAGGAAACCTCACTTGTGGTTTCAGTGGCTGTGCTACTGGCTTTTGTTGTCACAGAAGTCAATCTGTTCTCATAGTCCCAGGTGTAGGTTGTAATCTCTCCTGTTGTGATGTGGGTTTTCTGGGTGAGGTTTCCGTTCTTGTCATAGACATAGGTATAGGTCTTGTCGTTTTTAAGCTCGTTTCTCTCTGAAAATGTGGAGTCCACTGTTTCTGCATCTTTCCTGAGTCTGTTCCCTGAAAGATCGTAGGTAAAAGCCTCTGTCCCTGTCCCCTGTGGTTTTGTGGCTGAAGTTAACTGGTTTGTGGTGTCATACCCATAAGTCAGAGAAGATTTTACAGTGATCTCTGACCTTGTGGTGCTAAGTCCTGTGACATAGTCATTGAGATTGTAGGAGTAGGTAAAAGAGGAATGGGTTGTTGTTGTGGTTTCCCCTAAAGTTCCGTCCTCGTTTACAGGGGTTGTTGTCAGACTGTGGGTCAGGGTTCTCAACCTATTGGGTTTTGCCGGAGAGTAGAGAGAGGAACTGACAACTCCATTGGGATAAAGGGTTCTTGTTCTTTGATCCAGTTGACTGTAGGTGAACGTGATAAAAGAATTGTCACTGATTGAACTGTGGCCCATTTTAATAAGCCTGTTGCTGTCATCATAGTCATAGAGAATCTGTTTTGTTGAGGATGTTACAGAATCATGAACGGATTTCATATTGTCGTTATCATCATAGGTGTAGGTGATATTCACGTTGGGAACGGTTTGGGAATTGACTGTTGAGGCTTGGGTGAGGCGATTGGAATTGTCATAGGTAAAAAGGAGATCGGAATCAGAGTCCGTGGCCGTGAGAAGATTGTTATTGGGGTCATAGGTGAAAGCGTAAGAGCTTCCACCGGGAAAGGTTTTGGTTTTAAGCCTGTTGAGAACATCGTATCCACTTATGATGGTATCTTCGTTCTTGTCTGTTTTTTCTAAAAGGTTTCCGTTGGCATCGTAGTCAAACTCTTCAGTGAAAAGCCTTGGGTCTGTGATCTTGACCAGACGATCCATGCCGTCGTACTCAAAAGAGGTGATGTGGTTTCTTTCATCTGTGATGGAGGTGAGATTACCCATGTTGTCATAGGCGTATGTGACAACCCCTCCTCTGGCATCGGTCTGGGTTTTAAGCCTGTTCAAATTATCATAAGTGTAGGTGGTTACATTTCCAAGGGCATCGGTGCTTGTCAGAACATTACCGGCATTGTCATAGGTCCTTTGGCTTACAATTCTTCTTCCATCATCCCTGACAATAGAGACGTTTCCGTTGGTGTCATGTTCAAAGTAGGCACTCACATCCGAAACGTCCTCAGCCCGGGTGCTTGATGTCATCAAATAACCAGTGTAGGTAAAGCTTGTGGAACGACTGTTTGGCATGGCGATTCTTGTTAAATTTCCCTTGGTATCGTAGGTGTAGGTTGTCCTGTTCCCCTCACCGTCAGTGCTGGATGTGATCTGGTGAAAATTGTCTTCTGGGTTTGTCATATAGCCATAGCTGTAGGACCTGGAAAGTTCATCACTAAAAGAAGTCAGGTTACCCATAGCATCATAGGCCCTTGTGACATTGTTTCCTCTTTTGTCAGTTCTTTGTGTGATGTTGTTGTCATCATCCCTTTCATAACTGACTGTTTGCCCCATGGGGTCTATGGTCTTCATCACTGCTCCAAAGGCATTGGTGTCTATTTTGGTTGTGTTCCCATTGGAATCCATAAAATTTGAAAACTTACTGTCATTGTCAATGACAACCATGTTGGAGTCACTGCTTTTACTTGACAGTTTTGTAACCTTTGAAACCAGTTCCACCTGGGTATTATCAGGTCTTATGACCTGAACCACATTACCCATCTTGTCATAGCCATAGTTCTTGGCTCTTTGCAATTTATCAGTCTGGGAGAGGAGTCTGTGGTCCGGTCCGTAGTCAAAACTTCTGGTGGTGTTGTCAGGGTCAATGATCTGTGTGACGTGACCCGTGGAATCATGAGTGAAACTTGTCACCCGCATCATGGGGTCAGTGATGGTATCAATATAGCCGTCCGTGCCGTAGGCAAAAACAGTGCTTCCTCCATTGCTATAGATGATTTGAGTCAGTTTGTTGTTGGTGTCATAGATATAGGTGGTTCTTCTGTTGTACCTGTCAAGAAAACCTGCAAGTTTTCCATGCCTGTCAAAGACGTAAGTGATGCCATCCTTTGTGGTTCTGCTGTAGCCTCCAAAGGGTTCGGGGATAAAAGACAGGGTGGAATAATCTCCATCGGGTGAGGTGTAGGTGCCGTCCGTGTTTCTTGTAAAGACAAGGAACTTGAAGTTTCCGTAAACGAGCATGATTTTATCTGATGTGGAACTCACAGGCCCGTTCATCCCGTAGAGTTTTTGAAGACCCTCAAACCTCCAGCCCATGCCAAACTCCGTATCAGGGGAGATGACCGGGTAATTGACACTTTTTTTCATAACCCTTGATCCCCCGCCACTTGTGGAAGCCCCAAGGCCAACGGAGAGTCCGACTGTGTGAATCCCTGTGTCCATCCCATGGAGGCATGTTTTAATAGAATAAGTGGAATCTGTGGTTTCCCCGTCACGTCTGAGTCTGTTTCCTGAAAGATCGTAGGTAAAAGTCTCAGTGCCTGTGCCCTGGGGTTTTGTGGCGGAGGCTAAATTTTCCATGATTACAATCCTGCTTTCAAAATATCTACAATATCATTATATTTGTTTATTTTTGCTATGTCCAAAGGGGTCTTACCTTGATTATTTTTTATGTTAAGATTAGCATTATTTTTTATAAGAAAAGAGATTATATTGATCCTTTTCTTTTCAACTGCCTCATGCAAAGGTGTATTCCCTTCATAATCTTTTACGTTAATATTAGCTCCGTGTTTTAAAAGAAAAGAGGCTATATCCTTAACAATCGTCCCTTCTTTTTTATAGATAGACCTGTGTAAAGGAGTTTTTTCTTCACAGTCTTTTGCATCAATATTTGCTCCATGATCTATGAGAAGTAAGATGACATCTTTTTTTCCTTCTTTGACTGCTAAATGTAAGGGAGAACCTTCTCCACATCTTGTATGAACATTAGCTCCCTTTTTTATGAAAAGAGAAACAATGTCTGAATAACCCTTGCTGCTTGCCTTGTGGAAAGGAGTTTCCCCCTCTTCATTTCTAATATTCATATCAGCCCTATTTTCGAGAAGAACTGAAACAGAATCCAAATGACCCCCGGAACTTGCTAAATATAAAGGAGTCTGACCCTTTTTGTCTTTAAAATTGACCTTGGCTCCATGAGCTATAAGGACAGGTATGAGTTCTTTTCTATTGTAACGACTTGCGTGATGCAAGGATGTTTCACCTTTGTCATCTGGACCATTCACATCTGCTCCATTTTCAATCAATAAGATTACCATTTCCTTATCATCTTTATAAACAGCAATATGTAAAGGTCTGTTTTCTTCACCCATCATCTTGGAACTTGTTTTACCATTTCCAAATGCCTCTGCATAATCTATCATAGGAGCATTAACATCAAATCCCATCTTTATAAGAAGAGTAGTAACACTTTTCCAACCCATAAAGACTGTACAGCCTACAGGAGAACCCACCTTGTCAGAAGAAAAACTTACAGTAAAACAATTTCCAAAAAAGTTAGGAAAAGAATATCTAACCAAAATCGTAACTAACCAGGTCCAAAGAAACATCTTTAAAAACAATTTGAACAACCATTTGTTAAGTTTAAAAATTTTTTTTGAGAATTGTTTCATTATTTGTTGTTTACCTTTTCTCTTTTAAAATTTATTGAATATCATAATAAATCTTCTTATTGAGAAACTCTTTTTAGCATATTCAAAATATCACTATACCCCTTATTTTTTGCTATCATTAAAGAAGTTTGACCCTTATTGTCTTTTATGTTGACATCAGCTCCATTTTTCATGAGAAAAGAGATTATATTGATTCTTTTCTTTTCAACTGCTTCATGCAAAAGAGTCTTTCCTTCATAATCTCTGGCGTTAATATCAGCCCCGTTCTTTAAAAGAAAAGATGACATTTTTTTGTCCATTGCTTTCTCTTTTTCTTTTTTATCACTATTCTTGTTAAATCTTAAATTGGCATAGGCCATTTCTGCACTCATTGAGATTTCTTTTTCATAAACAGCATTGTGCAAGGGAATTTTACCATAGCAGTCTCTGGCGTTAATATCAGCCCCATGGTTAAGGAGAAAAGAAACTATTTTTTTACCTTTTGTTTTTTTCTTGTAGTGAGCCACTGCCAGGTGCAAAGGAGAACCCAGTTGGCTTCTGGCATTCACTTTTGCTCCATACTCTATGAGAAGCAAGATAACATCCAGATGATCTGTACCGTAATCTTCTCTATAGTCTCTATATGGATAATCACTTGCTTCATGGAGTGGAGTCATTCCAATATTATTTTTACTATTTGCATCGGCTCCTTTTTGAATGAGAAGTGTAACAGCATCCAAATGGCTTCTGCGACTTGCATGGTGCAAAGGAGTTTGACCCTTTTTATCTTTAGCATTTACCTTAGCTCCATGAGCTATAAGAACAGGTATAACTTCTTTACTATTTTTTTGGCTTGCATGATGTAAAGGAGTTTGACCTTTGTTATCTCTGATATTCACATCAGCCCCATGGTTTATTAGAGTGGACATGATTTCTTTGTTACCCCATCCTTCTTTTTTTGATGCTTTATGTAGTGGAGTTTCACCATGCCAATTTTGAGCATTAATATCAGCCCCATTTTTAATAAGTAGGATTATCGTATTTATATCACTTTTATTAACGGCATAATGTAAGGGTCTATCATGTGAATCCAATATTTTACAATTTAAACCTATACCTGTTTTTACAAAAAAATTAAAAATATCATGTTCATCAGAGTTAAAAAGCATTGAGAAACATAAAGGAGAAGCAAAGTAAGAAGCAAATAAATAGATTGTATAAATATAAGGAAAAAGAATAATAACTAAAATTGTGAATAAAAACCATGGCAGTTTTCTTAAGATTTTGTTAAGTATCCATTTAAGCATTTTTACAATTTTTCAACTTCTATGCCTATTTTTCGGTTATAATAAAATCTAATCTGCACAATTGAGATGACAAATAGATATTACATCATTTACATAATCATGACAGTTTTTGTTAATGGGATCGTAAGGAGGTCTATCATTTGATGTGATTCTTCTCCTTACACATCTATCAAAACAATCTTGGTTATTGTCTGGGGGAGGAACTTCTGTTTCTTCTGTACAAGTATTTGGATTATCAACTTCTGGAGATGTTGGCCCATCTTTGCCAAAGCCACCACATACAGTTGTAGATTTACCTTCCTCGTCAATTGTAGTAACGCACAAAAAACTATGAGAAATGGAACCAATTTTAATGGGTGAATAATGTATTCTCCGCCGACACCTTGCAACTCTCAACCCATCTGTATCCGTATAATTCAGAGAATTATTCTCCGCATACCGATACAAATTTGTATCCCCACTGTCAAAGGCAATGGGATCAGAAGAAATCCACCTTCCAGCAATTGTGTCATAGTACCTGGCTCTGTGGTACTGAAGTCCTGTTTCAGGATCACGTTCACGTCCTGTGAATGTGAATGGGTTTTTTAGGTAATCAGTGCTTGATTCTGTGATGGCTGTTCCGTCTTTGTTGTAAAGACTGGTGTTCCCAAAGGAGTCATAGACATATCTCTGGATGACATCCCCTATGAGGTTTGTGATCTCTGTTGTGGAACCCAAACGGTCATGGTGATAATAATACCTCTGGTTTGCAAAACTCTCACTGGTATGGGGACTCCTGGGTCTTTCCATCATCATCACTTCATCGGTTCTATCGCTGTGAACATACTTGGCCTCAAGAATATTGCTGGCATTGAACTCCAGGAGAATGTTACTTCTATCGTAAACATAGTTGGTGATCGTGTCATCCACATTCTTCTGAATCCTTCTCCCCAAAGCATCGTACCTGTAGGAAACCTCACTTGTTGGTTCAGCCGTGGCGTTTGGTTTTACTGTCACTGAAGTTAACTGGTTCTTATAGTCCCAGGTGTAGGTGGTAATCTCTCCTGTTGTGATGTGGGTTTTTTTGGTCAGGTTTCCGTTCTTGTCATAGACATAGGTATAGGTTTTGTCGTTTTTAAGCTCGTTTCTCTCTGAGAAGGTGGAATCCACTGTTTCTGCGTCTTTTCTGAGTCTGTTCCCAGAAAGGTCATAGGTAAAAGTCTCTGCCCCTGTACCTTGGGGTTTTGTGGCTGAAGTTAACTGGTTTGTGGTGTCATAGCCATAGGTCAGAGAAGAGTTCACAGTGATCTCTGACCTTGTGGTGCTAAGCCCTGTCACATAGTCATTGAGATTGTAGGAGTAGGTAAAAGAGGAGTGGGTTGTTGTTGTGGTTTCCCCTTGGGTTCCGTCCTCGTTTAAAGGGGTTGTTGTTTTGGTATGAGAAAGAGTTCTTAACCGGTTGGGTTTTCCGGGGGTGTAGAGGTAAGAGCTGACCACTCCGTTGGGATAAAGGGTTTTTATTCTTTGATCCAGTTTACTGTAGGTGAATCTGATAGCGGAAGGATCAGTGTCTGAACTGTGGCCCATTTTAGTGAGTCTGTTACTGTCATCATAGTCATAGAGAATCTGTTTTGTTGAGGATGTTACAGAATCATGAACGGATTTCATATTGTCGTTATCATCATAAGTGTAGGTGATATTCACGTTGGGAACAGTTCGGGAATTGACTGTTGAGGCTTGTGTGAGGCGATTGGAATTATCATAAGTAAAAAGGAGATCGGAGTCCGAGTCCGTGGCCGTGAGAAGGTTGTTATTGGGATCATAGGTGAAAGACTCCGAGGTTCCATCGGGAAAGATATTATTTTCAAGCCTGTTAAGGACATCATACTGACTGGTAATAATGTTTTCGTTTTTGTCTGTTTTTTCTAAAAGATTTCCGTTGGCATCGTAGTCAAACTCTTCAGTGAAAAGCCTTGGGTCTGTGATCTTGACCAGACGATCCATGCCGTCGTACTCAAAAGAGGTGATGTGGTTTCTTTCATCCGTGATGGAAGTCAAATTACCCATGTTGTCATAGGCGTAAGTGACTACTCCCCCCCTGGCATCGGTCTGGGTTTTAAGCCTGTTCAAATTATCATAAGTGTAGGTGGTTACATTTCCAAGGGCATCCGTGCTTGTCAGAACATTACCGGCATTGTCATAGGTTCTTTGGCTTACAATTCTTCTTCCGGAATCCCTGACAATGGAGACATTGCCGTTTGAGTCATGTTCAAAATAACTGCTGACATCCGAAGTATCACCGGTACGGGTCATGGAGGTCATCAGGTACCCGGTGTAGGTAAAACTTGTGGAACGGCTGTTTGGCATGGCGATTCTTGTTAAATTTCCCTTGGTATCGTAGGTGTAGGTTGTCCTGTTCCCCTCACCGTCAGTGCTGGATGTGATCTGGTGAAAATTGTCTTCCGGGTTTGTCATATAGCCATAGCTGTAGGACCTGGAAAGTTCATCACTGAAAGAGGTCAGGTTACCCATGGCATCATAGCCCCTTGTGACATTGTTTCCTCTTTTGTCAGTTCTTTGTGTGATGTTGTTGTCATCATCCCTTTCATAACTGACTGTCTGCCCCATGGGGTCTATGGTCTTCATCACTGCTCCAAAGGCATTGGTGTCTATTTTGGTTGTGTTCCCATTGGAATCCATAAAGTTTGAAAACTTACTGTCATTGTCAATGACAACCATATTGGAGTCACTGCTTTTACTTGACAGTTTTGTAACCTTTGAAACCAGTTCCACCTGGGTATTATCAGGTCTTATGACCTGAACTACATTGCCCATCTTGTCATAGCCATAGTTCTTAGCTCTTTGCAATTTATCAGTCTGGGAGAGGAGTCTGTGATCCGGTCCGTAGTCAAAACTTCTGGTGGTGTTGTCTGAGTCAATGATCTGTGTGATATGCCCTGTGGAATCATGAGTGAAACTTGTGACACGCATCATGGGGTCAGTGATGGTATCAATATAGCCGTCCGTGCCGTAGGCAAAAACAGTGCTTCCTCCATTGCTATAGATGATTTGAGTCAGTTTGTTGTTGGTGTCATAGATATAGGTGGTTCTTCTGTTGTACCTGTCAAGAAAACCTGCAAGTTTTCCATGCCTGTCAAAGACGTAAGTGGTGCCATTCTTTGTGGTTCTGCTATAACCTCCAAAGGGTTCGGGGATAAAAGACAGGGTGGAATAATCCCCATCGGGTGAGGTGTAGGTGCCGTCCGTGTTTCTTGTAAAGACAAGGAACTTGAAGTTTCCGTAAACGAGCATGATTTTATCTGATGTGGAACTCACAGGCCCGTTCATCCCGTAGAGTTTTTGAAGACCCTCAAACCTCCAGCCCATGCCAAACTCCGTATCAGGGGAGATGACCGGGTAATTGACACTTTTTTTCATAACCCTTGATCCCCCGCCACTTGTGGAAGCCCCAAGGCCAACGGAGAGTCCGACTGTGTGAATCCCTGTATCCATTCCATGGAGGTCAACATTTTTAATAAGACTAAAGGGTTCATTGGGTCTGTTTAAAACGTCACTTGTGTCAAAGGAAGTCATCGGGGAGTTTGAACCATTTATGGAAGCTCTCACTGTCATTCTCGGAACAGGGCGGGGATTGATGGTAAGGCTTCTGCTGTTGGGGTCATTGGGATTAACACGAACCTGGCGTGTGACATAAACGACTCTAAACAGCATGGGGTTGAACTCAAGGGCTTGGGGGTTTTTAAATCCCATTTTCATTGCAATGGGGACCCCCTGGCTGACAAATCCCGGCAGTTCATGCTCTTCACCCAGTGAGCCTGAAGTGGCACAGATAAGACTTCCATCACACATTGCAGGGTCTTCATTATTATTTTCCCCGTCATCGGAATTCGGTGGACCGATTTTCTCAAGCCTTGGCTCTATGACAGTTGTAAAATGCCAACTGGCACTTCTGACTCCTCCTGTGAGGGTGGTGATACTCTGTCCATTGGAGGACACCTGACCATAGCCAACACTCTCAAATCCCCCTTGTTCTGAAAGGGAGAAAAGCTCCACCACAGAGCCTGCGGGTAAATTATCCGTATTGGGAAAAGTTATGGGTACGGGGTTGGCAAACCTCACCCCTGTGGGCTGAATGGTAATAATAAAACTGGGACTGAACTCTTCAGGCAATTCCCTTGGAGTGGCATCTGTTGGAACCATATCAATAGACAGAGTGCCTGAGAACATGGTTCCGTCCTGATTCATGGCCGTATTCCGTGGAATTGTTAAAGTCACTCCAATATTTGTATTACTGACAGTTGTTGTCTGTGTGGGAATCACTGTTGTGCCTGTACTCATACGGGGAAGCATATAGTCTCTTGAGGGTCTGTTTAGAACATTTTGTAAAATATTGAGTCTGCCGTTGAAGTTGGCGTAACTGTGGGTGGTTCCTGTCACAGCGGAGGCATCAAGGGTAATAATTTGTGAACCGTGGGGAATGCCTGAAAGGGTGAACCTTCCCTGGGCATCTGTTGTGGTGGTCACACTTGATCCAAGAACACTCACTTTGACTCCGGCAAGGGGCACTGTCTGGCCGTCTGAAAAGGAGTTGGCATCAATGACCCTTGAAGACAGGGCTGTGACCTGATTCTCGTCTGCCGGTTGCACAATAAGCATCACACCCTGGGAGGTGATGTCTTTTCCATCAGTTACCTGAAAGGTCACAGTATGGGGACCCACTTGGGATAAAACAGGTTTAAAGCGAAATTCCCCTGTGCCTCCGTTCAGAGAGGCGTTGGCCGGAAGATTTGGAGATAGAAAGCGAATTTCATCCTGAGTGTCAGCATCAGAGCCTGAAATAGTAAACCTCAATTCCGTTCCTATGGGAATGTTCTGGGGGGTTGTGATGGAATCAAGCACAGGGGGGGTGTTGGTTTCCCTCGTGACAGTGATTTCAACCTCATCGGGAGGACTATTAAGTTTTCCGTCATTGACAATAAGCCTTACTGTGTAAGTGCCGTTCTTATCCACAATGAAGTTTGGGTTTACAGAGTTGGGGTTGGCCAGTTGTGCCCTGCTTAAAAGAGGTTTGTCTGAAAGTGTCCAGGAATAAGTCAGTGGTTGACTTTCAGGGTCACTGGAAAGAGAACCATCAAGTGTCACCATAGTTCCTGATAAAGCATTTTCGTCTGATCCGGCATTGGCAATGGGCCTTTTATTGTAACTGATAACATTTAATGTGACCATTGAGACAGTTTCAGAGTCCCTTCTTCCATCATTGGCTTTGTAGGAGAAAATCACTGTGCCCGTAAAATCACTCTCAGGAGTGTAAACACAGTTTAAATCATTGGTTCCACCCAGACAATCGGTCAGGGTTCCGGAACTTGGAGCGTTTACAATTTCATAGGTGAGAAGATTACCATCGGGATCTGTGGCACCACTTAATGCAATGTCCATGACCTTGTTTTCTTTAACCTCAAAGGTCTGATCCCCAACCATCACAGGGGGACGGTTTGGCTCTGAAACATTGATAACAAATTCCTGGGTTTGGTGGGTCAGTCCATCATCATCTGTGACTTTTAGAGAAAATCTGTACTGCCCGGCCCGATCAAAAACTCTTTGGGCGGTTTCTCCTGTAAGAATTTCCCCGTCTGTAAAAATCCACTCATAACTCTGAATGGTTCCGTCGGGATCACTGGAACCACTTCCGTCAAAAGAAACAGTCAGTGGAGCATCCCCCCTCTGTGGGGTATAAGTGGCTGAAGCGGTCGGAGAAACAAGGAGTTTGCGGGCGTTAATCACAACCTCGGCCTCCTGTGAGGCTCCATCATTATCTGTGACTGTCAGTTTAACAGTAAAACTTCCAGCTTCTGTAAATTCCCTTGAAACAGTGGCCCCTGTAAGGGTTGTTCCATCGGGAAACTCCCAACTGTAAGAATCAATAGTCCCATCGGGATCACTGGATAAAGAGGCATCAAAAGAAACAGTCAGTGGAATGTTTCCAGTTCTTGGGGTGGCTGATGCAATGGCTGTGGGGATTTGATTAAAACTCTCTCCAACACAAGACCCCGAAGAGCTTGCCCCCTGAAGGGTCACTCCACTGGATAAAACACAACCCAGGGCCTGGGCGTGAAGGTTCACTGAAGCCCTAAAACTGGTAGAGCTTCTTGCTATCATCTGGTTTCCACCGAGAATGGTTATGTTTTTTCCCTTCACAGAAGTATTCTCAAAAAATCCCACCCGGTTTCTGCTCCCTGTTCCCCTGGACTCTATGGTTATATTCCCTGTGTTTGTTACAAGGGTGTCGGCAAAGTTTACAATCTCATGACCGATAATGGTTAAATCACCGGAGTTGATCTGGGTTCCCGGGCCAAAACGAATTCTTTGATCTGTTGCTGTGGAAATAATTCTCACGCCACCTGAAAAATCAAGACGAACCCCCTTGTTTATATGAACCTGGTCCGGGGAGAAAATCTCAAGCTCTGAGCCTGAAAGAACACTGGAGCGACTGATACTGATTCCCTCTTCCGGTAAAATATGAATCTTTTCTGAATTGAAGATTGAGTTTTCATAGATTTCCACCGCTTTTTTTGAACTCAAACAAACATTTTTAGCCGTGTGGATTAAATTTGCTCTGAGTTTTATCTTACAGGGAGAATGGACCTGAACTGTTTCACCGGTCATGGCAAAAGCAACGGCAAGGTCTTTGTACTCGCCACTGACAAGCCCTGAGCGGGAGTTGTAGTCATTGAGGTTTGCAAGGGTTCTGGCTACAAAAGTGTTCCCTGAGCAGGTGATCCCCTCATCATAGGTTCTTGCCTGACAAAAACCAGTCGGGGGTGACAGAGTGCCGGAACCCTCATCTGTTGCCACAATCTTTGATGTTATGAGAGCAAAAACAAGGACAACACTCAGAGGTGTTATGAATCCTAAAAGGCCATTTGGTTTTAAGAGACCATTTGTTCTTAAGAGACCATTTGTTTTCCTCAAAAGACCATTTGTTTTCCCCAAGAGACCCTTTGTTCTCAGGAAAAGCCTCTTAAAGAGAGGAATTAAACAAGTCAATAAAGACTGAAGAGTTTTTGTGACAGAATTCTTTGTTATCTGGGTTTTTATTTTCATAACATTACGTCCCTTGTTTATTAGTTGTTTGTTTTCATTTCTCTATTTCCCCTTTGGTTTTTATTGTTATTCATTGACTTTCTTCCTCTTCATCATCATTGTCATCGTCATCATCACTGGCCGGACCTCTCATCTCATCCTCTTCACTGGTGAGGTTTTCAAGAATGATGATCTCTTTACTTACTGTATGAGTGTTTGAGTTTTCATCAGTGATTGTCAGAGACACAGTATAGGTTCCGGTATCTGTAAAAGTGTGATTGGCAACCTGAGTTGTGGCTGTGCCATCGTCTCCAAAATCCCAGGCGTAGGTTTCCATTGTTGGATCTGAGGAGTAAGAGGAGGAAGCATCAAAAGTGATAGCTTCATCCTCAATTCCCAGAGCAAAATTGGTTTTGATTCTGGCTATGGGGGATAAACCCTCCACGCCAATGCCAATGGGGGTTATATTGTCTGGAGTTTCATCGTCACCAATAGTGTTGGTATGCCCCAGACCCAGTTGACCGGAACTGTTCCAACCCCAACACTTAAGACTTCCGTTCACAAGTAGAGAACAGATATGGTCACTACCTGAAGCCAGGCGGACAGCATTTTGACCCAGTGAAACAGCCGTGGCATTTGTGACGTAAGCCACTGTTGTTTTTCTGGGGTCACCCAGACCCAGTTGACCGTCACGGTTTTCACCCCAACACTTGACATCACCTGTTTCAAGCAAGGCACAAGCATGATCATTACCTAAACCCAGACTGTCAACCAAAGCTCCAAAGCTTAAATTTGCCAAAGCAAAGGGAGTTTCGTTATCACCAATGTTTTGGAAAACCGTTTGTCCAATGATGTCTGAATGTCTGGACCCCCAACATTTTGCATTTCCACTTTCAAATAAAACACAGGTGTTTCTGTATTGAATACGAACGTCCATAACAGATTCAGGCAAGCTAATGGCTACCAAATTTGACAAAGTTTCATTATCACCAATATCGTTAGTATGCCCATAACCCAATTGACCAAAACGATTCAAACCCCAACATTTTAAACCACCATCTTCCATAATCGCACAGCTTGAAAATTTATTGGCTATTACTTTTTTAACTTTTCCGCCGAGATCCAAAGTGGCTAAAGTTTCAAGAGTCTCATTATCACCAATAGTTCGAGTGTGACCATAACCCAATTGGCCGCTTCCATTGTTCCCCCAACATTTGACATCACCGGTTTCAAGCAAGGCACAGGCGTGAGTGTCGCCCACAGAAAGCTGTTTAACTTTTTCACCAAGAGAAACAGAACTAACAGAACTTAAAACTTCATTATCACCAATATTGTTGATGTGACCGTAACCCAATCGACCATCACCATTCCATCCCCAACATTTTATATGACCATTTTCAAGAATGGCACAGCTAATATGACCTCCTAAAGAAATCTGTACAGCATTAGCTCCAAGATCAATAAAATCCTGAGAGGCAGGAGTCTCCACTTTACCGATTGTATTTATGGTATGCCCATAGCCCAATTGACCGGCATCGTTAAGGCCCCAACATTTTATTTTACCACCCTGAAACAAGACACAGGTATGATTATAAGCTAACGATGATTCAATAATGGGAGTTCTGGGTGATTGAACATTTAAAAACACAGTGGTCACTTCAAGGGAATCAAGACTTCCATCATTGACCTTATAAGTAAATGTCACATCATCTGTGGAATCTTCATCAGGGGTGTAATCACAGGTCAGATCGGAAGTGCCCTCCAGGCAATTTGACAGGGTTCCATTGGCCGGACTCTGAACTAATGTGTAAGTCAGACTGGAAGTGTCTTCGCTATCAGTACCGGGGCTGAGTGAAAGTGAGACAGTTTCACCTTGATGAACAATAAAAGTTTGGGTTGAATTAAGAAAAAACGGAGAACTGTTTGGCATTTTTATTTCTATTTTTTGTGAAAAAGTGTCTGTTTGGCTCAGACTATCTGTAACAGTCAAAGTCACGGTATAAGTCCCGGCACTTGTATAGGTGTGACTGGTGGTTTCCCCTGTTCCTGTTGTACTGTCACCAAAATTCCAGGAATAACTTGAAACTGATGAGGTTGAATAAGTGGAAGAGGCATCAAAGTTTATCGTTGAAGTTGTTGGGGCTTCATAGCTGAATCTTGAAATAAGGTGATTGGCACCACCACCTATTTGAGAGTTATCAACGAGGGGAAGTTTTTCAACCCTGATAATTCCTCTTCTGTGACCCAAACCCAATTGACCATCACGATTCCTTCCCCAACATTTTGTTTGACCATTTTTTAGTAAAGCACAAATATGCTTTGAGAACGCCACTATATCCAAGGTGTCACCAAGGTTGGCATTGAAGAACCCGTCATTTAAATAAAAATCGTCCCCCCAACACCTGATGTCATTGTTAACAAGCAGAGAACAAGTGAAGTCTTCACCAGCAACAACTTTTTTCGCATCCACTTCAAAACGAGTGGAACTTATAGAGGACGGAAATTCATTATCGCCGATATTGTTACTGGTATCACTTAAACCCAATTGGCCTGAATTATTAGACCCCCAACACTTGACAGACTTGTCCTCCAACAAGGCACAGGTGTGAGATGAACTTATTGCCATGTCTTCCACTTTCTGACCAACATTAACATTGTTTGCAGTAAAGGGATGCTCGTCATCACCAATGGTTCGAGTGTGACCCAAACCCAATTGACCATAATTGTTTTGACCCCAACAACGAACTCTTCCCTCTTTCAACAAAGCACAAACATGAGGGCCATTAGAAAAAAGGTTAATGGCTCTTCCACCAATTTGTGCAAATTGAAGATCAGTATGAACACTGTTGCTGGAACTTGAAAGACCCAATTGACCATAGTCATTTCGTCCCCAACACTTGACCTTTCCCGATTCGGTTAAAGCACAGGAGAAATTAAAACTTGAAATAACCTTCTTTACATTTTCTCCCAAAGCAATGGAACCAATGGTTGAGGGAAGCTCATTATCTCCTATATTGTTTGTGTGACTCAAACCCAACTGACCGGAGTCGTTCTTACCCCAACATTTAACGGATTTGTCTTCCAAGAGGGCACAAGTGTGAAGGTTGCCTGCGGATATTTGTATAACATTGGCCCCAACATCCACAAAACCCTGACTCAAAGGGGTTTCATCATCTCCAATATCGTTGGTATGACTATAGCCCAACTGACCGCTTTTGTTATTCCCCCAACAACGAATCTTCTTGTTTTCATAAAGGGCACAGGTGTGATAATCACCTGCTGAGAGTTGTAAAATTACCGGATCAGAAACCAAAATATTTAATTTGACTGTGGATAAATTGGAATCCGTTGTCCCGTCATTGGCCTTATAGGTGAATGAAGTTTCCCCTGTAAAGTCTGTAGGGGCCTGATACCTGCAAGTCACATCACTGCTTGAATAGGAACAATTTGACAGGGTTCCCTGTGAAGGGTTACTGACCACACTATAGGTCAGACTTGTGCTGTCAAAATCCTGAGCTGTTTTTAAGTTTAATATGACAGTTTTTCCCTGAATGACTGAAAACTTCTGTTCCGTGACAAGAAAAGGGGGATTGTCATCCGGTTCAATCACTATGCTTTTTGTTACCTGATCTGTTTGACTGAGTGAATTTGTAACAGTAAGTTGAACGGAGTAAGTTCCAACCTGACTGAAAGTGTGATTGACAACTTTCCCGGAAACAACAGGGGTTCCATCTCCAAAATCCCATGAATAAGTGGCACTGGGACCATGAAAAAAACTTGAACTCGCATCAAATTTTACAGTCTTCAAATTTGTATTGCTTATCAAATAGTTAAACCTTGCTATTAGAGGGTTGCCCTGGTTTGGAAACACTGAGTTAACCGGAAAAGAAATGAACTCATTATCACCAATGGTTTGAGTGTGACCCAAACCCAATTGCCCGAAGTTATTTCTACCCCAACATCTGACATCCCCGGAAGAGACTAAAAAACAAGCTCCTGATTCAAGACCTGAAACCATGATAATATTATCTATATCAAAGACCAGAGACCCGGCAATGCTTGCTATATTTCCACTGGTCCCCAATATTTGTGGAAGTTCGGAACCATTACCCCAACACCTTAATTTGCGATCACTCAACAAGGCACAAGTGTGATTATTACCCAAAATAAGTTGCTCTATATCCAATGTAAAATCCAGGGTCCCCAGAGAAGCCAGAGTCTCATTGTCTCCAATATTATTGGTATGCCCATAACCCAGTTGCCCGTTGTTATTTCTACCCCAGCACTTGGCATTCTTATCACTCAATAAAGCACAGGTGTGATTATTACCCAAAAAAAGATCAACAATCTCTGTTCCAAGAGACACCTCATTGATTGAACTTGGTAATTCATCGTCTCCAATTCTATTGGTATGCCCATAACCCAATTGACCGTAATTGTTCACCCCCCAACATTTAAAAGAGCCGTTATCCAGAACAGCACAGGCATAAGCCCTTCCGACACTTATTTTTACGGCTTTTTTGCCAAGTGCCACAAAGGGAAGTTTTTCAAAGGTTTCATATTCTGAATCACCCCAGTGATCGGAATTTCCAATTCCCAATTGTCCGTCACCATTAAAACCCCAACATTTGACCTGCCCCTGTTCACCCAAGGCACAGTTGGTATCCCCGCCGGAAGCTATTTGTTTGACTGAAAAACCCAATTCCAGAGGGTTAGCTAAAGGAGATGTAATCCTTGGAATATGTCCAACTCTCTCAACACCCAACTGACCGAAGTCATTCTTACCCCAGCACTTGATCTTCTTATTTTCAAGAAGAACACAGGTGTGATTTGCTCCCATCACAATATCCAGAACATCTCCACCCACATTGACAAAATTCTGAGACTCCACAGTCCTTCTATCACCAATGTTGAAAGTGTGCCCATAACCCAATTGACCATAATAATTATAACCCCAACACTTGATCTTTTTATTGTCATAAAGGGCACAGGTATGATTTTGTGATGATGCTATTTTTATAACTGTTGCTCTTGGTTCAAGAACACGAATTTCCACTTCGGCATTGTTAATGGAATCGTAAGTTCCGTCATTGGTTTTGTAGGTAAACCTGGCTGTACCGACAAAGTCCTGTGTCGGAGTGTACTTGCAGGACAATCCACTGACATCATTTAAGTTGAGACATTCACTCAGTGTTCCACTTGATGGACTATCAACATGGGAATAACTTAAAGTCACACCCTCTCTGGCTTTTCCGGATTTAAGACTTAAAATGACAGCCTTGTTTTTTTCTGTCTTAAAAAGTTGTCTCCCAGGCATAACAGGCCGTCCGTTTGCAGGTTCCACAATAACAATTTTTTCCTGAAACTGACTGTTTCCCAATTGGTCTGTCAGAGTTAATCTGACTGTATGGTTGCCAGCAGAAGTAAAGGTTTGGTTGGCACTCACTCCTGTGGCAGTGTTTCCATTGCCGAAATCCCAGGCATAAGAAACAATGGGATTTTTTGCCAAAGACTCACTGGCACTAAAACTTACCTGATTTGAAATTTTTGGATTTATCGGAGAAAATGAAAATCTCGGATAA
Source organism: Bdellovibrionales bacterium (assembly GCA_965219545.1). Classification (GTDB taxonomy): domain Bacteria; phylum Bdellovibrionota; class Bdellovibrionia; order Bdellovibrionales; family JAGQZY01; genus JAGQZY01. The sequence goes on from CBDCNX010000001.1 coordinate 92,759, forward strand.
ACCAAAGCGGATTCTCCGCCTGTATTGGGGGATCTGATGTCCTGAAGAGTTTCATTGTCACCAATGAGATTAGTGTGTTCCAAACCCAATTGACCGAAATTGTTTTGACCCCAACATTTAAGACTTCCTGACTTTAACAGGGCACAGGCAAAGTCTTCACCCGTTGATATATCAACAACATCTTCCGGAAGATTCACCGCACTCTGTGAAGCAGGATGTTCATTGTCTCCAATAGTATCTGTGTTACCAACACCCAATTGACCGAAATTGTTTTGACCCCAACACTTAACATCTCCATTGTCCAGTAAAGCACAGGCAAAACCCGACCCCAAAGAAATCTTCTTAACCCTTGCTGTTCCCAAATTGATAGAAGTGATCGTTGAGGGAAGTTCATTGTCTCCAATAGTTTTTCTATTTCCCAGGCCCAATTGACCGTAATTGTTATAACCCCAACATTTGACTTGTCCGGTATTTAAAATAGAACATGAAAAACTCTCTCCACTTCCTTTCCCAAGACTTGAAACTTGACCGCCTAAAGAAATACTTGAAAAAGAGGATGGTAATTCATCATCACCAATAGTATTTGTATTCCCAAGACCCAATTGACCGTAATTGTTATAACCCCAACATTTGGTCTCGTTATTATCAAGCAAGGCACAGGTATGACTGTTCCCAAGAGACAAACCTATAATTTTATGATTAAACTCAATGAAAATATTACCAATACCACTTGGCTTCTCATTATTGCCAATATTTTTTGTAAAACCGTAACCCAATTGACCATAGTCATTTCGACCCCAACACCTGGCTTGACCGGTTTCAAAAAGAACACAAACATGATTGTGCCCGGATTGAATATCAACAATCCTTGATAAAAACCCAAAGTCCACACTTTCGTCAGGTTGGATGATATTACCATATCTTCCAATTCCCAATTGACCGTAATTATTTTGTCCCCAGCATTTGACTTCATTTGTTTCCAATAAAGCACAGCTAAAGTCATAACCTAAAGAGATATCAATAACTTTCCCGCCAACATCCACATCACCCTGGGAAAGAGGGGTTTCGTCATCTCCAATATTATTAAGGTGACCCAGACCCAATTGACCGTAATTATTTTGTCCCCAACAACGAATATTACCCTCATTAAAAAGAGCACAAGTGTGATTGCGACCTGATTCAATCTTTGTAATAAAAGCGTCTTCTGAAAAAACCTTTAAGGAAACCTCAGAAATATTGGAATCAGCCGTTCCATCATTGGCTTTGTAGGTAAAACTGAGAGTTCCCGTGAAGCCTTCAGGTGGAGTGTACTGACATGAAAGACCGGATGGGCCATTAACACAATTGGATAAAGTTCCCTGAGAGGGGTTTTCAACAACTGAATAGGTTAAGGAGTCATTCTCCAGATCCGTAGCCAAAGCCAATGGAGTGATAACAAATGACGTGCTGTTTTTTGGAACTGTGACTAACTGACTTGAAACAAGCTGTGGGGCTGTATTGTATTGCACATCAACAACTGCTTTTGAAACAACCCCTTTTGTGGGAGTTCCATCATCTGTTGTTAAAAAGTAGAAAAATTCTGTTCCTTTAAAACCAACTTGAGCATTGTAAGAAAAACTTCCACTAGAAAAAGAAATCTGATTATTTAAAACCCTGTCATAAATATTTTGCAAATGAAGAAGAAGCTCTGATGTATGACTCTGATCCATATCAGAATCAGAAACTAAAAGAGAACCACTGACAAACCGACTATTGAGTGCCACTAAGTTCAAATCAGCCACAACAGGAACTGTATTGTTATCCTGGGGAAGAGTGTTTCTTTTAATTTCAATGTCAACGGAACTTCCCACTCCACCTTTCACAGTGACTTCCAACTCGTTTGCAGCCAACAGACTCACAGGGATTAAAAACTTCCTGTCAGCCTCCAAATTTGATGGAACATTGATGATTGTTTCAGAGTTTAAAACCACAGACAAACTTGTCGCCGAATTATTGGAAACACTTAATATATAGTCACTACCCACTGTGGCCGTAAAAGAATGGGAAACACTGTCACAGCCAAAAAAACCAAAAGTCAAAGCACAAAGAGAAGGGGTTGAAAAAACCCTCTCAGGCACAACAGCAGTTCCAACGGAATCAACAACTGAAAAGACTAAGAACGCAGGTTCACTGGTTGATTCGTCATTGTTGATATTTAACTGAACAACATAAACCCCCGGTTTATCGGCAACAAACTGAGGCTCAGAGGGACTGGGAGTTGAAAAAGAAGCCTCACTGGAAGTGGGTTTTTTTACAAAACTCCAATTATAGGAAACAGTCTGTGAATTCGGATTGTTCAGGGCAGATCCTGTGAGTTGAATCGTTGAACCTGTCAGCACGACAGAACCGGAAGTGCTTGTAAGCCGGGCTTCAAGAGGGAGAGTAGTAGTAGTAGTAGTAGTAGTGCTTTGGGCTTTTAATCCCAAGGGAAAAAATAAAATCCATAAAACAAAAAAAAGACGTTCCACTTAAAATCTATACCTTCTAAATAGTATGTTGTGTAAAATTATTTTTTTTTATTTCCAGGAGAGATTTCAAACCGGTCTTCAATGATGTTTAGAAAAAACAAAAATCCAAAACAGAAGAATTCAAAATAAATCCTTATTTAATAATAAAAATAATTTTTTATTATTTACTTTCTAAAGTTTCTTATCGACTTGTTTAAAAAGAACTTAAGAGGTTTTTTTATTTTTTTGAAAAAAAAATTATTATCTCATTTCGATAGAGTGAAAAATGTTTTTTGTATCAATCTGAATCTTTAAATTGTCTTCACTTTAAACAATAGAAAAATTTTTTATCATGTTGTCTAAAAACTTTTCACCCGTTTGTAAAAAATAAAGTCACTGGCTTTTGGTTGTTTTGATTTTTTGATCTGAATCATTTTGATTCATTGGTTTTTGAATAATTGCATTCAATGCATTTGAGAATGGTTAGTGGTTCATCCTATAGTGATCCAACACCGGACTATTTATGGGGCTAGTTCTCAAAGGTTATTTTGAATTTGAAGTGGATGTTCAAACAGAGGACATCCAGTGGTTCATCGTGCATTGAATAGAGTCAAAAATTCCTGCGTCGAAGATATAAAACTAAAAAGTGACTTAATTACCCACAGATTCTGGTAAAGAGGCAAATTTATAGGACAAACCACTATTGATTCTTGCTTCCAAAAAAATCCCAATACTCCCTGGCCCAAAAGTAAAGATCAGGTTCCGGCAAAAGCTGATAAGCCATGCAAAGAGTCAGGGAGGAGACAAGACAGGGGTTTTGGACAAGATTTTTTTTATAACGACTTCTCACTTTTTCGATGTCACCGATCTTTTGCAATTCCCTGATAAATTTTAAACTCTGAAAAAAAAGATCCTGTTCATGATTATGCATTCCCAGTTCATTTTTCATGATATTCATTAAGGTCTCTTTTTCAGTGTTTGGAACAATCAATCCTTCACAAAAATCAGACAGTCGTGAACAGAGAAGGGAAAACAAAAGAACAGAAAACAACTCATTGGGGTTTTCACTGTTGGAAACACATTCCAGACCCCTGTTGAGGTTTTGAATAAAAGATTCACTCCCCTCTTCTAAAAACACCCCATCAATACCGGAACAGATGTGTTTTAAAAGATTCAGATCATGACATTCCAGTAAAAGATGAGAGGCTGTTTCCAGACGCAAAAACTTGAGAAGCTCTTCTCTTCTTCGTGGAAGAACAGAAAGTTTCAACTGAGGGGCCAACTGCCTGATGGCCGCTCTCAAGCCCTCCTCTATAATAAAATTGGTCTTGTGGGCAAAACGCAGGGCCCTGAGCATTCGCAGAGGATCTTCCTGAATTCGTACCACCGGATCTCCAATCACCCGGATCAGCCGGTGTTTTATATCCTCAAGTCCCTGGCAATAATCAATCAGTTCCTGTTCCACGGGATCATAAAAAAAACTATTGATACTGAAATCCCGTCTTTTGGCATCCTCCTCCTCTGTCCCAAATGTGTTATCGTCCTTAATAAGCCCATCGGGTTTCTCCTCTTCCTCCGGGGATTTGGTCCGAAAAGTTGAAATTTCATACTGTTTGCCAAAGTGATGGACCAAAACCAGCTTAAATCGTCTTCCAATAATGTAAGAGGGACGAATCAGTCGATTGACCTGTCTTGGCAGTGCTGAAGTGGCAATGTCAAAATCCTTTGGAACAAGTCCCAAAAGAAGATCCCTAACGCAACCCCCCACAAGATAGGCCCTATGATTACGGCTCTGAATCTTTTTCACCAATCTTATGGCATGGGGATCAATTTGTTTTTCATTAAGTGAATACTGATGCTTCATTCTGACCCTCCTTGAAAGTTGATTTCTTACATAAAATCATGAAAAATTTTTCAATATTGCTCATATGTTTAACTCATGATACCACCAATATGTATAGGTCATGGATCATATCATATTTGAATTTCCATGGAATTTCTCTATCGGAGATCATTTATACTGATCCGGTTTGAATTTTCATGGAATTTCTCTATGAAAGTTACATGAAAAACAAATGGTCTTCAGTATATTTTAATCAGAATTAACATTAAATTAACATTAAAAGGGTCTCTATGGAAACCACACGAAAAACAAAGAGTCATTAGTCTACAGCATGGATTTAGGAAAAGAATTCAGTCAATACCATTTTGACACCCGCATCAATAAGGCTCTCGAAGAACTTGGTTTTGAACGCAGCACACCCATTCAGGATAAAATGATTCCCCTTGTGGTGTCCGGCCAGGATGTGGCGGGACTGGCCCAGACAGGAACAGGAAAAACAGCCGCCTTTTTATTACCCCTTATTGAAAGAGTCCTGCGTTCGGAAAAACCTGTTGGTGACAAGGATCTGGACGGAAGGGCTTTTCCCCTCTGGCAACAGAATCACTATAATCTGGTTCTTGTTCCCACCAGGGAATTGGCTGAACAGGTTAAAACCTGTGTCGTTGATTTTCTCAAGGAAACAGAACACCGGGCCGTTGTGGTCTATGGCGGGGTGTCCTTTGAAAGACAAATCAAACAACTTGAAAGGGGTTTTACCTTTCTCATCGCAACCCCCGGGCGTTTTATTGATCTTTATAAAAACCACAAAGTGGACCTAAAACAAGTCCGCTCTGTCACCTTTGATGAGGCCGATCGTATGTTCGATATGGGTTTTAAGGATGACATGAAATACATTCTGAGACGCATTCCCAGGGAACGTCAGTTGCTTCTGTTCAGTGCCACTTTAAATCTTGACGTACTCAATGTGGCTTATCAGTTTGGAGCCAATCCGGTGGAAATCAAAATCTCACAGGATCAAGTGACAGCGGAAAATGTGGATGACAGACTTTTTCACTTGGGTGGGGATGAAAAACCACTTCATCTTCTGGCTTTGCTCAACAAACTGAAACCACAACAGGTTATTGTGTTTACCAACTTCAAAAACCAGGTGGAAAGAATCACTGAGTTTTTAAATAAAAACGATCACAGAGCCGTTGGCATATCCAGCCTTTTACCCCAGGCCCAGAGGAAAAGGGTCATGACCCGTTTTCGGGAGGAAGGAGGGGAAAACATTCTGGTGGCAACCGATGTGGCCGCCCGGGGTCTGGATATTCTGGGCGTGGATCTGATTATTAACTTTGAACTTCCTGAAGATGCAGAAAATTATGTTCATCGCATCGGACGCACCGGGCGGGCGGGGAAAATGGGTCAGGCTTTCAGTTTCGTGTCTGATAAGGATGTGGAGGCTCTGGATCGAATAAAGGCTTATCTTGATCGCCCCATTGAATCCGACTGGATGGAAAATGAGGACCTGCCCACTGATTGTCAGAGCTTTCCAAAAGGGGAGCTCATTACGCGTAAAAGCCGCACCCAGGGAAAAAAACAATATTCCGGGAAAGCGGACCGTAAATCCACCCATAAAAAAACCGATAAGAGAAAAAAGAAAGATGAGGATGAACAGACCCGGAGAGTCCATCGTGACAAATCCTCCGGTCGTCATAAAAACAAAGACAAAAAATACAAATCAAAAAAAAGACACAGGAGTTCCACCAAAAAGGAATCCCAGGACAAGCAAAACAAAGTTGATAAAAAAGAAAAAATCAGCCACCACAAAAAGAAACCAAAGACAAAGAAGCCAAAAACCCTCCTGGGTCGTCTCAGCAAGGCTATTAAGACATTTTTCAAGTGATTTAAACATCTTATAAACCGGTCTTTTTTACACAAACAGCCTTGAAAGTCAAAAAAAAGTCATTATATACTGACCCTGCTTTGAAACTTCAGACAGGGCCGTCTGTATTCAATGAAAAAATCAAAGGCAGGATATCCGTTTGAAAAAATTGCCACCTCTTCACATTCAAATTCTGTTAGCCCTTGTTCTGGGTCTTATCTACGGGCTTATAGCCGTCCAGGCGGACTGGATAACTTTCACTGAAAACTGGATCAACCCCTGGGGGACTATTTTCGTCCGCCTGCTAAAACTCATTGCCGTTCCCCTGGTGATAGCCTCTCTGATTGTCGGTGTGGCTTCCCTTTCCGATCTCAGAAAACTGTCCCGTATTGGGGGAAAAACCATAGCTCTTTACCTGTTTACCACAGTGATCGCCCTGATCATTGGTGTGAGCCTTGCCAATATCATAAAACCGGGACTTTCCATGCCCACCGAAGTGAAAGACAATCTCCAGTCCCTTTACGAGGAGGATGTGAGCAGCAAGTCCTCCATGGCTGTTAAAAACAAGGGAAAGGGTCCCCTGCAATTTCTGGTTGATACCGTTCCATCCAACGTGTTCCTGGCTGTGACTGACAATCGGGCCATGCTTCAGATTGTCTTTTTTGCCCTTCTCTTTGGAATTTGTCTGATTCAGATAAAAGAGGAAAGCTCCAGACCCATGATTGATTTCTTTTCAAGTGCCAATGACGTTATTATCAAGATGGTTGATATTATTATGCTTATGGCCCCTCTTGGGGTTTTTGCCCTTATTGCCAAAACCGTCACAGGCTTTGCCGGTCAGGGAACGGGGCACGTTCTGGATCTTCTGGCATCCCTTGGTCTTTACTGTATCACGGTTATTTTGGGACTTGGAATCCACACTCTTTTGGTTCTACCCTGTCTTTTGAAGTTATTCACACCCATGAAACTCCATGATTTTTTCCGGGGAATCGCCCCTGTTCAGCTTTTGGCTTTCTCCACCAGTTCCGGCAGTGCCCTGATTCTGGGGGTGGATCGGATTCTGGATATGTTAAGAACAACAACCAATGTTACCGGAGATACAGTGGTGGCCAGTATTGTGGCCGCTTCCGAAGGACAACTAAAACCAAAACATACTGATACGGTTTGAATTTTTATGGAATTTCTCTATGAAAGTCACATAAAAAAACAAACGGTCTTCAGTATAAAACAAAGAAAGGGTTATTTTATGAAGAACACAATTTTTTTTCTGATTTTCTTTTTTAACACCAACGCTTGGGCACAGGAAGTACCAACAACTCAGGCCACGGAAGATATTATAATGGAGCCGGGCAGAACGCAGGAAATGCAAAGGCAACAACCACAGCAAATACAAAAGAGGCAGCAAACACAACCCATGCAAAAACAACACACACAGCCCATGCAAAGGTCACAAATAAATGCACACAGGGTGGAAGGATTTAAAAAATACGCCTTTACGGCAAATCTGGGTGCAAATTTTACCCGGATCAGACAGGCTGGCAATGACCCCGGCCTGATGTTTGGGGGAAAATACTCTTTCTATCTGAGTCCAAACACAGGACTCTTTATCGGTCTTGATTATGTGCAACGAAATGTCATCACGACAACAAAGGAACACAATACCTTTAAACTTAAAATGAGATCTATAGATATTCCCTTCGGGTTGACTTTTAAATACGGAAAATTCACAAATGCCAACGGAGCAGTCTTCCTTGGCCTGTACTATTCCCTCCCTCAAAATGGTGAAACCGAACTGGAAAAAACCTCCACCCGACACGAATGGAGGGAGGAAAGAAATTTTTTTTGGAGAACTGGATGGGGAAAACTACATGGGTCTTCTTCTCCACTCTGAAACTTATTTTAAAGTCAATGAGAGTCTTGATTTTGGTTTCTTCTTCACCCTGAAATTTGGTTTTGGAAATTCCATGACAACAACTGTTACCCGTAGAAGCCGTATCTATTCCGACCGCACCATCACACACTTTGAGGAAAATGCAAATGCAATGGACACAACATTTGGCGTAGCTGTCAGATTTTAAAACACACAAATCGTTGTTATATGTATACAGACCGGGAAATTGCGGATATCCGAATATCCGGATATAAATCCAAATAAAGAAGAAGACACCGAGGAGCCAGGCAACTGATTAAAAATTCAAATTTTCTTATGAAAAAAGCGATCACTCTGATCGCAATCAGCTTTGTTGCAGCCCTTGTTTTTATTCAACATCCGGTGGAGGCCACCTCCTGGAGCCTTTTACCCCCGGCCATTGCCATTTTTATAGCCTTTGTATCCAACAATGTGTTTTTTAGTCTCACATCGGCTGTTGTTATGGGCGGTTTCATCTCCTTTTACGGTGAGAGTGGAAATATAGGTCTGTCTCTTCTCAACACAATAAAAGTTTCAGGCACTCATTTTTACAGTGCCGGCAGTGACAAAAACAACTTACAGATCCTCGGTTTTGTGTTTTTTATTTTCATGACAGTTCATGTGATGACAAAATCAGGAGGGCTTGGATCTCTGGTCGATTTTTTAAAAAAATGGATTGTGGGACCCCGTTCAGCCCAGTTTATGACAGCCCTTTTTGGCTGTTTTATTTTTATTGACGATTACGCCAACACCATGGTTGTCGGCTCATCCATGAAAAAGATCACTGACCGTCACGGAATCAGTCGTGAAAAACTCGCTTTTCTGGTGGATGCCACCAGTGCCCCCATTGCCGGAGTGGCTCTGGTCAGTACATGGATTGGCTATGAAGTGGGATTGTTTGATGATATGGCCAGACAGTTTTCCTGGTCCATTGACGGTTATGGAATCTTTCTGGATGCCATTGTTTTTCGATTCTACTGTTTCATGATGCTCATTTTTGTTTTTCTCAATTGTTTTTTTGGAATTGATTTTGGTCCCATGAAAAATGAAAGAAAATCCTCCCTGAAAAATGAGAAAGAATTTTTCGTTCAAAAAAGTTCAATAATCTGTGCCCTTGTTCCATTATTGACTCTATTGGGGTTGGTTTTCTCCCTGCTGTGGTATGATGGCGGTGGTGGTTTCTCCACGGATATTTTCAGCCTGACCCGTTGGAGAGAGGCTTTAACCGCTTCCAAAAACGGAATTCTGATTCTTCTTGTCTCCTCTTTTATCAGTTATCTGGTAGCTCTAATCAGTGCTTTTCTAAAAAGCTCTTTTGGTTTTCAGGACCTTGTTCAGACTCTTGTTTCAGGTCTAAAAAGTGCGGGGTTGCCCGTTGGAATCCTGATTCTGGCCTGGTCTTTAAAATCAGTCTGTGAGGATTTGAAAACAGCCGAATTCATTGTCTCACAACTTGGAAACAGGCTCAGTCCCCGGACCTTACCCCTTCTTGTGTTCATTGTTTCAGCCCTGACAGCCTTTGCCATTGGAACAAGCTGGGGAACCATGGCTGTTCTCATTCCCACAGTGATGCCTCTGGCTGTCAACCTCAGTGGTGGTGACTACGGAGTTTTTGTCTCCCTGTCTCTGGCGGCCATTCTTGACGGATCCATTATGGGGGATCACTGCTCCCCTATTTCAGACACAACGATCATGAGTGCCGCCTCCACGGACTGTGATCTGTTATCCCACGTTAAAACCCAACTCCCCTACAGCCTGCTTGTCGGCCTTATGGCTGTTTTTATTGGTTATCTTCCAGCCGGTTATGGTTTCTCACCGATAACCAGCCTGGGACTTGCTTTTATCCTTATGATTCTTCTGTTCAAAATCCTGAAAGTTAAAAATTGAAAAATAAGGATTGAAACTAGAAAAATGGAATATGATATCCCCTGTTTAAGGGCTCAGGGGGTGGACGAGGCCTCTCTGCAAGAAGTGTCAGAATTCGCATCAAATTTTTTTCTGGTAAGAGAGGAAGGAAATCAAGTTATAATAACAACAAGAGAGAGTGTACAGGAGTTCATAATTAATGGAGACTTTCTTTATATCAAATACGATTTCATAATTTTTAGCTATTGTCAAGAAGGGGATGTTCTTTATTCCAAGTTTATCAGAGACAATAATTTGTAAAGTAAAAAGACAGCTTCATTCCGGACTTAATCTTTAGTTTTGTCTTTCTGATTTTTGTTAATTATAAAGACTGTTGAGGAAACGGGAAAATTCTTCGCTTTCTCCGGAGGCAATCGACAGGGCCTCAAAAAACAACGTGTTCTCAAGCACATCACCTTCTGAGTTCAGGCTTCGTTTTTTCTCCATAACGGCTTTCCCCAACTGTGCTCTGGTTTCTTTTCTCTTTGTTCCGGGATGTCTCCAGATTTTTAGAAGAACCTGTGCATCGTTCAGGGCTTCTTCATTTTGCAGGACCCTGGATGCCAAATAATCATGGGTATCCCCTTTGACAGGATGGTAAGAAGGGCTGGAAAATATTGCAAGAATTTTTTTATCAATTGTTTCTTTACCACCAATCCTTGATTCTTCACCACCAACCTTTGTTCCTCCACCACTAATCCTTGATTCTTCACCACCAACCCTGGATAAATATCTTCTCAATAGCTGAGGGGTATCAGGTGCAGGCACACTTCCGGTAATTTGGTCAAAACGACTGACCACAACAGCTATAAAATCAACCAGGTTAAATTGTGCCGGATATTCTGACAACCCCTCTCTCACAAACTCTGTTTTATTGACCCACCCCTGAACCACTACTGTCCCTCTATTTTCTTTTAAAGTTTTAACTTCCTCCGAAAAATCAAAATTGGGATGGGTAATCCCGGTCTTTTGAGACTCCTCCACAGCATTTACATAATCATCAACATCTTTTTTTAAAAAATCAAAAAAGGAATCCGTCTGGTCTTTTCTTCTGGGATTGAAAATAGTATAGAAAAATTCTTCATATATATTCCAGTCTCTTATACCATCTTCACCTCTTTCAAGATGATTACCCGCTCTTTTGCTTATGGCAAGAGCAAAAGCCGGGTCATTAACCGCAACGGCTAATTCATCAAGATTAAATCCCGGAACCTTTCCATTTAAATATTCAGGATAGCCCATCTCTCTAATAATCCTGCGTGTCTTTCTCAACTCCCAGGGTGTTGGAGAAATAGCATCTCTGATAGTTTTAAGTGTACGATGGCTTATCACACCTGCCAACAACGATGACTGAAAGTGAACACTTCCAAAAATAAATAAAAACATAAAAAATGCTTTAATATCTCTCATAAAATATCTCCCGAATAACACTTATTTATTGTCTTTGAGCAGCTTCAGCCTAAAAAAAACCTGGCTACAAATTGAATTCACGAAATTTCAAACACGATTAGTATATTTTAAAGAGGGATTAAGTCAATAAAAAACAAAAACTTTGTAAAAAATACAAAACTCTTTTTAAAATGAATCTGGACTGCGACTTCGATATTAGGCAAGAAAAGCTGAAAGTTTAATTATGATTTATTTGGGAATCAAAGAGGCAAAATTTTTTTGAGTTTTTTTTGACAACAACCACTTTTAAAAAAATTCAGGATTATTTTATCAGGATTCTACTGAAAAAATTTTACTGTAATCAATCACTTCCCGGACCCGTTTTAAAAGAGATTTTACCGGAACAAGGGGAACCAGAGACTGGAGATCAGCCCCGTGGGGTTGGCCAATAACAGCCACACGGATGGGCATAAATAACTGTTTTCCCTTAACAGAAGCCTGTTGTTTAACCTGATTCTGAATGCTGATAAACTCCTCTTTTGTCATAAATTGCGACTTCATGTTTTCCATCTGAATCTTCCAGGCTGATAACACTTTTGGGCTTGTTTCCCATTGTAAAACCGGTTTAGCCTCTTCACTGATTCCAAAGAAGGTATCATCTATGGGAGCCAGAAGTTTTATGGCATCATTGAGTGTTTCCATTTTTTCCTTAAAAACATTTAAAACCTTTTCAATAAACTCCTCATTTTCAGGCAAACAAATATTTTCTTTTTTTAATCGGGGTTTTAACAGGCTCCAGAGTTTTTCATTGGAAAGTTTTCGCAAATAAACCGAGTTCATCCACTGAAACTTTTCATCGTCAAAAACCGCTGCCGAAGAATTGAATTTTGAAATATCAAATTCTTTAATCAGTTCATCAAGACCCATCACCTCCCGGTCATCCCCCGGAGACCAGCCAAGAAGGGCCACAAAGTTAAGAAGAGCCTCCGGCAAATAACCCCTTTCCCTGTACTGACGGCAATTGGTGTCTCCGTGACGTTTGCTGAGTTTTTGTTTATCCTTTCCAAGAACAAGTGACAGGTGAGCAAAAAAAGGCAGATTAAAACCAAGGGCCTCATAAATCATTTTCTGACGAACACTGTTAATCAGATGCTCTTCAGCCCTGAAAACCGTGGGATATTTTCATTAAAGCATCATCAACCACACAACAAAAATTATAAACAGGCATTCCGTTGGATCGAATCAGAATAAAATCCGTTACCCTGTCTTCAGGCAGACACACTTCACCACGAACAAGATCTTTGATAAAATGACTCTCTCCCCCCCCGACCTTAAAGCGAAGAGCGGCTTTTTCCCCCTTCTTTATTCTTTCCAAAGCCTCCTGTGGAGCAATAAAGGGATCCGGCCTGGGAATGGGATTAAATTTTCCTGCATTTTTTTGTTTTAACTTTTCAAGTTCAGAATCGCTGCGAAAATCATAATAGGCCAATCCTCTTTCCAGAAGTTTTTGCCCGTACTCCCTGTAAACAGACAAGCGTTCACTTTGCCTGTAAGGACCAAACTCTCCCACGGATTCCAGATTTCCTGGATCAACACCCTCATCCCAGTCAAGCCCCAGCCAATTTTAGATCTTCAAGCTGACTGCGAAGAAAACTCTCCGTACTTCTCTGAGCATCAGTGTCTTCAATTCTTAAAATAAATTTTCCATTTTGTGATCTGGCAAAAAGATAATTGTACAGAGCCGTTCTGCAACCTCCCACATGAAGATCACCCGTCGGACTGGGAGCAAACCGCACACGGACAGGTTTTATCATAAACTCCTGATTTCCTTTCTTCAACGGGCTTCATGAAAAACAAAAGGACCTTAGTATACAGTTAAGCTTCAAGACCGAAAATGGCTTTCACTTTATCAGTTTCCAGTTCTTTTTTAGTGGTGGCAAGGGAGAGTTCCGACATAAAGAAGACTTCGGGCCGTGTCCAGCATCTTTCTCTCACCAAAGCTTAACTCTTTATCCACTTTCAAAACAAACAAATCCCTGAGAACCTGGGCAATCTCATAAACAGATCCCGTTTTAATTTTTTCCATATACTCTCTGTAACGACGATTCCAGGTTTGATTATCAATTTTCACATTTTTTTCCTGAAGGAATATTTAAAACCCTGGAAGCTTCAGACTTGGAAATAATGGGTCTGAGTCCAACATTTTTGGCGTTATTTTTAGGAACCATGATTTTCATTCCGGTTTCAAGAATTTTAACAGAGTAAAAAACCTCTTTACAACCCATCATTTCCTTGGTCTCAACGGAAACCACCTCCCCCACTCCATGACCGGGATAAACCGCATTATCACCGACTTGAAAAACATCATTTTCTGACTGACTCATTTGTCTCCTCCGAATTGCTCTTTAGTAAAACCTGTATAACACTCATGACACGCTTAGGCAACAATGAATTCAAAAATAATTCATTTCTTTCATAAATATGAAAAACTTTTCATTTTTTTGAAATTATTACAGAGAAACCCCATGAATAAAAAAATTTATAAAAACCTGTGATTATACTGAAGATTATTTATTTTTCGTGTCATTTCCAAAGTGAAATTCCTTGAAAACCCGACCCATCCATTCAAAAAGGATTTATGACATGAGGCTTATAAAACAAGTCCAAGTCAGACATAACACACAACAATAAAAAACAAGTCTAAAAATTAACAAAACCCTGACTTTTAATTTCTTTATAAAATTACAAAAATACAATAAAGCTAGAAACGACTTTACTCCGGGGCATCAAAAATTCCAAACAAACATAAATGAATATGTCTATGAAAAGACTGATCTTCTTTTTTCTCATACTTTTTTTTGGAAATACAGCTTCAGCCAGATTTTCCTGTGGTAAAATTTTCAATAACATACAAAGGGTTCCCCTTAAAAAAATCAAATTTGCCCAAAATTTTCTGGGTTATGCCTGGGGCAACTATCTACTAAAAAAACTTGAAGTCAATTACGAAAAATGGCGTGAAGACAATCCCCTGGGGAATCGTCAGCAATTCATCCTTGAACAAACAGAGGCCAAACCCTTTCCTGTTTTCAGAGATCCCGACGGACATTTAAGACAATTTGACAGACATCATCAACACAAAATTTATCAAATATTTATGGGAAGAAGGGATTTTTTCATCTATGTAAGATTCTTTTTTGACTATACGGAATCCTATTCTCAAAATTCAAAACCATGGAAAAAAAAAGAGATGATGGATCATGCCATAAGTCACGGTTTTGTGAGTCTCTTTGGTATTGAAAAACCCCGTTTCAGGGATTTAAAAAACCTGCCACAAAATATTAATGAGCTTCCCGATCTGCCCATCCGAAGTCTTATCAGTTTTATTTTCAGAAATTTACCGTTTCCCTTAAAAGGAAGTGATTTTCAGCCCATGATTCAGTTCAAATTGGCTGAGTTTATGATTGAAGAAGGTATTGATATTCGTCCCCAAAATCCTTTCCATGAATCCAACATCAAAAAACTGACAGAAAGATTTTTAAAAAATCCAAAAATTCTTAAATTTCTTGCGGATCGAATCAGTCCCAGAATTCCTGAAGAGAGAAGAAAAAGAATCTCCTCTTTTTTAAAAGGGCAATCGGAATTGGTCTTATTTCACCTTTAAATCAAACTTAACCCGAAAATCATCTTCATCTTTTACCAGTGGTTTGTTCTATAAATCTTTTCACATCTTTGACGCAGGAGTTTTTGACTCTATTCAATGCACGATGATAAAGGACTGGCTGGGAACCAATTTGAGGAGGAGCAAATTGAATAGAATCAAAAAGAACAAGCCGAAGGTGAAAAGATTTACGCCTCTTTACCAGAATCTGTGGGTAATAGGAGGTTCAGGTAATTTTCCAAGTGAATGATATAAAGCTATTTCAATGGATTTGTACTCCCTAAAGCCGTAAGATTTTCTCATAGTCAGTTTTACTTTGTTGTTTAACCCCTCTACAATCCCCGATGAAAATTGTTTTTTGGCCCTAAACCAATTGAGAATAAGATCCTTATGTCGTCGAATCATCTTGGCTTCATGTTTCAAAGGCTCTATCCGGGAACGCATGACTTTGGTTGTCCAGCGAGCCAAAAACTTATCCGCCCATGAAGGATATGAATAATCCCAAAAAAATTGGAACTCTTCTTTTAGTAAATAAGCCCTGACGCTCTTGAGATTGTATTGTAAAAGTTTCTTCAGACCAACATCCTGCTTTTCTGTCAGATTCTCTGAGTTCTTTAATAAAAGCCACCTGGAGTTTGTTAACACAGGTTCATATCCATCCGCCTTCATCTGACGATGCTCTCCCGCTCTCACCTTATCTATTGCTTTGTTAATCCGTGCAACAATATGAAAACGGTCCAAGACATGAGTGGCTTGAGACACTCGATCCTTTATAACCTTCAAATAAGGCTTCCACATATCTGAGCAAACGTATTCAATAAGTTGTGTTCTTTTTGCCCCAAGCATATCAAAAAACTTTGAAAAAGTCTCCTCTGTTCGCTCTTTTCCAATCCAAAGTAAACGGACGCATCCAGAGTTGATCTGATAAACTAAAGTGAGATATTTATGCCCCTTTTTCCACTGAACCTCATCTACTCCAATAGCCCTGACACTCTCTAAACTGCGATGGGAAAGACCCCACTCAACGACAAACTCCACTGAACGGAAAACCTTCCCCCAACTTGTTCTAAAACGAATTGATACCTCTTTCCATGACAGCACCTTTGACCAATTTGCCAAAAACTGCATATAGACTTTGGTTAAGTGGTTTTTCCCATCACTCCATGGAATTTTTTCAACTTTAACTCCACACCAAAAGCAGTTGACCCGTCTCATCTTATAACAGAAGAACACCGGAATCCCCCAGATGGGTATAAATTCAAATTCTCGTGCCTCCGGGGATGTATCATAAATAGAAGCCTCCTGAAAACATCCCGAACATATGGGAATACCATTTCTTCGAGGGTGAACTTGAACATGGATACAATCTTTCCCCTGAGTGGATAAAGTTGTTTTCCCATAAACAAAAGACTTGAATTTGTAACATTTATTGAGGATAGTCTTTACCAGCATCTTTTCGCCTTTTTTTGGTTGTTGTTTTTTCAAATTATGATTTACTGGAATCTGGTGAAAGATGCTATTTCAATATAAATCTTAATGCACTGAAAATGTGCTTCGGTGAGCGGGAATGCTCAACGAATCGGGGTGTGGGGCAGAACCACACATCAGCCTGGATGGCTGTCCTTATTTATTCCACAAAATAATATTTAAAAACTAAAAAATGACTTGATTACCCACTGATTCTGCCAAGGAACCAGATTTACAGGATGAACCGCTGGGATGTAATTGACTTTAATTTTGTCTCTGATATATTTTTAATAACTTAAAAAACAGGAAAATACTTATTGAGATATTTATTCCTGATCACTGTTTTAGTGATTTTTCATTTCAGAGCTTATTCCAACGAATGTCTCTTTGAAGCAAAAGTTCATCCCCCTGAAAAAACAGAAGCAACAAAAGAACTCTATCATGAAGCCTGTCGCTTTTTCACAAAAACCTTTGGAGTCAAACTTAATCCAAAAATCAAGCTAAACAATGTTCATTATGTAGAAAAAGAAGAAGACTGGAAATCTCTTGTTGATGCTGATATTGCTGAAGACAACGCTCTTGGTGTTTTTTATTCTCCATTTCACGACCCTGAAACAAAAACAGTCAATGATATATACATAAATACAAGGGGTCTTTTTTCTAAACTCTCACCTTTTGTAAAGGACCAGAACAAAATCATGGAGCAATCCTTTGTTTTGCATGAATTCATTCATTTTTTTATTAAATCCGCCAAATTTGAATATGTTCTTGAAAACAACATAGAAAGAAATGGAATAATGGAAGAGGCTTTGTGTCACTGGGCTTCAAACAAATATATAGAAAAAGCAACACAGGATCGTAAAAATATAACGGATTATATGAAAGCTGATACTGAAGAGTTTGTTTTAAGTGATGATTTTCCTTCTATTTCACGCATAATTTACAGGAAACCACTAACAGCATTTATTTATAATTCCATTCACTTTTTCGATAGTGATACAAGAGCCAAATATAACAAACTTATAAATAACGAATACACGATGTCAGAATTAAGTGATCCGTATTTGTGATCTGTCATACCCAGATGAGACTCTTTCAGGGTCTGAACTAAGGGGAGTCAAATTGAAACACACTAAACTCAACCGATTGTTTTTTTTAATCAAGAAGTGCCATTCACATTCATTGTTAGCACTCGTTTTATTACTTATTCATTTCAGAGCTTATTCCAGCGAATGTCTCTTTGAAGCAAAAGTTCATCCCCCTGAAAAAACAGAAGCAACAAAAGAACTCTATCATGAAGCCTGTCGCTTTTTCATAAAAACCTTTGGGGTCAAACTTAATCCAAAAATCAAACTAAATAATGTTCATTATGTAGAAAAAGAAGAAGACTGGCAACCTCTTATTGATGCCGGTATTGTTGAAAAAATTCCCCATGGTGTTTTTTATTCTCTACTTCACGATCCTGAAGTAGCGACAATCAATGATATTTATATAAATACAGATGTTCCTCCTGAGATTGCATCTTTTACTGAGGATGAAATTGCAAAACAATCCATTGTTTTTCATGAATTCATTCATTTTTTTATTAAATCCGCAAATTTTGAATATGTTCTTGAAAAGAATATAGAGGCAAATAGACCGATGGAAGAGGCTTTGTGTTACTGGGCTCAGAATAAATATATAGAAAGAACGACCCGGGGCCGAGATAATATAACAGATTATATGACGACTGATACTGAAACTGAAGGGCTTACTTTAAGCAATAATTTCCCTTCTATTGCACCTGTACTCAAAAAACACTCAATGCCAATTTTTATTTACAATTCCATTTATTTTTTCAATGATGATACAAAAGCCAAATATAACAAACTCATAAATAATGAATATTCCATGACGGACATACAGCCTCATCGCTGAACCTATCTGACATGCAGATTCAACCGATCATTTTTTCGTTGTTGAAAATCTCTTTGCGTAAGAACTGATTTTCCTCTTTCATCAGTTTGGGATCTTTTTGAATCACCTTAAAAGCGGCCTCCCTGGCTTTTTGGAGAATGGACAGATCCCTTGCAATATTGGCTATCCTGAAACCGGGCAAACCCGATTGCCTTGATCCCAGAAGTTCTCCCGGCCCCCTTAACTCCAGATCAGCTTCGGCAATCTTAAAACCGTCACCGGTTGTTTCCATAAGATCAATACGGGTTCTTGACTCCCCGGAGACCGCAAATCCAAGGGACAAAATACAATAACTTTTAAACTCCCCCCGACCCACACGACCTCTCAATTGATGGAGCTGGGACAGTCCAAAACGTTCGGCATGGTCGATCCAGATAATATTGGCATTGGGAACATCCATCCCCACTTCAATGACCGTGGTGGCCACAAGAACATCAAATTTTCTGTTTCTAAAATCCTCCATGATCTGATCCTTTTCATCGGATTTTATTTTTCCATGAAGCAGATTGAGTTTAAACTCCGGAAGTTCTTTTTTCAGTTTTTCAAACTCCTGGATAGCGGAACTCAATTCCATTTTTTCACTTTCATCAACCAGAGGAAAAACCATATAAGCCTGTCTTCCCTTTTTCAGATGATTCTTTATAAAATCCAGAATTTTTTGCCTTCGACTCTGATAGGTCACCCTTGTTATGACCGGTTTTCGACCCTTTGGCATCTCATCAATAAGGGACACATCCAAATCCCCGTAAACAGTCATGGCCAGACTCCTTGGTATGGGAGTGGCTGTCATCAGAAGAAAATGGGGACTTTGGCCTTTTTTAATGAGTTTCTTTCTCTGTTCCACCCCAAAGCGATGCTGCTCATCCACAATCACAAGACCCAGGCGTTTGAACCCAACACTGTCCTGAATCAGAGCATGGGTTCCCACCACCAGGTCAAGCTCTCCGCAGGATATTTTTCCATTGATTTCCTTTTTTTCCCGACTTCCCAGGTGACCACTGATAAAACCCACCTTTAGCCCCAGGGGCTGAAGAAGCTCCACAGCTTTTAGATAATGCTGTTGGGCCAGAATTTCAGTGGGAACCATCAAGGCCACCTGGTGGGAGTTTTCAATGGCTATAAGGGCTGAAAGAAAAGCCACCAAAGTTTTTCCACTTCCCACATCCCCCTGAATAAGCCGGTGCATGGGAAAATTTTTCTTCAGATCATTTTTGATTTCCATAAAAACTTTCTTCTGGGCCCCTGTTAATTCAAAATCAAGGGATTCCTCCAGCTTTCCCGGAAGTTTTCCGGTTTTTATAAAAGCGGGAGCCTTTTCTTTCTGCAAACCCCGCTTTCTTGCCGCAAGAATCATTTCAAGCCAGAAGAACTCTTCAAAAATCAATCTCCGATGATAAGGGGATCTGTATTTTAAAAACTCATCACTGGCCCCGGACGGAGGATTGTGAACACGAACCAGGGTTTCTTTAATGTCAGGAAGATCATAGGATTCAAGAATCCAGGGAGGAAGTTTTTCATAAAAACCCCGAATCTGATCTTTTTTCAAAAACTCAATGGCTTTTGTAATGATCTTTCTTAAACGATAACTGGAAAACCCCTCTGTCTCTGAATAAATGGGAACAAGCTCATCCTTTATTTCTTCATCGGACTTAAACTCCTGGACATCAGGGTGATGAAACTCCTTCTGCCCCCTGTATCGGGTGACTTTTCCCGTAACCCTGACACACATGGACTTTTGAAAATGTTCAAAATAGCCCCTGTAAGGCATTTTAAAAAACTTACACTGAATCCGGCCCGAAGAATCACCCACAGTGATATTGTAGATCCTCCTGTGGGACCTTCCCAGTTTTTGAGAGCTGACATGAATGATTTGGGCCTTGATACTGACTGTCTCCCCCTCCTCCAGGGAGGAAATGGTCCTTACCACCCTTCGATCCTCATAGGAGCGGGGGTAATTTTCATAAAGGGCCTTGATAGTTCCCATGCCCTTTTTTCTTAAAAGTTCACCAAGTTTTGGACCCACTCCCTTGAGGTACTGAATGGGTGTATCCAGGGACAGATTCATGGACTCCCCTTTTCAGGTGTACTGTTCATAACAGATTTCAGAAGATCCCTCTGTCGCAACCAATTTACCAGGGCCAAAAGGGGAAAACCGATAATGGAGTAGGGATCAGAGGTCCTCACCTCCTTAAAAAGCAAAGCCCCTTTTTTTTCAAACAAATATCCACCGGCACAACCCACGGGATTGTCCGCTTCCACATAGGAAACAATTTCATTTTCACAAAGGGGATGCATGAGCATTGTTGAAGTCACAGTCTTTTTGTAAACAGGTTTGGAGTCGTGAATAACGGCAAGGGCTGTGGATAAAAAATGGGTTTTTCCCTGAAGGAGTCCAAGTCTTTCGATGACCTCTTTTTTTGACTCCGGTTTGGGAAAACTCTGTTTGTTGAAAACAAGAACCTGATCGGAACCCACAACAATCCCCTTGGGGAATAAACTTTTAAGACTCTCCGCTTTTTTTAAAGCCAGGTGTGAGGACAACTCCTCCAGAGAACCCTGAAAGGATTTTTCAAGACTTCTTTCATCAATATCGGGTCTGTGGGTCTCAAAGGGAATTTTCATTTTTTCAAAAATTTGCTGACGATAAACAGACCCTGTGGCCAAAATGATTTTAGATTCCATAAAACTTTTTTAATAGAGGGAGCATATTTTCCACAGACATTTTTTTCTGCTCCCCTGTCTGAAGATTTTTAAGACTTAATAGTCCTGATTGCATCTCCTCCCCTCCGATAAGAAGAGCGTGACTGCAATTTCTTTTGTGGGCTTTTTTCAGGCGTTTTGAGATGTTTCCGGAATAAATGGGTTGACCGGGTATATGATACTCCCTTAATTGTTGAAGAACTTTTAAGGCCAAATCACCGGCCTGATCTTCAGTAACAACAACAGCCACCGATGGAATTTTCTTTTCAGGAGTATTTAAAAGCAAAACCAGACGATCCGTTCCGGCGGCCCAACCCACACCGTTAATACCCGGATCTCCCCCCATTTGCTCGATAAGACCACGGTATCTTCCCCCTGAAAGAACCCCGTTCTGGGAACCCAATTGGTCAGTAATAAATTCAAACACCGTGTGGGTGTAATAATCCAGTCCCCTGACAAGATAGGGGTTGATTTTATAGGGAATTTTCAGACTCTCCAGCCCCCCTGTCACTTCATGAAAAAAGTCTTTGGATTCCCTGTTGATAAAATCCTCAAAAACAGGGGCCCTGGTTACAACCTCCCTGTCCCCTTTGTCCTTTGAATCCAGAATACGCAGGGGATTGGAGATCAATCTTTTCAGGCTGTCCTCAGAGAGATTTTTTTTATGTTTTGAAAAATAATCCACAAGGGTCTTCTTATATTTTTCACGGCTTGATTCATCTCCAATGCTGTTGATTTCCAATTGAACTTTCTCATTCAGACCACAGGCTTTCAGAAAATCCCAGGCAAGGGCAATCACCTCAATATCAGCCAAAGGTTGATCCACCCCAATCAATTCAACACCCAATTGACGAAATTGACGATAACGGCCCTTCTGGGGGTTTTCACGGCGAAACATGGGGCCGGAATAAAAAAACTTCAGAGGCAGATCCCTGAGCATGGCACCGGAAACCGCAGCCCTGGCCACGCTGGCTGTTCCCTCAGGTCTCAGGGTCAGGAAATCACCCCCACGATCCTCAAAGCTGTACATTTCCTTATGAACAATGTCTGATTCCTCTCCCAGGGTTCTTTTAAAAACCTGGGTGAATTCAAAAATGGGGGTTTCAATCTCCTCAAAGTTATAAAGAGGAGCCAATTTAAAAAGATGTTGCTCAATATCCCGGAAAACCCGGGCCTCATGCCCGTAAATATCCCGTGTTCCACGCACTGTTTGGAGTTTCATTATCCCTTTCCACAAAAGTCTTTGTTTTTTCAGAGTTTTCCTTTAAAAGAAAATCCCTCTTAAAATAAATGATCTTTTATAAAATAAATGATCTTTTATAAAAAATAGACTCTACAGAGAAAAATGTCCACTCTATCAGGAAAGAAATTTCATAAACTGATTCAAAATTTGCAGGTTTTTACCGACATGAGGCGTTCAAGCTCAAATCAAATGGAAGCGTATTTAGACGTATGCCTGATCTTTGGGTGATTATAACTAAAGAGGTTTATTCTGAAGCACAGGGAATGGATATCTGAATTTCCGCTGAAGCATTGGCTCCAAGAGCCGCTTTCAGTATCAGGGGTTCCTCTCCACAATAATCCTGCCATTGCCATGGCTGATCATGATCATGATCAATTGTAATCTCAAAAAAGCCTGCTTCGCATTCAGCAAGATCCCTTTGTATCACAGTCTCACCTTGGGAAATCTTCCAGCCAATCAGGGAACCGTTTTGTTCACAAACACCGATGAAAGCCGGGTCTTCATCCCCCGGTTCAACGGAATATTCCGTTTCCGGAAAGAAAATGGGTCCCACTGAAACAGGATCATCAACGACAATCTGGTGGTTACCATCATCCTCATTCACAGCCGCCTTACCCCCTGAATCGTTGGCAAGGGCCCTGTTACTAAACAAATGATCAGGAGATGAAGAGCAGTTCTGGTATTGCAACAGGACAAAACCCAGGCTAATGAGCAAAGCCACTTGTTTTGTTCTTAAATTTCTCAACGAATAGAGCATGGTTTCCTTTTTATTGTGAATGAATCTTTAGTTTACCACAAAATGACCTGTTTTTACCAGAGTTTTTTCAAAAAAATGGATTTTATGTCCCATTTTGAATCATAATGGTAAAATAATCCTTGAAATTTCATTCAATATCATCTATAAGGGTTGTCTCTTGGAAATTTGAAATTTTACAAAGGGGAAATTTCTCTGAGAACCAAGTCCATTATTCATGTGTATATGTGGAAATACGCAAAAAAAAGGAGTAAAAATTGGAAATTTCGACAGAAACACAAACCACAGAAAAAATGAAAGAAGAAACTTTTTTTCAGTCTGACGATAATCTGGATTCAGACAAATACAACAATATCCTGAAACTTGACGAAGCGGACTACCCACTGTTTACCCTGGCTAAAAATAAAGCCCGATTTTTGAGAATGGTCAGTTGGTATCGTTCCAAGGAGGAATGGATTGAAGTGGCTCCTCTCAGTGGCGTAAACAAACTCTTTAAAAGACAAACCAAGGCACTTGAAGGAATTCGTGTCAATAAGATGGATTATGAAATGGAACTTGAAACAGGCACTCTCACACCCAGTCAACGCTCCTACCGAAAAGACGAACTCAAAATGTGCAAAGTTCATGAGAAAATGGCCGTTCATCTCATTTCAAAACTTCAGGAGAAAATCAAATCGGGCCGCCGCTAGTGGTTTGTCCTATAAATCCTTTCACATCTTCGACGCAGGGGTTGCCATTGACGACACGGAAATTCCAAGCAACCCCACAACCCCTTGGACGCTCCATAAAAAACAACACCGCTTACAACTCCAATCACCAATTCACCACCGGCAGCCTTCAGACAGTTCACTGTAATCTTTTTATTCACCTGAGAACAATTCAGGAAGTACTCACGGGGAATTTCCGGAGAACTCTCCATTATTTCCCGGCATTTGTGTTTTCTAAATTGTGACTCACATACATCTCAATTGTCCAGATGAGGCATGATATTCACATGATATTCAAAGGTTATCTCCGTATCCGTTAATTCAGTATCTGTTAATTCGGTATCCGGTAATTCAGCATAAGTCTTTTGGGAAAAAACATAAAGAAAAACAGTAAATATTACCCATACAGACTGAATATTTAAGAATGAGGAAAATCCATTTAAGTTTTTAACCTAAATCCACATAGGATAAGCCCTGTCTTTCACATTTTTTTAGGTAGGCAAGTTTCAAAGCCTCACTAATAGCTGTTTGATGTTCACTTTCCAGTTCAAAAGAGGGAGATGTCAGTTTGACTGAAAGAGAAATGATTTTGTAAGAAAAGCTATTTTTTCCTCATCATAGGTTCCCCGGAAGGGAGAAAAGGGAACCTCTTGGTTTCTATCAAAAACTGTGAGTTCTCCATCGTAAAACTCACTCAACATGGAATAGCTGGATTTTTTGTCAATAAAGACCAAGGGTTCTGGTGATATACGTTTAGCTGCTTGTAAACACTCACTGACAAAGGCTGATTTCCCTGATCCTGTATCTGCTAAAACCACTGTGTGGTTGGACGTTTCGTTTTCTGTTAAAGAAAAACAGTAAAAAAAAGGAACAGGGATTTCACAATTGTTTTCCTGCGAATTTGAATTTTCACCAATGAACCAATGATTCCCTGAAATTTAAGCATACTCTAATAGTAGCAATTTTTTTTTGCAAACAATAGAAAAAACCATATCACATTGAAACAGGAAAATAGCAAATAAACTCACTACCAAGGCCGGGAACACTTTTGACATCCACTGTTCCCCCCAGTTTCTGCATGGAATTGCGAACAATGGATAAGCCCAGACCCGTCCCCTCAGTTTTCCAGTTGCTCTCATTTCTCACCCGATAAAAACGCTCAAAAAGCCTGCCCTGGTGGTGACTTTCTATCCCCGGACCATTGTCCTTGATGCTGAAAAAAACATGATTGTTCTTTATTCCCCAATGGAGTTTAATTTCAGAAGAATCCGGGCAATACTTAATGGCGTTTTCCATAAGATTGGTTATAACCTGTTCCAAAATCTCCCTGTTTGTTGTCAACTCCTCCAGATCATAAACAGTGGATAATTTATGCTTTTTGTTCTTAATGGAAGACTGTAATTGAAGGAGAACATTTTCC
>CBDCNX010000002.1:0-108060 GCA_965219545.1 Bdellovibrionales bacterium
ACATAAGCACCTTCTCCATTTTCGCCTTGTTCACCTATTTTATACAAACCGTAAATATCAAAAATATCCGCTGAATCATCATCATAATAGTCAGAGTCTTCCCTTTCACCTCTATGGGTCCATCCCCAACCCAAAATAAATTTGGGATTGACACTGCAATTCATCCCCAAAAAGGCAAGGTGTTTCACAGGATTGCTCTTCCAACTGGGTATATTGTCCGTATCTGTATAGGTGTATTGTACCCGTCCATTACAGGGACCCATTTCCATGTCGGCTTCGACCTCCCATCCTTGTATGGTTTGTGTTGTGTTCCTGTCTTGAACCCACCAGGCCAGTTTTGGCGATCCTCCGATATCTCTGTTTCATAGACACCCACGTCAAGATCTAATGAATCCCCCTCAAATCTCACACCCGCATCACGAGTTATGGACCTTTCCAAACCTAAACCATCATCCCCAAACCACAAATATTTTTCATCAGGACTTGGATTGCGAAAACCCTTACCCACTCCAACTCTTCCAAAAACATCATAACCTGCAATTCTCCCTGCATGATAAGAGGCTGCCCCTTTCCATGTAATAACTCTTTCCCGTGTTTCTCCGGAAAGGTCATCAGCCCGTACAATCAATTGGTAAGTGAATGGCCCCTGTCCTCCATCCAATTGGGTAAAGACACCTGTTGTATACCTGCTTTTTTCATTGTTTTTATAGATATAATCAGGGTCTGAACTCACTCTTTCCCTTTGTCTCTCAAGACCCGCTGTTAAGACATAAGTGCCGTCCTCATTAAAATTAAAATGATACTCTCCAAGAAGTTTTATGGAAATTCTTCGGCTTGTGTACTCTGTGTCGTGACCGGTAAGAAACTGCTCCTCTTTATTGTATCCTGCCAGAGCTTTAAACAGCAGTTCAGGGGACACATAGTAAGTCGTACCCAAGCTGGCAACATCAGACTCACCCCTTGTTATATAAGGTTCAGGTTTACCCTTATTCCAGTTGTCATGGGAAACAAGGCTTCCTGTTGTGGAGATTTGTCCTTGTCTATGATCAAAATTAAGACTGACTGTCCTTTCTCTAAAATCACCTGTCAATTTGCCCGGATCCGCACTGCGATCCCCCTGAACTCCAAAACGCATTCCAGCTTGGTTGTCATCTGTTCGGAAGCTGACATCCGCATGAACTGTTTCTCCGTATTGGGGTTTATTTGCGAGATCAACTCCACCTCCTGCACAAATCTCCCCCGGAGGACATTCCGCTTTTCTTGTAAAGATCTGAATCACTCCTCCCATAGCTGAATCTCCATAGGGAGCCGAACCCCTTACAAGTTCAATCCTTTCAATATGCTTGAGTGGAATATGAGTCCATATAGGTGCAGACCTCACAGTGTTTTCCTGCTGAACCCCATCCACTAGGAGTTGGGTCTGGTTTTTCGCAACACCTCTTAAGGACACATAGGCCACATCCGTATCGGAAGATTGGTTGAACTGGGCATTGCGACGTTCAACCTGAACTCCAAATCTTTCCAAAAGCTTGGGAAGGTCACAACCAATACAAAGTTCTATATCCCTTCTGTATATGACTGTCATAGCCGTAAGTCGGGCTCTCTCCTCAGGATCCAAAGGCTTGTACAGAGCTTTAATAACCGAATGTCCATTTTCTTCAGCAGGATCAACCATACCATCCCCCTGATCTCCAACTGTTTCAGTCGTGTCCGTCCCCGAAGCATCTGTTGCCGCACTGGTCCATAAAGGGATAAAAAACAATAAAATAAAAATGGAAAAAAACTTCATTTGGCCTCCCATAAAGGTTTAAATACAATTCAGTATTTGAATCATTGAACTTTTCAATTTAAAAAATTCTTATCCAGGAAACTGAAAGAGTCAATAGAAATATGTTTTGAACACTCTGTATAAAATATGGGGTTTTAATTTGTTGCCGTCTTCCACTTTCGGGTGAAGAATCCGATTCCTTCCATTGCCTCAATTTAAGGCGATCAGTCTCAATATATATTTTCACCAAATGCCCTCCTAAAAAAGTCTCATCACAACTTTTTTTGATTTCTTTTCTTTTAGAAAGCTCTTTTCCCAAGGTTTCCGTAGCGGTGAAAACTATGGGAAACGGATTGTTCCTCAAAGAAATTCAAAAGTTCCAGACGACCTTCCATAAGAGGAGGGGTGCGGACAATAAATTTCAGACCTTTTAGAGCTTCCCTGTAAACAAACTCTGAAACATTTTCCTTATGGGAGTAAAAGATCCGATCCACGTCACCAAAGCACCTGGAAAAATCCTGTTCTGACTCTTTTTTTATAATATCATCTTCTTTTAAAATTTTTTGTGAGTAACGAAAAAGAAACCGGGAAACAGAGTCCTCTTTCTCAGGCTCAAGGCTAACCCGAAGATTCACCTTACAAATTCCGGCCGCCAGGATACGGGCCATGGAATCAAAAAGACTGTCATTCTTACAAATGCGAAGGGCCACAGATTTAAGTCTCAGATAACGAAAAATATTATCCTCTCCCCTGATCTTGCAAAAATCCCTTTCCTTTAAAAATTCATTTTCAAGATGGAACAGGTAACTTTGAAGAGCCACCTGGAGTTTTTTAATATCCTCCCGAAACTCAGCATAACGGACTTCCGTATCCATCCGTTCCATGAGTTTCACCAGGGGATTGATTTTGACTTCGCTCACTGCGGGTTTCCCCTCTTCCTGAACGTCCATAAACTGGGTGATGTAATTAAAAACCCCCACTTTACGACCGGTTCCAATGGCTGATTTTCCCAGTCCACCAAAGGGCTGTCGCAACACAACAGCTCCGGTGGTTCCACGGTTGACATAGAGGTTACCGGCCCTGATGTTCTTTTTCCAATAATTCACTTCCCTTTCATCCAGAGACTCAATTCCTGAAGTCAGGCCATAACCGGTTTGGTTGACAATTTTTATAGCGTGTTCCAGGTTGTCGGCCCTCATCACTGATAAAACCGGACCAAAGAGTTCTGTCATATGACAAAAACTTCCCTCCTTAACCCCCCACTTAATGGAGGGCTTAAGCATTAAAGGATTTTCACCCACACACTTTGGCCTCAAGATCCAACTTTCCCCTTCCTCCAGATTTTCAAGGGCCTCCTTTAAAGCCCCCTGTGGAGGACCAATCAAAGTGGCTATTTTGTTTTCAAAGTCCCAGGCGGAACCCACTTTTAAACTTTTTGCCGCATCCACCAGGGCTTCCTGAAACCTGCGATCAAAATAAACCTCATTTTCAAGGACAAGCAGGGATGTGGCCGAGCATTTCTGCCCACTGTTGGAAAAAGCGGAGTGAATCACATTTCTGATGGCCTGTTCCCGATCCGCCATGGCTGTCACAATCGTGGCATTTTTACCTCCTGTTTCAGCAGTGAGAAAAAGGTCATGCCTGATCCTTAACATTTCAAGGGCTGTGGATTCCCCTCCTGTGAGAATGGTAAAATCAATATTCCTGTTCTTTATTAAATAAGCACCGGCCAGGCTCCCAGGGCAGGGGGCAAATTGCAAGACATTCCGACTGACTCCGGCCTCCCAGAAACAACGACAAAGTTCATAAGCACAAAGCACTGCACTGGAGGCCGGTTTGAGAATCACTGTGTTGCCCGCAGCAAGACTCGCTGCAACTCCCCCCAAAGGAATGGCAATGGGAAAATTCCAGGGAGAAACCACAAGACCCACTCCCTTACCCTTGAGTTTCAAATTTTCATGGGATTGAAAATAACGGGCACTGTGAGAATAAAACTCCAGAAAGTCTACAGCCTCACTGACTTCAACATCTGTTTCTGTAAAAACTTTTCCAACCTCTGCGGAAGCCACCCCTATGAGGTCTCCCCGTTTTTTTTCTCACCTGGATGGCCACATTGGAGAGAATTTTGTTTCTCTCGTCCACTGAAAGTTTTCGCCAGCCATCAGGATCTTTTACGGCCACATCCACAGCCCGTTGCAGATCTTCAGCCCCGGCCCTGGTATATTGCCCACAAAAAACATTGCTTTGGGAGGGATCTTTTTGTTTGACGATCTCACGATCACCGATCAGAGACTCTCCCCCCACAACAACAGGCACTGTGACAAGGGACTCTCCCTGTTCTTTTTTCCATTTCCGCCTGATCCGGGTCCACCCACTGACGGTTGGCTTCCAATATAAAATCCGTATCCGGCTCGTTTGTAAACCCCTGATCGGCCTCCTTACCCCTCCTGCTCTTATCATCCCGGTTCTCCTCTAAACGGTTTTGTTTTCTTTTCTGCCCAATATAAAGCCCCTCACAATTATCAAAGGATTCCAAAAACTTTTCTTTCATCTTATTCCACTGGGAACTGTTCACTTTCAAACCAAAAGAATAACGGATAAAGTTGTCCTCACTGGTGTTTTCATCCAGACGACGGACAAGATAGGCAATGGCATTGGTGAACTGCTGCCTGTCGGCAACCGGTGCATAGAGAGTTATACTTTGTCCTGAAATTTCAGAAATGGCCATCCGTGAAGCCTCACTCATTCCCTCCAGCATTTCCAGGGAAAAATATTCAAGAACCCCGTTTTTTTTGGCAAGCTCCAGAGCATAGGCCAGTTCAAAAAGATTATGGGAGGCCGCTCCTATATGAACACATTTTGCGTTTTCAGGTTTAAGACCGTACTCGGCCATGATTTTATAATTGCTGTCCGTATCCAGTTTTTCCGTGTATGTGGCAATCTTCCATCCTCTTTGTGAAGATTCTGTTTTTTCCATTTCAAAATTGGCCCCTTTTACCAGACGGACCTTAATGGGGGCTCCTCCCAAGGATACCCTTTTTACCGCCCACAGGGTAAGATCTTTTTGCCACTGATGGGCATCGGGCAGATAAGCCTGTAAAACAATTCCCGCCCTATAGTCTTTAAGTTCCGGGGTTTCCAAAGCCTTTTTAAAGGCCTCTATTGTGATAGAAAGATCCCTGTACTCTTCCATATCCAGATTGACAAACTTATGTTCCATTTGATTTTTTGAGTTTTTAAAGGGATGATTTTTGGCTTTTAAAAATATTTTCCTCAGACGGGGAACAAGATCACTTACTGTCTGTTCAAAGGCAAAGGGGTTGATCTGTGAATAAATTGTGGAGATTTTAATGGAAATATAATCAATATTGGGGTTTTCCAGAGTCTGCAGGTATTTGTTAATCCGGTTTTGGGCCTCAGTCTCACCGAGAACAATCTCACCAATGAAATTGAGATTAACCCTTGTATTATCAAGACGACGGTTTTGCAGGTGCTTGTTGAGAAACCTGTCTTCGGCGGGTAAAACAACTTTTTTTGTATCCGAGCGGATGTTTTCAACAAACAGGGGAATGGACAGACGGGGAATATAGGCCCCCATGTGCTGAAACAAAAAAATCAGAAAGCGTTCCGTGTTTGTGAAAAAGGTGGCCATTCCGTACTTGGAAAAAAGATAATCAATTTGATTTTCAACCCTTGAAACATCGTGGCTGCGAAAACTCTGATCCATCAACTCAATAAGAAAGACCTTGTCCATGGGATTATCGAGAAGTTTTTGCATCTTTGCATGAAAACTGTTTTCAAAATGGGAGATTTTAAGACAGGCCCGCTCCTGCCAACAGGTGGCCAGATCAATAGCCTGATTGATAAGATCTTTATCCATTATTCAAACTCTTCTCTTCGGACTTTTAAAAAACTTTTATTCCATTTAAAAAGGAATATGATTTGAGTCAAAGCATTTTTAATATTGTGGATTATTTTGATACATCTGCTGAAAATTTTTAAAAAAAACTAAATAAAAAAAACCGAAAAAAATTAGTAGTGACGATACTGATTCATGTACGTCTTTAAAAAACGAAGCTTTTGCACTTCATCAATGACAACTCTTTGATATTGTGGGTTTGCTTCCAGTTCCTGGGCAAGAAGATGGGGGGTTAACCGGTAATCATCCTCTGTCTGTGGGTCAAGTAAATCAATATACAGGCAATTTTTGGAATATCTTTGCTTTATAAGGGTGGATTTACCGGAACCTCTTGGACCAAGGATAAAGAAACTGTTTGATGAAGAAAATTGAGCCAATCTATGGATTTTATAGTTCATAACCGATATTATTCGGGGAAATATTGGGTTAAGTCAATATTATTCGGGAAAAATTAGAATACAAGGTCTTTTTATCAAACTGAGACTGTCCTTGTTTGTCAAACAGGATTGTTTTTTAAATAACCATTGATATCAATATTTTCTTTTTTTGTAAGATAGAGGGCGACAACAGAGTCTCCTGTCACATTCACCACAGTTCGTCCCATATCCAACAAACGATCCACTCCCAGAATAATAGCCAGACCTTCTGAAGGAATTCCCAGAATCACCATGGAAGACATTAAAATAGGAAGAGAGCCTCCGGGCACTCCGGCCACCCCAACGGAAGTGATAAAAACAATGGCTACAAGCAAAACAAGACTCATCAATGTCAGGGGAACTCCAAAAACCTGTGCTATAAACAAAGTGGCCGCCACCTCAAAAAGAGCTGTTCCGTCCATATTCACAACTGTGCCGATAGGTACGGAAAAACTTACAATCTTTCTTGGAGCCCCAAACTTTTTTTCCAGCGTATCCATCGTCACGGGCATGGTGGCACTGCTGGAACTGGTACTGAAAGCTGTCGTAAAAACGGGAATCATTCTCGAAAAAAATTCCTTAACGGGGATTTTTACAAGAAACTTCAAAAACAGACTGTAAGTTCCAAAGATGTGCAAAAGCATTCCCGCAAACATGACAAGAACATAAAAAACCATGCTTTTCATCAGATCCAGACCAAACTCGGAAACGGCAATGGCCAGAAGAGCCGCCACGGCAAAGGGGGCTGTTTTCATTATCCATTTGATAATCGTGATGGACAGACTGGACAAAGCGGACATGAAATGAATAAAAGACTCCCTTGGAGGGCCATTGGGCATATAAAGAAGACTCAAACCGAACAAGAGAGAAACAAAAATCACGGACAACATATTGTTTTCACCAAACTGATCAATAATGTTTCTTGGAACAATTTTTGTTAAAAGTCCCGGCCACAGGGACTTTCCCACCATAGAGCTTTTTTCTTTCATGGACGACATTTTACCCTGCATATTGGCGGCCACTTCCTCCGCCTTGGCTTTGGGAATACTGTTTCCGGGCTTCATTGTTCCCATAAGAATCTGTCCGATAAGAATGGCGACCAAAGTGCTACAGGCATAAAAAACAATGAGTCTTTTACTCAAACGTCCCACAGATGCCGGATTGCCCATATCAGCCACCCCGACAATCAGGGAACTGAAAACCAGTGGCACAATAATCATGAACAGAGACTGAAGAAAAACATTTCCCACGGGATATAAAACCTTATCCGTGATTTGCACAATAAAAAATCCATAATCCGGGTGAGCCTTAAGGCTGTTAAAAACCAGGCCAATCAGACAGCCTGCGATCAAACCAATAAAAATACCCCAATTGTTCACGGGCTTTGATGATTCTGTTGTCACCGATATCCTCCTTATCTGAAAGTCACACCGATCGCATTTAAAATTTCACGGGGGTTCCCTTTTTTGAAACACCTGAATTTTTAAACAGGATCAGTATATACTGAAGATTGTTTACGGTGTACACCTTTTCCCAAGGGATGTCCAGCTTAAAGGTATTGATTCAAAAAGCTTTTCCAACCAAGAACATGGATGTCTTCTTTGGAGATAAATTCATTTTTAATCTCCAGATGAACCTGAACACATTCCACTTTTGGATATTTCATTTTAAAATATTTCAGGTGGGGGGAAATATTTTTAAACTGAAGTTTGCATTCAATGGCTTTAACAGGACGATTGTCCTTAGTGATAATAAAATCCACTTCCCTTTTGTCAGTGTCCCTGAAATAACAAAGGTTAATGTCTTCCCCCATGGAATCCTGTTGAAAATGAATCCATTTCAATAAATGCCCTGCCACAAGATTTTCAAAACGAATTCCCGGATCACTGATTTCTGACCAGTTGTAATGATAATGTTTTTGCTCTTTTTTCACAGATCTTAACCTGTTTGAATGGTAAGGGGGAATTCTGTAAATCAGATACATTCTTTCAAAAATATCCAGCCATTTAGCCACTGTTTTGTGAGCCAGTTGAAGTCTTTCCCTTAAAGAGTTTATGGACAGGGGGCTTCCAACCAAATGGGGAAGTGTTAAAAGAAGGGATTCCATTTGGGACATCTTCTGGGATAATTCCAGGGAAGGGATATCTTCATGGATCACCCGGCTGCGATACTCTCTTCTCCATCGTTTGGCCTGTTTTGAGGAACCGGATAGAAAAGGTTCGGGAAAACCTCCCAGTTCCAAAAGTTCCCTTATGTCCTTTTGTTTTTCCATTTGAAGCTCTTTGACAGTAAAAGGGTGAAGTCGATGATAGTGGTACCTTCCCTGAAGGGAGTCCCCTGAATGACGATAGTAATCCAGGCGGGCACTTCCGGTAACAAGGATTGTTTTTGTCCCTTTGTATCTGTCATAGACTCCTTTAATATAACCCCGCCATTGGTGAAATTTGTGAACCTCATCATAGATGATAAATTTTTGGGTGGGAACTTTTTGTTCCATGATCATTTCCCTGTCCTCAAGAACATCCCAATTCCAATAACATTTCTCTTTTGGAACCATATCCAGGGCCAAAGTGGTTTTACCGACCTGTCTTGGACCGCCAATAAAAACCATCTTTTTTTTCATATCCTTCAAAAGGGTTTTCTTTAAATATCTTTCCTGTACATAATGGGCCATAGCTTTACTTTTATAATATTAGTTTTTTTGACACTTGTCAAAAAAATCCATGAGCATTTTAGACACCTGTATAAAAAGAAACATTCAAAAATCTCTGAAAATTTAAATTTTTTGAGTATAACTTCAACAAAGTGTTCAGAGTTATAATTTTCGTTCAGAAAAACGAACATGGAAAGTCTTTATTGGTCATATTATTAAAGAAAAGTGGATGTGATGATCCGAAAGTGGGCATTTTTTGGAGACAGTGAAAATTGGTTTAACAATTTAACAAAAATTTTTCTGTTCCAAATTAATACAAAATTTTCATGGTATTCAAGAAAATTATTTTTAAATAACTGTCAATTAAAGAGACTTTGAAAAGGAACCGATCTTAATTTTGGTTCCATATAGTGAAACAAACAGACCTTGAACTGCATTCCTCTGTTTGGGACATTTAACCCGGTGAGTTTAGTGTGTCAGCAGAGTCCGGCATATTTGTTTATTTTCCACTCAAACTTCAGGGGGTTTAGAACTGATGACAAAACAGATTTTTAAAATTCTTTTCTTTATTTTATTCGGCTTTGGCCTTTTGGTTTCAGTCAGTTGCAGTGACTCCAAACCTGTGGCAAAACTGCCAACAGATCCCCCTGAGCCACCGGAAACCAGAATCATTTTCGTTGTTGATGTTCGTTCCAACTCCCCCACAAGTGTCACCAATCCGGGATTTATTATCAAACAATTACCAGACCTCCCCCTGGCTGTTTCCCTCTATCAGGGACTCTTGCCCTCATCCGGTTGCAGTGATCCCTATTTAATATTGCTGGACTCTGTTTCAGTGGATGCCTCCACAAGTGAAGTCACCATGAACCCGTCTTTAAATTTACTGGAAAATCGTGTCTATAAGTTTTTTTCTAAAATTGAGGGGGAGGGAATTTCAAACGT
Organism: Bdellovibrionales bacterium; assembly: GCA_965219545.1. Classification (GTDB taxonomy): domain Bacteria; phylum Bdellovibrionota; class Bdellovibrionia; order Bdellovibrionales; family JAGQZY01; genus JAGQZY01. The sequence goes on from CBDCNX010000002.1 coordinate 9,699, forward strand.
ATGTATTGAACTGAAGTATATTATAGACACCATAGCCCCAAGGATTGTGGCCGACACTGACACAGGCACAGATCCCATGGCAAATGATGACATCCCACGGATGTCCAAAACATGGACCTGGTCCTGTGTGGACAGGGACGGCACAAGCTGTGAGTATCGCTACAAAATTGATGACACCCCTCTGTCTTCGGGGACATCTTGCGAAACCCATGTTTTTTCTTCCGGTGATCCCTACTCCAACACTGCCACCGCCACAAAAACCGGAGGTGACGGAAAGCACTGTATCCACATTCAGGCCAAAGACGAAGCGGGAAACCAGTCCACTGTTGTCAGTGTCTACGCCACATTGGATAATACACCTTCTGTAATTTCAGAGGTGAGTATTCCTTCAAAAACCTACGCCGGTGGGGATCGAATGGATTTCACGGTGATTTTCAACGAACCCATTACAGTGACAGGCACCCCCCGTATTTCCATGACCCTTGACGGGGGAGTTTCTTCCCAGACAAGGTATGCAGAGTATTATCAGGGTTCCGGGTCAACAAGTCTGATTTTTCGTTACCAGGTGATCCCGGAGGACAGTGACAGTGATGGCATAGCAATGGCAGACTCCATTGATCTCAACTCCGGAACCCTGGTGGATGAGGCGGGCAATGGAGCGACATTGACATTCACCGATGGGAATAAGCCCGACAATTTGTTCAATGTTCTTGTCAGTGGAAGTGATCCCAATGTGATCCTGTCACTGACAAATCTATCCGTTGATGAGAACGGAGGCACAGGGACTTACACAGTAAAACTTAACAGTCAGCCCACCGGAACAGTAACAGTGACCCTTGGAAGCAGTGATACAGATGTGGTCACAGTGACTCCGGCCAGCCTGAGCTTTGAGGCTGATAACAGCAATGGTAAGCTCTGGAGCAATCCCCAAACAGTGACAATCACAGGGGTGAATAACGATATTGATGACGATGCGGGAGGTGGTTCTTCAAGGACAGCCAATGTCACCCATACTGTGACAAGCACTGATACGGACTATGGCGGTTTAACAGTCAGTCCCGTGAATGTCACCTCTGTGGATGATGATGACATTGGTTCCATCCAACTGACAGTCACTCCCACAAGAGTGAATGAACATGATGAGAGTTCCTCAAACACCCAGGCAAACAATACGGAAACTGTCACAGTAACAGCGGAATTTCAGGGAGGCACCAGTGCCGATGTGAGATTGTCAGGTGATCTGAGCATTACAACCTCTGTGAAAGCGGGTACGGCCCAAACTGAAGATTTCACTGCTGTCTCTGATTTTGATATAAGTATTCCGGCAGGAAACAATCAGGCAGAGGGGACTTTCGATCTGAGAGTTGTTGATGATCTTGTGGATGAGGACGAAGAGACTCTTTTGGTGAGGGGTTCAACCTCCCTTGGTTTGGTAGTGAATCCCGCCACCATAACCCTTGTGGACAATGATGAGAAGGGTGTGACAATTTCCGAGACATCCCTGGTTGTTTATGAGGACGGTGGCACAGGGACTTATGACGTGCAACTGGAAACACAACCCACTGGTCCTGTGACGATTCACATTGCCAGCTCTGATGCGTCCGTGGTCACAGTGTCTCCGACTCTCCTGACCTTTGATCCTGATGACAGCAACAACCAAATTTGGAGCAACCCCCAAACAGTGACAATCACAGGGGTTGATGACAATATTGACAATGATGCCGGAAACAATTTCCTGCGTACTGCAAACATCACACACAACGTGATCAGTGTTGATACCGTTTACCACGCTATAAACGTGGCCTCGGTAAACGTGACCTCACAGGACGACGAGGGCCTTCCTGAAAGCCCTGTAACTTTCTCACAATCCTCACTGTCCGTTCATGAAGGCGATCAGGTGACCTACACTGTGAAACTGGAAAGTGAACCCACTGCCGCTCCCTCCGTGACAGTGGAACTCACAAGTGATGATACGAGTACAGCCAACGTGTCACCCTCCACACTGACCTTTGAGGCTGATGATACCAATGGTAAACTCTGGAGTAACCCACAAACTGTCACTGTCACAGGAGTGACTGACTCAACATCCACAAACAATCGACAAACCACAATTGCGAACCAAATAACCGGAAAAAGTCCAAAAAACTTGCCAATCACTGTCTTTCATAACCTCGTAAGCATTTCTGAACCGGATGGAGACGGTTCGGACTTGCCCGATGACAATACAACAAGAGGCCAGGTTGCTGTTGGCGGCTCAGCCACTGGAGATATTTCAACTTTTGAGGATAAGGACTGGTTTAAAGTTTATTTTAAAAGCGGAAGGCTTTATCGAATCTCAATCCTTGGAAGTAATTACGCCGGCGGCTCCTATCCGGTGGGTGGCACTCTGGACAATCCTTACTTGAGAGTTTATGACCCAAACAGTACTCTTGTGGGTGAAAATGATGATGCAGATCAATCCTTCCTCTATATCTCAGTACTTGATTTCATACCGGATTCTGATGGTGTTTATTACCTTTCAGCAGGAGGAGGAGGAGTCGATAATGATACAGGCACCTATACTTTACTTGTGGAAGACAGAACTTTGAACCCTCTGATAGTTCAGTTTGGCCCCCACAGAAGATATTCAGTCACTGAGGGCGACACTATAACAGTGACACTCACCATGGATAGGGAACCGGGGCTTGAACTGGACATTCCCATTGAAATAAATAATCTGAATACAGACAGCTCCGACTACACTCTCTACACTTCAGTATCATCTTCATCGAGAAGAGTCCGGTTTGGGTATGACATACAATTAGATGCTCGTACCATCCTCACCGCCATTGATGACGGTGTCTGGGAAGGTTCTGAAAAACTCTGGTTAAGTTTTGGTCCGTTGCCAGTGGGTGTGGTTGCCGGTCCGCAAAGCACTGCCACGGTGACCATTACTGATCAGTGACAATCTAACGCAAGGAAAAAAGACCATTTGATTTAAGCTGATTTTCTTAATGAGAAAGCCTGGCTTAAAACAAGTGGTCTCTTATAACCAGCCTTTCCTTCCTTGGGCTGGAGCTGCCACTTCTGTAAAAAGATCCTGAAATTGTACTAAGTCAGTTACAAACGACACCAACCGGAAAAAACTCTTCTTTACAATCTTATCCAGGAAAACCTTCTGAACTTCTACCAGCAAATGGACAGGGACTATGAAAAGGGAATTCCCTGTTTTGTGAAAAAAGAATTTGACGAGTTTCTCAAGTGCGGAGTTCTGGCCCATGGGTTTCTAAGAGTTCAATGCACATCCTGCAAGCATGAAAAGTTTGTGGCCTTTAGTTTTTTATTGGGGATCAAAAAGATACCATCCTGTTTGAAATCCTTCTGTAATTTCCATTGATTCAAACACAACCTGAACCGAAGCCTGCTCAAGGGTTTCATTAAAGACTCCTTCATTTCTTACTACTACACCCGCTTCCATTACGGCTGTGATTGCGGCTTCAACTTCTGGTTCATCTGATGGATAATTTCTTGCGACCTCATGGAATTCTGCTATGGCTAATCCCAATGCTTCACTGACAGTATCGTCACCTGAAGGATGTCTTAAATTCACAATAATCAGTCTTTTGGAATTGTATTTATGTTTAATGACCAGGAAACTTTTCATCCTGTAACCAGCCAGGCTATAAGCTGTAAGCTCATCAGGATGAAAAATAGTGCCGCCGCCGGAATTAGCCATTGTAATTCTACCCTGTCTAAAGCCGGAAAGAAGCTCAACCATAGACTTGGCCATTCGTACACCATCTTCATAGCAATAGTGTTTCTCCGCAAACTGGTCCAAATACACTTTTTGTAATGCAGACAGGTTTTGTGGTGAACAAGCACGGGCATCATCATCGGTAGCAGCATCGTCAATACCTATACCGCTATCCACTACAACCACTCTACCATCAACATCGTCAGCACCAGTGTTACTGCCATCAATTACCACAGTACCAGCACGAGCAGTACCACCACCATCACCATCAATAACAGTCGTATCACCAGCAGCGTAAGAATGAACCGCCAATCCAAAAGTCATCAAAAAAACAGGAATGTTAAAAAATTTCACAATGGCCTCCTTTAATCTTAAACTTCTTCATAAACAGAAAAAGTTTTCATTGTCTTTGTTTAGGAAACTTTTATAAACCAGAAAAAAGTTTTTGCAAACAAAATAATACGCTATGTAAAAATTTCAAATACAGAAAAATAAGGTTTTCAGAACAGTTTGTCATGGTTGGAGACTTTTTCAGGGCCGATTCGTGGATTTGTTAAAGCGGTAGTCGTCGATCCCACAACCCTGGAAATTCAAATTCCAAACCGGTGGCGGTCCTTGTCCTCCACCACAGAGGGAATGCCTTTCCCCTCATTGAGATTGGGGCGATAAGCCAGTTGCTTTATATCGTAAATGAAATTATCCCCGTTGTTTCCCGGAGTCTGCCATTCCGGTCCCATGCGGATGGCATCCACCGGACAGGCTTCCTCGCAATAACCACAAAAGACACAACGGAGAATATCAATTTCATAATTGATGGGATATTTTTCCACTGTGGGGTCTTCATCCTCGGAAGCCACAATGTTTATACAATCAGCCGGACAGGCTGTGGCACACAACATACAGGCCGTACACCGAATGTCCCCATCGGCCTTGACTGTGAGAACATGATTTCCCTTAAAACGGGGGGAGTATTCATACTTCTCTTCCGGATAATTGAGAGTGGCCATTTTTTTGCGATAAATAATATTTTTTATCATGGTCTGAAAGGTGAAAATCATTCCTGAAAAAATTCCCGGAAGATACCACAAACTACTTGTTTTTGGCTTCTGTACTCGAATCACACTCATAAAATATCCTCTTGTTTTAAACTGTCTAAAACAGATGGTCTTTTTGGTGAACAAACTCATTGGCCACCGAATAAAAATTCTCTGTTTCCGTTTGTGTCGCATTTTCACCTTTAAGAATTCGGGCAACTTCAACAAGACTCAAAGCTTTTTTTACAAAGATATCCACCTTCTCAAACTTTTGTTTTTTTCCTTCAAAATTAACAAAGGTTCCCGATTTTTCCACAGCTGTTTTTACTGGTATAAAATGAAAATGACCTTTATCAAGCTCAGCTTCCTCCACCTGACAGGCGGAAAACCAAATCACTTTTTTTGCCTTGGCAAAAATTTCAGATTTTTCCTTAATATCATCAAAGACCCATTGGTTTTCAGGACCCAGGACCATCACAAGATCAAAATCTGACAAGTCAGTGATTTGTTTTTTTGGAGTGATGGACATTTTTTTAAAAACCTCCAAAAGCCCTTTTGTATTGGGATTCTTATCACCCCGGACAAGAAGACCGTCAAAATCATTGAGTTTGTTCTCGTGATTGATCCAGTGATAAATAGGATCTCCTCCAAATTTTTCTTTCCAAAAACCCAGAAAAGCCTCATGCTCCTCAAGACTGTACTGACCGGTGATAACCAGAGCGGCTTTTTCATACTGGGAAAGATTTTTTGATAAAGTCATCAATGAATCCACAGGGTCTTTGTGCTGAACCTGACTTTCATTGAAATGAATCGCTTCAGTCAGACGGTTTTGTTTTTTTATGACTTTTTGGCTTTCTCTTTTTCCTGAAAACTCCATACTCAAAGGATTGGTGGCTTTGTAAATGTCCCTTCCCTCATCACACATCCAGTAACCATTGACCTCGGAGTGTCTGGGGTTGACTCTCCACAAACCCTCTTTATTAAAAAAAACATCCACGGAACAGCCCGTGGAACACCCTGTACAAATGGAGGGTTTGTCCTTTAAAAACCAGACCCTTTGACGAAATCGAAAATCCTTTGAAGTCAAAGCCCCCACGGGACAAATATCAACCGTGTTCACTGAATAGTTGTTATTGAGGGGTTTTCCGGCATAAGTCCCTATTTCACTGTGATCGCCCCTCTGAAAAATACCCAGTTCATGGGTTTTTGAAACCTCTTCTGTAAAACGCACACAACGGGAACAGAGAATACAACGTTCCGAATCCAGAACAATTTTTTCCCCAAGATCCACCACTTTTTTCTTTTTCACTTTTTGTTCACCCATTTTTGAATCGTACTGGCCAAATTTCATATACTGATCCTGCAATCCGCATTCCCCGGCCTGATCACAGATGGGACAATCCAAAGGATGATTGATAAGATGAAAATCAAGACCCCATTTCACAGCATCCCTGACCTTCTCACTTTGATTTGTAATGACCATACCTTCAGTCACAGGAATGTTACAGGCAATTTGCAAACGGGGGTTGCCCTCAATTTCAACCATACAGAGGCGGCAAACACCGGCCACACTGAGACCCGGATGCCAGCAGTAATAGGCAATGTCCTCATTGAGTTTTTTAAAAGCCTGAATGATGGATGTTCCCTCCTCCACTTCCAGTTCCTTATTGTTAATTTTACATTTAATCATCAATGTTTGCTTCCCCTTACTTTTGAATAACCTTTTTCAACAAAAAACTCGAACTCATCCCGGAATTTTGGAACAAAACTCAAAACAGGCAGAGCCGCCGCATCGGAAAGGGCACAGATGGTCCGTCCCTTCATCTGATCGGCCACTTCACAGAGTAAATCAATATCACTGACACTGGCTTGTCCGTTTACAATACTTGAACAGAGTTTATGTAACCAGCCTGTTCCCTCCCGACAGGGAGTGCATTGTCCACAGGACTCATGATGATAGAAATGGGAAATGACTTTCAACATATCAACCATGCAACGGGTTTCATCCATAACAACAATGGAACCGGAACCCAGCATGGTTCCCATCTCAGCCAGACATTCATAGTCAAGGGTCGCCCTCCCGGATTCTTCAGCATTGATAACAGGAGCCGAGGTTCCACCTGGGATAACAGCCTTGAGTATTCCGCCTCCCTTAATTCCACCACATTCCTCATTGATAATATCCATGAGTTTATAGCCCATGGGAACTTCGTAATTTCCGGGTTTGCTCACATCACCGGAAACGGAGAAAAGTTTGGTTCCGGCGGATTTTTCCGTTCCATACCGGCGGTAGGCTTTGGCCCCATCCCGCACAATGTATTTCACCGCCGCCAGAGTCTCCACATTGTTCACAATGGTGGGTTTTTTCAGATAACCCTGAACAGCGGGGAAAGGAGGCTTGAGTTTGGGTTGCCCTTTTTTCCCCTCAAGGGATGAAATCATTCCCGTCTCTTCCCCGCAAATGTAAGCTCCCGCTCCCGCATAAATATCCATATCATGATGAAAACCGGAATCCAGAATATTTTTACCAAGAAGGTTGGAGTCATAGGCTTCCTTCAGAGCCTTTTCCAAAACTTTTCTGGCATAAACATATTCTCCCCGAATGTAGATATAGGATTTGGGTGAGCCAATGGCGAAAGCTGAAATAATCATTCCCTCAATGAGTTGATGGGGGGCTTTTTCCATCATCATACGATCCTTGAAAGTGCAGGGTTCCCCTTCATCGGCATTGCAGAGAAGATACCGGGTTTCCCCATTGTTGGGTAAAAAAACCCATTTGACTCCCGTGGGGAAACCGGCTCCCCCACGGCCCCTGAGTCCTGAAGCCTTGACCTCCGCCACAATGTCTTCGGGCTTCATCTTAAAAGCCCGGGACAAAGTCTCATAGCCCCCTTTGGCCTTATAACCCTGAAGAGCCTTAAAACTTTCATCACTGTAGTGTTGACTTAACAATTTTACTTCCATTTGTTTAGCTCCCCTCTGTTAATGGGATTGATCGCATTTGAATTTTCGGAGTTTTTCTCAATGCCTTCAATCCAATTCCCTTAACAGCTTATGGGCTGATTCCGTGGTTAAGTCCTCGTAATAGTTTTCATTGATTTGCATCATGGGGACCTTGTCACAGGCCCCAAGACATTCCACCCTTGTGAAAGTGAAACGACCGTCTTTTGTCATCTCCCCTTCTTTTACATTGTACTCCTTGAGAAAACTGTCTGTCATTTCACGGGTTCCGGCCATGGCACAGGCCACATTACAACAAACCTGGATATGATATTTCCCCACCGGTTTTTTGTTAAACATGGTGTAGAAATGAAAAACCTCATTGATGCGGGCTTCGGGAATCTTCATCAACTCACTGAGATGGGAGATGGCCTCTTCACAAATCCAACCTTTGTTTTCCTTTTGAACCTGATAAAGGGCTGGAATAATGGCAGACTCAATGGTCTCGTAACGACTCAATTCCTTTCTTACAAATTCTCTTCCCTCACTGGACAGTTCAAACACGATTCAACCTCCACTGATCTGAATCAACATAAAAAACACACTTCATCTTTTAATATCCACCTTTTATCGATCCAATTCCCCGGCAATGAGATTCATACTTCCAAGAATGGCAATTACATCAGCCACCAGTCCCCCTTTAACAGAATCAGAAAAAGACTGATAAATGGCAAAACAGGGGGGCCTTACCTTAAGACGATAGGGAACTCCACTGCCGTCACTCACACAGTAAAAACCAAGTTCCCCATTAGCCGCTTCCGTGGCATCATAAACCTCACCGGCTGGAGGTCTTAAGCCCTTGATGACAAGCATAAAATGATTCATCAGCCCTTCAATGTTTCCATAGACATCTTTTTTTTCAGGCAGAACAATATTTTTATCCCGTATTGTGTAATCCCCTTCCGGAATATTTTTACAGATCTGCTCCACAATTTTTACCGATTGCTTCATTTCCTCAATACGAACCAGATAACGTTCATAAACGTCTCCTGTGCTGCCAATGGGAATGTCAAAATCCAGTTGTTCATAACCATAATAGGGTTTCTTTTTACGAAGATCCAGTGGAACACCCGCAGCCCTCAAACAGGGTCCCGTGTAACCCCACTCCAAAGCCTCCTCAGCGGAAATGGCCCCCACATCCACAGTCCGTTGTAACCATATCTTGTTACGACTCAAGAGGCGTTCAATATCACTGACCCCCTGACGCAATTCCTTACACACCTCCAAAACCTCATCAAACCAACCTTCAGGGGCATCCTGGGCCATCCCCCCAATGCGGGTCATGGAGACAGTCAATCTGGCACCACAGAGCTTTTCAAAAATATTATAAACTTTTTCCCTCATGGAAAAGAGATGGAAAAAACCGGTCAAAGCCCCCAGATCCACGGCATTGGCTCCAATACAGACCACATGGTCAATAAAACGGGACAGTTCACACAAAAGAACCCTCATGGCCTGGGCCCTGGGTGGAATTTCAACTCCGAGAAGTCGTTCCACAGCCTTGCAATAACCCACATTGTTCATGGGAGCCGAACAGTAGTTGAGTCGATCCGTATAGGGAATCACCTGATTGTAGGGATGGGTTTCAGCCATTTTTTCAAAACAACGATGGAGGTAGCCCAATTCCACATTGGCTCTTTTAACATTTTCCCCTCTGAGTTCCACCATGATTCTCAATGTCCCGTGGGTGGCCGGATGGGAAGGACCGATATTCAGGGGCACAAGTTCCTGCTCATCATCATCCTCCTCATCGGGATTATTATCAAAATGAATGGGAAGGGCTTCCGTGCAAGTTTGTTGTCTGTCAGCCGGATAATCCTTGCGAAGGGGGTGACCCTGAAACTGGTGATGGGTGAGAAGCCTTCGCATATTCAGATGACCACTGAACCGAATGCCAAACATATCGTAAATTTCCCTTTCAAACCAATCAGTCCCCTTCCAAATCTTTGTCAAAGTGGGGACATCCTCCCCTTCGGAAATAAAAACCCTGACCCGTAAGCGACAGGCTGTGGTGATATTGAAAAGTTCATAGACCACCTCAAAACGTTTCTCTCTTCCCGGATAATCCACTGCCGTGATATTCATGAGAATGTCAAAATATTCTCTGTCTTTAAAAAATCCAAAAACAGAGGGAACCGATTGGGTTGGAAGACTGACAATATCATCCCCCAAAAGTTCAGACCAATGGAACAGGGAAAACTCTTCCGGAAAACGGTCTTTTAAATCCTCTTTGAGTTTCAAATTTTTACTGTTCATGATTTCCCGATTTTACTTTCAAGACAGGCTTTCTCTGTTCCGGTTTTTTCATAGGGGTTGACCCAATGGTCCCGCCAGGGTCTTGGTTTATGGTCCGCAATCATTCTTTGAAGGGAAATCACACCATCGAGAACAGCCTCCGGAGTGGGGGGACAGCCCGGAACATACACATCCACGGGAACCACCCGATCAATGCCCTGCATGACATGATAGGCCCGGTAAAAACCACCGGAACTGGCACAGGCCCCCATGGAAATCACATATTTTGGCTCAAGCATTTGTTCATAAATATGAACCAGAATGGGTCCCATCTTTTCAGTGATGGTTCCCGCCACCAACAGAAGATCCGCCTGTCTGGGTGAAAAACGCACCACCTCGGCCCCAAAGCGGGCCAGATCATATTTTGGCCCCATAACTGACATTAATTCAATCCCACAACAGGCTGTCCCATAGGGCATGGGCCAGAGGGAATTTTTCCGTCCCCAGGCCACAATATCATCCAACTTGGTTGTGAAGGCAAAGGACTTTGAAATTTCATCCACATTCTTTGCGGCTGAAGATGCTTGAGTTGTCATTCCATAAACTCCCTGTGAAAACTGAAATCAAAACAGTTATGTGTCTCTTCTATTTTTCACCCTAAATCCAAAAAATTCAATATGTTTTCAATAAATTATAAGAACAGTCATGAAATGCTTTGGAAACCTGATAACTCACATTTAAATTCATGGAAAGTTTTTAAGAGATTTAAGGCTTTTATTTTTGTTTTTCAGTGAATTTGATTTGACGGGACAGACTGAAGTCAAGCACAATGAAAACCATGAAATTTCATTTTCTCACAAATTCACCCTGGACTTCCCAAAATACTTCCAATGGAAATGCTGATCCGGGAAAGTTTGTCTGTCTCATCTTCTCCGGTATTGCTTTACTTTTGTGTCTTTGCTCCTGCACCACCCATCCCCATTCAGAGGGTCGCAATGAATATTTGAGAATCATCCGGGGAAACAGTGCCGGAGACACTCAGTTTGCCGGGGTTTACGAAAACTTTGAATTTCGCTCCACACTTTTTACCCGTGAAGTCTCCCTGGCCGTCCACAAACGATTGAAACAATACTATGACTGGAACGAAGAGGAGTCTTCCCAAAAATTAAGCAAACGCATGGATGAAATGAACAACAAAACCAAAATCTGGCTGAGTTTTTATACCCCAAGTGGAAAAGACAACAATCTCTCCAATAAAAGGTCCATCTGGAAAATTTACATTTTCAATCAGGGCCAACGCTATGAGGGAAAACCCTATCCCGCCAATGCCAACCTCAGTGCGGCCAAGGCCCTTATGCCCTATCATTCCCGCTGGACCACGGCTTATTATGTGGATTTTCCGGTTCCCACGGATCAATTACAAGGTTCTGTCAAACTGGTCATCACAGGTCCCCTGGGTCGCAGGGAAGTGAATTTTCCATACCAAAACTGATGGTCCAGAACAGGTTCTGTGACCTTCATTCAACGATTCGGGGGAAGCCTTAATCTCAATATCCATTTTCACATGATGTTCCCTGATGGAGTCTACAGCTTTTTTGGATCATCCCACTATAAATTACAGCGAGTAAATGTACACGGCCCCTGAATCTTTCGTATCATCATTTGTTTGATCCCCTCCAATCCCGGTGGCGTTACTGTCCTCTTCAGGAGCTCCTACCGCCAGGGTGTTTCCGTCAGCACTTAAGCTCAATGAGTAACCAAACCCATCACCAATCTTTGAATTTGTAGCTTTGACATACTCCTTCTGGATCCACTTTTTTTCATCATTTTTTGCAAAGATGTACACGGCTCCTGAGTTCCAAGTTTCCCATGATGCATCATTTGTCTGATCCCCTCCAGTCCCGGTGGCGTTACTGTCCTCTTCAGAAGCTCCTACCGCCAGGGTGTTTCCGTCAGCACTTAAGCTCAATGAGTAACCAAACCTATCCTTCTCTTCTGTATTTGAAGCTTTAATATACTCCTGTTGGATCCACTTTTTTTCATCATTTCTTGCAAAGATATAAACGGCCCCTGAATCTTCCGTATCATTATTTGTCTGATCCCCTCCAGTCCCGGTGGCATTACTGTCTTCTCCATGAGCTCCTACCGCCAGGGTGTTTCCATCAGCACTTAAACCCAGTGAGTAACCAAACTCATCCCCCTCTTCTGTATTTGAAGCTTTAATATACTCCTGTCGGATCCACTTTTTTTCATCATTTTTTGCAAAGATGTACACGGCTCCTGAGTTTCTTTTATCATTATTTGTCTGATCCCCTCCAGTCCCGGTGGCGTTACTGTCTTCTCCATGAGCTCCTACCGCCAGGGTGTTTCCGTCAGCACTTAAGCTCAATGAGTAACCAAACTCATCAAAACCCCATTCGTTTGAAGCTTTAATATACTCCTGTTGGATCCACTTTTTTTCATCATTTTTTGCAAAGATGTACACGGCTCCTGAGTTTCTAGTTTTGCTTCCATCAACACCACCATCTTCCCGAAAAGCTCCTACCGCCAAGGTGTTTCCGTCAGCACTTAAACCCAACGAAATACCAAAATAATCCATCTCATCTGTATTTGAAGCTTTAATATACTCCTGTTGGGTCCACCTTTTTTCATCATTTCTTGCAAAGATATAAACGGCCCCTGAATCTTCCGTATCATTATTTGTCTGATCCCCTCCAGTCCCGGTGGCGTTACTGTCTTCTCCATGAGCTCCTACCGCCAGGGTGTTTCCGTCAGCACTTAAACCCAATGAAATACCAAAATAATCCCCCTCATCTGTATTTGAAGCTTTGATATAGGCCTGCTGAACCCATCCCTCTTGATTTTTTATAAAGACATAAACAGCTCCTGAGTCTTCTTTTTCCCATATATCTTTTATTTGTTCAGTAACCCATGAAACAAGGAAAATTGAATCTTCCTGATTGTTTTTTATTCCCGTGCCACTACTGTCTTCCCAAAAAGCTCCTACCGCCAGGGTGTTTCCGTCAGCACTTAAGCTCAATGAGTAACCAAACCTATCCTTCTCTTCCGTATTTGAAGCCTTCACATAAAAAATCACTTCTTCCAGATTTTCAAAACTGGCTGCCATTTTTCGTTTGGGAACAACCAAAAAAGAGGAGGATTTGACGGATGGATCAATTGTTTTTGGGCGAGTTGAACAACGACAGAAAAAATAAAAAATTGAAATAATCAAAATACCGGAAAAAATTTTTGTTGTTCTGAAACTGTATTGATTTGAAACCATTTTCCTTCCCCGTTATTGTTGGCTCTTGCATAAGATATTTTTCATGTGACTTTGAGAGACCACTTGTTTTAAATTGATATCTCTTTTGTTCCTACCCCTGCTCATACGGGAAAAAACTTCATAATGGTTTTTAACCAATTTTCCATCTAAATTTTTGATCCGATAACCCTGCAAACTGACCATACTTTTCCCCAATCTACGGGCAAAATAACCCACAAAGGCATCAGTGAATGCTGCTCTTTGCTCAGAAGTGGCTTTCCTCCACTCTCTATTCCCAAGAACCTGACGGGCCATGGCTGTCACATCACAGTTTGCCTCAATAATCCTTCTCAGTTCAGCATTTCTTTGATCCTCAGGTCTGTCGGAACCGGCTGTCTTGATGACATTCCCCAAAATCTTACGCACCTGCTCTTCAGCCATCTCCGCAGGCCCCGCCATGGATGGAAAAACAAAAAACATATCCCACCATACCTTGTTTTCGGTTTTTTGGTTTCATTTCATAAATAAAATTTTACAAGTTTGAGTAAGGGGGACGGATTTTACCGGACTTTTTGTGGGAACTGTAACGGACAGCTTTTTCAGGACTCACCACGGACCAACTGATTTTCCCAGACAAAGGGGCTTTTTTTTGAATAAAATTTTTAATTCTAAAAGCCCAGGACTTTTTGCCCGGTTCCCCTTTCCAACTGAGAAACAACTGATTTTCAGCCCGGGTCATGGCCACATAAAGAATCCTTAAAAATTCCTCTTTTTCCCTTTCAAGTTTTTGATCAATCACCAGTCTTTCAAAAACACCACCCTTAAAGACCCCGGGTTCCCCCAATTCCAACCTCAAAGACCACAGTCCATAGTCCTCATGAATGGAAAGATCCTGAAAAGTGGAACCACGGAAAGCTTTGTGCAGAAAAGGCATAAAAACATATTTGAATTCCAGTCCCTTGGAGGCGTGAATGGTCATTAAATGAATTTTATCCGGCTCCACTGAAGAATGGGCCTCTGAAACATCACCAAAATTTTCAAGATCTCCGGTGGACTGAAAACCCTCATTAACCAGTTTCAGTAAGCTTTGACCGGGTTGCCTTGAGTTTTTTTCCACCAGGTTAATGAGTTTCCAGAGATTGGCTTCCGTTTTCCCCGTGTTATCCGTATAAAAACTGAAGTCCAAAAAACCCAGATCAATAAGAGCTTTTCGGAAACACCAACCCACTCCAAAGTGCTTTTTATTTTCCAAAGCCCGACAGAGAATTTGTCCTGACCTCAGGTTTTTTTGATCCCGGAAAAATTTCTCAAAAAGAGACCAGAAAGAATATCTCCTGTCACCAATAACATCCATAAGCTGTTGGTCACCCAATCCCACCCACGGACTTCTTAACAGGAGAATCAGGTTGTCATCATCCCAGGGGTTGAGTAAAAATTTCAAAAGCCCCATGGCATCAAGAATTTCCCGACGCTTAAAAAACTGACCATGGCCATGAGAGATGACAGGAAAACCAAGCCCTGACAATTCTTTCCGGACTTTATCCACTCCATCATGGGTCCGGCTGAGAACACAAATATCCCTGGGACTGACCCCCTTTCTAAGAAGTTCGCTGATCTGCCCCGAAATGTGATAAACTTCAGCCAGCTCTTCCTCTGAATTGATTTCTGAAATTTCAACAGCAATCCCATGGCTTTCATTTCCATGAACAGGTTCCATGGAAGAATATTCCCCGTATCCTGCCTTTTCCTGTTGGGTTATTTCCCCGGAAAAGTTCCCCGTGTTTTCGCCGGAAAGGGGTGGGTGTTTTTTAAAAAGATCGGGAAAAAAATCATTAAAAAATTTCACAAGATCGGCCCGGGATCGGTAATTTTTTTTAAGATTTCTGATTTCCCCCTCTGATTCAAAGACCTGCTTCTGTTTGTTTTCAAAAACCTCACTTCTCGCCCCTCTGAAAAAATAAATGGATTGCAGGGGATCCCCAACCAGATAATAAGCTTTTTCAGCAATCAACCTGTTCAGGATCTCAAGTTGCAGGGGGCTTGTATCCTGAAACTCATCAACAAACCAGACATCAATGTCATTGGAAAAATTTCGGGCCTTGTTTGGATATCGTCTGATAAGCTCAAGGGAAAAAAACTCAAGGTCATTGGGCTCAAGAGCCACCTCCTGTTTTTTACGGGCTATCAATTTATCTGTAAAGATATGGGCAAATCCGTTAAATTCCCCAAGTTGACTGACAATTTCCGGCCAGTGTTTTGGGTCAAATTCCTCTTTTTTAAGAAAGTCATCAAGAGTTTTTAAAATTTCATCCAAATCTTTTTTTTGTTCATCAGAAAGTCCCGGATTGTTTTTTGACTTTCTTGGTTTATTAAGTCTTTCTTTCAAGGTGACAAGGATTTCACGCTTTTTCACCCATCCCTGCTGTTCAGAATTGTCATCAGTTTCCACCTTGCGGGTTGCCGGGGATTCGGAAATTTTGGTGTCCGCAAAAGAAATTTCACGGGAAGGGGGAGTCCCGGAAAGCTGTTTGATCAACCCTTCCAGATTTTTCCAGTATTCCCTCCATTTTTCAGTAGTCAGACCGGGGGAGGCCCCGTTTATGAATTCCCTTAACTTCCAGGCGATCTTCCGGCAATAATTCCGATAGAGAGTTCCAAAATCCCGAATCTCCAAAGGTCTGTATGATTGAATCTTTCCGTCGGGCCTGGGGTCGGGAGCCGTACGAATCCCCAAGGGTCTGTACGACTGGAACCAGTAAATGGATTCAAATTCACAGAGACTGTCCAATAAACGGGAAATTCCAAAGGAACCCAGAAAACCCGGAACCTGTTCCCGGATTAACAAGTCTTTCAAAATCTGTCGTCTCCAGAAAGTGACCTGATTTTTGTCCACAATTTGAATTTCACTGGCCAACCCCACAGCCCCACCATAACGGGTCAAAAAAGTATGAAACAAACCATGCATGGTGGTGATACTTAAAAAACTCCTGGATTGAACAAACTCAAGGGCCTGGGGTTTTTCCCTGAAAGAATAGGTCAGCAGACGTTCTTTAAGTTCCTGGGTGGCCTTTCGGGTGAAGGTGGTTAAAACAGTTTTTGGCCATCTTCCATGACTCTGTTTAAATTCAAGGGCCTGATCCACAACCTGATAAATAAGATTTGTGGTTTTTCCGGCACCCGCTCCGGCCCTGACAAATGTTTCCCTTACTTTTGACATACTTCTCAATATCCAACAGGTTTATACTGGTCCGGTTTGAATTTTCATGGAATTTCTCTATGAAAAAAACATAAAAAACAAATGGTCTTCAGTATAAGATATACTGAATATCTTTTGTTTTTCATAAGAAACCCTTTGTTTTACACCAAACATTACCAACAAGCCGACCCTGAAAAAGTCTTACCTGAAACTGTTTTCAGATTCCTTTTTACAAGGGATATTTTTTGGCATTTTTCTTCATTTTCCGGATCAGGCAATCACTGAGATCAAAACCATGGAGTTGGCAAAAACGGAGAAGACAAAAAAACACATCGGCCAGTTCATCACCCACAGCTTTTTTCTTTTCGAGATCGGTTAACATTTGAGACACCTCTTTGGGGTCCTGAAACCGGAACAATTCCAAAAGTTCTGAAGCCTCAGTGACAACTCCAATAGCCAGATCCTTGGCATTGTGAAAAGGATCCCAACCCCTTTCATCACAAAACAGTTTGACCCGTTCCTTGAGATAATCCACCGACAGGGTTTTATCGTTTTTATCAAAGTCCTTGAGGTGCTGAATCATCCGGGGCATCAGATCCCTGTGACAGGCGATCACCCCACCGTTTAAATACCCCGGCTTTCCATAGGTCATTGCATCCAGACTGTCCACTCCGTAAAGGAGACAACCAGCCTCTTCCAGAAGAATCTGGGCAGCCGCCGTATCCCACTCACTTGTGGGACCAAAACGGAGATAAATATCCACCTTCCCCATGGCAATATCACAAAATTTCAGGGCTGAGCCTTTTTCCACAATTTTTGTAATGTTTAATGTTTTAATAAATTTTTCCGCTGGAAGGTTTTTACGCAATTCTCCACAATAAATGGAAAAAGCCCCATCTGGTTTTTTTGAATGAATTTTTTGATTTTCACAGAAAGCCCCAAGACCTTTTTGAGCCCAAAAAAGACGGGAATTGATGGGATCATAGATGGCTCCATAATAGGGTTTTCCCTCCAAAAGAAGGCTTACACAAATGGCAAACTCCGGTTCACCACGGGCAAAATACTTGGTTCCATCCAGGGGATCCACCAGAAAATAGGGATTTTGACCAAATGGCGGGTTTTTAGGCAAAAACTCCTCACTGACAATGGGATAACCAAAAACCCCAAGGTCCTGCACAAGAGTTTCACTGATTTTTATATCCGCAGGAGTCACAGGGGTGTTGTCTGCTTTTGTCCTGGCTTTTCTCATGGCCGGATCGTCCATGAGTTTTTCAAGAAGATTCCCCGATCGACGGACAATGGCATTGGCTTTTTCAATAAAATCCCCGGGAATCATGAATCTGTGTTATTGGAAGCTCCGCTAAATGTGAAGTTTTTATTGTTGGACACAGAGAAGCATGGTATAGAGTTCCTCATGGCTAAAAAAGGCAAAGTTAAAATTATCACTCTGGAATGCACCGAAGCCCGTGGTTTGGGTCGCCCCCCATCCCGTTACACCACCAAAAAAAACACCCAAACTCACACGGAACGCCTTGAAAAAAAGAAATACAACCCCTTTCTCAAAAAACACACCCTCCACAAAGAAGTGAAATAGGCCCCTTAAAAGAGTGATCCGTGCTTCAAAAACAGTTCTCCCCAACCTCTTGTTTTGCATTTTTTCTTTCGCAGGGAGTCAGGATGAAAAGATAGTATAGAACAAAAATGACCAGTCACTCGGATTTGACCTTTATCACCAACGAAAACAGTCAGAATCTTCTGGAAAGATTCAAGGTTTTAATCAAAGATACGGAACTTTTCGACGTTCTGGTGGGTTATTTTTACACCAGTGGCTTTCATACCCTATACAAGTCCCTTGAGAGTACAAAGAAAATCCGTATTCTCATTGGCATTAGTACAAATAAAGAAACAGTGGACATAATAAGCCAAGTTGAAAAATCAAAACAATATGAAATGCAATTCTCCCATGCGGAGACAAAAAAGCATTTCTCAAGTCTTTTGGTTAGTGAAATGGAAAACTCCCAAGACAGCCAGGCTGTTGAAGAAGGGATCGTAAAGTTTGTGGATTGGTTAAGAAGTGGTCAATTGGAAATTAAAGCCTATCCCACAGAAAACCTTCACGCCAAGCTCTATATCATGTCTTTTCCTGAAGAGGACCGGGACGCAGGTCGTGTGATTACCGGTTCCAGCAATTTCACAAAATCAGGACTGGTGGATAATCTGGAATTTAACGTGGAACTTAAAAACAGAGCGGATTATGAGTTTGCAAAAAACAAATTTAATGAGCTTTGGGAAAACGCCGTGGATGTCAAAGACAAGTATCTTGAAACCATCAGAGAAAAAACATGGTTGAATGATAGTATCACTCCCTATGAGCTTTACTTGAAATTTCTCTATGAATATTTTAAGGACGAACTTCACCAGATGGATGAGGTTTTGTTCAAATACATACCCCAGGGATTTAAGGAACTGGAATATCAGGAGCAAGCTGTTTTAAACGCCAAAAAGATCCTCAGTGAGTATGGAGGGGTTTTTGTTTCCGATGTTGTGGGGCTTGGAAAGACTTATGTCTCAGCCCTGCTTGCAAGCCAGTTAAACGACAGGACTTTGGTTATAGCTCCTCCCATTTTACTTGATGAAACAAACCCCGGATCATGGAAAAATGTTTTTTCCGATTTTAAGGTGGCTGCTAACTTTGAATCTCTTGGGAAACTGGATCGTCTTATTTCCCAGGGAACAGAGAAATATAAAAAGAAATAAAGAACTGTTTTTAAACGCCACAAATGAAGAGGAAAAAGAATTCACCCAGCATCAGGGAAGAGGTCAGGACAGTTCTTTAAAGAGAGGTCTGACTTCCCGGTTCCACATAATAACGACGGTTTAAAAGGATTGTTCTGATTTCAGGATTATCGGAAAACCTTGATTCAATGGCTGTTAGATAATTTCCAGGCGTTCTTGTATCTGCATCCATATGAGCAATAAAGTGTTGATCCAAATCTCTATGGGAAACAGCTTCCATGGCTTTTTCAAATCCAAGGTTTCTTAAAGCACCGATATTTCTTTCACGAAAACCCGGAGACACCCGATCGACAACAATGATCCTGACCCCCAGTTCTTTCAAATAAATAATGCAGAAGTCGTTTTTTGACTATGTGCATTAAAATAGACCTTGATCTTCTCCCTGGAAACAGACGGATAGACAAAAAATTCCGGATGAGTTATACCAATCGTGTTTGAACATTCTATCTTAAAAGATAAAAACCCATGAATTTTCAAACAGAATAGTATAAAAAAGCCTGTATCTTCCAGAGGCCATAAAAAAGCGGAAACCTGAAAAGGACACCCGCCTTTGGGGAAAGGAAAAACAGTGAAACAAAAAACCCATTCAGGTTCCAAGAAGCGGTTTCGTGTGAAAAGCCGCCAGCAAATAAAACGGGCCCAAAGGGGCTTACGACATATCCTCAGTAACAAAAGCTCAAAAAGAAAGAGACACCTTGGGGATAAAGCCTATGTCCATCAAGCCAATCTCAAAAACATTCAAAAATGTTTAAATCTTTTTTAAAGGGAGCTTAAAATGCGTGTAAAAAGAGGTTTTAAAGCCAGGAAACGACGAAACAGGGTTTTAGACAAAGCGGAAGGCTACCAGGGGGCGGGAAGTCGGGTTTTTTCCGTTGCCAAAGAAAAAAACGACCGTGGCATGGCCTATGCCTACCGGGACCGTAAGGTGAGAAAAAGGGATTTTCGCAAACTTTGGATTATTCGTATCGCTGCTGCCGCCAAACTCAACGGAACCAGTTATTCAAAACTCATGGGGGCCATTAACCAATCCAATATCAAATTGGATAGAAAAATTCTGGCCGATATGGCTGTCCATGATGCAGAAAGTTTTTCCCAAATTGTACAACAAACCCTGTCCACCCACTGAAAACTTGAAAACAGACAATTCCTCTCCCAAAGTTTTTGAACAGAGAAAAAAGGACCACATCAGTCTTTCATTAAAAAGCCAGAGCCAGGCCCTAAACAACCAGTTTTCCTTTTTAAAATTTCAACACAACCCTCTTCCTGAAATTGATTTTCACGAGGTTCAATTAAAAACCCGGGTTTTTGGTAAAGATCTAAAATCACCCCTTTTTGTCAGCTCCATGACCTTGGGGCATGAAAAGGCTTCTGCTATTAACAACATTCTCATCTCCCAATGCAGGAAAAGGGGATGGATGATGGGGGTGGGGTCCCAAAGAAGACAGCTTTTTGATCCTTCAGCCTTCAAAGAATGTGAATCACTGAGGTCGGACTTTCCCGATGTTGTGCTTTTTGGTAATCTGGGGCTTTCCCAACTCATCACAACTCCGGTGGATAAAATCCAAAGTCTTGTGGATTCCCTGAAAGCCCAGTTCATGGTGATCCACACCAATCCCCTGCAGGAGGCTCTTCAACCGGAAGGCACTCCACTTTTCAAGGGGGGAATGAAGGCTCTGGAAAAGCTTTGCGGAAAACTCAACTGCCCTGTGGTTTTAAAGGAAACAGGCTGTGGTTTTTCCCTGGAAAGCTTTAAGTGTTTGACAGGATTGGGTTTGGCCGCCATTGATGTCAGTGGTTTTGGAGGAACTCACTGGGGAAGAGTTGAAGGTTTAAGGCAAAAGGAAACGGATATGGGATACAAAGTAGCCAATACTTTTTTTAACTGGGGTCTGTCCACAGTGGAATCCCTGGAAAACGGTCTTGAATCCGGCTTTGATGGAGAACTTTGGGCTTCAGGAGGTGTGCGTAGTGGTCTGGATGCCGCCAAATCACTGGCTCTGGGAGCTTCCAAAGTGGGCTATGCCCAGCCCATTCTGGAAGCCGCTCTCAAAGGAAGTCAAAGTCTTTCAGAAAAAATGACTCAACTGGAGCAGGAATTGAAGGTGACTTTGTTCTGTCTCGGGCTTACTAATATTGAATCCCTCATTGGCCAAAAGGAGCTTTTGTCATGGCAGACATAGAACATCTGTTTAGAGGTTTTTCCAAACTCAATCGGGATCAAAGGTTTCAACGTCTCCTTGAAATGAAAGCCCTCACAAAAGGTGACATTGAATACCTTAAAACCGGTGGAGTTCACGACTTGTCTTTAGCGGATAACTTTATTGAAAACTCCATAGGTTATTTTCAACTCCCTTTGGGGGTGGCCACCAACTTTAATATTGACGGCACGGACCGAATCATTCCCATGGCCGTTGAAGAAACATCCATCATAGCGGCAGCCAGTAAAACCGCCAGATGGGTTCGACAGAATGGAAAAATCACCACATCCATCAAAGGACAAAGCATTTTGGGGCAAATCCAGATCGGGAAGGTCAAAAACTTCCAAAAACTGGAAAAACTTCTGACTGATAAAAAGCGGGAGTGGATAAGACAGGCCAATGAACAGGTGGCCCCGGGTATGGTCCATCGTGGTGGGGGTGTTGAGGATATTATCCTTCGCTCTGTGAACTCCGAAAAAGGTCAGAACATGGCCGTTTTTCATGTTCATTTCAACCCCTGTGATGCCATGGGAGCCAATGTTATCAATCAGATCTGTGAGTACCTGAAAACCCCCATTGAACAGGCCAGTGGTGAAAGGGTCACCATGTGTATTCTCTCCAATCTGACAGACAGTAAACTCACCCAAGCCCAGGTCATCCTGGAAAACATTGAAAAGGAAATGGGTGAAAAAATCGAAGAAGCCTCCCTTTTTGCCGAAAGTGACCCCTACAGAGCGGCCACAAACAACAAAGGGGTTCTCAATGGCATTGACCCCATTCTTATTGCCACAGGCAATGACTGGAGAGCTGTGGAAGCTGGAATCCACGCTTTTGCCAGCCGGGAAGGTCAATACCGTTCCATCACAAAATGGCGTTATAACAATGGAACCCTTATTGGAAATTTTAAGGCTCCCCTTGTTGTGGGAACTGTGGGCGGAGTGACATCCCTTCATCCCACAGCCCGCTTGTGCCTTGAAATGCTCAATGTCAAAAAGGCTTCCGAACTGTCCCGTGTTTGTGCCGCCGTTGGTTTGGTTCAAAATCTGGGAGCCATCAAAGCACTGACCACTGTGGGTATCATCGAGGGACACATGAAACTTCATATTAAAAATCTCACCATTGGGGTGGGAGCTTCCAAAGAGGAAAGTCAGCCTTTGCAAAAAAAACTGGAACAGCTTCTGGCCGTAAAAAAGCGAATCTCCCACAGTGATGCCTGGAAAATCCTACAGAGAATCAGAAAGTTGCAACTCACCAGGGACAGAAGGGTTTTAGCCAACGATTCCTCTTCCTGAGATCAAGTTATACTGATCGTGTTTGAGTTTTCATGGAATTTCTCTATGGAAATAGCATGAAAAATAAATGATCTTTAGTATAAATTATGTTTGAATTTTCCCGTTTTTGATTGGAGAGATAACACCTTGCCAATGTCTTTTTGTTTTGAAATTCCCAGTAAAACTTTTGTGATCGGCGAGTACCTGGCTTTGGAGGGAACAGCGTCCATGCTTTTGGCCACAAAACCCTGTTTCATTGTCAAAACAAAAAGTGTGTCCCCTCACCTTGAAAATTCTGAAGACTCCGATAGATTATTCACTGAGTTTCATCCCGACAGCCCCGCCGGAAAACTGTGTAGACAACTCAAACAAAAAGAAACTTATTTTATTGAAGACCCCCATGAAAATGGTGGAGGCTTTGGACGTTCCACAGCCGAGTATCTCTCTGTATTC
This sequence comes from Bdellovibrionales bacterium, assembly GCA_965219545.1. Taxonomy (GTDB): domain Bacteria; phylum Bdellovibrionota; class Bdellovibrionia; order Bdellovibrionales; family JAGQZY01; genus JAGQZY01. Next base: position 32,877 of record CBDCNX010000002.1, read on the forward strand.
ATCCATGACCTGATTCTAAAGAAAAAAAGTTTCAACTCAACAGAAAATTCCCGTACAGTTTCACCTGTTGAAGAAACCAAAACCCCGGAAATAGAGTTTTACAGAGGAAAACAGGAAGTCAATGAGTTCATTCTTAATAACCTGCGGAGTTTTATTGCCACCTACCAAAGCTGCGTTTCCAATTACAAACCCAGTGGAGCGGATCTTGTGGCTCAGGTCTGTGGCGGTCTCTGTTGGTATGACGGTATGAATTTTTCCTGTGAACAGTTGGGTTGGCCTTTTCCGGGTTATGATATCTGCATTTTCAAAACCGGTTACAAGCAAAAAACCCACAAACATCTCAGGGACATAAAAAACAAAAATCTTAAACTCCTTATACCCACGTTAATCTCAGCCAGACTCTCCCTGGAACAGGCCAACTTGAGAATGTTTTGTCAATCCATCAACGATTATTACGATATTTTAGGGGGATTGGGTCTCAGTGACCCAAAAGTTCAGGCCCGTGTTCACCGGTTAAGGGAACAACCTGAAGTTTTGGCGGCCAAAGCCTGTGGAGCCATGGGCATGGACACAGTCCTGATCATCTCCCGCCTGTCCGATGAAAACAAAGTCAGGAAATTTGCAGAAGAACAGGGTTTTTCCCTGGTCTCTCAACTAAAACAAAGCCATCCTGGAGTTTGTTACAGTTTGTATTGAAAGACTGTTTATTCTATACTGATCGTATTTGAAATTTCGTGAATTCAATTCATGGATTTTATCTTTCAAAGATCGTTTATTGTCTTTAAGTGTAAAGGAGAAAAATATGAAACTTTTTCACTACGATCACTGTCCTTATTGTGTAAAGGTACGAATGTTATTGGGATTCAAAAACATAAATTTTGAATTGATAACACTTCTCAATGACGACGAACAAACACCCCTTCAAATGATTGGTCAGAAAATGGTCCCCATTTTACAAAAACCCGATGGAAGTTTTCTCTCCGAAAGTCTCGATATTATTTCCTATATTGATTCTCTTTCGGATTTTGGAAAACCCGTGGTGCATCCTTCCAAAGAGGATTCCCGATTGAGCAAGTGGTTTGAAGAATCCCGTCTTTCCATCTACGGTTTAGCCATGCCCCGATGGGTTAAGATGGGTCTTGAGGAGTTTGCCACTCCGTCAGCCATTGATTACTTTGTTAATAAAAAAGAGAAAATGATTGGTTCTTTTAAGGAACACCTGGATCGCAGTGATGAACTTATTGAAAAAGCCCAAAAGTCTCTCAAAAATCTGGAGTCTCTTGTTTCACCAAAACCTTTTTTCTGGGGTGAAATTTTGAATCTTGATGATTTCCATGTTTTTGCCAGTCTTCGCTCTTTAACGACCGTCAGAAATCTGACCTTTCCAGAAAAAATCAACGAATACATGATTTTCATGGAGAAAAAAACCAAAGTCCCCCTCTATTGGGAAAAAGCTCTGTAGTCGGTCCTGAAATTTGACGCAGGTTTCAGGAAGGGATCTTTTAAAAAACCAAAGTTTGTAAACACTTAATAACACATAAGCGGGAAGGCTACACAAGCCTCTTATTTCTGGATCTTTCAGGGTGATATCCTATATTGATCCTTTAATAAAAGATCGAGGTTTACTGGGAGAAGGACAGTTCGATAGAATCAAGTCATTAAAATTCTGACTCCCTCACAAAAAAGGTGTTCAGTCTGGACTTGAAAAACTTAGATGGGCAATACTTCTAATACTTCTCAATTTCTTAAAAAACGCTTTTTATGCTTCTTATACTCCAGAGGATCTTCCGGGCTATGAGAGTAATACAGTGGAAAAAGTGATAAATATGAGTGAAGGCCTTGAAACCCTGGGTGTTTCAAAGGATCAATGCAGTCATTATTAGAATCGGAGTCAATAATAATTTTAATTTTTGACTATTTAAGAATTTTTAGAGTCATTTTTCAGTGATTCTCAATGGATATCAGTGATCAGAAATAATTCACAACACAAATACCCAATCGGAAAATTAAAGTTATTTCAGTTGTATACCGATAATATTTACTGGGATGTAGAGGGAGTTAAAACCCTTAAAGTGAATGGGTGTGGTTTTTTAAATCTCTGGTTTTGAATTTAGTTTTTGAAACCAAAGAGAGGAGCAAGGTATGGTCCATCGTTTATTACATCCCCGGTTTTCTCAAATTGGGAAAACAGTCAATTTCAATTTCCAGTCTTTTTTTTTCAGAATTTATCCATTGGCAATACATTTTTTTATTATTTGTGTTTTTTTCTTTTGTTACTTGAGTGTGGCTAGGGCGAAAGTCAGAAAAGCAAAGATTGACAGACAAATGATTGAAGCTCTCGACAATTCCATGAACAGCATTGATAATGTGGAGCTTGTTTTAAAGAGGTTTTTTAAAACTCAAAAAGACTATCGTGAAATTGACAGAGATCTGGCTCTTCTGGCAAAAAGCGGGATAACAAAAATGAATTTGCATTTTAAACTCAGAGGCAGGGAAGTTTTTTTGAAATCAGGAAAGAAAACAGTATTTAAATTCAGGCCCTTGACTGCAGGGGATAAAATCAGGGATTTTACTTTTAATGTCAATGGTCAAAAATTTTTTATAGATCCCAATCGCTCTTATTCTTATCATAAAAAGCGAATGAGAAGTCTTCTTGGTATATCAAGGCAAAGTCTTTTTGAAAGTCTTGTTGTTAAAGAAGCTTGGGCTGTGTTTGTTTTTGCTATTCCTCCTGTTACTGCTGTTATTTCTGGTGTTGTTAGTGTGACTACATGGGGTTGGAGAATTTTAACTGCAGCCGGAACTATATCTTATGCAAAAGCAGTTATAGCAGATGCTGCTGAGGCTGTAACGACGGAAACTGGAGAAATAGAGGAAGATGATGGAGAGTCTTCTGTGACAGATGGTGGTGGTGAAAGTGCGTCTGCCGCCGAGTCATCTGATTGTTATGCCATAGATAAGAAGAAATTTTATTACAATTGTAAAAACAATGAATGGAGAATATTTGATCCGGGAATCGGTCAGGGTAAAAATTGTACTCAAAACAAGAGTTATTGTGGATTGAATCTCAACTACACTCACTTTAAAAATCCAGGAGGGACTGGCGGTGGAAAAGAAAAATGTGTTGAAAAAAGGACTCGAAATGGAGTGGGTATTGCGGGTTACACCCATCGTGATTGTGCCAGTGGGGGTCAAGAGTGTTTAAAGGAAAAAAAGGCCATTGATATATGCAATCGGGCGGGTTATGCAAAGTTATATACGAATAATAATTTATTGTTTTTGCAGGAACGCCTGTCAGAACTTATCAATAAAAGTATTCCAAAAGATTCCAGGCTTCCTTATAAGGATGACTTTCAGGACCAAAACTGTATTGAATTTGCAGAAGGAGATGTTGAAGATAGTGATAAGGGTGGCTGGGGAATGAAACGGAAGTGGGCAGGAAAGTACTGTAAAGCAGCCAGAGACACCCATGAAGGTTGTTCCGTTGCCGCAAAAAAGTGTTCGTCTAAAATCAAAGAGGATCTCACCCAAACTGATTCTTCGGAAAGAAGAAGTACAGGGACGGCTCAATAAAGGTCAGGAAAGAAACTTCATAAATTGGGAAAATTTTTCAAGAAGTAATGAATGACCGCCTTAATTTAAACCCAGGGATGGACTGGCATTCAGACTGTTTCAGGATCGACCTTTTAGTTTTGCGGTCCCCAACCTGTTCTATCTCTCAACACTCTTGTAGACCAGTTTGTAATTTTTACAAAACAAAAAAAAGTTATTGTTCCAGATCAATAATAAATATATCTTCGTTAACAATGATTTGTTTCTTCAAAAGGAGGGGGTTATGAAATTAAAATTGATGACTTTTCTTTTATTATTATTGCCTTTTGTGGCAAATGCCAATGGTGAAGAGTTTTTTTCTAAGTGTGCCTACGAGGATTTAAATGAACAAGTGTATGATTATTTCGTAGACTCTGCATCTGTTGGTGTGATGGAAGCAGAGTTGAATGGGTGTCCGACATTTATTACATACGCACACGAAAATGATGTGATGGAAGGTTCTCGTGTGTACTCTTTAAGTCGTATAAATACCCTTTACTGTGTTTATAGTTCTGCTCCTGATGGCGGAAATACACATTCTTATAAGGTGTCATGTCTTAGGAAATCAGAATAACATTTACTGGCTTTTTTTTTCAAGATTTCCCCATGAACTTGAAAATAAAAAGATAAAAAGAAGGGAAACACAATCAACCTGTTTTTGTTGACATCAATCCTTCCTGTTCCTTGTGGTTTGACCAATACATGTTCATTATCCACAAAATCATCCTCCTCGACTGCTCTTTTATATTCCATAAACGTTCCACGATCATAATTTCTTCTACTAGTATAACGTCTCATTATCTGACTTATGTAATCTTCATAATTAGGATGAACACTTTCTGTATAATTACTATCAATAATAGCCATAACCTTTTTTGTCTTGGGGTTTATGACTTCAATCCATGCGTGACGATTCCCCGGGATTAATCCAGTGACAACTTTAGAAGTCAATCCATTGCCATACATCAAAGATCTTTTTTCGATGCCTGAGGTTATCGGGATTAAAGTCTTTTGGTTTAACGCCAACACGTCGAAGACCCTCATCTCCATTAACAACAGCATTTGTAACAAAACTTCTGTTACTAGGGAAGCAACTATTAAGTCTTCTCAACGGGATACCACAAGGTTCCCAATTCAAATTCTATAGCTTCAAATGGAAGAGTTGAAACTTTATCATTTTCCTTAAATACGGCTTGAAGTTTATAAACTTCACCATCAAAAACCAAAATTTCCAGAACCTCAGCCACTGGATCTATAATCCAGTAATAAGGAATATTATTTGCGGCGTATATTTGCAATTTTGAAACTCTGTCGTAACGATACGTTGATGGAGACGTTATCTCACAAATCCAATCCGGGGGCAATTCAAAGTAAGAAGTTTTTGGCAATTCCGGAAGACGCTTCCTTTTCCATCCAGCGAGATCAGGCACAACAACATTTTCTTTTTCAGTTCCCTGGGCAGGTCTTTCAAAGTGAAGTTCGGGCTCATCAACAATTACCCAATCCCCAGGCCCACCATCTTTTCCAAACTGAAAAGGACCTCCAATTTGAACACCTAATGAAGAGGAAACGCTGGCATGTCTTGGAGACGGCCTGGGAGAAACAATAAGTTCATTATTAAATATTTCACCAATAACATTCTCTGGTAAATCACAAAGATTTTCCCATAAATTATCATGCTTTTTTGCTTTCTTGGCTTCACTCATATCACCCTTTATAATTTAATTCATTCTATAAGGAGGGTCAACATTTTCTTGTTTTTTTCTTTATACCGTTTTCCCCGTCAATATATTGAAGAACTCCTGACAATTTTCAGATAATCATCCATTCGTTTTTCAAAACTTTCCTTACTGACATTGACCAGGGAGGACAGACCAAACTGTTCAACGGTAAAACTGGCAATCACAGCTCCATGAATGCAAGCCTGTTTGAGGTTTTCAAAACTGATCTCCCGGTTTTTTGATGCCAGGCTGGAGAGGTCATGCCGGTTGTATTCAACTGAAAAACGAATTTCCCTGACTATTTTCCTTCTTTGAGAGCTTTCCTGGCTTTCTTTTTTTTGTGTTTCTCGAATTTTTTCAGCATGGAGGGTTTTGCTTTGGTTTTTTGTTTTCTTACCAAAGCCTTTGGAGCCACAGCAATATTCAATTCCTTACCTTCAGATCCGAAAATTTCTTTGGTCTGGGATTTCGTCAGAAACTTTTTATTCAGAACAATCTGATTTTCAGGGTCCAGCTGCAAATATATGAATTCCTTGTCAGCGTGACTGAAGAAACCGTGAACTTCAACACTCACTTTGGAAAAACCCATCAGGCTGAATAAAACCAGAATTTTTATCATAACACCTCCCTAGCCATAATGATCCTGTTTGGAAATTCAGGAATCCCAAAAGGAACAAACCATGAAATTTCAAATACAACCAGCATAAACAATACTTGATTTTAATGTACACTTTATCTTATTTATTCTTAAATATAAATAAAAAAAGAAGAGAATGATGGCTAACCAATTGCATAAATCAAGTGTTATGATTTTAATTTCCTTTTTAATCCCGACTTTGGGCTGGTCATTAGATAAAACTATTTCTTTTAAATCCGCTTTCAATAAACGGAAACACAAGGTCAATCACCTATGAATATGGATCCCTTGGAAAAAGGGTCCTTCACGATGATGACGGTCAGGCTTCTTTAGTTGCGTTGCTGGGCCTTATGAAACAGGATTATTTTATTCAGAAGCGTTCCCACGAAGGGTCAATGGGTTCTGTAGAGTTTAGAAATTGGAAGAATTACAGATCGGCAGTTGTCGGAAGTCTGTCCCGATTGGAGCAAACTTATAACCAACATGGCCTTTGCAACCATGAGCTCCAGGTTATCAAAGGAGCTTGTTCGGATATTAAGCAGTTAAAGGAAACACTGACCCAGGGTTCTGTACCATTCAGTGCTATCTATTCACTTTCAAGCTTCCTAAGAGGTCTGGATGGTATCGGTCTTGTACACACCTATCGTGTTGATCGACAAGACCCGAATGGAAACAAATTACAGGCTTCAAACTGGCAGGTGGCCCATCACCGCAACCTGCGGCTCGTTCAGCCCGTCAGGGATCCAGAGCCACCAACTGATTGATTTCCTGATGAATAAAATCTGAATGATTCAGTCAAATTTTTTAGTCGGTCCTGAAATTTGACGCAGGTTTCAGACATATATACAAAAAGTTTCCCTCAGCCGATATTTTAGAATTGTATATAGAAACAAATGTGATTTTTTCAGGACCGACTATGTTCTTTGCTCACAGAAAATCATTTCCAAAGTTTACGGACAAGAACCAAACGTATCATATGCATATTGCTTTCAATATCATAGGAACAGGGTCTGCGGGGACCTCCCGGCCCACAACTGTTATTACCAGAGCGATTGACTCTATATATCTTACCCCCCAAATCAATATATGAACCATCCACCCGTAAGGTCCAGTTTTTATCCAAAGCCATCTCAGCTCCAACACCAACAACCCAACCGGCGTGAGTGGAGCTATCATAGAAAGAATCATCGGGATCCTTCCATGGAGGAGTGTTCGGGCTATAATCAATATCGGCGTTGTTGCACATAAAGGGATGAGTTTTACCAAAGTCCAGGCAGCAAAAATAACATAAAAAAACGCCTCCCCATAGTTTAAAGTCAATTTAAAAACAAAACTTAAACAACCAAGGATGGCTTTATGGGAAAGCGTCTTAAACTTCAACCAAATACCAAGGATGGTTTTTATGGGAAAGCGTCTTAAAAAGATTAACTGGAAACCCTACAACAAGGAACTCATTAAACGGGGTTCCATCACTTTTTGGTTCTCAAAAGATGTAAAAAATGATTGGTTTGCAAATTCTGAGGGTGGTCGGGGCTTTCAACCCGTCTACTCAGACACAGCCATTAAAGCTATTTCCCTGATCCGTTTCCACTTTGGCCTGACTCTTCGCTCAGTCCAGGGATTTACCGAAAGTCTGTTAAAACTCATGGGAGTCTCTCTGCCTGTTCCCGATTATTCCACCTTGAGTCGTCGTTTAAGAAAATGTTCCATAGACCTTGGTAAAGTCAAATCAAAAGAGCCTGTTCATGCCGTCATTGACTCTACGGGTTTGAAGGTTTTCGGAGAGGGGGAGTGGAAGGTTCGTCAGCACGGCTATGCAAAGAGAAGGACCTGGAGGAAACTTCATTTATGTCTTGATGAGGAAACTGGAGAGATTTTATCAACCTGTTTAACGGACAATTCCTTTAAGGATTCAGAGGTTTTTGGGGATTTGGTAGGAGATCTTGAGGATCATGTTTCCCGGATCAGTGCTGATGGGGCCTATGATTGCGGGGATTGTTGGGATCATTGCCAGAGAAACGATATTGTGGCTTTGATTCCACCCAGGAAGGGGGCCAGGATCGGGAAACATGGCAATAACAAGTCTCCTCCAAAGCAGAGGGATGAAGTGATTCGTTCTATTCGCAAAGGGGGAAAAAGGAAATGGAAAAAGGAGAGTGGTTACAGTCGTCGGTCTATTGCCGAGACAGCCATGTATCGTTTCAAACAACTCCTTGGAGAAAAGCTCAGTTCAAGGAATTTTACGAATCAGGCCATGGAGGTCTTTATAAAATCTAAAATCCTCAACCAAATGACTGTCCCTTCCGCTCTTTGATCTCAAATACTATAGGAAACTCTCATCTCAATTCTCTATGTGCAACAACGCCATCAATATCTATAACAGAATTGGAAACCCGGGCCACCGCCAGTCCCCCATTAAGAAACGCCTTCACAGGGCCAAAATCTTTTTCAATACCCACTCGTGCCGTAAAAAGTGATGAAACATCAGTCTGTACTGTTTCATCCAGACCTATTGGATCAAGTCTGTTTGAACTTGCTGAAAAATCATTTCCAAAGGCACCATCAATTTCAATTCTGATAGGCACACCATTGATGTACACCCTTGTACCGGCCAGTATACCGACAATGGGATCAGTTTCTTCATATTTAACAGATGAACCGGAATGCCCCCAGTTCGCAAAACCCTCCAGGTCGGTATGTCTATTGTTTAAATCGCCGGAACCAACAAAAACACCAACATAGTAATCTTCTCCCAAAACAAGGGTATCAATATCATCAACTTCCGCTTGATCTTCATTCGATCTTTCCGAAGCACTTGAAGGAAAACCACCAGTTAGTATCAGGAAAGCAGACAGCATAAAAAAACCAGAAAACCGTTTTAAAAAAACGAAACAAAAGACAAACGCATAAAGTGAACGCAGTAAAGTCCATAAAGATATTTTGTTCATAATTTTCTCCTTTAAAAAAGTTAATTATAAAAAAGATAACTAAAAAAAATCAAATACTTACGTTCTGCGACTAACCTGGTTATAATTTTAATAATTCAATTCATATAAAATAATATGTTGCTAATATCTTGTACCAAAAAAAACTATTATGTGAAAACAATTATTTCATGATAAACAGAGGACCCATGTTTTTGCTTTTGAAAAAAATAAATCATTTTATCCTGTTTGCTTTTATTTTTATGTTTCTATCCAAAAACTCATGGGGAGATTTCAGTAAAGATGAAGTCAGAAAAGTGTGGAGGGATACTGGTTACAGTTTTGAAATACTGTTCAATGAATTGAGTACGGATCATTGTCACAAATCCGAGAAAACTTTTTCCGCCTGTATGATGGCCTTTCATAAATTTCTTTCATCCATGGAACACAACGGACCTTATCAGTTGAGAGTTTCCAACCTTAATCAGTTGGAAATTGTTCCTTTTATTGAACAGAACAATGGAAAATCTGAAGAGACATCCTCCAGAGAAAAACGCAAAGAATCCTTCCGTTCGTTTTTTCATAAAGCCATGGGTTCAACCAAAGCTTTTGATAACATTGTCCAAAAAATTCGTAAACTTGCAGAAGAAATCCCCGAAGAGGATCAAAGTTATTTCGCCGGAACAGTCTACAATGCTTACCTGAAAGAAGCTTTTGATCCCAATACCAAATTGTACCCCAAAGAATTGAAATACAAAAAAAAGAAGGAGCATTTTGGAATAAATGCCTCAGCCATGTTTTATAAAATGGATGGAGAACTTTTTTTGGCAACAAGTCCTTATAAAGGTTCTTTAGCAGAAGCCATGGGTCTTGGAAAAGGGGATATTATTTTAAATATTGACGGTTTTGATATCAGTCAAACCAGAAATATCAATGATGTGGTTGACAGACTTAAAGGACCCGAAGAAGCTCTGACACTTAAAGTTCACAGCTTCTGTGATGATGAAATCAGGGAAATAACACTCGATCGTGAACTTGTTTCCAAGTCAGCCAATTGGGTGGAAGACAGTTATTTTGTAAAGCTGATTGAAAGGGAGCCCCTGGACTGCGAACCTGGAAGCAAAACACAGTCTGCTGACATCCATGACGGGGGAGCTGCTTCGGATTCCACAGTCATCAGCCAGGGGGGCCTCCAACCAACAGCTCTTTATGTGTCTTTGGAAGCTTTCTTTTCTTCCTCTCCCACTCAAACCTCCTCTTCTTCATTTCCTCCTCTGTGCCTTGAATTCCTCAAGTTACAGAAAAAGGATCTTATGAATCCTTCCAGTCTGGGAATGATCATTGATCTCCGGGGCAATAAGGGAGGACTCGTTCATGAAGTTTCCTGTATGTTAAACTCCCTCATCAGTGATGACGGTATTATAACAACCCAATTACCAGTCAGTGTCGTAGAAAGTGAATTTTTGGAAACTTACAAAAAAATTAAACGTACAAGTTATTATTTTACCGAAAATGGTTTTCTCGCTGATAGATCCCAGACTTCTTACTTCACTTATAATAAAAATATCATTGTTCTGGTGGACGACCAATCAATAAGTGGTGCTGAATTTTTTGCAGGAACCATACAGGATATGAAAAGGGGATGGGTGATTGGTGATCGTACTTTTGGCAAAGGTAATTTTCAGACTGTAATTCCTTTCCCTATCCCTGGAGTCAATGACCACCACAAACCTCTTCAATTGAATTTGACATCAGGAATCTATACATTTAACAGCGGACGATCCCCTCAGGATTACGGAATTATCCCGGATTTTCGTTTTTCATTTATTGGTGAACCAATAGTAACAAACCCTGATTTCACTCCTCATGAAAGTCATCCATTTCTTGATAATATTCAATTTGAAAACACCCCCTGGAAACAAAACCGGCCTGAGGAAGTGGCCCAATTGGAAGCCTGTATTAAAAACAATCCATGGAGTGTGAGTGAAGCCTTGAGAAAAAAAAATCAGGAGGATAAAAGATACCGTCGTCCCTTTATTAGCGACTATCCCCTTGAATTGGCAAAAGATATCATGGCGTGTTCCCCACGACAATTTCCCGTTTTAAGACATTCTTATCCATCATCCATACCTTTTAGAAAAATAGAACATACAGATGATGAGAACCTCTTAAATCCATAGGCTCTACTTTGTTTTTAAAACCAGGACTTTCGTAAAGCTCCTAAAACTCAAGACACCGGACCAAAAAGCCGAACCAAGTTATATGATTCTATCTGAATTTTCCGGCCTTTCAGGAAGGGAAAGTCCGTGAAATTTTAAATACGATCAGTATATAGAGGATTTGTTAATGAAAAAAGACACCGAAGACCATTTGTTTTCATGTAACTTTCATAGGAAAATTCCATGAAAATTCAAACACGATCAAAATATTCACTAATTCAAATGGATCGATTCTTTTTTTTCTGTTCCATGAACTGTTTTTTTCTTCTGTTCATCTGCTTTTTTCCCTTATCTTCCAAAGCAAAACAGAGAGAAATATATCCGGCAGGAATAAAAATAAATCAGAGTCAGAGGCAAATAAACCCTCAGAAAATTGTAGAAAACCTTCAGGAAACCGTTGAAGAAATTGTGGATCAATTCCTGGATAACTTAATAACAACATCTATTTCCAGGAGGGATGAAGCTGAAAAAAATGCCGACCTTGTGAAAATCCTTCAAAAAGACTGTGATATGACAACAATTGCCCGCAATGTTCTGGGAGAGGAACATTGGGATCAGGCCGACTCCACACAAAGAAGTGCTTTTGTCAGGGCTTTCACAGGATATTTCGCCAGGAAACTGAAACCCGGTTTGAAAGATCTTGGGGAATATACAATAAAACCCGGACAAACAACACAAACCACAGAATATTATGTAGTCCATTACTACTTCCAAAAGGCAAGAAACAGAAAAAACATTAAATGGAAAGTCTCAAATTCAAATGAAGACAGCTCTCCCAAAATTGTTGATTTATCACTCAATAATTTCTCTTTAACCGACCATGAAAGAGGAAGGATTCAAAAATTACTGACAGAATATGACAATGATCTGGATGACGTGATTCAATATTTGGAATCAAAAGGAATAATTGCACAAGATTCAGAAAAAGCCTGAAAAATGATAGTCATTTAAAAACTCCACTGAAAAAATGGACATCCAAAAGATAAGTTATGAAAAGATATATTCGTTTCCCAACAGATCATTATTTTAAACACAATAAGCTCAATGACATATCAGAGTGGAAACGTCATGAAGGCGAATGGATGGGAACCAGAGAAAAATTTATAATTTCTCCTTCAAACAGTGATTATCCCAAATATATGGTGAAATTTCCAAAATACGGATCCAATGAAACAAAAATAGAATTGTTCAATTGTTTTTTGGGATTAAACCTTAATCTCAGAATTGCCTCTTATTTTCCCTGTATTTACAAAGGAAAATACGGAGTGGTGACTAAAAGTTTTTTGAAAAACAAGTCAGAATTATGGGAAATGAAAGAGTTAATTTGTCATCACTCAGACCTTCCCAATTTAAAAGAAAAAATGGGAAGAGATACTGATGTTCTAAAAGAACATAACATAGATATATTTTTCTTATCCTGAACAATGAATTTGGCAATAAAGTTCTTTACGATTTTTTTCGTATGATCGGATTTGATTGTCTTATTGGTCATGGAGACAGACACTGGACCAATTATGGAGTCATTCTGGAAGAAAAAAACCAAGAAGAATCTCTTAATTATAAATTTGCTCCCATTTATGATACCGCATCTGGTTATCTTCTTGAAATGACAGATGAAAAACTGAGAAAAATGATAAAAACAGGTAAATTAAACAACGAAAATTGGCATAAACCCAAGAAAAAAGCTCTGTGTAAGATTATCTGCAAACAGGACATTAAAACCAACCATATAGAGCTTTTTGAATATATCATTGACAATCCTGATTTCGATAAATATGTAAAATACCTTGTTGAGCCGATAGAAAGGTTTAATACTAAGCTGGTCAAATACATATTAAAGAACAGTTTTTATCTGAAAGACCTTTTACCAGATCGACAGTTTGCTATAATAAGAATTCTGGAAATGAGAAAAAAGATTTTAGAATCAATTATAGAAAGATATAAGAGGCAAAAAAATGTTTAAATCCATTTTGGAACTCATTAAAAATGGTCATAAGGCTGAATCTGACAAACGTAATGATAATATCGTACTTAAGATCATGACAAGAGAGAAAGTCATAGCCCGTCTTTCCACTGAAAATAATGGAAAGATTTTTACCCTTACCTACACGGAGGACTTTAACACTTCAGGGGTTCCTCCTTTCAACATGAATTTTTTTGAAAAACCTGAAATTGGAAAAGTCTACAAAAGTGAGGTCCTCTGGTATCCTTTTGCAGCGAGAATACCCAGTCCATCACGTCCTGATTTCCAGGAAGCAATGGACAAAGCCGGGCTCAAAGGGGATGAACCTGTTTTGGAAATCATTGGAAAAGTTTCCAGAATCAGTATTTCCCGCTCCTGGTCAATCCATTTTGGGACAGCCGCTTGATTATATATTTTCAATTTTTCTGTTTCATTTCACAAGAAGAAATCCCGATTGTTTTTATTTTAAACTTAAGCAATTCTGTCATCTTGATCCATCGACCGGATTCTTTCCAAAGATCTGCCGGTTGAACCATAGGCATGAGAATTTCATGACAGTTGACATAGTAAGGCTATGAATTTATAACTTATACTGAAGACCATTTGTTTTTCATGTAACTTTGAGAGACCACTTGTTTTAAGCGGCTCCCTCTTCAATGCCTTTTATTCCCAAAGTGAGTCCAAAGGGTTTAAGCATTTTCTCAAGGGTTTCTTTAGTTGGATTGTATTCCAGGTTGATAGCCCTCTGGACTGTGGCAGGTGTTAAATCAATAAGACAGCAAAACTCCTTAACACCATAACCACGGATTGTTTTCCCCAAAGCCTCCTGTAAAGAATCCCCCTCATCAATCAAATCTGAAAGAAAGTCCCTGGCAAAATCAAGATCATTGAGTTTTTCAGCCAATGTTTCGTTCCAATCAACAGATCTTTTAGGCATTTTAATCCTCCAAATAATTCTTTAAATAAACTTCAGCTTTTTTAATATCTTTTCTTTGTCCTGATTTATCACCACCACATAACAACAACACAATTTCCCTATCCAGTTTTGCAAAATAGAGCCTGTATCCTGGACCAAAAAAGAACCTGGCCTCAAAAATATTTTTACTGATTCTTTTATGATCCCCAAAGTTGCCATCCTGAAATCGGGCGATACGGGCAAGTATTTTCGATTGGTATCTTCTGTCCAGTTTATCCAGCCACAGCTTAAAAGGTCTTTTCCCATTTTCATCCAGATATTCTTTGATGGTGAACATAACACTCCTAATAAATATCATATATGATATTTATTATCAAGCCTGTTTTTTTAAAAAAATCCCCTCCTGAAACCTGCGTCTAATTTCAGGACCGACTGGAAAAAATCAATGATAAGGCAAAGGTTTTCCAATGTGGGATTGCTGTCATCCTTGCACATATCATAAAGGGTTGTCCGGGGGATTCCTGTAGATTCGGAAATAGAGGTTCCCCCAAAGCGTTTTATCAAAGCATAGAGAGATGATTTAATATCATCGGCATCCCCGTCATTCCAGGCTTCAAAAAAGCTCTGGATAAGTTCGGAATCCGAGTATTTATTCATATTCTTTGATTCTCGTTTCGCCATTTTTTACTCCATCCAAAAGTTTTTTCGCTGTTTTAATATCTTTACTCTGTTTGTCTTTGTGACCACCTAAAAGCAAAATAACACCGTCAATTTCAGCACAGTACAGACGAAAGGCTCCCATAGCTCCTGTTTTCCATTTAATCTCCCAGAATGTTATCAAACCTTTTGTGAAATCCCGTGTTTCCATCCACAAGCCGTTGAATCCTCTGGTCAATTCTGATTCTAAGAGAACGATCAACACCACTGATCCATGAGGAGAATTCTTCGGTACATTTCACAATAACAGTTGTACGATAAATCATACAGATTGTCAAGACTTAATCAGATCAGCCCTTATCAGGTAAGATTCTTAAATAAAAAATGAACAAAAAAATAAAAAAGATTTTTTCTTTGAAATGTCCAGAAATACAAATGTCAAAAAAGAGCAAAGTATGCAAAGCAGTCAGAGGAAATTTCAAAAATTGAGAACAAGAAAAATCAATAGGTTAGAGAAAAGAGAATAGGAAAAAAAGAAACACTCCCCCTCCCATATATACTTTTATAAATCTATAATAAACTATAGATTTATGACTCAATGCGTGTTATATCCACGAAAATGAAGGAATTACGAAAAAAAATCCATCCTAACAGTGGATTTATTCCCATTGGAAAGCTCTCAAAGAAAACGAACCTAAAAGTCGTGACGATCCGTTATTATGAGAGTTTAAAACTTCTTCCTGACCCCAGACGAAAAGCTTCCCCTAAAAACAGAAAATACTCGGAAGCCTATGTTTCAAGGCTTGTCTTCATCAAAAAGGCCAGGGACTTGGGGTTCTCCCTCAAGGAAATATCAGAAATGATCCGATGGGTGGAGAAAGAAAAGAAAATCCCCAGAAAGAGCCTTGTAAAAAAAGTCTATGCAAAAATGGATATTATTGAACAAAAAATCCTCCAACTCAGAAGTCTTAGAAGGGAGCTTTATAAATTGCTTACAGGGGAGTCATGAAAGTATTGAAATGAAATTGACTGAAAAATCTATAAAATGGAAAAAATGGGAGTGAGAAAGTATTCCAAATCGAGATATATTCCGTTTTTTATCCATATTTAAGTAATTGATTTTACTTGTGAATTAAAGACTTGTTTCATAATGACTGAATTTTAAAAAGGTTAGACTTCCCATTCAATCCAAAGATATTTGTCTTTTTACTTGAAATAAACCGAACTTTGACCGATATTGATTTTAGAAGTTGTGTTTTTTCTCAGTGCAAAAAGGAAATACTATGGATAAAAAAAAATAGAAGCCAATTTGGATAAGCAAACCAAAGAATTGATGGAAATTTCAAGAGAAGTATTGGATGTTTCCCTTAAACTGAACAAGAAGAATCAGAAACTGGAAAAGCCCGGAACCCCTTACGAAGAAGCAGTAAAAATGAATCCGTATGTGTCAAAATACAACACTATTTCTTATTCCTATTATCAATCCTAAAAAAATATCAAAATGTCAGAAAGAAACCAAAGAAATAAGCCTGAAAAGCTGAATCTACCTGAAATTGAAAAAAACAATCTTCAAAGAAAAAAAATCCAAAAACATTTACCACAAATGCCTTTTAGACTTCAACTCCAACAGATGAAGGCAGATGCTGAAAATCAGATCTTTCAAAGATTACTTGCAGCCAGAAAGAATTTTATAACAGATTGAAGAAATCAGATCTTCTAAAGTAATTGTTTATTATTCTTTGAAAATTCTCGAACCTACAGATTTTGAAATCATATTTGAATGTGTGGATCCACTGGGAAAACAGAAAAATCTGGACTTGTATATTTTAAGCCAAGGAGGTTTAGCAGGTCCTGCATATAAAATTGCACGCCTTTTTCAAAATTATAGCAAAGACAAATTTTCTGTCTTAATTCCTTATTATGCTAAAAGTGCAGCAACTATATTATCTTTAGGTGCTGACGAAATTATTATGGGACCACCATCTGAATTGGGTCCTATTGATCCTCAATTCATGAATCCTAATTCTCCACCTGTATCAGCTTTAACTATTAAAGAAGCTTTAGATTATATTACCAAAGCGGTAAAAGAAGATCCAAAAATGGCTCCAGTCTATGTTCCTCTTTTGAATAAAATGGATTTGATAACGTTTGGTCATTTTGAAAGAGAAATAGAAAGTGCGAAGCAATATGGGGAAGAGCTTTTAATTTCAAAAAAAATAAATCCATTGACAAAAATAAAAGCCAAAGAGGTAGCTAACAGTTTTACTAAGCAATATAAAACCCATGGTTTTGTGATTGATGGAAAATCGGCAATTTCTTTGTTGGGGAATAATACTGTTAAATTACTTAACTCAGATGAAACAACATGGAAATGTATGTGGCAGTTACATAATACTTATCAACAATATATGCAAAATAAGAAACGGGTTGTTAAAATTATTGAAACATTAAATGAAACCTATGAAATAGAAACTTAAAAGATAAAAATGAACGAACCAAAAGAAAAAAAAGAATCTATAGAACCTATACTTCAATATGCTATCCTGTGTGATGCAACAGCTAAAGATCAATCTGGAAAACCAGTTTACATTGGAGCATTCGATAGGCTCACTAAGCCTATAATATTACCACAATTTGTTGTTGTATTAAAATGGATATGTGGCGTAGGTTCTCATAACTTCAAATTTAAAATATATGATCCTGATCTCGGAGTATTACGAACATTTGATGAGTTCAAAATGGAATTTAAAAGAAAAACAGATATAGTCAATCTTGAGTATCCAATCATGAATTTTCATTTTGAAAAAGTTGGGGTTTATTGGATAGAGATTATTTTAAACAACGAAAGTTATCTATCCATACCTTTGCCCGTTCATCAACAATAACAAACTTTTCATTTCTATCTAAAAGATCAAGTCATCCAAAAGTCACCCAACTTTGAAATTTGCTGAAAAATCCAGAAATAAGAAGCCCTGCGTTACCTTCTCGCTTGTGTGTTATTAAATACTTACAAACTTTGGTTTTTTTAAAACTTTCTTCCCAATGACTTAGTACAATTTCAGGATCGACTAAAAAGTCCTAAAATTCGTAACCCCAACTTTTGCACGACCTTTTATTTATTTTATTTATTTGCTATTCGGAGTTCATGAAAGTTGAAGAACTAAAAGAGTTAAGTGATAGGATTCGTTCTGAGTTTAGAGACCGTCCCCGTATTCCCTGGCCAAGAAGTTTTAAACAAATCGTTGTTAAAGAGCTTTCCAATGGGAAGAATGTCCAGGATCTTAGCAAAGCCACGGGGATCAACGACCAGGTGATCAGAAACTGGCAAAGAAAAACCCAAAAAAAGCAAGAAACAAAGAAACCCATTCAAACAAATCACAGTCAACCCACTTTTCCGGTCCTCCTCCCCCCTCACCCTGATCTCAAGAACAGGTTTTCAAATCAAAGGGCTTTGTTTCCCACAGCTCTGTGAACTTCTCAAAAAAGGTCTGCTGTGAAGTTCCCGGATTCCACCAGAGTCTATGTCTACCAAAACCCCATTGATATGCGATGGGCTTTTGAACGTCTGAGTTATCTGGTTACTCAACAAATGGGCCACTGTCTTGATGTCGGGGACTTGTTTTTGTTTCTTGGCAACAACAGGAGAAGGTTGAAAGTTTTGCGTTTTGATGGTTCGGGTCTTGTTTTATTTACAAAGCGAATGGAGAAGAAAAGAGGGTTTATGAATGTGATGGAATTGGATGGAAGAGTTGAGATCAGTCATTGGGAGCTTGAGTTATTGCTGCATGGTTCAGTCTTGAAAAAGTATTTGCCAGAGGGAAGAAGAGTGTTTGACAATAATAACTATGGAGCTACCCAGAATTGTTAAACAGGAAAACGACCCTGAAGTTTTGAAGGCTTTTTTTTCATATATTTTCAACGATATTGTCAATGATAATGAAAGATTAAGAAAACATATCAATACTCTTCTCAAGGAAAGGGCCAGGGAATCCCAAAGGACCTTTGATTTTGAGGATGAGCTTTCAGTGTTACGCAAGAGGATGTTTGGGAAGAGTTCAGAGAAGAGGGGAAATTCCAGTCGTTTGAGGGATTATTCAAAAAAGCCCCTTTCAGTGCATGCTACAAGTCTGGTTCCCGGTCCTGATGAAAAGGAAATGGAAAGTCTTTTGGAGATCAAAGTGGATCATGAGTTGAGCCCTGAGAGACTCTCAGAGATTGCCGTAGAGTATGGTTATTCAAAAGATGCCCAGTGGGAGTGTTTAACCAATTTTTACGATGAATCAGAGGAGATTGACATTCGAGTTGAGAGTTATGTGAGAAAGAGGCACCGTCGTTTCAAGTACCGTTTGAAAGACTCAAGGAGAACAGAGAAAGAGGTGATAGTGACAGCCCCCGGAGCTTTAAAGATCATGCCCGGGGCGAAGTATTCCATAGACTTTTCAGTGGATGTGGTGATGAAGAAGTATTTGTACCACCTTCCCCTGGAGAGGATTCGCAGAGTGATGGAATCAGGGGGATTGAGGGTGGCCACGAAGACCTTGTATGGTCTTTGTTTTTTTGTTCACTGTTATTTGGAGGATATGGCGGAGAGGATCAGGGGTGAGATATTGTCCTGTGGTTTGTGTGTTCATTTGGATGAGACTTCCTGGCCGATAGGTAACAGTAAGCAGAGTGATGGTTATTTGTGGGTTTTGAGTAACCAGGGGGGGAGTTATTACCGATTTGAGCCGACAAGGAGCGGAAAAATAGCCAAAGAGTTGTTGGGCCCTTATGGGGGCCCGGTGGTTGTTGATGGTTACAGTGGTTACAAGTCGGGCTTGAGGGAGAGTTATGGTGTGGATTTGGCTTTTTGCTGGTCTCATGTGAGGCGTAAGTTTACGGACATAGAGGGGAATTATCCAGGGCCTTGTGGAGAGATATTGGACAGAATAGGGAGGCTTTTTGAAATTGAGAGGAGGGCCTCAAATTATGAGTTTTTAAGGAAGTTGAGAAAAGAGGAATCAGGAGAATTAACGAAACAGATCAGGGATTGGTTGTTTGAGAAGAAGCCTGAGGCCCGTAGTGAGAGTCATTTATTAAAGGCGATCAATTACACATTGAATCACTGGGAGGGGTTAACGCTTTTTTTAAAAGATGTTCGTGTTCCGTTGAGCAATAACGAGGCGGAGCGAACGATCAGGCATTCGGTGATGGGGAGGAAGAACTTTTATGGGTCCAGGACCATTAACGGAGCAGATGTGATGTCTGTGCTTTACACGGTCATAGAGTCCTGTAAAAAGGTGGAGCTTGATCCCAGGTCTTACATTCAGATGGTTGTCAGAAAGAAAATAGAAGGGGAAAAAATACAAAATATCCCCACTCCTCTAAAATACGCTAAACAGATCAGAAAAAAAAGCAAGACCGCCTGAAAGTTGGGGTTACTAAAATTCAGGATTTCTCTGCACCCTAACTATTGACAGACAAAATAGAAAAGGCAATCGGAAGCGGCAATGTCCACCCGGGTGGTTGCCATGAAAAGAGTCATGGGGGTTTTTGGATAAAGTCTTCCCTGTCTTATGGAAAAATACTCACTGACATTTTGTTTTTGATCGGCACTTCTCACCCGAAGAACAGAGGATTTTTCCGAATCCATCCATCCCAGAAATTCATTGGTTCCTATGGCGACAGAGTTCAAAGACTCAATGTCACTCCTTATGGTAATATCCTTACCATTCAGGGGACTCTCATCATGACCCACCTGACTTTGAGCAACCAGTTCCAGACGCAGGGGGTTTTGAAAAATTGACATTTTCCCTGAATCTTCAAATAAATTTTTCTTGAGAAAGTATTTTTCAATCCCCTCCATAGCCACATCAAAAGATTTTGGATCTTTACTGCCACCCACTTCAACCGTGATAACAGGACATTTGAAGTTTTGCTCCATAAGAGATCCCATTTGCAACTCAGAGACAATCAACATATCCACAAAAACCCCCGCCAATATCCGTTTTTCAGAACTGTGACCATAGGAGATGGCAAAAGAGGAGCTAAAACCGGAAGTGTTATGCATATCAACCACCGATTCAGAATGATTTTCATGAATACATTTCAGCATGGCCCGGGCCAAACGACCCTGGGAATCATTATAAGGGGGATTGAAACAACGATTGAGATCCCTCTTGCCCGGAATATAACGGTGAAAAAAAAGAGGCTCCGTTAAAGCCGCTTCAACACCTCCAAGAATTATCACAATATTGACAAGTGGTTTTTTTCCCCTCCTGAGCCACTGATGAACCGCTCTGAACCCGGAAGACTCATTACCGTGAGAAAGAGTGACAAGAACACGGGTTCTGGATTCATCCTCCCCTGACAGATGAATAACTGCTGGCCCCTTCAGATTCCTTAAAAAATCCCTATGGTCAAAGGCAATATCTTCCGGCTTTGGAGTTTTTAAAAAAGTCAACACCAGGAAACCACCGGCTGATCTGTCATTATATTGTTTTGATAATCCCCCAACATACGGTAACAGGATTCTTCCACTGAACACTTTTGACGATAATGTTCAAAACAATGGATCTGCCAACGGGATCCGGTGATTTGTTTTTCAAAACGCTGTTCAATAATTTTCCAAAGTCTGTCAATATCTTTTTTATCCGATTCCAATTGTTTTAAACCCTCACGGGCTATGGGGAAAAACTCCTCAATAATATCAAGGATGGATCTCTCCTCCAGACATCCCCTTTCCCTGTTGGGCCAGACGAGTTTTGCCTCCAGACCCTGTTGGGCTCCACGGTAAAAATTATAATCGACAAAACGAAACGGAAGCCTGGCCGTGTAATAATCCATAACATCGGCAAGACCAAGAGTCAGCCCAATGGCAAAAACCCCGTTAGCCAGCATATCAAGAACAGTGGGACCTGCGGGAAGGCTGCGAAATTCAATCCTCAAATGCCCATCATCCCCCGGAGCGTAAACAGCCCGATTCCAGGACCAGACAGTTCCATGATGCAAACGCAATTCGGGAAGGGATGAAGAATCCGTTTCATCGTAAAGGACAGGAATCAGGGGTTCATAGAGAGCCACGTTTTCAGCAAACAATTCCCAGGCTTCTTTTCTGACCCAACCCTGTCCAAACGAAACCCGGGCCGGTTGTCTCCAATGCAGGTCCCCATGGTCCCGAAAATCAATACTCTGTTTAAAAAGGGCAATGCGGGATTCCTGCCAAAGTCGATGTCCAATGACCAGGGGGGAGTTGGCGGACAGGGCTAAAAGCAGAGGGGCTGTCAACTGAACCCCATTAAAATAATCGGCAAAGCGGTCTGCGGGAATCCGAAGATGCACCTGAAAGGACGTGTTGGCCCCTTCCACTGAAATCCCCCTGCCTTCAAGAACCAGAGGATCTTTCCCGTCAATATTAATCCTGTAGTTTTTATGACTTTCACCGCAGAGTCCCTTTTTCAAAGCGTGATAGCGAGCCTGGTTGGTCATAAACTTTTCGGTCAAATGACATTTTTTGAGAGTGGGAAGAATTCCAATGGGAATAACACGGGCTCCAAAATCCATGGCATATTTTTTAAGTTCATCCAGAAGATGACGCATTTCTTTTTCCATAAGGGCAAAAGGGGAAGTTCCTTTGGAATTTACAGGATTCAGATTGAGTTCCAGATTGTAACGATTGATCTCCGGAGTGAAACAGGGATTATTTGCAAGTTCAAGGATTTGCTCATTAACACAGGCCGGTTCATATTTATCATCAACAAGGTACACTTCAAGCTCTGCTCCGAGACTGAAAAATCTGGAATTAAATGAAGGTTTTTTGATTTGCTCCCTCAATTGTTCCAACTGGTCATTCAGACGTTTGGAAAACTTCTGACAGTTATCAGTGGTAAAATTTTTTAACTCAAGAGATTGACCCATTGTCTTTCCTTTTTATCACTTCATATATACTCATATATACCTGTCCTGTTTGAATTTTCGGTTTCTCTTGAAACAGCCAAAAATTCAAACACGATCAGTATAGATTATTTGTTTTTATCAGAACTCATAACACCAACTCAAGACTAAAGTGATATCCCACCATCAATGTTGATAACAGCTCCGGTGATCCACTGGGAATCCTCTTTACAAAGCTGCTCGGCCATAAAAGCGATATCCTCGGGGCGACCTGTCCGCCCCAGGGGCTGGGCTTTTTGTAATTGTCTGTAAAGGGACTGATCTTCTGGCCCTTCATCCCCAAAGTAAGAATGGATGGGGGTGTCCACAATCCCCGGACAAATGACATTGGCGTTAATCCCATGGAGGGCTCCTTCAAGGGCCAGACTCAGTGTCCAGTTATTCATGGCCGCTTTAAGAGCCGAATAAGCGGCGGCTTCAGGAATGGGTTTAACGGCCAGAGTGGATGAAATATTGACAATGGAGCCTTTACTTTCCTTAAGCCGGGGCCAAAGCAAACGGGTCAGACGAACAGAGCCCATAAGGTTACTGTTATAGTGAATGTCCCATACTTTATCCTCATCCTCTTCCAGGGAACAGGGATGATAAACACCCGCATTATTCACCAGGGCATGAAGAGGTGATAAAATCCGGTCTTTTAAATTTTTTATGGCCTGCGGGTCTGTGAGATCACAGACAAGAACCTGTGTGTTTTTGAA
Organism: Bdellovibrionales bacterium; assembly: GCA_965219545.1. Taxonomy (GTDB): domain Bacteria; phylum Bdellovibrionota; class Bdellovibrionia; order Bdellovibrionales; family JAGQZY01; genus JAGQZY01. The sequence goes on from CBDCNX010000002.1 coordinate 56,135, forward strand.
TTCTTCATTGATTTTTTCAAGCTTGTCCTGCCGACGGGCCAGCATAAGAACCTGCCAACCCTTTTTGGAAAAAACCTGAACCATTGTTTTGCCAATACCGGAACTGGCTCCACTGATAAGAACTCTTTTCATTTTAAAACCCCTTTTCCTAATGAAATACCGATCCTATCGAATTTTTTCAAGGTGGCCTACTTAACTGTGCCTGATTCCCAGTTCATTTTGAAATGTTTATTTTTATTATGAAATTTTTACAATCCAATTGTATTTTTTTCAAAAAAACAAAACCATGAAAAGCAGAGGATGAAGTCGAACAACGGATACAACCATACCGGGACAAACCAGAGCCAATGTGTGAGTATTTTTGATACATGAGTTGAATTCTCAAACCAAATACAAACCCAAACCGAAATAAACCTGAGTGATTGCGGTAAAATAAAATATACTGAGTTTTGTTTGAATTTTCCGGTTTCCTGATAAAGTCAATAGCTTTAAAGAGTGTATTATACATACAAATTACTGAAATCATTTATCTTTTTGATATAAAAACTCAGATAAAACTTAACTTCTTATCAGGTACTCCTACAAACTCCCTTGTTTTTCTTTCCCCACTCAGGTAGTAGAATCAACAAATCACTTTCACAGAGGAGAAAAATATGAATCGGACACTTTGTTTTTTTATTGCTTTTATTTTATTAATTCCAAATACATTTGGAAGATACACAGAACAGGAACTCAGGGAAATCTGGAGAAAAACAGGATTCCGTCTGGAATTTGTTCTTTTACATATGAGGGAATACTGCCACACATCGGAAAAGCAATTTGTTGCCTGTATGACAAACCTTCACTGGTTGCTTTCCAATGTGGACCAGGATAATCCCCGGGAATTACGGATTTCTGATTCCAACACACTGGATGTTGTTCCCTATTCCAAAGAAACCAAAACCTATGACGAACTTGTGGCACTTGAAAATGAACGCAGGGAGTCTTTTCTTAGGTTCTTTCACTCACAACAAAGTAAAAATGATAGTCCACGGACTTTTGCCTCCATTGAAGGATTTGATAGTCTTTTAAATTTTGCCGCCACCCTGATTAGAAATCACATTCCCACAGAAAATGAACCTTATTTTATGGGCCGGTTTTTTAACCACTTAGTGAAAAAATCCATCGACCCCTACGCCTCTTTACAGCCTTCTGTAATGTTGAGAAACAGTCCCAAAAACTATGAGGGTATAGGAGTCAATGCCACCAAATACAAGACAGATAATGAAAGACTTAATGGTGGCATTGCAGTTAATCCCTTTAAAGGTTCACCCGCCCGGTCCGCCGGTCTTAAAAGAGGGGATATTATTTTAGCCATTGACGGCCTGTCTGTTAAAGAAGAATCCATCGAAGCAAGTATTGACAGAATGAGAGGACCCAGAGAAACCAAGATGGAACTGACTATCAATAGTTTTTGTGACAATGACAATGACAATGACAATGACAATAATGAAAAAATCATCTCTGTGATTCGTGAGCCAGTCTCTTATTCCTCAAACATAATAAAAGACAGTCGTTTTGTAAGCCTCCGTCAACAGGAGTCCATGGGTTGTCAGCCGTCTTCTTCCTCCAAAGGCCCCCAGGCCCTTTATGTTCCATTGAAATCCTTTATGCCTTCAAAAATCAAAGGAGGGGAACTCCATTTATGTAAAGAATTCGTCGAATTACAGAAAATGGATTTGGGAAATGCCGACAGCCGTGGAATGATTGTTGATCTCAGGGGAAATAGAGGCGGTAACCTTTTTGGAATCCTGTGTGTATTAAACACAATCATCCCCGGAACAGATCTTCTATTGAAAGGAATACCCATCAAATCCGGTGAACTTTCCGGGGAAGCAGAAACATTTTATCATTTTACCAATGCCGGTCTCATTGATCTGAATAACCCTTTCGGTCGTCCCATTAACCCAAACCACCCTTCACCAATACCCGTTTCCTACAATAGAAACATTATTGTCCTTGTGGACAGAGGCTCTACCAGTGCCTCTGAAGTCTTTGCGGGGACCCTACAGGATAAAAAGCGTGGTTGGGTGATTGGTGATCGCACTTTTGGCAAAGCCAGTATGCAGACGTTTGAACCTGTTGTTATTATACCTGGAATTCAAACTCAGGATACAACGCTTAATATGGTCACAACAGTAGGTGTCTATACCCTGAACAGTGGACGGTTTATCCAGGATCATGGAATCACCCCCGACTTTTGGTTTTCCAACACAGGGGAACCCATTGAGAACAGCCACATTTCCCGTGGACAAAATCTCCTTAATAACATTGGGATTGAAAACAGTCCGTGGAGACAAAATCGCCCCGATGAATTGGAGTATCTGAAAGACTGTGCGAATAACAATGGCACGTTGGACATGTTGGGTTCAGCTTTCAGAAAAAAAGCCCAAAGTGAAGAAAAATACAACCGACCTTTTGTGGCTAATTATCCCCTTGAACTGGCAAAAGATATCTTAATGTGTTCACCTCCAGTGCAAGACTATCTTGTTCATTCAGAACTCTATGATCCTTCCAAAACTCCATTTTCCATCATAAAAAATGGTGAGGAGAAACCATTTAACTCACAGTAGGGGAAAAATTTGAATCGAATCACTCTTTTTTCCATTGTCTTTGTTTTTCTATTCCCAAAAATCTCTGCCAGAGAACTGACACAAGAGGAGCAGAGAAAATTGTGGATGGATACGGGATTTAATTTGGATTTCGTCCTTACAGAAATGAGACAGCATTGCTGCCTCTCTGAAAAAAATTTCAGTGCCTGCATGATAGGACTTGATTGGTTATTCTCAAATGCAAATAAAGACAACCCCCATGAATTACAAATTTCCGATTCCGGAAAATTGGAAGTTGTTCCCCTCTCTGAGAAAAAGAACTTTGAAAACCTTGACGAGTTTATTGCATCAAAAAACAAGCGTAGAGAATCCTTTCAGAAATTCTTTCAGTCAAAAACCCATTCCGAAGATTCCGCCTTCAGCAAAAAGTTTGAAGAACTTTTACAACAAGGTGTTGATTTTATTGAAAGTCATGTTCCTGAAGAAAATCGAGCCCATTTTCTGGGTCGGTTTTACAATATTCTCTTAAAAGAATCCATTGATCCCTTTGCCTCTTTGTACCCCGTGGAATTTTTCAGGGAAATACCCCTGAAATATGAGGGGATAGGGGTCATGATGACCAAATACAAAACAGACGTTGAGTCTCTCCACGGGGGTCTTGTCATTCATCCCCTTGAAGGTTCACCGGCCCAATTGGCAGGTCTTAAAAGAGGAGATATCATTTTAGCCATTGATGACGTGCCTGTTAAAACAAAATCCCAGGAAGAAAATGACAAAAGAATCAGAGGCCCAAAAGAAACTCAGGTGGCACTGACTATTAACAGTATTTGTGAAAATGGGGAAAAGACCATCCGGGTGACCCGTAGAGCCGTCAATCATTCTTTTGATCTGATAAAAGACAGTCGCTTTGTGAATCTCGTCCGGGAAGAGCCCCTGGACTGTCAGGACGACGGCCCTCCCCCCATCAGTACCAGGGTTTTTCAGGCTCTTTATATTCCTTTAAGATCTTTTTATCCTTCCAAAGGGAAAGATACTCTTCACTTGTGTCGTGAATTTATCCAATTACAACAGATCGATTTACAAAGACACAGAAGCTTTGGAATGATTATTGATCTCCGGGGAAACACAGGTGGTGACTTAAAAACAGCCCTATGTATGCTAAACACCATCATTTACGGAAACGATATTTTGTTGAAACAGATACCGGTCAATCATGGTGAGTCAACTGAAAAAAGTCCCTCTATTTCCTTTCATTTTACAAATGCCGGTGTGTTTACAGTCAAAAAGTGGAATCCCCCCATCACAAAATTCGCATCCTATAACAAAAACATTGTTGTTCTTGTGGACGAGGCTTCAGCCAGTGCCTCTGAAATTTTTGCCGGTACCATACAGGACCTGAAGCGTGGCTGGGTGATTGGCAATCGCACTTTGGGTAAAGGAAGTGTACAGGAAGGCAAAATCTTCTTTTTGGAGGAAAACCCTCAATACAAAGAACTTCAACAGATCGAAACCACAGCCATTTATGTTCTCAACAGTGGACGATCCCCCCAGGGCCATGGAGTTATCCCTGATTTTCGTTTTTCCAACACAGGAGAACCCATTGAGGATGGACCTGACCGGGTTTCTTTTAGACGGAGGTTCCATATTAACAACATTGGTTTTGAAAGCAATCCATGGGAACAAAATCGCCCTGATGAATTGGAAAAACTGAAAGCCTGTGTGAATAACAGCATTATGCTGGGTTCAATGTTCAGAAAAAGAGCCCAATGTGAAGAGAGATTCAATCGACCCTTTGTGGCCAATTATCCCCTTGAACTGGCAAAAGATATTTTAATGTGTTCACCCAGAGTTCCTCGTCTCCGTTTCCACCAGGAATCATACGATCCCACGAAAACCCCATTTGCCGGACCCTATTATGACGGTAATGCCTCTTCTGACTTGGTACAAGCGGACTCTCAATCTCCCTAAGATAAAAGACCAGTCCATCACAGAACGATTACAGACTGAAAGATGCCAAAAGGCATACCAAAAATGAGTGACAATATAAAATATCCTGGTATACTAAAGATCATTTATTTTTCATGCTATTTCCATAGAGAAATTCCATGAAAACTCAAACACGATCAGTATACCATTGATTTTTATGAAAAACTTTTTTCTTTTTTTACCTTTTTTGATTCTTTCCTGCACTCACACCGGAACCACTCCCCTTAAAATCTCCAAAAAACCCTCCATAAAAAAAACAAGTGAAAAAAATGACAGGCCCACACCCATGGCTGACTCTCATTTTCACGTCAGAAATTATATTCAGGAAGGTCTCACCCTTAAGGAAGTTTATAAAATCCTTTCAGAAAAAGGGATAAAAAGAGCCGCAGTCTTTGGAATCCCTTTGCAACAAAGATGGGATATGACAACGGAGGTCTCTCCAAGCTACTATCTCCACGATGATCAGCACCTGTACTACTACAGTGCCATTGATGCAATGATTGCCTCAGAATATCAGTCTCTTCCAAAACCCCGGAAAGAGGTTTTTGACCCCATGATTGTCGGATTTAATCCCACTGACGGTCGGGCTGTGGATCATATAAAAAATATGCTTCTTAAATTTCCAAACACTTTCACCGGAATTGGTGAATTTAGCATTAAAAAAGAAGTTGTTTCCGGGAAAATTATCGGAGGTGTTGCCAATATCGAAGATCCTGCTCTTGGAAGAATCCTGAAATTTGCTGAAGAAGTCGGACTCGTTGTTATCATCCACTGTGACATTGATGCCATGATCTCCAACAACCAGAACGAACCCACTTATCTGAGTTCCCTGGAAAAACTCTTTATGAAACATCGAAAGACAAAAATATGGACCCATACAGGCTTGGGCCGCTATGTGAAAGCCAGACCCAGACACATCCAGTTTTTAAAACATCTTTTGTCCATCTCACCAAATCTTTATGTCGATATCTCCTGGACGGAAGTAGCCAAACAGTTTTTTAAAAACCAACATCTTAAACCCCAGTGGAGGGATTTTTTAAAAAATTACTCAAAAAAAATCATTTTTGGTTCAGACATTGTAGCCCCCTCTTTATCCAAATACGAAGAAGTTCTACATTTTTATCAAAGAATATGGAAAGAAATACCTGAAGAGGCTGTTAAAGACATACCTATGGTAATTACAAAAAACTATTTGACAAAGCCCGATCAGAAGTTCGACTTTGGGAGAAAAAAAACCTTAACCCTTAAAAACCTGCAAATTATGAAACCAATGATTCCTTTATTGAGCTAATTTATACTGAAGACCATTTGTTTTTCATGTGACTTTCATAGAGAAATTCCATGAAAATTCAAACCAGATCAGTATAATTTAAGGAGACTAACCTATGGAAGACCTGAAAATCAATCTGGAGGATATCCTTCAGGCCCGGAAAAACATCCAATCGGTGGCAAGAGTGACCCCCGTGAATCCGGCTTTGGGGTCCGAACTCAGTAAAAAAAATATCCATTTTAAATTTGAAAATCGACAATTGACGGGAAGCTTTAAAATCAGGGGGGCTTTGAATAAGATCTCAAATTTAACAGAGTCTGAAAAAAAACAGGGGGTGATTGCCGCTTCCGCTGGAAACCACGCCCAGGGAGTGGCCATGAGTGCCAAACTGTTTGGAGTTCAAAGCAAAATTGTCATGCCACAAACAGCCCCTTTGATAAAAATTTCATCCACAAGATCCTACGGAGCGGAAGTTGTGCTTTTTGGTCACGTCTTTGATGAATCTTACAATAAGGCTTTGGAAATAGCCCGGGAGGAAAAACGGGTTTTCATTCACCCTTATGAAGATCGGTTTGTTATTGCCGGACAGGGAACCATTGGTCTTGAAATCCTGGATGCTCTGGCTGACGTTAAATCCATTGTCGTTCCCATTGGGGGAGGGGGATTGATTTCAGGAATCGCTTTTGCTGTCAAAAAGCTTAACCCGCAATGCAAAATCTATGGTGTGGTTTCCAATCAAACTCCGGGAATGATGAATTTGAAAAAAAGAGAAGGAAAAAGTGTTTCCTCTTTCGTTTCAACCATTGCCGATGGAATCACCGTTAAAAAACCCAGTGTCAGAATTTTTGATTCATTCATCAATCCTCTGGTGGACGATATTGTGGCTGTTCATGATGAAGACATTGCCCAGGCCATTGTCTATGCCATGGAAGTTGAAAAAGTGATTCTGGAAGGATCAGGGGCTGCGGGTCTGGCTGCCGTTCTCAAGGGTCAGCTTAAATTGGAGGAGCCCGCTTGCATTCTTCTCTGCGGAGGCAATATTGATCTGAATGTGATCGGCAATATTATTGATACAGGTTTAAGGCAAAATGGCCGTCTCGTTCGTTTGTCCGTTATTGTAAATGACTTGCCAGGGGAGTTGGCCGCACTGACAAAGGATTTTGCACAAACCCACGCCAATGTTCTGGATGTAATCCATGACAGGGTGAGTTCCCATATTTCCCTGCGGCAAACAAAAATCGACTTTATACTTGAAACCACGGGTTTTCATCATATTGAAGAAATTAAAAAGAATATCCGCAAACGAAATATCCAAATCCTGGAAGAGGTCTAACCATGCGTGTGTCCCCGGAAATTGAATCATTGATTCCCTACAAACCCGGTCGATCCACAGATCAGGTTAAAAGGGAGTTGGGACTTGAAAAAGTGATTAAACTGGCCAGTAACGAAAATCCCCTTGGCCCCAGTCCCAAAGCTGTCGCCGCTATTCAAAAAGCCTGTGAACTTATAACCCGTTACCCGGACCCTTCTTTTTTTAAACTACGTCAAAAACTTTCCACACTTTGGAAAATCAGAGCTGATGATATTGTTTTTGGCAACGGGTCCAATGAATTGATTGACATTATTATCAGGGTCTTTTGTGAACCCGGGGACAAAATCATAGTGCCTCAAAAATCCTTTTTTGCATACGGAATTTGTGCCCAGGCGGCCCGGGTTGGAAAAAGAGAGATTCCCGTGGACAAAAATTTCAGATGGGACACAGACCGGTTTATTGATGATTTTAAAAGAAATCGCAATTCAAGGGAAAAGATTTTTTTCATGGCCAATCCCAACAACCCCACAGGAAATTATCTCAATAAGGAGGAAATGGGTTATTTGCTCTCAGAGCTTGGAGGACGAAAAGACATCCTTGTGGTTCTCGACGAGGCCTACAACGAATACATAAGGGCTGAGGATTTTGGTTATGGTCTTGATTTTTTTAAAAAGTATCCCAATGTAATGGTTCTTCGCACTTTCAGTAAGATCTTTGGACTGGCTGGCCTCAGAATCGGAGTTCTTGTTGCAAATGGCGAATACACCCAATGGATCCACAGGGTTCGCAATCCCTTTAATGTAAATATTCTGGCCCAGGAAGGGGCTCTGGCCGCTCTCGATGACCTGGATTACATTGAAAGAACCAGGCAATTGGTTTGGAAGGGACTGGATGATTTTTATGAGTTTTTTGAAAATCAACAGATTCCTTATATGAAATCCCAGGGTAATTTTATTCTGTTTAACAGTTTACGCAGTGGTTCCCTGGTTTTTTCAAAAGCCCAGGAACAGGGGCTTTTGTTACGTCCCATGGAGGCTTATACCCTTCCCTGCCATCTGCGTATCAGTATGGGAACTTTGGAGGAAAATGAAAAGGCCAGGGAAATTCTCTCAAAAATTTTTAAGGAAGTTCCCCCTTTGTGACAGGTCAAAACTTGAAACTTATTACCACTGACAGTTTCACAAACAAATAAACAAATGGACAGACGGGAGAAAAGTATGACGGATCAGGCTTTGAAACTCATTACCATTGACGGCCCTTCAGCTTCAGGAAAATCCTCAATTGGAAAAATTTTAGGTAAAAAACTGGATTGGCCCTGGGTTTCAACAGGTGTTTTTTACAGGGGACTGGCCCTGGTTTGCCTTGAAAAAAACATCTTTGATCCAACAGAACTGGATTCATTTTTTTTTCAGGAAAGAAAAACTTCCCCGGAAACAGAGGATTTAAACAAAAAGTCTCAAAAAAATACATGGAAAATGTCCTCAAAAATAAAGACTTTGACAGAACTGGCTAATGACTCCCTCTGGGAAGTCAAAATGGATAAAGAGGAAACCAGGCTTTTTATCAACGGGAAAAACAGAACAGAAGACATTTTTTCCGAAAAAATTGCTCTTTTGGCCAGTGATTTAAGTCAAATTCCAGAAGTTCGCCAGGCTCTTTTAAAGCCCCAGAGGGACTGTTTTGTCCCGGAGACGGGACTGGTGGCTGAAGGCAGAGATTGCGGGACTATTATTTTTCCCGAAGCAAAGGTTAAGATTTACCTGACAGCAAACGAAGAGATAAGAGCCACACGTCGTTATCAGCAGCAGGAAAACAGTTTAAGAAAAGTTCTGGAAACTCAAAAATTGCGGGACAAACAGGATCTCAAACGAAAAACAGCCCCCCTCACAAAACCCCAGGGGGCTTTTGTCATTGATTCCACTTTGCTCAATGTGGATGAAGTCGTAAAACAGGTTCTGGATTACGCCCGAACTTTTGGAGTTTTCTGATCTTTTGATTCACAAATGTATTCCACAATTTTATTATAAGTGATAAGTTCAGGGAGTATTGAATATGGTATTTTCAGATCAAACTCTTTTTCCAGAGACAATATAAGAGCAATGTGTGTCATGGAAGTCCACTCTGCAGGTTTATTTTTATTGTAGTTAAAAGAGTTATTTACCAGAGAGATTTCAATATTAAACGCCTCTGCCATACAGGATTTTATTCTGTTTTCAATATCAAACATTTTCATCATCATGACCTTAGAAGATACAAAAAAAACCTTGTTTTTCACTGAGCTTTAACATACCCTAATGCAAGTTACCGAGTCAAAGTGATGTTGATTGATTTTACCCGTTTTTTTTCCATTATTTTTGTTATCATGACATCTTTCTTCTTTTGGATGAGTCCCCAACAATTAAAAAGACCATTTCTTCTATTTATGAGTTACCTGTTTTATGCCAGCTTTGATGTGAGACTCTTGTGTCTTTTAATTATCATAACAGGGATGTTATATATTTCATCACTTGCTGTTTATCACTTCACTTATTTAAAATTTCCGGTTTTACTCCTGAATATCATGTTTATTCTCGGAATACTTCTTTTTTTAAGAAGTTCTTTTGAGCTCCAGGAAAAGATATTCCCCTATAAATCGTTAATTTCCGTATTTATTGTCAAAGAGGAATTCCATTCCGTTTTAGTACCTACTGCTGTTTCATTCTATACTCTCCAGGGGTTGGCCTATTTGTTTGATGTCTATTATAGAAAAATCAAACCTTGTAGAAATGTCATGGAATTTTCACTCTTCATGGCTTTCTTTCCTCAACTAATAAGTGGGCCGATAGAACGTGCTAAAAACTTAATCCCACAATTAAATTTTCATGGAAAAATCGGTGCCAAAATGATTGAGGAGGGAATTTATCTCTTTACATTGGGTTATTTTAAAAAAGCTTTTATTGCGGATAATATTTCTTATGCAATTAATCCCGTTTTTGAGTTTCCTGATCAGAATTTTGGACTTTTAGGATTGATTGCCATATTACTTTATCCCGTTCAGCTTTTCTGTAATTTTTCGGGTTACATAGACATGGCTCGTGGTGTTGCCAGAATTTTTAATGTGAAGCTCTCACAGAATTTTCGACAACCCTTACTGGCTCAGTCTCCCATGGACTTCTGGAATAGATGGAATTTCACACTTTCCCATTGGTTCAGAGACTATGTTTATCATCCTGTCAGTCTGAATCTGGCTCGCAAAATAAATATTAAACTTGCTTATTTTTCCGGATTGACGACATGTTTTTTTCTCCTGGCCATATGGCATGGTTTACAGCTTAAGTATCAGCTATACTCCATCTTCTGGGTTTGTGCTATTCTCATTTATATGGCTATTGAGGATAAATTAAAAAAGATGAGGTTTTTGCAGAATATTTTCACTCTTGGCACCATTATCATTTCTTTATTCATATTCAGAGTTAATAAAATTGATGATGCTTTGTCTATTGTAAAAAATATACCTTTCATACCCTCTTCAATTCCCCTGGGGTTCGAGTTTATTCCCATTGTTTTTGTCTTGTATTGTTTTTTAGAGTATTTGATTTATAAAAATAAAAGTGAGTTTCTTTTGAAAGGAAAAGATTTAAAATTCTCTTTTTTGTTTTATTTCCTGATGATTTTTGGAATTGTTCTTTTTCACGGTCCTTCTTTTAACTATACTTATAACGGATTCTGATCATGAAAGCAAAAAACAGAACATTTTTTTCTATATTTTTTGTAATCTTTGCTCTTCTTTTTTCCGGGTGGTTTCGCTCACAATTTCATATTTGTGATTCAGATATGCTTTCAAGTGTCCGAGGTGCTGAATATCTTATGAAAAAAAATGATGTTATTTTTCTGGGATCTTCAGAACTTAAAAGAAATGTTAACACGAGTTGGCTGAATGTTAAATCTGTTAATTTATCAATGTGGGGTCAGGATCCCGTTATATTTGAAAAAATTATCAAACAGTATGAATCTTCTTTTTTAAAGTCAAAAATTATTTTTATTTCCTATCACCCTGAGTTGTTTTCAGAAAATGCTATTTTTTCCAGAATAAACTGGTTTGATTTGTTTGATTCTTTAAACTTGATAGGTTTAAAAACATATCAATTAATCCGGATACCGCTGATTTTAAAACCTTTTGCTTATTTGCGTGAATTTCCTTTTATACAGAGCCTTTTTCAGTCAGATATTTTACATTCTGAGATTATTAAAGGCCAATTCAGTTGGTCCTCTCCAAATCTTTTTTACAACACCTATGTGGATCATAAATCCGGATATCATAACTACGGAGTGTCAAATGAATATCAGATGAAAAAATGGACTTTGTTTGCCAGAACTGTATATAATAGATACTCAATTGTCAGTTTTATCTTCAAGAAAAAATTTTTTAAAGAAAAAAACAAAAACGAAAATATAAAAGCTCTTAAACGTATCTCCGATTGGTGCATTGATAACAATATAAGTTTAAAATTTATTGTCACTCCGGTTGCCGGTGCGAGAAAAAGGAAAAAGTACACTGATTATCGTCAGGTTTTAAATCAGGCTCTGGGTTACTCTCCGGAAGTCTGGGATTTTTCCAACTACAAACTTTATGGACTGAAAAAATCCAGACATTTTAGAACCCTTGCACATCTGAATATACAGGGGGCCAGAATATTCAATTCTGTATTATCCAGTAAGTTGTTGAATTATATGGAAAGTAATTCAAATGAATAAAATGAAATGCACTAATATTGATTATCACCCTCTTAAGAAATTTATTTCCTGGTGCAGGAGTAAAAATAACTATGCGGCATTAACATATAGCAAAGAAAAATGGATCTATCGGCAGCTTGAAAAATATTCTTCACAAATACAAAAGCTAATAAATCATTTTTCGATGGGTAAGCGTCATATATGTGTTTTTTCAGAATCAAATTTGTTTTCAAGTGCTTCAGTTTTGGCAATATTGGCTTCCAATAAGGTCTATATACCTTTAAATCCACGGCTAAACAAAAAAAGAATCATTAATATGCTTGACCAAACCCGGCCCTGTCTTATTCTCGTCGATAAATTTTCCAGTGATAAATTAATTTCAATTTTAAATGAATTTAATGTCGGGACTTGTGTTCTTTCTGAAGGGAAAAAGTTAAAATTCACTAATACAAAACATCATTCAATAAGTGTTGTCTTCAGGGAAGAAGTCAATGAATCTTTGGATATTTTTCCTTCAGACTGCGTTGCAGATGCATATATTTTCTTTACGTCAGGATCCACAGGGACACCTTCAGGTGTGGTTGTCAAACAGGGAAGTCTGAGCAGTTATATAGATTATTTTACCAATATGTTTGATATTTCCTCATCCGATGTATGCACACAAAACTTTTCCTCTTCTTTCGATGTAAGTTTACACGATCTTCTTATAACCTGGAGTGTGGGAGCTTCTCTTTGCATACCTTCAAGGCTTGACAGACTTGATTATGAAAGGTTTATCCAGGACAATCGCATAACTATCTGGTTATCAACTCCATCCCTGGCTCACCTTATGTTTAAAATTAAAAAACCCAAGGCGTATAAACTGTCCTCTTTGAGGAAAAGTTTCTTTATCGGAGAAATATTCACTTATAAGATGGCTTACTTTTGGTCATTGGCCGCTCCCCAATCTGAAATTATAAATCTCTATGGACCTACCGAAGCCACGATTACCTTTCTTTCTTACTCTTACACTAAAGCGGATAGGAATATTCTTTCTGAGGAAAGCCTGCCCATAAGCACCGATTTCACCAGTCAACCCTACTTAATTGTTGATAAAAATGAAAAACCTGTAACTGATGATATGATAACCGGTCAGTTATGGTTGGGAGGCCCTCAAATAGCCTCTCGCTATCTTAACAATGATACTCTGACAAAAGAGAAATTTCATGAGGATAAAAAGTTTTCTATGCGATGGTTCAAAACTGGGGATTTCGTTACAAGAGATCAGGGATGTTTGTTTTTTAATGGCAGACAGGACAGTCAATACAAGATACTTGGACATCGGATTGAATTTACAGAGATAAATAACATTTTAAGTGAAATTACAGGAGCCTCACGGGTTTACAGCATTCCCTGGCCTGTCGTGAATGGAGTGGCTGAAGGTATTGTCAGTTATATTCAAACTGATATTGCAAACTTTGATGAAAAAGCTGTCTTGAAAAATTGTCGTGAATCTCTCCCTGAATATTTTGTACCAAAGAAAATCATACCAATACAGGATTTACCCCTTTCTGTAAACGGAAAGGTGGACATAGTAAAGTTAAAGAAAATACTGACCAACTGAATTTTGAATGATATGTATACTGAAGACCATTTGTTTTTCATAAGAGACCACTTGTTTTAAGCGGATTTTGGCTAAAGAAATTCAGCATAAAATAAATGATCTCTCAGAGAAATTCCATGAAAATTCAAACCGGACCAGTGTACCTGTTTGTAATTCGGCTCGGCGTTGTTGCACATAAAGCAATTAGTTTCACCAAAGTCCAGGGAGCAAAAATAACATAAAAAAACGCCTCCCCATAGTTTAAAGTCAACTTGAAAGCAAAACTTAAACAACCAAGGATGGTTTTAACCAAGGATGGTTTTTATGGGAAAGCGTCTTAAAAAGATTAACTGGAAACCCTACAACAAGGAACTCATTAAACGGGGTTCCATCACTTTTTGGTTCTCAAAAGATGTAAAAAATGATTGGTTTGCAAATTCTGAGGGTGGTCGGGGCTTTCAACCCGTCTACTCAGACACAGCCATTAAAGCTATTTCCCTGATCCGTTTCCACTTTGGCCTGACTCTTCGCTCAGTCCAGGGATTTACCGAAAGTCTGTTAAAACTCATGGGAGTCTCTCTGCCTGTTCCCGATTATTCCACCTTGAGTCGTCGTTTAAGAAAATGTTCCATAGACCTTGGTAAAGTCAAATCAAAAGAGCCTGTTCATGCCGTCATTGACTCTACGGGTTTGAAGGTTTTCGGAGAGGGGGAGTGGAAGGTTCGTCAGCACGGCTATGCAAAGAGAAGGACCTGGAGGAAACTTCATTTATGTCTTGATGAGGAAACTGGAGAGATTTTATCAACCTGTTTAACGGACAATTCCTTTAAGGATTCAGAGGTTTTTGAGGACCTGGTCGATGGTCTTGAGGATCATGTTTCCCGGATCAGTGCTGATGGGGCCTATGATTGCGGGGATTGTTGGGATCATTGCCAGAGAAACGATATTGTGGCTTTGATTCCACCCAGGAAGGGGGCCAGGATCGGGAAACATGGCAATAACAAGTCTCCTCCAAAGCAGAGGGATGAGGTGATTCGTTCTATTCGCAAAGGGGGAAAAAGGAAATGGAAAATAGAGAGTGGGTACAGTCGTCGGTCTATAGCTGAAACGGCCATGTATCGCTTTAAAAAACTCCTTGGTGAAAAACTCAGATCAAGGAATTTTATGAATCAGGCCATGGAGGTCTTTATAAAATCTAAAATCCTCAACCAAATGACTGTCCCTTCCGCTCTTTGATCTCAAATACTATAGGAAACTCTCATCTCAATTCTCTATGTGCAACAACGCCATTCGGCTCTAAAAAACCAGATATCCTGAAAGTTACCCAACTTTGAAATTCATTGAAAAATTCAGAAATAAGAGGTATCATATTGCTTTTTTTGTGTGTTATTAAATGCTTACAAAGATTAACTTTTAAAATTCCTCTTGATACTTATTAAGAAGTCAATACTGACTATTCCAGGTCAAATGAACCAATATGCAACAATGTTGTCTCATTTTACCAAAGCCCCTTGAAGTTAAAAAAAAATACGTTACACTGTAAAAAAATATTGGTTAAATTTTAAATTGCCAGTATAGTGGTTTTAACTCTTTCCCGATGAAAGGAAGAGGAAATTACAAGTTAAAGATTTGCCTCTCCCAGAAAAAAAAGAGGGTTAATCCAATAAGGTAAACGTAAAAAACAAAAAAGGAGAACAACATGAAAATCAGTCTTTTTATTGCATTCTTTCTGACAGCATCTCTTGGTTTTGCCAAGCATCATGAAAAAGCAGAAAAAAGTGATCAGAAAAAAGAAGCCGGTCAGGAAAAACAATGCACTAATTTCGATCAATACAAAGATGTCAGTATGGATGAAATGAAAAAAATAGCTGATACCCAATCAGCCAAGATTCTGGATGTTAACAGTTTGAACTCCTTTAATCGCAATCACATCAAAGGAGCCCATCATTTTAAAACAGCAGTCAAAAAGAAGACCCTTGTAACAGTTCTTGGTAAAGACAAGGGCGTGTCCATTGTGGCCTACTGTGGCGGGAAACAATGCACA
The DNA here is from genome assembly GCA_965219545.1 of Bdellovibrionales bacterium. GTDB lineage: Bacteria > Bdellovibrionota > Bdellovibrionia > Bdellovibrionales > JAGQZY01 > JAGQZY01. The sequence continues at coordinate 71,633 of CBDCNX010000002.1, forward strand.
GCCTGGCATGAGGCCGCCAAAACAGCCTGTGAAATGGGTTATAAAAATATTCGTCACTTTAGTGAAGGCATTAGCGGCTGGGATAAAACAATGAAAGGCAAAAAGGGAGAGGGCTAATCTCCAAAATACCGCTTCTGTTGTGGTTTTCCCATGACTATGAAAAAAATGGAAAAACATAAAGATGAGGTTGTTCAGTTTTCCAAACAAGATTTTGGCAAACGCATTAACAAATACCTTTCAAACCGTTATTTTTGCTCCAGGAGGGAGGCAGAAGAACTGGTTTTAAAAGGATGGGTTAAGGTCAACGGTAAAACCCTAAGAGAGTTGTCTTACCTGGCACAAAAAGAGGATGAGGTCTGTCTCAACAAAAAAGCCCTCATTTTTTTAAAGAAAAAACAAACCATCTTTATAAATAAACCCAGGGGTTACGTTTCAGGACAGGCCGAAAGGAAACATAAACCGGCCATAACCCTTGTTGTGGCTAAAAATTTCGCAGCCCCCGGTCCCTGTCCAAAAATTCAACATAAAGGCTTTGCCCCGGCAGGTCGTCTTGATGAAGACTCAAATGGCCTCCTCATTCTCACCCAAAACGGCTTTCTGGCCAAAAAAATCATAGGCCCCCACTCTGATGTTGAAAAAGAATATCGAGTGAAGGTCAGTGGTCCATTAACCCCTGAAAAGATAAAAAAACTCTGCTTTGGCCTTCACCTTGACGGAAAAAAATTAAAAAAAGCCCAAGTGACCCAAATTTCAAAAAACGAATTACGTTTTATTCTCAAAGAGGGAAAAAAACGACAGATTCGCAGAATGTGCCACCTGGTGAACCTTCAGGTCATTTCCCTGGAGCGAATCCGCATAGGCTCTCTAAAACTAGGCTCCCTGCCTTCCGGTTGCTGGCAACTCCTTGAGAACCATCAGATCAATGATCTTTTTTGAACGTCAGTTTAAGTCAAAAGTTTGATTTAACTATGGTTTTTAGGTCTGAGTTTTACAAACAGAGATCATAAAAAAATGGAAAAGTATTTGACCAAGGTTTTAGGATGATGTCCCCTTCAAGGGAAAGGAATTTGTAAACTAAAAACTTATCCTGTATACTTTTATTAAAAAGCAAATGAACTTAACAATAATAATCGTTTTTTATTTTTTCAGGAATTTTATTTGAAAGATTATTCACCTTTCTTAACTTCTATAATATCCGTAACACTTTTCTTTATAATCTATTTTTTTATTGATAAGAATTATATTTGGCTAGACTATAAATTCAGTTACTTTATGGTGGCTTTTCCTCTTCATGTATTCCTGGTAAGTCATTTCATTCTTGAATTCTTCATATATCTGACAAAAATCAAAAGACATAAAGAAAATCTTAATCAATTTCTTGGGCTTTTGGTTCTTTCTGTTTTCACTATAAGTTTTTTCTACTATTCCACATATATAGGTGGTTCATTTTTTTCCTGTGTCTTACTTTTACGCTATTCTTGGGGGTATTGGCATATTCTCAGAAGTGAAACAATGACTTTTTCAGGAAAACAGCTGTTAAGTTTGGATATTTTTCGGAATTTTATTTTTAGATGGGCTTTTTTCTGTTTTATTGGAATATATATAAGTTATCCCATATATATTTTTAAAGATTTTCATTTCTTAACTTTTTTAAGTACCTTTCAGCTCATTTTTATTTCATTTTTGCCATTCTATCTTGTTTTTTGGATATATCGTAAAAAGCACAAATTCCTGAGTCAAAGTTTTTCTATTAAGCTAAAATTTATCTATTTTGTATGTTTTATTTATGGAACATCCGTTATAAGTGTCATTAAAGAAGCACAACTGTTCTTTGAATTAAGCATCTCCTTCATTCATGTTCTGGAATATTATTTTGTTTCTATTGAGAAGTCTTTTAAAAGAATTACAAATCGAGATAAAAATAAAAATATTTTTCAAGCCTTGTTAAGTAAAGACTTAAAAATACTTTATTTTATTATTATTTTTAATATCTTATACTTTGGTATTGGTCTCTATGGTATAAATTCCCAGGCTCTTGCACCTCACCCCGAAATTTACAGCGGCACAACACAAATCTTAAAATGGGAACAAAGTTCATTGCTTTATTTTATTTTCTATGATGCAAGATCTTATCACATCTGGGCACTACTCCATCTGTCTCATGGAGTCTTCAAAGATAAAAAGTTTTTACGAGGTGTTTACAATACCTTCAAAATTTAGGTCAAAATATCATAACCCTAACCTTCCAACTTACCACTTTCGAGGAGCTTATCCTTTTTTTCGATAGAATTTTAGAAGGGCCTTTCATATTTAAGCAACCTCATTTTGTTTTCAATGGTTTTTTTCAACTCCTCTTTTAATTTCTGTGTAATCCGGATTTTCAGGCGGTTTTGTTTTTTCACAAGAAGAAAAGTAACCCCAACTTTCAGGCGGTCTTGCTTTTTTTTCTGATCTGTTTAGCGTATTTTAGAGGAGTGGGGATATTGGGATCAAGCTCCACCTTTTTACAGGACTCTATGACCGTGTAAAGCACAGACATCACATCCGCTCCGTTAATGGTCCTGGACCCATAAAAGTTCTTCCTCCCCATCACCGAATGCCTGATCGTTCGCTCCGCCTCGTTATTGCTCAACGGAACACGAACATCTTTTAAAAAAAGCGTTAACCCCTCCCAGTGATTCAATGTGTAATTGATCGCCTTTAACAAATGGCTCTCACTACGGGCCTCAGGCTTCTTCTCAAACAACCAATCCCTGATCTGTTTCGTTAATTCTCCTGATTCCTCTTTTCTCAACTTCCTTAAAAACTCATAATTTGAGGCCCTCCTCTCAATTTCAAAAAGCCTCCCTATTCTGTCCAATATCTCTCCACAAGGCCCTGGATAATTCTTCTCTATGTCCGTAAACTTACGCCTCACATGAGACCAGCAAAAAGCCAAATCCACACCATAACTCTCCCTCAAGCCCGACTTGTAACCACTGTAACCATCAACAACCACCGGGCCCCCATAAGGGCCCAACAACTCTTTGGCTATTTTTCCGCTCCTTGTCGGCTCAAATCGGTAATAACTCCCCCCCTGGTTACTCAAAACCCACAAATAACCATCACTCTGCTTACTGTTACCTATCGGCCAGGAAGTCTCATCCAAATGAACACACAAACCACAGGACAATATCTCACCCCTGATCCTCTCCGCCATATCCTCCAAATAACAGTGAACAAAAAAACAAAGACCATACAAGGTCTTCGTGGCCACCCTCAATCCCCCTGATTCCATCACTCTGCGAATCCTCTCCAGGGGAAGGTGGTACAAATACTTCTTCATCACCACATCCACTGAAAAGTCTATGGAATACTTCGCCCCGGGCATGATCTTTAAAGCTCCGGGGGCTGTCACTATCACCTCTTTCTCACATAACTCTCAACTCGAATGTCAATCTCCTCTGATTCATCGTAAAAATTGGTTAAACACTCCCACTGGGCATCTTTTGGATAACCATACTCTACGGCAATCTCTGAGAGTCTCTCAGGGCTCAACTCATGATCCACCTTGATCTCCAAAAGACTTTCCATTTCCTTTTCATCAGGACCTGGAACCAGACTTGTGGCATGCACTGAAAGGGGCTTTTTTGAATAATCCCTCAAACGACTGGAATTTCCCCTCTTCTCTGAACTCTTCCCAAACATCCTCTTGCGTAACACTGAAAGCTCATCCTCAAAATCAAAAGTCCTCTGACTCTGTTTGGCTCTTTGCAATTCCAATTGATTTATTATTTTTTCTTGTTGATTGATAACTTCAAACGCATGATTCAGAAAAACCCTGAGAACCTCCGGGTTGTTTTCCTGTTTAACAATTCTGGGTAGCTCCATAGTTATTATTGTCAAACACTCTTCTTCCCTCTGGATTGCGGTAGGAATTCCCGTTACCGGGAACCCCCCGCACAGTTCCGGACTTGGTCGTTAAACCATCCGGCTCCTACCTTAGGTTATATCGTTCAGCAAACCTTTGCTCTGGCCACGGGTGCAGGATAATTGGTTTTGGCCATAGACAATCCGTTACCCTTTGGAGCTTATCCCAGGGAAACTTTCCCCTCTGAGACCTTCTCCTTAAGGCTTTCAGCCACATTCTCCTGAGTCTGAATACAAACTTAGCGAGGTATCGTGAACTTCCCGGAACGGCATAGTACCTTAACCAACCATTGAGGACTTTGGCTAACCATTTACCACAGTCCCACAGGTCCATTATGTAAACTCTCTTTCTCAATATCTCCCCTATCCTCTTCAGAGTGAGGGACATCCTACGAGCTATTGGCTTACGCCCCAGCCTGAACCATCCATTCCTCGACTTCACACAAAAGTGTGTAAAACCAAGAAAATCGAAAGTCTCTGGCTTGCCCTGACTTTTGCGGTTCCTCTCGGCAACCGCAAAACGACCAAATTCGATGAGCCGTGTCTTATCAGGGTGTAGCTCCAAAGAGTACTCCTTGAACCTTTTCCTGAGGTCCCTGAGAAAGCTCTGTGCTTCCCATTTATGTTGGAACCCCGCTACCCAATCATCGGCGTAACGAACTAGGATTACATCACCCTTGGCTTGCTTTCGCCACTGTTGAAGCCACATATCCAGCACATAGTGAAGGTATATGTTGGACAGGACAGGGGAGATAATGGCACCTTGAACGGTACCGACTCCACTGTCTGCCCAGACTCCATCCTCTATGACTCCGGCTTTGAGCCAACGATGGATGAGGCGGACTACCCTCTTATCCCCGATTCTCTTCTCCAGAAACTTCACAAGTTTCTTTCGGTCAACCGAGTCGAAATAGGCCCGAATGTCCGCATCCAATATCCAGTTGATCTTCCGATGTTTGATTCCGTAAGCCAAAGCATCCAGGGCTGGATGTGCCCCTCTGCCCGGACGGAAACCGTAGCTAAAACCGAGGAATAATTCCTCGTATATGGGAGTAAGGATTCTATCCAACACGGCTTTCTGGACTATTTTGTCTTCCAAAACCATAACACCAAGAGGGCGTGTCCCACCATCTGGCTTGGGTATGTTCACCCGCCGGATGGGGTGCCCTCGATAAGCTCCTCTATGGATTCTCTCATAGAGGGCCTGGAGGTTATCCCACAGGTTCTCCTCGTAGGAGTACCACGTCTGTCGATCAACTCCGACTGCCGCCGTACGCCTTAACTCCATGAAGGCCACATACAGTGCCTCCACACAGACATGATGGAGAAGTGCTGTGAGTGGTTCCTTAACTCTCGCTGCTGCTGTACGAACTCTTTGAGTCGCCTGTTCCACCTGCTTCCGACACTGAGTCCGGTCGATGGTTTGTCTCAATGAGTTCCCTTCGGTCAACCCGCTTGGCTCCACCGCCTCCGCAGGAGTCGGGACTCCTTTGTTCGGTGGCTTCATCGCTACTATCAGGTTGTCTGACTTCTTTATTCCTGACATTGGTTTGGATACTCCTTTCCTTTGTTGGCCCAACACGCTCTTGGGCATTTAATAAAGACCTCCCAGGGTCCCGACCACAAACTTACATGCATGCCTGAGTTCTTCGACGACGTGGAGTCAGTCCCTTCTCACCCTATCGAAGGGGTCTGTATTGCCTTCAACCTACTTGAGGGCCTCAGCACTCCAGATTTTAAAATTTTCGACGCTCAATAGCTCTGCCTACATACACCCCTGTCAACACTTTGCCCCACTCCTTACGGAGTGCAGCACATGACTCGGGGACAAACATGAGTGGTTAACTCCTTGTCTCATCGGACTTTCACCAACTGTTTGTCGCCAGTTCGCCTGGCATACCAAATACTTTCTCAATACTGAACCATGCAGCAATAACTCAAGCTCCCAATGACTGATCTCAACTCTTCCATCCAATTCCATCACATTCATAAATCCTCTTTTCTTCTCCATTCGCTTTGTAAATAAAACAAGACCCGAACCATCAAAACGCAAAACTTTCAACCTTCTCCTGTTGTTGCCAAGAAACAAAAACAAGTCCCCGACATCAAGACAGTGGCCCATTTGTTGAGTAACCAGATAACTCAGACGTTCAAAAGCCCATCGCATATCAATGGGGTTTTGGTAGACATAGACTCTGGTGGAATCCGGGAACTTCACAGCAGACCTTTTTTGAGAAGTTCACAGAGCTGTGGGAAACAAAGCCCTTTGATTTGAAAACCTGTTCTTGAGATCAGGGTGAGGGGGGAGGAGGACCGGAAAAGTGGGTTGACTGTGATTTGTTTGAATTGTTGTTTCTCTTTCCTTGTTTTTTGGGTTTTTCTTTGCCAGTTTCTGATCACCTGGTCGTTGATCCCCGTGGCTTTGCTAAGATCCAGGACATTCTTCCCATTGGAAAGCTCTTTAACAACGATTTGTTTAAAACTTCTTGGCCAGGGAATACGGGGACGGTCTCTAAACTCAGAACGAATCCTATCACTTAACTCTTTTAGTTCTTCAACTTTCATGAACTCCGAATAGCAAATAAATAAAATAAATAAAAGGTCGTGCAAAAGTTGGGGTTACGAAGAAAACATCCCCACCCCTTTGCAATACGCAAACTGAAAAGCGTGACACTTACCGTACTTTTGACACAAGTAGGAACATTCTAAATTAAATAGGAAATTTCAATTAGAAAAATTTATTAAAATAGACATGTGCCATATTGTTATAATTTTTTATAAGTTTTGGTAACCAGGATTGATCCACTCTATTCATTGAGAGAATTTCATTATGGGAAAAACCAAGATTTTGAACACGACTGTATCCATGGTATGTGGCTATTAAACGGGTTTTCCATTTTGATGACCCTTGAAAGTTTTCAATGATCTCTATGGCATCCTGGTGTGTCCAGGAATCATTTTTCCACGAGCAATGAAATTGATCATCTTTCTTTTCAACCAAAACTTCATAACCATAGGACTCTGGAGATTTCTGTATCTCGCTAAAATCAATGGTATAAGCTTTTTGTTCATCATATGAACCAATAAAAAGCGGTGTAACTTCCCAACCATGCAACCATCTTTGCGTAGACAGCCACTCCAACGTCATACGAGCATCATCTGGAGTATCACCGGGAAGACCAATAATAAACCCACTTCCCATTACAACATCGTCTTTCCAAACAGACTTACATACATCCAATAACTGTTCCACTTTTTCAACCTGTGTGTTTTTTCCTATATACTGACCTACTTTTGAATTAACGCTCTCAATTCCCCACTGGACTGCCTTTGCCCCACTTTCATGAATCATATGAACCATCTCAGGATATTTTCCAATTAACTCCAATCGTCCAAAACCTGTCCAGGAGGGCTTAAAAGGTAAAGAGGTAAATACTTTCCAAATCATATTCATTTTATTCATATTTTCGTTAACAATAAAATCAGTTATCATATAATCTTTGACTTTAAAAGTTTCCCAAAGTTCAATAAGTTGCTCTCTCAGGCTAGTTTCATTTTTAATCCAGGAATTCATTTTTCTTTTACGATAATCACAAAATGAACACCTAAAAGGACACCCTCTAGAGATTTCCAGAGGCACAATTTCGTTTGGAAAGAGAAAATCATCTTCAGACCAATGAATTTTACTCTTACTGAATTTATCCTCACTTATACGACCATAATCAAGTTCTGATCTGATTCTCTTTGGTAACTTAACATCTTGAGAGAGTTGACCAACAATTTTTACAATCGAAATATCAGCCATGCCACCAATCCATAAATCAACAAAAGGGTATTTTTTTTGCAGAGATCTCTTTTGGGCGACTTTTTGACCTCCAACCAAAATTTTAATTTTTGGTTGCTGTTTGCGGGCAAAGTCAATCCATGAACTCATAACTTCAGGTGATTGTACAAAATAAGTATTCCAGGAGCTGTGTTTTCTTGTCCTATGATCCTCAGAATACTGTTCTTCCCAGTTTTTTGGAAGAAGCTGACTCATATGAGTGCTTGAAAAACCCAAAAACACAGTCTTTCCGGAGACATACTTTTTTATAACATTTCTCCACATCGTCTCATCAAAATGACTAAAAAAGTCCACAACCAAAATATCATACCCGTTGACTCGAAGTTGAGAGGCTATAGTATAAGCTCCGGCATCCCTTCCCCACCCTATTGAGCCGTTACACTCAGTGAATATAATTCCATGGTATTCTTTATCAGACATTAAGAGCCTTTTTAACTTTCCACAACCTATAACCGGGTATTTGAGGATATTCATGATGGAGTTTGTGCAACTCGTGTCCATGATTTAAAAACCTATCCAAAAAAGTTGTACTATTTCTTGTAAGAATACCATTTTTTGAATAATGGTCCTGAATTTCACTGAGATAATGAATAAAACTCGTTACAAATACATAGGGAACAATCCAAAATATCACCAGATCCCAAACATAGCCAAAAATATTAAAAGCCAGAAAAACAAATAACCAATACAATACCAATTTCCAACTAAAATGAATTTCCCGCTTTAGATATTGCACCAAAGCATACCCAAGAAAAGGTCTTATAAAAATTCTATAGAAAGACTTACGGCTTTCAAGAAGACCCCAATCTCTATACTTTATAACCAAAGGATCCTTCTCTGTTGCAAAATATCTGTGATGCATAAAATGCTCATTACGGTATCTGGAAAATGATTTAAAAAATAAAAATGATATGAAAACTCCCAAATAATTATTCCATCTTTTATTTGAAAACAAATTTCCATGGGCCAGGTCATGAAGATAGCTATCACTAAGACCAAACTGTTTAATCCCAATAAGCAATACACATGAGATCTTTACTACTGAAGAATCAAATAAAGTTCCAATTCTGATCAAAATTAAAATCCATAACATTTGTGAAAATAACAAATAGGCTGTCATCAATGAGGATGGTCTAAATCTAAGGTCTACAAATTGCGTCTGAGTTCTCATGAATTTCTCTACGGAAATGTCACGAAAAATAAACAATTTTTAGTAGACTGTGTTTTTAAGCTCATAAATATCTTTCATATTCTTTACTATCCATATTACTATTTAAGAAAATTTTTTTTATTTGATCTTTATATTCCGTTTTAATTATCTGTTGAGCACCACCAAATTTTCTTTCAAGTTGCCTTCGATACATTTTATCATATTTTTGCAGTTTTTCAAATCCATTATACACCGGTCGTCTTGGAAGAGAAAAGTGCTTCGAATAAAGTTCATGTTTATACTTAACTGTGGATATGTGTCTCAATTTTCTGGAATTTTTCGCCCAATAACGGGTTTCCGGATCAATAAGATGACTGAGCTTTAACTCAGGAGTGTACTTAAAAAATTCAGGGGCACCATCCCGTTTTCTGGATATTAAAAACCTGCTGAACAACCTGTGTTTTTCGTTATCTGAATCATAGACAAAGTCTGTACCGATTTCCCTCTGTAAAAACAATTCCCCAAGCCCTATAATCGGAAAACCATCTATTTGGTCCATGGCCCATACAGGAACCAGAAATTGCGGGCTAACTAACTGACAGAGGTCCCCATAAACAAACAATTCATTTTCCAAAAAATGCAGAATGTCAAGTTCCAGAAGTTCCATTTTAATATTGTAAGTCTCACAATATTCAACAGCCCAACGTATATCGTGAAGGTTATAATTTTTCATTTTGACAATCACAGCGGACACGGGGATTCCTGCCAAACGAAAACTCTCCATGACAACATTACTGTCCCAACCTCCACTAAATAAAACTTTTATTGGTAATCCAGTTTGTTCACGAATGACTTTTGCAGTATGAATACACTCCTCTTTCCAGGAAAACGGCAAACGAGAAATTGGACCATACTCAAGAAACCACTCATCCTCTTTCTTTTTTCGGGTCACAAAAGCATTTTTATTGTAACCAAAAATAAGATGATTTTTATAAGTTATTTTTGGAATTTTTTCTGTCATAAAACCATATTCATGGAATTTTTCAAAACCTGTTTAAGAAGTATTCTTAAACATTAATTTTTGTAAACATAAACGATGGAGTTCCCATCAGCCATTTTGTTCTTGACTCTCAATTTGATCAGACAATTCTAAACAAGAGTCATTTAAAACCTCCATGCGTAAAGCACTCTTTACCATTAATTCTTTGAGACAATAATTTTTTATGACATGAGACGGCGTTGTTGCACATAGAGGTTTTCATTTTTGACGAAAGTCCTGTAGTTTTGTGATTTATTGATAAAAAAAGACACTTTCCCGTAACCTAAAATCATAAGTTCCAAAGCAAGGATGGTTCAAGGAGTTTTTATGGGAAAGCATCTTAAAAAGATTAACTGGAAAACCTATCAACAAGGAACTCATTAAACGGGGCTCCATCACTTTTTGGTTCTCAGAAGATGTAAAAAGTGATTGGTTGGCAAATTCTGATGGTGGCCGGAGCTTTCAACCCGTCTACTCAGACACAGCTATTGAAGTTATTTCCCTGATCCGTTTCCACTTTGGCCTGACTCTTCGCTCAGCCCAGGGATTTACGGAAAGTCTCTTGGAACTCATGGGACTGTCTATGAGGGTTCCTGATGACTCCACTCTGAGCCGTCGTTTGGATCAAGCATCAAACGGCTCAACTTCCCACCGAACACTGACTGGCATGAGTCTCTGGGGGGTGGAATGCTTGGGAATAGGATTTGTGATCGTCTTCTTAACAATTTCACAATCTTAAATTATCGGGAGAATCTTACAGGGAAAAGGCCGGAAAGTTGACTCAAGACGGCCACTATGAGAAACTTAAAAAATAGTGTCGCTTATAGGACTCAGTGGCCGCCTTCAAACGAAACAATGGCCGGATAGACCGAAATAGGCACCTTAGAGAATCAAGTCCTGAAAAAATCTCATTCAGTCTTATCTTAATTTTATAAATATTCTCCTGATAGAGTCTATGGTTTTGAGTGGTTCCAGCCTTATGGATGGAAAAAGAACTGGCTACAGAGACCACTTGTTTAAGCCGACTCTCTTAATGAAGAAGTTCAGCAGGATCTATCAACAAAAGTTCCATTTTTCATCAGTCATTATCAATGAACTTTTTTATAAAATTGATAAAATATTGAATTTTTACCAAAATACTCAGCCAGTTTTTCTCCACTCACCTCATTTTTTAATATCTTTTGAAATAAAGAACTTTTAAATTTCTTGTTGTATTTCTCCATTAATTCTTCCAACTCTTTTCCCTTAAACATACGATGATGACTGTTAATACTAAAAAAATAGAAACCCAGTACATAGTTTTTAACAATTTTATCCATATCAAGACTGGAAAACATTTCTTTTGTTCCATTTCTTAAAAGAAAAATTTTGAAAATTATAAACCAGGATTTTTGATTTTCACCAAGCATAATTCCAAATCTCTCTAAATTTTCATTTTTGATTTCCTTACCTTGTAAAAAATCACTATAAAGATATCCAAATTTATGCCACCCCCACTTTTCCTGATTTTTTTCAAAACAAGTTTTTGTTTTTTCATATTGATTTTTCACGAGAAATAAAAAACATTCTCTGTATTTAAACCACCCTTCATTACCTAATTCTTTTTTATGTTCCTCTATTTTTTTTAATATATACTGATTCAGTCCATATTTATAAGCTAATGAAAAAATTTCTTTAATATTTTCCTTATTGTCACTGATAAGTTTATCAAAAATTTCCGTGAGAAAAGAGCTTTTAGCAATTTCCGGGGAATAATTGCGAAAATGCAGGAGATATTCATTTAACATTTCAGCTCTTATATCTTTATCAAGGATTTCAGAATTTTTGATTTTTGGCAGGGATTTAAGGAGAAAAATACACTGACCTCTTCTACTTCTACAAAAACGAATAGCTGACGATAAAATTTTTCTTTCAATATCAACTTCTTTCCTATCACTTGTCCTGTTTAAAAGAGAAATAATAAAGTCTATTTTTTCCTCATCATTGTCGATTTTGACTCTAAGGTAAGTGTTAATCGTATCCTCTATTTTTAAATCCATTCTCCTCCTGGAAATAAACTGAAGTCGATGTTTTAAAGTTTTTTCCTGAACTTCATTTGGTTTTTTATCTATTTCTTTAAAAAAAGCTTCTTCTTCCGCAAAACAGGAATTAAAAAAGAAAAAGATCAGCCACAACATAAACATAATTTTAACATACAAAACTATGGCGTTGTTGCACATAAAGCAATTAGTTTCACCAAAGTCCAGGGAGCAAAAATAACATAAAAAAACGCCTCCCCATAGTTTAAAGTCAACTTGAAAGCAAAACTTAAACAACCAAGGATGGTTTTAACCAAGGATGGTTTTTATGGGAAAGCGTCTTAAAAAGATTAACTGGAAACCCTACAACAAGGAACTCATTAAACGGGGTTCCATCACTTTTTGGTTCTCAAAAGATGTAAAAAATGATTGGTTTGCAAATTCTGAGGGTGGTCGGGGCTTTCAACCCGTCTACTCAGACACAGCCATTAAAGCTATTTCCCTGATCCGTTTCCACTTTGGCCTGACTCTTCGCTCAGTCCAGGGATTTACCGAAAGTCTGTTAAAACTCATGGGAGTCTCTCTGCCTGTTCCCGATTATTCCACCTTGAGTCGTCGTTTAAGAAAATGTTCCATAGACCTTGGTAAAGTCAAATCAAAAGAGCCTGTTCATGCCGTCATTGACTCTACGGGTTTGAAGGTTTTCGGAGAGGGGGAGTGGAAGGTTCGTCAGCACGGGTATGCAAAGAGAAGGACCTGGAGGAAACTTCATTTATGTCTTGATGAGAAAACTGGAGAGATTTTATCAACCTGTTTAACGGACAATTCCTTTAAGGATTCAGAGGTTTTTGGGGATTTGGTAGGAGATCTTGAGGATCATGTTTCCCGGATCAGTGCTGATGGGGCCTATGATTGCGGGGATTGTTGGGATCATTGCCAGAGAAACGATATTGTGGCTTTGATTCCACCCAGGAAGGGGGCCAGGATCGGGAAACATGGCAATAACAAGTCTCCTCCAAAGCAGAGGGATGAAGTGATTCGTTCTATTCGCAAAGGGGGAAAAAGGAAATGGAAAATAGAGAGTGGGTACAGTCGTCGGTCTATAGCTGAAACGGCCATGTATCGCTTTAAAAAACTCCTTGGTGAAAAACTCAGATCAAGGAATTTTACGAATCAGGCCATGGAGGTCTTTATAAAATCTAAAATCCTCAACCAAATGACAGTCCCTTCCGCTCTTTGATCTCAAATACTATAGGAAACTCTCATCTCAATTCTCTATGTGCAACAACGCCCAAAACTATTACAAAAAAAGTAACCCCAACTTTCAGGCGGTCTTGCTTTTTTTTCTGATCTGTTTAGCGTATTTTAGAGGAGTGGGGATATTTTGTATTTTTTCCCCTTCTATTTTCTTTCTGACAACCATCTGAATGTAAGACCTGGGATCAAGCTCCACCTTTTTACAGGACTCTATGACCGTGTAAAGCACTGACACCACATCCGCTCCGTTAATGGTCCTGGACCCATAAAAGTTCTTCCTCCCCATCACCGAATGCCTGATCGTTCGCTCCGCCTCGTTATTGCTCAACGGAACACGAACATCTTTTAAAAAAAGCGTTAACCCCTCCCAGTGATTCAATGTGTAATTGATCGCCTTTAATAAATCCCGACTTTGACAGCAGCCTATGCGTCAAAAGTGTTCAGTTCAAACAGAGGTGGTATAGAAGCCAAAATCAGCCATTTTGAGAAAAAAGTGTAGTGAACAAAATCAGTTTAATTTACTTTTTTTATTGATTTTTAGTATTTTTTGTAATGATATATATCTATGTTCATACGAAAGATAAAAAATCCAACCGGTCAAACCTACTACCACATCGTGGAATCCTATCGAGAGGGCAAAAAAGTCCGTCAACGCACCTTACTTTCTTTGGGAAGAATCGAGGATGGGAACCTGGAAGCCCTTGTCCAATCAGCCGGTCGTCACCTGGATATTCTCACAGCCTCCCAACTGGCCAAAGAACTTTCCACTGAGGAGCTTCAACATATTTACCGGACCATGGATTTGCTTTGCTCCCATAAAGGGGAGATAGAGAAGTCGCTGTATTGGCACGGCAGGGACTTGTTTAATTTAGAGGTTGATATTGTTTTGTATGACCTGACGACTCTTCGGTTCGAGAGTACAAGAACAGATCTGGGCGAACTTCGTCAGTTTGGCTATAGCAAGGAGAGGCGATCCGATTGCACCCAGGTTGTGTTTGGCTTATTGGTTGACAGGGATGGGATTCCACTGGGCTTTGAGGTTTACCCTGGCAATACTTTTGAAGGTAAAACTCTTTCAGATATTGTTGATAAGATGAAGAAGAAGTTTAAAGTCCGCCGTTTTATTTTTGTTGCAGACAGGGGTCTTCTGTCAAGAGGGAATATAGAAAAGCTTGGAGAGGACAAGGGGGAGTTCATCGTTGGCATGAAGTTGGGCTCTTTGGCTGAAAAGAAGCTGATGTTCAAAAGCCCTGCCCTTGGTAAGAGTCATGTAAAGCCTCGCCCTCTGAGTGTTGTGGAAGCCATGCAAAGCCTCAAGGAGGTCAGAGCCATACCCGTCAAAATCCGTGACCAAATTGTATGGACTCGTACTGATGTTACAGGAAATGCTCTGGCTTTGTTCAGGGCGGCTCGTGTGGGGCTTCCTCCAAAAATCCTAAAAACCCATAGAATGTAGTGGTACAAAACTAGACAATAAGCGTTAAGTGTTCAAAATCACTGATTTGATGCAACTGCTGCTGTCAAAGTCGGGAGGAAATCATGAAAGTTTAGTATAATTTAGCGGATTTCACTGAACTGCATCCCATTGGTTGGACACTTGCCCCTTTCGTTTATGAACTTATGACACGAAATGACTAGATTCTCAAATGGATCGGTTTAAAGGGAGAAGGTCATAGATTATTGAATTTATTTAATTTCTTATAACACAAAACCGGAAAAACTTAATTTTTTTGTTATTTATATATATGTAATAATATCCAAAATATTTTCATATTAAATCTCAATTCTAGACATCTTCCATAAAAATATAAAATGATAAAAGAAGTTAAAGTTTACAAATTCAGTAAATTTTAATATAATTTATATTATACGAGTTGAAAAAATCTTGAATATGTATATGTCTAAACATCTTAATATTTTGATCAGTTCATCCAATATGTTTGACTCGTATGTTTACCTCCCAAATATATGGGGGATATTAAAGAACGAAACCGAATCTTTTGTCGGGGATAAGAAGTTTCAATTTCGTTGGCATCCACCATTAGCTAACAAATCAAACTATATTTTAAATTTTGACTTCGACATTATCGGATTAAGTTCCTATGTGTGGAATTTTGAATACAACTGTTATCTGGCAAAACAATTTAAAAAGAAAAATAAATCCTGTATTGTAATAATGGGCGGGCCCCATCCTGATTGGAAAGACAAGTTCTTTTTTAAGAAACATTCATATATTGATTTTATTGTCAGGCAGGATGGAGAAGTTCCTTTTTCCAAGATTATCAACAGACTTATTTCTGAGCGAACTGATTTTTTTGATATTCCCGGAGTGTATATTAATGTAAATAAGGAAAGAATTTCCACTGGTCAACCTCAGTTAAAGATGGATTTTTCTGAAAGTTATTGGCTAAAAAATAAAATTCATTATGAAAAATTAATCAAAACACTCAAAAAACAAACAGGAAAAACAACTGCACTGCTTCTTGAAACTAATAGAGGATGTCCTTATTTATGCACTTTCTGTGATTGGGGAGGATTAACTGCTCAAAAAGTCAGAAGATTCCCAACAGAAAGAGTTATGGAAGAAATTGATTGGCTTGGTTTCAATCAAGTCAATCATTTGGAACTCACTGATGCTAATTTTGGTATGTTTAATGAAGATGTTGATTATGCAAGAAAAATGGCTCTAACCAAAAAAAAATATGGATATCCTGAAATTGTTTACTACAGTCCTGCCAAAAATCATTGGGAAAAAGGCTGGGAAATTACACAAATTCTTTATGAAGCAAAGCTCATTAACCATCAACAAATCAGCCTTCAAACTTTAACCCACTCAGCTCTTAAAGCAACAAAGAGAAGGAATCTTCCACCAAATCAACTTGAAAAGTTAGTCACTAAACTCCATGAAAATAAAGTTCCAGCTATGGTACAATTTATAATTGGCCAACCTGGAGAAACTTTGGAAGGGTTTATTAATAGCTTATCCAGAATTATAGAAAAAGGAATCGGCGAGCAAATTATAGTTTACCTTTTCATGATACTTCCAAATACTGAGGCTGCCGAAAAAACGTATCAACAAAAATGGAAAATAAAAACTGTTAAACGCTGGAATGGAGTCAAAAGAAGAAAAACTAAAAACGCTCAAAAGTATAGCAGTATTGTTGAATATTGCGTGGGTTCTGACAGTTACAACAGAGACTATCTTGTCTCTATGCAAATGTGTTCCGTTATTATTCAAGGTTTATATGGAGGTCATGTTTTAAATTTAATATGTGATTACCTTTTTGTGTTTAAAAATATTCCTGTAAATCGATTTCTAATGGATATAACTGAACATTTTATTTTTAATACGAAATATCCTGTGACTCATGATATCTTCACAAAAGTCAAGGATCATTTTGAACAGTTTATAGATCCAAACGAACATTATGATTCAATCTTTGAAGAAATGAATGTAGAAGATTATGCACCTGGTTTTGGAAGAATGTTAGCCATGGAAGAATATGTCTTATTTAGAACAATCAATGAGTTCTCAAAGTGGAAAATTGAGTTTTCCAATTACTTGAATGAGACATATGGTATTGACAGTATAAGAGATGATTTACTCTTATATCAATTTAATACACTTGTAACCCCCTGCTATAATCCCTTAAAGGGACGCTCATTTTATACTGAACGGAATTGGTATAATTATTTTAAACATCAAAGGCTAAATCCTAAGAAGAAATCAATTATTCCTCAACTGAATAAAACCTTTTACTCAACCAGACAAAGTACTGTTGGAACTCATGGGAATTACAAAATTGACTGGCATTATGAAAACAACAAAAAAGTGAGACTTATTAGATTTATTGAAACTTGTATTGGAACACCATACAATCGCACAAATAGAACTGTTTTAAAAGAATTTGACTTAATATCAAATAGATTAGTGGAAGAAACACTACATGGATAAACTCAAAAAAATTTATGACCTCATAGAAACTTACAACATTAATATGGGGTATACAAACTCTAAAACAAAGATTCAAAAATCTGATATTGAAGGATATGGTCGTTTTGCTATTGAACCAATTAATGATGGAGAAATAGTAGCTGTCTTAGGAGGGCCAATTGTTTCAAGTGAAAAATATTACCAATTCCGCAAATACTTTGACGGTAAAAGTGGAGTCCTTGTTGCAAAAGATCTTTTCCTTGAACAAGGATCAAAAAATCCACAACTCAAAGCTACTCTAAACCATAGCTGTACACCCAATTGTGTTATTCGTGGACAAATCGTCATTGAAACCCTTCGAACTATTTCTCCTAAAGAAGAATTAACATTAGATTATTCAACAATTATTAACGATGATTACGTCATAACTGAAAATTGTTCTTGCTCAACAAAAAGATGTCGTAAATACATTACTGGAAAAGATTGGTTGTCTAATGAAATTCAAGTTCAATATGAAGGATATTTCTCTTACCAAATTCAAAAACTAATAAGCCAAAGATATGATTATAAAAAAGAATTATTTAATTTAACTCAAATTAATATTAACAAATCTAAAGTTCTTAATTTTGATTAATAATCCATTGAGACACCAATTTCTTATGATATAAAGTTATAAAATTATTATATTTTTTTTTAATTTCAGTATTATCCTTTGTTCCCCATTTAATAAAATTAATAGCTTCTTTATGACTATACTTCAATGTTCTTAACATGGGATAGCTCCAAAAACTGGCATTCCAATCATCAACATGAATAACTGATGTGAATGGATGACTGGCAAGAGATTTTTTCCAATTTAAGGCAATTTCCTTACACTGATCATAATTTAATGTTTCGTGTTCCCAATAATATCGAGGATTCCAGGATATCCTCTTAAAGCCATACTTTTCCAAATTACTGGAAAAGCCACTGTTTATTCGACTATCAGCCTCCCGAACAAATAAAATTTCATATTGGACTTGATCCAAAGTTCTTTGTTCAGTCAAATAAGATAATGTTTGATTCAATGACTCTTCGGTCTCACCAACTAGACCAATGATAAAGCTTCCAAGAAGAAAGCAATCCGAACCCAAAGAGTTACGAAGATTATCAATTGTCATTAATATTTTTTCTGGATTAAGACCTTTTCCCGCTATTCTTCCAGCCCTAACATTCAGGGTTTCTATACCTAAAAACAAACCTCTTACACCTGTTTTTTTAACTGCATCAATAAAATCAGGATAAGCGTAAAACATATCAGGACGAGCATATGAAATCCATTCTATATCAAAAGGCAAACTCAAAACAGTATCGCAGAGCATTTCCATCTTTTTAGGAGAATCATTAATTGTATCGTCTGAAAACACATATCCAGTAGTACCAAAAAGTTCATAATTTCTTAATAATTCCTCTCTTAATTTACTTTTATTTTTTGTGATTGCTCCTTTTTGGTCATAAAAACAGAATCTACAACTAAATTTACATCCTTTGGAGATTTCCAATGGCAACCATTCACCATCAGATATTGCCATATTATGTTTATATACTGTAGGGACTATTCTTGCACCACTTCCTGCTCTCTTATCATCACTTATAAAACAACTTGTACCAACTGTATGAACATGAAAAGAACTTATATCCTTCTTGTAAAGAAGTTTTACAATATCCTCTCCATACCCATGGACAAAATAATCAATAAATTTCATTATAGGGGGAGGTTTTTTTTTATTAACTACATAATGTTTAAAAAAAATATCCACACAATGTCCTCCAACAAGTATTTTTGCATTGCTTTTTTTCTGTTTCACTATTTTTTTAAGATTCTCAAACCATTCACATATTTCATTATGATTTGAAAACCAAAAATTCATCTTGCTAACAGGAGTTTTAAATGAAGGAGCAACTAAAAATGTTGATGATAACCCAATCCATTCGGTATCAATATCAATAAATTTATCTATATAGGAAAAGAAATCAGGAATTTTTAGAAAATAGTCGATAACAACAGTAGAAATCTTTAGTTCATCTTGAAGTATTGATGCCAATGGATAGGGACCTAAATAACGGCTCCAGTATTTTACATTTTCTGAATAAATATCATTTAATATAATAACTTTGGCCATTAAACAATTTTCGTCCTCATTTTTTATTTTCTAATTTTATATATTCACATGAATTTGATAATCAAGTGAATTTTTACCAAAATATTCAAACAATTTTTCCTTGCTTACTTGACATTTTAAAACTTGTTCAAGGGAGTCTTCAAATTTTTTTCTATATTTTTTCATTAACTCTTCTAACTCTTTCCCTTCAATATACGATAATGACTATTAAGAGTCAAAAAGTAAGTAACCACTAGGGTATATTTTTTAAAATTTTATCCATATCAAGACTGGAAAATAATATACTAATTAGTCGATCCTGAAAAAGTGTTAATTTTTTTAATAAATTAAATGCACTGGCTGCCAAAATGGGGTTTATCTCATCTCTCCATCCTTACCCCCAAGCCACAGTTCCTTGCCATACGATGGTCCTGCTTGATATGACCAATCACAGGCTCCACCGATGACCTCCTCCTCAAAAACCTCTGTAATACTGGACGAAGTCTCTTCCTACCACTTATCAAAACCCTCTTGCCCTGGGGATGATGAACCTTTCCTCGATAACCCTTGTCCACAAAAATATCATTCACTCTCACCCCAGTTACTGACTCCGTTTGTTCTATGGCTTCTCTCAAAGTAGAACCATCAAAAGGATTGCCAAAAAAAGATTTTGCCCCAATCACCCAAGGGTCTTTTGCTGTCACCGTAAAACTTACCTTATTACCAAACTCATAAGGACGACGAGCCTTCCCCTTGGATAAACACTCTACATGGGGCTCATGTAAACTGTAAACCTTGTTCTTTGATCCCTTCGTCTGATAACGAACCCTTGTAGCCAACAATAAAGCACTCTTGAGCTTCTCATCAGGCTCCTCACACTTGCGACCTATATCTCGAATCACCCTCCCAAGCCAGTCCTCTGTTTTTTTATTGAACGATTTGCCCTGTTAAACTGTCTGGCGTGAAGGTACCTTGAGGCTTTAAAGGCCTCCTGCTTACCCTTGAACCTGTAACTCTGACGAAGATCAATATCTCTGTGTTTTGCCAGCTTCACCAGATTCTCACGAGCCTTGTTAATCAGCTTAATATCCGTGGGATGGGAGACGTTCTTCTCCTGAACAGTTGTATCAACAATCACACGTTTTCAGGAATGGGGCTTGATCAAACCAAGTTTATGGGCCACGGCCAAAGTCTCTTGCAAAAGCTTCTCTGCCCCCTGTTCACTCAATCGCTTACGCCAACGGGTCAAAGAACTGGCATCACAGGGAAGCTCGTGTTGGAAATACTTAAAACCACAGAAATACTGCCAATAGCCATTTTCCAGAAAGCCTTCAACAACGGCTTCATCGGAAAGATCATGGCAATCGTGGACAATCACTCTCTTCCAATCGCCTTGCTTACTGAGAGTGCTTCACCACATGAGAGTGGACTGGCTATTGAAACGTTTCGGTCCCGTTATACTGGCAAGCGAGTTGACCGACTTATTGGAGACAAAGCTTACGATTCTGATGAGCTTAGGAAAGAATTTAGGAGAAGATTTCGATGCGAGCTTATTGCTCCCCATAAGCGAAATAGAAAACGACCAACTCAGGATGGCCGACCTCTTAGACGCTACCGACGAAAATGGGTGGTTGAACGATTCTTTGCATGGCTTCAGTCTTTTCGGAGGGTAGAGACAAGGTATGACTATTATCCAGAAGTTTATCACGCATTCGTACAACTTGCCTCAATCATTATACTTTTGAGGAGGTTTTGAAACCGGTTCTAATTAAAACCAAGAACTAATGCGGTAGTCAGACTTTTTCAGAATCGACTCATTGGGGTTTGGCCCAATTTATAAAATTGATAAAAAGATGAATTTTTACCAAAATACTCAGCCAGCTTTTCCCCATTCACATCACCTTTTAAAACCTGTTCCAAAAGAGAGCCCTTAAATCTTTTTCTGTATTTTTCCATTAATCCTTCCAACTCTTTTCCTTTAAACATACGATAACGTTTGTTAATACTAAAAAAATAGTAACCCAATACATAATGTTCCACAATTTCATCCATATCAAGACCGGAAAACATTTCCTTTGTTCCACTTCTTAGAAGAAAGATTTTAAATATTATAAACCATGATTTTTCATTATCACCAAGCATAATTCCAAATTTCTCTACATCCTCATTTTTGATTTCCTCACCTTGTAAAAAAGCACTATAAAGATATCCAAATTTAAACCAGCCCCCATCTTTTTGAGTCCTCTCAAAACAGATTTTAGCCTTTTCAAGTTGATTTTTTGTAATAAACAAAAAATACTTTTGAGATTTAAACCACTCCTCACTACCAAACTCTTTTTTATATTCCTCTATCTTCTTATCAAGATATTCATATTTTCCATATCGATAAGCCAATAAAAAAATTCTTTCAATATTTTTTTTATCATCGTTAATAAGTTTATCAAAAATCTCCGTGAGAAAAGAGCTTTTGGCAACATCCGGAGAATAATTGCGAAATCCAAGGAAATTTTTATTCATATCCAGCATTTCAGCTCTTATATCTTTGTTTATAATTTCAGAATTTCTGATTTTTGGTAAAGATCTAAGAAGAAGAACATGTTGAAATGTTTTACAGCAATGAATAGTTGATGACAAAATTTTTCTTTCAATATCAACTTTTTTCTCTTCACTACTCACCTTATTTAAAAGAGAGATAATAAAGTTTATTTTTCTTTCATCGTTCTTACTCTTAAATCTAAGATAAGTTGCAATTGTATCTTCTATTCTTAGATCAATTCTTCTCTTGCAAACAAACAAGAGATGGTCTGTCAGATTTTCTTCCCGAATTTTTCTAATGAAATCTATTTCTTCTGTGGGATTTGTAAAGAGCATTTTATTTAAGTAACCTTGCTTTAATTTCTCAACTTTCCTTTTTAAATTCTGACAGAATATTTTGAACAAACTGGTTCGCTACCTTATATATATATATATATATATATATATTAACTTTTTTTAAATAAACATTCATGAAAAACACAATTTCCTCTTTATGAATCCAGTTATACTAATCATTTACATACAACAAACTATTTCGATAAATATGTGAAACTCTGAAAAATAAGCCTCTTTCAGATTTTTTTATCATTCTCACCCAAACTCCTGTAATATTTTTCACAAAATTTAAAGAGTTCCGGGCAAGCCGCTTCAAATTTTTCACATCTCAGAGTATCCAGTTTTTTTGTGTAAAAACAAAATGTTTCAAAGTGTTTGCTTAAATCCTTTAACCACATGAATTTGACAAGTCCTTCTATAGCCTCAATCGCTTTGTCATAGAGATATTGACTTCTCTTTTGAGAGTTTTCACTTTCAAAGCAATGTTTTTTTAATGATAAGTAGGATTTTTGAAGAGTCTCCGTTACCCCTTTTTTGATATCTTCAGGCAATGCCTGGACATTAAGAAATTTGGGGTTGTTCAGAGTTTGAACGAAAAAAGAGGAGCCTTTTTAGTACCATGTATATATTTAAAATTTGATGAGAGTTTCCATTTAATCATATTGGGAATATCCAAAATGTTATAAATCTGGATGGTTGAAGTAAAAGACAGATCAAATTTATCGGATGCCGTCCGGTCCAGTTTGTGAATCATTTTTTCCATTTGATTCCATTTGCTGGGATGACGAATATAATCATTCACCTTGCCAATTCCATCAAGACTGATGCTCAGTTCAATACTTTTAAAATGTTGCCACAAGGAAAGGACTTTTTGAGGCAGGACTGTCAAATTGGTATTGTACTGGAGACCTGTTTTGGAAGCTCTTTTTTCCTCTATTATTTTTTCCAGCAATTCATAGTGCTTTCAATAATAAGAGGTTCCCCACCGGTTATATAAATATGGCAACAGTTTTTAAAGATTGATTGATTTTCTCCCAGGAATGATCCTGATCTATCCAGCTATAATTGTCCTCTTTTATTTTCCATTGGCCTTTTTCGTTTTGGATGATTTTGAATTCCTTTCTGTCGATGCTAAAAAAACTGTCCTGGCCCCAAGTCTTGTAATAATCCTCATACCAGTAATCACTTGTTTCAGGCCTGCACATTCGACATTTTAGATTGCATTTATTCCCCATAGCAAGATCAATGGAAAGAAGGGGGCTGTCCTTAGTATCAATAGTGCCGTCTTTTTGGGGTGACTTCCTTAGCTGATTTAAAGTTAAAATCCTTTTCCCATATCCTCTGTTGACAATGACGAAAACTGTTTTGCATGGAAACTTTTTCTTCAGTGAGACAACGGGTACAAGTTGGATGGGCTTCCCCTTTGAGCATACTTAATCTGAGTTCCTTGAGAAGATCAGAATTTCTTACTTCTTTAATACTGGATTCACCAACTTGCCATGAAAGTCCATTTTTATCCCTAAGAATTCCTCATTCTCACTGACACTTGATCGGCAACAAACCTGGAAGTTCCCGGTTTCTCCAATGAGAAGATGAATCCATGGCAACGGGCAAAATGTGTCACTATTGTATTTCATTTTTACATCCTGCTTTTCCATTATTATTTATCAAGAAGATTTTTAAAAACAAAGTCCATTGAATCCTTGCTGTATTCCACATTGAGGACAAGTATAATTGCGTTGTCTTTGAAGCTAAAGAGAGCGTGTGTTCTTCGGGCATTAAAAAAATAGAGTCTGTTTGCAACAAAATAAAACTTTTTATCATCAAAGAGAAAAGTAAAAGAATCAGTATCTGAGTCAAAAAATGAAACAAGTCGAAAAGTATTCATTCCCAAATCCCTGTGGGGAGGAAAAAGCCGCCATTATCCAATCTAATAAGGTGGCTTCTCCCAAGACTTTTTTCTATTCCTTTGAGAGGTTCCGATAACGAACTGAATTCCTTCCAATAACTTGTGGGGGTTCTGAAAGAAAGTTCAGTATATTGAGTCTGATTTTTTTCATTGTATTCACGAATAGAGTTGAGATCAATTTCACCGGATGTTTCTCCATCCAATGAAAAAAGACTTAAGCCATATCTTTTGTATTCCGGTTTGGATCTGTTGTAGGGAACCCATTTATCAAGATAAGGTTTCAATTGTTCTTTTAACAGAAAATGATCAAAGTCTATTTCCAGGGGAAAGGTTCCACCAAGAGAACAGAGAATTGAGTTAAAAAATTCAAATTCTTTTTCCAAATCAAGTCTCACTTTTAAACAAATTTATCTTCCCACTATAAATGGCTTTCATGGCTTCTTTAATTCCCAACTTATAATATTTATTGCCCACCTTAAACCCCTGCCACCTGTAATCATTTCCGGAAGAGGTGGCAATGTGGATGCATTTTGAAGAATTTTGAATTTCAAGAAATTGGCATAATTTTTTGTGCAAATCCTTATATCGATTGGGTATTTTATCCACAGGAATCTTTTCCATCATATACATTCCCACCTGCATGGCCATGATTGGTAAATAAATGGCATCATTTTGGTGACGAATGGGAAATTCATCATTTTCAAAATTGCTGTACCTGATCCCTGATCGAACCTTACCGACACCCAGTCCTTTTGATAAGCTAAAGCTGACCTCAGTGATGGCCGGATGATTAAAGTCCAGATTCATATCAAAACAGGTCCCAAACCAGGCACAATCCACCATGACAGGAATATTTTTTTTAAGGCATTCATCCAGAACATATTCCAGGTGGGGAGGATAGTGACCATTACCGGCAAAGGGAAGACTGAAGATAACATAATCATTTTGATCAAAAGATGTAATATCGTCTTCCACGGTATCAATAGACTTCCAGTTGGGAAAAGACCTCCTGTGGTAAGTGTATTCCCCCCGAAATATCCTCAATCTTCTTTTATGATGCCGATAAAAGATTTCATCAAAAGACTGTGTCACCCCGTGTATAATATCCTGACATTTAAAACGCTCAAGACCTGAGATCTTGTTTATTTTGGTGCTTTTAAGCCGATCGAGAAACTTTTCCCTGTACTCGGGTATAATGTCATCCTCATCCTTTAATCTGTGAGCAAAATCATGCCATGGAGCTTCCGCCATAACAGTAATAAACTCCGGATCATTCAATGTATAATATCTGTTGGTAATATATTTTTTGTCAATAAGTTCCTGGTTTGATTTAATTTTAATAATGCTACCCTCCTTTCACTCTAAACATTTCATTGAGTTCAGGAAAAACCTCCTGGAATGAAGTTCCTCTGCGATTATCAAGAAGTTGAAGGTATTCTTTTAAAGCCGGAAGACGATAACTGTAATCTTCACTCTCAATAAAACGCACTATTGATTGTAATCGCTCCATCAAATGAATGTTAAAAAACCTCCTAAAGGTATTGCCTTTGGGATTATAAAAAAATTGAAAATATTTCCTTAAGTCCGGCGGATATTGATTGTAATCCTCTCTTTCAATCTGTCTAAAAAGTTCTCTGTTTTTATAAATCTCTGATATGAATTTATCATATTTTTGAGATAACTTCTCTTTATAAAGAGTTGGCATCACTTTAGGGCTCAATTGGGGTGGAGAATAAACAAGATGGAGCTGTATATCTCTAATTCTTTCAAAGAATTGATAAAAAACCCATACTATAAAATCAGGAATATAATAGGCATTTAATATTTGTACCGAACAGGTGATAGCAATACTGACATTGTCGGGAGCCTTTCGATCGAGAAGATGGAGAGATTCTTCCGTTTTTTCCCATTTGCTCGGATACCTGATGTAATCATTTCGTTGGTATATGTCATCAATGGAATAACAAAAACTGACATTTTTAAATTTTTTCCATAAGTCAAATAGATCTTCTCTCCACTTTGTTGCGTTGGAATTGTATCTCAATTCGATATTGTCGGCATATCCACGAGTGATACATTCCTCAAGAACTTTGTAATGTTCGTCAATAATTAAAGGCTCACCTCCTGCAAAATAGAGATGTTGGACATGCTTTAATTGAGTAAGTATTTGTTTTTGAATAACAGGATTTTTATACCAATCAGATTGAGCCTTAACATTTGTGTTAAACTGTTTATAATACTCTTTCATTAGGGGATCCCGCATTTTCGGATAAATTTTTCTTTGCTCCGAAATCCATTGGCTGGAGTTCTTATTGTCACAGATAACACATTTTAAATTACACTTGATTCCATACCGCAAATCCAAAAATTTTATTTTCATTGGCATGGAACCATCAGGTTCAACATTGGAGATCGCCTCATTGATGATACTATTCCATTTGTAATTCTGTTTTATTCTCTTGCTTTCAAAGCCGACTTCCTCTTCAACATAACATCTTTTGCAATTTGAAACTCTTTCCCCTTTTAACATTTTCAATCGGATATTTTTCATGTGGTCTGAGTTCCATAAAGTTTCCACATCATCATCATTTAAGTTGCCAATGTTCATATCTGTGTTGCAGCAGGTTTTGACAATTCCAAGGGGCCTTGTTGCCAGATGAATAAAGGGGTCAATGCAAAATGAGGGGTTTTCTTTTAAATTTAAATAATTCATTTTTTCCTTTTAATCTGAAGCCATTATTATATTATTTACCTGTTTTTGTGAAATAGAAACCAATGAATATAAAAAAGATAGTCTTCATATTAGGCTTGTTCCAAATATATAATATATTATGCATTTTTTATTGTCTACCAAAAATTAAAAGCAGGCAAGGATAAAGGTAAAGAGTCAGCTCTGAAAAGCAGCCCTGTTTTCAGATTTCTTTTTATATGTTCTTTTTTTCCGTAAAGTCTATGGACTTGGACGGCTCCAGTCTATGGATGGAAGGGCTGGCTAGAAGACCACTTTTTTTAAGCCAATTTCTTAACAAAGAAGTTCTGCGTAAAGTAAGATCCTTTGTACCATGGATGGCCCGAAAGTCCACAGGCTCTATTAAAAATAAGAAATGGAAGAGAAATTTTAAAAAAACAAGTTAAATCAGCTATTTAACTATTTTTCAAAAGCCTGTTTTACAGAATTCCAAATATAATAGACATTTTGCAAAAACAGAAAAAACAAATTCTTTGACAATCACTTTAAAAACCTGATTAAAAATGCTAAAATTTTAACAAACCTGTACAATAATGGTTTTTTTGTGATATAATCTGAAAGACCTGTTAAGGTATAAAAAATGAGAAAAAGAAAGTTTTTGAGAAAATTATGCCGATATGTGGGAATGGGGTTTTTTGTTTTTGTTGGAAACCTGACTCTCTCTTCTTTTTTACTAAAAAACAAAGAAGAAAATGAAAATTCAACGGGTCCTTTTTATTATGGATTCAAATGTATCTCAAAAAAATACCCCAATAAAGTGTATAAAACCACTTTTGAATTCTGGGAGGATCATCCCGATGAAATATCAACCGAATTAAATAAATTTTTTTCAAAAAAAGGATGGCTAATTACCTCTCGCAGTTCATTTTCAAAAGAGGGAAAAGAGATTTTGTTCGAAAAATACTATAAAACAAGGTTTCATTCTGAACTCTATACCAGATTGTGGACAAAGTTCTCCTATGGGAAACTTAAAGAATATGAGAATGTGACCTATACTTTATTTAAACGTGGCAAAGAAAGTATTCACTGTCCTGTATAAGAGCCAAAATTCATTATTCAAAGGCTTCTAAACAATAAAAAATCAACAGATCGGCTGTACAGCCAATGGAATACAATCCATTTGTGTGTCATGAAAATGGAAGAATTTTTCACTTCTTAATAACTTTTTTAACAAAACAATTGGGACCAAACTCATATTCATGAATCCATTCGGAAACCTTAATGAAACCAAACTTTTGGTATACTGATATTATCTCTTTTTTGGGCAGACTCCACATGGAAACAGATCTTTCCTCCAAAGCCTGAGCTTCACATGATAAAAATAACTTTTGGGAATAACCTCTTCCACGAAATTTCTCAAAAACATAAATCCCACGACACCGATACATTTCCTCACTGGTTTTAAAACCACTGATAACTCCCGCAATCTTATCATTAACAAAAGCTCCAAAAAATGTTGGCTTGCTCTTCTTTAAAGACATATCGTAGGAACCCATAAATTGTATTGTTGAAACCGGTTTAATAGGTGATTTGCGACCAGGCCACAAATTATTTTCCCATATTGGTAAAATATCACTAAAATTTATTTTTCTGATTTCCAAAAAATCTTCCTTTCCGTAACTTCAGTCTGATACTAAAAAATGTCTCAAAATGAAACAAAAAGCTCTTATCTAAGTCCTGATTTCACAGAACTGTCTATTGATGAAACAAAATCGATCCGATGACTTTAAAGAGTGTAAAGTTAATAGACATTTGGTTTGTATTCCAATGCCCAACCCACATTGGGAATGTCTGAAGAGGTCCACGGAGAAAGAATGAAAATTTTCACACTTCTAATCATCAGTTTTCTATTGGTTATGACAGGATGCGGCGATGGTATTGATTTCTCCAAAAAAAATTCAAAATCAGGTCGTGGAAACGGAAACAGAGGAGGTGATGGAGGCGGAGGAGAAAATGAAGATAATAATGGCCGCCCCGGTAATCCAAACCGACCCGACGGTTTTGATGGTTCTGTTGACCTGACCAAACCCGGAAATTCAAACATCAGAAGACAGAAAACCCGTTTACGGGTAACCCATTCAAAAACCAAGGTGGATATTCTCTTTGTCGTTGATAATTCACATTCTATGAAAGAGGAACAAAAAGAAATTGCCAGACGTTTTGAGAATTTTATCAATCAGATCACAGCTTTGGATTGGCGTATAGCAATCACCACAACGGATCCAAGAAGTCCCAAATCCTATAGCGAAGGTAAAAAAAGGTTCTGGAGTGACGGTCAATTGATTCCCTTTAACGATGATTTTCATTATCTGACTTCATCCATGGATCCAGTAATGGTACAAAGGCTTTTTTCTGAACAGATTCAAAGAAAAGAAAATGGCTCAGACATAGAAAAAGGGATTTATGCCACTTATCGAACTGTGGAGAGAGGAGTTTATGGTGATACTCCAGTAGATGAAAAAATCGATCATTTTTTTCGACCTGATGCCGATCTTGCTGTAATTCTTGTTTCCGATGAGGATGAGTCACCAAATGATGTGACAAATTGTCCAAAAAATGGTTGTCCGGGAGGCTTCTATCATGAAAAAAGTGACCCGGATAATCTTATCAGCTTTGTGGGAAAAGCTTTTGGAACTAATAAAATTTTTCAATTTCATTCCATTATTGCACACACCCAAGCCTGTCTTGATGGTGAAGGGGCTGTTTATGGTCAAAGATACATGGAACTTTCCATGAAAACCAGGGGTAAAGTTGAAAATATCTGTTCTGATGATTATAGCGGAATCCTATCAAATATAGGGCAAAGGGTTTCCAGCCTCAAAAGAACTTACAAACTGGACTGTAAACCCATGGATGCCAATAAAAATGGTATTATTGACATGAAAATCACTGCCAAAAAATCTTCTTCAAGAATTCCCCATTACTTCATTGATGGAGAATTTATAACCTTCACCGGGAACCTGGAAGAAGACGATTATGAACTGGTTTATCACTGTCTTAAATAGTTGAGTCTGGAAAAACCAGAATAACCCTCTCATTCTCGATTTTTAAGGGAAAAAAGATCGTAATTTTTCTCAGGAAACAAAAAGAAACCATTTTTTTTAAGTGAGCTTTCTTTATTCAGAAAGCTCAGCCTAAAACAGAAGATATCTCAAATGCCTTATTTTTTTTCAGTTTCCTGTGTGGTGCCCTGATCCTGTTTCTTTTCACTATTGCCAGAGTCAGCTTTCGCTGGCTCAGCTTTAACGGATTCAACTTTGGAATGATCACATTGCTTTTTTTCACCCCCGTGGTGATGTTTGCACTTGTGATACCCACGATGATACTTGCACTTGTGATGCTTGCAATGATGATGTTTGTGATGATGAGGCCCGTGCTGGCAACCCCACATGAAAAAAGTCATTAAAACCAGTGATAAGAACTTCATTTCCCAACCTCCTTATTTATTTTAGGCCATACTGATTGTGTTAACGATCTTCAGTATAATAATTTTAAAAACAAAATGTCAACCGTCTGACAGGGAATTTGTTTTCATGAAGTTTCGAAAATATTCAAAACCTGAAATCAAACTGAGAATAACGCTTAACCACAAACCATAATATCCAATTGTCGAAAAAGGAATTTCTGACCAACTCTGTTCCAAAAAGAGACAGGGTATGGCAATCATTTGAACTGTCGTTTTCCATTTTCCTGTGGTACCTGCTGAAATAATCAACCCCCGGGCCGCAGCCATGGAACGAATCCCTGAAACAGCCACATCCCTGTTGATAAGGATGAGAACAGCCAGAGGTTCAATCCAGTGGAGGGGAATAAACAGGATCAAAACAGTGGAAACAAGGATTTTATCAGCCAGGGGGTCCAGGAATTTTCCCACCACTGTCACATTCTTTAATTTTCTGGCCAAATATCCATCCAGCCAATCAGTGACCCCACCAACAACAAAAAGCAGACAGCAGATAAGACTCCACCCTTGGGGTTGAAAACTCATCAGAGGCAGGATAACGAAAGCGATCCCTATTCGTGAAAGGGTGATAATAACAGGCCAATTAGAGACTTTCATGGATAATGAGTTTATACTATAGTGATAATGAAAGCAAAAATATGATTTAACAGAGGAGAGGCAAATATGTCTGATACATTTGATGGTTCCAAAGACCGCAGAAAATATCCAAGACTTCCCATGGATAACCAAAAAAAGGGCGGACTGAGTCTCCAGGTTGTGGATCACGGTCCGGCTTTTTTCTTTGATATGAGTTACAAGGGGGCCGCCTTATCCCAACCCGGGGAGAAAAAAATAGCCAAGGTTGGTCTGCTAATAACCCTGGACCTTAAATCTGACAGGGATCGAGGGCAATTGAAGGCCAAAGTGGTTCGGTTCAATGACAAGAGCCTGGCTGTTCACTTTGAGGACGTGGGAGCCACAACCCAGGTGATTATTGACCGACTGGTGACTGATCGAATCGTGGGCATGAATATGAAAATGATGGACCCTAAAAATTTTGGCTCAAAATCTGATTTTGACTACTGGTTCCATGGCCCCAAGGAAACCAATCTCTACTTCTGGGTTAAAAATAACTCTCTCTCAAAAATTCATTTTGACATCGCACATATCTCAATTCTTTATGAAGATGACCATCTTATCTTTGAAAACAAGGAAGGTTTTCAAGCCGGAGTTCTAAAGCTCAACAATCGACAAATAGCCCTCAAAGCCCTTTCTGTTCTTCAGGAAATGGACATGGAACTCCCCCACATCAGGGAACTTCACGATCTCCTGAAAGATCACACGGATGCCTAGCACCAGCACTAAGTTTCAATACAAACGCCGGACCCGTTTTTATGAAACAGATGCCATGGGAATTATCCACCATGCCAATTACCTTCTTTTTTTTGAAGAGGCCAGGGTGGAGTTTCTCTCTAAAGTGACCGGTTCCCAAAGCGGGCAAAACTTTCTAAAGGACATCAATTACCCCCTTATTTACTGTGAAGTGGATTACAATAAACCTTTGAATTTCAACGAGGAAATGATTATCCACTGCGATGTGAGAGCCACAAAAGCCCGTCTGACTTTTGATTACTCCCTGACCATAAAAAACTTTAAGAAACCTCTGGCTTCCGCTAAAACAGTCCATGTCGCTTTTGATATGAAAAGAAAAAAAACCATCCGATTGCCTGCTGAATTGCTTGATTTTTTAAATAGAAAGGGTTGTTATACCGACTGCGTTTGAAATTTCCCGTTTTTTGATCATGGAGATATACTCCATGAATTGGGTTTATGAAATTTCAAATAATCATGTTTGAATTTTTGCGGAATTTTTCCGTGAAAATGACGCAAAAAACAAAGTCTTTGGTGTTCTATGGATCGTAATCTGGCTCTTGAATTTGTACGCATCACTGAGGCTGCGGCCTTGGCTTCTTCCCGGTTTACAGGTCGTGGAGACTCCCACGGAGCGGACCAGGCCGCTGTCAATGCCATGAGAAAAGCCTTTGGAAACATCTCCATTGACGGCACAGTCGTTATTGGAGAAGGGGAACGGGATCAGGCCCCCATGCTTTACATCGGAGAAAAAGTGGGAAAAGTCTCAAAGGGATGCCCCCAGGTGGACATTGCCCTGGATCCCCTGGAAGGAACCAGTATTTGTGCCAATGGGGGATTTGGTGCCCTGTCTGTTATTGCTGTGGCGGATCGAGGGCATTTTCTCCACGCCCCTGACACCTACATGGATAAAATTGCTGTGGGTCCAAAGGCTGCCGGTCAGGTTCATCTCAAAAATACACCTGAGGAAAATATTGAAGCTGTGGCCGGAGCTTTGAATAAAAAAGTCCAGGATGTGACTGTGATTATTCTGGAAAGACCCCGTCACAGGGAACTGATCTCCAGAATCAGAAAAATGGGATGCCGGATTTTACTGATTGGTGATGGTGATGTTTCAGCGGGAATATCAACCGCCTGGAACGAGACAGGCATAGATATACTTCTTGGCATTGGAGCCGCTCCTGAAGGAGTCATCACGGCGGCAGCCCTCAAATGCCTTGGAGGGGATTTCATTGGCCAGTTGAAATGGCGTAATAAAGAGGAAATGGAAAGAGCCTTCGCCATGGGAGTCAGGGACCCGGACAGAATATACACCCGTGATGAACTGGCCCAGGGGGATGTGATGTTCTGTGCCACAGGTGTCACTGACGGCTCCCTTCTAAAAGGGGTGCGTTATCTTTCAAACAGAAGGGTTTTGACCCAATCCATGGTCATGAGGTCCAAAACAGGAACCGTTCGTTCCATAGAATCCCAACACAATATGAAACTAAAACCCAGTCAGTTTTCAGGTGGAATTTGACATGACTCTGACTGTGATTCCCGACTTTGACAGCAGCCTATGCGTCAAAAGTGTTCAGTTCAAACAGAGGTGGTATAGAAGCCAAAATCAGCCATTTTGAGAAAAAAGTGTAGTGAACAAAATCAGTTTAATTTACTTTTTTTATTGATTTTTAGTATTTTTTGTAATGATATATATCTATGTTCATACGAAAGATAAAAAATCCAACCGGTCAAACCTACTACCACATCGTGGAATCCTATCGAGAGGGCAAAAAAGTCCGTCAACGCACCTTACTTTCTTTGGGAAGAATCGAGGATGGGAACCTGGAAGCCCTTGTCCAATCAGCCGGTCGTCACCTGGATATTCTCACAGCCTCCCAACTGGCCAAAGAACTTTCCACTGAAAAGACTTTTATTTTAGGCCCCCTTTTAATCCTGGAAAAACTCTTTGAGGACTTGGGGATCAACAAGGTGATAGAACATATTAAGGATTCTCATCCCCGTTTGAGTTTTGATTTGAAGAAAATCATATTCACTTTGGTTGTCAGCCGTTTTGTTCACCCAAGTTCCAAGCTAAAGGTTTTTGAGCATTGGCAGAAGTCTTTTTATCCGGAGATGATAGAGGGGGACCTGGACCTTCAACATATTTACCGGACCATGGATTTGCTTTGCTCCCATAAAGGGGAGATAGAGAAGTCGCTGTATTGGCACGGCAGGGACTTGTTTAATTTAGAGGTTGATATTGTTTTGTATGACCTGACGACTCTTCGGTTCGAGAGTACAAGAACAGATCTGGGCGAACTTCGTCAGTTTGGCTATAGCAAGGAGAGGCGATCCGATTGCACCCAGGTTGTGTTTGGCTTATTAGTGGACAGGGATGGGATTCCACTGGGCTTTGAGGTTTACCCTGGCAATACTTTTGAAGGTAAAACTCTTTCAGATATTGTTGATAAGATGAAAAAGAAGTTTAAAGTCCGCCGTTTTATTTTTGTTGCAGACAGGGGTCTTCTGTCAAGAGGGAATATAGAAAAGCTTGGAGAGGACAAGGGGGAGTTCATCGTTGGCATGAAGTTGGGCTCTTTGGCCAAGGACAGGCAAGAGGAGTTTTACAACATTGACAATTTCCACTGGGTCATACCGGAAGAGTTGGCTGTTTATGAAAGTGAGTATGAGGGGAATAGATGTATTATCACCTGGTCTAAGAAAAGAGCCGACAGAGATCAAAAGGCCAGAGCCTCACTTCTCGAAAAAATTGAGAAGAAGCTCTCTGCAAAAAGTGTAAAGGCATCTTCCTTTGTATCCAACAAAGGATATAAAAAATATGTGACCATACCTAATGAGAAAAATCAAAAGCCAACTCTCAATGAAAAGCAAATAGAAAAAGAGTCCACAAAGGATGGTTTCTTTGCCGTTTTGACAAATGTCAAAGACCTTGATGCGAGTTCAATCATTATGAACTACAAAGAGTTGTGGAAAATAGAGGATGCCTTCGGGGAACTCAAGGGCAATCTGAAAGCCCGTCCCGTTTTCCATTGGTCAGACCACAGAATCATCGGTCATTTAACATTGTGTTTTTTATCTTATCTTTGTGAGGCCCACTTAACCAAACGGTTGAGGGAAAAGAAGCTGATGTTCAAAAGCCCTGCCCTTGGTAAGAGTCATGTAAAGCCTCGCCCTCTGAGTGTTGTGGAAGCCATGCAAAGCCTCAAGGAGGTCAGAGCCATACCCGTCAAAATCCGTGACCAAATTGTATGGACTCGTACTGATGTTACAGGAAATGCTCTGGCTTTGTTCAGGGCGGCTTGTGTGGGGCTTCCTCCAAAAATCCTAAAAACCCATAGAATGTAGTGGTACAAAACCAGACAATAAGCGTTAAGTGTTCAAAATCACTGATTTGATGCATCTGCTGCTGTCAAAGTCGGGACAAATTCTTTGACAATCACTTTAAAAACCTGATTAAAAATGCTAAAATTTTAACAAACCTGTACAATAATGGTTTTTTTGTGATATAATCTGAAAGACCTGTTAAGGTATAAAAAATGAGAAAAAGAAAGTTTTT
Source organism: Bdellovibrionales bacterium (assembly GCA_965219545.1). GTDB lineage: Bacteria > Bdellovibrionota > Bdellovibrionia > Bdellovibrionales > JAGQZY01 > JAGQZY01. The sequence continues at coordinate 106,826 of CBDCNX010000002.1, forward strand.
GAGAAAATTATGCCGATATGTGGGAATGGGGTTTTTTGTTTTTGTTGGAAACCTGACTCTCTCTTCTTTTTTACTAAAAAACAAAGAAGAAAATGAAAATTCAACGGGTCCTTTTTATTATGGATTCAAATGTATCTCAAAAAAATACCCCAATAAAGTGTATAAAACCACTTTTGAATTCTGGGAGGATCATCCCGATGAAATATCAACCGAATTAAATAAATTTTTTTCAAAAAAAGGATGGCTAATTACCTCTCGCAGTTCATTTTCAAAAGAGGGAAAAGAGATTTTGTTCGAAAAATACTATAAAACAAGGTTTCATTCTGAACTCTATACCAGATTGTGGACAAAGTTCTCCTATGGGAAACTTAAAGAATATGAGAATGTGACCTATACTTTATTTAAACGTGGCAAAGAAAGTATTCACTGTCCTGTATAAGAGCCAAAATTCATTATTCAAAGGCTTCTAAACAATAAAAAATCAACAGATCGGCTGTACAGCCAATGGAATACAATCCATTTGTGTGTCATGAAAATGGAAGAATTTTTCACTTCTTAATAACTTTTTTAACAAAACAATTGGGACCAAACTCATATTCATGAATCCATTCGGAAACCTTAATGAAACCAAACTTTTGGTATACTGATATTATCTCTTTTTTGGGCAGACTCCACATGGAAACAGATCTTTCCTCCAAAGCCTGAGCTTCACATGATAAAAATAACTTTTGGGAATAACCTCTTCCACGAAATTTCTCAAAAACATAAATCCCACGACACCGATACATTTCCTCACTGGTTTTAAAACCACTGATAACTCCCGCAATCTTATCATTAACAAAAGCTCCAAAAATGTTGGCTTGCTCTTCTTTAAAGACATATCGTAGGAACCCATAAATTGTATTGTTGAAACCGGTTTAATAGGTGATTTGCGACCAGGCCACAAATTATTTTCCCATATTGGTAAAATATCACTAAAATTTATTTTTCTGATTTCCAAAAAATCTTCCTTTCCGTAACTTCAGTCTGATACTAAAAAATGTCTCAAAATGAAACAAAAAGCTCTTATCTAAGTCCTGATTTCACAGAACTGTCTATTGATGAAACAAAATCGATCCGATGACTTTAAAGAGTGTAAAGTTAATAGACATTTGGTTTGTATTCCAATGCCCAACCCACATTGGGAATGTCTGAAGAGGTCCACGGAGAAAGAATGAAAATTTTCACACTTCTAA
>CBDCNX010000003.1:0-17348 GCA_965219545.1 Bdellovibrionales bacterium
TTGATTTTGACGAAGATCTGGAAGAGTCAGTCCTTAGAGAAACCAAAATCCTGATCAGTCAGTGGGTCAAAGAACAGGGTGACGTTGATAAACAGGTGCGTTCGAAAATTGAAAGTCTAAAAAGAGATGTCCCTGAACACAGTTCTGAATGGAATGTTCTTTACAACAAGTACTATGCCCAAGAAATGAGTCGCCGGGGTTACAATCGGCAAAAATCATAGATCGGGAGAATATTTTGAAAATCTTATTCGCTATTGCCGTTATTTTTTTTGTCCAGAAAGCCACAGCAGGGGATATTAAATGGCAGGGAAATTATCGCTTTGAAGCCCTTAAAATTTTCAATCCTGACCTCAATGATTCAGATAAAACTTATGCCCTTCATCACTTCACCCTCAAACCGGAGTTTATAGCCTATGACGGTCTGACCATCCACGCCCGTTTTGATATTCTCAATCATTCCCGCTTCCCCAATGATCAACTGGGGCAAACCCTTGGGGCAGGCCCCAATCCCACACCGGGCACCCCCCTTGCCCCCTCTCCCGGAAATCCCGGATCAGGAACCAATGCCACAAATTCAAACATCTCCAGTGATCAATTGGGTTCAGACTCTCTGGCAGTCAATGAAATTTATGTAAACTGGAGTCACGAATTCGGAGTCCTCACCGTGGGACGCACGCCTATGCATTTTGGCTTGGGTATGAATTTCAATGGAGGTTTTGGACTTTTTGACCACTGGTTGGAAAACAGGGATATTGTCGCCTACAAACTGGTCATGGGTAATTTCAGTATCATGCCTGTTTTGGCAAAAACCCATGAAGGCCGCCTGTCCCAGGAAGATGATGTCAATGATTACATTCTTCAGGTCAATTATGAAAACCCTGAAACGGAATTACAAGTGGGTCTTATTTATCAGGCCAGACGTTCAACCAGTGGCAAAAACAGCAACGACATCTCCCCTTTCATTACAGGCGGAGAAGACATCATTCAATCAGGAAAATATAAAGTGGATTCCTATAATGCCTTTATTTCCCAATGGATTGATCAGGTCAAGCTGGCTTTTGAACTTGGAGTTATGACAGGTAACCTGGGTTTGTTTAAGAATTCTGCTGAAATTGAACAGGATGGATTGGGGGCGGCCATGAAACTGTGGTGGTCCCCTAAAGGGGCCAGATGGGGAACAACATTTGACCTGGGTTATGCCAGTGGTGACAATCCGGCAACCAAAAATGTCTATGAATCTTATATTTTTGATCAAAATTACGATGTGGCATTTCTTTTGTTCAATCACCCCATGGGAGCCCGTGATTTTTTCAGAACAGCCCAACTTCGCAATACGGCTATAGAGGGAAAAGCCAGCACTTTATCAGCCCAGGACTCCTTTGATTCTGAAGCTATCAGTAACACCACCTATGTCTCCGCAGCCTTTCAATACAAGTTGACTGAAAAAATGGATCTGGAAAGTCGCTTAACCTATGCCATGCTTAACAGTGACCCGTTGGAAACGGGAGTGGATTCCAATGCGGGTTTTGAACTGGACCTTACATTCAACTACAAACCTTTTAAGGGATTTCAATGGATGAATCGGGCTGGAGTTTTCGCCCCCGGAGCAAGTTTTAAAGGGGGAAGTGACAATCTTCCAATTAAAACAGCTTTTGGTTTTGAAACCAAAGCAGCTATTAGTTTTTAAAACAAACATTGTTCTTCGTTACTGAAGAATCAGTTAAATATCTCAATGAAGCATGAATAAAAAACCTTTTAATTTCAGAAAAGTAAAACCCTGGCCGGGTGTTTTAGAAAAACAGTGGTCAGACTGGAAATGGCAAATGCGTCAATCCGTAAAAACCCGGGAGGATTTTGAAAAACGCTTTGAGCTTTCAAAAGAGGAAAAACTGGGTTTTCAGGGATTGGATAAAATCTTCAGAGTCAGAGCAACTCCTTATTATGTTTCCCTTGCAGATGTCAAAAACACCTCTTGTCCCGTTCGCCAGATGATTATTCCCAAAGCCCGGGAACTGCTCCCAGGTAAACAACAAATGCCTGATCCCCTGGGAGAAAACAAAAGAAAAAACCGTCCCTGTGAACGCTTGATCCATCGTTATACAGACAGGGCTTTATTATTGGTCACCGATCTCTGTGGAATTTATTGTCGATACTGCACTCGCAAACACTTCACAGCCAAAGATCAGGTTCTTATCAACTCCAGACAAATGGATGAAGTTTTAATTTATTTAAAAACCCACCCGGAAATTAAAGAGGTGATTTTCTCAGGAGGAGACCCTCTCACTGTATCCAATAAAAAACTGGCCCGGATTATGGAGAAAATTCACAGTGTAAAAACCGTGGAATTGATTCGCATGGGAACCCGAATGCCCGTTGTCTGTCCCATGCGTCTGGATGATGAACTCCTGAAAATCTTTAAAAAATTCAAACCTGTTTATCTTATAACCCATTTCAACCATCCCGATGAACTCACTGAAGACTCAGCCCAAATTCTGGAAAAACTGGTCGATTCAGGAATCCCCGTATTTAATCAATTGGTTCTTCTCAATGGAATTAACAATCACCCGGATCTGATTTATGCTTTATCCCGCAGACTTTTATACTTAAGAGTCAAACCCTATTATATGTTCCAGGCTGATCCCTCCATGGGAACAGATCATCTTCGCACATCCATAGAAGAGTCCCTGGAAATTCAAAAACAACTCTGGGGTCACAGTTCAGGTCTTGCCATGCCAACCTATATTGTGGACATTCCAGATGGAGGGGGAAAAGCGGCTCTGGTTCCAGACTTTGAAATTCAGAATTTGAAAAAAGCCCGATATTTTAAAGGTTGGGACGGAGTCCGTGCCAAATACATTTCACCCCAAAAGAACCAAAGAAAAAAACCTTTTGTTTCCGAAAAATACCAAACCTCCTGGTTTCGCACTGACCCTGTTTGAATTTGAGTGGCTCCAGCCCACGGACGGAATAGTGGTTTGTCCTAAAGATCATTTTCCGGTTTTAACACTTTTTCATCAGACTCAAAAAAAGTCCATACCACGCCAATGATAAAACCAAGGTTATTGGTGGTTTCAACCAGGGGACTGACTTTGTTTTCTGAGAGTTCCAGATTACGCCAGGAAACACTTGAAAAAACAAATAAATTCTCTATGACGTTCATTCCAACTCCCCCATAAAGGGAGGATTCAACCAAACCGGGTTTGGCTCTGTAAACGGGTCTTTCCGGGGTGGCATCCACAGTCCTGACCTCATAGAAATAACGATTGAGTTCCACGGAGCCAAATTCAAAGTTAAGCCCTGAGAAAAACGTGGTTTTTTTTTCCGGCCACTGATACCAGTAATTAAAACCGGATTTAATAAATATTCCCTGGCAAAGAATTTTTTTTCTGAAATCGGTGGAATAAACTCCACCCACTGAAATGAAAAAATTAAAACGATAAGAGGGATGTTCAGGAATCATCCTCAACATAAAGCGTGGACCAAGACCGACAAGAAAATCCAGGTCGGGCATTCCCTGACGAGTGGCATGGTCTTTGGAGTCCACTGGAAAATTAAAATAAAAACCAAGACTTGTTTCATGATATTTTGAGGAAAACAGAGAGGTCCGGCTCCCTTCATCGTCAATTTTTAAATAATCCCCCCGATAAATCAACCAGGGAAAAGGAATCACCCGCATTTGGTTTCTTTTTGAACCGGGATAGTCCGGAATGTTAATACCAATAGCCCCAACCCCGATTTCATACCGAGGTTGATGTTCTTCAAAAAAATTCTGACTGACTTGGGCGTGAACCCTTGGAGTTTTCAGGAAAAACCAGAAGAAAAAGAATGAAAAGGCAATGTAAAAATTTTTCACAAAGATCAAAAAAAAAATGATGTTTTTTATTTTTCATTATATAACTAAATTATACTGGTCCGGTTTGAATTTTCATGGAATTTCTCTATGAAAAACAAATGGTCTTCAGTATATTTAATATGAATTCATTTAAGATGTAAAGAAAATTGACATAAAATCTGGGGAAAAAGAAATCATGTTCCAAAAAAAACCGGTTATTATTCTTCTTGTCATTTCAATCATGATGTTAATCATTTCCGCCTTAGTCATCGTTTATCTTGGAAATGAAAATGAAATGAATGCAAACAAAAACAAGACTGACCCTGCAAAAAGAGAAACCATAAATTTTCCCAGGAAAAAAAATCAAAAATCCATTAAAAAGAAAAAACGAAAAAAATCCTCGATCGACAAAATACTTTCAAAACTGGAACTCAGTGAGAGCCAAAAACTGAAAATCATGGAAATTCAAAAAGAAAAACCCTTGAAAAAAGAAGAACAAAAAAAAATCAAAAAACTTAAGAAAAAACTCAGTCGGTCTTTTAAAGATAATACCAGTTACGAGGAAATGCTTAGACTTTATGGACAAATACAAAATCTTAAGACCCAGGTTGCCTTCAACGAATTTAAATACATACTGGAAATCAGACAGATTTTGAACCCCAAACAAAAGGAAAAATTTCAAAAACTCAGAAAAAAATACAAACGTTTGTTAAAAAAAAAGAAATCCCGACGTTAACCGTATCCCATCTGGATTATCATTTTTGATTTTTTCAAACCGGGCAAGTATAACTTCACAACAAGAGTGTTGAAAATAATGGATATAAACAAAAAAAACCTTATTATTTTAAATTTACTGTTATTTTTAACCTTTGATTTAATGCTTTTGGGTTCAGCCGTGCGAACTATGAATGCGGGACTGACTTGCCCTGACTGGCCTCTTTGCTTTGGAAAAATCATACCAAAATACCACTTTGGTGTTTACCTGGAATTTATTCACAGGGCCATTGCCGGTCTTGTGGGGATTATTTACTTTTTTTTCTTTATTCAGATCTGGAGAAAACCCCAGCTTGAAAAAATAAAAATATTCAGTCTCATTGGTTTTTTTCTTCTGATTGCCCAGATTATCATGGGAGGACTTACGGTCCTCAGGCTTCTGGAGGCTTTTATCGTCACTTTCCATCTGGCCCTTGCCACCGCCTTCCTGTTTACAATTTTTATAATGAAAAAGATTCTTGAAAAAAAAGAAAGTAAAATTCCAATCCTGAAAAAAAACAAACTTTCTTTTTATTTTAAAACCACTGTGACTCTCTGTGTTCTATTTGTCTTCATCCAAATTGTTTTGGGAGGACTTGTGGCTTCAACTTATTCAGGATCTGTCTGTATTGATTTTCCCACTTGTAACGGACAATATTTTCCTGAGCTTAAAGGCCCCACAGGGATTCAAATGATCCATCGGTTTGGAGCCTATCTTCTGGCAACCCTTGTGGTGACCCTTTTTATCGCATCCCTGTTTTATTCAAAAAAAATCGGGTTAACCCACTCCCAACGGGTTATCACAACACAAATATTTCTTTTAATTTTTACTCAGATGTTCCTGGGTGTCATGAACCTGAAATATCTCATGCCTCCATTCCTAAGCGTTCTTCACCTGGCTGTGGCCTTGATAATTTTTATGCTTTTTATTCGCCTTTATACGAGTCTACACTGATCCTCTTTGCCAAGAAGATCAGCTTAAAACAAATGGTCTTCAGTATAAAAGCTGGTTGAGGTCATGAATGGCCGTCCCGAAAATCCATAGACTCTACCAGGAAAGAAACTTATAAATTGAGAAAAATTTGAGCTTGTCTGGAAACGGGGATATTTTCTGTGGAGTAATAATTTCTGAAAAGAAATTTTAATTTTTTTAAAGTGTCAGGAACAGGACAGGAACTGGTAACAACCAACAGAGGTTTGTTTTTAAGTTTTCTTATAAATTTCAGGCTTTCATTCAGATAAGTCACTTTTGAATTTGAAAGAAGTTCAATATTGGACACTAAAATTGTAACTTGGGGGATTTGCCTCCAAATATCAATATCCTCCCAAATCAGATCAGGAGTTTTTCCGACGTTGATAAAAGCCCAATTGGAACTCAACTCATGAATGGAAAAAGCAATCCTGGTATTAAGATCAGTGTTGTCACCAGCAATCCAGATAGGATCCAAGTTTATTTTTCCTGAAAATTCCAACTCTCTGATCGCATTTTTCTCCTGATTGACCGGACATTTACGTTTAATTTTAAAAGGAATCACTTTTTGGGGATCAGAAGCAAGTCTTTTCAAAACGTCTTCTTTTTGATTTTGCTCATGATAAATTTCATCCAGCCTGAGAAGCTCACTCACTGTCAATTTCAGAAAATCAGCCATTTCCCTAAAACAAGCGGGATCCTCTTTGAAAACGGGCTTGACTGTAAACAGAGCTTTTAAATCTTTCTTTAAAGAAAAAACAGGAAAATAAACGCTTCCAAGGCCACTGGAGTAACGAAAAGATGTTTTACATTGATTCCATAATAAAAATTTATCTCTACTTAAATTTCCAGCCCATTGAAAATTCAGATTCATCCCATAGTGTTCCTTAAAAATTTTTTTCACTGTATCCACTGCTTTTTTCATCACTAAAAGACCCTTGTTCTTATATGGTTTTCATTATCAAAAACCATTTGTTTTCCATGCGACTTTTATGGAGAAGTTCCATAAAAACCACAATCAGCACCGTTTAAACATTCAAACTCTGTGCCAAAAAATATATTTACTCCATTTGGTTTTTTGGGCTAAAAGCCCTGAAAAATCAGTGGAAATTCAAATCAGATCAATCTCTGTTATCCATCTATAATTTCAAAAATGAATATAAACATGACACTTTTGTCTTTTTTACAAAATCTTTCCTTCAAATGGAAAAATCCGTATAAATTATGGAGTCGTGCTTGAAACACAGTGATTGCAATAAAGTGGAGTGTACTTGTTCAACAGTCCAAAGGATTTATTTGGCACTTTCGTGAATAAAACGACTGACATAATATCTAACGAGATAATCCACTTTAATGGGCTGGTTGTTGTAGGACCACACCAGGTCACCAAAAGGGCCCCATTTGGCCATAAGAAACTCTTCATCAGATTGATGATCTTCACTGAGAACGGGGTTGATCCCCGTGGGCCGATGAAATTTCATGGAAACGGTTCCCGGTTGCTTCATACTGAAAATAAGCTTAAAGCCATTGCGAAAAACCATGAAATCAGCCTGAGTTTGTGAAATGGAATAAACCTTAACCCGTCCCAGGGGAGACCCCTTCATTTGGTTAAAAGCAGTGGTGGCATCAATAAAATCCCTTTTAAGAGAAACCAGAAAAAGAGTCGTTTCTTTCTGAAGATGTTTTTCCGGCTCAAAACCCGTGGTGATCTGGACCATTCCGGATTCTTCCATCTGTTGTTCGGTTTGAACCAAATCCTTAATCCAAGATAACTTGTCCACCCTGGCAACCTCCTGGCTTTGCTGCGTGTGTCATGTTCCGTCAAAACCAGGCCATTGTCAAGTTTGTCACAGGCGTATATTGAAAAAAGTGGTAAATCCTCCAAAAGAATCCTTTTCATGACCATAATAAAAACCCAGAGTAAGAGCCACTGGAAGATGAAAACCCAATCCTATATTTGACTCCAATTCCAGGCCATAACCTGTAAACCAACGTCCCAGGGAGGCTGCCTGGGGGAAAATGGAATCAGATCTGCTGTAACGCCCATCCAAAGTGGTGGCATCAAAAATAAAAGCCCCTTTTAAATTCTTAAGAAAAACAGGAGGCATTGTTGTTCCAGTGTAGAAAGACAGAAGGGGAAAATGATATTCCAGATTGGTATTTAAAATATTACGGGCCACAAAAAGTCCTGTGGGATAACCTCTCTGAAGAAAATTCGTATTGATAAGAGCCGGATTAAAAAAAGGACCAGCCAAAGTGTTTGCCGCAAAAAATCCATTATTGAGCTTGGGAGCAAAACTGCCATTCAGGCCCAGGTAAAAAATATGACGATCAGGAGTGAAAGAAGACCAGAAACTTCCTATATGACCATAAGTCTCTGAATAAATCGTATTGCTTAAATCAGGCAAATAATTTTTGTGACCCAATTGGAAACGCCAACCGGAACTGTATGAAATATCATGATTTTTCCGTTTGAGATTATTGTAGGACAATTCCACCTGGGGACCCTGACGGGAAAAGTTTATACTTCGAAATCCAAGAACACTGTAATTCCAGGACAATAACAACCTGGTATAGTTCAAAAACTCCAGGGGATAACTCATAAGAACCCGGGCATTGGAAATATGGAGATTACTTCGGGTACTGTAAAAAAAGTTGTAAAAATCAGAGACCCCCAAGCCCAAACTCACAGGCCAGGAGTTATTGAGATAGGAAATGGAAGCCCCGGGCTTTTTAGTAAGGGTATCCCACTGACCTATCAGGGAAAAGTTATGGATTCCCAAAGGATCACCCGCAGAAGTGATGGCCTGGTAGAGACTTCCACCATCCACAAAATAAATAAATGGCATCCAGTGATTGGGATAAAGGTATCGCCAGGGAGAAAATTTATCACTTGTAAAGTTTTTTGGATCTTTTTCACTTTCATCCTCTGTTCCATAATTATCATCCATGGCATAATCTGAAGTTCCAGATAAAGAGTTATTGATAATGGGTTCCACCTGAGAGAGTGAGGGGGAAATCTTTCCCCATTGATCTTTTTGTAAATAAAATAATTTAAGCCCCTGGGTTGTGAATTGACTAAAGTAAAGATTTTCATCCACAGGGTCAATATCCCCATCAACAACCCTGGTAAAACTGTTTGTAATGGCTTTAAACTTTTTAGTCTTCCGGTTAATAAGATAGAGATTTTCAATCCCACTTTTTTTTGAGGAAACAAGGAGACCTTTTTTTGTGGCTTTCAGAAAACCCACTGGGATTTTGTTAAAAAATACATCTTTTTTACCCTCTTTTATATTCCATTGACTGATATAAGTTGAAAAACCCGCCCTGTGTTCCACAAAGAAAAGTGAATGATCATCAGGGCAGGAAAGGGATCTTAAATCATCACCAACAGTTCCCTGATAGAGAACAGTTTGTGTTTTTGTCTCCCAATCCATGGCCACCAGATTCTTGGCACTGGCTCTGTTCTGCAAAAAATAAAGGGTTTTCCCATTGGGGGCAAAACAACTCTGATGGGCTCTGGCTCCATGGGTGAGCCGGATACTTTTTTTACTTTTCAAATCATAAAAATAGAGATCATAAAAACGGTAATAGAGTTTATAAGTTTCAATTTTTTCATAAACAAAACCCAGGCTGTCCGGATGCCAGCTCACACCCTGGGTCTGACTGTCAGCAATCACTCTGATGGATTTCTCAGTGTGAAAAACCCCTTGACTGACCATCCCCTTATCATCAGTGAGGTCCTTTGTATCAGGGGAAGTATCCGGATTTTTTCTTGGAATCAAATGGATATGTCCGGTTCCATGATTGTCATTACTGACGCTGACCATCCAGAGGCCATCGGGGCTAATACTGGGTGTAAAATGCTGCCCCTGACCAAGTTCCATGCCCTGTTCAGACATCCTGGAGCTTTTTGATACTTCATGGATCTGTTTTTGACTCTTTTCCTTCCAAAATTCAAAAGCCTTTCCCAGTTGTTCCTCATAGGTTCGACCCAACTGATCCTTGAGAACTCCATCCAATAAGTAGGGGGTGCGACGGGAGTAACTCTGGTTCATTTCATAAATAACGGAAAGACCTTTTTCACGCACAATACTGTCCCATAAAATTCCGCCAAAAAGATAGGCCCGTGAACCTCCCAGCCAATCAGGATGAAAGTCATTGAGGTCCGAGAGGGGATAATCCCTCCATTTATCTTCAAGGGTGAGACTGCGGGCGAGTCCTTCAAGGTACTGGGAATTTAACCGCCCTCCATTACCAAAAAGGGATTCCGTATAAACAGCCAAACCCTCAGTATACCAACGGGGTAAAGTCACATTGGGATGGGCCACAGATCCAAAAATCCAACCAAGAACAGTCATAAAACCATGAACAGGCTCCATGTTGAGAATATGGGTGTATTCATGAACCAGGAGTTCATGGATGGGATCTTTGAACTCCCCAATGGACGTTCTCATGGAGGGATTGACCGGAAAAAGTATGATAATGGGGTGAGGAATCACCTGGGCCATCCCATTGGCAGAATCAGTATTATCAACAATTAAAATTGTTACCTTTCTTGGACGTTCTTTAAAAAGTGAAAAAACCTCCGCTTTGGCTTTCTGAAACTTCAGGATAAAATGAGTGGCCACACTTTGGTGCTTAGCATCAAAAATCCAGTAAGCATCTTCCGTTTCAATTTCCCGCCACTGGATACTGGGGTCTAACTGGGCTCTGATATCCCTGGGAATACCCACAAACATGACTGTAAGAGTGAAAAAAAGACAAAATTTTTTGTTCATTACGTCCTTTTTGACTAGGAAGTTTTGCATTCACATCAAATGTATTTGAATTTTCCGCATTAAGAGTTTGACATTAAAATGAGAAATTTTAAAATATTTTTAAAAATAAAACACAAAGGGGTAAAATATGTGGAAAAACATTATTTTGATTTTATCAGTTTCAGGCTTGTTAACAGCTTGTGCTTCCAAAGAAAAATCAATGCTTGATGCCATGGAAGGGGATACAGGGGTCGTGGATAAACCCCTTGGTTTTGACCCCATGGGTTCTGACAGCGGCAATATCAGAGGCCTGAGAACGGTACACTTTGCTTATGATCGATCTGATCTAAGTCCTGAAACCAGGGATATTTTAGCCCAAAATGCAAAATTTATTAAAGAAAACAAAAACATCAATTTTCAACTGGAGGGACACTGTGATTCCAGAGGATCCACGGAGTACAATTTAACTCTTGGTGAAAGACGTGGCAACGAAGCAAAATCCTATCTGGTGGGCCTTGGAGTGAAAGAGTCCCGTCTGTCAGTGCTGAGTTATGGTGAAGAAAAACTAATACGCAATGGTTACTCGGAAGCGGATCACGCCATGAATCGTCGGGTAAATTTTGTTCCCATACAATAGATTTTTATGATTCATTTTTTTTCAGGAACAGGATTTTTAAGAGGGGTTTTGATAATGACCCCTTTTTTGTTTCATCTGGGCTGTGTTAACAAAAGGCTTGTCAATGAAGAATACAATTTGGCTCAAATTGCTTTAAAATCTTCTGAAGAGAGCGAGGCAAAGCGTTATGCCCCAAGATTTTTTTCAAGTTCCAGAAAATACATGAAATGGGGTGAAAAGGCCTATGGAAAACATGAGTTTAGAAGAGCCACTGAATATTTCAGAAAATGCCGTTATTACTCAGAAAAAGCCGAAAATATGTCCCGTCTCAAAATGTTCAAACAGGGAGACAACTCAAAATGAAAAACACCATGCGATTATTGTATTTACTTCCATTGATCCTGTTGATTTCAACAACAGCCTGCCTAAAGACCCGTGCCCAACTGGAAAACGATAAACCTTCCAACCTGCGTGTCATTTCCAATACAAAAAACACTTCCAATCCTACAAACCAACAACAACAGAAAGCCCAGATTGATTCCCGTTTTTACAACATTGACCGGGATTTTCGGGAGCTTTATGGAAAAATAGAAATTATTGAAAAACAAATAATTCAATTGACAAACCCCGTTAAAAATACAACTCCTGACTCTTCTGTGAATTCCAAAAAAATTCAAGCCATGGAAAAACAAATAGCCACTCTTGAAAAGGCTTTTCTGGCCATTGACAAAAAAATAAATGAACTTACGGGAAAAGAACCAAAAGAAAAACCAAAAGAAAAACCAGAGCAAAAGGACAGTAAAGACACCACAAAAAAAACAAGCACCACAGAAAAGAAGGAATCCAAAGACCCACTTGCCAAAGCTGAAAGTTTTTTTGATCAGGGAGAGTTTGAAGAAGCTATTGTCGAATACGATAAATACCGAAAAACCCATCCAAAAGGTAAAGACTACCCCAAGGCCACTTTTAAAATGGGTCTGTGTTTTCAAAAATTAAAAATTGATGAAGATGCCAAAGCTTTTTACAAGGAGCTTATTCAACGTTATCCCAAAAGTCCCTTTGCCAAAAAAGCCCGGAAAATTCTGAAAAGCATGAAAAAGTGAAATACGTTTTGTCTATTGAGACAAGCTGTGATGACACTTCAGTGGCCATTGTGGATGAAAACAGAAAGGTCATCTGTTCTTTGGTCACCAGTCAGGACAGTCTTCACAAGGTTTTTGGAGGTGTTGTCCCTGAAATTGCCAGCCGCAACCACACAATTCACCTTCTTCCAATGGTTGAAAAGGCTCTGACCTGCATTCCCCATAAACATAAATCCCCCTCCAAGGCATCAATTTGGAGCAATATCATGGGGGTGGCAGCCACAAGCAAACCCGGACTGGTGGGTTCCCTTATTGTGGGGCTGGTGACAGCAAAGACCCTGGCCCTGGCCCATAATAAACCTTTTCTGGGTATTCATCATATTGAAGGGCATATCATGTCAGCCTTTCTTATAGATGAAAAATACAAAGGACCTGATTTTTTTAACGGAAATTTTATCGCTCTGGTTGTCAGTGGAGGACATACCCAATTATACCACGTCAAAGGTTTCGGTTCCTACACCAGTCTCGGTGAAACTTCCGACGATGCAGCCGGAGAGGCTTTTGATAAATTCGCAAAGACCCTGGGTCTGGCTTACCCCGGAGGGGTTCAGGTGGATTGTCTTGCACAAAAAGGAAACCCCGAAGCTTACCACTTTCCAAGACCTCTTATAAAAGAAGATAACTTCAGTTTTTCAGGTCTTAAGTCATCAGCCCAAAGGTTGCTTCACAAAATGTCAGAACAGGATAAAAAAAATCATCTGGAAGACCTCTGTGCCAGTTATCAGCAGGCCATTATTGATGTTTTAATAACAAAACTGGAAAGAGCCATCAACAAAACAGAAGTGAAGCATTTTGTGGTGACAGGTGGGGTAAGTGCCAACTCCGGTTTACGCAAAGCTGTTCAGGAAGTGGCAAAAAGAACGGGAACACAACTGGCACTGCCTCCCCTGCGTTATTGTACCGATAATGGAGCCATGATCGGTCTGGCAGCCCTTTTACGCCTTCAAAAAGGAGAAAACTCCTCCCAGGATCTGGCTCCACAACCAAGAGCCCCTCTATGAATATGCTGAATACTATTTGTTCTGGAAATTCCGATTCAATTCTCAGGATAGTCTAAAGAAAGCCTATTTATACTGGTCCGGTTTGAATTTTCATGGAATTTCCCTGAGAGATCATTTATTCTATGCTGAATTTCTTTACCAAAATCCGCTTAAAACAAGTGGTCTCTCAAAGATCATTTATTCTATGCTGGACTTGTTTATTAAGAAGGACTGCTTAAAACAAGTGGTCTCTCATGAAAAACAAATGGTCTTCAGTATATAATTAATGATTTCCTGGAGAAATTCCATGAAAATTCAAACACGATCAGTAAAAAATCTAAAAGACAGAACCCTCTCCTCTATGGAGTTTTTAAATATTTCTCCAAAACGTTCCATGGGACAGAATTTTTTAATCAATGATTCCAGCGTGAGTGCCATTATCAAAGCGGCAAAACCTGAATCCTTTGACAGGGTTTTTGAAGTGGGTCCCGGTCTTGGAGCCCTGACAAACCCTTTAAGGGAAAAAAGCAAAGATCTGATTCTTCTGGAATTTGACAAAAAACTCTGTCATTTTTGGAACAAACAGGGCTTTGAAGTCAGACAGGTTAACGCCCTGTGTTTTGATTGGAAAAAGGAACTTGATTTCAGCGGATCCAAACTCCTTGTAAGCAATCCCCCTTATCAGATTGCCTCACGTCTTCTGGTCGAATTATCAATATTGGAACAAAGTTTTGATCGAATGGTCCTTATGTTTCAAAAAGAAGTGGCCAAAAGAATCCTGGCAGGACCGGGAACCCGTGATTATGGATTCCTGACAGTGATAGCCAAAAGCTTTTGGAATATCCGTTTTGTTCTGGAGGCGGGAACTGTGGATTTTTTCCCAAAACCCAGGGTGGCCAGCCAGGTGCTTTGTTTTGACAGGAAAAAACCGACAAACTTAAAATGGTTCAGTTCACTGGTTTCCCAAAAGAAAAGAAATTCCATAACCTCCGTCTCTTTGGAGGAAGATTTTCCGCATTTTCATGATTTTGTTAAAAAAGTTTTTATGAATCGTCGAAAAAAACTTCTGCCAAAACTCATAAACTATGCCGAAAAACCCAATTTGCTTGAAATTTTCAAAAAAATGAATCTGAACGAAAAGGTCAGAGTTGAAGAACTAACTCCGGAACAATTTGTGAAATTGATTCTTCAACTCAAAAAATAAAAGCAATTCTCTATACCATTTTTATAGTATACTGAGTACGGGAGATCAATGGGAATTAAAATTATTACTGAAAATAAAAAAGCCCGGTTTCACTATGAAATTCTTGAAAAATACGAAGCCGGTCTTGTCCTGACGGGAAGTGAAGTCAAAAGTATTCGAAACGGGGGGGTGAACCTCAAAGATTCCTACATCTGTTTTGTTGGTGATGAAGCTTTTCTGCAAAAAACCCATATCAGTGAATACAAGGCAAGCAGTCACAACAATCACTCACCAGAGCGTTTACGCAAAATTCTCCTAAACCGCAGGGAAATCAATAAACTCATGGGACGGGTTCAGGAAAAAAAATTGAGCTGTATTCCATTAAAACTTTATTTTAAAAAAGGAAGGGTGAAAGTGGAAATCGGCCTTGGTCGAGGAAAAAAGACATACGACAAAAGACAGAGTATTAAGAAAAAGGAACTGGATCGGGAGATGGCCAGAGCCCTTAAGTGATGATCTGAGGTGGTTTAGAAAAATCTACATACTTTTTTGATTTTCTTTATCATCTTTAGAGCATGAAAAGTTAAATTGTAAGCGATGTCATACATTTTTATAAAGTAAAGAATATCCCGAAAACTTTTTTGATTCCGGGCTTTTTTAAAAGCCCGGAGTTCTCTTTTTTGCTGATAGGTTTTTAAATCAATTTCACCATAACCTCCGTCAATATCATACTGACTTTTTGTTTTGGCCTGACAATAAGCCCTGCGAATTAATTGAAAAGTTTTCAGTCGGGTTTTGTGTTGAACATAAAGACTTTCAAAAAACAAAGTCTGAAGACCCTGACGATTTAATCGTCTATGAAACTCCGACTCTGTTCCTCCAAAGTGAATATTTTCATCAAACAGTTGACCACAATCCAAAAGTTTTTTTGTTTTGTAACTGACACAACCACCCACAAGACGGCTGGACTCATGATCTTTATAAACAGAGTGACTCTGCCAGGCCCTGGCCAGCAAATTATAAGCAATATCAATGGCCGAAGCCTCCGGATCTGTTTCATAAACCCCACCAATAGCCACCGCCCGGGGATGATTTCCATGCCAATGCAATATTTTACTAAAACACTGCAAATCAATGATTTTACAGTCATCATCAAGTAGAAAACTGACAGAGCCACGGGCTTTTTGCAAACCCAAATTACGGGCTTTGTTCACACCCAAACCGGATATGAAGGTTTTTATGTTAAGCCTCCCGGCCAACGGATGAAATTTCAGGTTTTCAATAAAAGAATCTTCTAAATTGGAAACGATAATAACTTCAAATTCCAAATTCATATTTTTACTATTTTTACTATTTTTATATCGGGAAATGGAATCAATCAATTCCATAAGTGATGAATGTCTCTTATGAGTGGGTATAATAACGGAAATATCAAACATTTTTATAAATCCGACTCTGATTTGCCTCTAATATGAAGACCCAAAACACGTTTTTCATACTGAAATTCGCAAAAATAGTAAATTTTACGGACAGGATAAAGGAGATAAAAAATAAATCCATAAAGTCTGTAAAAGACCAAACTCCATGAGTTTTTATACTGATTGCAAAATTTTACCCCCTTCAAAATGGGAATAAATATTATTTTTAGACATTTTTTAAAAAAACCGTCTTTGTGACATGGTTTTTGAAAATGAATGTTCACACCTGTTTTATCTGAATTTTCTCTTAATTTCTCTTTCGATAAAAATTGAAAATCTGACTCCGACAGATAAATCCTGAACTTTTCCTCACAGGCGTATTTGTGTAAGATCCCATTCCACTGATTTCCTGATTGTTTTGCTTCATAATTAAAATCCCTGTTTTTAAAAAGGCCGTAACGAAAAAGAGAGTCAAGCCAGACCGGGGATTTATCGGTAAAAAGAGGGTCAAAACCTCCCGTCCTCAAAAAATCATCTCGTCTGAAAATCATGGCTTTTTGGGGGATTAAAAACCCAAACTCATCAAAGGACCCATTAAAAAGGCTATTTAAAAGACTTTCAAAATTCCTGACAGTTTCTTTATCCAGAAAGAGTAAATACTGACCTTTGGCCCGACTTGCCAGAAAATTACTCACCAAAGCTTCCGAAACAGGTTTTTCAGGGTCTTTTGGATAAACCTGGTAAGAATGAATGGAAGCAAAAGTCATGGGGTTGTTCTTTTCATCCCGTTCCGGTTAATAGAATTTCCACCTGCTCAGAATTCCGAATCATGGTTTCAGAACCCATTATGGTTTTAAGATCCCCGTAGTTTTTTAGAATGCAAGTCAGATACTTTTTCCCGGAATTTAATTTATGAGGACCTGAAAAATGACTTATATTGGAACTGAGAAACTCATTATAGAAAAACAGATTGGGACAGTAAGATTTAATCGGAAGCCCCGGAAATTGTTTTCTAAAGGATTGAATCACTGGAATCCACTCATGGGGTGATAGAAAAAAATCTCCCGGATGAAGGGATATGGGAAAATCAATAAAGAGTCTTGAACGCATAAAATGGGGAATGGAACGATAAGTGTTTTCAAAATCCCAGTCTTTACGGGCCAAAACCACAAATTTCAATTGATGAATAAAATTTTCCAAAGATTTTACTCTTTCAACCACCTCCGGTCCCATGGGTTTGAAAATCAAAAGAGACAAATGGACAT
This sequence comes from Bdellovibrionales bacterium, assembly GCA_965219545.1. Classification (GTDB taxonomy): domain Bacteria; phylum Bdellovibrionota; class Bdellovibrionia; order Bdellovibrionales; family JAGQZY01; genus JAGQZY01. The sequence continues at coordinate 16,920 of CBDCNX010000003.1, forward strand.
TGTCTTCCAGTAATTCTGAAACAAACTCATTTTTTAAAAAATCATCGGCTGGAATAATGTATTCAGGACAAATGTTTCTTTGTTTAAATTCCCGGTGAAGAGTCTGAAAAAAGACTGAGTCCAAATCCACAAAATACAGAATGGGTCTGGGATCAATAAATCCTTCAAGAAGATCAAAAAACCAGGAAAGAGTGACTTTTTTTTCCCTTTCCCACAAACGCCAGATTTCCGTCATGGGAACCACAATCTGATTGTATGGAAATTCCTGAATCAATGACCCTAAACCTTCACAGAGAAATTCCCCTGTTTTTCATAAAGAAGAATTCTGCACTCCGTTTTATATGTTTTCACATATTCAAAGACAGTCAAAACCCATACCATCACAGTGGGATGCGTGGTCGCCCCTTTTCTACATGAAGTTTGAAATGT
>CBDCNX010000004.1:0-15670 GCA_965219545.1 Bdellovibrionales bacterium
CTCCAGTAATCCCAACTCAATTTTTGCTACCGCATGGGATGGATTTTTTTTAAGAAGCTTACGATAAAGCTTTACAGCTGATCCGTAAACCCCAATCTTACGATACATTCGGGCTTCCTGTAAAAGAGCTTTTGACCAAACAGGAGGGGGAGTCCATAATTCCCGTACTTTTGAAAAATAATACAATGCTGATTGATAGTCTTTCTTTCCGGCATAAATATCCCCTGTCATCTGATTAAAGAAAATAAGTTCAGGCGATTGAGCCAGGTTGTTGTCCATAATCCTTAGAGCTTCGTCATAATGACCCTTTGTCAAATGAGAAACAACAAGACAAATATTGGCTGAGGAGCTTTTGGGATTTATTTTTTGAACTCTTCTTAAAACCACTTGCAAAGTATTATGATCTTTCCCATCCTGATAACCAAAAGGCCACAATTCCCTGTAGGTCATACATAAAAAAGCATAAGCATCCAGACTATTACTCCTCTCAACAACTTCAACAAGAGCATCCTGTGCAATAAGATAATTTTTAAAATTATCCTTACGAAAGGCACGAATAGCCAATTTCATACCTTGAACCACAACTTTTTTATCATAGGTTTTGTCTTTCGTAAAACGAGGTTTTCTCAAATGAACTTTATCAAGAGAACGATGATCTGATTGATTTAAAAAATAAACAACCAGAATAAAAGCGGCAACTATAAGTAAAACAAGGGATTGAGGGGGAAAACGTTTTCTCTTTATCAAAACCTGATCATGTTTCAATTTAACTTTTCGAACAGGTCTTTTCTTTTTTAATTTTTTTGTATCAGCAACAGCCCGGCCCACCTTATCACTACTCTTTCTTCTCCATTTCAATAATGACAGGAGTTTTTGCTTCAACATCCTCAAAAACAGCCCGACCTCCAGATTTTTGATTTTCTTCTCTTCTCTGACTATTCTCCTTTTTTAAAGTCTCAATTCTCTGGGTGATTTCCCTTTTTTCATCCACTTCTGATAGAGATTTTCCAAGAAGATCCTCTTCAAGGAGATTCAGTATAATCTCAAAAAAACTCTGTTCATGGGAAATAGGATGCCAACGTCCTGAGGGGATAACGGGAAATAAATTCCTCACCAAAATAAGTTCCAGAGCGAATTCCCTGAATCACCTCACTAGTGCTTAAAGGTCCGTCAATCTTGCCTTTTTTATTTCGAACAAGCCATTGAGTCATTTTATTCTTTCAATTTTTGCACCAAGTTTGGAAAGTTTTTTTTCCAACCTTTCGTAACCACGATCCAAATGATAAACTCTATGAACTATCGTCTGTCCACTGGCAACCAATCCCGCCAATATCAAAGAAGCACTGGCTCTGAGATCTGTAGCCATAACAGGAGCCCCCACTAATTTTGAAGCTCCATGAATCACAGCTTTTTGACCATTGATTTGAATATTTGCACCCAAACGAACCAGTTCCTGTGTGTGCATAAAACGATTCTCAAAAATCTTTTCACTAATAGAACTCTTGCCGGGGACCTGAGTAAGAAGACTCATCAATTGGGCCTGCAAATCTGTTGGAAACCCTGGATAGGGACCCGTGTTTATATGAATCGGATAAATCAGGCGATCACCTTTAATACAAATCTGATTTTTATTTTCCTGACAATAAACGCCGATGGATTTTAAGACTTCCGTAAAATTTCTCAGATGATCAGGACAACAGTTTTTTAAAATGATTTCTCCTCCTGTTATTGCCGCAGCCACCAATAAAAGTTCCCGCCTCTATACGATCAGGAATAACCCGGTGTTTTCCCGGAATCAAATGTTTCTGACCGGTGATTTTTATAGAAGACGTTCCGGCTCCCTCAATCTGACAACCCATATTTGAAAGATACTCCGCCAAATCTTCAATTTCAGGTTCACAGGCGGCATTATTAATAACAGTTGTTCCTCTTGCCAGACTCGCTGCCATTAAAATGTTTTCCGTTCCTCCGACAGTGGGAAAATCCAGGTTAATAACAGTTCCTCTAAGAGAGGAAGCCCTGGCTACTACATAACCTCCATCAATTTTAATATTTGCACCCATTTGTTTTAAAGCCTCAAGATGCATTTCAATAGATCTGGCACCAATAGCACACCCCCCGGGGAGGCTGACCCGAACCTGATCAAAACGTGAAAGTAAAGGTCCTAAAATCAGAATACTGGCTCTCATTTTCCGCACTTGATCATAATGGGCAAAAGTTTTCAATTTATCAGCCACTTCAATATCGAGCTTATTGTTTTTAAAATGACAACAACACCCCAAAGACTCCATTAATTGAATTGCTGAAAAAATATCCCTGAGTTCGGGAATATTATTTAATTCATGATGACCCGAACAAAGAAGGGTGGAAAAAATTAAGGGAAGGGCTGAATTTTTGGCACCACTGACAGACACAGATCCTTTTAGAGCAAAGCCCCCTGTCACCGCAATTTGATCCATGCCTTCTTCCTACTTCTCTAATTCAAGAAATCGTCGAATTCCTGAATAATCATCAATCCACTCTCTGATCTTATAAGGACTCTTTTTCAACCACGAATCAATAGCCTGATCCTGACCCTGTCCAAATTCAAAAATAAAAAAACCTTCTTCCTTTAAAAAATCATAACCCCATTCCAACCATTTGTGTATCCAATACAAACCACCTTCACTTGCGTAAAGTGCCTGATGAGGTTCAAAATTATGGACCCATGGTGACACTTTTGGATCCCCATGAGCAATATAGGGAGGATTAGCCAAAATCAAATCAAACCGGCCTTTCCAACAGGAAGGTTCGAATATTTCATCACCAACACGAATATGTTGAAAGTTTACGTTCTTTAGTGACAATTTTTCTGCGTTTTTTTTTGATAACTCAAGGGCTTTGGAATCCGCTTCTAAAAGCCAAACTCTGCCTTGGGGACATTCCCTGGCAATGGAAAGTCCAAGACAACCTGAACCTGAACCAATGTCCACAATCTGAGGCTTCTTTTTATGGGAAATAAGATTTAAAGCTTTTTCAACCAATATCTCTGTTTCCTGTCTTGGAACAAAGACAAACCGATTAATCAAAAAATCATTTTTATAAAAGAAACCGAGCCCCGTTATATAAGCCACAGGCCACCCTTTTTGAAAAAGAGGACGAACCTTGTCAATAATCTCCTGTTGATACCTGGATATCTCCATTTCTTTTTTCAGTTGGAGTTCTCCCCAACTCATTTTTAGATAAAAACCAATTAAATTTTGCCACTGACAACTGCGTTCTTCATTTTTTTCAAGAGACAACAAGTCTTTAATTTTCATTGCTTTCTGATTTCTTAAGAGCTTCAGCCCGATAATAAGCCCGAACCGGATCAATCACCTGGCCCATATGGCCTTTCATAATGTCATCCAGACAATGAAGAGTCAGACCAATACGATGATCAGTCACCCGATTTTGAGGGAAATTATAAGTCCGAATTCTCTCTGACCGATCACCTGTGCCTATTTGCGAAAGACGGTCCCTGGAGGCCTGTTTCATGACTTTTTCCTCTTCCATAGCTTTAAGTCGTGATAAAAGAATTTTCATTCCACGGTCTTTATTGGCGTGCTGGGACTTTCCCTCTTGACAATAAACTGTAAGACCTGTTGGGTTGTGGGTAATACGAACTGCTGAATCCGTTGTATTGACATGCTGTCCACCTGCTCCACTGGCTCTCATAACATCAATACGTAAGTCTTTCTCATTAATTTTTATTTCAACTTCCTCAGCTTCGGGAAGTACTGCCACAGTGACAGTTGAAGTATGAACTCTTCCCTGGGATTCTGTTTTGGGAACACGCTGAACACGATGAACACCACTTTCATATTTTAGCGTGGAATAGACATTATTTCCAGAAACCATGGCTACAATTTCTTTGGCCCCTCCCACATTTCCCGCAGAAAAAGCCAGAAGTTCCATTTTAAAACCAAGACTGAAAACATAATGATTATAAGACGTAAAAAGCTGTTCAGCAAAAAGACCAGCCTCATCCCCTCCGGCTCCGGGACGAATTTCAAGAATAACATCTTTCTGATCATTGGGGTCTTTAGGAAGAAGACTGAGCTTTAGTTCCTTCTCCACTTCAAGAACAGAAAGTTCAACTTCATCTAATTCTTCTTTAGCTAAAGTTTTTAATTCTTCATCTTTTTCTTCAATCAAAAGCTGCCTATTGGCTTCCACAATCTGACGAAGTTGTTTGTATCGGCGGAAATTTTTTACAATTTTTCTTAATTCAGACTGTTCTTTCATCAGTTGACGAAACTTGTCCTGATCTCCCGCTATTTTTGGATTTTGCAACTGATGACAGAGAGATTCATATTTTTTTTCAATTTCATCCAGTTTTTCAAACATTCACTCACTTTTTATAAAAGTTGGCATATTTTTTTCTAAATTTTTCCACTCGTCCTTCTGTGTCCACAAGCTTTTGTTTTCCAGTGTAAAAAGGATGGCAGGCGGAACAAATATCAATTCTAATCTCTTTTAAAGTTGATCCCGTGGTGAAAATGTTCCCACAAACACAGGTCACCTGGGCATTATTGTAATATTTGGGATGCGTATCCGTTTTCATAAAACAACTCCAATAAAAGTAAAGTATACTGATCCGGTTTGAATTTTCATGGAATTTCTCTGAAAGATCATTTATTCTATGCTGAATTTCCTTAGCCAAAATCCGCTTAAAACAAGTGGTCTCTCAAAGTCACATGAAAAACAAATGGTCTTCAGTATATAAAAAACAAAAATGTTTAACATAAAAAAGCATGGCCGTCCAGTCTTATTGACCCATCTTACTGAGAAAAGAAGCATTATCTTCCGTTGATTTCAATTTTTCAGTGAGAAACTCCATACTATCCACCACATTCATGGGAGCAAGAAATTTTCTTAATATCCACAAACGATTGAGACTTGCTTTCTCAATAAGAAGATCCTCTTTACGAGTGCCCGATCTATTAATATCCATACATGGAAAAATTCTTTTCTCCATGAGTTTACGATCCAAGTGAATTTCAGAATTACCAGTTCCCTTAAATTCCTCAAAAATCACCTCATCCATCCGTGAACCTGTATCAATCAAAGCTGTGGCAATAATAGTTAAACTTCCCCCTTCCTCAATGTTTCTGGCAGCACCAAAAAAACGCTTGGGTTTATGAAGAGCATTGGAATCCACTCCACCAGAGAGAATTTTGCCTGAAGGAGGAACCACAGTATTATAAGCTCTTGCCAGACGGGTTATGGAATCAAGTAGAATCACCACGTCATTTTTATTTTCCACCAAGCGTTTAGCTTTTTCCAAAACCATTTCAGCCACCTGAACATGACGAGTTGGAGGTTCATCAAAAGTAGAACTGACCACTTCCCCTTTCACGTTACGGGACATATCAGTGACTTCCTCTGGACGTTCGTCAATAAGTAAAACAATCAATTTTGTCTCCGGATGATTATTGGAAATGGCATTGGCAATATCCTGAAGTAAAACAGTTTTTCCAGTGCGAGGGGGGGCAACAATGAGAGCTCTCTGCCCCTTACCCAAAGGAGCCATTAAATCCACAATACGAGTGGTAAATTCATTGGGCTGATGTTCAAGTTTTAACCTTTCTTCAGGATAAAGTGGAGTAAGGTTGTCAAAAAGAATTTTTTCCTTCGAAAGAGCCGGAGGTTGATGATTAAGCTGATCCACTTTTAACAAGGCAAAATATCTTTCCCCTTCTTTAGGAGACCGAACAGTCCCACTGATGGTATCACCTGTACGCAAACCAAAACGGCGAATCTGGGAAGGACTCACATAAATATCATCAGGACCCGGCAGATAGTTATAGTCCGGTTTTCTTAAAAATCCATATCCATCCGGTAAAATTTCAAGAACACCGTCACCGAGAACATCCACTAATTGAGCAGCTCTTTTCAAAGTTTCAAAAACCAGCTCCTGTCTTCGATAACCTGCGGCATTTTCAATTTTTAATTTGGTGGCTAACCTTAAAATTTCCTCAATTTTTTTTGTTTTCAACCCTTCTGAGCTAAGTGTTGATTTTTCCTCTTCAGTCAATTGAACATCAGAAATATCCACAGACTCTGTGCTTCCAGAAGCAGATTGCAAAAAATCATCCTGCTGTTGTAAATTAGGACTCTGTTTGAATTGCCGATGACGATTGCCATTATTATTATTGTTGCGATTATTTTTATTACGATAGTTGGTTCTTTGATAATTACGGCGATATTTTGGAGTTGATTCACGATTATCTTCATTTTCCTTGGAAGTTTTTACCCCCTTTGAAGGATCTCTTTTTTCAGATAATTCATTTTTTTGAATCTTCTTTTTAGCTGCTTCAGTTTCTGACATAAACTTCAAACTCCAAGGATTAAAGAATAGATTTTACTACTATCAATTTTAGGAATGGAGGACTGAATTGATTTCCTGGTTTCTTTATAAATAAGCTAAGAACTTAAAAGAGATTTATAATCATTCTCTTTGTTCTTCTTTTAAGTTTCTCTAAATATTGTAACTGATTTATCGGAATAAGTAACCAATAACTTGAGAGCTTAGAAGTTAAAGTTTCAATTTGACACGCTGTTTCTTTTAAAATCAACAGGTTTCTCACCAAAAAACTGAAAATATCCCCCAATGATACGAAAAAACAAAAATTTTTTAAAATATAGACCAAAAAAACCTCATCTTTTTACGAAAAACCACCGAATAAAAGTAAAATGACAAATGTGAAGAAAGGAGGAAAACATGAAAAAACCAGCACCACGCCTGCCTTTACTGTTTCCTGTTGAATTCCGAAAAAATTATTCCCGTAAATCCAACTATGGAGATTTGAAAAATATCAGCCTGACCGGAGCCTTTCTTATTCATAAAACCAGTGAACTTTCCAGTAACGACAAAATCAATATTTATTTTAATGTGAGTGGACGACAAAGAGTTCTTACAGCTTCAGTTATCTGGTTAACAGAAAATGGTTGTGGAATTAAATTTCATCATGAAAGCAATCGGGATATTCAAATTGTGGATGACCTCATGTATCTTGTTAATGGAAAACGCATGAAAAACAAAACTGTTCTCGATGAAATATTTAATCAAATACATTAATCACGCCACTATTATACTGGTCCGGTTTGAATTTTCATGGAATTTCCCTGAGAGATCATTTATTCTATGCTGAATTTCTTTACCAAAATCCGCTTAAAACAAGTGGTCTCTCAAAGATCATTTATTCTATGCTGGACTTGTTTATTAAGAAGGACTGCTTAAAACAAGTGGTCTCTCATGAAAAACAAATGGTCTTCAGTATAAATTAAATACATTAAATTTTTAACTCTGAGTGTGACCAAAGTTAACCTTACGGGATCGATTCCTTCGAATAAGAATTAACAAAATAATAGCAACTAAAAGCATTAGACAGAAAAGAGCCGCCATTAACTTTTGATCTTCTGTAAATTTTTTTGAATCCTTTTTTGAAGCTACAGGTTTTTTGGCCGGTGGAGGAGGCATTGCAGGTTCAATTGACGGTTGATTATTGATCTCTGCTGGAACCGCTGGAGGGGGAGGTAAATTTCCATCATTCTGTGAATCATTGAAATTGTTTATATCACCTGTCTGGGCTATTGGTTCTTCCATAGGATCCGTATTACTCATGTCTCCAGTATTTGGATTTTCTTCAGGTTGAATTTCCTGACCTTGGTCCATAGCCATATTTTGATCCTGATTTTCCACAGGCTCAGGTGCAGGTTCCGGAGGTGCAGTACTTAAATCCTGAGGATTTGTAGTTTCAGCAACACTCATACCAGAGTCCGGCCAATAACGGATATTTAAACCTGCCGGCAAACGGCCTTTGGATTCAACACTTTCATTTGTGGCATAAATTTCCATCCAGCTTCGTCCATGACCAAGAAATCTTTTGGAAATTTTTCTCAGGTTATCGCCCTCCTGGGTAACATAATATTGAGGTTGCAAATTATTATCTTCATAATAAGTTTTCATCATTGAATCTGTTGGATTATGGGGAGATTGATAATAAATTTTATCTCCCACATTCAATGTTTTTCCTCTAAAGTGAGAATTATAAGAATAAATATCTTCAGAACGATCACCACCATAAATTTTTGTGGCAATTGATTGCATATCATCACCTGGTCGTACCACATAAAGACGATTGATATTGGCTCCTGATATCTGATAAACAGATGATTTCATTTTTTTAACAGGTATAAGTTTTCGTGGCTCACCCATGGAACTCATTTGATCAGAAGATGAAAAATCACTATAAGATGTCGATTCCTGTTGGGCAAAAAGATCCTTTTCCTGATTATCTGTCATTGGAGAACCGGGAAGACCTATATCATCACCATTGACAAGCTCGCCACTACTATTTCCATATTCATCATCTGCATATTCATCATCTGCATATTCATCAACACTATCACCTGAAAAACTTTCTTCAGTGGACACATCCCCTTGCTCAGAAAAGCCCATTTCCTGATTTGAATCGACTTCACCCATTCCATCAGAAAACTCTTCTGTTCCGGCTTCCCCAGAAGGTTGAACCATTTTGTCGTTTTCATTTTCATTGGAAGAAAAAAGACTACACCCAGTCAAATAAATGAGAAAAAGAAAAACGTATAAAATTATTTTTTTCATTGTTGCACCCTTTCAATTAAAAGATACATATTAGATAAATTCTACTAAACCACAATTAAAAAACAAGGGAAACTAATTGAGACAAAATTCCACCTTTATGAGCTTATTTCAATACCAGTGTCCAGTTTTTTAACATTTTTTTTTAGATTATCTGCTCATTTAATAAAAACAAGATAAAAGTCCAGTGAACTTCATGGAATAAAAATTTAGAAAAATTTCACACAAAAAAACAGAAAAATCCAAACTATTTGCATTTTTTATAAAAGTTTTATTGTTTTTTCTTTGGTCTCCTGATTGAAAACCGATCCCCTATTCCAATATTATTCTTCATAAACCATCCTCTATTGACCTCTATGGCGTACTGACAAAGACAGGAACTTTGGTATGTATTAATTTCCGGATTACGTTCCATTATATTTTGAGGTTCCATGAAATGGATTTCCCTCAAAACATGATTTTCATCAAAATAACCAATGCTTAATGGAATATAAGTTTTCTTTGTCCAAAAAAGCAGTTTTCTGGGGTTTTTAAATATAAATAACATTCCCTGATTTCCGGGAAGATGAGTTTTTCCCATAAGTCCTTTTGCTTTTTCCTTTTCTGTATGTGCAATTTCCACTTTTAATAATGATCCATTACTGAATTGAACAGTTTGTAATTTTTTTCCGGAATCGGGAAAAACAAAAAAAACAAAAAATAAACTCAAAAAAATTGTCACTCCGACCTTTCTCCATTCCCTTCCCGGATCTCAATTTATCCTGATGAATGGATGGTTTCTTCACATTGGTCTCCAAAAAAAACCATAAAATCCAATTGAATGAATCTTCTTTTTAAGATCTTTTAACAAAAAATCCAAAAAACAAAGGGTTTCCTATGAAAAACAAGAGGTTTTTAGTATAATTTCACCATGAATAAAAAAGAAGCAAAAAAAAAAATAGACAACCTTACTGAAAATATCAAATATCACAATTATCTCTACTATACATTAAATGAACCCGAAATCTCCGATAACGAGTACGATCAATTGTTTCAGAAACTCATAGATCTTGAAAAACAGTTCCCAGACCTGGAAAAACCGGACTCACCCACACAAACAACAGGAGACCAGGACACATGGGGATATTGTGAAATCGATCAGAATCTGAAATTAAAGGAGAAAGCATACGAAAAGAATTTAAAAATCAATCGCAAAAGTGAAATATCCAATTCCTTTAAGAAAGAAAAGCATCATAAACCCATGTTGTCCCTGCAAAACACTTATTCAACCAATGAAATTATGGAATTTGAAAAAAAAATTAAAAGACAAATAAATTCTGAAGAGGATCTGGAATTTTTCTGTTCACCAAAATTCGATGGAGTGGCTATTGAATTGGTTTACAAAAACGGAAAACTCTGTCATGCCATAACCCGGGGAGATGGTGTAACCGGTGAAGATGTTTTGAATAATGTCCTTACAATTGAAAATCTTCCATCGAAATTAAACAGTGAAAAACCTCCAAAACGAATGGATATCCGGGGGGAAATTCTTCTCTTTAAAAAAGACTTTTTAAAAATCAAGCAAGCACAGGAAGAAAAAGATGAGAAGATTTTTGTTAATCCAAGAAATGCCGCCGCCGGAACATTGAGACACTTGGATCCAAAAATTGTTGCAAATCGTAATCTTAAAATATTTTGTTATTCTCCCGGTTATTGTGAAGGCGTTGAATTTCAATCCCAATTGGATTTTGAAACCCAACTTATGAAGTTTGGATTACCCGTCATGCCTTATTGTCACAATAAAGAAATCAGTGAAAAAAAATTAAGCAGAATCTGTGTCGGAGCCAATGAAGTTATTGATTATTACAAAAAAGTGGAACTCCTTCGTTCCTCTCTTCCTTTTGAAATTGATGGCATTGTCATTAAAGTTAATTCTTTTTTCATGCAAAAAAGCCTGGGAGCCATTGCCCGAAGTCCCCGCTGGGCCTTTGCTGCAAAATTTAAACCGGTACAGGCCGAAACAAAGGTGGAGAAAATCACGGTTCAAGTGGGTCGTACAGGGGTTTTGACTCCCTTGGCAATCATGAAGCCGGTGAAAGTGGGAGGAGTGACAATCACCCAAGCCACTCTCCACAATCAGGATGAAATAGATCGAAAGGACATAAGAGTGGGGGATACCGTTATCATCCACCGGGCCGGTGATGTCATTCCTGAAATTCTTTCAGTAAGAAAAGAAAAAAGACCAAAAAAAACAAAAAAATTTGTTATTCCCAACAATTGTCCTTCGTGTAAAGAAAAAACAGAACAATTGGAAGGAGAAGTTGCAAAAAGATGCCTCAGCTCCCTTTGCCCCGCTGTGAGAATTGAATCTTTCAAACATTTTATCTCACGCAATGCCATGAATATTGATCAACTGGGAACCAAAATGATTGAACTTTTTTTTAAAAAAAATTTAATTCAGACTTTCTCTGATATTTACAAATTGGAATACAATCAGCTTATTGCTCTTAGGACAGAAATTGAAAAATCCATTAAAAATTTCATTGACAGATTTTGCGATAATCTATTTAAAAATATCAAAAAATTAAAACAGGAAGAAATTAAAACAATAACTATCAACAAATCCCTTGAAAAACTAAAAACTGACAGAAAAAAACTCCCTTATGAAAAATTAAACAAATTATTTAATGAAATAATAGATATTAAAAAACAAGAAATAAAAAAAACATTGCTTGGAGACAAACTGTCCCGGGAACTAAATGAAAAATTGCTTGGAGACAAACTGTCCCGGGAACTACTTAAAAACATTAACAAATTAAAAACAGAGAGACAAAAACTCGGTGATAAATCAATTGCAAATTTACTTGGAAACATCAAAGAAAGCAAACAAACAGACCTTCATCGTTTTATTTATGCTCTTGGCATTCGCTTTGTCGGAGAACAAACGGCACGAACATTCGCTCAGAATTTTAGATCCATAGAAGTCTTCTTAAAAGCCAGTGAAGATAAACTCATCAGTCTTCCCGATATGGGACCCAAAGTGACCCAGTCTGTGCTGAAAATCCTGGAACAGAAAAAATTTATCGAAGAAGTGAACCAACTCTTAAATCTTGGAGTCAGACCCAAGGAGATTAAAACTCCAACCAATACAAAAGAATCCATTTTCAATGGAATGAAATTTGTGATCACAGGAACTCTTCCCATTCCCCGCAACGAAGTTCAGTCTATGATTAGACAATCAGGCGGAGAAGTCTCATCCTCAGTAAACAAAAAGACCAATGTCTTAGTGGCTGGCTCCAGTTCCAAAACCGGAAGTAAAATGGAAAAAGCGGAAAGACTGGGAGTGAGTATCTGGACATGGGATGATTTATTATCCCAAATATCCAGATAATTTATCAAATTTTAAAAATGACTAAAAAGAACTTATGGAACCCCTAAAGATGGTCAATAATAATATCACGGGCCATAACTGTTTTTCTTTTATCCGCCTTGGCCGATTCTATGCCTTTTTGACAAAGCTGCTCCACAGCTTTACTAAGAACATCAACGGTTTCAGAAGAAGTGTTAAGATTGGATTGTTCTTTAATATATTTCTTCACTTTACTTGTTACAACCAATACACCGGACATCTTTACCCCCCAATAGTTAGTTAATCATTATTTGATAACCATCCTATCCCACATTTTGATCTGAAAATAAAATAATTTTGACCTGAACTCCCATTTATTTCCAAATCCTTGAAAAAAAAGATTTATCGCATCGCATCTATTGTTTTTTGCCGTTCCCCTTTGGGCCTAAAAAACTCAATAACCGTAGAGTTTTTCACTTTTAAAATTCTGGCGGAACGATTTTTTGATCCCGGTTCAATCCAAATAAAAGTCTTGCTGTCATGGGACATAGTGCATTCAATATCTGAAAAAGCGGGTGACCAGGTGCCCGGGTTCAAATGTTCAATTCCACCAATCAATTCATGACGCACTTCGTGGGTATGACCATGAATCACCCGATTGACTTTTGTTATGAGAGCTGAAGTGGTCAAAATCTGCTCATTAGGTTTTTTATAATCACTGATATAGGAATTCACACCTTTGGCATAAAGTATAAAAGGAGGAAGAAGGATCAAAATAGGGGCAAACATCCAAAAAAAAGACAAAGCATAAATTTGTTGAATGAAAATAAAAATCTGAAACAAAATAAAAAGAGAAATAAGAACAAGAAAAGCCCGATCCAACCAAAGCTCTTTCATAATCTGTAAAGGGTTTGAAGCTGCCGGTTTGGCAAAAAGAGCACTCATTTCACGAACAATCCGTGGAGTGGCATTGGATCTTCGGGCAATCCCTTCCACTCTTTGTTCCACTGTCAATGGATCTGACAAAGGTTTTTGCAAATTGGACTTTAATGTTCGCCATAAAGCGGCAACGCTGCTCCAAAACCAAGTCCATAGAATAAAGGGTTGGGTCCTGACCATATATTTAAAAAAAATCCTTACATACTGAAACAAAGTCATAACATAATTGGTTTCTCTGTGGGGATTGAAATAACCCATTCCATTGATCAGATACCGACAGGCCCAATCTCCAAAAGGAAGTCGAACCTGAACTCTATTGTAGTTAAGTATAAAAGGGTTAATAGGGTCCTGACAAAGACAGTAAGGGTCATATTGGTTCCCGTGCTCTATCAACGTATCTCTATTACTGATATAAAACCACTCAACAAAACGCACACGAGTTCTCTCCTCAGGAGTAAGATTTATGATATTTAATATCTCAATCTGGACACTTTTCCAATGGAGTTCCAAATCATGATTACCAATAATAAAAACCACCCGGTGCCCCTGACCAATAAACCAACGAAGAGCCAGGCACCAATTTTTATGATCATTAAGAATGACTTTTATTTTATCCACTGATTTTTCCTCTTCGGGTTCCAACCCCCTTCTCTTCTCAAGCCATGAAATATAATAAGTAGGATTTGGAGGTTGATACATCATACTGTCAAAATCAAAAATATCCCCATTCAGAATCAATTCAATTTTTTGATTTCCCGACTGTTTATGAATATAATCAAGAAAAATTCCAAACTCTTTATCAAAAAAAAATTCCCTTGTTTTGTATTTCTTCCACAACGAAAATTTTTTACAAACCGGTTCAGCTTCACATAAATGAAGGTCACTGATTATAGCTGTATAGGCAGCTTCCTTAAAATCAACCTCATCAAGGCTGGCAACATTTTCCATCAAATCTCCATTTTTTCCTGATTTTATCCGGATTTTCACAAACTTTCCAGTGGAATCAATACAAAAAATTTATGTATTAAGAATCAGATTTTGGTCGAATCCAACCCACCAAAAAAATAGACAATTCATAAAGTCCATAAAGAGGTAAAACAAGCAAAACCATACTGATAACATCAGGAGGTGTTATAAAAGCGGATAATAGACAGATCAAAACAAGGGCATAACGACGAAACTTTATTAAAAGAGGTTTTGTAACAACCCCCAACATTCCCAAAATTGTAAGAACCAAAGGAAGCTCGAAAGCCAATCCAAAAACCAAAGTTGTCTTTATGAAAAAAGAAAGATAATCGTTGATAGTAATCATGGCTGAGTCCACATCGCCGCCAAAATTAAGAAGAAACTCAAAAGCCACAGGATAAACAACAAAGTAAACAAAAAAAACACCAGTTAGAAACAAAAAAGTACCAAAAGAAAGAAAATAATAACTAAATTTTTTTTCGTTTTTATAAAGACCTGGAACCATAAACATCCAAACCTGATAAATCCAGACAGGACAGGAAAAAATCACTCCGGTAAGAACTGAAACCTTAAGATGAGCCATAAATTTATCCATGGGAGCTGTAAAAACCAATCCTCCCTGGGGAAGATAGGGTAAAATGGGTTTTCTGATAATTGTAAAAAAAAAGTCACTAAAATTCCAGGCAATGAGAGCAAAAATTCCAACGGCTGAAAGAGAACGAATAATCCTTATCCGCAATTCAGTGAGATGTTCCACTATGGTATCATTGTCTTTGGAAAGTTTGTCCATTTTGAGCCGGTTATTTACATTATAACTTATTTTCACAGATTCAGTTTGACTTTTCAAGTATTAACGACAAGGATTTTTCTATAAAAGACGATTTTAGGGACCTGCAGTTACATAAAATCACTGGAAAATTCAAATCAAATAGTATAGAATTGAAAAAAATGAATGACAAATCTTTAGATATTGTTTTTATTTCCTTTGATGAATCCAACTCAGATAAAAACTGGGTGAAACTCATCTCCCGATTCCCAAGAGCCAAAAGAGTTCATGGTGTAGAGGGTATTGGTCAGGCTCATCAATTGGCCGCACAAAAAAGTGAAACTCATTTCTTCTTTGTTGTCGACGGGGACAACCGCATCCGTTCCGATTTTCATTTTGAAACCCCTGAATTTCCCCTTCAGGAAAACACCATTTATGTCTGGCGTTGCCTGAACCCAATGAATTCACTTGTTTACGGATATGGAGCTGTTAAACTTTACAACAAAAATCTGCTTCTCAATAAAAAAGATGTTTTTGTAGATCTGGCCACATCCACAACAGAGAATTATCAAATTATTGATCAAATTGCCTCTGAAACCCATTTTTTCCACACCCCTGAAGAAGCCTGGCGAGGAGCTTTTCGGGAATGTGCAAAACTGGCTTCACAAAAAATTCGTGGACAAAAGTCCGGAGAAACAGAAATGAGACTGGAAAAATGGTGTAAAATTTCTGATGAAGACAAATCCAATTGGGAATGGGTTTTAAAGGGAGCCCATCAAGGCCGGGATTTTGGCCTTAATTTCTCTGAAAAGATAACTTTAATTAACGACTATCATTGGCTTCACGCCAAATTCTTGGAAAATGAGTAAAAAAGACACCTATAAATCAACCAATGAGATACTTGTTGGTCTTGAACATATTTATCCTGATATCGATCTTCTTTCAAAAGTACGATTGGTATTGAAACGATTGGTTTCTGATTCCTGTGATGACACAGTTAAATTCAATGATTTTTTCAATTTAA
>CBDCNX010000005.1:0-17700 GCA_965219545.1 Bdellovibrionales bacterium
AGGAAAGCTCTGTTTGGATTTTCAAGACTCTGGGTGATGCGGTATTGAGTGATGTAATCCACTAACTCCTCTTCTGTTTCCGGTTCCTGGGGAGGCCCGGGTACAGGATGCCGTTGAAATTGCGAAGTCAGTGCATTTATGGCATCTCTTTGGCTGTTTGCTGATGTTTTTGTACTCATATTGATTCAACTTCGTTTCAATATCTTCACCCATAAATTTGTTGTTGATAGGGTTTAACATTTTACTTTCTCCTTTTTCTTTTTATGATTCATTTCTTTTTTGTTGTTATACTAAAGATCATTTATTTTTCATGTGACTTTAAGAGACCACTTGTTTTAAGCAGTCCTTCTTAATAAACAAGTCCAGCATAGAATAAATGAACTCTCAGAGAAATTCCATGAAAACTCAAACCGGACCAGTATAATCATGACCGAGGGTTTTCAGGATTTTCTGGTAAATTCCCTGGAACCCCCCGTTGCTCATAATCAAAACCCTGTCACCGGGTTGGGCCTGGTTTTTAACAAGGGCAATGGCTTCTTCCACCTGTTTGAAGGAGTGGGCTGGCTTTGTTTCTGAGATTTCAGAGACAATACCTTCCACGTCCAATCTCTCATGGGGCTGTAAGGAGGATGTTCCCTCAAAGGGTTCACTGATAAGGAGGCAATCGGAAAGTTTTAGAACTTCCAGGTATTCTTTTTGAAAAATCTTTCGCCTTGAAGTGTTGGATCGGGGTTCAAAGATCACAAAAAGTTTTCCATCTCCTTTCTGTTTTTGAAGGCTTTCAATAGTGGCCCTGACGGCTGTTGGATGATGGGCAAAGTCCTCGATCACCTGAATGCCTCCGGGTTCGCCGATAATTTCCTGTCTTCTTTTAACTCCTTTAAAGTCAGCAAAGGTCTCTTTTAAATTCAGTTGAAACCCCAGATGTTTACTTAAAGCGTAGACGGAAAGGGCATTCAATGCATTGTAGATGCCAAACATGGGAATAAAAAGTTTTTCCACTTTTTTTGACTTGTAAAGCACATCAAAACTTAAACCATGATTCAGGGACTCAATGGGACCTGTTGTCCAGTTTCCCTCTTTTAAACCGTATGTGATTTTGCAACCCTTGTATAAATGAAGGATTTTTTTTATCCGGTTGTCTTCGGCATTGTAGACAAGACAACCCCTGTCTTCAGGAATCAGTTTTAAAAGGGATGAAAAGGCCTGAATCACGTCTTCAAGACAAGAGTAGATATCGGCGTGGTCAAATTCAATTCCGGTTAAAATCACGGAACGGGGTTTGTAAAAACAAAACTTTGGAACTTTTGCAAAAAAAGCGGTGTCGTACTCATCCCCTTCCACAACAAAGTAATCCCCTTTCGGATTTTGGAAGGATTGGGAAAAGTTTTTTGGGAGTCCACCCACAAGGAAACCGGGCCTTAAACCCTCCTGTTCACAGACCCAGGCCATCATGGATGTGGTTGTTGTTTTTCCGTGGGTTCCTGTCACCACGATACTGTGACGATTCTCAATAATTCTGTCCCTTAAAGTCTCAGGGAAGCTGGCGTAAGGAATCCCGCTTTCCAGAAGGGCTTTGGCTTCTTCATAGTGCTTTGAGATAACATTTCCGACCACCACAAAGTCAGGACGGGGTTTCAGGTTTGAAGACTTGTAACCTTCCATAATTTCAATCCCCAGGTTTTTAAGAAATGTGGACATGGGGGGGTAAATGTTCTGGTCACTTCCCGTGATTTTAAAACCCCTTTCTTTCAGGAGACCTGCCAGGGAGGCCATGGCCGTTCCGCAAATTCCCATGAGATGAATATGGCTTCCCGCTTTAAGTTCTGTCATTTTTAAGTTCTGTCATTTTCATCTTTTAAAAATTCCACAATCCAGTCATGGAGTTTTGGTCTTAGATGGATAAACCCACGGTTTTTTCGGGTTGGGTGAATGCGATTGCTGACCAGACAGACCAGTAAATCAAGTTTGGGATCATACCAAAGGGAGGTTCCCGTAAAACCCGTGTGTCCAAAGGAGTTTCTGTCCATCCACTGGCCTGCCGATGAATCTTTGGCTGAGGGACACATAAAACCCAGGGCCCAGTCTCCACGACTTTTCGGGAGGGATCTTTTGGTGAACTGTTTCAGTGTTTTCTGCTTTATAAAAGGGACATTTTTTTCCATTAGGGAATTTCTTAACAACAGACCAAAAAAAAACAAGTCCTGAATGTTTCCAAAAAGACCGGCGTGGGGGGCCACCCCTTTCATGGCAAAGGCGTTTTCATCATGGACCTGACCTGTGATGACTTTTCCCCTCCATGGGCAGGTTTCCGTGGGGGCGTATGAGGGTTTTGAATAATTTCTTTGATTTTGATAATTAAAATGAAAATGACTTTTTTTGTAAAATTTTTCCTTGAGTTTTTTCCATATAAAAATAAGGGGCTTTTTTTCAATCTGCTCCATAACAGCACCCAAAAAAAAGAAATCCAGATCGGAATAAAGGGCCTTTTTTCTTTTTTGTATGGGAGTTTTGCAACAGAGACTTTGCACTTGTTGAAAAGACTGTTCCGGTCCCAAATCAGGGGAAATTTCTTTATAAAAAGGCATCCAGGGTTTGTGACCCACTGAATGGTTTAAAAGTTGTGAAAGTGAAACCTGGCTTGCCGGATACCAGGGAAGGATCTTTTTTAAACGGGTTTTTAAATTCAGTTTTTCCCTGTCCACGGCCTCCATAAAATAAGTGGTGGTAAAAATAATCTTGGTCAGTGAAGCCAGGTCATAGAATCTGTAGGTTTTTCCAAACTTTAAGTCCGCAATCTTTTTTCCCTGGAAGAAGGCTTGCAGGCAAAAACCGGGAAAGTCCATCAGTCCTGACTTCAGGGTTTTTTTGTGAAGAAAAGCGTTGAGATCAGTCACGACTGACAATACCGGTTTTTATAAAGATTCTGGCCTGTGGGCCTCCAAGAATTTTAGCCTCTGTTCCCAGAGGGAGGGGGTGTTGGTTGGGACCGTGACCACTTCCAGGACCTGAGAACACGGGACATTTTACGGAACCGGCAAATTGTTTTAACAGTCGGGGAATGAGGTTTTGGCCTCCCGGTTCTTTACAGTTCACAAAGGGGCCAAAAATGATGGCCTTTGTCCCTTTAAACAAGCCCGCTTGTTTTGCGTGTTCCAGCATACGGTCAATGCGGTAAGCCCTTTCCCCAATATCTTCCATAAAGAGGAATTTCCCCTTTCCATTCACCTGAAAATTTGTTCCAAAGCCGGATTGCAGGGTTGTCAAGTTTCCCCCGATCGCCGGAGCCTGAATTTTTTTTACTTTCAAGGCCTCCTTGTTAAGAGGTTTTAAGGGGTAATCAAGATTTTTAGTGACCCCAAAAAGAACTTTTCTAAAACGGGTTAACTCGGCCTTTGTGACTTCCTCTGTGGCCAGGTAATCCATATTGCACCCATGAAGGGTTGACCAGTTCCAATGTTGTACCAGAAAAGTGTGAATGGAGGTGATGTCACTTAAACCCATAAAGAGTTTACAGTGCTTGGGTTTTTTTATGGCTTTAAGGGCCTTTAACAAGTGCAGACTGCCGTAACCTCCCCTGAGACACCAAACCATTTTTGAATCTTTGGCCAGGAGGGCTTTTTTCAGATTTTTAAAACGAAATTCCCCGGTGTTGGCACAGAGAAGATCAGGACCTGTGAGATTTTTTCCGAACCTGATTTGCAAATTCAGGGATTTGACAAGATTTTTCACGTTTTTAAGTGTTCCCGGTCTGGGCTTCATTCCGGGAGCCACAACATCAATCAGGTCTCCGGGGTTCAATCCAATCCACTTTTTATTAGACATTTTTTCCGCTCCTGAAACCACAATCAGTCTAAAATATGTAGCAGACTCTTGTCAAAAGGGATAGAGGTATGAGAGATTATGGAAAACGGAAGGTCTTTAAAGAATGTTTGAAATAGACAGAAAACTTTTTCATTTTTTTAATAGCTCTTTGTCCAATCCTTTTTTTGACAAATTTATGCCCTGGGTGACTGATCTCCATAAAAATCCTGTGGGTTTACTTGTCTTTTTTGGAGTGGTTTTGATCTGGCTTTACCGTAAAAGATGGAAAATTGTTCCTGTCGCTTTGGGATTGATTTTCTGTGTGGGTTTTACGGATTTTGTGACCTATCGGGTTTTCAAGCCATTTTTTAAAAGAGCCAGGCCCCCTGCTGTTGAAACTGAAATTCAATTGAAAACGGACAGGTATGCCGGTTATGGTTTTCCATCCAACCACGCTGCCAATAATTTTGCCGGTGCTGTTTTTCTGAGCCACTGCTATCCTGCGTTAAGGGTGGTTTATTACTCTGTAGCGGCTCTTATTGCCTTTTCACGGGTTTATGTTGGGGTGCATTATCCCCTGGATGTGGTTTTTGGTTCTTTTTTGGGTCTCATTTTTGGACTTTGTTTTTTTAAGATCTTTCTTGGAATTTTGTCTAAAATTCTGAAAACGACAGTCAGTGGTTCCTTTTTTCTCTAAAATGACATAAATTCTAATAATATGACATTAAAAACAGATGAAGAGAAATCAGTAAGGGAATGGGCTCAGATTTTGGCCCGTTATAAAAATCCCAGTCACTTGAGAAGTGTGATTGAAATCATTATCACTTCCATTCCATTTGTTTTTTTGTGGCTGACTGCTGTTTATTTTTATAAACACAGTTATTTGCTTTCCCTGCTTTTTATTGTGCCAGCCGCTTTTTTACTGGTTCGTCTTTTTTGCATCCAGCATGATTGCGGGCATGGGACTTTTTTTCGATATAAAATAGCCAATGATTGGGTGGGAAGAATCATCGGTGTTTTTACTTTTACACCTTATGAGGTTTGGCGTAAGGATCATGCTGTCCATCATTCCACTTCCGGTAATCTGGCCCAAAGAGGACTTGGAGACGTGACCACTCTCACCCTTAAAGAGTACCAAAGTCTCTCCTTTTTCAAAAAGGTCTCTTACAGAATCTATCGCACTCCTCTGGTTATGTTTTTATTGGGACCGGCCTGGTTGTTCATTATTCGTAACCGTCTTCCCCTGGGTCGTATGAGGGAAGTCAGATACTGGATCAGTGCCATGGGGACCAATGTGGCCATTGCTGTCTTTGTTATTATTCTTATTTACACTATTGGAGTGGGAGCTTTTTTTCTTGTTCATATGCCCATTTTAATGATTGCCGCCACTGTTGGAGTTTGGATGTTTTATATTCAGCACCAGTTTGAAGGGACTTTTTGGGAAAATGATGAAAACTGGAACCCCCAATATGCGGCTCTTTATGGAAGCTCCTATTACGAACTTCCCTTTATTTTTCGTTGGCTTACAGCCAATATTGGTATTCATCATATTCACCATCTCCACAGCAGGATCCCTTACTACCGTCTCCCAAAAATTTTAAAGGACTATCCCCAACTCAAGAATGTGGGGAGAGTCACTTTCTGGCAGGGCTTTAGGTGTATGAATCTTCATCTCTGGGATGAGTCCAAAAGAAAGCTCATTTCTTTTAAGGAACGTCACAGAAGGTAATCTGTATCAATGGGAAGAGCCGATGGTTAAAACGGGTTGCCAGCCTTTTTGGTTCAGTTGTTCTATAAGACCCTCGGCAAGGGTTCTGTTTTTATCAATGGAAGGCCATTCTTGTATATTTTCCGGGGATGGAACAAATTCATTTTCAAAAACATGAATGATGGCCATGCCAAGAGCTTCAATCATGTCTCCCGGAGAAATATCCGGGTTATTGTCCATAATATCCCTTATTAAGGAACGGATGGGAGCGAATTGGCAATAAGAACTTTCTTTTTCCCAGGCCCTATAGGGATAAGTTTCCACGGAAAGACCTTTTCTGAAGTCACGATAATTCAAATAGTTTGAAAGAGCGTCTTTTTCGTTGAGTCCCGGTTGGTGACAGTTCTTTGATTTTAAATGACTTTTATTTATATCAAAAGCTGTTGCCTCTTTCATGATAGACCAATCATTCAGTATCAGGACTGCTGAAGTGTCAGCAAACAATTCGTGAAAAGGTGATATGAAATCCAGTAATCTGAAATTGGATTTTTGGAAATAGAGATTAAATTCATGAAGGTCAAATGGATTTTCATCGTCAATCTTTTGGGCTTCATTGAGTCTGTCTAAAAATCCCTCGTAAGTTTTTATTGTTTTACCAGTCTGGTGCAAAGCCATTTTTTCAAGGTGGGCTGCATCCAGGTTGCTACCTTTATCAGGAACTGTTCCACAGGTGTTTTTTGTATCAGAGTGGGGAGACATACTTTGTTGTCTGTAGGGATTGACTGAGCAGATTTTCTCAACTTTTTGTCTATGTTCATCATGGATTTCTTTAAGAATGCGTATTTGCTTAATGTACTCAGATCTGATTTCATCAATGGTTTTGGGTTTTGAGACAGGGTTAAAAATATCCCAGGTGATGGAATGCCGCCAGGCCGGTGAAGCCCTTCTCATTAAGTGATCCAAAACAAGATGACTGTATTCATGGATAAAGCCGGATTTTCTACAGCTATTGGCAATAAAAACAATTTTTTCCAGGACTTCTGTGGGTCTTCTGTGAATAGTCCTGTAAATAGAGTCTTCTGTTGTCCCGTTGAAGTTTAAAAAAAAGTCAGTGGGTATCAAATGGCCTGGTAATTGTTTATGCACTTCATCTACCCAGGCCAGGACATTTTTCTTACAGGTTTGACCTTCCTCTGTGTCTGTAAAAAAAAGATGGACATTTGTGGGGTTCACAGAGGGACTTGTGGCAAAGCTCACAGGAGAGCCTGCAATTATGGAAGCAATAAGGGTGACTGTTGACAGTAAAAATTGAAACAAAATTTTCATCCTTTTGGGTCTGTTTTTTTAAAAATAACTGTATTGAAAGTCAGGAGCCGGTTTAAAAGGGTTTGGGTGAAGGTGACCAACGGCTTTTGTGTCCTTATCCAAAAGACAGTAAAACCCGTGGGGAATTTTAAAGGATATAAAAGAACGGGGAGGTCTTGTCATATAATCCCCCACATAGTTCGGGTAGATCAGAACCTCTTTATTTTTGCAGTCTTCATAAGCCCGAACCAGAAGGGAATAAAAAATATCGGGGTTGTCATAGGCTCCGTGGGTGATGTACCTGGCTTTTAAACTTTCCTGTTCATTGGGTAGGGGACGTGTGATGGAAAAAAAGGAAAGTGTCTTGCTTGTGCTGTAAACCTGAAAACTTTTCCCGTGGTAATAAGTGGGAACAATCTTTTGTAGTTTGGAATTGTTCCATGGAGCCATGCAACCGATAATGTTTCCCTGACTGTTACGGGCGATAAGAAAATGATTGATTGAAAAATCAGGCCATGATTGACAACGTCTTGTCAGCTCCTCCGGTTCAATAGAGTAACGAAGGGGACGACCTACGGATTTTTCCTGAAGGTAGGAGCAAATGGATGTAATATCTTTTTCTTTGGCATATTCAATCCTTATGCTTTTTAAAGGTTTGTGGGAAAAAAATTTTTGACCGTAAATAACCACCAGAAAGAACTTGCGAAAAAGATGATAGCGGGGAATCCATTCATCCTGATCCTGGCTCTGCCAGAGTTTGTCGTAGGCTCTGTTCTTGGATTGGTCCAGATCGGAAAAAAGATAATGACAGTCCCTTGCCTCTTTGGCCTTTCCAATGGTTGAGAGTATCTTTTTAGTCCAGTTAAAAGTTGTTGATGAAGACGAAGACACCCTTAAATCAGTCACATAGCCAATGGTTTGTTTCTGGTGGTTGATGTAGGCTTTTTTAAACAGGGTGGAGATCATGGCATAAATTTCACCTTTCCTGTTTCTCAGGAAATAAGTCACAAAATCATCAGTGGTTAATCTGTATTGGTTGAAAAAAGAATGGGGACGAACCAGTTTATAATCATAATAACCGGAAAGAGTCTGTTTATTAAAAAAAAGTCTTAATTCTTCATCGTCTGCTTCAGTGGCTTGATAAACGTTCATCAGGGGACCCATTCAATATTTTTAATGTTAAGACGATGGTTGATGGAGCGGGCGAGAATGAAAAAATAATCACTCAAACGGTTGAGAAAAGCAATGGCCGGATATTCAGGATTTGTCTTTTCATTGAGAGCCACACAGAGTCTTTCAACCCTCCTGTTCACGGTCCGGCAGACGTGGGCCTGACTGGAAGCCTGATGTCCTCCGGGAAGGATAAAGTTTCTCAATTTGGGAAGAGAGGATTCCAGGTTATCAATGGAATGTTCTATTGTGTTGATTTCTTTTTCAGTGAGAGTGGGTAATTTCCCTGAAGTTTTGGAATCATTACAGGCCAGTTGGCTTCCCAATTGAAAGAGCCACACCTGAACTTGTTTTAAAAATTCAATATCCTCAGAAAAAGTGGATTTGTCTGAACTCCTTTTTTCATTGGAGTTTGATTGCTCCAGGCAGAGCAGGGAGATCAGTAAACCCACATGGGAGTTGAGTTCATCGAGAGTTCCGTAGGTTTCCAGTCTTGGATGATTTTTGGTCACCCTGGAACCATCGACCAGTGAAGTTTTCCCCTGATCCCCTTTTTTTGTATAGATTTTCATGGTGATAATTAAATCTTCACAGATTTTTCCACAGGAATCAACTTGATTTGGTGGTAAAAACGGGAAAAATAAAGTATTGAAATTTGACAGACAAAGCATGTATATGTAATGGGTTAATAAAAAATCATGAATTTTAAAATACCCCCCCCTCTTTTTTTATCCATCCCCCATTCCGGGGAAAAAGTTCCACCGGAGGCCCATTGGTTGCAAAATCTACCTGAAGAGGTCCTTTTTCGTGATGTGGATCGCTTTGTGGATCAGCTCTATGGACCTGTTATCAAAAAACTCGATCTTCCGGTGGTTATGACTCCCTGGCATCGTTATGTGGTGGATCCCAATCGTGGAAGAGAGGAAATTGACAACCTGACTGTTGCAGACACCGGTCCCGGTGCCCATACCAGGGGACTTCACTGGTCCCAAACCACTCTGGGTGAACCTCTTATTAAAGAACCTTTATCCCTGGAGCTTCACCAACAGTTGGTAAAAGATTATTACCAACCCTTTCACAAGGCCATCAGGGAGATGGGTCAAAAGTTAAAAACGAAAGCTCGGGTCTTTCATTTGGACCTTCACAGTATGCCTTCAGTGGGAACTGAACTTCACCCGGATCCCGGTCAGAAAAGAGCGGACGTGGTGGTGAGTGATTTTCATGGCCGAAGTGCTGTTTTCGGATTTAAGGAAATTGTTATCAAAGCTTACTTTCAGGCCGGTTTTCAGGTGGCATACAACAAGCCCTATGTGGGTGGTGGTATCACCAGGACCTACGGAAACCCTTCCAGGGGCCATAACACCCTTCAGGTGGAGCTCAATCGGGCTCTCTACATGGATGAAACGACAAAAAAAATACTTCCCCGTAAAGCGGAAGCCTTAAAACTGAAACTGGAAAAAGCCATAGTGACTGTTTATAACAGTCTGGAATACATACAGGCATAAGTGTGGTAAAAAACTATACTTTTAGTATATTAATATGTTGTTGATTTTTTTTGTAAAATTCAATTGGCTGGGATAGCATTAGTGTTGATATTTATGATAAAGTGAAAAATATTCAGGAGAAAATGAGTGGATCCAAAGAATATCAGAAACATATTCTTACGTTAAATTTGGGTATAAATCTTTCTCAAATTAATGGAATTGATCAAAGAGGTTTTGGACCGATCTTTGGAGGAAAATACTCTCTTTACTTCAATAAGAATGTGGGAGTGTTTGTCGGTCTTGATTATTTACAAAGAAATGGAAAAGAAGAGGGATATGAAGAATTTCAAATGGCAAGTATTCAATTGGATTTTATGGATATTCCTTTTGGATTAGTTCTTAGGTACAAGGATATTATAAGTTCTAACAGAATGACATTTCTTGGTTTATATCACACTTTACCGAGAGATGGCAAGGTGAGAGGTCTATCTGAGAAAATGAAAGCTAGCATTCCGAAATTGGGTACAAATCATTTTGGTTTTTTACTTCAGTCAGAAGCTTATATTAAGTTCGATAAAATGGTTGACTTTGGTGTCTTTATGGGGATGAAATTTAATTTTGGTGGCAATGCCAAAGCTCTTGGAATAATTGAGACTGAGGCAGGGAAGTATGAGTACAAATATTCAAAAACCTGGGATGTTATATTCGGACTGGCTGTCAGATTTTAACTTTCGTTTGGTGGCTTAATTTCCTGGCTGCTGACTACAGTTTTCTAAAGTGGTTCAAAAAAATCAGAATATGAAAGTCTCTGGTCATTTGTTGTCGGGGAGTCTGTTGCCAGATAAACGGGAACATTGGGAAATTTATCCTGAAATCGTTATACAGTCTAAAAGAGGATTCACCAATAAGTTTTGTGAAATAATTGATGGCATCCGCACAGTTTTTATCCTCCATCGGACATTCATATTTCCTTTTGGTGGATTCCCTCAATTTTCTGAGGTTCTGATTGACAGCCTGGGAGGTTGACTCGTCAAATTCACTGCAATTATTGGCTTCATCCCAGGAGTGGTTGACGTAATCACACCAGTCAAAAGAACGGGAGGATCGTTTTAACTGACCGTTGACACATTGGACGTAAGCCCGACCATTTGTATTATCCTTATCATATAAATTCCTCCAGAAAAACAGACCTGAAAAGTTGGCCGACAGATCTCCATAAGATTTGATTCCCGTGGATTTTTTTCCGATAAAATTTTCTTCTTTTCCCAAACCCCAGGACAACACCTGCCTGTAATCCCTGTAGTGTCTGAACCGTAAGTAGTATTCCATTCCCTGACCCATAAAATGTCCAAATTTATCAATCCCAAAATTCACCCCGCACATACGAATCATGGGGTGCAGGGCATTTCCCGTAAACCAGTCCAGCAGGACTAAGACATTGAACCCGCTTTCGTTATAGATACTTTCCTTTTTACTGACCTCGCAACGGTATCTCTCCGGCATATCCTCCCATGCATATTCTTCAATTTCAGAAAAAAAGCGACCACCAACATGATCGTTTACTTGCACAATGAGGACATTTTCATTACAATTCTCATAACTACTGTTGCGGGCTATCCGGGTGTTGGCGGCCTCAATGGCTTTATCAAGCCCGTCTTCAATGAATTTGTTTGTATGTTCAATGGTTCTATTGTCTGTTTTCTGTTTCATTTGATAATAGCAGGCATAGGGATCGTATTCATAAGCCTGAAGTGGAACATGGGAAAGAGTCACAATTATTAAAACTAAAGCAATCATCTGGGTAGTGTCTTCAGGCATAGGGCATTCTGGACAACCAGTGGGAGGCTCTGCGAATTTCAGGCCCATCCCGAAAGGTTTTTTCTCTTTTTAGATTTTTAACCAGTTGAATCTGTGGTACTTTATTAAAGTAACCGGAAAATGTTCTGAAATGAGAGTGCAGGTTGTTGTCAGACCACTTTGACTCTATTAAAGCGACCACTTTTTTGTTTTTTGTGAGTAAGAAATCAATTTCCTGTTTATTTTTGTTTCTTAAATAATAAAGCCCTCTTTTCTCTCCTTCTATATCCTCTCTTAACTGATTTTCCTTTAATAAAGCACAGGCTATGAAGTTTTCAAACATGAGACCTTTATCGTGTTTTGCCAGAACCCAGTTATGAAAATAATATTTTGGCATTTTTTTCAAACTGCGTGATATGTTTTTGCTGTAAGGACTGACTTTAAAAACGACATACAGTCTTTCCAACCATTCCAACCAGTTTTGCACTGTTTTTGGTGAACAGCCATCCAGTTTTTGAGCCAGATGGGCACAGGAAACAGGATTCCCGATAGATTCTTTCAATAGCTCTATAAGGGTTTCAATTTTTGTGATATGCCGGGGGCTTTCCAGATCAATAAGATCCTGTCTGATAATAGTGTCTATATGAGTTTTTTCCCACATATTATAAAAGGTTTGATTTTCCTCCAGATAGGGCTCCGGAAAACCACTGTACAAAAGCAGTTTATCCATAACAGTGTCTGTTTTATCTCTGGAAGCATTTTGGCATAATTCTTTCAGATTCAATGGAGCCAGTCGAAAAGAAAAAAACCTTCCGGCCATGGAATCTCCGACCTTTTTGTAAATATCCATTCTGGCACTACCGGTAACAAGAAGACCCGGTGGAATACCTTCACTGTCAAACACCCCTTTAAGCCAGCTTTTCCAGTTTTCTTTTTTGTGAAGTTCGTCAAAAATGATGTATTTTTTCTTTCGATCCCAGGATTGTTCCTCCAGAATGATACGATCTTTCACGTTGTCAAAATTGACGTAGTCATGATTCTCTGAAATCATTTTTGCCAGGGTTGTTTTTCCACATTGTCTTGGTCCGCTGACCAACAGGATTTTTTTATGAAGATATTTCTTCAGGTGAGGTAATAAAAATCTTTTTATTTCCATATCTCTGATGATGGCACGGGGGGAAGTCAGGGTAAATACTTTTTTGGAGTTTACCACAAAAAAGTATAGACTTTTTTGGAGTTTGGTGCCATAAAGTCTTTTGATACAGGTTAAATTCTGAAAATTTCAACAGGTTTTGGCTTCCTGTTCCGGTACGGAGGACACACAAAGAGATCAGGGAAGGTTCTTCTTTTTGACATAGCCTGTTAGCATCTTTAAGCAAACAGGCCAGGGTTGCCTGCCTTGGATCTTAGGGGTTAACCGCTCACTAAAAAATGTCCAGTACTTTTGGGGAAATCCAACCTGCCTCCACCATTCATTGGGTTGTATGGTGGAGGTCAAAAGGTCAGTGTATAGAATTTATTCCTTCTTTGTACAAGTTACAGAACAGGAGGAAACGGAGACATTAATTGAGCTTGTATCGCTAACTCTCTTGGAATCTCCACAATTGTCGCTATTGGAAAAAGATTTCTCATATCCAGTGGGGCAATTTATATATATTGTGGCGGAACGGAGCCACTCCCAAAGCTGTTCAAAAAGTCATCACTGAATTCAAGGGTCTTCCCCACCGTCTGGAATACGTCAGACGGATTGGCGGAGTGCGGTTCTTTAACGACTCAAAAGCCACAAACATTCACGCTGTCAAAAAAGCCCTTGATGCCTTTGATGAAAATATCATTCTCATTATGGGTGGCAAAGACACAGGCATTAACTATGAACCCGCTTTTCATTCCGTGAAAAAAAAGAAAAGATTATATTTTTCATAAAGTAATAAACCTTTTTTGGTATTGTTACCAGTAGTTTGTCCTAAAGGTTTTTTCACAGTCAAAATGATATTTCTATAGGGGAAAAGGGTTTTTTTGTGTGCAAGTTTCTTTAGGATGAACCACAGCAAATAACCTCTCCCACTAAAGTTATCATAATAGCCAATTTGAGTCAACTTTTTGGACTCATTTCTCCTGGACTTAGTTGTTCCAAAGTCCAACGGGCTAATTCTCCAAGGCTCTGATGATTCACAAATTTCTAATTAACATACCTGTTGGACATACAACAATGGTGGCCGCACTGGCAGTTTCAACCCACCACTTATCATCATACAATTATTTAATAGACAACATGGTGGTTTATGGACTCATGGAGGCGGGGGTCTTTTACGGGGATCAAATTGTTTCGACTTAAAAATCCTGCTATGGAAGAAAGGAACAATCCAAGAAAACCAAAGAAGATCCCCAGTTCCAGCCAGGAAAAAGTCACGGACTCCCTGTAATTTGGATAAACAATCCAGTAAAGATCCACATACTGCATGATAAGAATTAGACCACAGACAATGATTAAATGCAGGGGGGTTCTTTTGGCCCAACGGGGCAGAAGACAGGCAAAGGGAACAATAAACTTGAAGATGATAAGGGAGAGGGAAATATTCATCCAACCGTCATGGGAGCGGTGGAGAAAAAATATTGTCTCCTCCGGAAGGTTGGCATACCAGATCAGCATAAACTGGGAAAAGGCGATATAGGCCCAAAAGACAGTAAAGCCTTTTAACAACTTGGCCAGGTCGTGGACGTGTTCAATGGTTAAAAGACCTGTGACCCAACCCTTTGACTGACAAAACAAACACATGAGAATCATGAAAGCCAGGCTTGATTGAAACAGACCGGAAAAACAATAAACTCCAAAGATGGTTGAAAACCAGTGGGGTTCAAGGCTCATTAAAAGGTCCACACTGAAAAGGGAATAGCTTAGAGCAAAAAAGAGGAGGAAAGCCACGGACCAGGGGATCAGTTTACGACTCCATGCCTGGTTCCCGTCAGAATCCTGTCTGACTGAATAGTTGATAATTTTTTTACCAAAAAAAATCCAAAAACCCGTGAAAATAAAAAGGCGGAAAATCCAGAATGTTCCGTTCAGGTAAGAGGACTTTCCCTGTAAAATGCTGTCTTTGGCAACGACCTCTTTATCAAGCCAGAGATAAAGATCGGATCCGGCAAATCCCAAAACCAGTCCTGATATAAGGACTATGGGTAAGAAGGAAGCCATGGATTCGCTGATTCTGCGGACATTCACACTCCAGCCGGAGGCCACTGCATGGTGAAGAGCCGTAAAAAAAAGTCCTCCCAAAGCTAAAGAGGCAAAGAAAAAATAACTGGTCAGATAGGAGTGCCAGAGTCTTTCCCTGTCCAGGACAAAACCGGCCCCAAAGCTGGCAAGTCCCAAACCTATCATAATAAACAGGGTCATAGTGGTATTGGTTGAGAATTCAAATTTTTTGGGTTCCACTTTTTCCACTGAAATATTATCCATTATTTTCCACCTTCTGTTTTTTTCTGAAGACTTCTGACATATTTCACAACGGCACAGCGATCTTTTTCCTTTGGCAGTTGGTTGATGTAGGATCCCATAATGCCCTGACCGTCGGTGATGATATGAAAAAGCCGTCCATCAGAATAGTCCTGAACCTTTTTGGTTAAAAGGGAGGGAGGTTTGACTCCCTGGAAATCATCGGCCACAGGGCCGTCACCGGCTCCCCCCGTTCCGTGGCAAACCATACAGAAGTTGTTGTATTTGATGCGTCCCAGGTTTTGGAATTCGGCATCCCATTGACGGTTGCAAATGTCTTTGAGTTTTTTTCCGGCTTCCACGGGTTTTCCCCTGTACATATAGGGTTTCACATTTTGAGGCCATGTGCCCTCCGGTGGAAGAAGCATGGAACTTTTTTCCCGGTTCCCGGGATGAAAATCCTGGGCTTTCAGGGCGGGTTGCTCCATCATGTCCTGAATAAGCTCCACATTGGGTTTGTTCCCTTTGGGACCGCAACCTGTGAGATTATAACTGATAAGAAGGTAGATTAGATTCATGTTCAAAGTGAAAAGTCCTCTAAAAATGTGGATAAATCCAAAACCCCTGTGACAGGGTCGGCAACCCGGAAGTTTTCGGAAAATATGGAGATATTCCATATCAATACTCCTCAATCCTTTTTACTTCTTCAGCCCCCAGTTCTTTTAAAAAAGCTTCCACTTTTTCAACGGAGTAAAACTCTTCAGTTTCAGGAACCCAGAGGGCAAATTTGTGGGAAGTGAGATCCTTGTCAATCACGGGAGGGTTGATTTTGGGAAGACCGTTGAGAAGAAACATGGCTCCCACCGAAAACAGGGCTGCGAACAAAACAGTGACTTCAAAAGTCACCGGTATAAAAGCGGGAAGGGAAAACAGGGGTTTTCCTCCCACATTGATGGGCCAACTCACAGCACTGGTCCAGTATTGAAAGTAAAGACCCAGGGAACATCCCGTGAGTCCGGCAATAAAGGTCACCCAGGGAATACAGGATCTTTTTATACCTATGGCTTCTTCCATTCCGTGAACAGGAAATGGGGTTATGGTGTCAAATTTTTTGTAACCTGCCTCTTTCATTTTAATGGCAGCTTCAAGAATTTTTTCCTCATCACTCCAGAGACCGGCCACACCCCTTTGTTTTTTTGCCATCAGTGATCCCCTTTCTTCTTTTTACCCACATGGAGAACCGGTTTCACCTCGGCAATGGAAATAGCCGGAAAGACCCGCAGATAGAGTAAAAACAAGGTCAAAAACATTCCAAAACTTCCAAAGAGAATGGCTGTATCATAAAAGGACCAGGCATACATCCCCCAGTTGGAGGGGAGAAAATCCCGGTGCAGGGAAGTGACTGTAATCACAAAACGTTCAAACCACATTCCCACATTGACGAGAATGGAGACCACAAACATGATGGGAATGCTCCTTCTTGCAGCTTTAAACCAGAAGATCTGGGGCACGAAGACGTTGCAGGAAAACATAATCCAGTAGGACCACCAGTAGGGGCCAAAGGCTCTGTTGAAAAAAGCGTATTGTTCGTATTTCACGCCGGAGTACCAGGAGATAAAAAGTTCTGAACAATAGGCGTAACCCACCAGCATTCCCGTACACATGATAATTTTATTCATGGCCTCCATGTGATCAATGGTGATGTAGTCCTTGAATTTTGGAAATCCAATACGAACCAGAGTGAGAAGGGTGACCACCATACCAAAGCCTGAAAAGATGGCTCCGGCCACAAAGTAGGGCGGGAAAATGGTGGTGTGCCAACCGGGAAGAGAGGCCACGGCAAAGTCAAAGGACACAATGGTATGAACGGATAAAACCAGGGGAGTGGCCAGTCCCGCCAGCAACATATAAACCATTTCATAATGACTCCAGTTTCTGGTGGATCCCCGCCAACCCAGGGAGAGAAGTCCGTAAGCAAAGCGGCGAAATTTGTTTTTGGCCCGATCCCTGAGAGTGGCAAAGTCAGGCACCATTCCCACATACCAGAAGACAATGGAGACTGTGGCGTAAGTGCTTACGGCAAACACGTCCCAGAGAAGGGGGGAGCGAAAATTAATCCACAGAGGCCCCCTTTGGTTGGGATAAGGCAGAAGCCAGAAATCAAGCCAGGGTCGCCCTGTGTGAATCAGGGGAAAAATTCCCGCTGTCATCACGGCAAACACAGTCATGGCTTCAGCGGACCTGGCCACTGAAGTTCGCCATTTTTGACGAAACAAAAAGAGAATGGCTGAGATCAGGGTTCCGGCGTGTCCTATACCAATCCAGAAGACAAAGGTTACAATGTCTGTTCCCCAACCCACGGGGTGGTTGGTTCCCATAAGTCCCATACCTGTGAAGATAATCACACCTATACTGAACAGATAAAAAAGAAAGAGAAACTTTGCACTGAAGACAAGACCCAGCCAGGACTTGCCCGGGATGGACTCAACAGGTTCACAGATATCATCGGTGATTTCCTTATAGGTTTTATTCCCCAGTATTAAGGGCTTGCGGGAAAGATCGTTTGTTTTGTTATTGTCTGTTGAATCTTTGTTCATCATTTATGACTCTTTTCCTTTTCCATTATGTCTGTCATGATGGTTTTCATTTTTGTGATTTCCGTTATGATGAGTTCCATTGTGGTGGTTCTCATCCCCATGGGTTTTGCTTCCCTGACGTTCCGTGTTTCTGATTTTAGCCAGATAACGCACTCTTGGGGCGGCGTTAAACTCCTCAAGAAGCGTGTAGTTTCTTTGGTTTTTAAACCACCGGCTCACTTTGGAATTTTTATCATTGAGGTCACCAAAAACAATGGAGTCCGAGGGACAGGCGGACTGGCAGGCTGTTTGAATGTCCCCGTCTTTGAGTTCCCTTTTTTCATCTTTGGCTTTGTTTTTGGCTTCTTTGATTTTCTGGACACAAAAAGTGCATTTTTCCATAACCCCTCTGGAGCGAACAGT
>CBDCNX010000006.1:0-23126 GCA_965219545.1 Bdellovibrionales bacterium
AATCTGAAACCAATTTTCATCTTTTTCCAGTTTAACAGATGGTGTTCTTGGTATTGAATTATCACTTTCTGCAATAGTGTAAGGAAAACAACATCGCCAATCGTCATATGCACATCTTATAAGCTCTTTTTCAGTTCCCACTTTGTAAAAGTTTTTTAAATATTCAACAATATTTGTGTCATGTAATAGTTCCAGATTGTCTCCCAAAGTTTTTCCCTGAAATATGGCATTAGATACGTTACAAACAATCAGATCAAAATCACCCAACATATATCGATCATTTGTCGTTTCACTTTTACTGAGATGGCTGCGTGATTTATGGCATTTGACTTTGAAATGAGGTTCTTTAATTAAAGTCCTAGAATTACCTATTCTAAGACTTCCTCGTACTGCATTTTTAGCTTCAACCTTCATACGGTATCCAGTTTTGGAGTGCGTGACACTTATATCTTCATCGTAAATTCCTGATTGAGCATTAAGATTTAATTTTTGCACCTGCCAATTTCGTCCAAGGAGTTTTTTTAATACAACTGTTGCGATATATTCTGTGGCTTTTCCACGAATCATAGGTAGAACTTTCTGATCTTCTAAAATATGGATCAGATTTTCAATAGGTATGTTATATTTTTCGCAATATTCTTTTATATTGTTATAAATTTGAAGATGATTAATTTCATTCATATTTAAACCAATGTTCTACCCATTCAGAGATATTTCTAACTGTACTGGGTTGCAAACTGAAATCTTATTTTTATCATAATTTTTAATAAAAAGTTCACGTCCATTGCTACGTTGACTTTTATGACCGTCAGCTCGTTTTTTGCCATTTTTCTGATCATCAGTTCTGTTAATTGTATATTGCCATTCCTTTTCTTCTAAAACATTACACCAATCATACATTTCCTTTACACCTTCTGAGTTATCATAAGTTATCAAAAACAGTAGTCGTTTTGTATTACGCTTTAAACAGTCACGCAATCGAATATGATCATCAAATTCAAAGTGGCACGGATAAAATTTTTTTTGATCTGCATTATAATAAGGAGGATCAACAAAAAGAAATGTACCATCAGGTACAGATTCAATACATTTTTCAAAGTCAACAGATGTTAGGGTAACACCTTGTAAACGATTTGATACTGTTCGTAAGTGATGAGGCCAGTTTTCTGGTCTCATGGAATATTTTTCACCATATCCCCAATAACAATTTTCATGTTTCATAATACCGGAATATGAAGTTCTATTAAGATAATACCAACGAAACGCACGTTCTAAGTTATTGGAAGGTCGATATTTATTTTTATAATAAGTGTGTAATTCTTTTTTTGCTGGAACGCCTTTTAAAAGGTTCAATAGACTATCCAGCTTATCCCTGATTTGTACAAAAGTATTTATTACATCTTTATCTAAATCATTTAAAATAGACCATCCAGAAGGCTCTTTAACAAAGAAAATAGAGGCTCCCCCAGCGAAAGGTTCACAATAAACATCAGTCTTTGGAATATGAGGCAATATGAGTTTTCGTGCATAAAATTTACCACCTGCATATCTAAAAGGTGAATTACTCTTGACAGACCGATTAATTGTAAAGTTCTTCATTGAAATCCTTCAAAAGTCCTTAGAATAGAAAACAACGATTTAAATTATCTATAGCAAATACCTTTGGAGCAACAGTTTTTAAATTTTCTTAAAACATCGAGTCTGAATTTAATGTAAGCCATCCAAAAGTCACCCAACTTTGAAATTTGCTGAAAAATCCAGAAATAAGGAGCGTTGCGTTGCCTTCTCGCTTGTGTGTTATTAAGTATTTACAAACTTTGGTTTTTTTAAAAATTTCTTCCTGAAACCTGCGTACAATTTCAGGATCAACTAAAGAACCTATTAAGCAAAAACCCTGGGTTTAAAGTCTTTTTTGTTAATAATGCTGGCACTGTCTCCGGCGGCCCGGATAACAAACAGACCCTGATCCTCTGCATATAAATGGGCTTCATCCTCACTGTTCAGATAAGCCACTGCACCATACACCATTGCTGTCTTATACCTTGGAAAAAAATTCTTAAAATCCCCGATTCTCTCCAAAAAAATCTTCACATCCTTCAGACTCAGGGTGGTTTTGACTTCCACCTCCACCACCTCTGTCCCGTTGGCCACAATAATGTCAAATTCCCGGTGCTGAACACTTCCGTCAGACTTTGTCCACCAGGACACGGAACGGGAATGGGTGTGGGAGATGTCTATTCCCCTGTCTTGAAGAATTTTCACCAATCTTCCCTCGACCAGGGATTCAACAAGAGCCCCCCAGCGTTGGTTGAATCTTCCCCCCACTTTTTGTATGTGGAGGTCTGTTTCCCTGTTACGCTTATCCATTTCAGCAGAGAGGGTCTTGATCTGTTTGTCTGTTTCAGCAGAAAGAGCTTTGATCTGCTGGCCTGTTTCAGCAGAAAGAGCTTTGATCTGTTGGCCTGTTTCCTTTAAAAGACTCCAGACTTCATCAGGGGTTGTGGGTTGTTGACTGTTCATTTCGAACTCCTTGATTTTAATTTAACATGGAATCATTTTGAATGAAACCCTGTCTTTATTTCAATTGAGTGCAAGGAGTAAACCACGAATGGATGCCTCTGTTTTAAAGATGATGGATTTTTATCCGAAAAAAGAGAGAGTTTTCGGATCCCTATTACAGTTATACTGATCTTGTTTGAAAATTCATAGTTTTATCAGAGAGAAAAAACCGGAAAACCCAAACCGGACAGTCTATCCCCCATAGAGGAATTGAATGATTTCTATTTTTTCAGATATTTTTTTATCTTCTCTTTTAGAACATGAAGGGGTTTTGATTTTTTCTTTTTTCTGTTTCCATGACTTGAGGGAACACGCTCAATATTTTTGAGTTTATAAAAATTCTCTTCATCAATCATTGAAACTTTGCAAAGAACAGGTGGATAACCCTCAAACAGACTGGCAAAATATTCATGATTATTATCAGATCCTCTTTTACCCAAAAGAGACACTTCCTCAAAAAGCCCCACATTCAGGTCTTTCGGTAAAGCAGGATGACACTGGGTTCTTTGAGTGTGAAGTCTGAAAAGATCTTTTCCGGATCTTCCATCTCTCAAATCACGAAAACTGGTCATAGTGAGATCACAGAAGTATTTTTTTTCATCATATTCAACGGTTAATCTTCCTTTTCCATCATCAGACAGAGATATCATGTAACCATAGCTGCTATCAAAATCCAAAGAACAGGAAAAAACACGTTTAGCCGAAAAAGCCGTGGAAGTGTAAAAAAAAGCAAGCATTAAAATCAGACAAAATTTCATATCAATTTCTCCTTGGTCTGCAGTAACGTACCAAATTACTGGCACAGTGTAAATTCCCCATTTTTTCATGAAGAAAATTTGTATTTATAGTTGAATGGGACATGGATGTTTCTTTGGCGATTTTCTTCAGGAAATTATTATACGGAGTGACAACCTGATTTGGAAATACAATCTTTGATCCAATAACCAGTCCATTTGTTAAATTTGGAAAAACAGCTTCGGCTTCAGCCCCTTCTATTTTTTTCTCCTCCGGTTCCACGTCATGTAAAGACCAGGGGGCATAGTAAAGTGTTGGAACACGCATGACAGGAGATGAACATTCGGGAGATTTGTCTTTGATACGGGATTCAACTTCCGCAGCAAACATATCCAGTTTTTTATCAACAATTCTTGAGAAATCCCTGTTGTCCCTGTATTCAAGCAATCCACTGATAAAATCAGATCCGGTCACACCCTCACAGGGATGGGGAAGGGGAGGTGATGTCTTATCCGGGGCTTTTGTGAGGAGCCTGTTATTGGAACTGGATTGGGAGTTAATAACCCTCATTCTCCCATGGGCTTCGTTGACAGAGAAGATCTTTCTCATAAAGCTGTTTAAAAATGATACAGACCGGGTATCATCATCCTGATCGTCAGGTTTCTGCCGAAACCTGAGTGCTTCTGCACAAATTTTTCCGGCAATAGAAATTCTTTTTAAATAATCAGACATAACAGGATCACCGATATCAAAAAGCAGTCCTTTGTTTTTGTCCAGCAATTCCATGCCAAGAGACTGGTCTGCAATTAAAACCTTAAAATCACATGGAGGGGGTTTCCCCGAAGGAACGGTTTTCATTATTTCATCCGTGTGTCCCACAGCTAAAAATGAAGTGGGGGCTTTAATAAGATCAGCATCACCACAAACTTTTCCTGACACCTTTTTAAATTCTTTTCTTCCAAGATCACCTTTACCCACAACACAAAAATGAGGCGGAATTCCCTCAAAATTACCCCCCATACTGCCACCGCTCTTTCCAAGTTTAATACCATGAACTTCAACACCGGGACAGGTCTTTGAAATGACCGGACCAAGTGCTTTAAACTGAATATTTCCCCTGTAAAAAGTGCGAGTATTTCCCTTGTAAGAAGTGCTTTCAGGATAATAATCTCTGTTTATTTTAACAACAGGATGTCCCGATGAAGGATTAAAATATCCCTGCATAAAATCCTGTTGCCAGGTCCATTTTTCTTTTTCTGAACAGACAACAATCTGTTCAGAAACAATCCCCTTTTCTTCCAGATGGGCCTGTAAAGCTGAACACTCATCCCTGGAACCGGAAAGAAAAATTTTTGGATACCTGGGTTTTCGTATCCTGATTTGAACACGTTTGTCACCTGGCATATAAAAAGGCCTGTTCCCCCCCGTAAGAACCTCTTCAGAGAAACTTTTAACAAATTCCCAGGTTGCCACCCTTCTTTCGGAATCACTTGAATTTGAAGTGGAAACAAAGGCCATTGATGCAGGAAAAGTTTCATTGAGCATTGTCCCTTTCTCAGGACACAAAGGAATTGAGAGATCTTTTGGATTATACGGAGAACAGTTTTTCCCAAAGGCTGTTTGGAAAAACAACCCTATCAGGAAAAACAAACAAACTTTTATTGTTGTCATTTTAAGTACAATAATACCACAATACAGGTGAAGATCCAAAGATATAGAGGATTGAACTGATTGAAAATAAAATTCCAATGAAAAAGCAGCGACCCGGTTTATAAACGGGTAACTTCTGTGATTTTTTCAGACCGGGACAGGGGCTTACAAAAAACAGTTCAGCCGATCTATTGACTCAGGTCGAAGCCCTCTTTAAAAAGAGAAATAAAAGGTTCCATAAACCAACAACCTATACCGACTTAAGTCCATTTCATGGAGACTGATTTGTACCAAAGACTGTTTATTTTTTTACAAAGTGATTTTCTCAAAATCATCAATGATATACTGATCGTGTGAAATTTCCTGTTTTTTAATTATGGAGATAATACCTTTCAAATACGATCAGTATAAACTTGATGAAATCAAATGATTTATGCGATTTTAAATGAGGTTTTCTAAAAAGTTCTGGAGATTTCAATTAAAAACTATTTCATCAATTCTATTCTCAAAAAAGCAGGTTTTACTTTAAATCCACTCAAAAAAATTGAAAAGTTTTTACACAAAAATTAAGGAATTCTCAATGGAAAAGACATCAGATCCCGTTGTGGAAAAAATTGAATTTAAAGGAACAACCAAAGAGTGGTTTGGTATCTGGATTGTTAACTTATTATTAAGCATAGTGACCCTGGGTATTTATTCAGCCTGGGCAAAAGTTCGAAGAAACAAATATTTTTACAACAACACCTACATAGGTGATCGAAATTTTGATTATCACGCAACAGGCAGGCAGATTTTTATGGGACGATTGCTTATTGTTGCCTTGGTTACTGGACTTAATTTACTCTCCAGACTTAACTTCAACGAGATATTGAGTTTAACCCTGGCACTCCTCTTTTACCTGTCTATTCCCTGGTTGATTGTGCGTGCCATAACTTTCAATGCACGAATGTCCAGTTGGTCAAATATCCGATTTAATTTTAAAGGAACCACTTTAAAGGCCTATCTTGTTTTTTACATTTACCCGTTTCTCACATTACTGACTCTATACACAGCTTTCCCATTCCAATACCAGGCACTTAAAAAGTTCTCATTCAATAATTATTTCCTGGGAACATCCCGGTTTTCAATAAAATGCCCCATCGGTCCTCTTTATGTTGCCTTTGGTGCCTGCCTCATCTGGATTACCGTCACAGGGACCATTCTGGGCATTTTCGGATATATAATGGGAGATTACATATCGGCAATTTATCTGACTGGAATTATCGGAATTATTCCATTGGCTTTTCTCTATAAAGCCATGGTACGCAATGCCATATACAATTCCATATCTTTGGAGGACAACGTCCGTTTTCGCTCAACAATTATAGTACCGGAACTGTTATTGATAATAATCTCAAATATGATCGTTATTGTCTGCAGTCTCGGTTTCATGCTTCCCTGGACAAAAATCCGTCTGACAAAATACCTTGCCGATCACACAAAAGTTATTTTAAACCAATCACTGGATGATTTTACCGGAACCCAATTGGATAAAATAGACACGTTAGGGGATGCGTACACCGACGTGGAGGGAATTGACAATATTGATATTGATATCGGCTTATAAATGGAAAACCTTTCAATTTCCGGACGGATTTACCGGCCCCATTCATCCAGACAAGAGGAAGCAAAACTTGTCACCCGTAACACTTTTCAAGGAAAAAAAAATCACACAAAAGAAATACTGGTTGACGCTGTGGATTCTCACGGTCTTGTGATTACAAGTGCCTCACTGGATCTTTTATCCATAGCCCCTCCCCTTGGATCCACACCGAGACGAGTCACTTTTCCCGATAAAACCCTTTTTGAAACAAACGACCATAAGGGAGTCTCCAGGCTTACAGGGACGACATACTCTGAAAGACTCCATCGTGCTGAACAGTTTCATCCGCGACTCATTAGTATAACTGTTATGACCCTTGGACTTGTTTTCTTTTTATGGCGTTATGGTCTTGATTTAATAGTTTCAGTGGCCATTGAACTCACTCCACCCCTTGTGATTCAACAACTAGACCGGGGAACTTTGTCCTCGATTGATCTCCTTGCAAAGCCCACTGAAATCAACAAAGACAAACGTATAAAAATTCAAAAAATCTTTTTAGATCTGACCAGGACGTTAAAAGATGAAACCAAAGATTATAATTTCACTCTCACCTTCAGAAAGATACCACTTTTTGGCCCCAATGCCTTTGCCCTGCCCGGCGGGACAGTGATTATGACTGACCAATTTGTTGAAAAATTTCCGGAAAAGGATATTCTGGCAGGGGTTCTCGGACATGAACTGGGTCATGTTGTTGAAAAACACAGTCTTCATCAATTGTATCGATCTCTGGGCTTTTTTTTTCTTATTTCACTTTTAGCCGGGGACGTTGGCCCGATTCTTGAAGACATATTGTTGGAAGGAAGAACAGTACTCTCTCTTGCTTATTCCCGAAAGCATGAGAAAAAAGCCGATCAATTCGGATTAAAGCTCGCTCACAGAGCCGGTTATGACCCAAAGGGTTTAAAATTATTTTTTGAACGTCTTTCTGAAATTATCAATGATGAATCACAGTGGTTATCAACCCACCCCTCCAACAAAAAACGCATAAAGGCCATAGACAGATTCATCAATGGGTTGGAATGATTATCAACCTCTGTTTGGAGTCGAATATTCAGATTATACTAAAGATCATTTATTTTCATGCTATTTTGAGAGACCACTTGTTTTAAGCGGATTTTGGCTAAAGAAATTCAGCATAGAATAAATGATCTCTCAGGGAAATTCCATGAAAAACAAATGGTCTTCAGTATATTTTGAAATTCTCATTGTCATATGGTATGAATAAAACCAATGGCTGAAGTCAGACACACTGAAATTTTCAATTGCAGTCCGGAAGAGTTTTTTGACATTCTTATTGATTATGAAAATTATCCAAAA
Source organism: Bdellovibrionales bacterium (assembly GCA_965219545.1). GTDB lineage: Bacteria > Bdellovibrionota > Bdellovibrionia > Bdellovibrionales > JAGQZY01 > JAGQZY01. The sequence goes on from CBDCNX010000006.1 coordinate 7,904, forward strand.
TTTCTCAATGAAGTTGAGTCCTGTAAAGTGATTGAAGATAAGGAAAATTGTAAGAAGGTGGAGTACCGGATATCACTCATCAAGGACTTTCAGTACATCAATGAACACAGGGAAACCCGTCCCAAAGAGGTTTCATGGACTTTTTTAAAGGGTAATCTTTTTAAGGAGATGAACGGGCACTGGAAACTGACCAAAAAAGAAAACCAGACTGAAGCAGAGTATTTTGTCAAAGCGTCCTTTGGTCTTTTTGTTCCCGGGCTTATAACCAAAACGATCCTCAGCGTCAATCTCCCCTCAATGATGAAAAGTTATCACCAGCGGGTAGCCGAACTTTATGGAAAATGACATAATTTCAGTTTTAGTATAAAATTAAGAAAGATTCATAATTCTATTACAACAAAGGACCGAATTTCATGGAGGGTGACAAAATGGAAAGAGAAAAAGTGGAACTCAACTGGGATGAAGACCATGGAGAAAAAAAGAAAGGAGTTTCAGAGCTTTTTAAAAAAATAGTGGCCACGGGACTTTCCTCCCCTCTTCTTTCAGAAGAACAGTTAAAAATTTATCTATCCAACCTCAATCTTCCCAAAGAAATGGTCACCCAGGTTTTAAAAGGCATTCAGAAATCCAAAGATGATGTTCTACAAAAAATCAGTGGTGAGTTTTCAAAGCTTATACAGAAAATTGATCTGGTCAAAGAGTTTAAGAAAACTCTCAGTGATCACAGAATTTCCATTCGGGCGGATATAGAATTCATACCGAAAAATAAAAATGAGAAAGTCGACACTGACAAATCCCCTTCAAAAAAATCCCTTCCTGACAAGCCTGCAAAGGAGTCATGAATCTTCTCAACAAACTGACAAAAAAATTAAGACCCTACGAAAAAAAACGTCACTTGCTGGCTGTCAGTGGCGGGCTTGATTCCATGGCCTTACTCCATGTTTACCTTCATTTTCGGGAACATTTCAGCTTTGATTTTGCCGTGGCTCACTATCATCACGGTCCCAGTGAGGATCCTCTTCAGGATGATTTCAGGGAAAACGCTTTTGAATTTATCAAATTTCATTGTAAAAAACGGGATCTGCCTTTTTTCAGCAACGGTCTCCGGAAAAAAACGCCATCCCCTTCTGATAACACGTTCCATGATTCCGGGGACAACGGTGAAAACAGGTTTTCAGAAAACTCAGAAGCCGCCCTCAGAGATCAACGTTACGCTTTTCTGGAGTCCCTTCTTGTGAAAGAATCTTTTGATTTTTTGGTTTTAGGCCACCACAGGGATGATCTCCTGGAAACCAGAATACTCAGACTTTTAAGGGGAGTGGGACCGGAAGGTCTTCAGGCCATGTCTTTTATCAGCGATCAGAAATTACGTCCTCTTTTGGAGTTTAGCAGGGATGAATTGAAAAAATATTTATCCTCCTGTGCCGGAACCTGGCTTGAAGATCCGAGTAATGAAAGCCAAAAACCTCTTCGAAACTGGATCAGAAAGAAATGGCTTGGGGATCTTCAGGACAAATACCCCGGTGCCTTATCCTCCCTGGCCCGCTCTCTGGATATTCTGGTCAATGCTTCCCAGCCCCCTGTTTCCCTTAAAGCCTGTTTTCAGGAAGACCAGGTGGTTTTAAGTGAACTGTTGGGTTTAAACAGAATTCAGCAAAGACAGGTTCTGGCTTCTTATATGAAGTTCCAAGGTCTTAAAAATTATGGATTTTCCCATATTAACGAAATCCTAAAACGACTTGACACAGAGAAAAAAAAACACACATTCAAGTTGTTGGGTTCTCTTTGGGACGTTGACGCAGGACGAATGAGTGTAAACCCGGACAGAATCAGTGTAAAAGAAAATGAAAGGAATTTTTCATGAAAACCTCCCGCTCCATGGCCTTCTGGGTCCTTGCCGTTGTTCTTGTCATCATCCTTGTTCAAACTTATGAGAAAAACAAAAAATCCAGAATTACTGACTTTGATTATCCCCGATTCCGCAACGCTCTTGAAAGCGAAAAAGTGAAAAGCATAACCTTTAAGGATGTGGGTTCAGGAGGTGAGATCGGAGAAATCAAAGGCGTTATAAAAGATGAGTACGTCAAGGAGCTTGGTGGTAAAGAATTCAATATTGTAGGCAATATCGGGGAACAGGGGGCCAGACTCCTTGAACAAAACAATATCACCCCAAAATATGAATCCAATTCCAAAAATTCCTTCATGATGGTCTTTCTGATGAACTATCTACCCATTCTCATTATTTTCGGATTGTTTCTCTTTGTCATGAGGCAACTACAGGTGGGAGGGGGCAAGGCCATGTCCTTTGGCAAGAGTAAGGCCAGACTTCTCACGGAAAATAAAAACAAGGTGACTTTTGAAGATGTGGAGGGAGTAACCGAAGCCAAAGAGGAACTCTATGAAATTGTGGACTTCCTCAAAGATGCCAAAAAGTACACCAGTCTTGGAGGTAAAATTCCAAAAGGAGTGCTTTTGGTGGGACCTCCGGGAACAGGTAAAACTCTTTTGGCCAGAGCTGTGGCCGGAGAGGCCGGAGTTCCGTTTTTTACCATCTCCGGATCAGATTTTGTGGAAATGTTTGTGGGAGTGGGAGCCAGTCGTGTCCGGGATCTTTTTGAGCAGGGTAAACGCAATGCTCCCTGCCTGATTTTCATTGACGAAATTGATGCTGTGGGCAGACATCGGGGAGCTGGCATGGGAGGAGGCCATGACGAAAGAGAGCAAACCCTCAACCAAATGCTGGTGGAAATGGACGGTTTTGAAAGTAATGACGGGGTCATTATTATTGCAGCCACCAATCGACCTGACGTTCTTGATCCTGCTTTATTGAGACCCGGACGCTTTGATCGTCGGGTGGTTGTGAACAAGCCGGATATCAATGGTCGTGAAAAAATTCTCAAAGTTCACGCCAAAAAAGTTCCGGTAGCCAGCGATGTGAGATTTAAAAAAGTGGCCCAGGGAACACCCGGTTTTTCCGGAGCGGATCTGGCCAATCTCGTCAACGAAGCCGCTCTCAATGCCGCCCGGAACAATCACTCCAAAGTGACCATGGGGGATTTTAATCACGCCAAAGATAAAGTCATCATGGGATCAGAGAGAAAGTCCATGGCTATCAGCGAAGAGGATAAAAAGATCACAGCCTATCACGAGGCCGGTCATGCTCTGGTGGGAAAGATGCTCAAGGGAACAGATCCCATTCACAAAGTGACAATCATCCCAAGGGGAATGGCTTTGGGTTTAACCCAGTTTTTACCTGAAGAGGATCGTTTAAATCTCTCCAAAAGCAGTGCTGAAAATATGATTGCCATGCTTTTTGGAGGGCGGGTGGCCGAAGAGATTATCTTTGAGGATTACACCACAGGAGCGGGTAATGATATTGAACGGGCCACTGAAATGGCCCGGAAAATGGTTTGTGAATGGGGCATGAGCGAAAAACTGGGTCCCCTGGCCTATGAGAAAAACGAGGGACCTGTCTTTCTTGGTATGCAGTCCCAAAACCGCAAGGAGTATTCTGATTCCAAAGCCAAGGAAATCGACACTGAAGTTCATCGTATTGTGATGGAAGGTTATAGAAAAGCCAGAAGAATTCTCAGTGACAACCTTCATTTCCTCCATAAAGTTTCCCAGGCTCTTCTGGAGCTTGAAACTATCGACGGTGAAGACATCACTATTATCGTCAACGGCGGAAATCTGGAGGATATCAAAAAACGTCATTCTGACCTTGAAACAGCTATGGCTGAAGAACAAAAACTGGCCAAAGAGGAAATGGACAAACAGATCAAGGAAAGTGAAGAAGAAAAAAAAGACAAAGTCACCGGAGCTATGGGCGATCCCGACCCCGTAACAGCCTAGTGGTTCGTTCTATGAATAGAAAACTTTTTGGAACCGATGGAATTCGGGCTGCGGCCAACACCTTTCCAATGACCCCCGAAATTATTTTAAAAGTGGGCCAGGCTCTGGGTTATATCATACGAAAAAGCCCCAGAAAAAGTTCTTACCCCAAAGTGGTTATCGGTAAAGACACCCGCCTTTCCGGTTATATGGTGGAGTTGGCTCTGACCAGTGGACTGAATTCCATGGGGGTTTACGTCCACCTTGTGGGTCCCCTTCCAACACCTGGAATTGGTTTTCTGGCAAGAAACATGAGAGCCGATGCAGGCATCATAATTTCAGGTTCCCATAATCCTTTCTATGACAATGGTATAAAGATCTTTGGCAACGACGGTTTTAAGATCTCCTCCGAAATGGAAAAGGAAATTGAAAAACTCGTCTTTGACACAAATATGGAAAGTTTACTGGCTGGAAGAAACCAATTGGGTCGCACAAAACGGATTGAGGATGCCGCCGGTCGCTACATCGTGGATATTAAAAACACCTTTTCCCTGAAGTACACTCTGGAGGGCCTGAGAATCATTTTAGACTGTGCCAATGGAGCTTCCTATAAGGTGGCTCCTGCGGTTTTTCAGGAGTTGGGAGCGGAAGTGGTTGTTCTCGGCGACAAACCCAATGGTCTTAATGTGAATGACAAAGTGGGAGCCCTTTACCCCAATGGAATGGCCGAAACTGTTATCAGGGAACGGGCCGATGTGGGAATCAGTCTGGATGGCGATGCCGACAGGGTCATTATGGCCGACGAGAAGGGGCAGATTATTAACGGAGACCATATCCTGGCTATCACGGCCATCCATTTAAAAGAAATAGGAAAATTGCCAAAAAATACCATCGTGGCCACCCACATGAGCAATTTTGCCCTGGATAAGCTGATGAATAAAAATGACATTCAGGTGGTGCGTACGGAAGTGGGTGATAAAAATGTGATCCAAACAATGCGAAAAGAGGGTTATATCCTGGGAGGAGAGCAGTCAGGACATATCATATTTCTTGAACACTCCACAACGGGGGATGGTTGTGTGGCCGCCCTCAATGTTCTGGCTGTCATGAAATCTTCCGGAAAAAAACTCAGTGTTCTTGCGAATATCATGAAAGAAGTTCCCCAGATTTTAATCAATAAAAAAATTAAAAATCAATTCGAGTTTAACAAGATCAAGGGGTTTAACGATCTGAAAGAAAGTATTGAATCAAACCTCAAAGGGGAAGGGCGTTTGCTCGTCCGTTATTCAGGTACTGAAAACCTGGTCAGGGTTCTGGTGGAAGGGCCAAACAAAAAAGAAATCACCGATCACGCAAAAAAAATGGCTTCCCTTCTGGAAAAAAACCTCAACTGAAAATTCTACTCATTATGAAAAATCTTTCCTTTGAAGTCCATGGATTTTCAGGATCTTCTAAAAAAAAGAAGATGTATAAGATGAAAACAACGACTGAAAACCTTAAAGCCCGTGAATTAGGCCAATGGTGTAACCAAGAACTCATCAGAGAACTTAAGCCGGGAACCCTTGTCCTTCTCTCCGGTGATCTGGGTGTTGGCAAAACATTTTTTGTTCAAACTGTTATTCAGCTTTTGGGAGAAGAGAAAGTCCTCTCCCCCACCTTCTCACTGATAAATAACTATCAGACAAAGTCTTTTGAAAAAATTTACCATGTGGACCTTTATCGTTTGAAGGACGATGAAGATCTTGAAAGCACAGGCTTCTGGGATCTTTTTAACGACAAAAAAGCTCTTGTCTTTATCGAGTGGGCGGATCGCTTAAAAATTTCCCAACTCCCCCTGGATTGGAAAAAAATTCAGATTCATATCCAACAAAAAGAGGATAGGGACAGTCGCCACTACACCTGGTCTGTGATTCATTTGAAAAAATTCCATGAAAATCAAACATAATTAGTATAACCTCATAAATTATGTTGAACTGTCATTTGGTAAAAAGTCCCGATCAAAAAAAAGAGTTGATCCGTCAATTTCCCGGAGAACGACTCTGGGTGGTCAGCGATCTGGAAAGCAGATCTGAAATACAAAAATCACTTGAAAACTCTTTTGCCTCTGTGAATTACAATGACCGGGTTTTACGGGCCAGTGAGCTTTGGAAAAAACAATTATTAAAAACAGACCCCGGTTGGCAGGTTCTTCCCACTTCTTTTGCCTCCCTTTTTATTGAAAAATGGATGGAAGGGGAAGTGCGGGCAAAGACCTTTGGACTTTCCCCAAAAGATGCCAAACGGGCCTACAAGACACTGGGGCAAATCCTTCCCCTTCTCTGCCATTATTACGGCACTGACTCCATGGATCATTGGTTTAAAGAAAACAAAAAAGCAAAACAGCGTTGGTATCACTGGTACCAATTGGGTTTTCAGATATGGGAAAAATTCAATAAAAAAAAAATAATCCCGGGAGAGTGGATCAAGGCTCTGCTTGTTAACGATGAAATCAAAGGACTTGATTCCAAACCCGTGGTTTTTGATTTGGATCTGGCCATGGACAATCTGGAAGCCGAACTGATTGTCAATCTCAGCCGATGGCAGGAAGTGGATGTTATTGTTCCCGGTCCGGTCTCAGATAAAACCGATTCACCCTATTATGATCTGCTCAATCGCTGTCAGCCTAAAAATTATTCCTGTGAAATACCCCAAACCCAAAGACATTTCCTGAAATATCCATCCATGCTCTCTGAAGTCAAAGAAGCTGTGGCCAGAGTCAGAAAATGGCTTGAACAGGGGCTTTCAACTCACGAAATTGGAATTGTTTCACCGGCCATTGAAAATTACTGGCCAACCCTCAGCGAGTTTCTGGATATCGAGGGGATCCCTGTCAATAAAACCCTTGTAACTCCCCTGTCCCAAATGGAATCATCCCAGATCTGGTTATCAAAAATGAGACTGGCCCTTGGGAAAATGAATCGTTTTGACGGCCAACAGGTTCTTTACGGCAGACAAAAAGAACCAAAGATTGAATACAAAACATTTCAAAGAACATTTGAAAACATCTATGATGTCAGTGATTTTAACCGTCTCAATGAAGTGAAAAAACAGATTCCCAAAAGTCCGAAGGATCGCCGGGAAGTTCCCTTTGAGGACTTTCTCCTGTGGGCTTTTTCCCTACTCACCCATGAGGAACAAAAAGAACTCTCCCAATACCTTTCTGACTTTGATGAAATTAAACCAGTGATGGAAGTTTTAAGTTTTGAAAAATGGCTACAGGTTTTTGAAACTTATTTTGCCCGCACGGAAAAAATTATTTTACCTGCCAAAGCCCATGGAGTTTTTGTTTTGTCTGTGGATACGGCCATGAGTCCGGCTTTAAAGAAAATTTTTGTCCTGGGCCTTTCAGAAAACAATCTGACAGAAAATCACAACACCGCTTTAACCTGGATGGATGTGGAGTCCATCAAAGTCAAATTCGGCTTTAATCTGCCCCATGCCGACAATCATCGGTTGGTCAAACAACTTCAATGGTTCCAACTCAAAAAGGCCTCTGAAATTATTTTCTCCCACAGTGAAACAGATTTTTCAGGACAGTTTCAGGCTCCCGGTTCTTTCTGGCTGGACAGAGTTGTTCAAAAAAACAATCCCAACAAACTGGCTTCCCCTGCCAAAACCAGATGGGATGAAATTATGGAATACAATCCGGATCTTAAAATAAAAAATAATGGAGAATCCAAAGAGTCCAAAAAACCAATGGAACAGGAGAAATCCTCTTTGGACCAAAACCTAAAAGTTTTAAAAAAGGGATTGAAAATGGATAAGGGGCAATGTGAACCTGAAGATCTGACAGTATCCCAATTGTCACTGTCCGCCTCTTCCCTTGAAGAATATTTCAAATGTCCCTTCCGCTTTTTTGCCAGAAACAAACTGCATCTTAAAAAAAATCCAAGTCTGGATATTGATATTGACTTCATGACCCGTGGAAGTCTGCTCCATTCTCTCTGCGAAAAAGTGGTTACCGGGAAAACTTTTTCCCTCAGTCAGAATGAAGTGGAAGCCCTGGTTGAAAAAACAAGAAAAGCCATGAAAATGGAAGTTTACAGTCAGGAAACCTGGGCCTTTCAAAAACCCTTTTATGTTCAATTGATCCTGAGATTCATGGAATCAGAAAGGGCCTGGCGTGAAAAATACCCCCTCACCCAAACCTATGATGTGGAAAAAGAAATTAAAACAAAAATTAAAATAACGGATAAAGGTTTTTGTTTTTCCGATGAAGGGGATTTTCCCTTTAGAGGTTACATTGACCGCATTGATTATAATGGAAAAGATCAGTTTGCGGTGATTGACTACAAAACAAGTGAAACAGATCTGGTTCAGTTTGGATCCTGGTTGAGAAAAGGTCAGCTTCAATTGGTTCTTTACAGTCTGGCCCTGATTGATGGGGCTTTGGACAATGAACCAAAAAACGTGGTGGCCGCCTTTTATTTTATTTTGAAAAAAACAGACCGCAGTAAAGGTTTTTTTTCAGATAAAGCCTCTGCTGATTTTCTACCCTCAAAGAAAAATTCTGATCCAAAAATTGAAAATCTGTTTTCAGACACCAGAGAATTGATAGGAGAAATTTTAAAAAATCTCAAGCAGGGAAAATTTCAACCCAAACCGAAAGATTACAAAATCTGTGAAAATTGCCAATGGAATAAAATATGCCGGGCTCCCCACCTCAATCATTAAAACAAATGGAAGGTTCCCATTTTTTAAATTAATTTTTACTGTTTTAACAGTAAAAATGGCTATTTTTTTATAAATATCCAGTTTTATCACTTAATTCTGATTTAATTACTGCTATGACAGTAAAAAATAATAAATTCTTTTTTTATTGATAATTTTTTTGTAGAATTCAAAAAAAATTCCTGTTATAACAGTAATATGGTAAGGATTCATAACACTCGTTTGCAGAAAAAAAAAGAGACTGTTCCCAGAGTCGCAGAAACAAACCAAACGGAAAAACCTGACAGAGAAAATGAAAGTGCCCCCAACAAATCGAATCAGGCCACAGACATGGGTCAAATTGGAGAACTTGTCAGATTTCACAGAAAAAAAAGTCAACTCACCCAAAAACAACTGGCCGATCTCTCAGGGGTTGGAAAAACCGTCGTCTATGATATTGAAAAGGGGAAACAGTCCGTTCAACTAAAAACTCTGATTCAAATACTAAACACCCTGAACATGAATATCTCAATACAAAGTCCATTGATGGAAACTTACTCCGGGAGTAAAAAATGAGAATGGCACAAGTGTATTATCAAAAAATTCATGCTGGAACCTTAACGGAATTTGACAATAAAACCTATGAGTTTGAATACCATGAAAAATACAAAGAACCGGGAATATCCCTGACAATGCCAACAACAAAAAGAAAATATTCTTATAAAGAATTTCCCCCATTTTTTGACGGGCTTCTTCCCGAAGGCCCTCAACTTGAAGCTCTGTTAAAACAAAAAAAAATAGATAAAAAGGACTATTTAAGTCAACTGATTGCTGTTGGTGGGGATCTGGTTGGATCTGTTACATTAACTGATTAAAGATCATTCACTCTTAAACAGGATCAGTACAAAGGAAAAACATGAGAACCTGTCCTATTACATACGAAGAAATAAATGAATTAAAACGCTATTCCCATAAAGGCTTATCTTTTTTGGCAAAGGGGCTCAACGAAATAAAGGATTTTCCATACACAAATGAAGAACAATGGGAACAGGCCCGATTGAATGCAATGAAAATCTCCATTCAGGGGATGCAACCAAAGCTCAGTGTTGTTTTCAGTAAAAAAGAAAGATCTTTTAAAATTGTTGAAAAGTCCGGAAAATACATCCTTAAACCACAATCTCCATCATTTAAGTCACTTCCTGAAAATGAAGGCCTCACAATGAAAATGGCTGAAATCTCCGGAATTAAAACCCCACTACACGGCTTGATTTACTGTAAAGGAGGAGGGCTTTCATATTTTATAAAACGTTTTGATAGAATCGGCCAAAACAGAAAACTTCCAGTGGAAGACTTTGCACAACTCTCTGGAAAAACAAGAGAGACAAAGTATGACTCTTCTATGGAAAATATTGTAAAAGTAATTAAAAAATTTTGCACTTTTCCGGCTGTGGAAAACATAAAACTTTTTAAACGAACTCTTTTTTCATACCTGGTTGGAAACGAGGATATGCATCTAAAAAACTTTTCTCTTATCACAACCCAGGAGGGAATCACAAGATTAAGTCCCGCCTATGACCTGGTTAGTTCAAAATTAGTCCTGAAAAATTCTGAGGAAGACTTGGCTCTACCCATTAGAGGAAGAAAAAATCGGCTAAAAAAAAATGATCTCATAGATTACTTTGCCATTGAACGTATGAGTATCCCAAAAAAAGTCGTTCAATCCATTTTGAAAAAGTTTTCAGAAGCTGTTCCCCTCTGGAAAAAACTGATTGAAAAAAGTTTCTTACCTCAGGAATACAAAAGTGCTTATGAGGAAACAATAGACAATCGTCTAAAAATTCTGGGTTTTTAGTCTATAGTCAGCCTTAGCCTTGGAAAAGAAGTATTCAGACTTTTGACTGCTACAAATCTCCCTGTTCCCATCAGTATGCCGAGCAGGGCAAGTCAGACACAGTGTTACCGCTGGTACGGAGTCTCCGTTTACCTGTAGGTGCAACACATCCACTGGTGGTGTCATCCTGATAGTAATGGAAACCACGAAGTGTTTTGCATTTCATTGTTCCATCAAGAAAATTGTTCCTGAACTGGTTTCCCCAGGATGGACACTCAGGACCCTGTTTCGTGCAGTCATCACGTTCATCATGATCACAGTACCAATCAGTATAACCGGCCTCGGTTCCAATCTGAATGAAACGGTTGTTACTGATAGTGTTGTCGTTTGAGTAGTCGCGAACACGCACCGGATCCCCGGTACCAAACCAAAAACGGTTTCTTAAAATACTGTTTCGATCTGACATATGGGCAACATAAATGGCGTGCAATAAACCACCACGACTGGCATTGATAATTCGGACAAAATGATTATTGACAATCCGGTTGTCATCCGAGTTGACAAGGCGAACAGCCGCAGTGGATGGCTTGAGTTCAGAATTAAAATCGTTGCCAATATTGAAAAAATAACAACCATAAATACGGTTATGACTGTTTGAAGTGGATTCCTGATTGCGACTTCCGTTTAAGCTGATCGCCGTCTGGTAATTCTCCACCCGAATGTATTCAAAACGAAGATTTGTGGCCTCTCCACGGGAATGGGTCAATTTAAACCAGGTTCCCCCGGGACACTCTTCAGCAGGGGCCGGTGGTGGAACAAGACAACCGTCAAAAACCGGACGATCCCCGCCACTAAAGAGGCGGCGAAATGTGATAGAATGATTCAGCATTGTTGTTGTCCATGTGATTTTTTGCCCAAAATACCTCCCTGGTGCAATATAAACTATCACGTCACGATGTCCTCCATCGGCTGCAACCAGGGCCTCAGCCCGTTCCAATGTCAGAACGGGTTCATCAACGGACAAACCCGATTGGGAATTATCACCGTCAGGTGCAAGGTAAATCTCAAGTGGTTCAGATTCAGTATCATAAGAAGTTTTCACCGAAAGAGCGTCTTCGGAATTTATGTCTCTTTCTCCAAAAGACATTCCCGCTGAGTCTTTATTATTCAAAAATGGATCGTTCCGGGTATTTGATGATAAACGATCCGGAGTTTCCTGATTCCCGGACAGTTGACTACAGTTTTGATAGCCGACTAGCGGAACAAGAACAGACAGACAGAAAATAAAAACACTTGAAAAAATGGATTTATTCAACAGATCCCCTTATTTCCACCAGACCCGTCCTCATTTGAATAGGAACGTCAATAGAATCAACTCAGACATCATTAAAAACTTATTTTAAACCATCGGGTCTGAATGAATGGTTACTGACATCAATCCATGCAAATGAGAACATACCCTAAAGGGATATCGGACAAATATCCTGATAACTTGAGGACAGGACTGATGATTTTTTCTGATTTTCCATGGATGGCCGTCCCGAAAAGACAATAAATGAACTTTGAAAGGTAGAATCCACAAATTGAATTCACGGAATTCATGAAATTTCAAACACGATCAGTATAGGATCTCTTTTAACTGCCTGGAAATCATCCGATCCAAACGGTTAAATTCCTCGTCTGTCAATCCAATCTGATGATATTGCTCCACAGGGAGGCGAACAAACCTCTCCGTGTCTGAATCCGGGGATAAGAAACCGAGATAGTAAAGATACTTGACTTCAAAGTGAAGTTTAACTCTTTTGATTTGGTTTGAACATTTCAACTCCCCTTTTGTGGAGTCTTCGGGAGATTGAATATCAGAGGGATTGAAGTCCTGATTTTCAATTTTTTCCAGAGTTTTCAGACTGTTTCCAAGGAGATCAAAAAGGGATTTATTATCGGAAAGCCCTTCACGGCTTCCACTGGAAATAAGCTTTAAGAAATGAAACCCGGTTTCAAGTTTTTCATAATTCCCGCGAAGACCATGAAAACCATAAATCAACCTGGCCTCTCTGAGATACAAATAACCCGATCGGCTTCGGGTATAAAACAACTCCACAAAATTCAGTGGTTCAAGAACCCCTCCCGGAAAACGACGTTGGCTTCCAAGGGCATTTCCAGCCTTGAAACTGAATTTTTCACCATTTGTATTCAAAGAATCAATAATGACATCCGATTCCTTAAAAACCTTTCTGCGAAGATTGATAAATTTACCAGACGGCATAGTAAAAGATAAGAATGGTCACCGAGAAAATATTGGACAGAATGGCACTCAGTGAAGGGGCTGATACAATAGGGTTAAAATTGAGTCGATGGATAAAAAGGGGCAGGGAAATGGCAAGAAATAAAGTCATAAGCAACTGAACAGCCAAAACGACGGAAAGACTTATGGGAACAGGGATAAAACTTCGGATTGCGTAACTGAAACCGACAAACAAAAGACTTAACAGGGTCATGAGACTTAAACCCACGGTGATTTCTTTTTTAAGATCCAACCAGGACTTTTCAGTACTGGTAATATGGATTCTTAAAAAACCCACTAACATGGTCACCGTCTGACTGCTGAGGGTGGAGACTAAAAAAAAGCTCAAGGGAAGAAGACAGAGGGCATTCTGTAATTTATAATCAATTTTAAAGGGTTTCAAAGTGGTCCACATTGAAAAATAACAAAAGGCCCCACCTATAAAGGCTATCAACAACCAGGGAATCCGGGATTTTATATGGGTCCAATAGGATTCATCCAAATCGGCCCCCCCCATGCCCATCGCCTGAATATCCTCTGCGGCTTCCTCCCGAATCACGTCAATAACATCATCCACTGTGATCACACCCACAAGTTCCCGCTTTTTATTGATAACAGGTAAAGAGAGAAAGTCGTATTTTTCAACAATCCTTGCCACCTCATTTTGATCCGTGGCAATGTCCACGGTAATCACATCCGTGGACATAACATCTTTAAGAATTTCCTGTGGACGGGATAACAGAAGTTGCTTAAGACTCAGGACACCCACAAGTTGGGAGGCATCGTTAACAACATAGATGTAAAAGGAAATCAGATCTTCATCAATGGCCTGAATCTTTTTTATGGAATCCTCCACATTCAAAGTCTCATGGATTGTTAAAAACTCCGAACTCATCAGACCACCTGCCGAGTCTTCGGGGTAACTCATCAGTTCTTCCACTTCCTGTAACTCATCCTTACGGAGACCACTGAGAACTCTCTGGGACAATTCATCGGGAAGATGACCCAGCAGATCAGCGGCATCATCACTGTCCATATTGCCGATAAGCTGTTGCAGATCATGTATTTCAAAAACATGGGCTATTTCGGCCTGAAAACTCTTACCCATGTGACTGAGAATGTTTGACTGCCTCTGTTTGTCTGGAATCATCTGGAAAATGGAAATTCTGGCCCCTGTATCCATAACCTCAAGCACAGAAGCCACATCGGCATCATGGGTTCTGCCAAGAATTCGGCGGATGTTTTCCTCAGCTCCCCGGTTCAGAAGTTTAACCATCGTGGTGGAAAGCATTTTAGTACGCTGATCCATTCCCCTTTCCTTTTTTTCTCTATACTAATCATGTTTAAAATTTCAAACACAGTCAGTATATATCACAAATTAAGGAATTAAATGAACTTTTTTCCATTGAGAAAATTTTAAAGACAATCAGTAAGATTTTTTCTAAAAGTTTTTTAGTTCAGTCACCCCGAAAACCAATTACCTGCCTTCCATGAAACAATCATGTTTTTTTCAAAAGTTCTTTTTTTCTCACTTTAATTCGTTTATAATTGTTTTTTGTCTTTTGTTTTGGAAACCATGTATTTATACTAAAGATCATTTATTTTTCATGCTATTTTGAGAGACCACTTGTTTTAAGCGGATTTTGGCTAAAGAAATTCAGCATAGAATAAATGATCTCTCAGGAAAATTCCATGAAAACTCAAACACGATCAGTATAACAATTATAAGGAACATCTGAGATGAAATATTTAATAAGTCTATCCCTTCTTTTTTTTACAACCAGGGCTCTTTCAAAGATGATGCCCACAGGTTATCAGTTAGCTCGTTTTGTGTGCCGGGGCAGCACTTTTTATAATCGAAAACCTCTGGACTTTGTGGTTATTCTGGAACAGACCTCCTCAACAGTTCTCAACATTAATGGAGCCTCGTATGATAAAAAGATTATTGATGGCTCTGTTGTGATTGCTTTGGACAATTTTTGGACCGGTAATGCACCCTTTCGAATGAGAATTTATCGTACAAGTCTGGTCTCCGATGAAAAAAAAGAGGAACAAATCATTGAAGAATTGCTCAGGAAAGAAGCCGATCCTGACTCCCAGGGCCGACCAATGGATTATACGGGAAGAGTCTCCTGGTGGCCGGGGAATAAGATTGCTTTTGAATCCACGGCACCCTATAATTTTTTAAAAGAAATGAGCATTTCATTGAAAGATAAAGAAGGAGTTGTCCGAACCGAGTTTGGAAAGATCTCTTTGTCGGGAGATGAATTTTATGTCTGCAAAGATCCCGTTCTCGTTCCGGAAATGATTGAAGAACAGTAGTACCACTTTGGCAAATGACCCATGGATTGACTAAAGTCTAACAAATTAATTTTTTCCCTTTTTTTTAGACTTAATTTTCATTTTTATTGTTGTTACAATTCCATTATGAAAGCCTTTATTCTCAAGGAAGAGGATAAGAAGTATTTACAGTCTCATATCCGTTCTGGAGTACCGGGGTCGTGAAGTTGTTTGAGCCATGACTCTTATTTTGAAAGATTGTGGTCATACTCGCTCAGAAGTGGCTTCGGTCCTCAATATCACGCCGA
>CBDCNX010000007.1:0-39125 GCA_965219545.1 Bdellovibrionales bacterium
GTGAGATCCCCGGAGGATTTCCAGGTAACCTTGATGGAATCTTTACAGAGAGCGGAATTAAAAAATTGATGATTTTCCTCTTTTGAAACACCTGAAAACCCGAATTCATCGGGCTGGATAGTTCAAACAATGGGTTAGAGGTCTTTATAGGAGATATCTTTTGCGAATTTTGAACCACCCTGGCGTTTGTCTTTTCCAAAGGAGATAATATTGAATTCAATTCCATCGGATTCATAAATGTAGTCTCTTCCCCAGGGATCTTTGGGAATCTTTTTCAGGTAGGAGTCGGGTCCCCAGGCTTCACAGGGAGGCTCTCCCTGTGGTTCCGAGATCAGGGCTTTCAAACCCTGTTCAGAGGTGGGATAAGAGTTGCAATCCGTGTTATACATTTCAAGGCCATCGGATAATCTTTGTATCATGGCCCTGGCATTTTTCACTTTGGCTTTGTCCAGACCTCCGAAGAGACGGTTTGCCATAAAGGATGCGATGATACCAATGATGACCAGGACAATCATGATTTCAACTAAGGAAAATCCACGGTTATTTTTCACAGTCATAATACTCTCCCTGATAGCATTTATACTGATCCGGTTTGAATTTTCATGGAATTTCTCTATGAAAGTCACATGAAAAACAAATGGTCTTCAATATAATTATTAAATTTAACAACACACTAAAAGACTTTTTTTATTTTGTTTCCACAGTCCTTTTGTTTTAAGCCAATTCTGACTGAAACAGTGATCTTTGGAAAAACTTCGTGAAATTCAAACACGATCAGTCCATCAACTCCATTATATTCCGGTAGGTTTGTTTTTCAAGTGCCTTGTGAAACATTCAGTTTCATATTGGAGCAGGTCAGTCACACTATCCTTAAATTCTTACCTCATTGGACTTTGGGAGGCACAACAGTCTACTAGCCGGTGATATTGGCCAGTTCAAACATGGGCACCATGAGAGAGAAGACGATAAGGCCGATAACGCATCCCATTATAATGATCATAATGGGTTCCAGGATAGAAGTTAGACCATTTACCTGGTTTTTAACCTGAAAATCATAGGTCTCACTGACCTGATTTAACATTTTTTCCAGTTCACCGGTTTTTTCCCCGATCCCCACCATGTGGATAACAATGGGGGGGAACTGATTGGATTTCTTCAGGGGACCGGCGATGGATTCCCCTTCACTGATATTGTCACGGGCTTCCCTGATGGCCTTGGCCAGAACATGGTTATTGACCACATTTTTGACAATGTCCATGGCGTTGAGCATGGGAACGCCCCCTGAGAGAAGGGTGGACAGAGTACGGGCAAAACGGGAGACGGCAATAATACGGGTCAGTTTTCCCGATACGGGCAAGGACAGTTTAATGGCATCCCATTTGGGTCTTCCATTTTCAGATCTTGTCCATTGTATGAAACTGAAAATTCCTCCCACTCCTGTTATTAAAATCAACCACCAGTAGTTTACAAGAAAGGAGCTGAAATCAATCACCGCCAGGGTGTACCAGGGCAGTTTCATTTCAGCATCATCAAAGATGCTCATCATTTGGGGAATGACAAAGATAAACATGACCGCCAGAATGAGGAGCATGAAAACAAACATAATCACCGGATAGAGCATGGCTGATTTGATCTTGGAGTTCAGTTCAGCCTGGGATTCGGTGAACTCCGCCAGTCGTAACAGAATCACATCCAGTGTTCCGGACATTTCACCGGCTTCACACATGGAGATAAAAATATTGTTAAAGATCTTTGGATATTTTCTCAGGGCTTTATGAAAGGGGTTTCCTTCATTCACCTGGCTTTTGCAGTCAGCCAAAACCTCTTTTAACAGGGGGTTTTCCATTTGGTCGGAGCAGGCCTGTAAAGCGTCAACCAGGGGAATACTGGCTTTGATAAGGGAGGCCAACTGGCGGGTCATATTGGAAAGGTCTTCGATACTGATTTTTTTATTGGATGAGAGACCGGCTCTTTTCTTTTTCTGTTGTTTTGTTTTATCGTTGAGTTCGATAATAAAAAGACCGTCTTTTTTTAATTTGAGTCGGGCCGAGCGGATATTGTCGGCATTGACAATGCCTTTTGTGTTTTTCCCCTCTTTGTTTAGACATTTGTACTCGTAAATAGGCATGAGGGTCCCATTTTCTCATTTATAATCTGTCGGGGCAAATAATTATTTATATGACAAATTAAAAGGAATTCTCATTATCATTATAGGGAACTGATTTAGTGTAAAAATTACAATGGGTTACAAAATTATTGAAAAATACGAACAGAACCTCTTATAGTGATTGTATTTGAAAGATGTTGAGGTTTCAAACAGGCTGGAGTAGAAGCAGGCGTAATGATAAAAAAATCAGTTAAATAATGGGGGTATCCAAAATGAAATTGTCCACAACCATCATTTTCACAGTGCTTTTGTTTTTCTCTATCAATGCTTTTGCCATAAACCTGTCCTCATCCAAGATCCTTAGGAGGTCTGTTTTGGGAATAGCAAGGGAATCTATCCGAAAGACAAATAAAAGATTTGTTCAAAGTTTCAGGGAACTGGAAGAAGCTCTTGGTATCAGTGAACCGGATCTTGCGTCCTGGGAAATTCTCTCTTTGAGGAGAGCAGGGTTCAACCCCGTGGCTTTACAGGCTCACTCTGAAAGCAGTGATGAAATACTTCAGATTGTGGAAAGTCGTTTTCTCGATTCTGTTCTCACTCTCAGATGGTGGGGAAACAGAGCTTTCAGGGAAAGGGTTTTTTACAGTATTACAAAAAAGCATTTTGAGGGTCGTTGGGGTTGGGAACTTCTTTTAAAATGGTGGGAGGAAGCCAAGTTGGGAGATGAGGCCGGGAGGCTGGAGGATTGGATGGCCTCTTCCTTTAAAGCCGTGGAATCCTACAATGTTGAGGGTCGTGAAGTTTTGGATTTAATAGAAAATGATAAATTTTTGAGTACGGTCTTTAGAGCTGTTGGTGAAAATGAAGACTTTCGTAACGAAGTCGGCATCATAATCAATATGGCTTTGAGAAGGGTTTATCCGAGAGAGGGTCTTGATCTTATGGAAGAGGGCACGGGTGTCTCCCAAAGACTTCGGGATGGTCCGGAAAGAGATCTTCCCCAAACTGTGGATCCCAGTTGGAGAGAGATGCAGGATTTGGCATAAAAACAGTGCTTTTTCAACAGTCCGGCAATTCTTAAAAATTATAATATATTCACCAATAAAAAATTCTGTGTCACCCTGATACAGGAATTGTCCAGGTTTGAGACCTCTGTGAATTTTTTAAGAATATTTTGGAAAGTTCATGAAAATATTGATAGACTGTAAAGGTGCTTTAATGGACAGTCTATGTGGCTGTCAGGCAGAATGCCCCGGGTTTACCCGGGGAAATCTACATTGATCCTGTTTGAATTTTTGGAATTTCCCTTCTTGAGATGTCCGAAAATTCAAATGGAAAATAACCAAGGGGGAATCATGATCAGAAAAATCAAAGGAAATGTGTTTTGGAGTTTTTTTCTTTTTTCTGTTTTTTTCATTTTGGTGGGTTATCAAAATTGTAGTCAGCAGAAATCCAATGATGATCAACTTTCCCGTCGTTTAAGCCCTCTACCTACGCCTCCACCTACGCCTCCACCTACGCCTCCACCTACTCAATTTACAAAATCACTTCCTTTGTTTTTGCCATCCAAAACCCAGGATGGAGTGGAGACATTTGTCAGAGTCACCAATCCTTCCAGTAGTGCCACAACGGTGTCTGTTAAAGCTTTTGATGATGAGGGTAATTCTTTTGGTCCCCTTTCTTTATCCGTGGGAGCCAATTCAGTCGTTGGTTTTAATTCCGATGATCTGAAGAGTGGAAACACTTCTTTGGGTTGGACGGGTTTGAGTATAACAGGTCAGGATTTTGTGAGATTGGGTTTGAGTTCCGACCAGGATATTTCAGCCAGAGTTTATTCCCGCACTACAGGATCAGACACCAATCAGGGTTCCATCCATTCTCTTCGTGAAGTTGAGGAAGTCACCAGAACCCAAACAGGGGGATATCTGGTGCCCATTCGTTTTTTCAATCCCGCCAGTAACACGGAATTTGAAAGTCAATTGCGTCTCATCAACCCCAACAGCAGTGCTGTGAATGTTTCAATCAGTGGGGTGGACGACAAAGGTGATTCCGGTGAAGGGGATGTGACCCTGACTCTTCAGGCCGGAGAGTCCAGGTTGATAACGGCAAACCAACTTGAAGAGGGGGACTCATCGTCTTTTACAGGTCAGTTTGGTGACGGAGAAGGCAAGTGGCGGCTTTCCATCAAGTCCGGTAATTCCATTGAGGTCATGAATTTAATGAAAACTTCCGGAAGATTGTTTACGATGGAATCAGATCCAATAGAGAAACTCGAAAACACCTCACTTCCCTTGTTTTTAATGCCCGAAGTTGAAGAGGGTATGGAAACATTCACAAGGATTGTCAATCCTTCCGGAAGTGACGCAACAGTGTCCATTACCGCTTTCAAGGATGAAGGTGGTTCCTTTGGTCCCCTTTCTTTATCCGTGGGAGCCAATTCAGTCGTTCATTTCAGTTCCAGTGATTTGAGTCAGGGGAATATTGAGAAATTGGGCTGGACAACAGGTCTGAGCATAACAGATCCGGGACTCTTAAGATTGAAACTGGAGTCCGATCAGGAGATTTTCTCCAGGGTTTACGTTCGTATTGCGGATTCTGACACCAATCAGTCTTCCGTCCATTCTCTTCACGGGGTCAGGGAATTTTCCAGACAGGGGGATAATTATGTGGTGCCCATTCATTTTTTCAATCCCGCCAGCAACACGGAATTTGAAAGTCAATTGCGTCTCATCAATCCAACAGCAGTTACTGTGAATGTTTCAATCAGTGGGGTGGACGATGAAGGTGATTCCGGTGAAGGGGATGTGACCCTGACTCTTCAGGCCGGAGAGTCCAGGTTGATAACGGCAAACCAACTTGAAGAGGGGGACTCATCGTCTTTTACAGGTCAGTTTGGTGACGGAGAAGGCAAGTGGCGGCTTTCCATCAAGTCCGGTAATTCCATTGAGGTCATGAATTTAATGAAAACTTCCGGAAGACTGTTTTCTATGGATTAAACCGGCAAAGGTTTATTCTCCGGTATATTCTTTATTTAAGGAGTGTGCTGTTTATCGTAAAAAAACAGTTCTTATCAACAAAATTGTGGACCGGTTTGTAAAATTCATCTATATTGATCGTGTTTTGAAATTTCATGAATTTAATTCAAAGGTTTTATACTAAAGATCATTTATTTTTCATGCTATTTCCATAGAGGAATTCCATGAAAACTCAAACACGATCAGTATATCTCCATAATCAAAAAACGGGAAATTTCAAATACGGCCCGTCTAAATTGTGACAGGTGAAAGGAGTTTTCAGCTATGGAGATTCAGCAACTCGGTTCGGATGTTATAGACAAAATTGCGGCGGGAGAAGTGGTTGAACGTCCGGCCCATCTGCTTAAGGAGCTGATTGAGAATAGTATTGATGCGGGAGCTACAAAGATTTCCGTGGAGGTGGATGAAGGCGGTAAAAGTATCAGTGTTGTAGACAATGGACAGGGAGTTGTTTCGGATGAACTGCCCCGGGTTTTTGCCCGTCATGCCACCAGTAAAATCCATCGCTCGGAAGATCTTTGGAATCTCTCCACTTTTGGTTTTCGGGGGGAAGCCTTGGCCAGTATCTCCTCTGTGAGTAAAATGGATTTTATCAGTCACAGAAAAGGGGAGGACAGGGCCTACCGCCTGCAATGCGATTTTGGTCAGTTGGGAGAGGTTTTTGGGACTTCAGCCGAACAGGGAACCAGGGTCCATGTCACAAAACTTTTTGAAAACATTCCCGTCCGTCTTAAGTTTTTAAAGTCAGATGCCGGGGAACTGGCACAGATTAAAAATGTGATAAGAGCCGTGGCCCTGCAACATCCGCAGGTGGAGTGGAGGTTTAAGAATAAAAAACAACTGGTGTTTTTCTGGCCAAAGGAAAAATCCTTTCTGGATCGGGCCAAAAAAGTCCTTGAGACTTCCAGACTCTATGAAAACAGGATGGAAGCTGGGGGTTTTAAGGTTCATGTTGTTTTTTCTGATCCTTCCAATGTGGTCAGGGTTTCACGACAGATATGGATTTTTGTTCAGGATCGCTGGGTTCAGGATCGAGGGCTTGTGGCTGCTGTCATGGAATCTTATCGCAGTCTTTTGATGCATGGTCAGTATCCCATTTGTGTTGTTTCCGTAAAATGCCCTCCTGATGAAGTGGATGTGAATATTCATCCCACAAAGTCCCAGGTGAAGTTTGTGGACCCTAAAAAGGCTTTTCGGGCGGTTCATCACTGTCTCCGCCAGGCTGTTGAAAAGGCTCCCTGGATTGATTTGGAAAGTACGGGTTTAAAAACTTCGCCTGAAAAAATAAAAACCCAAAATCTTTCTTTTGAGGACAGGGAGATAAACCGCACCCAATTTCAAAAGAAAAGTTTTTATTCCGAAAACCCGGTTGATTTTCAGGATAAAAAAATGAACCCAAAAGTGGGTCTTAGTGAGTTGCGTTTGGCGGCCCGTGGGCTTGACCTGGAGTCTGGAGAGGAATTTTTAAGGGAAAATCAGAAAACCGGGGGTTTTTGGTCCCGGTTTCAGGTGATAGGCCAGGTGGATCTCACCTATATTGTGGCCCAGGGACGAGACCGAATGCTTCTGGTGGACCAACACGCAGCCCATGAACGGGTGGCTTTTGAGAGACTTATGAAGTTCTGGAAAGAAGGTTCAGTGAAGTCACAAAGCCTTTTGATTCCCCTCACTGTGGATATGGATGAGTCCGAAGTGGAGGCTCTTATGACCCTGGTTTCTGATCTTGGGAAAATGGGGATTGAAATGGAACAGGCGGGACCCGCTACTGTGGTTATCAATTCACAACCATCTCTTATTAAGGAAAAAGCCCTTGTAAAGGCCCTTAAAAAAATGGCCGGGGATTTTGTGAACAAGGGGGGAGGTTTTGCACTGGAAACAGCCATTGCTGATATTTTTGCCACCATGGCCTGTCATTCGGTGGTCCGGGCCGGTCAGGCTTTAAGCCCTGAAGAGATGAAGCAGCTTCTTGTGGACATGGATGAATTTCCCCTGTCCGGTTTTTGTCCCCACGGTCGTACAGTGTCCCTTGAGTTCCCGTTCAGTCAGTTGGAAAAAGACTTTGGCCGTCGTGCCTGAATTTAAAACATGAGTGTCGCCCATCATTTTGTGTATTTGCTGGGGCCAACCGGAGTTGGCAAAACAGAAATGTCATTGGAAATGGCGAGGCGGTATCACTGGCCTGTTATCAATTGTGACAGTGTTCAGGCTTATTGCCATTTGAATGTTGGAAGTTCCAAACCCGGTTTGGAAGAACGTCGTGAAGTTCCCCATTTTTTATTTGATTATGTAAAACCCCCTGAAAGATTAACGGCAGCCGGGTATATAGGGGATGTTGTCTCCTGTTTGAAAAAAAACAGAATACGACAGGCCCTGTTTGTCGGGGGCAGTGGCTTTTATGTTCAGGCCCTGGAAAAAGGACTTTATCCCCGGTCCAAAACTTCTGAGGAGGTAAAAAAAGAAGTTTCGGGATGGATAAAAGCTGAGGGCTTTGAATCCCTCTATATCTGGTTGAAACAGAGAGATCCGGAACTGGTAAAAACCGTAAATCCAGGTGATCATTATCGTTTACGCAGAGCTGTTGAGATTATGAAAACCCAGGGGAAAACCATCACCGAACTCAAACGGGAAATGGCTTGTAAAAACAACAGCCCCCTTCCCCTGCATTTTTCCCTGAAAATTGGTTTGAAAATGAATAGGGAGGATCTTAAAAAACGAATCGAGAGGCGGACGGATCAGATGCTTCAGTGTGGTTTGATCGAAGAGGTGACTTCTCTTTTAAAAAGGGGTTTTGATCATTGGCCTCCTCTTCAGAGTGTGGGTTACAGGGAGGTTCGGGATTTTTTAAAAAACGGGGGATCCAAAGAGGAATTGAGATCAAAAATTATAACAAGCACCATGGGGCTTGTAAAAAAACAGATGACCTGGTTTAAAAGGGATAAGGACATTTTCTGGTTTCATCCCGATCAGGAACAGGAAATATTGAACCATATAAAAACATGGTTTGAAAAACTTCCAAAATAGGGTCTCTTTACCTGAAAAAGTTTCATTGACTTGGAAGAGTAAAAAGTCTAATTATATCATCATTATGAAGAGCATGACCGGCTTTGGCATATCCCATAAACAGACCGGGGATATGAATATTGATGTTTCCATTCGTTCTGTGAACAGTCGTTTCCTTGAAATCAAGATTCATGGTCCGGGAATTTATGATTCCCTGGAGATTGAAATTCGCAGGAAAATGTCCCGGAAAATCAAAAGAGGTTTTGTAGAGGTGTTTGTCAGTCGTAGAAGACCGGGTGCTTCTCAACAGATCCATTTTAATGAGGCATTGGCTGAAAACTGGTTAAAGGGTTTTCACAGTGCGGCCAAAAAACTTAAACTGGAACCGGTTAAGGACTCCCTGGTGTTGCTTCAGATCCCCGGTTTTATGGCATCGGAAGACAGGGATTCTCTAAAACTGGGAGAAAAGGTGATCCTGTTTAAGATCGTTGACCGGGCTCTGAGTCACTGTCTTAAGATGAGAGACAGGGAGGGGGCTCTTTTAAAAAAGGATTTGAAAGCTCACCTGCAGGCTCTTTTAAAACAATGGACCCTTATTAAAAAACTAAGGGGGAAAACAATAAAGGATCTGGATAAAAAATACAAAAACAGACTTAAAAAACTGGGTTTGTCGGGGACTGTTGAACCCCAGCGTCTGGCCCAGGAGATTATTATCCAGTTGGATAAATTTGATATCAGTGAGGAAATTCAGAGGTTGGAGGCCCATATCAGGGCCGTGGGACTTTTGCTTTCAGCTTCAGGGAGTCTTGGTAAAAAACTGGATTTCTATGCCCAGGAACTTTTGCGGGAAATTAACACCATCGGCTCCAAGAGTACAAGCTCCCAACTTACCCGGGCTGTTGTGGAATCCAAAACCCTGATTGAAAAATACAGGGAACAGGTACAAAACGTAGAATGAAGACGATCAGTTTTTTTATTGCTTTTATTTTTTCCTTCTCCGGTTTTTTTGGAGAGCCCGCAAAAGGGAATGAAACCAGTCAGGCGTGGAGGGAGACGGGTTTTAATATGGATTTCTTTTTGATGAAGATGAAAACCCAATGTCATAAGGACGAAAAGTCTTTTGCCGGTTGTGCGATGACTCTTAATCATTTGTTTTCCAATGTTGATGCGAATGATCCCCGGCAGTTGCGTGTTTCCGACCTCAATCAATTGGAAATGGTTCCTTACCCTGAAAAGGAGAGTCCGGCATCCCTGGGTGAACGCCTGGCCTTTGAAAATCAACGCAGGGAATCCTTCCGTACGTTTTTTCGTTCACAAACAGAAGGAAAACAGGGAGACGGGCCGGTTTTCATTGAAGGGTTTGATGATCTTTTGATAACAGGTGCGGCCCTTGTGAGTATTCGTGTTTCTGAGGAAAATCAGGCTTATTTTCTTGGTGGGGTTTACAATTTTTTGTTGAAAGAAGTGGTTGACCCCTATGCCTCGCTGTATCCCAGCGTGAGGATGAAAAAGAAGACATCAGAGTATGTGGGGATAGGTGCCACGATTGCCAAATACAGGACAGACGATGAAACACTCAATGGTTTTATAGTGGTTAATCCTTTTGATAATTCACCAGCCCCATCCGGCCTGAAGAAGGGAGATCTTATTCTGGCAATTGATGGTGTGTCAGTTAAGTGGGAATCTGTCAGGGAAGTGGCAAATCGGGTTCAGGATTTTGAGGAAACCCGGGTGGAACTGACAGTTCGGAATTTTTGTGACAATGAACAGAGGGACATCCGGGTGACCCGCAGACGAGTCACTCGCTCTTTTGATTGGAAGGAAAACAATCGTTTTGTGAATATTCAGAAACCCGAATCTCCTTGTCCGGGGAAGAAATCTTCTGATGGGGATTCCAAGGCTCTCTATGTTCCACTCAGGTTCTTTGGATATTCAAGGGAGGAATCTTTTCGTTTGTGTCAGGAATTTGTGGAATTACAAAAAAAAGACTTGGAAAATCCTAAAAGTGTCGGAATGATTATTGATCTTCGTGGAAACCCCGGCGGTAATAATGAAACAGTGTTGTGTATGCTGGATAGCCTTATTGCGGGAACGGATCTTTTGTTTAAGGAAGTGCCGGTTGAGTCCGGTGAGATTACAAACGCAGAACCACTTTCTTATTATTTTACGGATACCGCTCCCATTGTCATGGAAATCGATTCCTCAATGAAGAACGTGTCTTACAACAAAAATATTGTTGTTCTTGTGGACAGGGGTTCTACCAGTGGTGCTGAGGTTTTTGCGGGAACCATACAGGATATGAAACGGGGTTGGGTGATCGGAGACCGCACAGCCGGTAAAGGCACTGTGCAGACCGTGTATTCTTTTGTTTTGGGAAACAACCCTGAAAACAATTTTTTGAGCCTGAAGCAGACAACAGCCGTTTACGTTCTTAACAGTGGCCGGTCACCACAGAATTTTGGAATCATTCCTGATTTTCGCTTCTCCGGGACAGGTGAACCTATTGAAGATCAGACGGATTATGTTTCTTTTGGGGAAAAATTTCATTTCAACAATATCAAATTTGATAACGATCAGTGGAAACAGAACCGTCCTGACGAGGTGCTTACATTAAACACCTGTATTCATCAGGATGACAAAATGGGTTCCATTTTAAAAGGAAAAATTCAGAGAGAGGAAAAGTACAATCGTCCCTTTGTGGCGGACTATCCCCTTGAACTGGCAAAGGATGTTCTTGGATGTTTATCCGTTGTTGAACCACCCCCCTAGAGAACTTATTTGAGGGTTTATGATGTTTTTGAAAATCCGTTTTTTGTTTTTTGATGATAAAGTGTTGGGAGTTTGTTTAAAGAATAAAAAGATGGTACAGTATCCAAAATGAAGAAAGTCAATATAATCCTTATCGCCGCTCCCAGCGGGGCCGGGAAAAACAGTTTTATGTCCAGGGCTTTGAAGGAATTTCCCCGGCTTGAGGATATTATCACTTACACGACCCGCAGTCCTCGTTTTGGGGAAAAAGAGGGTGATCCCTATCATTTTATCAGTCGTGAAAAATTTCGGACTCTTATTGATCATGATTTTTTTGTGGAATGGTCTGTTGTTCATGATGCTTTTTATGGAACATCACGCCAAAGCCTTAAAGAAGCCTGGGAGAGAGAAAAGGTGGCTATTCTGGACATTGATGTTCAGGGAGTGGAGAAAATCACAAGGGTTTACGAGGATGCTGTCAGTATTTTTATTCTGCCTCCTTCCATAGAGGATCTGAAGAAAAGAATTTTGGCCAGAGATAGGATTCCTCCGACGAATATGGATTTAAGACTGGCCAATGCGGAAAAAGAGATTCAAAGGGCCTGTCAGTATGATTATCAGGTTATTAATGATGATTTTGAGAAATCTTACGGAAAATTTAAGAAAATTCTTGAAGAGCTGCTATAATTTAAATATACAAAAATCAGAGAGGTGAAGTATGGCTCGTGTGACCATTGAAGATTGTCTTGAAAAGGTGGATAACTATTTTGCTTTGGTTCATCTGGTTTCAAAGAGAACCAAACAACTTTTAAACGGTTCAAAACCGACCATCTCAAATATAAAAAACAAGTATGTGGTGACAGCCCTCAGGGAAGTGGCCAAGGGTTCCGTTTGTTTTAAAAAGGAAGAGGAAGGAGAGGGTGTCAACCCGTCAGAAAAGGATCACATTCACTAATAGTGAATATACATATAGATGCAACTTGTAATATTCTATGCTACAAGTTCTTGTTAAAGCTATGGAAAATAAAAAAAAGCTGGAACCGGTTGTAAAAGTTCTTCAAACTCTTTTTGAAGACAGTCAGTCCGCTCTGTCAGGGGGGTTTCAACGTTATCGTCTGGAACAGCAGTGGACTCAGGTGGTGGGTCAGGAACTTGGAATCATCACCCGGCCAGTGGACTATCGCAGGGGGTTGTTAACTGTTGCTGTGAAAAACCCAAGTCTTCTCACGGAACTTCAGTTTTTCAGGCAGGAGATCATCAGCAGAGTGAACAACCACGTCGGTTTTCTCTGGGTGAGAAAAGTTCGTTTTGTCAGTGAGTGACTGTGGAGGTTAAATGAATCTTCAGAATAAAGGGGTGTATATCAGCACTTACGGTTGTCAGATGAACGTCAATGACACGGAAAGAATGCTCTCCCTTTTGGAAATGGCCAATTATTATCCTGTGGACAAACCGGAACGGGCTTCTCTTATTATTATTAACTCCTGCAGTGTTCGTGAAAAACCGGTCCACAAACTTCATTCCGAAGTGGGTCGTTACAGGAATTTAAAAAGTGACAATCCGACTCTGCTTATCGGAGTGGGGGGCTGTGTGGCCCAACAGGAAAAGAAAAAACTTCTTTCAGACATTCCCCTTTTGGATTTTACTTTTGGAACCGATGCCATTGATCAGTTGCCCTCCATTGTGGCCCGGGTTGAAAAAAAGCGGAAAAAAAGTCTGTGCCACAAAATTTTTGCACGATCAACCCTATCAGGTGGAAACCCTGATCCGAAACCCCGGGGTTTCCACTTTTTGTGAATATTACCAAGGGTTGTGATAACTTTTGCAGTTTTTGTGTGGTGCCTTTTACCAGGGGGCGGGAACGCAGTCGTAAAATGGATGAAATTATCAAAGACATTCAAAGTCTTAACAAAAGGGGGGTTAAGGAGGTGACACTTCTTGGTCAGAACGTTAACTCCTATAAATCAGAGTGTGGAACTGATTTTGGAGAACTTCTTAAAACTGTGGCCTGTGAGACTGATATTTTGAGAATTCGTTACACCACTTCCCATCCCAAGGATTTTAATGGGGAACTTGTGGAGATTTCAGAAAAATATCGAAATAAAATTTGTGATTCCATCCATTTGCCTGTACAGTGTGGAAATTCCAAAGTGCTTGAAAGGATGAACCGTGGTTACACCAGAGAGGGGTATCTTAAAAAAGTGGAAATGATCAGAGAGGCTCTTCCGGGGGTGTCCTCTTTCCACGGATATTATTGTGGGCTTTCCGGGAGAAAGTGAGGAACAGTTTCGGGACACTCTGAGCCTTGTTGAACAGGTCGGGTATGATGGAATCTATGCCTTTAAATACTCTCCAAGACCCTTTACCAAGGCGGCCCAGTGGAAGGACCCTCTCAGTGAGGAGGAAAAAATCAGAACGTCTTGAAAGACTTTTTGAACTCCAGAGGCCCATTGCCCTGAAACTCTCCAAAAATTCTTTGGGACAGGTTTATGAAGTCCTGATTGAAGAAGTTGACCACCAGGGAAGAGCCACCGGAAGAAACAGTCAAAACCGTCGGGTGGAATTTCAAAGCCGGAAGAGGAAACCGGGAGATGTGACAAGAGTCAGGATCACAACAGCCAGACCTTCCCTGTTAGGGGGGGATGAGGAGGTCCAATGAATTTATTGATCTTTTTTGTGTTTCTTTTTTCAAACCTGTGGGGGGCGACTCAGGCGGAGAAGAAAAGGGCCTGGACAGACACGGGTTACGGTTTTGAAAATCTTTTTGGGGAATTGAACACAGAGCTTTGTTATCAATCCGAGGAAAAGTTCAATGGCTGCCTGATGGCTTTTGAAGAATTGCTTTTATCCATCCAAAGAGGTGAGGCACATGAAGCCTATGGGTTGAGAATTTCTGATCTCAATGAATTTAAAATTGTTCCAGTCTCCAAAAAGGATTTGGGGGGAGTGGATGATTTTTTGGAATTCAGGGAGGAACTCAGAAAATCCTTTCGTTCGTCTTTTAAAAGGATTATGGCTTCAGGTGATGGAGGCGTTTCCGTACCGGCAGACTCCGGTTTGGCGGGTTCCCAATCAGCACTCTCTTTACATATTCAGCAATTTAACAGTCTTGTCAAAAAAATAAGGGAACTGGTTGAAAAGATTCCCCACGAAGACAGAAGTTATCTGGCGGGGAGTGCCTACAATACTTATTTGCGGGAAACCTTTGGTCCACATAATCAGTTGTCTCCTGTAGCCTTGAATATTCCAAAACCGGTTCAGTCTTTTGGAATAGGGGCCTTTTCTATTTTTTATAAAAAGGACAATGGGGATATTCATATGGTTATTGATCCTTTAAAAGGGTCACCGGCGGAAGCCGCCGGTCTTAAAAAAGGGGATATTATTTTAAGTGTTGATGGTTTTGAGATTAAAGACATACCTCCACCGGATCAGGACCCCAGGGATAATGATATTACTAAAAGAATTAAAGGTCCGGCGGGGACCCGGGTGAATCTTAAAATTCAGAGTGTTTGTGATAAGAATCAGAAGTGGCAGAGGGATGTTGTTATCACCCGCGGGCGGGTGACTTATTTCAGCCACTGGGTTGATGAGAGTCAGTTTATAAGTTTGACTCAGAGGGAGGATATTCCTGATTGTGGAACCGAACCATTGGAACTTTCAGGGGAATCCGTTCAGACCCATGGAGAGCAGGACCACCGGGCAAAAGAGGATATTGTTCCAAATTCTGTGGAACCTGTTGGACTTTATGTGCCTTTAACTGTTTTTGAGCCTTTCAATAATGAAGTTTTCCAGTTGTGTTTTGAATTTCTCTTTTTGCAGAAGTTTGATCTTCAAAATCCTTACAGTCGGGGAATGATTATTGATCTTCGGGGAAATCCGGGGGGGTATCTCAGTGAGGTGGCCTGTATGCTGAACACCATTATTGACAGCGATGATGTGATCGTGCGGGAATGGCCGGTGAGTGAAGGAAAGTTGGTGGAGGTTTCTGAAGAAACCAGGATTAGAAGTTATTATTTTACCGGTGGTGGTTTTAAAATAGACTCTCTGGTCCCTCTTGCCATTTACAATAGAAATATTGTTGTTCTTGTGGATAACAAGTCTGTCAGTGCCCCTGAGGTTTTTGCGGGAACCCTGCAGGATATGAAGCGGGGTTTGGGTGGTTGGTGGTCGCACGGGTGCCAAGGGGAGTGTACTGAGCAAGGAGCCTCACCTCATTAACGGAGACCCTGATCTTTTCTTTCTTTTTAAAACAACAGCCATTTACACTTTACAAAGTGGACGGTCTCCCCAGAACCTTGGAATCATTCCGGACTTTCATATTTCCGATGAAGGTGAATTTATTGAAAATGGAACCGATTATGTTTCCCTTGCCGATGAATTGTTTTCCAATAATATTCAATTTGAAGGCAATCAGTGGAAACAGAATCGTCCCGAAGAAAGGGATCAGTTGTTGGAATGTATTAACAAAGAGGGTCGGGCCATGAGAGCTTTAAAGGAAAAAGCTTTGAATGATGAAAGATACCGTCGTCCCTTCATAGCGGATTATCCCCTTGAGTTGGCAAAGGATATTTTAATGTGTGCTTCCCTGCACCCTGATATTCTCCCCAGGGATTATAAAGGATTGCCTTTTCGTTTGGAAAAATGATTGTCCGGGATTTTGGTTTAAGTTTTTTCTTTTATAGGGGGTTTCAACCGGCTATTCCGTTTTGGAAAAAATAAGTTCACATTCAAGACGGGAATTGGGTATGGGAACAGTGGCCCTGAGACTTTCATAATCATTATAAAGTTCAGCATCCACTGTTATGCTTGACGGCATATCTTCGGGACAGGATAGATTTTTTTTTATTTTTTTCAGAAGCCTGAATGTGGTGTTGATAGAACAGGGGTCTGGTGAACATTGGAAATTATTACTTCTTAAAGTCAATCTGTTGTTTCGTTGTGTAACATTAAACTCCACTTTTGTTTCACATATTGAATTGGAGACAGTAAAGGTTGCCTCTTGATTTTCCTGGTTCAGTTTGAGCTGTTCTACAAAACCACTGTATTGAACAGGAAAATCATTGCAGAACACTTCGATAAGCTCCCAATCTCCTGTATAACTGTTCCGATTGCTTGATGAGGAAGATTTTTCGTGGCTTACCTGTTTGGGGCAGGCGGTTAAGAGCAGGAGTCCTGCGATACAAATGTAAGTCGATAATCGACGCATAAAAACCCCTTTTAAAATACAGATTTCAATTCCACTCTACAGATTCTTGTTGAGTGGGGCTATAGAAAAAAGAACGAACTTTACTTTGGTTTTGAAATATCTTTTGTCAACTTAGGTCGGTAGTCAGTAATGGGTGAGTATCCTCCATCTTTTTTGATTTGTAAAAAGAGCCTCTTTACCAGAATCTGTGGGTAATTGGAGGTTCAGTAATCTTCCAAGTGAAGGATATAAAGCTGAATTCTCTATGGAGTCGGGTGTTTCTCAGATTGAGAAAATCAGGACCAAGGTTGGTTGTATTCAAGTTTGTTCAGGATTCTGACGAAATTTAATTATAAAAAAGTATGCAGTTCAACATAGTGCTGAAAATCATGATTTTACCCAAATTTTAGGAAGGGGTCATTTTTGTGGGTTCAGGCACTTTATTGGGAGTGAGAAAATATGAGAATCCTTAAAATTGTTTTACTGTGTTTGTTTGGTTTTAATTTTTTATTCTCTGTTGGTTGTGGTAACAGTTCGGGAGGAGAGTCTTCTGTCAGGGAACCGAACCCTGGGGATCCTGACTTCAGTCTCAACCCCCCCTTTTAGATCTCCCGGCAATTCCCGTGGTCCTGGTTTTATTATCAAGGGTCTTCCGATAACGATGTAACCATTTCTATTTTCAGAGGTCCCCGTTTGACCTCCCGATGCACAGACTCCGATCTGATTCCCCTTGGTGATCCTGTTGGAGTGAATGCTTCAGAGGATGAGGTTGCCATCAATTCGGGTAATATTTTGGAAAATGCCTCTGACGGAACTTACAGGTTTTTTGCCAGGATTGAAGGAGATCCCGGAGTCCAGTGTTTTAATTTGACCTATGTTCTTGATACAACGGCCCCCAGAGTTGTGGCCAACACCTTCAGTAGGAGGCGTTCCCTTGAAAACGATGACACTGTAAGAGGTTCAAAGACCTGGGCCTGGGCTTGTGCGGACAGAAACGGTGGAAGCTGTACCTATCGCTTTAAAGCTGATAGAACAGCACTGACAGGGACAACTTGCCCAAGCCATACCTTTGCCTCCAATGAGGAATATTCCAATTTCTCCACAGCCACCCAGGGTATAGGTTTAAACAGTACAAACGGGAAGTACTGTGTTCACATTCAGGCCAGGGATGATGCGGGCAATGAGTCGGAAGTGGTCAGTGTTTATGCCACTCTTGACAACACTTCTCCGACGATTTCCAGTGTGAGTGTTCCATCGGGACCTACGCCGGAGGAGATCGGATGGATTTCACTGTGACTTTCAGTGAATCGGTGGAGGTGAACTATTATGCTATCAATGGTCCTCCTTTACCAAGGGCACCCCGTATTGCTCTGACTTTTGACGGAGGAGGGAGTTCCGGACCAGGTATGCGGAGTATGTCAGTGGGAGTGGATCAACAAGTTTGATTTTTCGTTACAAGGTGGAACAGACAGATCTTGATACGAATGGGATAGGGATGGCAAATTCCATTGATGTGAATTTAATGACCAGCCTTAAGGACGAAGCGGGAAATTCGGTCAATCCTCTGACGTTCACTCCTCCGGCCAATCTTTCAGATGTTTTGGTCAAAGGAGGTGACCCCAATGTGATTTTATCCTTAACAGAGCTTTCAGTGGACGAGAACGCAGGGACAGGAACCTATACAGTGAGATTAAACAGTGAGCCCACTTCGGCTGTGACAGTGGCTCTGAGAAGTGCTGATCCCGGTGTGGTCACAGTATCCCCAAGCATACTGACCTTTGAGGTGAATAACGACAATAATAAAATCTGGAGTGCCCCCAGACAGTGACCGTCACAGGAGTGAATGACAATATTGATAACGACGCAGGAGGGGGTTCATTGAGGACAGTGAATGTCTCCCATACTGTGACAAGCAGTGATACGGACTACAGTGGTTTTTCCGTAAACCCGGTTGGTGTGACCTCAACCGATGATGATACCATTGGTTCCATCAGGCTGACAGTCAATCCCACCAGTATTGATGAGCATGATGACAGTTCAGGTAATGCTATAGCCAACAATACGGAGACCGTCACAGTGACAGCGGAACTTCATGGAGGCCGGAGTGGTGGTCAGTCCAACACCAGTGTGAGGCTCTCTGAGGATGTGGTTATTACAACCAGTGTTGGGGCGGGGACAACAGCCCGGGCGGAGGATTTTATTGCTGTCACTGATTTTGAGATGAGGATTCCGGCAGGCAGTGCCAGTGGTACGGGAAGTTTTAGTCTGACAGTTGTTGATGATGGAGTGGATGATGACAATGAGGCCCTTTTGGTAAGGGGAACAAGTTCTCCGAATTTGACGGTAAGTCCGGCGACACTAACGATTATTGATAATGATGAAAAGGGAGTGATTGTTTCCAAATCGTCCCTTTCAGTGAATGAGGATGGGGGAATAGGGACTTATACAGTGAGGCTTGAGAGTGTCCCGACAGGTCCGGTGGTTGTTCATTTAGTGAGTAATGATTCCAGTGTGGCCACAGTGTCTCCATCAAGTTTGACCTTTGAGGTGAATAACGACAATAACAGGATATGGAGTGCCCCTCAGACAGTGACCGTAATAGGGATAGATGATGATATAGACAATGATGTGGGAGGGGGGGCTTTGAGAAAAGTCAATGTGACCCACAGTGTGACAAGCACAGACATCGGTTACAGTGGTCTTTCTGTAAATCCTGTGGAAGTGACCTCAACCGATGATGATACCATTGGTTCCATCAGGTTGACAGCCAATCCCACCAGCGTTGATGAGCATGATGACAGCTCATCAAATGCTATAGCCAACAATACAGAGACGGTGACAGTGACAGCGGAGTTTGAAGGAAGCAGTAGTGGAGGTCAGGCCAATGCCAATGTTCGCCTGTCCGGTCCATTGGTTATTACAACCGGTGTTGGGGCGGTGACAGCCCAGGCGGGGGATTTTACTGCTGTGTCAGATTTTAATATAAACATACCTGCGGGCAGTGCCAGTGGTACGGGGAGTTTTAATTTAACCCTTGTGGATGATGAGGACGACGATGATGATGAGGTCCTTTTGGTGAGGGGAACAACATCTTTGGGTCTGACCGTAAATCCGGCGACACTGGCAATAGTGGATAATGATGAGAACGGAGTGATTATTTCCCGTTCTTCTTTGTCAGTGGACGAGGATGGGGGAATAGGAACTTATACAATGAGGTTATCGAAACAGCCCACCCATCCTGTGATTGTTGTTGCTTCCACAAGTAATTCCGCAGTGGCCACAGCGTCTGATAACATTGTCACTTTTTCAACCGGCAATTGGAACAATCCCCGGACAGTGACAGTGACAGGGGTGAATGATGATATAGACAATGATGCGGGAGGTTCTCCAAGGACAATTAATATTACCCACAGTGTGACGAGCGATGATAGTGAGTACGATAATGTTTCTGTGAGATCCGTGGAGGTGACTTCCCTTGATGATGATGACATTGGTTCGGTCAAGCTGACGGTGAACCAGACAAATATCAATGAGGGGACCACTGTAAGGGATTTGAATATAAGGGTCCAGTTTGAGGGAAGCACCAGTGGGGGTCAGTCCAACACCGGTGTGAGGCTGTCTGATGATTTAAGTCTTTCCATTTCTGTTGTGGCGGTAACGGCCCAGGCTGATGATTTTGATCCTGTCTCTGATTTTAATATAGACATACCTGCGGGAGATGATCGCATAACAGGAAGTTTTAGTCTGGGTGTTGTTGATGACGGGGTGGATGAAAATGACGAGACTCTTTTGGTGACAGGAGCAAGTTCTTTAGGTCTGACAATCAACCCTGTTATCATAACCATTGTGGACAATGATGAGAGGGGAGTGATTGTTTCCCGTTCATCCCTTTTGGTGAGTGAGAATGGAGGAACACAGACTTATACGGTAAGTCTTAAAGTGAGCCCACGGGTCCCGTGATAATTCCTGTAACCAGTGGTGATACCGGTATAGCCACAGTATCACCGGCTTTTTTAACCTTTGAAGCCGATAACGACAATAACAGGATATGGAGTGCCCCCGGACAGTGACCGTCACAGGAGTGAATGATACCTCTTCCACAAACAATCGCCAGACAACAATCACCCATACAGTCAGTGGGGGGATTATAGTGGAGAGACAGTGGCGGATGTATCAGTGATGAGTGTTGATGTCACCTTGGGACTGACCGTTGCCGTTGCCACTGATATTCTTTCCGGTAATTATGAGAGTTATTCAGTCAGTGGAACCTGTAGTCCCAGTGGAGGGAATGTGAGTGTCAAGGTGGGTTCCATGGCTGCGATGGGTGTGAGTTGCACCAGTGGAACATGGACAAGAGAGGATATTGACACCAGCAGTGATATCACTTCCAACGGTCCTGTGACCATTACAGTCACTCAGGTTGTTAATTCAAACAATCTGACAGCCAGTGTTGATGTGCAAAGGTGTGTGAGTTCAGGAGATGGAACTTCCGCTTCATCACCCAAGTTAATTTGCAGTTATGAAGAGTTAAAGACAGTGATGAAAAGCATTACGGATTATGATTACGTTGCTCTTGATATTGATATTGATGCCGGTCCCAGTTGGTCTGAGGGTGATGAAAGTTGTGAGTCTATGACGGGACTTATATCGCTGCAACAAACCCATGCTCCGGATGGACTCCGGTGGTGCAGATTGTTTCGTATGATGGTGTTTTTGACGGTCGGGGACACACTGTTGAAACCTTTATATGCACTCTTCCAAAGCCTATTTGGGTTTGTTTGGTATTTTAAATATAAAAAAAATCTCAAACCTTCATTTTAAAGATGTGCGTATTCATTCAACAAATGACAATGCCTCTGTTGGAACGATAAGTGGATTTCTTTCCGGTGGGGATATTGAGGGTTGTTCTGTCACGGGAAAGATTTCCTCTGATTATCAGAGTGATTCAGGGGGATTGATTGGACACATCAATGGAGGAAAAGTATTAAACAGTTATACAGACGTACAGATGGCAGTGGAAGGAGGCTCTGATTCATCGGTTGGAGGTTTGGTCGGAACAGTGGTAAGCAGTTCAATTATGAGTTCTTACTCCAGGGGATCTGTCAGTGCAAATAATAATAGCACTGTTGTTGGAGGACTTGTTGGTGTCATGGGAACAAAAGATACCAAACTTCATTATTCCTATTCTCACTCGGAAATTTCCGGAGGAAATGAAAAAAGCGGAGGACTGATTGGAGACTTTAGTTTAGTGGTGGAAACCGATAGAAATATTACAATCAGTCATTCCTACTCTCTGGGTGATGGTTTTCCCAATGATCCTCTTTTTGATACTTATTCCGGTATTAGCAGTTCCGTTCTCTTTTGGGATACGGATGTTTCAGGAGTCAGCACTTCTGAAATAACAGGATTCACGGGTTTGACCACAGCCAATATGCAGGCGGCCTGTCCCAACGGTACAACCACGGGAATCTGTGCCTTGGGTGATGGTTTCAGTTTTACTGCGGGTGAATATCCCAAAGTCAAAAAGTGTACGACCTGTGATTCCGATTCACCTGTTTTTGGTGATGTTCTGGAAGGCCAATAGTCTGAACTGTAGTAACCCGTACTTTCACACGTCCTTGCTTTTTTTCTGATCTGTTTAGCGTATTTTAGAGGAGTGGGAATATTTTGTATTTTTTCCCCTTCTATTTTGTATCCTGAAAGATCCGTTTTAAAGCAGTCTTCCAATGATAGTGCCTGACAGAACCTATTTTTCGATTTTTTGGGTCATTGGACCAGACCTGAACCATGCAGGGACGATCCCAGAGTTTCATAAATTTTTCCAATGTTCTTCCATGTTCTCTACGACTTTGGTCTGATGATTTTATTTCAACAAGCATTTCCTCTCCTGTTGGTTTTTGAATAATCATATCAATTTCATTATTGTCTTTGTCTCTTAAATAGAAAACCTGAAAATTCTTTTCGTAATAACTGTTTAACCGGAAGAATTCCAAAAAAATAAAATGCTCAAAAGCAGTTCCATACTCATAACTCCTTTTTTGTGGAGAAGTTTGGGATTGTCTCAATAAAGCTCTGGTAATACCGACATCAAAAAGAAAAAATTTCGGAGCTTTGTTTTGTTGTTTTCTTATGGATCGGTTAAAGCTCTTCAGATAAAAACCCAGATAAGTATCCACAAGAATATCAAAATAGGTTTGCACTGTAGTGTAATCCACTCCTAAATTTCCCGCTATTTTTGAATAATTCACAATCTGACTGTTGCACTGAGCGGCCACTTCCAGAAAATCCTTAAAGGGTTTGATTTTTCTTACAAGCTGTTCCACAAGAATCTCTTCTTTTAAGTAAGTTTGTATATAAGACATTAAATAACGGGACTTGTCTTTTGTGTTTTTATAATTGTTGAGTCCGGGTAGAGACCCCAATTGCAGCACACTGTCCAGGTTAAATTGGGCTTTCAACTCCAGATGAGTGAAAGGATGGAGAGAAAAAGTGAACAAACGTCCGGCCAGCATATTTGCCATGCCTTTTTTTAATTTACGGGCACTGGAACCGGTCAATACAAATTGTATGTTTTTATTTTTTTCTATCTCAATCTGAACGATATCCAGAATTTTTGGAACCTTCTGCACTTCATCTATAATTACTTTTGTATAAGAATTTTCTGCGATCAGTTCTGTCAATAAATCGGGATTGCGACTGAATCGGTCTTCTTCATTAAAAGATAAAAGGTTGATCCACAAAGTGTTTTTTTCCTGAAATCTTTGTTTTAACAGGGTGGTCTTACCGGTTCCTCTGGCTCCAAAGAGAAAAAAACTGTGGTTGGAGCTTAACTTTTGAAGTCTTTTTATCATAACACTTTCAGTAAAAGATAAATTAAGGGCATTGTCAAGAAAATATACGATAAATTAAGGGTATAATATGGTAAATACTGTTTTTATGTGTGCCCAAAGGCAGAAACCCGGAATTAAGTTTTCTTGATAACAATGGGTTTTTTGCATCCCGGATTGGTAACAGACATTTGACTTTGTTTGTGTTTTTTTGTAGTTTTTGCCCGAAGAGAGTTTCCAACAGATTCAAAAATCAATGCCTGTGAGGATTTTTTTCAATACACTTGTGGTCCGGCTATCAGGCGGTTTCATCTTCGTGAAGATCGCAGTTCCCATATTTTTTCTTATAGTGATTTATCGGAAAACTTTTCGAGACTAAAAAAATTATATTTATTCTCCTGTCATTACGGTGAATTAAAAGAAAATGACTTTTTTGCTTGCATAAATTTTTTTTGATGTTACTCTGCGTCGAATTATTGTTCAAATTTGTTTTCAGTATGCTTTTTAAATTTTTAATAAGAGGTTCTTCAATGAAAAAACAAATGATTCTTTTGTCCCTGTTTCTTGTGACGGGTTTGTTTTTAAGCCCAGTCCAGGCTGCTAATCCTGAGATATGCCCCAACCCCAATTCTTCTGAAACTCCTCCTGTTGTTGAATCATCCAAGCCTTCAACTGTCATCTATCCAATGGCACGAAAAGAGGCAAGTCAAGAGGTTAAAGCTGAAGCTGGTGAAGTAGGCTATACCTGTAAGGTTCTCACCGTTGAAACCGAAGGTTATAAGAATGAGGAAGAGGGGGATGTCTATGTTCAATGGACCCTGGTGAAAAAAGAGGGGATGAAAGAAATCTGGGCGGCCCATACCGAGAGATGGGGACCTCTTTATGTTTATGTGGGAGATGTTGAAGATGGTTTTTATACTTTTAAAGAAGCAGAGAATGTCTGCAAAGATAAAGAGATTGTTCTTAATGGAGAGACTCACCGGATAAAAATGACTCTTCCTGAGATTGGTTTTGGAATAGGGGGTTCGGATATTGATAATCTCTTGAATTTTGAATTTCTGAAGTATTTGAATTATACATCTGTTGTTTCCAATAGAGACCAAACTTGGTTTTGGTCGGGTTCGTCGAGCTTCAGCCACTACGCTTACGCTTGGGGATTCCATCCTGCTAGTGGCCATTTCGACGACGACCTCCGCTACTACCTCTATTCGGTCCGTTGCGTTGGTCGCTAGGCGTGAGGAAAGTTAATCATACAAGGCTACCGAATCTTTATGGATTGGTAGCCTTTTTTTATTTTGATTGGACACCATTTTTTGGCAAAACTCATCAGGAAGTTCAGCAAATTCAGTTTTATACTGAACAAATGTATCCAAAGATTTTCTCCTTAATTGATAACTTCTGGCGTGTTTTAGATAACCAAGTCTTGAATTTATCTTTGCCAATTTTTTCTGAGATTCTTTTTCACTGGATTCAATTGCCAAAGGGTGGAGTTTCTTAGAAAAAAGTTTATATTTTTATATAAAGGCTGTACACCGATCAAACAGACTGTTAGACTTACTTATTGATCTTATTTTACCTAGGTCTGTGAGCTCTAGCTCCATTTCAACCAGCCCTCCTTAAAAAAGTGACGTTAAATAATAAGTTGAATGGAGTAGCTGTGCTTTGTGAGCAAGATGTAATCTTTTTAAGTACGAAATGATGGATCCGAAGGGAAACTTGCTTGACTCAAGTAATGGCAAGCCTGTGGCCATTGTTGAAGATTTTTTGGGTCCAACACATGCCATAAGAAATCTTGAAGCATCAATTGCGATGTACGAGTCCCAGTTCTCCAAAAAAATCAATATCGAAACCACTAATATTTCGTCAAAAGGAGAAGCATGACAACAAATAGAGAACAAACAGCACTAATATATTGTGAGGGTCAGTTCGGCTATAGCGACGGTAAGACCGCAGAAGGATTAATTAGGCATTCGGAAACATATAAAATAGTAGGGGTGCTAGATAGTCTTCTCTCAGGAAAAGATTCAGGAGAAGAACTAGGCTTAGAAAAAAACGGGATTCCTATTTTTAAAGATCTTGATGAAGCATTAACCAATCTTCCTTCTGTGCCTAAATACTATATTTACGGCAAAGCACCAATTGATACTCATATATCAAATCAAGAAAGAGAGTTGGTTTTGAAAGCCATGAAAAAAGGACTAAATATTGTAAATGGACTTCACCAGATATTTTCAGATGACAATGAATTCTCTCAAGAAGCAATTGAAAACAACGTTGAGATCATAGATATCCGTAAACCTCCTATACTAGAGAACCTGCATCTCTTCAGTGGAGAAATTTCAAGGGTTGATATTCCCATTGTTGCAATTTTAGGAACAGATTGTGCCTGTGGAAAAATGACAACCGCAAGAGCACTAAATGAAGCACTCAAAGAGAAAGGTATTAGATCAATTCTGATAGCCACTGGTCAAACAGCAATCATGCAAGGTGCAAAATACGGAGTAGCTATTGATGCACTCCCGTCTCAATTTGTCATTGGTGAGATCGAAAACTCAATTGTTGAAGCATTTGAAAATGAAAGTCCTGATATTCTTCTTATAGAAGGCCAAAGTTCACTCGGACACGAAGCCTTTATGAGTTCTGCTGCGACACTAAAGGGAAGCGATCCAGATGCTATAATTTTACAACATCCCCCAGGTAGAGAATATCGAGTAGACTTCCCAAAACATAAAATGCCAACTATAGAAACCGAACTTTATCTTATCGATGCTGTGTGTGAAGCCGATGTCATTGCTATTACACTAAGTCATGAAAACCTGAATAAAGAAGAAATTTCTAACCTAGCTAGTGAGTACGAAGGTCAG
This sequence comes from Bdellovibrionales bacterium, assembly GCA_965219545.1. Lineage (GTDB taxonomy): Bacteria > Bdellovibrionota > Bdellovibrionia > Bdellovibrionales > JAGQZY01 > JAGQZY01. Next base: position 25,767 of record CBDCNX010000007.1, read on the forward strand.
TTTGAAATTCCTGTGGCAGACATCCTTGAGGAAGGTTGCCAAAAGATCATTGATGCCATAGTTGATCGATTTCCCGAACTCAAAAGCCCAGAAGCGTGAAAACTCTTCCGAGACTCGAAATTTCACTATCAAAAATATTTGAAAACACCAAGATGTTGGTCGACCTCTATGGAAAGAAGAATATTTCTGTAATGGGCGTAACAAAAGTCGTACTTGGAAACGCATTAATTGCTCAGGTTATGTGTAATGGAGGAATCGATTATATTGCTGATTCTCGTATGGACAATATATTGAAAATGAAAGAAGCCGGTATCACCTCAAAATTTGTTCTTCTTCGGACAATGAAGAGTGAAGCCCACACTATCGTCGAAAATATCGATATCAGCTTTAATACTGAGATTGAGACCTTGGCAGAACTCTCATATCATGCAGAAAAGCAAAAGAAAATTCATCAAGTGATTATAATGATCGAAATAGGCGATCTCCGTGAAGGGGTAATGCCCGACGATATCCTTTGTTTTATTGAAAAAGCTAAAAATCTAAAACATGTACAAATTATTGGGATCGGCTGTAATTTAGCTTGTTTTGGAGGGGTCAAACCCGATCAAAAAAATATGGATCAACTATCACAAATATCAACAATTATAGAAGAGAAGTGCAGTGTCCCCATGATGATCGTTACCGGAGGGAACTCTTCCAATTATAATTGGTTTCAATTTAATCATAACCTTGGGAAAATTAATAATCTCCGCCTGGGTGAATCCATCTTTTTAGGTTTAGAACCCCTATATCGAAAGAAAATTTTTGGTCTCCACACAGATGCGTTCCGTCTTTTTGGTGAAGTCATTGAGTCAAAACAAAAGCCTTCATTTCCTATCGGAGATTTAGCTCAGAATGGCTTTGGGGAAAATGTTCTTTTTCTAGAAAGAGGAATTGGCAACAGAGTGATTGTGGCATTAGGGCGACAGGATGTCGATGTCTCCAACCTAAGACTATTGAGTAAACTCGATATTTTAGGATCTTCAAGTGACCACCTCATAATCGACCCACTTGACCAGGTATTCAAAATTGGAGATGAGATCGAGTTTGAACTAAACTATAGTGCTCTACTGACGGCAATGACCTCACCTTTCGTCAGGAAAGTATTTACATAACAATCCTTATTGAAGCTGAAGTTTTTAAAAGAAACGAGCCTGACCTTTTTGATGATAACATCAAAATCAAACCGGCTCTCTATTTCGGACCGCTATTAAAAGTTTCAAGAAAGGATATTGTTATTAACTGCTATGATGCAACGGGGGTTTGGGAGAAATCTTATCACTAAGACAAATAATGAGTGTGATTAAAGATTTCTTGGAGAAAATTTATCAATAATTCAATTCACTTTTTGGTTATTTGGATTCTTGAACTGACATTTAAGTTTTTTCACAGTGATTTCTATTTTTCCATTCTGAAAGATCATTTTTTGTGTTGCCAGAATTTCTTTTGGGGAAGATAAATGAGGATCTGTCCTTATTTTATCCTTTCCATAGGTTGTAGAGAAGAGAAAAGTTCCAAAGATCCCAAGTAGAATCAGTCGATCAATTTGCTTTTTAAGTTCACTTTGCCTCATTTCCACATCATGAATGAAATGTGCTTTTTTCAATAAAAAGTGCAGTTTCATTTATTTGTATGGTTATTTTTTAGTTCATGGATGTTTTATTTGCGACAAGTTTACGACATATTTACGACAAACTTGCGAATGGATGTCTGTAAATATCTGGAAAATATAAGAAAATAGACTTTGAGGAAGCCTCCTTTGAAAACAAGTTTGTCAGAGTGTGTTAATCTTTCATCACTGGAAGACCTCACTATTTCCTAAAACAAAAAACATAGTACAAATCAATAGTTTAATTTGTTTTATATGTAATCAAATGGAACCTCTATGGAATTCTCTTTAAAGATTTGTTGAAGATCATGAGAAAAATCTTCATTTTCCCTGGTGGCCCTAAAAATCATGTTTAAAAAAGGCTTCTCAAAACGTGGATTTTGTCTTTCACCAGACTGATAGTATGTTAGCGGCCTAAGGCTTCCTCCGTTTTCATCCATTGACTGTTTTATAAATACCACCAATCGGTTCTGTTGAGATTTTAATTTGGCTTCATCCCACCATTTAAAAAAAAGTCTTGCATCAGATGGTACTTTTGAAAGCTGCTCTCTTCCAAGACGATCAAAGATTGTAAATCTGCTGAAATCATCAAAAGTGTCCCACCATCTGAGAACAAGGGGAGAGTCAATATGATAGTCCGTTATGTGCTGAAACAGCAATGTTTTAAAATTTTCCGTATCTCCGGCTTCAAATGCCTCTCTTACTGCTTTATCCTGTAGAAGATCAATCTGCATCAGGTTTTCAATATCAGCCAGAGACAAGGAAACGGCCAATTCAGTTTCTGAATCAGAAAAGCCAATTTGATGTTCAATTTTTGCCAATTTTGCTATCATTTCATCTTCCGTTCTTGGTCTCCGCATGGCTTTAACAGTTTTAGGAGTTGGGGAGAACATATCCCTGATTTTTCTGAGACCCATCCATGGACTTCCAAAAACACTGTGAGAAAAAAACAACAGGATAAAAGTGGTAATAGGTAAACTGATTCTCTGATTTTTTAGTGTTTTTAATAACCCTTGTTTCACGATAACTTCCCTGTCATGTTAAAAAATAAGAATCATAAATAAATATTAAAAAGCATATCACAAAAAAAAAAGATGACAAGACCAAAGTTAAGATTGGAAAACCTGACTTCCCCTTAATCCAGGCAGGCACAGAAATCATCCGTAGTGATCCTTATTATTTACCTGAAGTTGATTAAAAGTGTAGAGTTTATGGATTTTTTTTGCAGGAGTCAGTCAATCGGCTCTCAATGCCGGGTCTGTGGCTGATTCCCATTATGACCAGCCCGTTTCCCGACAGGGCCAGAATACGGGCTGCTGTCCTGTCATTGCGTTTTTCAAAAAGATCTCCTCCCGGAAAGAAAACCCTTTTCATATCAAAAAGATAATTTCGGGCGGCTGATCTGATTTCTTCATTTTTAAATTTTTCATTGAGAAGTCTCTCCAGTTCCTGATCGTCAATTTCCCCTAATCGCACACCTCTTTTCAGATCCCTTAGATTCCTTGTCATTGTGGGCATATTTGCCGGTTCAGTGTGCATGTGCATAACAACTGAATCTAAAAACGAGTCGTAGTGTTCATTGGTTCTTTTCATGACATTGATACTTTCACTTTTTACCTGGTGATTTTCAAGGGGTATTACTGGGATATTTCTGAATGTTTCAGGATTTTCAGCGATGGCGATGATGTAATCCAGGAACATCAGATGAAGAATCCGGTCAGTTTTCTGTTTATCCCATTGATCATTGTTCCCCAAGTGTTGATCCACTGCCTGTTTTATTTCCAGGTATTTGTTTGTATGGGACTCAATGGAGAATTGGTCCAGTTCCTCAGGTGACACTTCAATACCCAGCCAGTCAATTTGGCCGGATGCCGCCAGAGTTGTTATTTGTCTGACCACTGACTGTGTTTGTTTGATTAAGTGTTCTTCTTTAACAAGGATCTCATTAAGTTTTATTGCGGGATCACTTTTCCTGAAGGCATTAAATATTTTATTCGGGTTTTTTTCTGATAAGTGAGTTCTGGAAAATGTGTAAATTGTACGGCCATTTATATTGACAACACGAGTGTCCTCGCTTTCCGGAAGACCTGAAAACACACAACAAAAAGCCTGTTTACAGGTTAAAATCAGACCAAAGTACAGAATTATTTTTGCGATAAACAGTTTCATTTTTTCCAAGTCGTTTTCAGAATCTTTCTTTTAATTCAAAAATGTGATAATTTCAAAAATATAAAATTACAAGAGTTTTTTTATAAAAACTGTTCAATCCATCAGGGAAGTTAAAGGCAAAAAATGGAAAAAGCCAAAAATGACCTGCTATTGGTGCTTATCGTGGTTTTATTCTCTTCTCCACCCCAAGCCCGGGCGGGTTTGACATCCTGGCTGAGAGGATTGCTCACAGGTTCAACAACCCGGGGTGGCATTGTCAGGGGCCTTTCTGATGAAAGACGTATGGAAATTCATATGCGTTACCATTCTCATCTTCAAACAGATGATGAAATTAGAAAAATTCAGGAGGATGTCAAACAATTTTTGAATTCTCCACTTGATGTTCTCAAAAATCATCCTGACAGGATCCTTGACAGTGATGAATCCACAAGAAGAGTTTATCTGTCTTTGGTTGTTTCTGGCATTGATCCGTCCAGTGCTGATGATGTGGCACTTTTTACCGATTCAGTTTTCGGGGGATTTTTAAGACAAAACGGTGAAACTGATCGTGTTGCTTATAAACTTGGCAGGATATGGAGTGATGTTGAAAGGGTTGCAGAGGATATGGGTCTTCACTCTGACGATCTTAAAGCAGGTGTTATCAGTGCTTTGATCAACAATGATTTCAGCTATACCGGGTATATTATAAATGAAGTCAGTCATTTTGAAATTTCGGGTATTGCAAGGCTTCACGACAATCTAAATTTAAAACTTCAACCGGGAAACCCCACTTTTATGTCTCTTATGATGAAATTCCTTGATAGAAGAGGTTTTGGCCCATCTGTCAGAAGCTGGTCCCGGATTGAGGAAATATTGTTTTTTTGGAAATATATAAACCTTGACCACAACAACTCCGCTTACAGGGATGGAACTGATTTTCTTAGTGGTAAAATTGAAAGTCTGATGAAACCTCCATTTGTTTTTTCCGCTATGACCGGTCCTTATCGCTATCCTCCTGATCTTCAGAATTTTTTTGAAGCTTCCAGGGAAAGTGTTTCTTTGGAAAAATTTATCGACGACTGTCTCACTCCACTTGAAGATGACATGGGAAGGATCGAAAGAGTCAGACAAAAACTATTTGGATTGAAAAAAGATTCTTCTCAATATAAAGATATTATGAACACACCCGGAATAGAAAACTTTTCCATAGAGGATTGGGAGAGAATATTACATATAACTGATCCTGTTTAAAATTTCGGTTTTTTCCTCTTAAAGTAATCAAAAGCCAAACGGGACCGGTTTAGAAGGAATGATATCATGAAAAAAAGAACTGTCACAGTCTTGATAATTTTGTTTTCTCTTTTGGTCCCTGTTTTTGGGGAAGGGGTTTCCCCTTCCCGTTGTTATGATATTTTCAGAGAGGTTCGCAAACCTGACCTCCTGGGAAGACTTCCAAGAACTTTAATAAAACCTGAACGCTCAGAGAGTGCGTTAAATGGGTTTCATAAAAATCCTTTTGGGGTTTTGGGAACCTCCATAGGTTATGGGCAACCCCATAGAGGAGTCAGTAAGGCTTATGTCCACTTGGAAAAAATGGGGTTCTGGAGGAGTATCACTGTTCCCCATAAAAATTTCAAAGCCTTTTCCATGAAACAGTCCGTTTCAATCCATGAAGCCTATGAAGCCCTCTATTATAAAACGCTGGAAATTATGGATCGTGGTTTTCGTCCCGCTCTTATCGGAGGGGATCACAGTCAGTCTTTTGCCACTGTCAGTGCCATAATGACAAGACATTCTGATGTGAAAGTGATCTGGATTGATGCCCATGGCGATATCAACACTCCTCTGACAAGTCCATCCGGTAATATTCATGGTATGCCTGTGGCCGGTCTCATGGGTCTGGCTCCCAGGAGTGTTTGGAGAATGCCCTGGCTCAATCAGAGTCTCACTTCTGATCGTATCATTTATTTTGGTATCAGGGACCTGGATCTCGGAGAAATTCAGGTTATAAGGGAGCAGGAAATTGAAAATTACACTTCCTCACGAATTCACACAGAAGGTCTTGAGAGTATTCTTTCAGGTATTTCCCCAAGATGGAAAGGCCAAAAGGTCCATGTCAGTTTTGATATTGATGCTCTGGATGCCTCCCTTGTTCCGGCCACAGGCACACCTGTCAGGGGTGGATTGACCATGGAACAGTTGTTTACGATCATTGACTGGGTGAAAAGGGAATTTCGCCTTATTTCCTTTGAAGTTACGGAATTCAACCCCGATCTTGCCAAAACAGAAAAAGATTTGAGAACCACCCGGTATCATACCCAGGAAGCCATTAAAAGATTTCTTGAATCCCATCCATAGGAGTCGGTCTGCTTTAAAATTCCTAAAACTATTTGGGAACTTTTTTCACGTTTGCCAATTTGGAATCTTTTAATGAAAAAACCGTTTGTTTAAAGGGCAAGAACACTGGTAATGGCATTATTTACAGCCTGGTCGAGTGTGTCGCTTTCCCTTTGTGCCTGAAACAGAGCTGACATAAAGGGGTCCTGTTGAAGCACTGCCGGGGTGATTATTGTATCAACACCTATACTTTTGTTTTTCTCTCTGATACCGTCCACTGCGGCTTGGATGTGTTTCTTCAAATATTGACCCGGAAATGACATGGATATGGCTTCTGCTATGGAAAATTCAAAGGGATCATTATAGCCACGGACTATTTCATTTGAGATCTCTTTGGCTAAAATCTCTGCATCCTCCCACCATTTTAAAACCATCTTCTCGTCGATTAAGTTCTCTTTTTTCAACATACTAAAAAATCTTATTCTGTAAGGACTGCCCTCTGGAAGATTAAAATAGGGACTCCTGTACAGTTCCACAAGTTTTCCTGATCTTTCAGCGGCGGAGGGGATTTGTTCAATGGAAGTCATAATTCTGTCCGTAAAGGCTCTGAAAGAATGATTCAGGAAATCCGTGGCTCCCAAAAACTCAAAATCGTTTATGGGACCAAGGGCACTTAAAAAACCCGCTTCAATATCCACGGGGCGTGTTTGGGAAAATCCTTCTGAAACAACTTCTTCAGTCATGTTTTTAAAGGGGACCCAGACATCATGGAATATTCTGTTACCAAAATCATCGTAGGTCGAAAAGTATTCATCAGTGGATGGGTTAAACCTTCTGGTACTGAGGTTGATCCTTGTGGAAATTTCCTGAATTTCATCAAAACCGGCAGGGCCGACACCTGGACGGGTGTTTATGAGGTGAGAGACAAATCCGATAAAGAGTTTTTCCATCTGTCTTAGATCTGAAGGATCAAATTGTAAGAAGAAAAAGATTCTGAGGATATCCGATTCTTCAAAAGTTATGATTGGAGATCTGTGACGACTGATTGTCCATGCCTCATGATGGTCGGGTTGGGGTTTTATGGTTTCTATTCCTCTGTAACGGATGACAAGCAGTTTTGAAGGGTCACTCATGGCTTCTCGCAAATCCCTTGAAAGATCATCTGAAAGACGAAATCCCATTTTGTTAAGAGCTGAGAGAAGTTGTTGGAACTCGTGGGAGGGGGCTCTGATTATAAGTTCATCCAAACCACGGATGGCAGACCATCCGGCATGGGTTACCGGACCCGGAAGAGTGAATACCAACACTGAAAGGATATGGTTTAATTTCAATTTCACTGAAACCTCTCAAAACATTCCCATTGTTTGTTTCCAAAAACTTGTTTCCAAAAACTTTGAATTTTTCATTTGAGAAATGTATCATATTCTGTCTGGATTAAAAAATATTTCTCATGTTTTTGAAAAATTTTCATGATCTTTAAGATTCGGAATTTGCAAAAACACAACAATTCCCCTGTATTTTTTACAGAACTGTCATATTGATTTAGCATCTGAAGGTTCTTTATAATTTTTGTTGTCAATCTGTGATTTTATACTGATCGTGTTTGAATTTTCATGGGATTTCTTTATGAAAAAAGCATGAAAAACAAATGGTCTTCAGTATATTTAGAGTCATTGTCTTTTCAGGATGACCATCCATGATATAGAGAGTCATTTTTCTATTATTCTATGTGGCCGTCAGGCAGAGTACCCAGGGCTTGCCCGTGGGAATCTATGCGAACACAACAGGTGTGCTACCGGTTTTCCAGTACGTTAGAAAACCAAATGTTTTCCATTAGAAAAAACTATTGGTTAAAAACATTTTTTTCATTATAGTTTTTTCAAACCAAAGGGTTGTGAATATTATACTGATCCTGTTTGAAATTTTGGGTGTTTCAAGAGGGAAAAACCGTGAAATTTCAACACAACCAGTAATACTGAAGACCATTTTTTTTCATGAGAGACTACTTGTTTTAAGCGGATTTTGGCTAAAGAAATTCAGCATAGAATAAATGATCTCTCAGGGAAATTCCATGAAATTTCAAACACAACCGGTATAAAACCCAAAAAAGGGAAAAAATGAATCCATTTGTACTTTTTTTTACTTTCATATTTTTGTTTTCAACCTCCTGGGGAATGTATACTGAAGATGAAATTAAAAAAATGTGGACGGATACCGGTTACGGTTTTGAGAACCTGTTTTATACTTTGGATGCGAATCTCTGTTACAAGTCAGAAAAAAAATTCAGTGCCTGTCTGCTGGCCTTTAATGACTTGCTTTTAAAAATCAAAAAAGAAGGTGAGGATGATAAATTTCATCAATTGGGGGTTTCTGATGCCGGTCAATTGGAAATCACCTCTATTGACAAAGAGAATTTTCCAAAAACAGAAGAGGACCTGCTGGTATCCATTAGGGATCGCAGGGAGGCTTTCAGATCCCTTTATCAAAAGATCATGACTCCAAAGGCTGAAACGGACTCCCCGCTTCCTGTTACAACGGATTCTGTTTCACAAACGCCGCCCCATATCCGGCTGTTTGATGATCTTGTCAGTGGGATTGTTGAGTTGACCACAAAAGTTCCACAGGGAGACATAAGTTATATTGCCGGAGGTGCCTACAGATTTTATTTAAAGGAAGCCATAGGGCTTTACAGTGATTTTTATCCTTTGGCCTTAAAAATTCCAAGAATCAACAGAAACAGGAATTTTGCCATAGGAGCTATTGATGAGTTTTATGAAACAGAAGACGGGGACAATGGCCTGGTGGTTTATCCCATTGAAGGTTCATCCGCCGAATTGGCCGGTCTTCAAAAAGGGGATATGATCCTGGGTATTGATGGTTTTGATCTCACAAATTTAACTTCCAATGACCAGGTACTCAGAGATATAACCGGTAAGCTCAGAGGCTTCGGAGGCACCCGGGTGAAATTAAGAGTTCAGAAAATATGTGATGACAGTCACGAGCAAAGGGAAATAACAGTTGTTCGCAGTCCGGCTCCCAGAAGAATCTCTCACTGGTTTAGTGATTCTTTTTTTGTCAGTCTTGATCAGCCGGAATCTTTGGGTTGCAATAATGAAATCAAACAGTCAGGGGCCAAACCCGGTCAACTGCCGGACCCAACCGCCAGCCCCCGGGATATCGCCCTCTACGTTCCTTTGAAAGTTTTTGAACCCGCTCCCAAGGGGCATTTTGCCGATCATCCGCTTCCTTTATGCAGGGAGTTTCTTATTTTACAGAAAGCGGAGATTTCAAAACCTCAAAGTCGAGGTATGATTATTGATCTTCGGGACAATCCGGGAGGAAGTCTCGGTGAGGCGGCCTGTATGCTGAACTCCATTATTGAAAGTCAGGAGATCATTGTTCGTTTGTTACCAATAGAGGATGGAAAATTTCGGCAGACTTCTGATGGGATGGATGTTGTGACCTATTATTTTACTGAAGATGGTTTTCTTCCCAATTCCGAAACACCTCTTCCCTTTATTTATAATAAAAATATTGTTGTTCTCGTGGATGAATTGTCTGCCAGTGCCTCTGAGGTCTTTGCCGGAACTTTGCAGGAAATGAAACGGGGTTGGGTTGTGGGTCGTCGAACTGTTGGCAAAGGGACAACCATGAAAAGAGAATTGGCTTTTGTTGGTGAAGAATCTTCCATTTTCAGAGGCATTGAGACAATTTTCACCACTGGAATTTACACTTTAAACAGTGGGCGGTCTCCACAGGGTTATGGAATTGTTCCGGACTTTCATGTATCCGGAACAGGTGAGGACATTAAAGATTCCAGTTATATCTCCCCATGGGATCGGTTGTTTTTTGACAGTATTTCATTTGAAAACAACCAATGGGAACAGAATCGTCAGGAGGAGCTGACCAGACTTATCGAATGTGTTCGTAAAGAGGATCAATTGGGTGAAATTTTCAGGAAAAAAATTCAAAAAGACAAAAGATACGCCCGCCCGTTTATCGGTGACTATCAGCTTGAGTTGGCAAAAGACATTTTAAAATGTTCTTCGCCCAGAAAACCGGACATTATTACAAAGCCCCGTATATCGCGATCTTTTCTGGGAAAAGAAGAGAGAATAAACAAAATAGAATAAAGAAAATAATTTCAGCACATCCATTTGAAGCCATAAAACTTGATCTGAAGGAACTCCGGGGAAACACTTAAATCAAATTCGACGGAATCCTTGAAGCCCCCCCTCCAAGTCCTCCGCCATAGTTGTTATGTTCCGAGAAAGGGGATGCCTCCCCTCCAACTTCATCAAAGCGTCTTCCCCGCTCCAACATATATTCATACATACGTTCAAAGTTATCCGGTTCTTCAGAGTGAAAAACTCTTTGAGCTATATATTCCGTCAGAGATTGAGCCTCATCGACAAAATCATCACTTTCCCCGAAAGCCCGGAGAAGAGTTTTTCCAAAAGGATCTTCATTATAAAATTTTTCAAGACCCTTATGAAGTGAAACATCCTCAGGAAAATCCATTCCGCGAAGGGATGAATCTATAAAATAAGCAAGCCTGTCTCCAAGAGTCACAACTTCCGGTCCTACATAGTAAACCCTTTCTTTTTCCTGCCAGTATCTTAAAAGAAGTTTCGGATCATCAATAAGATGTTCTTTTCTTACAAAACTGGCTATTGTGGGTCCGGCTGATTCTATATCCCATAACCTTAAAAAAATATCTCTATCACCAGCCTTCCATAACAAATCTATCCAATTAGGGGTTACACCGTCCTCCATACCTCGCATACCGACAAGGGCAATAATAAGAATATCCGTGGCTTCCTTAACTCCTTTATCAGTGATAACATTTACAAGTTCAGGGTTTTGCTCAAGATGGGAATACACAGAGGAGTACAGAGGGTTTTCCCTGCCCGAATTTATAATATCCAAAGATTCCCTTCTTCCGGCTCTTGAAAGCATATTCAATCCAAAATTGGAAACTCCATCATTCTTTTTAATGGACCTCTGCAAAGATTGTCTTGCCCCCCAGTCTGAAAGCCCGTTGAAAAGCTTTCCCACTGAAATAGCAAAACCATTCACGGAAAAAAGAATGGAAATAATAAAAAGATTTATCCGTCTATAAAAAAGATTCATTTTCCTTCTCAACTCAGAAAATATTTTACCATACCTGTCTCTAAAACCTCAAGAGGAAAATATATGGAATGTAAAATTTACAATTATCCCGTTCCAGAGTCTCAGGCAATCTTCCTGAGTTTGCCTTTTCCAGTAAAAAAAATCCCCTTAAATCAAAAATAAAACTATTTCAGGCATTTTTTGTTTGTTTATGTTTATTTTGATGACTTCACCGATGAGATCAGTGACCAGATACTTGACTGGAATAATGAAAATACTAAATTGTTTTTTGAGCTTTTAAACCACAAATATAAAGTGACAAACATCTCTCTTTTAAGAACCATTCTTTATCTACGACATGAAATAGAATATTTTAATTACAGAGAGAGTCTTTCTTTAAAAAGACCAAAGAGTCTTGATGAGCTTTACGAGCAAACAGTGAAATATATTCTAGTAAACGAAAAAGTGAATATTGGATCTGAAAGCATTAATCGTGCTTCTTGTGAATTTGGTTTTGGTTTACCATTCTTATCTATTAAAAAAAGTATTTTAAAAGCTAAGAAACGACTAGAATTATTATACTTTGATCAGAACTTTAAGAAAAATAAAAATAGAATTAAAGGATCCTCTTTTGAAAGATTAAAAATAATGTCATGGGAGGATTTTCTTAGATTAGGACTAAGTGAAGGAATAGATGTCTCTGAAGAATCTTACATTATAGAATCACAAGACTATTCAAGAGATAGTCGTCTTGATAGGTATTTTAAAAATCACTTGGGATTTGCTCTAATCCAGCACTTTGAGCGTAAATGTATAAAATGTGCTTTTGAGGATAAATTAGAATTTGACCACTTTTGGTTACCAAAATCTAAAGGTGGAAATTTCGTTATGAGATCAAAAAAGGGGATTTATGTTAATAATTGCATACCGTTATGTCGATCTTGTAACGCTTCTAAAGGAGCTAAACATTTGTGGGAATATTTTAATAATGAAGAAATAGAAAGCCTTTTGAGGATAAGTAACAATTTAATAGCTTTTTAAATTCTCATCTACACTCATTTGAAGGCCACTCCTTACAATTAGCAAAGATAGCATGACCTTCCCCCTTATTTCATCCAGAGGGGAATTTAGTTTTCTGTCGTTTGACCTCTCCCCGTTGACAAGTCGTAACCCGGGTTTTTAGGCGGTGTTGATTTTTGTTCTGATTTGTTTTGCGTACTTCAGAGGGGTTGGAATGTTTTCATTTTTTTCCTTGGATATTTTCTTCCTGACAACCATCTGAATATAACCTTGAAAATACGTCAAACTCACCAAGCGTTTGTTGCGTATGTGTTACGGAAATAGTCGGGAAAATCTTGTTATGGTCAAGAACGCAACAAGATAATTTATTGTATTTTCACTTTGTTCATATCAATGAATACAGACCTATGAGACTAACCGCCCCCCATTTATGAATAAACGGCAAAGCCAGGGGAGCGTACCCCTGACAGTTTTTTATTGACAGTTATTATCCTCCGCCTGTTTCATAAGTGAATAAAACGTATTCTCGTTTGCAATCATCCCTTGTAAACCTCTTGCCAGATCCTGATAAGATTGAGTCAATTTGATAGCGGCAGATCTTTCTTTAGATCGAGCCTGGATCATCTTATACACTGAACTGGAATTTCCACCATTCATGAATTCAAAGTTGGCAGCACTATATTCTTTCACGACCTCCTCTATCTCTCTCTGAGCTTTTTTTATAGCATCAATACTCCTGCTATGCAACTGCGAACTGGCCATGTCACTCCTGTGTCCAGCTATTTTTTTCTTCAACTCTGAACATAACTCTTCATTGGCAAAAGTCGGACAAATGCTTAGAGTCAACAAAATAAAAACCATACTTTTCATAACAAACCTCCTTTATATAGCTTTGTATCGGTATTTTTTAAAAAAAACTGAAATCCACCTTCTCACATTGAAAGTTTTTTTATTGATAAAATCATGCCTCAACTTCGACACCTTGTGATGGATAAATATTTTCAAGTTATTGATAATAGATGGTTTTAAGGTTTCGGTTTTGAAAATTTAAAGACGTTTGACTACAGGACCCAACTCTGAACAAAGAATCCGTT
>CBDCNX010000008.1:0-35330 GCA_965219545.1 Bdellovibrionales bacterium
AATATGGGCTTTCATTCGAATGGCGTAATTGAAAGCCTTGATGGTGTTAACCAGATTATTTCCCGGAGATCTGGGGTCAAAGTATTTTAAAATCATTAAACTGACTTTGGGAGCCACTCCGATAACGCCCACATTGTTTCCCCCTTCTGCCCCGATAATACCGGCAATGTGGGTTCCGTGTCCGTGATTGTCCATCAGGTGGTTGTTGTTATTGACAAAATTCCAGCCGTGAACATCGTCAATAAAGCCGTTTCTGTCATCGTCAATCCCGTTGGTTTCCTTGTTTCGGCCCTTTTTATCCCTTCCGGTTTCTCCGGTGTTTTTCCAGAGGTTGTTCATAAGATCGGGGTGCAAGGGATCAATACCCGTGTCCACAACAGCCACCACAATATCCCGACTGCCTGTTGTCAGTTGCCAGGCATTCAGTGCATCGGATTGTTCCAAACCCCATTTTTTATAAATTTCAGGGTCGTTCATGATAATGGATTTTTTGCCGGATAGGTGCTGACCTTTTTTGAGATCTTTTAAGATCATCCATCGTCCTTTTGCGAAGAATTGATTTTTGTTTTTTTGTTTTGAAGCCACCTGTTTGCTGAGAAAGGGAATAGGGGTCTTGGTCCACAAAGCCAGGAGTAAAAGAAAAGTGCCTACCGCCAGAAAAATTCGAGCAATCATGATTATAGAATATACCAATGGGGTCGTGGTTTTCCAGAAGTTTTCACAAAAGAATCCTCTGAAACTTTAAAACAGGACCTCTACAAAGTCCGGGGCGTTTGTTGCAGGACCTCTTTCCGGGAAATTTGTTTTAATTTGTTTTAATTTGAGACATATGTTGATATAAAACTGTCTTTATTGTAGATAAATGAATTTTATCAAGTCACTGAAATAAGAGTATGAGTACATGGTTTTGAAAAAACGGAGTTGACACATTGGAAATAGTATGTGAAGAAAAAGACATTCCAGTACCATACACCCTTAAATTCGATGAAATCCGTGATTATCTGTATTCAGTTTTACCCGGATGTGAAATTTTAAGATTCATCTCTTCCCATTTCGATAAGAAAACTTTTCAGGCCAATGTCCTTTACGTCAATAAAAAACTGAACTTACCGGATATTTTTAATTATCAGCAAAGAAAATTTGAAGATGAAAATAGCTTTAATGTTTGCTTTTTGATACCAACGGGAATCGGATGTGAAATCGGTGGTCATGCGGGTGATGGAACTCCGGCTTTAAGATTGATTGCCAGTGGTTGTGATCAGGTCATAACACATCCTAACGTAGTGAATGCCTCGGATATCAATGAATCCCCTGAAAATGTTTTTTATGTGGAAGGCAGTCACATGACCCAGTTGCTTATGGGAACCATTGGGCTGGTAAAAACAAGAAAAAATAAAATACTGGCTCTTATCGACAAAAGTAAAAAATACTTCAGAGATCAAACTGTCAACTCTGTAAATGCGGCCAGGGCCACTTTGGGCGTGGATGCGGAAATTGCATTTTTAGAGCCTGGAAAAATTGTAATGGAAGCTTTTTTTGAAAAGAAAAAAGCTGTCGGAAGAATCAAAGGAATTGATTATCTCACTGACTTACTAAACAAAAAAAGTGAATTTGATGCTATAGCCATCAATTCACCCATTCAACTCCATCCCTCTGATGTTGGAGAAAAATGATTCAAAATCAAATGACAATGATAAAGTTAATCCATGGGGAGGTGTTGAATCCATGTTAACACATTTTATGTCGGGAATACTTAATAAGCCTTCAGCCCATGCTCCTATGCTTCAAAATGAATCTAAACTAATTTTCAAATCAAGAAGGTTTGGATGGTCTATTTGCAAAAAATATTTCCGCCCTGGTTATACCTGATGGGGTTTTAGGGCTTCCCGTTATAGCGGCCCTTCATCAGGGTATAAAAGTCATTGCTGTTGAAAATAAAAACATCATGAAAAATGATCTTTCATTACTTCCCTGGAAGAAAGATCAATTTTTTAAATGCAGAAATTATATTGAAGCAAGCGGTATTTTAAATTGTCTAAAAGAGGGTATAAATATTCAATCAGTAAAAAGACCTCTTAAAACATTATGCAAGGATGTCGATAAAAATCAATCCGAACACAAAATATCTTATAGAGACAATCACCACCACCATCCACACCTTTAGCCGGATTTACAAAATCCAAACAATTAAACTTCACCAAAGACAAGATTTTTATGAGTCTTTTCATCGTAAATGGAAAAATTAATTATCTTTTTTCTTGGAATAACAATACCTTTTGAGTCTGCATGAATCTCATAATACTGGGTCCATTTAATTTTCATTTCTTCTTTACTTTTCTCGTCTTTTTTTGAAATATATTTATAACCGGAAAGAAGGGGAAGGATTCTTATAACATGGGAATCAGTAACAGTTGTTTCGACATAAGGAAATTCAATCAAAATTCCAAAATAAACTGTTGTACCGGTATTAAAAGATTTTTCCTCTTCTTTTTTTCCTTCTAACAGAATTGGTTCATCTATAGTTAACAATATCGGTTTCCCTTCAGATTCAACACAGTTCTTTATAAATTTTTTTTTTATCCGCACATATTCCTGATTTCCATTCAATTTTTCTTAACCCTCATTCCAATTAAACCGCTTTAAGAATATTTTCCCGATCCATGAGTGGCAATGACTTAGATGAACCAATATGAACTTTTGGAATGTCCAATCCGTTTAAACTTGTTGGCTTTTATGTGGGAATAGGCTCCAACATTTTTAAAAATAATTTTGTCGTTCAATTTAAGTTTTTCTTTCAGGTAATATTCTCCGAAAACATCCCCGGCCAGACAGGTGGCACCAGCCAAAATATAAGAGTGGTCATTTTCTTTACAATGACCCAGAATTTCAGGTTTGCATTGATATTCAAAAACCTCAGGAATATGATTCACTGTTGTATCGAGAACAGCAATATTTTTATCTTTTACTCTAAAAAGGTCAATAACAGAAGATGCCAAAAAGCCTGCATTGTTTGATATGTCAAAGCTGGGCTCCATTATGAAATTAATATCATAACGTTTTTTCCAGTCTGTGGCTTTGCAGACAATGATATCCATCAGTGTTTTACTGAAAATATATCCTCCTCCCAGGTTTAGATATTGAATTTTTCTTAAAAGAGACTTCAAATTTATTTCAATATGGTCAAGAACTTTTATAAGCTGTTCGGGTTTTTCACTCTGGCAATTATTATGAAAATGAATCCCTGTTATTGGCAGATGGTTGTTTCTTATATGTTTTGCAAGCATTGATATTGGAACACCCAACTTTGAATAATGTCTGGACGGGTCATGCCTTTGGTCATCCAGAAAAGACATTTCCGGGTTAACCCTCAAAAACACTTTTATATCAGAACTTAGCTTGTCTTTATACCGATTTAACTGTTCCAAAGAGTTAAAAGTAACGGAACTGCCCATACTATTAACTGCATCTATTTCCACTTTTCGTATTAAAGGAGAAATAAAATGAATATCTTTATGTGTTTTCTTTCTGATTTTTTTTAAATCATTGGCAGAACTGACAGAAAATCCATCCAAATGAGGTTCAATCGTTTCTATAAGGCCATCAAAAAACAGGATTTTGTACTGTAATAAAAAGTAAAATTACGACCCAGGTAATTTTTAACATTTTCAATCAGTTTGTTTTTATCAAACCAAAAAAATGGAGTTTTATTCATATTCTAAAACCAAAAAATGGTGAAAAGAGGACATATTTCCATAGCGATTAAAAAAACAGACAGTACCCTTGTGAACATTTTATTGCTTATTTTTCATTATTGACAGATTGTGATTTCTTTTCTTTTTGAATCTCTTTTATTTCTTCCATGGAAAGACCTGTAATTTCAGAAATTAACTTTAAATCCATATCTCTTGCCAGACATTTTAAAACCACTTGTCTGGTCCTCTCCAAATCCCCTTCTCTTCGTCCCTCTTCCAATCCCTTTTGATGAATCAACTGGGATGTTTTATAAATCACCTGGGGCATAACCTGTCCTCCTCCTCAAAAACCTTTGACTCTATCCCGGACAATCTGTCCAGGTTATATCTCTCATTATAAACCGGTACATATTCCCAAACAAGGCTTAATATCTTTTTCCTTGTCACAAAATCCAATCCCAAACACAAACGAAAAAAACTCTCCACTATAAAAAAGTGGTTTATCCTATAAAATTATTCAAAGGATGGGTTTTTGAATTTTTCCAGACCCTGTAAGCAGACTTCGGGAAAATCAAAGTTTTTTTCTGAATCAAAGCGATTGTAGGCGATGTAGTTTCTCATAACCAGCCGGATGTAATTTTTGGTTTCTTCATAGGGAATGTCTTCAATAAAGGCGACAGGATCCCCATGGAACCGACTGTTGATCCAGTTTAAAACCGCTTTTTCAGTGGAATTGTAGGAGGCCACAGCCGGGATGAAATGACTGTCGAATTTTGAAAAAAGCTCTTTAAGTTTTTCGGCCCCCAGGGGGATTACCACTTCCGGCTTGAAGAGATCTTTGGGGTTTTTGTATTTTACAGATCTTGTTTTTTGGCTGACTTTTTCAGCCACCTGGGGAATCAACTGGAGGAGTCCGAAAGCGTCAGCGGGACTGCGGGCCCTGGTGTTAAAGCCTGACTCCTGTTTCATGATGGAGTAAATCAGAGCCGGTGATGTTTTTGTTTTCGTAGCCGAGTTTGTGACAATGTTCCTGTAAGGTTGGGGGAAGAGGATAAAAGGATAGTCTTCAAGGATGGTTCTTTGTTTTTTAGCCAAAAGTCTATGGTAGAGTTCAAAGGATTTTGGATAAGCTCCGGACTTTTGGAGTAAGGCCAGATAACGAACCCACTTGAGAACTTTCCAGTTTTTATTTGTCTTTACTTTTCTTAAAACCATGGCCCGGGCTATTTCCTGTTCTCCGCTTTCAATGAGGGCTGAAAAAAAGCCCTGATCCTTTTTCTTGAAAAAAGTCAGAAGTTTTTTTTCAGGCCACCGGGGGGAAGGCCCTGCCGGAAAGGGAATTTGTAATTTTCGATGGGCCAAAGCCCCGTAGTAACCATAGAGATCCAATTCCATCAGGTCTTTAAAAAGCTTTTTGGCTTTTTGGGATTGACCCGTGGATTCCAGGTTCTCCGCCTGCCAGTACAGATATTGGGATTTGGCAAAAAGAGTGATTTGGGAATTTTTTTTGAGAAGTTCAAGACTTTTCAGGGAGTCTTTGAATTTTTTCACCCGTCTCTGATTCCAGGCCAGAGACCAAAGTACTCTTTCTTTATAGCGGTCAGAGAGACTTTTCTCCCCGGAAGCTTTTTTGAGCCATAAAATGGATTCCCCGTATTGTTCTTTTTCCTCGGCCATGCGGCCTTTGAGCCAATAGACCCCCTGAAGGCTGTAGTGTCCTTTAAGTTTCTTTTCCAGTTGTTTCAAAACAGGTTTGGCCGGTCCCTGTCCTTTTTCCGTCCAAAGTGTGCGGATGTATTCAATGTTGGCGTTGTGGTGGAGGCGTGTGAGCTTTTTTGACAAAAGATATTTCTTTCTGAGAAAACCGGCCCACTGTCTGGAGGCTCTGATATATTCTTTTGTTTTTGTCCATCGTTCCAGTCTGTAGGTGAGTCGGATTCCCTTAAAGGCCTGCCAGCGTTGAGTGTTATTCATTTTTGGATTGTTTGCGACTTTGCCATAATAAAAAAGAGCTTTTTTAAATTGCCGGTTCTTACGATAATCCCGGGCCACTTTAATAAAATCCTCTTTTTTTGGAATTGGAATAAAACGGGGTGACCGGGTTTGCAACTCCAAAAGGAGTTCTTTTTTTTCATTTGTTGTGAGATCTGTTTTAAGGGCTTCACTGGCCATTTTGTCAAAGTCTTTCGTATCGATTTGAATATGATTTCGGTTTTTATCAAAGACCAGGTAAGCTTTTTTAAAATTTTTTTTCTCCATTTCCCTTTCAAACCAGGCCTGATGGAAAAAGGGGATGAGCGTTTCGTTTTTGATTTTAAGGTTTTCCCATTGGGGATTTTCCATGCAGTGTTGATTCAGACGAATCTTTGCCAGTTCGTACAAAATAAAGGATTTTTTTTTCGAGAGTTTTTCAAGGTTTTCACAGCCCTCTTTTTGGTTTGTCCGGTTTGTCCGGTCTGTTTGGTCTGTCCGTCTTGTTCGGTTTGTAAGGACAGGGGACTGTCTGTGTTCTTTGATTACAGTTCTGAAATTAAAATTATTAACTGCGAGATCAAGAGCCTGTCTGTACTCTTTAATCAGGTTTTCTGAATCCGGATTTTGCGTGTCTCTGACTTCTGCGGCAAAAAGTTTATGACAAATGCAGACTGGGTTGAGAAAAAAAAGAACAACAATAAGTTTATTTATATTCATTTCTGCTTTCCAGTGAGCAATCATACTTTCATACAGTATTATGAGTGATTACTTTCAATTCAAGGGGTTTATTGTCAATTTGTGAATTTTCTTTGAAGCTATTGTCTTTGGGACGGTGACCTTCTGAGCCATTATAGTTATTCTGATCGTGTTTGAGATTTCCGGTTTTTCAAAAGGAAAAAACCCTGAAAATTCAAACCGGATCAGTATATTTATTCACATGGCAATGAATTGAAGAAAAAATGGTGCGGTTATCGAAAAAAACAATGATTTTGTAAAAATTACAGGGTCTGAAAAAGGTCTTTCAAAGTGTGCATTGGTTTGCTATATATTATATATTGTGTTAAAAATTTTTTGGGAGAATAAGAAACCATAGCAGGAGAAACAGTCATGAAAAAAAGAATGTTAACGATAATAATTGTATTTTTATCCGTTTGTGGAACAGTGGAAGTGGTCCGGGCAAACATAATCAGCAGAACTTCCGAGATTGTGAAAGGCTTCAATAATCCGAACATTGTACCAGGTGGTAGTGATATGCATTGGATAAGATCAATTATGGATGAGGAGGCTTTATTGGGTGATAAGGGTACGGAAAGGTGGTTGGAAAAACTGACAACAAGAATAGAAAATGGGGAAATTGATCCTATTGACACCTTGAATGAAATGACTGAAAAAACGATAAGAGAAATCGGCGGGGAGCGTTCCAAAAGGCGAGACAAAATTGTAATCAGGCTGATTTATTTTTCAGCCGGGATCGATCCGAATATTTCAAGAGCTATGTTTCAGGGACTGGATTCCCGTATCAATGCAAGTTCATTTTCTGATTTGAGACTGTCCGAGATGATTGATCCCGATGACATTGAGATCAGACCGGCAAAACCTTATTTTAAGCTGACTTTGGGGACACTGGATAATGCCTCTGATGTTGTTGGAACTTCTCGGGGTATGAAGGAGGCTGCAATCAAATCCATAGAAGATGGTCATGCCATGTTCACTGCGGCTGATTATGAGGCAACCGCTTTAACCCGTATGGATAATCTTCGTCCTGACAAATATGAAAAAGCCGTTGAGTCCCACGCAAATTTGTTTGATGG
Organism: Bdellovibrionales bacterium; assembly: GCA_965219545.1. Classification (GTDB taxonomy): domain Bacteria; phylum Bdellovibrionota; class Bdellovibrionia; order Bdellovibrionales; family JAGQZY01; genus JAGQZY01. The sequence continues at coordinate 7,478 of CBDCNX010000008.1, forward strand.
GGGATTTTACAATCCTGAAGTCAGTGGTCCCGCTTACAGGGTTGAAATTCTTTCCAGTCCCTATTTTGAGTTTTCAGGAAGAACCAATGATCCCTCCCGTTTGGCCTCACAGTTGGTTTTAACAGTTCTGGAGGATGTTTCCAGAGGTCATACTGCGGGATTTACAAGAGAATCTGTTTTGAAACTCTGGGAGACTGTTTATAAGGGAGGTGAGAAAATGAATCTGGCTTTCCGAAAGGCTGTCGGGGAAATGATGTTCAGAGATACCTTGGGTGACCTGAGACCTGAAGGGGCGGAGCGGGTTGCCGGTGGTTCGTTCATGAATTCTCTTATGGAGGCAGCCAAAGAAAATGAAGTATTGAATAGACTGTGTCTTGAGGTTTCTGAACAAGTCAGTCCTTCGTCTACAGTGAGTCCTTCGGTGATCTTCCAGTAATTCTCAGTATTGCCGAATTTTTTCCTTGTTTGTCATTTTTACTTTCATGGGCTGGAGTCAGAATATTTTGGGAGAGACTTATTCATCATATGGAATAGAATGGCCTACAGAACCGATGACTGAAGAGGAACGTCTTCGTACTTATTTTACAACTGATATTGAACAAGCCATGTCAGCATATCCGTCAGTCAGTTATGGTAAAGAGGATTTTGAAAAGCGTTTTGGCAATATGGATACCCTCTCTGATTCAGAGAAAGAAAAAGTGTATGAGGTTATTTTCAATGAAATCCGGGCATCGGGAATGCCAAGATGTCAATATGTTGCAGAAGGGGCCGGGGTGTTTCTCGATGCTGCATATGAGATGTCTTGTGAGGATATGGAAGAGATAAATCCTATGGAAAAATATGAAGGAGTGTCCTGTTATTGTATTTATCAGTCTGCCTCTGATGAAACTTTTTATGTAAAAGCATTTCCCCCGCCATCAATAAAATGTCTTCTGGGTGAACAATCATGGGATGAGTGTTATGGTCGCCCTCCTTATCAATATCAACCAGGGAAAACGGAATTATCTCTTGGGCCACCAAAATTTTGGAAATGGAGATCCCTTTGGACAAAAAGTGCAATTGACAGAATTGATGATAGTCGTCATAGTCATGGGCACCAACATTAGAGATATTAAAGCCAAATGAGTTACTCCAATCCCGATGACGCTGAAGTGGCATTAGGTTTTTTGGATAAAACCAGGATCACCCCGGTCACAGCCCCCACAGCCCCCACATAACCAATAAAAGTGACAGGATCAGGGGGGATAAAGGTCCAGCTTAACCAATCCATGATATTGATAAACACCAGTGTGAATAAGGGGTTCATGGTGATAATGGGACTGACCTGTGTGGCCGGAAGGTGTTTGAGAGCCACGGAAAAACAACCGTAGGCAATGAGGGTGTTGAGTCCCAGGAAAATAAAAAACAAATGCATACCCGGTGACATTTGTCCCAGGGAGTGCCAGTTCACCCAGGGAAGATAAACAAGGGTGATAATCATATAAATGTAAATATTGATCTGGGAACTTCTCCATAGAGTTAATAATTTTTTCTGAAGACCGGCAAAAACAGCCCATGTTAAAGCGGCCCCGATGACCCAGGTCAGTCCCAACAGAAAGCGTTTGGGGTTTTCGTGGCTCATACTGATCTGATCCAGAAAAAAGAGACTGAACCCGAAGGTGCAGACAAAAGCCCCGAAAATTTGTTTTCGATTGAGTTTTTCCCCGAAAAAAATCAGTCCGGAAAGGGCCAGTAAAAAAGGACCCAGTTGAATAAAAATCTGGGCATTGGCCGGTGAACTGTAATGAACCCCCTGGATAAATCCCAGATAATTAAAGGCCAGACATAGGGCGGCCACCAGAAGGAAACCGGGTTTTGTTTTTAAAACGTTCAGTTGTTTTGTTTTTCCCTTAAAACCAAACCAGGCCAGTAAAAATAAAAAAGCCACAAACATCCGATACCAGACGATGGTTTGGGAATCGGAATAAATAAGGGCGTATTTTAAAAACAGGGCCAGAGTGGACCAACAGGTGGCTGTTGCTATAGCGGCTATTAAACCTTTTTGACGATGGGAGAGATTAAAGACCATTTGTTTTCCAAGGGGACCAGTTGTTTTCACAGAATTTTTTCCAGGAGAAATCTTTGCTTGGAATAAATGATTTGTATGGAATCCTCTGTTTCAAGCAAATCCTTTTAAAGGAAAACTTTCTCAGGATAAATGATCTTTTATGAAAATTCAAATGCGGTTTGTATGAATCAGGAGATTTTATTATCTCCTGATTTTAGTCATTGATTTCAGTAACCCTTTTGCAGACGTGCAATTCTGGCTTCCAGAGGGGGATGGTTCCGGAACAGAGCCGACAGGGAGGTGGTCCCTGAAATTTTAAAGGCTGCAAGATTATCATCTTTTTGGTGGGGAATGGTCTGATGGGACAAAGTTCTGAGGGCTGCGATCATGTTCTCACGACTGGAGTATTTGGCTCCACCCTTGTCAGCCCGGTACTCCCTGATCCTTGAGAAATAAGCCACCACAATATGACCCAAAAAGGTGAAGGCAATTTGCATGACAATTGTCAAAACCATCTGGATAAGGAAACGGTTTCTTTCAAACTGAGAGGCAATGAGCCTGGCCAGGATATGGGCGAAGAAAATAACAAAACTGTTGATAACCCCTTGAATAAGGGCGAGTGTCACCATGTCCCCATTGGCAATGTGGGCCACTTCATGGCCGATCACAGCCTCCAGTTCCTCTTTTTTAAGGGAGAGAACCAGTCCACTGGAAACAGCAACCAGTGAGTTGGATCGGGAGGGACCCGTGGCAAGGGCGTTCATTTCAGGACTTTCATAGATTCCCACTTCGGGCATCTTGGGAAGTTTCGCCCTGCGGGCCATGCTGTGAACCATTTCCAGAACCTCCCGCTCCGCCCCTCTGGCCTTTGCGGGGTCAATCATTTTAAGACGCATCATTTTTTTGGCCATCCACTTGGAAATGAAAAGAGAGATAAAAGCCCCCCCCATACCAAAGATCACTGAAAATAAAATCAATGGAATCAGGGACCCTTCAGGCGGGTTGGGTGAACCATAGATAAAAGTGCAAATGATTCCCGTGAGGATGGTCACTGAAACCATCACCAGCATATTGACAAGCATGAAGAAAAAGATTCGTTTCATGAAAGACATATTTCCTCCCCGGAAGTGTTAGAGATTTTCAAAGGGGTTGGGTATATATCAGGCCCCTTTGGTTTTCCATTTATTTTCATAGGGAAATTCCATGAAAATGCAAACAGGGTCAGTATAACCGGTTTTATTTTGGACTTCCAGTGGGTTTTTTCATAAAAGGAATTCTTTGGGAATGACTGGATATGTCATGAACTGTTTGAAAGAATTTGAAAGAATTTGAAAAGAAACAATTTCGGACCCTTAAAAAAAATCATCTGTTTCGTTGCAATCACCCAAACCTCACTCCGATGGACTCAAGGATTCTTCCATTCTGTTTGAACTTGAACGCCTTACGGAAGGATGACTTGGTCTTCCTTGTCTAAAATATCGGAAAATTGATTTTTTGTCGTTTTTTTAAACATTTCTTCAGGACCTGACAAAGTTTAGACACTTTTTGGGGATTTCCTGAAAAATAACAAGGGAACCACCTGAAATCTTTTTTCTTTTTCCTTCAGGACTCTACTGTGGCTTTTTCAGTCCCGAAGAAAGAGTATATGGAAAAAGCAGAAAACTCCGGAAATATTATTTTTCAAAGGAAAAGTCCTGGAAAGGCTTTTGTTTTTCTTTTGTTACTGATTGGTTTTTCGGCCTGCACTCCGTTTCAGGCCAAATTGGATCGGTTGGGCAAATCCCATAATTATGATGATGTAAGCATTCCCGGAAACTTTAATCTGGATGAAGGGAACATTTCCAGAAAGGTTTCCGCCAATGAATTGTTTTTAAAAAGTTTAAAAGAACCTGCTGCAACGACTTTCAATGTGGAGGCCAGGGAGTTTAAACTGGCTCATAACAGGGCTTTACGCTGGAATGGTTGTTCTTTTGGTCAGGAAGCCATGGGTGGTCCCGGCAATCGTTGTGGATTTGCTTTTTTGCAGGGGGATTTCCACGGAAACCTGAACCTTGCTTTTGGCCGGTGTGTTCGGGGTGCTTCCAAAACCGCCGGATATCCTGAACCAGCCAAGTTTTTTATTCAGCATTTGGGAACTTATTCCAACCGACGGATTCGCAATGGAAGGGAGTTAAGTCTCCATGCCAGGGCCAGGGCCATGGACATTGGCAGGTTTCATCTGTTCAACGAAGAAGGTGTCAGATATGCTGTGATTTCCACTTACAGACGGGATTATCATGGGAGGCAGGCGGTTTTTTACGATGAGTTTCGTGATTGCTGGAGAGCTTCTCTGCCTGGAAACTGTGCTTTTTCCCGACGGGGTGAATATGCGGGATCCATTGGTCATCCGGCTTCAAAACTGGGGGGGGATTCCCTTCATAACGATCACCTTCATTTGTCATTTCCACTATGTGCGACGGAGGTTTAATGAGGTTTTTTATACTGAAAATCATTTGTTTTTGTAAAAAAATTCTTTGTTTTAACAATTTCATCAGGAGTTCAAAATGAGGGCATTTATTGTTTTATTTATTATCTTTTTATATAATACGTCTTCAGGACGAATTTCATCCCGTGAGGGTCATTTCGGTTCTCACTCTTCCACACAGAGTCGGGAATACCGGGTTTTAAAAACATTCACCCATTCCGATGCCTCTGTCTGGTTGGTTGTGCGTGAGGCGGGACATATGGTGGGTCAGCCCTGGCAGGTGGAGTTAAGGGTCCGGTGCCAATTCCTCTCCGGGAACAGCATCAAATGGTACGGCATCAAATAATGATGTTATGAGTCTTCCTGTCATGGATTCTTTTTCTGTTTGCGATATAAAGCCGGAAAGTGTTATGATGAATGTTGATCAGACGGCCATAGCAATGAAAACAAAATTGGTGGATATGGATGATTACAACAATCAGATGGCATCGGGGACTGTTGATGTGAAACCCAATTGTGCCAAGGCCACCAGAGTCAAGATCTTTTCTCTGGAAAATCTCTGCCAACCCAATGGATGAAAGGGGAAATGATGAAACATCAAAACTGGCGATGTCCCAAATGTCATTACCACGAATATGAAGTGGGTAAATTTGCCGCCACAGGTGGGGGCATTTTTACAAAGATATTTGACATACAAAATAAAAAATTTTCCACAGTCAGCTGTAAACAATGCCAATTTACAGAGATATACAAAACCACAACAGGCAAATTGGCCAATGTCTTTGATTTTTTTATCGGTGGATAATCGGTTTTGAAAAGATTTCATCTGGATAGACGGATGAGACTTTTTTCCGTTACAGCACATCCCAAGAGGATAATATACTGATCGTGTTTGAGTTTTCATGGAATTTCCCTGAGAGATCATTTATTCTATGCTGAATTTCTTTAGCCAAAACCCGCTTAAAACAAGTGGTCTCTATAGGAAATAGCATGAAAAATAAATGATCTTTAGTATAAAAAATAAATTGCATAAACTTCATAAATCTTCTGTGTCTTGTTTTTTGGAAATTAAAAAAACAATTGAGAATTTAAGACTATCTTGGTATGGTGGATTTTATCACCAATGAGATGTTTTAAGTGGTCTATTTTTGTTTTAACCGTACTGGCGGGTTTGTCAGTTTTGTATTTTTTAAAAAGAGAGAGAATGAACACAACAGGAAAGTTATTGCCCGGTATCAAAGACATGGATTCATCACTTCTGGATGAATTTGAAAAAATAAAGAAAAAAAAAGGCCCATCCTATCGTCCCCGGACCCGTCATCAGGATTCCTCCGGGTGGGCTTTGTTTACAAACAGATTGTTTCTTGAAAAAAGCCCCTATCTTTTGCAGCACGCCCACAACCCCGTGAACTGGTATCCCTGGGGGGAGGAGGCTTTCAGGGAAGCAAAAAAAAGGGACTGGCCCATCCTGCTCAGTGTGGGTTATTCCACCTGTCACTGGTGTCATGTTATGGAAGAGGAGTCTTTTGAAGATCTGGAAATCGCAAAATTTATGAATGAAAACTACATTGCCATTAAAGTGGATCGGGAGGAGAGACCGGATATTGACTCTGTTTACATGAACGCCGTGCAAATGATGACAGGGCGTGGGGGCTGGCCCATGACAGTCTGGCTGAATTCGGACAAACAGGTGTTTTACGGAGGCACTTATTTTCCTCCAAGGAAAGGGGACAGGGGGGCCTCCATTGGTTTTTTATCCTTGTTGCAGGAGCTTAAAAAAGTTTACGGGGAAAGAAAAAAGGATATAGCCGTTACAGGAGAGGAAATACAAAAAATATTGAAAAAAAATCTCTCCCCGGATTCCACCGGTTCCCGTGATATTCCTGATAAGAAGGTCTTTGGGAAATTACACTCACAGGTCAGGGAAAGATGGGATTCCGTGTACGGAGGGCTCAAAGGGGCTCCCAAGTTTCCAAGCTCTCTTCCCTCCCGTTTTTTATTGAGATACTTTTTGAAAACACAGGACAGGGAAACTTCCGGGATCATACACACTTCCTTAAACGGAATGTTAAGGGGGGGTATCCACGACCAGGTGGGGGGAGGCTTTCACAGGTATTCCACCGATGAAAAATGGCTTGTTCCCCATTTTGAAAAAATGCTCTACGACCAGGCTTTACTGGCTTTGACCTATCTTGAAGCCTATCAGCTTTTTAAAACCGAAAGCTATAAAGACACGGTTGTGGGAATTCTGGATTATGTCATAAGGGATATGCAATCAAAAGAGGGTGGTTTTTATTCCGCCACAGACGCAGACAGTTTGTCCATGGAAATGGAAAAAACAAAAAGCACTACTTTGGAAAAACCGGAGAACATCCCATCCAATGATGCAGGATCAAACAAAAATCATTCACATAAAGAGCAAAAAGAGGAGGGTTTTTATTTTACATGGACACCTGAAGAAATTGATCGGGTTTTGGATAAAAAACAGGCTGAGTTGATAAAAAGTCATTACAGCGTGACCTCGTCCGGTAATTTTGAAGGCAGAAACATTCTTCATGTTTCAAAAGACCTGTCTGAAACAGCCAAAGAGTTGAAGATGAATCTGTCTGATGCGAAAAAACTTCTCGCATCCGCCCATGAAACTCTTTACCAGACCCGTCAGCGTCGTCCTCTGCCCTTAAGGGATGAAAAGATTCTTTCAGGATGGAATGGTTTGATGATTTCCGCTTTTGTTTACGGTTATTTTGTTTTGAATGAGAAAAAATATCTTTTACAGGCCGAAAAATCAGCCCGATTTGTTCTGGATAATATGGTTAAGAAGGGTCAACTTTACCGGAGTTGGAAGGAAGGGCAGGCCTATATTCCCGGTTATCTGGATGACTATGCTTTTTTTATATCCGCTCTGCTGGATCTGTTTGAATGGACCGGAAACATCAAATGGTTGCAAGAGGCTGTGGCACTGGACCGGGTTCTGGAGGAAAAACTTTGAGGACAGGGAAAGAGGTGGTTTTTTTATGACAGGTCAGGATTACGAAGCCTTATTGGTCAGGGAAAAACCCTTTTATGACGGGGCGGAGCCTTCCGGTAATTCCGTGGCTGTTATGAATCTGCTGCGTTTGGGTGAGTTGACGGGGAATCATTCTTATAAAGACAGAGCGAAAAAAACCTTTAAAGCTTTTGGTGCCATGTTGGGGGAAAATCCCTTTTCCTTTTCGGAAGCCTTACTGGCTTTGGGTTATTACCACAGTCCCATGTATGAGATTGTGTTGGTTTTACCCGATGGGGCAAAACGGGAGGAAAATCCTTTTTTTGATGAGTTGAAGAAGTGGTATTTGCCAAACAAGGTTTTAACAGTGGTTTATCATTCACAAGTGGAAAATCACCAGGAGCTTTTACAGCCTGTCAGGGAGAAAAAAATCATCAACGGGAAAACAACTGCCTATGTCTGTGAAAAAGGGATCTGCCAGCTTCCGGTTTCTGAATTAAAGGAATTCAGGAAAAACCTGGGAAAAATTCAGACATTCAATTTGTAAGGTTTCCAGTACACTGTAAAACAAATTGAGTCAGAATTTGCAAGATTTTAAGAGGTTAGGGCTTATTTTTCCCTTAAAATCCAGAACCAGAGGGTCATTCAGGCTTTTTTAGAATCAACCGATTGACAGGGTTGCCCCGTAAAATTTTCACAAACCCAAAAATAAATTTTTTTCCTGTATTATTTTTTTCCGGTGTTTCTGCAGGTAACAACACCATTGCGTTCTATTTCATCTCTGATATCCTCAAAAAATCTTCTGATTTCGGGACTGTTGGACAACCCGTTTCCGGATTGGCTTAAATCCACATAAAAAGTCTTGTGTTTGTCATTTTCGTAGCGGATTTCCAGGGTGGCCATGTCATAATCGCTTTCATTTCCGTTGGATCTGGATTGATTTATCAATTCAGAAAGCTCTCTGATTTTTTCCATCAACGATAGGATCATCGGCATTTGAGGCCAGTCCTTTAACACACCTTCTGTCAATAACAATGTAGATGTTGTTAACGGCCCTTGATATGATAATATCATTGTGATCGGGGTCTTCGTAAGTCACTTCCTCGGCTCCCGCCATGGGGTTGTTGTATTCTCCCAGTTCGTCAAATTTACTTTTAGAGCAATTGGCAAGAGTTACGATAAAAATTAAAAGATTAAGTGTTTTTAAAAAATTCTTCATTTTTTTCTCCAAATTGGGTTATTATAGTCTACAATAAATCGTCACTGTCTTTGTAAATAGCCACCAAAACCTTATAACCTCTGGTTTCCAATCGGTTTGTAAGAAACTCCGGGTCCGCTTCCCCGTTTTTGCTAATAAAACTGGGAACTCTTCCACGGTAGTTCAGATACCCGCCGTCAAGGCAGGATTTTGATAAATTGCCTTTTATGGTGTTGAACAAACATTTGGAATTGTCACGGTGAAGGCGAATACAGCCTCCTGAATCCCTGCGACCCAGTTTTTCAGTCAGATAAGTTCCGTGAATGGCCACACCCGTGGGTCTTCCGTTCTGGTAGTTGTGATAGAAAAACATGGTTTCATACATATTGACGTTTTTGAATAAAATGGAATAGTATTCCGAGTGAAGGCGGGAAGGGTCCAATTTAAAAACTCCTGTGGGGGTTTCAATTTTCTTCCCGCAGGGCTTGCCGCTTGAGATGGGCCAGACATGAATCCGATTCCAATCATCAAGGTTGTTGGAACGGCCGTCTCTGACAAGAATCTGCATTCTTTGGGCCGAAGATCTTTCCGAAGAACGACGGGATCTCTGACCGACATTGATAAGAAGAACCATGTCAAAGTAACTGAGCATTTTAACAGGTTTGTTTTGTTCAGGGGACCAGAAGTGACGATTGACAATATCCATAATTTCCTCTTTTGTTTTACGCCAGCTTCCACGCAAGGGAAAATCTTTGTTGAGGCTTGAATAAAGAAGGGGAAACTGCCTCTCAACAGAGGATTGTTTTATTACAAGGGGATGGGAGGGGTTTTGTCTGGTTTGTTGGTAGTCGTAAGGATTTGTGGTTCTCTCACTGGGATCGCATTCCATAAATTCCGCCTCAATGAGTTCTTCACCGCCAACGGTTTCTTCAATGATCTTTTTTGGCTTGGGGTCAAAACCTTTTCCACAGGCTGAAAGAATTGCAACAGAAGTCAGCAGTACCAGCAGGGTTATTATTTTTCTTAAGATGAGACAATTTTTTAAATTCATACCCAGATTCATTCACAAACCGTGCCGAAATGAGACAATCGGGGAAATATTTGGAATTTCATGGGATTTTTGTTTTTAAATCAATGGATCCTCGGATTTTTTGCGTTTTTCCGTGGAAATTCAAGGGGATTTTAATCCCTGGCAGGAGTCCTTCTGAAAAACAAACCTGTTTTATGGTTTTTAAGGGAATAGCAAATTAAATGAATAAGATTAAAAATCAAGGAGAATGACATTTTTTGTATTCAACTGTTCAATCTTTGGTCATGGATGGTCCATAGGCTGGAGTCACTCAAATCCAATAGCTCTGAAGAAAATTCACAAATTGGCAATAAATGTTGTAAAAAGCCTGTGGATGGAAAGGAGAATTACAAGTGGGAAAGTTAAAATATTTTGAAAAAGTCTTTATTTCCCTCCCCGGGAATCTTCAATATTGTGATTGTGTGATGATGGTGGCCTGTCTTTTTTGTTTAATTTTGTGAGAGGAGTATTGCAGCCCTCCGGGTGACATATTTCCTCTGGAGTGACTCCCAGGTAATTGTAAAGGGATGCGGCTGACACAAAATCATAACATCCAGGGCCCCAACCGCTGCCGAAAAGTCCTCTTTTGGGATGTTCTTTTGTTGATATATTTCCCTTGGCAAAGTCAACAGTTTTGCTAAGAAGGGTGCAGACCTGACTGGGGTTGAATTGATTCCTGTAATGATTTATCACGCTGGCAAGATCCCTATGACCGCTTTGGGCTGCGGCTATGATGGCCAGGACCCAACCATTGGAGTTTTGGGAAACTGTTTTAAAGGGGTAGCCAATGATGTTGTAAAAGGGATTGTAGAGACTGCGAAGCCAGTTCTCATCCTCCAGGACACGGACTATTTTGTCCTGAAGGTCTTCTGAAGGGGAACCAATATGGATGTCATAAAAGTGGGGATTATCATTAAAAAATTGCATAAGAGGATGTTCAAGAAGAAGTTTAGAGTTTCCAAATTCAGGATTGCCAGGATTTTGTCCACAGGTACTGAGAACGTGTTTGAAATACCAAAAACCATGGGAGTCCTTCCAGGCAATCCCCGCATGGGAGTATTTTTGTTTTGGGGGATTTTTAAATGTTCTTTTGGACTGATCACCTCCGGCACGGGACACAATGGCCACTCTGTGAACATTATTATGTAGATATTGATATAAACGACCACCCATTATGATAACATTGTTTCCATGTTTTGTGAGATCGTAGGAGATGGATTTTTCACTGCAACCCGTCCCGCTGGCCGCAGAGTCTGCCAGTGAAAAAGCGGGTACGAAACATAGAGCAAAGAGTAAAGCTGATTTTATTATACTGACTGAAGACCATTTGTTTTTCATGAGAGACCACTTGTTTTAAGCGGATTTTGGCTATAAAGAAATTCAGCATAGAATAAATGATCTCTCAGGGAAATTCCATGAAAATTCAAACCGGACCAGTATACTTTCATTGACTTTTCCATAATTATTTTAATGTGAGTTCTCATACGCATCAGTGAATTTATTATTCCATCATCCATGGACAGTGTTCTTTGGCACCATAAATCTGACATCCGGCCTCCGTGAGAATGCTTCCTATATCCACAGATTGCTCAATAAGGTGGATTCTGTACTCAATAATTGACGAAGATGATGCCGAGGGGGGAGGGATAATTTTTACCTGGGCTTTCATATTTTTGCTCTTGGTAAAAGTCTCCAGGTTATATCCGGAGTCCTTAAATGAATCCCTTAAGGCCTGGGCCGAGCGTACAAAAACATGGGAGGAAGTGTTTGCCACTGTTCTTGATGAGGAGTTATATCTTGCGGTTGGAGTGGGAACCTCTATATTGATATGCACCGTATCCTCTACAGCCGTAGCGGAGGCAACATTAATACCGTGCCCCTCTTCCGCCGCTGAATCAAGGGCTCCCAGAAGGTCCATATGTTGTCTTCTGCCGCCTGAACCTGATGAGAGAGGTTGGAGCCACCAGGAGGCGGAATGCATACTAAGTGCTGAACCCATTGAACTGTTTCCACTTCCTCCCATATCATACCAAAAGGCCACAGATCGGTTGGGGCTTGATTTTGCAGATGCTTTTTTATTTTTCTGTGACGTTGTACTGCAAGAAATTAAAGTCAAAAGAAATATACTCAGATACATATAATTCATAAAAACCTCTTTACGAAAAAATTAAAACCCTACAGGCTCTCAATGGGATAAATTTTACCTCATTTCACATTAAATGCAAGGCCAAAATCTGAAAAAAACAAAAATGTCCGGAAAAATCAAAAATTATGTCTATTGATAGTTTGCCTTTTTTTCATAACAGTTTTAAAATGTTTCCCAATTGTGTTATAGATCAAATATGTCCCCGGATTTAAGTCTTTTTCATTTAAATTTGAAAGACGGATTTCAATATCCTGCTCTTCCCAAAGGGTATTGGCATCTGGTCACCTGTTTGCGTTCCATTGTTATCAGTGAAAACCCGAAGCCTGTAAAAGCTCTGGAGTCTTATGAGTTTTACTCAGGCCGGGAGGCCTTCCGGTTTTTACTGGAGGTGATCTGCGGTCTTCACTCCCCCATGTTTGGTGAGACGGAGGTTTTCGGTCAATTTAAGGATTTTGTCTCCAAAAACAGACGGGAGTTCGGTTCTGAAATGATCTATGTTGTGAATTCTCTTTTACAGGAAGCCAAAAAAATACGGAAAGATTATCTGCAAAACCTGGGTTGTGCTTCCTATGGGAGTTTGCTGAGAAAGCATTTGCGTTCCACGGATCAGGATATTCACATTATCGGGGCGGGTTCTTTAAGTCAGGATCTTCTTCCCTGGCTGGCGAAATCAAGGGGATTGGTTCATGTTTACACCAGGGGTGTTGGAAACCATCGGTTTTTAATGGAAAAATATAAAAATCTTTTCTTGAAAACTCTGGATTGTTTGGAAAAAGCTGAAATAAAAGGCACAGGAACAGAAAACAATGGAACAAAAAGTGCTGAAATAAAAAGCACAGGAACAGAAAGTGCTGGAGTGGAAAGTATAGGAACAGAAAACAATGGAACAGAAAACACTTTGGAGAGAAAAAGACCAGGCTTGTCTTCCTCTGATTTGTTAAAGAAGATCGGAGCAAGGGGAATCCTGGTGGTGGCCGCCCCTGTGACATCCCAATGGTTTAGTGAAAATATCAACCCCGTGAATTTTGAAAAAATTTACGATCTCAGGGGGGAGAGTCATGTGGATCCCCTCGGATTTTCCAATGTGATTCCCCTGCAAGCTCTTTTTTCTGATATTCAGGAAAACAAAAAAGAAACTTTGTTGATAAGGGAAAATGTTCTTCAATCCATTAGAGATCGGATTTCAAAGATCCATCCCATGGAGAGACAGCGTCCCTTTGGCTGGGAAGACCTGTGGACTCCTCATCTATAGGAGGAGACAAGGGGAGAAACCTTGTCATAGGAGCCCGTCAAAGTGACCTGGCCCGCTTGCAGGCCTATGAGGTGGGTGAGAGTCTTTTGCGTACAAACCCCGATATTTCCATTAAGTATCATTTTCGTCAGTCCCTGGGGGATAAAAATCAGGACAACCCCCTCTGGGAAATGCCTGAAAAAGGGGTTTTTACAAAAGATTTTCGTCAGTCCCTTATAAAAGGGGATTGTGATCTTGTCGTTCATTCCTGGAAGGACCTTCCCCTGGATTGTGACCCTCCTGATGTTTCACAACAAAAAGCAAACTTTCATAACAGGATTTTCGGAACCTGTAATCCCTCTGATCCAGAGGATATTCAGGGTACGGCATTGATTGCCACTTTAAAAAGGGCGGATGCCAGGGACCTTCTGCTTTTCAAAAAAAATCATTTGGATAAGGTTTTTCAGAAGAAAAAACTGTGTTTGTTCTCTTCTTCCCCCCGTCGCAGTTACAATCTCACTGATTTTTTTAAAACTTACTTCCCCTCTCCTCTAAATCAGATCTGTTTTAAAAGTGTTCGTGGCAACATTCTGACCCGGATTTCCAAACTTATGGAAGATGGGGGGGTGGACGCTTTGGTTGTTGCCAAGGCCGCCATAGATCGTCTTCTTTCAGCCAGGAGGGAGGAGTTTCTGGAAAATAAAGAAAAGCTTCTCTTTTTTTTGGAAGAATGTTTATGGCAGGTTTTACCTCTCAGTCGCAATCCAACGGCTCCCGGTCAGGGGGCCCTGGCTGTGGAGGCTCTCTCCGGTCGGAAGGATTTAAAATCCCTGTTGTCATCTGTTCATTGTCAGCAAACCTGGAAAGAGGTTTGTCGTGAAAGGGCTATTTTGGGGGATTATGGAGGAGGGTGCCATCAGAAAATCGGTGTCACCTGTCTTCACCGCAGCTACGGTGACATGATTTTCTTAAGGGGGGAGACAGAAAAGGGGGAGGTTTTAAGGAAGTTTTACTGGGAGGGTCATTTTACTAAAAAAGATATTCATGTTGTTAAAGGCCAGTGGTTTCATTCAGAAAAAAGGGATTATGTCAGACCCTCCGGGATTTATGCCCATTTTGTGGCAAGGGCCAAAGCTGTTCCGAAATCAGAGGCTTTTGATCCCTTTAAGGACATCGTCTGGGTAAGTGGACAGAAAACCTGGGAAGAGCTGGCCGGGCGGGGAATCTGGGTTCACGGCAGTAGTGAATCCCTGGGTGAAAGGGAGAACAGAAGAATTGAGCTTTTGGTAAGAAAACCTCTTTCCTGGCTCAAATGGACCCACAGCGGGGCTCCCCGTTCTTCTGAGATGAAAACAGTGGCCACTTATGAATTGGTGCCAAAGGACTTTGTTAAAGACATTTCTGATTTGAGGAATTATACTAAAGATCATTTATTTTTCATGCTATTTCCACAGAGAAATTCCATGAAAACTCAAACCGGATCAGTATACAAGGCTCTTTACTGGAGAAGTGGATCCCAATTTCAACGGGCTGTTGAAAATCAGCCGGAACTGTTAATGGAATGTGAACACTTTTGCGGCCCCGGAAACACTTTTTCCATTATTAGTGAGATATTAAAGAAAAAAAATGTGAAAAAACAACCGAAGATCATCCCCATGGAGTGGATTCTTAAAAGAGAAAAATGATGGAAAATCTTTCTAAAGGGGCTGAGTTTAAATCCTTGAAGAGTTGTGGTGGGTTCTTAAAAAAGGAAAAATAATGAAAGATCTTTCCCGGCAATTATTTGAAAAAGCCCTGGCTGTTTCCCCCGGAGGGGTTCATTCCCCTGTGAGAGCTTTTAAGGGACTTGATTTAAATCCTGTTTTTTTTAAAAAAGCACAGGGGCCTTACCTTTATTCCTGTGACGGGAACAAGTATATAGATTTTTGCCAGAGTTTTGGTCCTCTGATTTTGGGTCATCGTGATCCCGATGTATCAGGGGCTGTTGAGAAAATAATCCAGACAGCCTGGAGCTTTGGGACTTGTGAACCTTACAGTCTGGAATTGGCCCAATGGATTGTGGATCATGTGGGTCACATGGAAAAGCTTCGTTTTGTGAGTTCAGGCACAGAGGCTGTTATGAGTGCCCTGCGTTTGGCCAGAGGAGTGACAGGTCGTCACAGGGTTATTAAATTTGAGGGCAATTATCACGGTCATGTGGATTCCCTTTTGGTTAAAGCGGGCAGTGGTTTGGCCGGTCCCGGTGCCAGTGACAGTGCCGGGGTTTCACAAAAAGTGGCTTCTGAAACCCTTGTGTTACCCATGGGTGATAGAGAGGCTCTTGAACAGGCTTTTAAAAAACATAAAAAAGAAGTTGCCGCTGTTATTGTGGAACCCCTTCCCGCCAATTTTGGACTCCTCAAACAGGATTGGGGTTTCCTCAGATTTTTAAGGGAGATCACCAAAAGAGAGGGAAGTCTTCTTGTTTTTGATGAGGTGATTTCAGGTTTTCGGGTGGCCTTGGGGGGAATGGCTGAAATCAGTGGGGTGGAACCTGATCTTGTGACCTACGGCAAGGTCATTGGCGGAGGCTTTCCCGTGGGTTGTTATGGGGGTAAAAAGCAGTGGATGGACCAGGTGGCCCCTTTAGGGCCGGTTTATCAGGCGGGCACCCTCAGTGCCAATCCCGTGGGGATGGTGGCCGGTCTTGCCACTTTAACCAAAGTGGAAAGGGAGAATGTGATTAAAAAACTGGAAAAAAGAACCGGTGAGTTTATAAAAAATCTTGAATCTTTTATAAAAGATTATGAACTCCCCTTAAAAATAAGTCACTTTGCCTCCATTTTCTGGATTCACAGCTCCCACAAAAAAGAACCGCAAAATATTCACGAAATCGGAATCCGACAGAAAGAAACTTTCAATAAACTTTTTTGTGAATGTCTGAAACAGGGACTCTATCTATCCCCCAGTGCCTATGAGGTTTTCTTTTTATCCCTGGCCCATAATGAAGAGGTTTTACAGGAAAGTTGTAATCGGTTTAAAAAAGCTTTTGAAAATCTAAAGGGTTCTTTGTCGTCCTTAAGGTAGCCATACGCCGAAAATATCGGATAATATCGAATAATATCAGAGTATGATCTAAAGAAGACCCCGTTTAAGTTCCCATAGAAGTTTTTTCTGTTTGATATGGCACCTGGTGTTGTCAACAGAACTGTAAACCACTTTTATGACTTATACTAAAGATCATTAAAATTCCATGAAAACTCAAACACGATCAGTATATTAACCAAATAATTTCAATAACTTGTATTGTTTTAACAAAAAATCTGATGACTTTTGGGTTGTGTTTGTTTTTATATCCATCTGAATTAACTCATGAGTTTTTTAAGATTGAGTTTAAATAACTCATATTTTATAATGGAACAATGAGTTCCCACTTTGGGTTGTGTAAGATACCTGTCGCTGGGTTTTGTTTGTGAGCGGACTGGAACAATGAGGCCAACTTTGAATTGCACAAGATACGTTGTTTCTGTGGGTCATGATGCAAGACTTTCAAGGGAACAATGAGGCCAACTTTGAATTGTACAAGGTACTTATCCCCTTTTATTAAGCAGGATCTTAAAAAGAAAATGGTTTTTCTTGAAGGTCCCCGCCAGGTTGGCAAAACCACTCTAAGTTTGACCTTTTTTAAACCTTCCAATGTCAAAAATCCCGCTTACCTGAATTGGGATATTCTTCGGTGTCGTAAAAATATTCTGAGAAATGAGATCCCTTTACAACACAAGACCCTTGTATTTGATGAAATCCATAAATACAAAAACTGGAGAAACCTTATGAAGGGTCTTTATGATGAAAACCATTCCAGTCATTCTTTCCTGGTAACAGGTTCAGCCCGTTTGGATCATTTTTCAAAAGGGGGGGATTCCCTTATGGGAAGATATTTTTATTATCATCTCCATCCTTTTTCCCTTTTGGAAATGAACAAAACTCCCGGAAAAAAGGATTTGGAAGCCCTTTTAAAATTTTATGGTTCCTTGGCAGAATCAGTGGAGGGAGAATCCTCATTTTCAACAGCAAAAGGTTTGATATGGACAGAGGATTGGTGTTTCGATAACTTCAATGAAACTATAAAATTGACAGGACTTCCGTCGGCTTTGGGAGTGAATGGGGGTAAGGGGATCCATGCGGAAGTCCCTTCAGCAAAAACATCTGTTTCCCGGTCCTTTGCGGGGGGCTCCTGATCTCCCTGTGCAAAGGCATACTGACTGTTGAATGTGGTGGTAGTTATTGCCAGAGCCGTGATGACGATCAATAAGTTGAGAGGGTTTCGTATAATCATATTCTGTTCCTTTCATACGATTTCGTGTGATCGTGTGTCATTAGACACAATGAAATAATTTTTATGTGAGACAAAGCTCTTACTGTTTTTATCAAGCAATATCATGTTATCCCATTTATGGATGGTTTTCCCGTTTAGAAAAGGTAAAAACTGTATTTTTGTCAAGTTGAAATGTATATTCAATCTGCTCCCTGCCGGTCCTTTGTCGTCGTGCAGGGTTCACCGGAGTTTGAAATTGGCTTTACAATAAATCAAGCTCTGACTATGATCTGTATTTATACTGATCTGGTTTGAATTTTCATGGAATTTCTCTATGAAAGTCACATGAAAAACAAATGGTCTTCAGTATATTGTGTTTGAATTTTCCGGTTTCTATCAAGGAGGAATGCCGTGATTTTTTAAACACGATCGGTATATTAGAGGTTTTTGGACCATGTAGGGAAAAGGGGGGGAGTCATGGAAAAAAATCAGAATTTAATTCTCGAAGAACTGGAAAAAAACTTAAAAGAGTTGATTTCCACCGGAGGGGGGCGACGTGCTTTTTTAAAAGCCATGCCTTTGCTGCTGGCCGCCTGTGCGACTGTTCCCAAAACCCGCTACAGGGAGGGGGATAACACCGGTCAGGCCTCAGCCCTGACAGTGGATGAGGAAAGAAAAATGACCTCTGAACTCATGCCGAAAATGCAAAAGGATTATCCTCCTCTGCGGGACACCTCCATGCAGACTTACATGGGGGAACTCGGTCAAAAGGTCATAGGGCAAAACAAACTGGAGGGAAAACCCTACAACTACAGCTTCACTGTTGTGGACGTGAATTATGTGAATGCCTTTGCTTTACCGGCGGGAACTGTTTTTGTCACCACTCCCCTTGTTGCCATGGCCGACAGTGAGGCTGAACTGGCCGGGGTGGTGGGTCATGAAGTGGGTCACATCAAGGCCCGTCATTCCGCCGAGAGAATGTTTGCAGCCCGTAAGGCCAAGAAAAAAAGCTGGCTCTATGCCCTGGGCGGGGGACTTACCGGGGCCGCCCTCGGTTTTGGTCTCGGTAAACTTATTTGTCGTCCAAAGGATAAGGAATGTCTGGCCAAAGCTGTCACCTATGGGGGAGCCGCCGGTGCCGGTGGGGGGCTTCTCATCCAGAAATATGGCTTTATGGCCAATTCCAGGGAAGATGAGATGGAAGCCGATCGCATTGGTTTTCGGGTCTCCACAAAAGCCGGTTATCACAAGGATTATGTGGGTCGGTTTTATTCCAAACTGTTAAAGATGGAAGAGGACAGAAAACAAAACCGCAGGGGAATTATGGTGGCTTTTACGGATGCTTTAAGTACCCACCCCCCAAGTCGGGAGAGGGTGCAACAAATGAATGAAATGGCCGGTGAGGTTCACGGCAAAGGCCGGGTGAGCAGTAAGGGTTTTGACCGTATCAGGGAAAAAGCGAGAGAGATTGTCCGCAAAAAAGGGGTAAAAATTTAAAAAGTGGCAGGAAACAAAAAATTTGAAAGAGCCCTTAAAAGACAGTCTCAGGCGGTCCCTCCCCTTTGGATGATGAGACAGGCCGGACGCTATCATTCCCACTATCGGACTTTGAGAAAAGAACATGGTTTCATGGAACTCTGTAAGAATCCAAAACTTGCAGCCACTGTGGCCCTTGGACCCATTGAGGATTTTGATTTTGATATTGCCATTCTCTTCAGTGATCTTTTGTTTCCTCTGGAGGCCCTTGGTTTTGGACTTCAGTACAATCCCTCCCCCCAACTGGACTGGCATTTAAGGGAGGGTCGGGATTTAAGAAAATTGAATTCGCCGGAACAGGCTGTGGAGGCTCTTGGGTTTCAGGGAGAAGCCCTCAAAGAGACCCGAAGACAACTTCCCCCTGATAAAAGTCTTATTGGTTTTGTGGGCTCCCCCTGGACCCTTTTTGTTTATGCTGTTTGCGGAACCCATAAGGGAGGTCTCATTGAGGTTAAAAAAAGAATGGATCTCTTTTCACCCTTTTGTGAGGTTATGGTTCCCCTGATAAGGAAAAACATTGAAATCCAGTTGGAGGGCGGGGCTGAGGTTGTTATGATTTTTGATACGGCTGCCGGAGAACTGGCCGCCATGGATTTTAAGAATATTGTGCAACCATTGTTAATAGAGCTTTCAGAAAATTTTAAAAATTCTCTGGCTTATTATTCCAAAAACACCCTTGCCAGTCATCTCAAGGGGCTTTGGGGTCGCTCTTTTTTTTCAGGTTTTGCTTATGATCATCGCTGGATTCTTAAACACTGTTTTTCAAAGCACGGGGGTTTTGTACAGGGCAATTTTGATCAGACTCTGTTGTTTTTGGAGGAAAAAAAGTTTGAAACCTGTTTGCGTGAATACTTAAAACCCTTTCAGGAACTCAACCCCATTGACAGGGCCGGTTGGGTTTGCAGTTTGGGTCACGGAGTTTTACCTGAAACTCCTGAAATCAATGTGAAAAATTTTGTAAAAATTGTCAGGGAAAGTTTTTAATTATGAAAAACAGTCTTATTTACAAATACGATGTGCCCGCTCCCCGTTACACAAGCTATCCCACGGTTCCCTATTGGACAAATTCCCCCTCCTCGGAAGAGTGGCTGCTTTCCCTTGAAAAAACATTTACAAAGTCTTTTCCCTGGTCTCTCTATATTCATATTCCATTTTGTGAGACTCTGTGTACATTTTGTGGTTGCAACACTTCCATCACTAAAAATCACGGTCGGGAGGAACCCTATATTGAACTCCTGTTAAAAGAGTTTGAAAACTATAAAAACCGGGTTCCGGGATTGATGGACTCCCCCCTTGAGCAGCTTCACTTTGGGGGGGGGACACCCACTTTCCTGAGTCCTCAGAATCTGTACGGTCTGACAAAAAAAATTCTCTCAGGTCTTAACCTCAGTGAGAACTTTGAGGGTTCCATTGAAGTGGATCCAAGGAGAACAGAACCTGAACACCTCCGTTTTCTTCGTGATCTTGGTTTTTCCAGGGTGAGTCTTGGGGTTCAGGATTTTAATCCCCTGGTTCAGCGTTTAATCCATCGGGTTCAGAGTTTTGAGATCACTGAAAAAATCACCCGGAAAGCCCGTCAATTGGGATTCCATTCAGTGAACTTTGATCTTATTTACGGTCTTCCCCGCCAGACAGAAGACAGTGTTATGGAAACGATGGAAAAAACATGGCAATTAAAACCGGATCGCATTGCCCTTTACAGTCTGGCCATTGTTCCCTGGATCAAGCCCGCCCAGAGACTGTTCAGGGACTCTGATTTACCAAAGGGGCAGGACAAGAGAAGGCTTTATGAAGTTTCAAGGGATTTTTTACTGAGTAAGGGTTATGTTGAAATAGGGATGGATCATTTTGCCCTTCCCGGTGACAGTCTTTCCAAAGGTCATTCAGAAGGTTGGTTGCACCGGAATTTTATGGGTTATGTGGAAAGAAACACAAGAGTTCTCCTGGGGCTTGGGGTGAGTGCCATTTCCGAGACACCGGATTGTTTTCATCAGAATGAAAAGGTTTTACCGGTTTATGAAAGAAGGGTTTTCCAGGGGGATGTGGCCACTTTGAGGGGACACAAGCTCACAGTTCAGGATCAAATCAGAAAGCGACAGATCCTTGAGTTTATGACCCGTGGGCAGACGGAATTTGAAACAGGAGAGCAGAAACAAAAAGTCTCTGATTTTTTAAGGGAAATGGTTCAGGACGAGTTGGTTGAAATCACTGACTTGAAAATGAAGATCACCGAAAAAGGAAAACCTTTTTTACGCAACGCCTGTATGGCCCTTGATGAAAGACTTCTCAACAAAAAACCGGACTTTGAAGTTTTCTCAAAATCCATTTAACCATTCATCTCTTCATTGATGGAAATGGACGGGTGGACCGCTTGCTTTTGACAACACTCTGTTTTTATAATATATCTATGATAGTGTCGTTACGAGGTGAATGAATAAGCGTAAAACAGGGGAATATGAATAGCTTTGAAAACAGGATTTCAGATGTTGATAGTCTCAAAAAGGAGATTGATAAAAAAAGACCCCTGTCTGAGAATCAATCAAAAATGCTTCGTGAACATTACAGAATCGGTTTTACTTATTCCAGTAACGCTTTAGAGGGCAATACTTTAACAGAAATGGAAACAAAGGTTGTTCTTGAAGATGGTTTAACTATCGGAGGAAAACCTTTAAGAGATCACCAGGAGGCACAGGGTCATTCCAAAGCCTATGATTTTCTTTATGACCTGGTACAAAAAGATGGATTTACAGAAGAAAATATTTTGAAACTTCATCGTCTTTTTTATGAGAAAGTGGACTCAAGCCAGGCTGGAAAGTACAGAACAGAGCAGGTTATGATTACAGGGCTGGATGTCAAGTTACCACAGCCCGAAGACATTCCCGCTTTGATAAAAAAATTTATTGATGAACTTCCTGAGATCAATGAAAAATACCATCCAGTGGAATTTGCCGCAATAACTCATAATAAATTTGTGACTATTCATCCCTTCATTGATGGAAATGGACGGGTGGGCCGCTTGCTGATGAATCTGGTTCTTATGCAAAAAAGATATGTGATTACAATTGTACCGCCGATTTACAGGTCCCGGTATTTGGATTGTGCTTATCAGGGGAATAAAAATAACCACAGGCCATTTATAAATTTTTTAAGCTGTATGGTCTATGAAAGTGAAAGGGAATACATTCAACTTCTTACAAATCTTAATGGTGGGTAGCCTCAAAAAACCAATTGATAATAAGTTGCAGCCCCTTGTCCATAGCGAGCTATAAAATTTTTCTCAACGAGAGTTTCCAACGCATTTGTGATTGTTCTTCTGGGTAAACCCGTCTCTTCCAGTAATTCCTTTGTTTTTATTTTCTCCTCAGCTTTTTCTTTAAAGCAGGCTAATATCTTTGCCGCAGACGGAGAGAGTTTCTTGTAGTGTTTAACTCTATCGGCATAAAAATCTATGTCTTCCATAGACTCTTGAAGAATTTTAATCATATATTTGACAAAATACTCTATTTTATATTGAGTCCGATCGGGTTGATACTTCCCCCCTGAACATTGGTTAAGGACGATATAGTACTCCTCTTTATGTTGCTCAATATGGCGATCTATGGCTAAGTAATAAACAACTTTTGCGAACTTTTCATGGGAGCAATGAAGAAGTGACATCAATAACATGGCCCGACCTAAACGGCCATTTCCATCCTGGAAAGGGTGTATGGCTAAAAACCTATAGACAAGTTCACATGCAACCGTCAGAGGCCAGGGTTCCTCTTTGATCGCTCTGTTATACCATTCCACCAGATCCTTCATGGCCATTTGGGTGGTAACACCCGGATCTGCTGTTTGAAATACAATTCTTTTTTCGCCTGTATCGTGGTTTTCTTCAATAACGGAATTTGGTTGATCTTTATAGTCCCCCTTTTTTATCCCCGGCCTTGGGTCATAACGAAGAAGTTCATTGTGAAGAGACCTCAGTGTAAACTCGGTTAATGGAAGATAGTTTCGAGCCTGCTCATAGATAAGAAGCAAAATGGTCCGACAGCCAACCACCTCCTGAACACTTCTTTCCTTATCTTTGGACAGTCTGTTCTTAATCTCTTTTCCATGGACCTCCAAGGCTGTTTGCTTTCCATCCTTGTCCAAAATGGAGTCCAGCCAATCAATCTCACTGTCTGTCAAAATGGCATTTTCAATTCTCGTTGAGGCCCCCACCATGCTAATCCTGGCATAGCGGTGAATATAGGCTTTTTCATCCTTTGGTAGAGTCTCCAGAAAGGCATATTTCTCAGCCATCTGTTCATTCAAGGCCATAAGCTGGCGAGTCATTTTTTTATCTATCTGAAATGACAACATATTTTACATTATCCTACAACAGGCCAGAATAGGCAATATCAGGCAATAAAAATAAAGTATTTATTGCCCAAAGGTATGAAGTTGTCTGTGCCGGTGGTGTTACAGGCAATTGAACGATTGGGAATTCCCCAGGTTCAGAAAAGCAGGACAGTCAGGATACACGGTTGAACGGTGCAAACAGGGATTCCCCTCACAGGGACTTCAGTTTGATGAAATCCAGGTCTTCGGAAAGGATAAAGGGTTTTTGGTTTCTGTATTTGTCGGAAATTTTTTCAAGGAGTTTTATGGATTTTTCCAACAGTTCCTTTTCCATTTCAGTGTTTCTGCGACAGAGTCTTTCCATTTGCTGACAGAGTTCGGTCACCTCCGGTATTCCGTAGGTGGTGCCTGTGCCTTTGAGGTTGTGGTATTCCAGTTGCAGGGCCTGCCAGTCTTTTTTTTCGTGGAATCCGAGAATACGACAGAATTTTTCCTTAAAACCGGCGAGGTATTCTTTCTGGAGTTGGGCAATCAGGGCTGTGTGTTTCAGAGGATCCATCAGGCCGCCATTTTTTCGGATGCAGTGGATGAACTTGCCTGTCGCCAGTGATGAAGGGTAAAATAAAAAACAGATCCCTGTGCTGATTGGGAACGGACTCCGATTTTCCCATCATGTTCTTCAATAAGAGCCTTGGAGATGGCCAGTCCTAATCCTGTTCCCTTAACCAGGTGGTTTGAGGAATCCGTGGCCTGTCTGAATTTTTCAAAAATCAATTTTTTATTTTCCTCTGAAACCCCCTGTCCCTGGTCACTGACACTGATTTCAATACTGGCTTCACTGATGGGTTTATAGGCCAGGGTGACAGCACCTCCATCGGGACTGTACTTGATGGCATTGGAAATAAGGTTGGTTAAAATCTGCTGGATACGATCTCCATCCATGAGGACTTCACAGTCTCCCATGGAAGAGGCTTTGATTTCCAGGTGAACCTTGGCGGACCAGGCAAACCCCTGTAAGCTTTGCACTGTTTTCTGAAATAATTCATTCAGGGAGTGCCAGTCCTTTTTCAGGGTAAGGGATCGGGATTCAATCTTGGCCAGATCAAGCATATCATTGATGATCCGAACCAGTCGGTCTGTTTCATTTTCCGCCACCAGAACCATTTCCCTGGCCTCGGAATCCAGTTGGCCGACAATATTGTTACTGAGAAGTCCCAGTGATCCTTTGATGGATGTTAAAGGTGTACGCAACTCATGGCTTGCAATACTCACAAATTCTGATTTGGCCCGATCCAGAGTATGGAGTTGGTCAATATTGTGGAGAACCTTCTGGGCCAGGGAATTGAATGTTCTCTCAAGGTTTCCAATTTCATTATTGGGCGGGCTTGAAAACTGAAATGTGTATTGGTCAATAAGAAACTCGGTCATTCTTCTGGACAGGCTTTGCAGAGGTAAAAGAACCCCTTTTTTCACATAATGGATGAGGGCAAAGAGTCCCATGAGAGGGAAGAGAATAGTGAGTAACAGATAAAACTCAATCCATTGTTTGTAATTCTTGATTTTCCATTCGGATTTTTTTATGAAGAAGTCTTCCGTTCTTTGAAACTCTTCCATTCGGTTTTTATAAATTTCCGGGCGACTGATACTGTAAGCCTGAATCAGATTGTTTAAGGCATACTGACGGTTTCCTATGGGAATTTTTTTTCTGTATTCCATGATTTTTTTTAATTCTTCTTTATTGTTTCGTGTGTTGGGATTGAGTTTTTCAATTTCCATGCTGATAGCAAGACTTTCCATCATGGCTTCCGTTAATTTTTGCACTTCCTTATTCTTGTTAATGGTCAGACTTCCAAAACCAAAGGTTGTGACCAGTATAAAAAGAGCTATGAGATGAACTTTTGCCTTTATGGATTTCAATTAAGCGACCCCTTCCATGATATTGTCAATGAGATGACATAAACGTCCCGGTTCAAAAGGTTTTTGAATGTAACCGTGACCCATGGTTAAAAACTCGTTGATATCTTTCTGTGATGATTTTGCACTTAAGAAAATAATTATGGTTTTGTTTTTCTTTTGTTTTTTTCTGTAAATTTTGCAGACTTCAATACCTGGGTGAACAGGCATCATTCCATCGAGAATAATGAGATGGTAATCACCCTTAAGTGCTTTTTTCAGGGCTTCACCGCCATCCTTTGCTGTATCGACCTGATGTCCTCCCACTTTTTCAAGGACAGTTCGGGCGATCCTGACAATATTGACATCATCTTCGGCGAGTAAAATTTTCATACCACTTGTCTCCGGATAAATAATCGGTAAAATGGACTTTCTTTATGAGGCTAACAGAGCCTTATGTGTTTTTTATCAGTCTGATACAGGACTTTGATAGGGAAGTTGTATGCAGATCAAAAAAAAAGCAGTTACAAATTGTAACTGCTTTTGTGCATATTAAGGAGTCAGTCAATCGGTGACAGGGAGTCACCGATTGGATTAAAGGTTAAGGTTAAGGGTTGGATTTAATTTCTGCGTGGCCGGTTGAGAGAATTTCACTGGAATCGTATTGAAACCAGATATCAAAGAGCGTTCCAAGTCGGGTGGCTCCCTCACTGGAAGCTTTGAAACCAATCAGAGACTTGTAAGTGATACTGTTCCCGTAAACGTCTGTCTCAAAGAAATTCTCGTTAATGCTCAAATGAATGTAAGTGATTTCCACTTCATTAAGGGTCACAAGCTCACTGGCTATTTCCTCTTCCGTGTCACAGTTGCCGTCACCATTAAGATCGTGCCACAAACGGAGTTTGGAGAATACGTCATCATTGGAATCGATATAACCGTCAGCAAAGTCCTGAGTGCTGTCAGTAGCGTCCCCACGATCCCATTTCATCAGGGCTCTGAAACCGTCTTTGGCAAAAGGCTGATCAGAGTCAGGGCCAAAGGTGTTGTCTCCAAAGAGTTGATCAATACCGTTGATATGACCGTTGGCATCGGGAAGTGTCAACCAGCGATAACGGGTCTGGTCGGGTTGGGTCCAGCTGATTTGGAATTTGAAGTTACGGGCCTGGGGTTTGATGTGCAGGAAGTCTCCGTTATTAAGTTGGGTGACTGTTTGTTGGCCGAGGAGGTTGAATTTCGTTCCATCAGCGGGGGCTGTAAGGCTAAGTTCACCACTTTTGAGGTAAGATTCATCGGAGTTTCTGAGTTGGTTCGCATCGGCGTGTTCAATCCCTTGGGAGTCGAGCATGAGGGGGCATCCGCCGCCGCCGCCGCCGTCACCACCGTCACCACCGTCACCACCGGTTGGTCCTGAGGGGCAGTTACATCCGTTTCCAGAGGGTGTGCAACCGGATCGACAGATACGCTCACAGGCTGTTTTGGCTGCGTTGGGTCTTGTTCCTCTATTGCAATATAGACAGTCGTCACCAACACGTATTTGGTTTGGACGAAGAGTACATCGTGGAGGGGGGGGGGTTACACATTGTCCATTATCATTGAGTGTTTGTCCACTGGGGCAGACACAGGCTGTTCCGGAAGAGTTGGGAACAAGAGGTGGAGTACAGGCGGGTACACATTGGCCTCCCTGAAGTGTTTGTCCACTGGGGCATTCACATCTTGTTTGATCAGAATTGGGTGTTTGTCCACTGGGGCAGGCTACACAGGTATTTCCTCTGCGTATTTCATTTGAACCGGGTGTGCATTGTTCGCATCTTGTTTGATCAGAATTGGGTGTTTGTCCACTGGGGCAGTTCTGACAGGTGTCGCCAATGCGTATTTGGTTTGAGTTGGGTGTGCATCGTGATACACATTGTCCATTAACAAGTGTTTGTCCATCGGGACAACCGGTGGTTACACATTGTCTATTGTCATTTCGTGACTGTCCACTGGGCAGACACAGGCTGTTTTGGCTGCGTCGGATACTTCTCCTGCAGGACAGGCTTGACAGTTATTGCCAACAAGAATTCGGTTTCCTGTACAGATGATATCCACACAGGCTGTTTGATCGGTATTGGGCTGTTTTCCTGAAGGACAGGATTGGCAGTTATTGCCAACGAGTATTTGGTGTGCGGGACAGGTGATGGGCACACAGGCTGTTTCGGCATCATTCAATGTATAGCCGGTAATACAGATAACGGGGGGACGGTTACCATCGTCATTGGGATCATTACCCTGTGTGTTGCTGAAAACGGGGTTTTCTGATAAGAATTTGACCCCGTCACTTTCTGAGAAAGACTGAAACTGACTACAGTTTGTCATCCCCAGTAAAATAATAATTGGAAAAAGCAGAAATCCCGCTTTTTTTATGATTTGTTTTAAGTGTCTCATTTTATACCTCCTTAAAGTATGCACTTTTATTTAAGAGCAATGGAGGGACCAAGGGAGCCTGAAAAACTGAAAACAAAGGAATTGGGGAAGCAGATAGACAGTTGACAAAAAGTTTGACAGAAAACAATGGGGGAACGGAGCAAACGGATTTTTTTTAATTGTTTGAAGAAATTTTTTGTTTACATCCTGTACATGAATGGGACAAAAAGTGGCTTTTGAACCTGTATGGTGTTGGTATACAG
>CBDCNX010000009.1:0-116845 GCA_965219545.1 Bdellovibrionales bacterium
TCCGCCATTGAAAGTAAGCTCTCCAATGTAAATCAGAGAAATTCTTTTTATGAAATATCACAAAGGATAAAAAATCAGGCAATGTGGGCAGTCGCCCGATATGTGAACCAAGAGAGAGACAGATATAACAGATATAAAAAACTTCAGTATATGCGTTTTAAAAAAGCCTGTGACCTTGGCGTTGGTAAAGGATGCTATAGCCTTGGAAGCCTAGAATGGAAAGCAGGCAATATCAAACAAGCCAAAATCTTGTATAAAAAAGCCTGTGACTTTGGTGAGAAAGATGGTTGTAAAAAACTTGATGCCCTATCCAAATAAACCCAAAACTCCAAAAATCCCGTCAAATAAGACCTTTTTAGTGTATTGACCTTTTCCAGAATCATCCAGTACAGGCCCGTTTTGGGCTTCTCAGGTTAAGTCTTGGTAATACCGATATAACAAAAATACTTTGTTTTCAGGTTTAAAACATTATGAAAATTTATCTACCACGGATCCAGTGGAGAGCCGATTTAAGAGCCACAGAACCCCGTTAAAATCAATTTAATGAACCAGCTAGGGCTTTTCCACAGAAACCCCGCTTAAAAGCCCATTTTGGGAGTCTGTCGAGAATACCGACAAACTGATAAAAACCGCTTTTGTTCCCTAACCTTTCGTCCGATAAGAAGGCATGAAATTCTTACTCCCATTATTGCTTTTTACGGCTGTTTCTCTTGGTCAATCAAAAGCCGATTATAAAGACGATTGGCGTTGTTGCACATAGAGAATTGAGATGAGAGTTTCCTATAGTATTTGAGATCAAAGAGCGGAAGGGACTGTCATTTGGTTGAGGATTTTAGATTTTATAAAGACCTCCATGGCCTGATTCGTAAAATTCCTTGATCTGAGTTTTTCACCAAGGAGTTTTTTAAAGCGATACATGGCCGTTTCAGCTATAGACCGACGACTGTACCCACTCTCTATTTTCCATTTCCTTTTTCCCCCTTTGCGAATAGAACGAATCACCTCATCCCTGTGCTTTTGAGGAGACTTGTTATTGCCATGTTTCCCGATTCTGGCTCCCTTCCTCGGTGGAATCAAAGCCTCAATATCGTTTCTCTGGCAATGATCCCAACAATCCCTGCAATCATAGGCCCCATCGGCACTGATCCGGGAAACATGATCCTCAAGACCATCGACCAGGTCCTCAAAAACCTCTGAATCCTTAAAGGAATTGTCCGTTAAACAGGTTGATAAAATCTCTCCAGTTTCCTCATCAAGACATAAATGAAGTTTCCTCCAGGTCCTTCTCTTTGCATACCCGTGCTGACGAACCTTCCACTCCCCCTCTCCGAAAACTTTCAAACCCGTAGAGTCAATGACGGCATGAACAGGCTCTTTTGATTTGACTTTACCAAGGTCTATGGAACACTTCCTCAAACGACGACTCAGAGTGGAATAATCGGGAACAGGCAGAGAGATTCCCATGAGTTTTAACAGACTTTCGGTAAATCCCTGGACTGAGCGAAGAGTCAGGCCAAAGTGGAAACGGATCAGGGAAATAGCTTTAATGGCTGTGTCTGAGTAGACGGGTTGAAAGCCCCGACCACCCTCAGAATTTGCAAACCAATCATTTTTTACATCTTTTGAGAACCAAAAAGTGATGGAACCCCGTTTAATGAGTTCCTTGTTGTAGGGTTTCCAGTTAATCTTTTTAAGACGCTTTCCCATAAAAACCATCCTTGGTTAAAACCATCCTTGGTTGTTTAAGTTTTGCTTTCAAGTTGACTTTAAACTATGGGGAGGCGTTTTTTTATGTTATTTTTGCTCCCTGGACTTTGGTGAAACTAATTGCTTTATGTGCAACAACGCCAAGACGATTTAAAAAAACTCTGTGACTCCGGTGTTGGTGTTGGATGCCTTGGTCTTGCCCGCTTGGCACAGGAAGCAGGCAATATCAAACAAGCTCTTTGGAAAAAAATCTGTGATCTTGATTATGGTATTGGATGCCTTGTTATGGGAAACGTGTCTCACAACGCAGATAAATTAAAACAAGCCAAAAATTGGTATAAGAAAGCCTGTGAACTTGTTTTTGTTGATCCCTTTTCTTCTAAATCCACCGGATGCGTTAAACTGGGAGAAATAGCATTTAATGCAGGCAATATCAAACAAGCCAAATTTTGGTTTAAAAAGGGCTGTGACTTTGAAAAGAAATTTGATGAGTTTCCTTTCAAAGGCGGACTAAGTTGTCTTTATCTTAAAAACCTATCCAAATTTTCCACTCATTTTTCAGAAATTTTCAAAAATTTTTTGTAAGTAATTAAATTTAAAAACATAATGGTTTCCAACAGTTGTTTGCCAGCCTCTTTTGAAATTACTCAAGATAACATGAAGTTTCCTGAATGAACCTAGATTTGCCTAGAAAAATGCCTAGACAAATTCGCAGGTGATTTTTGGCAAACTCAAATTCGCAAATTTAATCTAAATTGTGTTTGTTTTCAAGAGTTTATTGTATCGCACAACGCTGGCAGAAATAGTGTTTTTACCAACCAGCAGTGTGCTGGCACAAAGCCATTCTAAACCTCAAAGAGTTAAATTTTTTTAACCCAAAAAGGGAGGCAGAATGGAAACAAATAGAAAACCAAGATGTAAACAAAAAGTCATGTTGCCTGAAACACTGGCTTTACGGAAAATGCGTGAGATTTTAGACCTTGATCGGAAATCAGTAGCAATACTTGTTGAAAAATCCTCAAAGCAATTGGAAAAAATAGAAAACGGCTTTGTCGAACTAACACCGCTTCTTATAAACAAATTCATTAAGAGTTACGGATTCTCTGTCGCAAATTTTGAATTGCTTGTTAATGGCAAAGTTGGACAAGTTTGGCAGAAGTTGAGAATACCAAAGAAAAAGATTATTGAGAACAACACTCTTAGGAGAAGTTACAAAAAAATAATCACAAAAGAGGCTAAAACTCTAAAAGCCCTAAGAAGATTAAGGGGGCTTAGTCAGTACCAAGCAAGTCATCTTTGTAAATATCACAGAACAGCCATTGGTCATATTGAGAATGGTAGGGTTGAACTTCCCCAATCCCGGACTCAACATATTGTAAAATCCTGCTTCAAAATGAAGGGCTTTGAATACCACGTGAAGTCTGAGGCTTTCGTCACAGATATTCAGGATGAGTGCATATCCATTATAAAAGGTTTGGATGAGGAAAAACTCAGAGCGGTTCACCCATTGTTACTCACTTTTAAATAATCATCCTAAAACAAGGAGAGAAATGAAAGAGAATTTTCAAAAAGAATCCTGCAAAAAAGTCTATGTATAAATGGACTTTATTGAAAAAGAATCTTAACTCAGAGAGCTTAGAAGGGAACTTCACAGGTTGCTTATGTAGAAGTTTAAGAGTTCGGGAAAAGAAGTTCAAATTTCGGATCCAGTTTTAAAAAAAAGAGATTTTCTTCAAAAAAGGTAGAATTAAATAAAAACTAAATTAAAAAAAATGGATCAAAATGAGATACTATGAGATCAAAAAAGAAACATATTAAATTCAGTGATATTCAATATTGAAATTCACTCGATATTATATAAAAATGTAAAAAACAGGAGTTCATATTTCAACAATGGATTATCTTAACACCTTGGATCTGTTTGCTGGCAGTGGTGACCTTGGAGAGAGACAGCCCTGGAGTGGAGGAAGGTGAAGACTGGATGAGGTTTTGTCAAATACATACCCCAGGCTTAAAAGAACTGGAGTACCAGGAACAGGCTGTTCTAAACGCCAAAAAAATCCTCTGTTTTGACCTCTTCTAAAATTCCACCGAATTTTCTGGATCAAGCTCTAAAAAATCTAAAGTTTTATATAAATATATCCGATGACTATTTGTATGCATAATATTTTTTTGAATAAATCAATCTATTCTGAACGAGTTGTTCGTAAATCTTTATATTGGATTAGTGAGTACTGTAACTGGTCGTTTGGTGTTTCTCAAGGTGCAGAATGGAATATACAGATTGTTAATTCAAAAATTTCTTTTGATCTATTGACATCTAAACTTCACCAATTACTAAATGATAATATTTTGAGAGAAGAACATGATGCAAATACAAAAGAATTACGAAAAAAAGTTATAAAATCGGTACTTGAAAATGCGATTATCGAAAGATAGTCAGTTTTTTGCTCTTCCGATCAATTTCAGAAGACTATCCCATTCCACTCAAGACACCCTTATCACTAATTTAACAGGTCAGTTTGCCTACATTAAGGAGAATGAAGAGTTTAACAATTTAATGAGAGAGAACTTTACAGCACTATCCTACAATACAATCAATGAGTTAATTGCAAAAGGGTTTATAGCAACAGAAGAGGAAAAGCAAATCAGACTAAACCTTACAGCTTCAAAATTAGCTCATAAAGTTAAAGAGAACCTATGTAGTCCTTCTTTGTTCTTGATTGTTCCAACTCTTCGGTGTGACCATAGTTGCACTTATTGCCAAGTAAGTAGAGTCCCAGAAAATAAGAGTGGTTATGATCTAGACAAAAATTATGTAAAACAAATAATCCAAATTATTAAAAAGACAAAATCGGAAGAAATTAAAATTGAATTTCAAGGCGGGGAACCTTTATTGGCAATTGATTTTATTTATGATTTTTTGCAAGAAGCATCCATAGAATTATCTAACAAAAATGTTCAATATGTCATTTGCACATCTTTAACAAAGAATGTCGATCAAATTATCCCAATAGCAAAAAAATATAATATTTATTTTTCCGTTTCATTAGATGGAAATGAATCAATACATAACTATAACCGCACAAACAGGAATTACAATTCCTATATTGAAATGAAAAAAAATATTGATATTATCTCAGAAGAACTTGGACACGATAGAGTAAGTTGCCTTAGCACAATCACAAAAAGTTCGCTAGAAAACCCAAAAGATATAGTAGATAGCTATTTGAATTTAGGGTTTAGAGGTATATTTCTAAGGCCTTTAAGTCCTTATGGTTTTGCAAGAAATAAGGCTAATCGGATAGGTTATGAAATTCATGAGTTTTTATCTTTTTATAAAGAGGCCTTAAGCTATATCTTTGAAATAAATAAAAAACAGAGTTTTATAGAAGAAACAACTTTGATTCATCTTAAAAAAATATTCAGAGAATCACAAAACACTTATGTTGACCTCAAAAGCCCCTCTGGTCATTTATTAGGGGCTATGCTGTTCAATTACGATGGAAATATATTTGGCTCTGACGAAGCAAGAATGCTCTGGCAAGAAACTAAAAATGAAAATTTAGCGTTGGGTCATGTTAAAAACTTTTCAATAGAAGGACTTATAGAAAGTTCTTTAAATCTATTATCAGATACATTTTTGTTTTCAAATCCAGGATGTGACGATTGTGCCTATAACCAATATTGCGGTTCTGATCCAATGTTTCATTTAAGCACTCAAGGTGACCATATTGGTAATAAGGCTTTTTCTGATTTTTGTAAGTTAGAAAAAGGCATATTTGACCATATATTTTCTATTTTTCAAAGAGATAGTTATGAAAGAGGAGTTCTACAGGAATGGCTGAACCACTAAGAAAGGATATTGGTAAGTTTAATTGTCAGTATGATGTCTCAGGGACTTATGTTTTTGGTCAATCAAACGCAATAAACAAAGCTATCCCCCAACTAGATACACTTCTTTTTAATAACAATAAAAAAACAGGAAAGATACTTAACCAATTAGGAGAACCTGTTGTTTTTGACATTCAATTTAACGAAGATATAAGTCAGTTTGCCTTTTTAGGTGATATTATTGGACTAGATTCAAAATCGGGTAGATATAGAGTTCTGCTTTCCTCTAAAGCTAATTCTAACACAGTTTTGGTTACAGAAAGGTGTAATAATTTGTGTAAATTTTGTTCTCAACCTCCAAAAAAAAAGGATGATCATTATCACTATACTAATGCCGCTTTTTCAATATTAAACTTTAATTCAAGTGATTTTATTGGTATTACAGGGGGAGAACCTACGATATATAGAGACCATTTTTTAAAGTTATTAAAAACACTCAAGGATTTTAAGTGTCCTTCAAAATTACATATTCTAACCAATGGGCGTTCTTTCTATGAAAATGGGTTTTTAGACGAGGTAATGAGTGTATTGCCAGATACAGACATTATTTGGGGAATCCCTATATATGGACATATATCCTCATTACATGATACTTTAGTTAAGGCAGATCATGCTTTTATAGAAACAATATTAGGGATTTCCAACTTATTAAGTTGCGGTCAAAATATTGAAATTCGTATAGTTCCTGTCTCTGAAAATTACAAGTATTTGGAACATATAATTCAGTTCTTGATAGCCCATTTTAAATTCTTAGGCTGTATATCAATAATGAATATGGAACCAATGGGGTATGCGAGGTCTAATTTTAAAAAACTATTTGTTCCTGTAAAGGAGCAAAATCCATATCTGATAAAAGCAGTAAAAACAGGAGTGCAAGCGGGATTAGATATGCAATTATTCAATTACCCTCTATGTCTAATAGATGAAGGAATCAGAGGATATGCAAAAAAATCTATCTCTGATTGGAAAAATTACTTTACAAATGAATGCAATAGTTGTATCTTAAAAAAAGGTTGTTGTGGGTTTTTCACTTCATCTAAAAATCAATATATTGAAAGGATAAGGCCTATTTATGCGTAAAGTATATGCTTTAATTGGACTAATTACAACATCACTAACAAGTGACTTAAGTCATGGCAAAGCCTCTCCAACAGAGAAATTAAATAGTGACAACAACAATACTATAACAATTACTCCTCTCAATAAATCACTGTCTAACCATATTGTTGGTCATAGGAGTCATTCCTCTCATGGATCTCATGGATCTCATAGGTCCCATAGATCATCCTCTGGAATGGTTTATCAAACAGTCCAATCGTCCGATCCTTTAGGCCAACCAGCCCGTCTCCAAAGTTCTTACCCAGCCACTAATGATACTAAGAAGAGAATAACTCCTGCAGAGATTGAAAAGAGAAAAAATATAATAATGAGAGTGCAACTATATCTTCATTTTCAAGATTATTATAATGGGGAAATAGATGGAATCATGGGTGAAAATACAAGAAAAGCAATACAAGAATACAAAAATAAAAAATACTTCACAAGCGAAAAACTATTAGATGAAAATACTCTTAATTCATTTGGAATAAAAGGCTTCTAGATTGAATGTACATCTAAAAAAAATAAGTAATATATTCTTTAAATCAATAATATCTATTTTTTGTTTCTTCTGGGTTTTAAAAGAGATTATATTACCCGTTGGAGTGGGGTCACTCTATTCATTTAAATTCATGAAATTGGTCAATAAGTGTGATACAGCAATGGAATCTAGTTGGTATTATAAGCAAGACAAAACTATTGAAAAATCTGAACTGATACAAATGTTAGACTGTCACGAATACGACAAAGTAAGAAAACTTTTACTAATGTCTGGATTATCCGAATATTATTTATCTTACTTAAGCTTAAAAAGCCTTGATTTATATCAAAAAAATCCAGAAGAGTTTGTAAAACAACATAGATTCAGAGAGAAATGATGACACAAATTTTGTTTTTTTGTCTGGTATTTTTCATTCCAAATATATTTGCTATAACTTTAGATAAAAAACTAGAGCTAGTTCAAAAAGTTTATAATTTAAAACCAAAAAACTGTAATGACAACCCCAAAAAACATAGAAAATATGAAGAGTTAAAGGCTGGAGAAGCACTATTTAATTCTGTATCACTTAGTGGAAATCGAGATATTTCTTGCACTAAATGTCATATTGATAGATTTGGGACAGCGGATGGACTCCCTTTATCTGTTGGAGTTGGAGGAGTTGGTGAAGGAAAAATTAGATATAAGAATGACTTGGGTACAATTGTACCTCGTAACGCTTTTTCTTTAAGGGGTCGATCACATCCAGAATTTAAGGCCTTTTTCTGGGATGGAAAAGCACAATTAGATAAGGGTCGAATCGTTACACAGTTTGGGGAAAAAATTGATGGAAAATTTGATTCACTGCTTGCGGCGGCGGCTATATTACCTCTTATTGAAAGAGATGAATTTCTTGGAAAAAAAAATAATAAGTTTAAAAAAGAAGTTGGAAAACATTGGTATTACAACAGATACTTAGTTTTAAGTAAGCTAATTAGGGAGCGGTTGCTGAATGCTCAAACAGATGAAGATAAAACTTTAGCAGATAGTCTTAAAAAAGCTGGGGTAAATATTGAAACAATAGAACTTTCTCATATTGGTAATTTGTTAGCATTACATATTGAAAATAAATTTAAATGTAAAGAAAGTGCATGGGATAAGTATCTTCAAGGAGACTTGGATTCACTGAATGATATACAAAAAAAAGGAGCTATTCTCTTTTATGGAAAAGGGCGTTGTGCCTCTTGCCATTCTGGAAAATTCTTTTCAGATTTTGATTACCATTCAATCGGGTCCCCTCAAGGAGGTTTTGCTCCCCATAGTCGAAAAAGAGATATAGGCAGAGCAGGAGTAACAAATAAAGTTGAAGATTTATATAAATTTAGAACTCCCCCTCTCAACTCAGTTAAAGAAACAGCACCTTACGGACACGCTGGGAGTTTTAAAAATTTAGAAGAAGTAATAACACATCATTTTAACCCTATTGATTATTACATAAAAAATCCCGATTATTATAAATTTGATTATTTCAATATTGGTAGATTACTTGAAAGTAGAGATTCTTTATTAAAAGGACTAGATATGAATAACGAAGATGAGTTGCATCACATTGTTGAGTTTGTAAAGGCTCTATAGTCTTTCAAAATTTCAAAATTTTGAGGGTTATTTGAGGTAGTTTAGACGGGCATAAAAGGAATAAAAACTGGACCTTTAATTACTGCTTCTTCAGAACGCAAACAACTCGAAAATTTAGGGTCAACTATTCGGACTTGACCGGGCAAGCCATTTCTGATTTATTGTGACGGAATTATCGCTTGAGTCAGTTGTCCTCCCCTTTACCTGAGAGCCTAAAAATGCCATCAAAGAAAATCCCTGAAAAAAGAAAACAACAGGCCCATAATGCCCTGTTCAATGAAACCTTCATCAATGAAAAATATGGACTGGACATTTTCCGACTTGTCTTTAAACCCTCTGAGTTCAAACTTTTTAACTGGAAAACCCTCAAACCTGAGATGACTGTCTTCATAGATGAAGAGGGCAATGAAAAACGCATTGATCTTTTATTCTCTGTCCAGGTCAAAAGCTCCAAAAAACAGGTGCGTATTTTCTTCCTCCTTGAACATAAAAGCCACCAGGACCCCCAATTACTCAAACAGGTTCTGGGGTATCAGACCTGTATTTACAATCGCTGGAATTATCCAGTGATCCCCATCCTTGTCTATCACGGAAGGCAAAAGCACTGGAGGGGGACATTGAACTTTCAAGATTCCCTGGAAGGTCTGACTCCTGTTTTAAAACAGAAATTTGGGAAAAATATCCTCAATTTCCGTTGTAAGCTGTTGAATATTCATGATATTGACTTGTATCGTGGAATGGGTAAAAATTTGCTTTCAAGACCTATTTTGCTTATAATGGGAAATATCTGGAGGCTCCGCCGGGAAACCATTGCGGAGTTGTTTCAGATGGGTACCACTCTGGATGAAAAGGACCAGAGATTTTTGGTTCAAAAGGCGGTGGATTACATCCGTCGGAATGATCCAAATTTTACATTGAACGTACTCAGGAGTATAGAAGAAAAAACCATAGAGGAGGATCAAAGGCTTATGTCAGCATTACAATGTTCTTTGGATGAGGAGAGAGAGAAAGGTATTAAAAAAGGTCGTAGAGAGGGTCGCATGGAAGGTCATAAAGAAGGGACTCAAGAAGCGGCGTTACGAATGATTCAACGTGGTGCCGATTTGGAAACCATTTGCCTTTATACAGGACTTACTTCCAAAGAAGTGGAAGAGTTACGTCAAAAAGCTAAAAATATAAAGCTTGATTAAAGTCCCATAACAAAGTGAAAAAGTCTTAAAAATCTCCATAAAAAAAAGAAATAAATAAACAAATAAAAGAAAAATCTCTCTGCCTAAAAAAGCGGTGACTCTGACTTTAAGAACCTTTGCAAGTCTTAATGAAAGTAACCCCAACTTTTGCACGACCTTTTATTTATTTTATTTATTTGCTATTCGGAGTTCATGAAAGTTGAAGAATTAAAAGAGTTAAGTGTAACCCCAACTTTTGCACGACCTTTTATTTATTTTATTTTTTTGTTATTGGGAGTTCATGAAAGTTGAAGAACTAAAAGAGTTAAGTGATAGGATTCGTTCTGAGTTTAGAGACCGCCCCCGTATTCCCTGGCCAAGAAGTTTTAAACAAATCGTTGTTAAAGAGCTTTCCAATGGGAAAAAGGTCCAGGATCTTAGTAAAAACACGGGAATCAACCACCAGGTCATCAGAAACTGGCAAAGAAAGACCAAAAAAAGCAAGAAACAAAGAAACCCATTCAAACAAATCACAGTCAACCCACTTTTCCGGTCCTCCTCCCCCCTCACCCTGATCTCAAGAACAGGTTTTCAAATCAAAGGGCTTTGTTTCCCACAGCTCTGTGAACTTCTCAAAAAAGGTCTGCTGTGAAGTTCCCGGATTCCACCAGAGTCTATGTCTACCAAAACCCCATTGATATGCGATGGGCTTTTGAACGTCTGAGTTATCTGGTTACTCAACAAATGGGCCACTGTCTTGATGTCGGGGACTTGTTTTTGTTTCTTGGCAACAACAGGAGAAGGTTGAAAGTTTTGCGTTTTGATGGTTCGGGTCTTGTTTTATTTACAAAGCGAATGGAGAAGAAAAGAGGATTTATGAATGTGATGGAATTGGATGGAAGAGTTGAGATCAGTCATTGGGAGCTTGAGTTATTGCTGCATGGTTCAGTCTTGAAAAAGTATTTGCCAGAGGGAAGAAGAGTGTTTGACAATAATAACTATGGAGCTACCCAGAATTGTTAAACAGGAAAACAACCCGGAGGTTCTCAGGGTTTTTCTGAATCATGCGTTTGAAGTTATCAATCAACAAGAAAAAATAATAAATCAATTGGAATTGCAAAGAGCCAAACAGAGTCAGAGGACTTTTGATTTTGAGGATGAGCTTTCAGTGTTACGCAAGAGGATGTTTGGGAAGAGTTCAGAGAAGAGGGGAAATTCCAGTCGTTTGAGGGATTATTCAAAAAAGCCCCTTTCAGTGCATGCCACAAGTCTGGTTCCAGGTCCTGATGAAAAGGAAATGGAAAGTCTTTTGGAGATCAAGGTGGATCATGAGTTGAGCCCTGAGAGACTCTCAGAGATTGCCGTAGAGTATGGTTATTCAAAAGATGCCCAGTGGGAGTGTTTAACCAATTTTTACGATGAATCAGAGGAGATTGACATTCGAGTTGAGAGTTATGTGAGAAAGAGGCACCGTCGTTTCAAGTACCGTTTGAAAGACTCAAGGAGAACAGAGAAAGAGGTGATAGTGACAGCCCCCGGAGCTTTAAAGATCATGCCCGGGGCGAAGTATTCCATAGACTTTTCAGTGGATGTGGTGATGAAGAAGTATTTGTACCACCTTCCCCTGGAGAGGATTCGCAGAGTGATGGAATCAGGGGGATTGAGGGTGGCCACGAAGACCTTGTATGGTCTTTGTTTTTTTGTTCACTGTTATTTGGAGGATATGGCGGAGAGGATCAGGGGTGAGATATTGTCCTGTGGTTTGTGTGTTCATTTGGATGAGACTTCCTGGCCGATAGGTAACAGTAAGCAGAGTGATGGTTATTTGTGGGTTTTGAGTAACCAGGGGGGGAGTTATTACCGATTTGAGCCGACAAGGAGCGGAAAAATAGCCAAAGAGTTGTTGGGCCCTTATGGGGGCCCGGTGGTTGTTGATGGTTACAGTGGTTACAAGTCGGGCTTGAGGGAGAGTTATGGTGTGGATTTGGCTTTTTGCTGGTCTCATGTGAGGCGTAAGTTTACGGACATAGAGGGGAATTATCCAGGGCCTTGTGGAGAGATACTGGACAGAATAGGGAGGCTTTTTGAAATTGAGAGGAGGGCCTCAAATTATGAGTTTTTAAGGAAGTTGAGAAAAGAGGAATCAGGAGAATTAACGAAACAGATCAGGGATTGGTTGTTTGAGAAGAAGCCTGAGGCCCGTAGTGAGAGTCATTTATTAAAGGCGATCAATTACACATTGAATCACTGGGAGGGGTTAACGCTTTTTTTAAAAGATGTTCGTGTTCCGTTGAGCAATAACGAGGCGGAGCGAACGATCAGGCATTCGGTGATGGGGAGGAAGAACTTTTATGGGTCCAGGACCATTAACGGAGCGGATGTGATGTCTGTGCTTTACACGGTCATAGAGTCCTGTAAAAAGGTGGAGCTTGATCCCAATATCCCCACTCCTCTAAAATACGCTAAACAGATCAAAAAAAAAAGCAAGACCGCCTGAAAGTTGGGGTTACCGCTTTCCGTTTTCAATCTTTGAAACAGAAACGGGAATCAGCCCCGCCATTTTGTCAAGTTTGGCCTGGATCATATTTCTGGGTCTTTCTCAAATTCTTTAATTTCTCTGAAATATTCAAATTATTCATCACCGGTTTTTAAACCAAATTAGTCAATTAAAATTCTGAAAAAATAACAAAAAAAGAATAATCGAAAAAAAATTGAAAAAATTTTTAAAATTTTATTAAAAAAACAAAAAATAAATTCTTTAACAAAAATAAATACTTAAAAAAATTCACTCTCAATACTCAAAAATTTTAGCAAGATGTTTTCGATTTTCAACCAGGTTGAGGGGGTTGAAAAAATCACTATAAGTAGGGGGGTATGAAAAATCCTGGCTTGGTTCAAGTTTTTTTAAACGGGATTTTCAAGCCCTGAGAGACTTTTGGAGGGTTGCCTATATGATGCTGGAAACTGGATGGAATGAGCTTTTACGGTCAACCTCATGGCTCTCACAGGGGTTTGGGGACTTGTCACCAACAAGTAAAAAAGGGGTTTTAGCCCCTGCTCCAAAGGAGCTTTTTTGGGACTCTAATATCAGAGTCCATACTTGCATCACAAAAACGACTCCAAATGACCACAAAAAAACTCCAACCGAAAACAGAAAAAAATATGTGACAAACAGGGAAAATAAAAATGACAAAACTCTATAGGAAAAAAGAAAAAAAACAATTTCAAAACGAACAAACAAGGGAGGCCAAATGAATAAAAACAACATAATAAAACTATCAAAAGCAGGCACAAGCTGTGTGCGAATGTCTCCCTCTGAATACAAACGAATTAAAAAGGATAGTGAGGTTTCAGGAAAGTCCATTCCTGCACTTTTGAGGGACGCTTATTTTGGAAACCTTCCGGTAAAGGTGCTTGTCAATAAAAATGATTTGGACATTTTGAGAAAAGATTTAAACCGAATCGGGAATAATCTCAATCAAGTTGCCAAAAGACTAAACTCAGGTCTTATGCACGGCTGGAGTAACACTCTGGACCTGGTTTTGGAACAATTTAAAATTTTAACCAATCAAATTTATTACGGCTATGGCGTACCTAAAAATTAAATGGAGAAAAGATATTTCCAAAAATCGGGGAATGTCGGCAAAAGAATACGAAAAGTATTTACTTAGAAAGAGGCACTGAACTTGTGGTTGATTGTCACAACTGTGTTGCGGGGGATGCAATTTCACAATTTGAAAGGACTCAAGCATTTTTTGGAAAAAACAAACCCTGTGGGGGTAAAAATGTCAATGTGGCCTTTGAGGTAATTCACAGTTTCAGCCCCCAGGAAAGTAAACTTTTATCGGCAGAAAAAGTCAATTTCATGGGGAAAGAGTTGGCAAAACGCTATTTCCCGGATCACGAGTTTATGGTGGTCACACATACAGACACAGACAAGACTCACAATCACATTTTAGTCAATCCAGTCAACGAAAAGACCGGAAAAAGAGACATAACAAATAAAAAGAAACACCTCTACAACCTCCGGGCTGTTGCTAATGATATTTCAAGGGAAAATGGACTCTCCATCATCCAGCAAACTGAAAAAGAGAAAAAAAGAAATATTCCAAAAGAGGTCAGACAGGTGCAACGAAGAGGTGGAAGCTCTTACCGCCTGGACCTTTTTCAGAAAGCTGATTTTGCCAGAAGTTATGCAACAAACTTTGATGAGTACGTCAGTCTTTTAAATGAACTGTCCGTCCAGGTGGGAATGACTCAAAAGACCATTACCTATTACTACAGAGGACATGAAAAAGGCATCAGAGGTAAAAAACTGGGTAGCAATTATGACAAGTCCGGTCTCATTGAAAAATTCAAATCAAATGATGAATTGTTTGAAAAACAACCACAGGTAAGGAGGAAAATCAGAGATGCAGTCAGTAATTTTCGGGATGGAAAGAGAAATCTTTTTGGAGCTTCAGGGTCATTACAAACTCTCAGAGGAGATACGAAAGAGGACAAAGCAAAAACTCAAAAAACTTATGATAGAGCTAACAATCGCCCTTATCGTAGTTACCTTCCTTCAGATCACGCTCTCAGGGGTTCTGTTATACCTGTTAGCGAGATAAGAAAAGTCTCAAACAGTGATATTTTGAAATACTGTGAAAAGCACAACATAGCCTGCAAAACAAACAAAAGAGGTGAAACAGTTTTAAAGGGTCGGGAACACGTTGTTATAAGTGGCAACAGGTGGATCAATACAAAAAACAAGACCACAGGCTCCCTCATTGAACTTGTAAGCCTCCATGAAGATGTGAGTTTTTTGGGAGCTATTTCAAAAATTACAGATAACAAAAATCTTTTGCTTCTGGAACAGTATTTTGGAGAAGTCAAAAGACCCTATAAGTCTTTTTATGTTCCAAAAATAGAAAAGGAAAATCCAAAGATTGCAAAATTAAAACTTAAACAATTTTTCAAACACCACAAGATCAATAAAAACATGGCCGACGATCTTTTCAAACAAAAAAGAGTCCAGGTGGATAAAAAGGGAGGTATTTGGTTTTATCTGGATGAGAAACAAAAAGAGGCTATTTGTTATACTTTGGATCCAGATAAGAATTACAAAACCCAATACTATGGAAGCAGAAAAACCCCGTCATTTATTCACTCTCACGGAAATGAGAGAAAAATCACTGTTTACACCGATTTTCTTGATTTTTTAAAAATCAACGGGAAAAAAGTCTTTAACAAAAAATCAAAGGGAACCCTTGTATTAAAGGGACTAGACGAAAAATCTTTTTACATTTTCCTGGCAACAAGACCAAACATCAAAAGCATTGAGTTTGTTAAGCCTGAGAATAAAGAGCAACAAATCAATCAAAAAGACTTTATTGAACGGCAAAAAAAGAAACTCAAATCTTTTGAGATTACCGTTTCCTCTTTTTCATTGGAAAAAGCCATGAAAAAAGAGCGTGGTCTGAGCCTGGAATTTTAAACATTCAACGAGGAGGTAAATAGTATGGAACAAAACAATATACAAAAACCTGTAAAAAAGGTTTCAAAAAAAGTGGATTATTCCACAGTCCGTCTTAACAGGGATTTTGTGAGGCAAGTTTCAAGGCTTGCAGAAAAAGCCAATAAAAAGCGGTTTGGGAGAAGGGTCAGGCCCAAAGATATTTTGGAAAGCCTTTTCAGGCTTGCTGATGAGAGTTTAATGGAAAAGGCCATAAAAAAGGCTCAGGAAAACTCCTTATCATTAGATGATAAAAGAGAGGCTTTTATCAGGGAAAGACTCCCTAAATTCAACGGCTCAAAAGAACAAATGGAACTCAAAATGATGGAAATTTTTGACCAGTATTTATCAGAAAATCAAAGCTGATTTTTTGTGAAAATTTTCATCCCATCAATTTAAAAAAAATACTTGTTTATTAGAAGGAGGACTTGACATGGTTTTGGATAACTGTCAGGATAAAAAATGTACTGGTCAGAGTGTTTCTTACGAAACGTGTAACTCTGACTGTTTCTTTGGAAATTTAATATGGATGACGACAGAGGAAGCGGCTCGATACCTGCGTAAAAGTGCCAATGCAATAAGAATCATGGTTCATAAAAAGATTCTTAAAGCAAGAAAGTTTCACCGAAGACTCTACTTCAAGAAGGATGAACTTAATGCCTTGATTGAAACCTCATTTGTTAAAGGAGGTTATTGATATGGCAATTAGTACATACAAAAAAGATGGAAAAGAGTTTTATCACGTTTATGTTCAGGCAAGAGGAAAAGAAGATGGCAGTCTGAGGGTTCAAAAAAGGAAGACGAAAGTCAAAACTCTTTCTGAAGCTCAAAAGATTGAAAAAATTCTTTTCAAAGCAGTTATTGAGAAGGTTGCAAAACTTGAAGGCCGGGGTTTAACCTGGAGAGACATTGTTGACAGATGGGAGATTAAAGCCCGTTCAGGATGTCTTGGAGACCAGTATTTAAACAACCGTCCCCTCATCAGAACTCATGTGGACAGATTAAACAAATACACAGAAATCTGGTTTAATCGCAGAGCTTCTGATTTAACTAAAGGTGATGGCAGGCAAGTTTTAAATGCGGCCAAGGCTGACGGATTAACAGCAGGTACTTTGAAAAAAATCAAAACTTCAGTGAATGTTGTTTTTAATTGGGGGATTGAGGAAAAGTATATTGTTGGTACGTCTTCATCTCCTGTTGAGGGATTGTGTGTTTTGGATAAAGAGGAAAAGATACCTCAGATTTTAACTCTTGAGGATATTCGGACTCTTCTTGAAAAGGCACATGACTTGAAACACCCTTGGTATCCAATCTGGATGTTTGCTTTCTTAACTGGCATGAGAAGTGGTGAGTTGAAAGCCCTACAGTGGAAG
This sequence comes from Bdellovibrionales bacterium, assembly GCA_965219545.1. Taxonomy (GTDB): domain Bacteria; phylum Bdellovibrionota; class Bdellovibrionia; order Bdellovibrionales; family JAGQZY01; genus JAGQZY01. Next base: position 16,849 of record CBDCNX010000009.1, read on the forward strand.
GATATAGATTTTGAGAAACGCTTAATCAAGGTTTCTAAATCTTATAGCCCCCACCTAAAGACTATCAAAAGCACAAAGGCCGGGTACTGGCGAAGTGTTCCAATTTCAAATGACTTAAAGACAGTTATTTTGGAATTGAGAAAAGACAACCCAGACCCAGAAGACTTTGTCTTACCACACCACTATGCCTGGTCTAACGGACAAGCTGGAAAGATTCTGAGAAGTTTCTTAAAAGAGATAGGAATAAATAAGGAAATTGTTTTCCACACTCTCAGAGCTTGTTTTGCCACTCATATGTTAGCCCAGGGCGTAGATCAGGCCACCATAATGAAAATTGGTGGCTGGAGAGATATAAAAACTTTTCAGATCTATGTTCGACTGGCTGGTGTTGAGGTTAAGGGAGCCACAGACGTTTTGGACATTCCCTCCAGAATGCAACCTGGCCCTGAAACTCATAAGATTTTGAGTTTCAGTAATCATGTGAGGAAAGCCTGATTGGGTTTATCTCACAAAATTTTTTATTTTTGGGTGTTTCCTGAAAACGCTACCTCTGACTACTAAATCATTTATATTACTAAAATTGTTGCGTGGCATTAGGTCCCGCCAGGCCCAGAAGGGCTAAAAGGCCAAAATCTTGGAAAAAACCAAAAATTGTAAGTATTTAAAATCACTAAAGAAGAGGAAATAGCTCAAACCTCTTATTTCTGAATTTTTCAGTCTATTTCCAAGTTTGCGGGATTGGTGCGGGATTTTTGCGGGATCGATCTAAATTCTCTGACCGTGTTCTTCCCGACAAACCGGATGGGTGACGGGATTTGAACGGGTATTTTGCGGGCCTGGAAAACCCCGCAACCCGATTTCCAGAGTAACAAAGAACAAACTCTCAGAGATATGTTCACTTCAAACATTCCATTCTTTACATTTTTCTTCTAAAAGGTTCTTTTCTACTGAATTTTAAAGGACACAACAAAAGAAGAAAATGTATAATTAACAAATAAGGAAGACCATAAATGCCAAATCAAAATCCTGAACAAAAAGCCAGGGATAAAATTGACCAAAAGCTTAAAGAAGCTGGCTGGTCTGTTCAGGATAAAGACAAAGTGGATTGGAACAAGGGCTTGGGTGTTGCTATCCGGGAGTATCCAACTCAGGAAGGCAAACCGGCTGACTATGTGCTTTTTGTTGATAGAGACCCCGTCGGTATTATTGAAGCTAAAAAGGGACAGTGAGGGGCATAGAATCACAACAGTTGAGGATCAATCAGCCCAATATGCTGATAGTTCCCTAAAGTCTCTTGGTAATAAACCCCTTCCTTTTCGTTATGAAGCAACAGGGGTTCTTACACGCTATACTGATATTCGTGACCCAAAACCCCGATCCAGAGAGGTGTTCTCTTTTCATCAACCAAAAACCCTAAAAGACAGAATCAATGAAAATAAGACTTTAAGAGGACGTTTAAATCAGAACCTGCCTCTGTTTTCTCCCCTGGCAAATTATTTTAGGGATTGCCAGATAAAAGCTATCAAAAACCTTGAACAATCCTTCAGAGAAAATCGTCCCAGAGCCTTAATCCAGATGGCAACGGGTTCAGGGAAAACTTTTACAGCAGTAACTGCTATCTACAGACTTTTAAAGTTTGTCAAAGCTAAGAAAATTCTTTTTTTAGTGGATACCAAGAACTTAGGTGAACAAGCGGAACAGGAGTTTTCAAATTACACTCCTACCGATGACAACAAAAAATTCACGGAACTCTATGGAGTTACAAGGCTGCAATCAAAATATATTCCCACAGACAGTGAAGTTTATATTTCCACCATTCAAAGGCTTTATTCCATTCTTAAATCCGAGGATTTGGACGAGTCTTTGGAAAAAACCAATCCCAATGAACCCGGTTTTAAACTCAAACCACCTTCGGAACTTGTCTATAACCCGGAAGTGCCCGTTGAGTTTTTTGATTTTATCATTATTGATGAATGTCACCGGTCTATTTACAACTTGTGGAAACAGGTTTTTGATTACTTTGACGCTTTTCTAATTGGTCTTACAGCAACACCTGACAAGAGAACCTTTGGTTTCTTTAATGAGAATCTTGTCAGTGAATATTCACATATTGAGGCCGTTGCCGACGGAGTGAATGTCGGTTTTGACACTTATATCATTGAGACCAGGATTTCAAATCAGGGTAATACGATCTCAGCTAAAGAATATGTTGATAAAAGAGACAGGCTTACAAGAAAAACCCGTTGGGAGCAAATGGATGAAGACCTTGAATACAGGCCAACAGAGCTTGACAGGAAAGTGGTCAATCCCAGTCAAATTCGGAATATTATCAGGACATTTAAAAACAAACTTCCTGAAATTTTCCCACACAGAGAGGAGGTTCCAAAAACCCTTATCTTTGCCAAAACGGACAGTCATGCGGATGACATTATAAATACTGTTAGGGAGGAATTTGGAGAAGATAATAGTTTTTGTAAAAAAATAACCTATCAATCCAAGGAAGACCCAAAATCCCTTCTTTCCCAGTTCAGAAATGATTACAATCCAAGAATTGCCGTGACGGTGGACATGATTGCAACGGGAACAGATGTCAAGCCTTTGGAGTGTTTAATTTTCATGAGAGATGTGCGTTCAAAAAACTATTATGAACAAATGCTGGGCCGAGGGACAAGAACTTTTGAGAAAGATGATTTAAAAAAAGTCAGTCCCTCATCAACCACTCAAAAAAACCCATTTTGTTGTTATAGATGCCGTGGGAGTTTCAAAATCAAATAAAACAGAAATGAAACCTCTTGAAAAAAAGAGATACATTCCAACAAAAGAGCTTCTGAATGCTGTCCTTATGGGGAACAAAGAAGAGGATGTTTATTCCTCTCTTGCTTCAAGACTTTCCCGTTTTGAAAAAAACATGACTTTACCAGAAAAGCAGGAATTTAAAAAACTCTCATCAGGCAGAGAGCCAAAGGATTATGTAAAATCCCTGCTTAAAGCCCATGACCCTGATACTATTGAAGATAAGGCACTGGAAAAGTTCAATCTCAGAAAACAGGAGGAACCTACAGAAGAACAAAAAGCGGAAGTTCAAAAAAACCTCTTAAAAGAAACCCAAGCCATGTTCAATGGCAGTTTGAATGAGTTTATAGTAAAAACCCAACAAGCCCATGAACAGATTATCGACACAGTAAACCCTGATGAAGTGGAATACGCAGGTTGGAGAGAAGGGCAAGAGGAAAATTATAAAAAGATTGTTCAGGATTTTGAAGGTTTTATAAAAGAGAATAAAGACGAGATCACAGCACTGAGCATATTTTACAACGAGCCTCACAGAAGAAAAGAAATCACCTACAATATGGTCAATGAAATATACGAAAAGCTAAAAACAAATAAACCAAACTTGTCCCCTTTAAGGGTTTATGAGGCTTACTCAAAACTTGAAGGACAATCCTTGCAAAATCCTGTCAGTCAATTAACGGCTGTTATTTCCCTGGCTCGCAGAATATGTGAGATTGATCCTAAGTTGACCCTTTACAATCAGACTGTGGACAAAAATTTTAAACAATGGATTTTCAAAAAACATGAGGGAAATAAGGAAAAATTCACCGAAGAGCAAATGAAATGGTTAAGGATGATAAAGGATCACATTGCAAGTTCATTTCATATAGAAGAGGAAGACTTTAACAGAGCCCCATTTGATGCGGAAGGCGGATTAGGAAAAATGTATCAGCTTTTTGGTCAACAAATGAATGGAATCATCAATGAAGTCAATGAGGCATTATCCCTGTGACAGATAAGCAGATAAAAAATCTGATTTTAACCGGTGAGGGCTACCATATAGAGTTCAAGGAGTCTTTTGATAAATCCCTTATCAGGGAGGTCTGTGCCTTTGCCAATTCGTCTGGCGGACACATTCTGATGGGAGTAACAGATGACGGAACAGTTCATGGCATTGGTACAGATAACCGTCTTCGATCCAGGATTCAGGATTTATTGAGTCAACTACAACCAAAGCTGGATATTACCATTGAGGTAAAAGACAATCTTATTGTCATTCATGTTCCTGAAGGTCAGGAAAAACCTTATAGCTGTTCAATGGGATTTTTTATGAGGGTGGGAGCAAATTCCCAGAAAATGACAAGAAACGAGATCATTGATTTTTTCAAAAAAGAGGGGCGTGTTAATTTTGAAGAGTTAATCAATGAAAAAGCTGATTTTAAAAGGGATTTTGATCCAAGAGCTTTTAAACATTTTTTAGAACTCTCAGGCATCAGTCCTACTATTGGGGTAGAGACTCTTTTACAGAATCTTGATTGCCTGACATCTGACAAAAAACTTACAAACTTGGGTGTCTTGTTTTTTTCCAGGGATATAGACTTTATTATGAACCATGCCCTTGTTGATTGCATTCTTTTCAATGGAACCAGAAAAATTGAAATTTTAAACAGAAGACAGTACAAGGAAAATTTGATTGAAAACATTGAAAACGCTCTGTCTTTTGTTCAAAAGCACACCAATACGGAGTATGTGATTACGGGAAAACCCCGCAGAGAGAATGTCCACGATTATCCCAAAACGGCTTTAAGAGAGGCCATCGTCAATGCTGTTTGCCACAGGGATTATTTTGAAAAACGCTGTCATGTTGTTATAGAGGTATTTTCTGACAGAGTGGAGATTTACAATCCGGGTGGCCTGCCAAACGGACTTGATCCAAAAGACTTTGGAACAAAAAGTGTTCCGAGAAATCTTCTCATTGCTTCAATGTTACACAGGGTAAACTATATAGAGCAGGCGGGAACAGGAATTGGTCGTATCAAAGAGGCTCTGGCAAACCATAACAGGGAAGTGGAGCTTGATATTCAATATGGCAATAACAGCCTGTTTTACAGCATCATTTTCAGAAAAAAAGGGTTGGTAGAAAACACCTCAGAAGAGTTGGTAGAAAGCTATAAAAATGATAAAAAATCAGATAATTCAAATAGATATGGGGTTGGTAGAAAAAGGTTGGTAGAAAATCAATCCAGGATGCTTGAGTTGATGCTCAAAAACCCTAAAATTTCAAAACAGAAGATGGCTGAGACTCTAGGTATTAGTACCACTGCTGTTGATAAGAATATCAACATACTAAAAAAAGAAGGTTTCATAAAAAGAGTGGGACCCAATAAGGGCGGTCATTGGCGGGTAATTAAAAAATGAGAAAAGACTGGGTTATGGTGAATTTTAAAGATGTTTGTAGAACAATCAATCCACCTAAAAAAATACAAACAATAAATTTTTCCTTAAAAGGATTATATCCTATAATTGATCAATCTCAAAACGAAATAGCAGGTTGGACAAACGATAAAGAGGCTATAGTAAATATTAACCATCCTGTTATTGTTTTTGGTGACCACACTTGTGCTGTTAAATATGTTTGTCAGCCCTTTGCACAGGGAGCTGATGGTATTAAAATTTTAAAGTTTCACTCCAATTTAATACCAAGACTATTATATTTCTTTTTTCAACATAAAAATATTAGAGAAAAAGGTTATAAAAGGCATTTTTCAAAACTGAGGAAGCATAAAATCCCTCTTGCTCCACTACCTGAACAAAAAGCCATTGTTCAAAAAATAGAAACCCTTTTCAAATGGATTGACGAAAGCGAAAAAGATTTAAAATCAGCAGATGAAAAACTTAAAATGTATCGCCAGGCTATTCTCAAAAAAGCTTTTGAAGGGAAATTATTAAGTAAAGAAGAACTGGAAATTTGTCGAAAGAAAAAAGACTGGAAACCAGCAAACCAATTACTAAAAGAGATAAATCCTAAAGCAGAATTTATTCCAAGTAAAATGAGAAAAGACTGGGTTATGGTTCCATTGGGGGAACTGGCACAAATCATCTCTGGTCAATCGCCAAAAAGTAAATATTATAATATAGATCAAAAAGGACTTCCTTTTTATCAAGGGAAAAAAGAGTTTGAAGAAATGTATTTAGGCGAGCCTATTAAATGGACGACAAGTATTACAAAAAAGGCAATACCTGATGATATTTTGATGTCTGTTCGGGCTCCAGTGGGTCCTGTGAATATTACAAAAAAAGAAATTTGTATTGGTAGGGGTTTAGCTGCTATTAGAATAAACTTCTTGGCCAGGGAATACGGGGACGGTCTCTAAACTCAGAACGAATCCTATCACTTAACTCTTTTAGTTCTTCAACTTTCATGAACTCCGAATAGCAAATAAATAAAATAAATAAAATAAATAAAAGGTCGTGCAAAAGTTGGGGTTACGAAACAGATATATTTTTATTTTCCGTAAAAAAGGGGAAGTTCCTGTGAAAAAGACACTCTATATTGCATAAATTTGAAGCCTAAGTCAGCTTTTCAACTCCTCAATCAGATGATGTATTTCGCCTGTTTGGTAGAATTGACGTATAGCTTTAACATAGGATAAAAAATCCGTATTTTCTTCAGCCAGCCTGTTTGCTGTGTGCCAATCAACACTCAACTTCTCTTGGGCTGGTATCATTATTTGACTTTCAGAAGGGTTTTCTATGTCGAGGTAAATGAGTCCAATACCATGAAGTTCAGAGAGTATGCGTAGTTCTTTGAGCGTATGTCCATCTATCTCATCATTTGCCACTAAATAACCCAAATTAGCCCATGAGGAGTTGCTGACAGTCTGAAAAAAGACTTCTCGTACATTGGAGCGGTTGATTCGTATTTTCACTTCAAAGGACCATAACTTGGTCTTTTTGTCGGAATATTGTTGAACACAGTCTTTTATTTCTCTAATCCAGTCTTGACTAAAATCCTCTATACCAACAAGGTCAGGATACAGCCACCTGTTTCCTCCTGAGCCATGTGAGTTGCAAGACCGCTTTTCATCAATACGCCTGCTGTAAACATTAAGCTCGGACTTCAAAAACTCAGCAAGTATTGGGTACAAATGATATTCTTTTTTGGGATATTTTTCTATTTCTTCAGTTTTGGGTGGCTTGCCTTCTATCTGCTCAATTTCAAGACTGTCTGGTGATTCAGTATAATAATATTTACGGGGTCGTCCCTCTGTTGTTTTAATTTTAGGGTTCTTTTTTGAAAGGTCAAGACGACAAGAACCAATCTCTCTCACAATTTGTAGAAAAAGCTCTTGTTCACTATTTATGACATCAGAGCGTTCTTGTTTCTGACGACACTCATTTGGATAAGTTTTAAGGATCCAAGTAGCAATATCCTTAGCGGTATGTTTTTGCTCGGGGTTTTGTTCAAGGAACTTTATGACTTTATTTGATAGATCTAATGCCAAGTTGTCTCCTTACCGCTTACAATTACTCATGGTATCAAATCAGAAGAAAAACACAAGAATAAGAAGTTAATTTATGCCATGGACTGCGACCGGCTTCAGACAGGGAATGACTTTCCCTGCACACTTTTAAAACCTCTTCCAATTGGGCGGCTTGAAGTCTTTTTACGGAATGAAACCCTGTGGCTCATCCAAAATGCCATAGCGGAGTTGTTTGATGTGACAAAATCGACCATCAGCGAGCATTTGAAAAATATATATGATTCCAGTGAGTTAGAAAGAGTCCTAACTGTTCGGAAATTCCGAACAGTTCAGAGCTATAAAGAAGTCCTGATTACAGAGACACCTCTTGAAATCATACATATATATGATGTATACTATATGTATGCCAACGGTGTTTACCTTTAGGAATGTAAAGTTTGTTATTTATATTAGCGATCATGGTCCACCTCATGTTCACGCTATTTCACCAGATGCTGAAGCAAAGATTGATCTCTCTTCCCTTGAGTGTTTTTTTTCAAGGGGATACTCACAAAAGGACTTGAGACGCTTGATTGATTTTGTGTCTAGCAGAAAAGAAAAATTTATGGAGGTTTGGAATGAATACCACTCGTAAAAAAGATATTCAATTAGGTAAAAAAGATATATTAACCAGTGATGAGTTTGATTCCAAGTATGGGAAAGAAAGGATTACCATCCTTCTTGACCAACAAGTTGTTGATTTTTTTAGAGCGATATCGACTCCTGACAAAGGCTATCAAACTCTCATTCGTGAAGCCTTAAGGAATTATGTTTTTAAACCTCAGGATGATCTTTCTTCTCGTTTAGAAAGAGTTGAGCAGGTTGTTTTCAAAAAAGCCTGAGATGCATTCATTTGTTTACCGATGAGTTTCGGTCTATTTTCGGAATAAACATAGTCGCCTTTAGGCGAAGACTTTAGTATAACTATGACATGGAATATCGGAAGGCACATAGTCTGTATGACTTAAAATATCACATTGTTTTTTGCACAAAAAATAGGTTTAAATATTTTACAATTCACTAGAAATCAATCACAACCCCCTAAGGGCAAAAAACAAGCCTATAGTTTAGAATAATAAATATATTGACAAATGTAAATACATTTGTTATTCTTTTTTAAGAATGAGGTTTGAAGGTTTCAACTGGGATGCTGGCAATACAAATAAATGTCAGAAACATGGATTAACTAAAGAGGGAATTGAAGACTTTTTCCTTCAGGAAAAGATTTATGTGGCTCCTGATATTAAACATTCTTCTGGTGAAAAGCGGTTTTTTGCAATCGGAACAGGTCCAAAAGGTAAACTTATTATTGTGGTATTTACCTTTAGAAAGATGAATGAAGGAAAGTTTATTAGACCAATAAGTGCACGGTTTATGAATAAAAAAGAGGTTCAGAAATATGAAAAAACATTTAAAAAAAATCAAAACAAATAAAGAAGCTGAAAATATTTTAGATCAAGACTTATCCCCTTATATACATTCTGAGAATTTTAAGCCCATCCATTTTGAGTTTAAGCCAAAAAACAAAACAGTAACAATCAGAATGTCAGAGGATTTATTAAAAGCTTTAAAAACCAGAGCAAAAAAACAAGGTATTCACTACCAAAAATTAATGAGGCAGGTTCTTGAAGGATTTCTTTAACGTCAACCTCGCCAATTACTTAAGCAGCCTTTAGATTAAATTCGATTTTATCGTAATCAACAATGGGTTGCTTGATTAAACGTCTTCCTTTCTTTTTTTCTTTAATTTTGACAACCCCTGTATCAGCAAAAAAAGCCATGACCTTCTTGATTTTAGAAAAATCCGCATCAGCAATCTTTGCAAGCTCATATATTGATTCAGGCTTGCTATTCAGAATCACTGACAACAAATTAAGGTTGCGGAGAAAAAAGTTGAAGTCCTTTTGGTTGCCAAAGGCGATTTCGTAATGAGGATTTTTAGAAGAGTGCCTCTTTTTGACTTGAGAGGCGACCTTTTTAAAGTCTGAGAACATATCTTCTGTTGATTTCATGGAAATAATAAGTTTTTTCATAAGTTTACCCCCAAATGGATTTTCACCAATGATTTAAAGTCTTCAATTAATTGATCTATTCCATTAAACTGATACTCAATTTCAGTATCGTCCAAATGATAGTGATGATCTTTAGGGAGCATGATTATCCATCAAAACCCTTTTGTTGGTTTTAAGATCTACCACTATCAGGCCGTATTTAATTCCATCAGGGTATTTTTTCGCTTTGGTCACTTCCCAGAGTTTCATTTCCAGGATGAGAAAACCCTTCAAGAGCTTCTTCTGATAGAGTTTTAACTCAGCCTTCACACCTTCACATTAGAGAATATAACACAAATGGGGTCAAAAACAACCCCTATTAAAAAGGAAACTGTTGGGATTTACCCCATTTAAATTCAAATCCAATTGATTTTCAGGCTTAAATTTATGATAATTATCAGTATGTTTCCTCAAAAACCCTCACCACTGTTTTCAACTTCCAGGCAAGTTTTTCACAGTTTTAAAAATAAAGCGTAAATTCTATGAGTCGTCCAAAAGAAGCCAAAGCCCGCATAAAAATCAACAAACTTTTGGAAAAGGCCGGTTGGCGTTTTTTTGACAGTCAAGATGGAAAAGCCAATATTCAGCTTGAACCCAATGTGAAGATCACCCAAAAGGACATGGACTCCCAGGGTGATGATTTTGAGAAAACAAAAAATGGTTATGTGGATTATCTTCTTATGGATGAAGAGGGTTTTTCCCTTGTCGTTCTTGAGGCAAAAAAAGGGGAAAAGAATCCTCTTGATGGTAAAGAACAGGCCAGAAGATACGCACATGGCTTAAATGTCAGATTTATTATTCTTTCAAACGGAAATCTTCATTATTTTTGGGATCTGGAAACGGGCAATCCTGAAATTATCACTGAATTTCCAACCCAGGAGTCATTGAAAAGTCGTAAGAGATTTAAACCCAATCCCCGGAGTTTATCTGAAGAAGATATTGATGAGGACTATATTGCCGTTACCCAAAGACCGGATATTGTTGGAAACCCCCATTGGTGTGCCAAAAAACAGAGTCTTTCAGAACAATATGATATGAGGGTTTTAAGACCCTACCAGGTCAAAGCCATTAAAACCTTGCAGAAGGTGGCAAAAGACGGAAAACAGAGGTTTCTTTTTGAAATGGCAACAGGAACGGGAAAGACTCTCCTTTCAGCAGCCATAATAAAATTATTTTTAAGAACAGGAAACGCCAAAAGAGTTCTTTTTCTTGTGGACAGGCTGGAGCTTGAAAGGCAGGCCCATACAAACTTTGAAAGGTATTTAAGAAAGGATTATAGAGCCGTCATTTATAAACAAAACAGGGATGACTGGAGTCAAACGGAAATTGTTGTCTCAACCATTCAGAGTTTATTAACAGGTGGTAAATACAAAAAGCATTTTTCTCCTACGGATTTTGATCTTCTTATTTCAGATGAAGCCCACAGGTCCATTGGTGGAAACAGTCGGGCCGTATTTGAGTATTTTATCGGTTACAAGCTGGGATTAACGGCAACACCAAAAGATTATCTGAAAAATATTGATGCACAGGAACTGTCTGAAAAAGATTATCGAAAATGGGAGAGAAGACTCCTTTTTGATACTTACACGACTTTTGGTTGTGAAAACAGCGAGCCCACCTTTCAGTATAGCCTTATTGATGGGGTCAGGGATGGTTACCTTGTCAATCCCCTTGTCGTTGATGCCAGGACGGATATAACCACAAAACTTTTGTCAGAAAAAGGGTATAGTATCATAGTTGAGGATTCTGATGGTGAAGAGTCTGAACAGACTTTTTACCACAGGAATTTTGAGAAAAAGTTTTTTTCAGAAAAAACCAACCTTGTTTTTTGTAAAAGTTTTTTGGAAAATGCTCTTAGGGATCCGATAACCGGAGAAATTGGAAAAAGCATTGTATTTTGTGTCAGTCAAAAACACGCCTCAAAAATCACCCAGATTCTCAATCAGATGGCCCATAAACTCTGGCCTGAAAAATACAATTCTGACTTTGCTATCCAGGTGACATCAAATATTGACAATTCCAAGGAAAGTCCCAATCTTTTTTCTAACAACAGGCTTAATGGCTATACAAAATTTTTGGAAGGTTATAAGAGTAGTAAATCAAGGGTTTGTGTCACGGTGGGCATGATGACAACAGGTTATGATTGTCAGGATATTCTCAACCTCTGCCTTATGAGACCCATTTTTTCACCTTCTGACTTTGTTCAGATGAAAGGACGTGGAACCAGAAAATTCACTTTCAAACACAAGGAAGAAAAAGGTCAGGAGCATAAAATAGAAAAAGAAAAGTTCAAACTTTTTGATTATTTTGCAAACTGCGAATATTTTGAAGAAAAATTTAATTATGATGAATCTTTGAATCTGCCCCAGGTCAAGGGAGGGGAGGAAAGTAATGGTCAGGGTCCTGTTGTTACGATAGACGAAATTGAAGTGTTTGACCCGGATAAAATCAAAACAATCTCTGAAAATCGAGTTGGACCGGATGGCATGAGAGTTGATAGAGAGTTTTGGGGCAAGGCAAGAGACGAGATTCTTAAAAATGAAAGCATCAAACAGGCTGTGGAAGAGAAGAGATGGGAGAAGGCTGAAAGAATCGTTATGGAGCAATACGAAAACAAGCCTGAGCTATATCTCAATCTTGAAAAAATCAGAAAATCAGAGAATCTGGACAGAAGAATCACATGGAGGGATTTTTTGGAAAGGATTTTTGGCTTCACGGATCGTTTTTCAACCAGGGATGAGCTTTTAAATGAAGAGTGTGACAAATTTATTTCCATTTATAAACCGGAAAGTGAATATGTCCCTTATATTAGAAATTATTTAAGGGCCTATATTATTGATGAGGATTTCAGAAAGACTATTGATGACAAAGAATATTCCAGCCTTTATCATTCAACAACATTTACAATGGAAGAGTTCCAGGCTCTTAACGGCAACACTTCCTGGAGGGAAAAAGTCCCTGAGTATGTTAAAAACTATGTTAAATTGAACACTTTTATGGATTAGGTTTATGGCTTCAAATTTGGAAAGATACAAGAAAGATTTAGAAATACTTATCTATAACGGTCGACGATTACTGTGGGCTATGAATAAAGATTGCTACCCCGACGAATTTCTTCGATATGCAAAAAAAGCTGGGCTGGAAGAGAAAGAAATAGAAAAATTACCAAATTTTTTTATGACTTATCAAATTTGGTATTCTGAAGCCTTGACTGTTATTAAACAACTGATACCGGACCGAAAAGATGACTTTATAAGACTATACGAAAAACCAAAAAACAGAAAATCAATAAATCATGAAAATTATACTGTAGAGGACTATTTAAATCGGTTAAAAACAACGAGAGAAGGAAATGCTTTTTTGCCAAAGAAAACGATTGTAAGCCCTGAATCTGCTATTACTAATTTTGAACAACAAATTGCCATTTTAAAATCATCTCAAAAAAGATTTGAAAGTTCCCTTTTTGATATTAAACAATTATTACAAGCTGATCTGTTTGATTCTGAATTATCTGCTGCTGAGGAGTTAAATAAAAAAGGCTTTGTTCGTGGTTCTGGAATTATCGCTGGAGTTGTTCTTGAAAAGCATCTTTTACAGGTTTGTGAAAATCATAAAATTAGAGTGACAAAGAGAAATCCAGCAATTAGTGATTTAAATGAACTTTTAAAGAATAAAGATGTTATAGACATTCCAACATGGAGAAATGTTCAATATTTAGCTGATTTAAGAAACCGTTGCAGTCATAAAAAAGAAATTGAGGCAAAAAAGAAAATATTAGTAATTTAATCAAAGGGGTAGATGAAATTATAAAAAATATTTTTTAAAAGAATAACAAGTTTATAAAATTGTAATTATTGATTTAATTTAATAAAGAAGGATTTAAAAGTATGCAGGATCAGGAAACAAAAAAAAGGGGAGAGTTCTTATGAAAAAGACTGATTTTTTAAATCAGTTTCAAGTTTCTGAGAGGGATTTGAAACAACTTTGTCAAAAAGCGGGCGTTAAGGCTCTTTATATCTTTGGTTCAGTTCTAACCCCTGAATTTTCTCTGGGCAAAAGTGACCTTGATTTTTTAGTTGAGTTTGACACTCCTTCTTTTGACGGTTTTTTTGACTTCCATAAAAACTTAAAAGATTTGTTTGGTTATGAAAATATTGACCTTGTCACTACCGGTTCTCTGAAAAACAGAATTATTCGGGAGACAATCATATCTTCGAGGGAAACGCTTTATGCCGCATAAATTTGAAGCCTACAGAAATGAAATCCTGACAGCTATCCGGGATATTGAGAGTTTTGTTTCCTGGATGAGTTTTGAGTCATACATGAATGATGAAAAAACCAAAGCGGCTGTTGAAAGAAAATTACTGGTCATTGGTGAAGCTCTCAGTCAAATGAATAGAGAAAATCCGAACGTGGAAACCAGGGTTTTGGATTTAAAAAAGATTGTGGCTTTCCGTAATATTCTTGTTCATAGTTATTTTGGTGTTGATGATCGGATTGTCTGGAATATTGTTATAAGTAAACTTCATCAACTCAGGACAGAAATAGAAAAACTTTAACCTTTTTGGTTTATGTTTTTAACATTAAAATCTAACGGAAAATAAAGAGAGGGTTTTAAACAATGCTGGACCAGGAAACAAAAAGAAGGATTGATTCATCAAGGCAGATTTTGGTGGGTAAGATTCCAGACCCAAAAGCACAGGTTGAGCAGATCACAACAGCCCTTATTTACAAATTCATGGATGATATGGATCAGGAGACAAAAGAGCTTGGAGGCAAGCCCACTTTTTTTGTCGGGGAATTTAAACAGTATTCATGGCCAAAAATTGTTGATAAAAAACTTTCAGGGGAAGAAAGACTTAATCTTTACGTCCAGGCCATCAACCATTTACCAGAAAATGAAAAACTTCCTGATCTTTTCAGAAGTGTTTTTAAAAATGCGTTTCTCCCTTACAGGGATTCTGAAACCCTAAACCTGTTTTTAAAGGAAATCAATGGATTTTCCTACGATCACAGCGAAAACCTGGGAAATGCCTTTGAGTATCTGCTTTCCATTTTAGGAAGCCAGGGGGATGCGGGACAGTTTCGTACCCCAAGGCATATTATTGATTTTATGGTGGAAGTTCTTGATCCAAAAAAAGAGGGTAAACTTATGGCAAAAAAACAAATAGCTTTAATTACTCCTTCTGTTATTAAGTGGGCGAGAGAAAAAGCTCATTACTCTGTTGAGGTAGCTGCTAAAAAAATTTTATAGAGTAGATATGAAGAAGTATTGTTTAGATACCAATATTTTTCATTTAGACAACTATTCATGGTATGGGATCAGAATTGGTTATTGAAAAATATCCTGTATTCCCTCTGACCATTCAAAACATCGGACCTTTCCAATTCTTTTTTTTCGAGGATCTCTTGAAAGACAGTAAAGAATGGATCCGGAAATATCCTCTCCGAGGCGGGAGAGGTTTTTTAGATCCCTTTCTGTCACTTTATCAGAGGATTTGATTTCAATACACAATGTGTTTTGACCGGGGCGATCAATAATCAGGTCAATCTCCGCTCCATCTTTGGTCAGGAGGTAGGAGTATTTCCAACTTTTGCGTTTGTACTCGGCAAGTTTCGTTATCTCCAGAATGATAAAATGTTCAAAAGCTTCTCCAAAGTCGTAGGTTTGGGGTAATAGAGGAATATCAAGGGTTCCCTTGAGAGCCCGACAGACACCTGTATCAAACAAATAAAACTTTGGTGAAAGCCTCTGACTTTTTCTCACGGATTGGTGGTAAGGTCTTAAATAAAAGCCCACCATCGTGTCTTCCAGGACAGAGTAATAATTCTGGACCGTTGTGGTATCCACTCCGATATCACGACCTATTCTGGAATGATTGATAACTTTACCGTTCATTTGGGCGGCCACTTCCAGAAATTTTCGAAAAGGATTGAGCTTTCTCACAATCTGCTCCAACTGAATTTCCTCTTTCAAATAAGTCAGAGCATAAGATTTTAAATATTCTTTTTTTTCCTCATCGTTATTGAAATGGGATTGTTGGGGAAGGAGTCCCCAGGATAGAGCTTTGTTTAAATCAAAGTTGTTACCCAGTTCCACGGAAGTTAAGGGATAGAGGTAAAAAACAAAGGCCCGTCCAGCCAGAAGGTTTGAACCTCCTCTTTTGAGCTTGCGGGCTGAGGAGCCACTGAGGATGAATTGAATTTTCCTTTCTTCAATCAGTTTGTGAACCAGGTTTAAAATACGGGGAAGTTTTTGAACTTCATCTATAACAACTCTTTTAAATTGCGGGTTTCCTTCCAGTTCCTGGGCGAGAAGTCGGGGGTTCATCCGATAGTCATCCTCTGTTTTTGGATCGAGTAAATCAATATAAAGGCAATTCCTGGAATATCTTTGTTTTATAAGGGTGGATTTGCCAGAACCCCTTGGACCCAGGATAAAAAAGCTGTTTGATGGAGATAATTGAGCCAATCTATGGATTTCAAAGGTCATACCCAATATTATTCGGGTAAATATTGAGTTAAGTCAATATTATTCGGAGAAAATATGGATAAAAAACACCCTTATCCACAAAACACAGGCTTTTGGAGAGATTCAGTCCCAGGGATCGGGTCTCCGTATTGTTCAACTTTGACACCTTGAAACTAAGGTAGAAAGGTGCCATCGGGTAAAATATGGATAAAGGCATCTGAACAACCTCCAATTTCAAATTCAAATTTCTTTAAGTCCTCAACCATAATATCAATAATTTCTGAGGATGGAGTCTGTGCAGCGAGACTATCTAACTCTTCATTGCACTCGTTGTAACTACTTTCTTCTTCAGCATATTGGGTGATTCTCTCACTAAAAACCGACCAATCCCAGTCGCAATCACTTGGAGCAATTAGTCCTCCCCCTTTCTTGTACCCTAGGCCATGCCAACTACTCCCTGGAAGAGGCACTATTTTTCCACTCGCATACAATGGCTCCTCACAATTCTTTAAAAAACGGCCACCGGCAGTCATCAGTGCGTGCATACTATTATTAATACAAAGATGCTTTTTATAAATCTTAAACATATCGCTGTCGACGATTTTGACCTTCAAATCTACCTGTTTTTGAGTATATTTTTTTAGTGCTTCTAAATATGAATGGAGGTTCTGTTGGCACTGATCGTACACTCCCTTACATTTTCTTTTATAGTCACCTATAACACTGCATGTATAGTTGCTTTTAACAGGTTCAGCAGGGAGCGTTAAGGTGTTGCCATGGCTTTGTAAGCCGACAATAAATACAGTCAACGGAATAATGAAGATTGTAATCACTCTTTTATCTACTAATCGCATTTTTACAATTTCCTCCAAATCTTCAAATGACTCTCCTTCATCAGAAGTGCCATGCCTCGTCTCAGTCTCTCTCTGGGAAAACGAAAGTTCTATAAAATCAGCTATTTTCATTTGAATAATGATACAAGAATCATTCCGCTCCTGTCTAGAAATCATTTTTTTTGAATTCCCACTTCAAAAAACCACTAAATTTTCTTATAAGATATTGATATTTCTTCAGAAAGGGAGTTTTTAATTCTTCGCAGCTTGCTGTGAGGCAAAATGAGGCGTTAGCCTCATTTTATGTAGCTAACTGGGTGGGTTAACACCCTCGTCTTTAGGCGAAGACTTTAGTATATTGCTGATATGGAATATGGGAAGGGCTCCCATAGCTTATATGACTTGAAATATCATGTGGTTTTTTGTACGAAATACCGGTTTAAGGTCTCATCACCTTAATAGATCTATTAGAAACATTTGCTTGTTCTTTTATAAATAATGAATCAGGAGAAGATGCTTGTATCAATGAGTTAATGATTTTTTTATCTCAAAAAAGATTATTAGGAAAAAGACCATTAGTGGGACCCGATAATTTACTTAATCCTGGATATGAAACAAGGGAGGATGAAATTGAAAGATGTAAAAGCATTCTCAATACAATGCACCCTCATCTTGTCATGGGAACAAAGCAATACTATGATCCATTTGCCTTGGAGATTTGTAAAAAAATAAATATATGTGAATTGCCTGACAAAGAATCTTCTTAAGATGAAGTGATATTCATGAAAACATCAGGAGTGAATCAAAAAATGAAAAAAAAGAAACCCAAGAAAAAAACAAAGACCAAAAAAGTAAAAATCATTGAGTCTAAAAAGACAGAAGTTATCAGATATAAAGAGGTTAAAAAGCAAAAACAATCCCTCAAGGATATTGAGAATAAACTTTGGCTTGCGGCGGATAAGTTGAGATCCAACATGGATGCCGCCGAGTACAAGCACGTTGTTCTAGGGCTTATCTTCTTAAAATATGTTTCAGACAGCTTTGATGAGTTTAGAGAAAAACTAAAATCCCAACTGACCAATCCCAAGCATGAGAATTATTTTAAAGGTGCCACTGAAAAACAAATTGAAAAAGAATTGGAGGAAAGGGACTACTACAAGGCAAACAATGTTTTCTGGGTTCCTGTTGAGGCCAGGTGGCATGGAAATACTGTTTCTGGAAACAAGGGAATCCAGGATAAAGCCAAGCAATCGGATATCGGAAAAATCATTGATGATGCTATGGTTGCTATTGAGAAAAATAATCCAAAACTCAAAAATGTTCTTTCAAAAGACTTTGCGAAAAGGCAGACTGATATTCGATTGGGTGAACTTGTGGATTTAATATCAACCATTGGGTTTAATGATTCTGAACACCATCCAAAAGATGTTCTTGGTCATGTTTATGAGTATTTTCTGGGTCAGTTTGCATCCGCCGAAGGGAAAAAGGGGGGAGAGTTCTACACCCCCAAGTCTGTTGTTAATCTTATAGTGGAATGTCTTGAACCCTATGAAGGGCGGGTTTATGACCCCGCCATGGGTTCCGGTGGCTTTTTTGTTTCCAGTGAAAAGTTTATTGAAGTTCACTCGGACAGAAGCCATGTGAATGAAGCAAAAAATAAAATCTCTCTTTATGGTCAGGAGTCCAATCGAACAACCTGGAGACTGTCGGCCATGAACATGGCCATTCGTGGAATTGGTTTTAATTTTGGAAAAGGCCCTGCGGACACATTCAGTCAAAATCAGCACCCGGACCTCAAAGCGGATTTTATAATGGCTAATCCTCCCTTTAATATTAGTGACTGGGGTGGAGACAAACGAACTGATGATCGAAGATGGAAGTATGGAATACCACCCAAGGGAAACGCCAACTTTGCCTGGGTTCAGCATATGATTTATCACCTCTCACCCAGAGGCCATGCAGGGATTGTTCTGGCCAATGGTTCCATGTCCTCCAATACAAACAATGAAGGTGTGATCAGGAAAAATATTTTAGAGGCGGACTTGGTGGACTGTATGATTGCCCTGCCCGGACAATTGTTTTTTAATGTTCAAATTCCAGCCTGTATTTGGATTTTAGCCAAAGACAAGTCGGGTAAAGAGGGCAGACGCAAAAGACAAAGAGAGGTTTTGTTTATTGATGCCAGACATACAGGGGAAATGATCAGTAGAACCCAAAAAGAATTTTCAGATGAGGATATTCAAAAACTGGCTGGCACTTATCATTCCTGGAGAAACAAAAATGGAAAATATGAAGATGTGGCAGGCTTTTGTAAGTCCTCCACCTTGGAGGAAATAAAATCCAATGATTATGTATTAACCCCCGGAAGATATGTGGGAATGGCTGAAAGTGAAGATGATGGTATTCCTTTCCATGAAAAAATGAACCATCTCACAAATCAATTAAAAGATGAATTTACCAAATCAGAAGAATTAGAAAAAGAAATCAGGAAGAACCTATCAAGCATTGGGTTTGACATGAAAGGTGATTAAGATGAATATATCCTCTTTAAAAAACGCTGCCAGATCCCTTGAGGAAGGATTAAAGTTATACCAGGACTCCAGGAAAGAATTCACAAAAGATGCGTGCATTTATAGATTCAAAAAAACCTATGATATTGCCATTCAGATGATGAAAAGGTATTTAAAGGAGAATTCCTGTAATCCTTCAGAAATTGAAAAGTTTACATTTGTTCAAATGATAAAGAAGGTTCATGAGGAATCCATCATCTTGGAGA
Source organism: Bdellovibrionales bacterium (assembly GCA_965219545.1). Lineage (GTDB taxonomy): Bacteria > Bdellovibrionota > Bdellovibrionia > Bdellovibrionales > JAGQZY01 > JAGQZY01. The sequence continues at coordinate 36,276 of CBDCNX010000009.1, forward strand.
ATAAAGAAACGTGGAAAGTATTCAGGGAATCCCGAATTAAAGTCAGTGAAAGTTTTCGGGAGGATGTGTCTGATGACATTCTTGCGGTTATTCCTGGCTTTTTAAAGGAGATTCAGCATTTTATCAAAAGTCTGGAGGAATAAATGATTAAATACGATAACCTGAAAAAGTCTTTGGAACATTTGAAATCACAAAATGACTTTTACAAAGAAGAGAAATTAAAACCGCCCCATAGATACACCGATTCTGTTAAAGAATCACTTATTCAAAGATTTGAAATTTGTTTCGATTGTTTGTGGAAGACTTTAAAACATCATTTTGAAATAAAGGAGAGAGTGCCGAAGACTTTCAATTCTCCAAAAAAAGTTTTTAAAGAAGCAATCAAATATGGTCTGCCCTCTCCTTTGGAAAAATGGGATAACTACACTGACGCAAGAAACGCAACCTCTCACGATTACGATGGGAATAAGGCTCAGGAGACTATAAATGTTATAGACGATTTTATCCGTGATGCTATTTCAATGTATGAAATCATGACAGAGAAAAAATGGAAACAGTAAAACAGGCTTTTGATTTGTCAAAATTTAAACAGGCTGTTCACAACCTGGATTTGTGTTTAAGAGAACATCATCTGGTTTCAGATCCGTTTCTGCATACTTATGACCTGAGTCTGGAAACAATCAGACTATTTCTGGAAAAAAGCTTAGGCAATCCAACGGAAATTGAGTTTTTTGGTTTTGAACAGCTTATAAGAAGGGCTTATGCTGTCGCCATTATCAGTGAGGAGTTGTTTGTGTGGAAAAAATTCAGGGATTGCCGGAACAATATGACCTTTGGGAAAAAGATCTCTGAAGACAATGTGGATATTGTAAGAAAATTTTTATTTGAAACAAGATACATAGTGAAACAATTAGAAGAGAGGATTGAATACATTGACTGACGCTATAGACATTCGCCAAGACCAATTGGAAATCGTTAAGAATATTTTAAACAGGCTTCTCCCGGACAATATCAAAGTATGGGTTTATGGAAGCCGGGCCAGGTGGATGACCGAGGATTCATCCGATCTGGATTTGGCTCTGGAAGGGGAAGATAAGATTGATTCCCAAATAATAGGAGAAATACATCATGAATTTGAAGAATCAGACCTGCCTTATAAAGTTGATATTGTTGACATGGCGACCATTGATGACAGTTTTAAAAAAATTATTGAAAAAGAAAAGGTTTTTCTGAAACATAGGGAACCTGTTTTAAAAGAAAGAAAAAATAAAAATTGGGACTCTTTTTTTCTATTGGATGTAGCGGATATCATTGGTGGAGGGACTCCAAAAACAACCATTAAAGAATATTGGAATGGTAAAGTTCCGTGGCTAACTGTTGCTGACTTTAATAATAACTATCGAATGGTCTTTAATGCAGAAAAGAAAATTACCAAGATTGGTTTAGAAAATAGTAGTGCCAATCTTTTAAGTAAAGGAGATATTATTATATCTGCCAGAGGAACCGTTGGTTGTTTAGCACAAACTGGAGGAGAAATGTCCTTCAATCAATCATGTTATGGATTAAGAGGAAAAGAAGAAAAAATATTAAATGATTATCTTTATTATGTGTTAAAACTTGAAGTTAATAAATTAAAGGGAATGTCTTATGGATCTGTTTTCAATACAATAACCACCAACACACTTAAACGGCTTAAGGTTACAATCCCCACTTCAATCTTGGAACAAAAGAGAATGTCTTCTATTCTTGTGGCATTAGATGACAAAATTCAATTAAACCTCCAGATAAACAAAATACTTGAACAAATAGCCCAAACAATTTTCAAATCTTGGTTTGTTGATTTTGATCCCGTTCATGCCAAAAAGAAAGCCCTGGAAAAGGGGCTTTCCAAAGAACAAGCCGAACGTGCGGCCATGGCCGTTATCTCAGGAATTTGCAGCCCCTCTGACTTTGCCGAAAACTTCAAGGAAATGAATCAACGACTTTCCCAAAAGCTCTCAAAGATGAGTAAAAAAAATCAAGAAGAACTGGCCCACACAGCCTCCCTGTTTCCAAGTGAGTTTCAGGATAGCAAGCTTGGGGAAATTCCAAGGGGGTGGAGATTAGGAGAACTTAAAGATGAAATTGAGTTTAATCCGAAACTTTCTGTAAAGCAATCAAGTATCGCTAAGTATGTTGACATGAAGTCTTTACCAACTTCAGGACACAGAATAGATTGTGTACTTGAAAGAGAGTTTAAGTCTGGATCTAAATTTCAGAATGGAGATATTCTGATGGCAAGAATTACTCCATGTCTTGAAAATGGAAAGGCTGCTTATGTAGATTGTCTCGAAAAAGGTGAAGTTGCTTGGGGCTCAACTGAATTTATAGTTATGCGATCAAAAGGAAAACTCCCAAATTATTGGATTTACCTATTAAGTAGAAATCACTCTTTTGTAAACTTTGCCATTTCCAATATGTCGGGTACAAGTGGAAGGCAGCGAGTACCATCTTCAGTACTTGAAACCTATAAATTTGTTTTTTGTGATAATGAATTATTATCTAAGTTTGAATATGTAGTTCATTCTTTTGAAGAAGAAATAAAGTTAAACTCTGAAGAAAACCAAACCCTAGAAAATCTCAGAGACATCATCCTCCCGAAACTCCTTGCAGGGGAGATAGACCTCTCAAATATCAAACTCGATAAAGACGTGAGGTCCGCATGACTAACGAGCAAAGCCTGACTACAAAGAAAAACTTCCTCCTCTATACAGCCCCCGATGGAGAAGTGCGGCTTGAGGTCTTTTTACGGGATGAAACCCTATGGCTGACTCAAAAAGTCATGGCTGAACTATTTGAAGTCAATGTGCCAGCGATCAGCAAGCATTTAAAAAATATATTTGAAACCAAGGAGTTAGAAGAAGTTTCAGTTGTTTCCAAAATGGAAATAACTGCCAGTGATGGCAAAAAGTACCTGACAAACTTCTACAACCTCGACGCTATTATTGCCGTGGGTTATCGGGTCAATTCCAAAAAAGCCACTCAGTTTCGTATCTGGGCCACAAAGACTCTTCGGGAGTATATTATTAAGGGCTTTGTTTTGGATGACAAACGACTCAAGCAAGCCTCCCAAGTCTTTGGTAAAGACTATTTTGAAGAACTCCTCGATAGAGTTCGCTCCATTCGTGCCAGTGAGCGGAGAATTTATTTAAAGATCACAGATGTTTTTGCTGAATGCAGCATTGACTATAATCCCCTATCGGAGACAACAAAAAACTTCTATGCCACAGTTCAAAACAAGTTTCACTTTGCCATTACAGGTCAGACGGCTGCTGAAATTATTTATGACAAGACTGACAAAGCTCAACCTTACATGGGGCTATCCACTTGGAAAAATGCCCCCAAAGGAAGAATACTCTCCAGTGATGTCACTGTGGCTAAAAACTATCTCCGGGAAAAAGAAATTAAAAGACTGGAAAGAACTGTGGGTGCTTTTTTTGATTATATCGAAAATATTATAGAGAGCGAGCAAGCCTTCACCATGAAAGAGTTTGCAGAAAGCGTAAATAACTTTTTGAGTTTTAACAAATTTAAAGTTTTAGACAACAAAGGAAAAATCTCAAAGCAGCAGGCCGATCAAAAGGCTTTTGATGAATACAAAGAGTTTAACAAAACCCAGGAAATTGAATCTGATTTTGAAAAAGAAATGAAAACCATTTTAAAAGGGCAAAGTGACAATGATTGAAGATCATCTGGAACAACGATGCATTAACTGGAAGGACCACAGTAAGGAATTAAACCGGCTTCTTTTTCTTGTAAACGATTTTATACTGATCATGTTTGAATTTTCACGGGTTTCCCCTATGAAAGTCACATGAAAAACAAATGGTCTTTAGTATAAAACAGAGCCATCAGAAATCCGGATACAATTTATGCTGGATCATGGGATCAAAAACAAAAGACGGATAGAAAAATGAGTCAAAAAAAATTCTCTCCAAAATTTACAATCACGCAAGCCCTTCTGAATCATTTAATGCAAATTGAAAAAGCCAGGGGCTTTCTGGAAGCAGCCCATCTTTCAAGTCAATGGGTAAAAAAGATGAGTCGTAACGCTTTTCTTCTTGAAACTCATCATACAACCCACATAGAGGGAACACAACTCACCCTCGATCAATCCAAAAGAATTTTAGCCGGAAAACAAATTCCCGGAGCCAATAAAGAAGATGTCAAAGAGGTCAAAAACTACAGAGACGCTTTTAAACTGGTATCCGGTTATTTAAAAAAAGAAACAACAATTAAAGAGTCTTTTATAAAAAACATCCATAAGGAACTGGTTAAGGGGGTTCGTGGCGGAAATGCCAAGCCGGGTATGTATCGGGATATACAAAATTATGTGGGAAATTCCATAACCAAAGAGATTATTTATATGCCTCCAAAACCAAAGGAAGTGCCCGGCCTTATGAAAGATTTTGTGAAATGGATCAATGAGGACTCGGATATTCATCCTGTTTTGAAAAGTGGCATTATTCAGTTTCAGTTTGTTCATATTCACCCTTTTGTGGATGGTAATGGACGAGCCTCAAGGCTTCTTTGTGCCGCTTATCTTCACAAAGAGGATTATGATTTTAAAAGACTTTTTTCCATCAGTGAATATTACGACAAAGATAGACGTGGTTTTTATGATGCCATACGGTCAGTGGAAAATAACAATATGAATATGACAAGCTGGCTTGAATATTTCGTTAAAGGTTTTCTGGTTCAGATGAACGATGTAATGACTGTTGGTAAAAAAGTTATTCTCAAAGACACTTTGACAAAAGACCACAGTTTGTCCCAAAGGCAGGCTTTGGTTATCGAACATATTCTGGAAAACGGGAAACTTGTCCCAAAGGATTTTGATCTTCTTTGTGAGAAAATGGGACAAGAAAACGGTGGATCAAAAGAACAAAAAGTTTCTCAAATAACCAAAAGAACTGTACAGAGGGACCTGAAGGATATGATTGATAAAAAAATTATTGAAACAAAAGGAAAAACCAATCAAAAGACTTATTATCTTCGGGAAAGTGTCTGAACTTGCGACAAACTCACGACAAAACTTGCGACAAACTTACGACATGAAAATCTATAAATATATGAAAAATATAAGGAAATAGGTTTTAAAGGGGCAAAACGACAATGACTGAAGATGATCTGGAACAATTATGCATTGACTGGTTTAGGGAACTGGGCTGGGACTACGAGTGCGGCTATGACATTGCTCCTGATTCAGACAACCGGAAAAGAAAAAGTTACAAAGAAGTCCTGATTACAGAGAACCTCAAAGAGGCTCTGTTAAAAATCAATCCCCACATTCCAGAAGATAAAATTGATGAGGTGGTGACAAGACTTTCCCGACTTGATTCTCTGATTCTTGAAGTCAACAACCGACAATTTCACAGGTTTATCAACGATGGTGTGCCTGTGGATTTAAGGGTTGGTGGCCAAACCAGGGGGGACTTTGTTAAAATCATTGATTTTAAAAACGTAGAGAACAATAACTTTCTGGTTGTCAATCAATTCACAGTTCAGGGTAAAAACGGAAACAGAAGACCCGACCTTGTGGCCTTTATCAATGGACTTCCCATTGCGGTCCTGGAGTTAAAAAATCCATCTGATGAGAATACGGATATATGGAAAGCCTTTTTGCAGATTGAAACCTATAAGGAGGAACTCCCGGATCTTTTTTCATACAATCTGGCCTCCATAATTTCTGACGGGGTGAATGCGAGGATTGGCTCCATAACGGCTGGAAAAGAAAGATATGCCTATTGGCGAACTCTAAAATCTGAAAAAGACCAACCCAAATTTGAATTTGAACTGGAAACCATAACAAAGGGCTTTTTTAATAAAGAACTCCTTTTGGACTACCTCAGATATTTTGTCATTTTTGAGGAAAATGCGGGGGTTTTGATTAAGAAAATTGCAGGCTACCACCAGTTCCACGCTGTCCGTACGGCTATTGGTAATACCATCATTGCCACTCAGGATGTCAAAGACGGAAAGTGTGGTGTGGTCTGGCACACCCAGGGCAGTGGAAAGTCCATTTCCATGAGTTGCTATGCCGCCAAACTCATGAATCATCCGAAAATGAATAACCCGACCCTTGTTGTGGTCACAGACAGAAATGATCTGGATGGTCAGCTTTATGAAACATTTTGTGATGCAGGAGAGCTTCTCAGGGAAGAACCCAGGCAGGCCGACACAAGGGAGGAATTAAGGGAGTTATTGAACCGTCCGGCAGGAGGCATTGTTTTTACAACCATTCAAAAGTTTTCTCTGATGGAGGGGGAGCTTTCTTTTCCCACACTTACAGATCGTCACAATGTGGTTGTGATTTCCGATGAAGCCCACAGAAGTCAATACGGCCTCAAAGCCAAAATCCGGCCTGATGGGAAAATGACCTATGGTTTTGCCAAACACTTAAGGGATGCTCTCCCCAATGCCGGGTTTATAGGTTTCACGGGAACTCCCGTGTCCAAAGAGGATCGGGACACCATTGCCGTATTTGGAGACTATGTTTCCATTTATGATATTGAACAGGCTGTAAAGGATAAGGCCACAGTTCCCATTTATTATGAGTCAAGACTGGCTGAACTTCAACTCTCTGAAGAAGAACGTGATATTGACGCTGAAGTGGATGAAATTATGGAACAATCAGAGGAGAGTTCTGACTCCTACATCAATAAGCAAAAAGTGAAGTGGGCGGCCCTTGAAAAATTAGTGACAGCCAGGCCCCGTATGAAACAAGTGGCTCAAAATCTTGTGGAACACTGGGAAAACCGATTAAAGGTGATGGACGGCAAGGCCATAATTGTTTGTATTTCAAGGGAAGCCTGCGTTCAAATGTATAACCGGATTATTGCCTTAAGACCCCAGTGGGCGGGAACAAAAGATTCCAACGGTCGTCCCGGTTTGAATGACGGGGTTGTCCGGGTTATGATGACCGGAAGTGCCAGTGACAGAAAAGAACTCCGGGATCATGTTTACGATAAAAAAGGTCGGAAGAACCTGGAAAAAAGATATAAAAACACGGGTGATCCTTTAAAAATTGTTATTGTTCGGGATATGTGGCTCACAGGTTTTGATGCCCCCATGATGCACACCATGTATATTGACAAGCCCATGCGTGGGGCCAATCTCATGCAGGCCATTGCCCGTGTGAACCGGGTTTTTAAGGACAAGCCGGGTGGTCTTGTGGTGGATTATATTGGAATTGCCAGTGAACTTAAAGAGGCTCTAAAGACCTACACCCAAAGCAATGGCAGGGGGCAACCCACCATTGATGTTTATGAGGCTCTTTCCATTTTGCTTGGAAAAGTGGACTATGCCAGGGACTTATTAAAAGGGGTTGATTATTCCGGGTACAGGGATTCCAAAAAACTTTTCCCTCTTATAGCCCGGTGTTGCGACCATATTTTAGGTCTTAATGAGGGGCAGAAAACTTTTTGTGATGTGGTTTTGGAGATGACAAAGGCTTATGCCCTTTGTGGAACCATGCCTGAAGCCATGGAACTCAGAGAGGAAATTGCTTTTCTCCAGGCCATTAAAGCCGCTCTCACCAAAAAACACGATGTGGATAAAAAAATATCTGATGAACAGGTCCAAAACGCTTTAAGACAGGTGATTTCAAAAGCCCTTGTTTCAGATAAGATTGTTGATATTTTTGAGGCGGCAGGTCTGGATCGTCCTGATATTTCAATCCTGTCTGATACCTTCCTTGAAGAAGTTAAAAATATGGAACAAAAAAATCTGGCTGTTGAAATGCTCTCACGCCTTTTAAAAGGCGAGGTTAAATCGAAAATAAAAACCAATATTGTCCAATCCCAAAAATACTCAGAACTTTTGAACAACGCTCTTTTAAAATACCGAAACAGATCCATAGAAACAGCCCAGGTCATCGAGGAGCTTATCCAGATGGCCAAGGACTTTAAAAAAGAAAGGGACCGGGGAAGTGACCTGGGTCTCAATGATGATGAACTGGCCTTTTATGATGCTCTCGCCAACAATGAATCCGCTGTTCAGGAACTAGGGGACGAAACACTCAAGCAAATAGCCAATGAATTGACAAATCAGTTGCGAAAGAGTGTGACTGTGGACTGGGCCCAAAGGGAAAGTGTGAGAGCCGGTATAAGAGTTAAAGTCAGAAATCTTCTTCGTAAACACAATTACCCACCTGATAAGCAGGAAGATGCCGTTTACTTGATTTTAAAGCAGGCTGAAACTTTGTCAGAGGCATGGAGTTGTTAAGACTGGTTCCACCCACCAATTACAAAAAGGTCCTTACCGATCAAATTATGAATAAAGATATTCTCATTTACCAGGCTAAAAGTGGAAAAATTGAATTTCGTGGGGATTTTAAAAAGGACACTGTATGGGGAAATTTATCAGGTTCATTATTATAATCTGGATATGATTCTATCCGTTGGTTATCGGGTGGATTCCAAACAAGCCCCTAAGGGCGAAAACAAGCCTATAGTTTAGAATAATAAATATATTGACAAATGTAAATACATTTGTTATTCTTTTTTAAGAATGAGGTTTGAAGGTTTCAACTGGGATGCTGACAATACAAATAAATGTCAGAAACATGGATTAACTAAAGAGGGAATTGAAGACTTTTTCCTTCAGGAAAAGATTTATGTGGCTCCTGATATTAAACATTCTGCTGGTGAAGAACGGTTTTTGGCAATCGGAACAGGTCCAAAAGGTAAACTTATTATTGTTGTATTTACCTTTAGAAAGATGAATGAAGGAAAGTTTATCAGACCAATAAGTGCACGGTTTATGAATAAAAAAGAGGTTCAGAAATATGAAAAAACATTTAAAAAAAATCAAAACAAATAAAGAAGCTGAAAATATTTTAGATCAAGATTTATCCCCTTATATACATTCTGAGAATTTTAAGCCCATCCATTTTGAGTTTAAGCCAAAAAACAAAACAGTAACAATCAGAATGTCAGAGGATTTATTAAAAGCTTTAAAAACCAGAGCAAAAAAACAAGGTATTCACTACCAAAAATTAATGAGGCAGGTTCTTGAAGGAATTCTTTAACGTCAACTCCGCCAATTACTAAGCAGCCTTTAGATTAAATTCAATTTTATCGTAATCAACAATGGGTTGCTTGATTAAACGTCTTCCTTTCTTTTTTGGAATTTTTTTGAGTTGCTTTTCAGCCGTAGAGCTAATTAATATTTCAAATTTTGCCATTGATTTTTAGTTCTTTGAGAACTTCGTTGAATGGTTTGAAGGTTTCCCTTCTTAGCTTCCTGAGATCTGATATGTCTTTGTATTCTTCAAGTTTATCCAGGATGGAATCTTCGACGAAACGTCCTATTTTAAGACCATGTTCTTCACAGAAATTGTCCAGAGCTTCTTTCACTTTTTCATCAATTTTAGTGGCAAATTGTTTTGTTCTCATAAAAACTCCTGAATTTAAATTATGACATAAATAAATATTTAAATCTATAGAAATATAAAGAAATCTAAAAAAATATAGATAATAGATTCCCACGGGCAAGCCCGTGGTCCTTACTGTTACAGCTTCATACAAAGCTGACCTGAATCCTGCTGTCCCTGATGCTCAACATATCGCTTTATCACTTCTTCATCCATGCCGACGCTACTGACAAAGTAGCCTGGCGACCATACAACATTTTCTTTCCAATAAACCTTATTTAACCACTTGTATTTCCTTAAATAAGACGACGATTGGCTTTTTAAACGACTCATCACAGAAGAAATGCTGTACTTTGGTGGAACAACCATCACCATATGCAAATGATCTTTGTCAAAGCCAATCATCTCCACCGTTACGCCAGGCATACTTCTCAGTAGCTTTGGCATTATCTTACGAATGTAACTACATACAGCAGGATTCAGTATCCGACGGCGATACTTGCAAACCCATACAATATGATACTGAAGTTGATAAACACTATGAGATGACTTTATAACATCCATGCTCTATCTTAGCATGGTTTGCAAGTATCACTCGTCGGGTTCATTCACCCCCGGGCAAGCCCGGGGTACTCTGTTTCGGATAGCCCACTGGGCTATCCTTCACCACATAGAGATACAAGATTTTTGCTTGTCAGTTGACTTTATGGAGTCTAAACCCCTATATATTGTTTTGAGGCATTTTATTGTCAGTCAGTTTATATATTTAGTATTCTTTCCCAATCCTCTATGGAAAAATTTTCCAATCCGGGTGTGTTTAGAATTCTGTTATATTTGTCATCTCCATCTGGATAATATTGATGCTTTAAACTTTCGAGCTTGTCTTTAATTTTTTGGATCCTGTTTATAGCCTTTTTAAAAGGCTTGAGAGGTTTTTTAACAAATTTGTCAAAGGAATCGCTTTCTTTGGCCGCCCTTAAAAAAGCTTCATACTCAAGAGGATAACCACTGGGATACTTTATGCCAACAGGAATAGGAGGTTTCACCAGGCTTTTCACCCTACCCTCAAGAAAATCAACTCCCTCTCTGTAAACGGGGTTATCAATATCTATATGTATATAATTCCAAAAGAACAATATTTCATCAGATTGACTCCAATACCAGGAAGAGGTTGAAAAACGAAAGGACTCCATCATGTGTGACATAAGAGCGGCATTTCCAGGTTGGAGTCTCAGATATGGATTGCCGTGGAGACTTGCGATACTTGAGAAATTAAAATGACTGGTTTCATCCATAAGGCGACCGGCATAACTGAAATCATCATTTAACAAAGCATTCACAACACCAGCTTGAATATCCAAAGGCATTAGAAGTGTATTCCTTGTAGAGCCCCAAACATCAACCCAGAGGCTGTCAAGCTGGCTGAATACATCCGGGGAAGATTCATTTTTTCTTAAAAATCCTCCAATAACTGAGTCAGTAAAGAGTGCCATCTCATCAGCATTGTTTGGGTCGATATGTGAGAGAACCAAAGACAGATAGATTTTTCTTGTCTCATCATTGTCAAGGATTCTGTCAGGATGCTCTCTGAGGATATCAAGTGGAGACTCTAAAAACTGTCTGAGATCATTCCGGATTCTATCGAGTCTATCAGGTGTGTAGCCAGGGGGATGATGACTCATATGCATTGCCAGAACTTCTTCATCAGAGAGGTGGCCCTTGTGGAGCTCTAAAAAATTCCTGCGTGCCTCCTGCATTCTGATTTCCCTTTTCTCAGATTGTGCATAAAGAGCTATTTCTTCACTATGATATCCTCGATATCCTCTTCTGTCTTTACCAAGGATGCCTTTTATCCAGGTGACCGGGCCTGCCTGAACCTGGGGTGTAAAAAAGAATAAAATTATACTAAATGTTAAATATTTTTTCATTTTGTCATTTCCGGCGGAGCCCATAGCTGTGATGTGGCGACAAATTCTTTTTCGGCTTCCCTGTCGAGAAGGGGCCGGGTGAATGCGATCATGATATCATCGTGTTGCATGGTTGCGTTTTGAAGAAAACATTCCCATTCATCACGCAGTTTCCCTTCGTCGATACCGGAGGCAATCTGAACACCTTGTCCTTTGAAGATGTCGTCGCTTTCGGAATCAGATCCATTTTTACGACGGGTCAGTATGACAATTCGTACATCTGCTTCCGTGGTCGCAACAACCGCATCGCTAATGGTGGGTGCCGGAGTTCCGGAAACGAAATAGCCAAACAGAGGAATATACGGATCCTCCTTAATGTAGACAGATGCCGCCCAAAAGAACATACTGATTGGGTTTGCGTGCCAGACTTCGACTGGATGACCAACCGAAAACCGCACATCATTATGATCCGTATTATTTTGGTGTACACTGGGATCGGGGCATTTCTTTAAGTTATCAGAACTTGCAGCCTGGACCGGGTTTAAAAGCAGGCCAGTTACAAGAAACAGGGATAAAAGGACAAATTGTTTTTGTTTTCGCATGGGAACCTCTAAAATAATGATATTTTACGCAAGAATATATCATATTGAGACGTTTTGTGCAAGCGGGCTGTCTGGAAAAGTGGAGGAAAAATTTACTGAGTTGCAAATCACTTGATTTCCCTGGAGTTTGTGGAGTTTGTAAATTTTTCAAATTTGAAACTTATTTTTGGAAAGGTCATTCCTGGAATCAAGGCCGAACTTATCCAGATATTTTTTGAGTCTGTCGGAGTCGTTATGGAAAATCTGATAAAAGTTTTATGTATTATTCTATAAAAAAATGACAATTACTAAAATAGAAAAAAAGAAAAAATTTACAAAAAAACAAGTAATATTAAATATTTTTTGATATTTTGGAGGATCTGTGAAAAGTTGACACTGTGAATGCAATACAGAAAAGTCATCGGCCTATAACTCCTGTTACTTAGAGGAGTTTGGGGCAGCAGTAAAAGGAACAAACCATGTGTGATAAAAAAACAGGGGGACCGGCAAAGGTTCAGAAAAAGAAGGGGGGAACAAACCATGTGTGACAAAAAAACCGATCAAACAACTTCTGGATCCCATGAAATTATTCAAACCGATGAAGGGGGTCTGATTAAATCCTGGACAAAGGGTGTTCCTTTTGAAGATGAAGCCAGGGGCCAGGTTAAAAAACTGGCGAGTCTGCCCTTTATCCATAAGTGGGTAGCCATTATGCCCGACGTTCACGCCGGTCGTGGGGCAACCATTGGGAGTGTTATACCAACAGTGGGTGCAATTATTCCCGCAGCCGTCGGCGTAGACATAGGCTGTGGGATGATGGCTCGGAAAACTTCATTAAAAGCATCAGATCTTCCTGATTCATTGAAAAAAATCAGGTCCCAAATTGAAAGGGATGTTCCGGTGGGTTTTGAATATCATAAAAAGCGAGTGCCCACAGCCTGTGAAAAGGCCTGGCAGGGTCTTGAAAAAGGTTACAGCCGGGTAATGGAAAAACACCCTCTCATCAGAGAGTCAAAGCGTTACAAACAGCTTGGCACTCTCGGTGGTGGAAACCACTTTATTGAACTTTGTCTGGATGAAAACCAAAATGTCTGGATCATGCTTCACAGTGGATCCCGGGGTGTGGGTAATAACATTGGCCGCTATTTTATCGAGCTTGCAAAAAAGGAAATGGAACGTTGGTTTATCAGCCTGCCCAATAAAGATATGGCTTATTTGCCGGAAGGAAGTCAGTTTTTTGAAGATTATATTGAGGCTGTCAGTTGGGCACAGAATTTTGCACGGATGAATCGTGAAATTATGATGGAAGCTGTGATTGGAGGACTCAATCACAGCAAAGAGCTTCCTCCATTTTTACTGGAGGACAGGGCTGTCAATTGTCATCACAATTATGTGGAATTGGAGCATCACTTTGGAAAGAATGTTTATGTCACCCGTAAGGGGGCCGTTCGTGCCCGCAGGGGGGATTTGGGAATTATTCCAGGTTCCATGGGGGCCCGTTCTTTTATCGTCGAGGGTCTGGGCAATGAAGACAGTTTTCACAGTTGCTCCCATGGTGCGGGGCGAACCATGTCCCGAACAAAGGCCAAAGAGGTGATTACTTTGGATGAGCATACAAAGGCCACAGAAGGTGTGGAGTGCCGAAAGGATACAGGTGTCCTTGATGAGTCCCCAAAGGCTTACAAAGACATAGACTCTGTCATGGAGGCACAAAGTGATTTGGTAAAAATTAAATACACCCTAAAACAAATAGTGTGTGTGAAAGGATAAAAGAGTTGTTTGATTTTTGGTTTCTATCGACCGGGTTCGTGAATCCCGGCGGGTGCAATGACCGATGGTTGTTTGTATGCCGAAAGCAAAGATCAGACGGTAAAGCCCGAAAAGGTTGTGGGTTCGATTCCCACCATCGTCCCTGGCAACAGAGGCGGTGTAATTCAACGGAAGAACATTCGACAAGGTATCAGTAGTGGGTTCGACTCCCACCTTAACCCAAGGAGGTTTTGTTAGCTCCGGTAGAGCTGCCCAGTCGATTGCGAAACAATCGGTCTTTATTTTCATGCTATTTCCATAGAGAAATTCCATGAAAACTCAAACACGATCAGTATAAATGCGAGGTCGGGGTCGCACGAAAAGCCAGGGCCAACGGCAAATACCCCTGTTTTTTTTACAGGGGCCCTTGTTTTTTAAAAGAAATTTCGCTATAAGGTTTTTGAGATGCCAAAAATCATAAAGTTATAACTCTTATGTTCTATGAATCATAAAATCTCAGATCATTGGCAGTTTTGGGTTGATCGTGGCGGGACCTTCACCGATATTGTGGCCCTTCAACCCAATGGTGTTCTTGTGACACGCAAACTTCTTTCGGAAAACCCGGACCGATACGGGGATGCAACTCTTCAGGGCTTACAGGAAATTTTGGGGGAATCTGTGTTGGAACCTGATGGGGCCTGTATCTTGAAAATGGGGACAACTGTTGGGACCAATGCCCTTTTGGAACGTAAGGGGGAGTCTTGTGTTTTTGTCACAACAAAAGGGTTTGGGGATGCTCTTCTCATTGGTTATCAAAATCGTCCTGATTTGTTTGCCCGAAACATTGTGCGACCGGATCCACTTTACCAAAGCGTGATTGAGATCCATCAGCGTCACAGTGCCGGTGGCGATGAGATCATTCCCCTTGATGTGGCCCAAGCCAGGCAAAAACTTCAGCAGGCTTTTGACGGGGGTTTTCGCTCCTGTGCGATTGTGTTTATGCATGGTTATCGCTTTCATGAGCATGAAAAAAGGGTGGGACAACTGGCAAGGGAGATTGGTTTCAGGCAGGTTTCCATGTCCCACGAGGTAAGCCCGCTTATGAAGCTCATATCCCGTGGGGACACAACAGTTGTGGATGCCTATCTTTCACCGGTTCTTCGCCGTTATGTGGACCAACTGGCAGGAAAACTCAAGGGTGTTCTTTTGATGTTTATGCAGTCCCATGGTGGTTTGACTGAGGCCCGTTGCCTTCAGGGTAAAGACAGTATTTTGTCGGGCCCTGCGGGAGGAATTGTCGGGGCCGTGGAAACAAGCCGACAGGCCGGATTTCATAAAATCATCACTTTTGATATGGGGGGAACATCCACGGATGTGTCCCACTATGCAGGTCATTATGAACGGAGCTTCAATACAGAGGTGGCCGGTGTCCGAATATGTTCACCCATGCTGAGGATTCACACAATTGCAGCCGGAGGAGGATCCATCCTCCATTTTGACGGATGGAAATATCAGGTGGGACCGGATTCAGCGGGTGCCAACCCGGGGCCTGCCTGCTACGGTCGAGGGGGGCCTCTGACAATCACCGATTGCAATGTCATGCTGGGCAAGTTGCAACCCGATCTGTTTCCCCAAATCTTTGGACCCCGTGGTGACAAACCCATTGATAGATCTATTGTGCAGGAGAAATTCTCCCGTCTTGCACACAAAATCAAAGAGGCCACAGGGGACACACGCACAATTCACCAGGTGGCCCAGGGGTTTTTGGATATTGCCGTTGACCATATGGCCCATGCCATTAAGAAAATATCAGTTCAACGTGGTTATAATATCACCGAGTACACACTGTGTTGCTTTGGAGGGGCCGGAGGCCAGCACGCCTGTCTGGTGGCGGATGCCCTGGGTGTGGACAGGGTGCTGATTCACCCTTACGCAGGTGTTTTGTCCGCCTATGGAATGGGACTGGCTGATATAAGGTCTTTACAGGAGGAATCTGTTGAAAGCCTTTTATCCGATGAAGATGAAAAAGGACGGGGGTTAAGGGAGCGGGTGGCAGAACTTGAAGCGAAGGTACGGGGGGCTGTCAGTAAACAGGGTGTGCCGGATGAACACATTTCCGTAGAGCCACAGGTGCATATTCGATATGAAGGGACAAACTCGACCATCCATGTACCCTTTGGAGTTTCCTCCATTCGTACTGAGTTTGAATCCCTGCACAGACGGCGTTTTGGTTTCACGATGCCCCAAAGAAATATCATTGTGGAGGCCATAGTGGTTGAGGCCGTTGGAAAATCCGTGGTGCTGTCTGAAAGGACATCAAAGTCTTCCATCCAAAGGGAACCCATTGGACGGAAAAGGATTTTCACAGGGGGTGAGTTTTGTGATGCAAATATTTACCGACGGGAGAACTTGGTATCAGGGGAAATTGTCAAGGGTCCGGTTATTGTGGTGGAATCAACGGGGACCACAATTGTGGAGATGGATTGGCAACTTGAAGTGACACCTGAAAATCACATCCTGCTGACGCGATTGGCACCACGCTCCCTTCACAGAAAAGTCATGGGGACAACGGATGTGGATCCCGTTATGTTGGAGGTTTTTAATAATTTGTTTATGTCAATAGCTGAACAGATGGGAGTGGCTTTGGAAAACACAGCCTGTTCGGTTAATATCAAGGAGCGGCTTGATTTTTCCTGTGCCGTCTTTGATGCCCGGGGCGGGCTTGTGGCCAATGCTCCACATATGCCGGTTCACCTGGGTTCCATGGGTGAGTCCGTGCGGGCCATGATGAAGTGTCATAAGGGTCAAATGCAGCCGGGGGATGCCTACATATTAAATAACCCCTACAATGGCGGGACTCACCTGCCCGATATAACAGTGGTCACTCCTGTGTTTGGGGCTGACGGCAAAGAGGCACTTTTTTATGTGGCTTCCAGGGGCCATCATGCGGATGTTGGAGGGATAACACCTGGCTCGATGCCACCGGACAGTTCTGTCATTCATGAAGAGGGGGTTTTGATTGACAATGTTCAGCTTATGGATTGTGGAACTTTATTGGAGGAGGATACCAAAAAGCTGTTTACCCAGGGGCCTTATCCGGCACGACATGTGGATCAGAACATGGCTGATATCAGGGCCCAGTTGGCAGCCAATGAAAAGGGCCTTTGGGAACTTAGGGCCATGGTTGATCACTTTGGACTTTCTGTTGTCAGATCTTATATGCAACATATTCAGAACCATGCGGAGGAATCAATCAGACAGGTGTTGAGGGGTTTAAAAGGGGGATATTTTACCTATGAAATGGATGATGGTTGCTTCATCAAAGTGGCCATTTCCGTGGACAACAAGGCAGGGAAGGCTGTTGTCGATTTTACGGGAACTTCGGATCAGCACCCCCTGGGTTATAATGCCCCCTCGTCAGTTGTGCGGGCAGCAGTCATGTACGTTTTTCGTACGTTGGTGGATGATGTGATTCCAATGAATGAGGGATGTCTTAAACCCATCCGGATTATCATTCCGGAGGGTTGTATGCTCAGGCCCAGGTATCCGGCGGCTGTGGTGGCCGGTAACGTGGAGACATCGCAGTATGTGACGGATGCCTTGTACGGGGCCTTGGGGGTGCAGGCGGCCTCCCAGGGGACGATGAACAACTTCAGTTTCGGCGATGATCGGTATCAGTATTACGAGACGATATGCGGTGGGGCGGGAGCCGGAAAAGGTTTTTCGGGCTGTGATGCTGTACACACTCACATGACAAATTCAAAGCTGACAGATCCGGAAATCCTTGAGCAACGGTTTCCGGTACGACTTGAGAGTTTTGAGATCCGAAGGGGGAGTGGGGGGGCTGGCCGGTTTCGGGGTGGCCATGGAACAATTCGAAAGCTGCGGTTTTTAAAGCCAATGACGGCAGCCATTTTGTCAGGTCACCGCCGGGTTCCTCCCTACGGGTTGGCGGGAGGCAAGCCGGGGACACCGGGACGAAACTCAGTGGTTCGGGTCAACGGTGCAACAAAAAGACTGGGTTCAGCAGACAAAGTGGAAATGCAGAAAGGCGACCTCTTTGTGGTGGAGACACCAGGTGGTGGAGGTTACGGCCAACCATGATGAAATATTTGTTTTTTCTTTCTTTTTTAATTATCGGCACCAATCCCTGTCAGGCTTTTTTATGCAGGAACATTTTTGAAAAACAACCAACAGTGCTGATACCCGTTGTTTTTGTCCGTCACGGAGAAAGTGAATTGAACAAAGAAAAAGCTTTTGCAGGTTGGGCCGATGTGAATCTGACTTCAAAAGGGGAAAGGGAAGCCTACAACACAGGTGCTTTTTTAAAAAACAGGGGGTTTCGTTTTGACCGGGCTTTTGTTTCCAATTTGAGAAGATCCATGCAAACCTTAAGGATTATCCTGAATGAAATGGGGATGGATGGTATCCCTGTCACACGAAACTGGAAACTCAATGAGCGACATCTCGGAGATCTCCAGGGAAAAAAGATAGAAGACATGGTGGAAATGTACGGGGAGGGACAAGTCACCCGGTGGAGAACGGATTTTCTGGCAAGGCCACCTGAAGTAAAAGAGGATCATCAAACTGAGGATGTTACACAAAGGCAAAAGCCTGAATCCTTTAAAGATCTCAGGGACCGGGTTCTTCCCTTTTGGTATTCTGACATTTTACCGGAAATCAGAAACCAAAACTCTGTTATTGTTTCAGCCCATCTGAATACCCTGAGGATTCTTGTACAACATCTGGAGGGGGTTCCTGACGGAAATATCTCGTCTATAAAAATCCCCACGGGAACCCCTATTGTTTACTTTGTGAATTCCAGGGGGGTTGTGATTTCAAGACAAAGGGATTTTGAAAACTAAAGGCATTTCAACAAAGATTCTGACATTAAAAGATGATTGGCTTTTAAGGGAGTGAAGAGCTGAATTTCGTTCATTGGATGTCCGTTTTTAACAGACGGGTGTGTTTGGGTTCAGGTTGTTATCTGGATATGGAGTTGGGGTCCGGAGCCATGACGTATTGATTGTTGATGAGTTTATTGTATTTTCCTTTTGTGTCTTCGTCAAAAAAATGAATCGAGCCATAAATAAATTTTTTCCCTGCTTGCAGAAAAAAGGCAGGTGCGTAAAAAGCAAAGTTGTCTTCCGGGTTGGGATGGGGTTGGTAGCCGCCATTGACAAAACTCATGATGTTGTCATCGTTGGTGACTTCTTCTATATATTTATTCTGGGACCAGAGGCACAGGGCCTCCTCCATAATTCCATTTCTTTTGATTTTGTTTTCGAGAACATATTCAGCACTGGCGGATTTAATAAAAAAATGAATGAGTTCATGAAAAAGAAATGATAGTTCCACAACGTCACTCTGGATAAACAATGCGGATTCATGGTAAAAACAATTGAGATTTAAGTAGACATCATTTATTGGTGAATCCCGATGGGACTTTTCAAAAAACCCGCACAAGGTTTTATCAATAACACCTTTGTAATCGGTATCCAGGAGATTCCAGTCAGTTATATAACGGACACTGTTTAATTTTATTTTTGGATTTAATTTGGTTCCAAAAGTGTTTGTAAAAAAATGGCAGGCTTTTTTATACACTTCTTTTACCATTTCAGTTTTTTCAACGGGATGGACAGCACCCTGAAAAACACATTCACTGGAATAAGCTTTAAAATGGAGAAGTAAAATAATTGCAGTTATTGTGTATTTTATGAGGTTTTTCTTTATAACCCATCTTATTTTTAAAATCAGAAAGTCACACATTTTTCCAAAATAAACAATTCTTTTATTTTTATCAAAGCAAAAAAGAGTTTTTGTAATTTTTACATTCCATGTGTTTGTCCTTGAAGTTTCAATGAAGGTGTTATACATAGTGTAAGAAATTAAAAGTAAAAAAAATAATGAGGAGGATTCCATGAAATGTTTTATTATTATTCTGACAGGTCTTTTGTCTGTCAGTGTTTTTGCAATTACAAATGATTACCCCGCCATGACCAGTCCCAAGCCTGAGACTATTGTTTTGGGTTCCAGGATCACTCTTGAAGGTGAGCAAAAGGATTTGTCCATAGAAATCTCAGGAGTGGACCAACCCGCCAAAATTAAGGTTGGTGATAAAACCTATCCGGCCACACTCAAGTATGTCGTGGATGCAGGATTAGAGTCATGGGACTATCCTCCCTCAGGGTGGTATGGATGGCATTTAGAAGAAAGACCAGCCGAAGATGTAAAAATAAAAGACATTGATGAAGAATTAAGAAGTATGGGTGCAAAATTAAAAGAGGCTTTTGATTATTTATCTAAGTTTGATAGTCATCTTTCTGGTCATTATGTTGTGAATAAAAAAATATTGGTTGTTCAACTCAACAATAGTGGTATTGAGTTTTTACCAATCGGTGATGAAAGGTACCCGAATGTCGGGGAGGTAAAAATCAAATATCCGGAGGAGTTGCCTTTTACCGGTATTGCTCTGGACTCAGAAAAAGCCCAAAGCCGTTGTGATAATGACAAGCCTTTTAATGCCATTGCCGTTGATGATAATTTATCGTCTATAGGGAAGTTTGTTGATGATCTTGGTCAGAGAGGTTCCTGTTTTATTTTGGAGGCTCCTGCAAAAGATGAAGGTGGAAGAAACTGGACACCGGTCGTGGGAACATAACATCCGCAACAACCTCGTGAAACTTTGTTTCATTGATTCTGATTAGTTGAAAAACACCATTTTTACGCAGAAAATCTGGAAACAGGGTAAAAAAAATCTAAAACTTGTCAAAAAAGACATTCCAAAAGCCAAAGCTTTTTTGTTCTCCCTTGATGAAACAGCAAGAAAAGAGGACGGTGTCTTTGTTCTTTACTGGCGGGAAGGTTTAAAAAAGATTTTTCACCTGCCTTCTTGAGAAAAAAGGGAAAAAATTAATTTGCCGGAACACTGTTTACCATCAGCACAGGAATATTTACCGGAAAGTCCCGGGTATGGGTAGAGGATTTCAGGAACCTCTGAAATGTTTTAAACTGAAACATGGTTATGTCCCGATATGGGATTATGGATCTCTGGATGTTGAATTGACAGTCTGTATTGACAAACCGGCAAAAAGAAACCGATAATAAAGAATAGGACACATGAAATTCATTCAACAAATATATATTATTTAAACTTATAAACCGGGGGGATCTATGATTAAAAAAAATATTCTTTGTGGTGTTTTTGCTTTTTTTCCTGCCCTTATTATAGAGTTGAGTCCAACATTTTTTCCCGGCTTTCCCGCAGCCCATGGAAGAGTTCCCGCTTCAACAGAAGTGCCTGTTTCCACACAAATCAAAGAGGCCAGTGAACATTCTTACAGAAACAAATGGTTTACTTTAAGGTTTGATGATGGTTACACACAAAAGATGAAAGACATAAGATTAGAACATATGGGCATGAGATGTGATTGTCATACAATGAGATTCATAGATGAAAACGGCGAAGAGACTGCAAGAATGGTTGAGTTTCATCCTTTAGGTGGTGCCGAATACACAGGTGGTGATGGAAAAAAATACAGAATGGCGAAATTGAAAGACACAGGACGTATGCCAAACCGGACATCCGGCCAATGTGTTCCAACCAAAGGGGGTTTGCAAAGATACAAGGTTAACTCCTATTCAGGCGTAAGATGCCCGTCTCCATCAGCACCCTTATCAATAATATGCATCGGAGAGGTGGTTTGTACAAACCACCCCAAATATGGAACCCAAAAGGGCACTGTGGAGTGTTTATCCGACGGTCACTGTCCTGATATTGAAACCTGTGAGGCTGATCGTAATATCTCTGAAATAACCACACAGAAGGAATCGTTCATGTTTGAGAACACTATGCCACCAAATTGTCGTCTTGACTTTTTCACTAAACTGAGGCAAAGAAAAAAACAAAACACACACTGTGGTGGAACTGAAGATCAAAACGTGTGTATTGCACAAGGTGAATGTGAAAGATTTGACAGTTTTACCAAAGAGCGTAAATTTGAACCCTTCAATGTGGGCTGTCCGGTTGATTCCAAAGGTTATTGTTCGAATTTTCACACCTGTGAGGGAGACAATACGGTTGTTCATCTTAAAACTCCCCAAACAGGAACGGGACAGCAGCAGGAGAGACGAAGAAAAACCGGAGTGCAACAATAAAAAAGGGAAGTTCGTATGATGAAGGTTTTTCCTGCAATGGTTCTGATATTAACTGTCAATTTCTCCTGGGGAAAATTATCTCCTGCAAATAAGATCAGCAAAAAAGATCAGAAGTTTTTGAAAAAAGTTTCCCTGCCATCTGAATCCCTTGGTTTTATGGAGCAACATTTAAAAAAAAGAGAGGATTACGATGGAAAATCCCCTTATCTTGTTCAGTTTCTGTGCAGTAAACCAAAAAAGAAAAAGAAAGTTTCAGCCCGTGATACAAAATGTAAGCTGGTGGAATACACGATTCTGAAAAAGACAAGATAACTAATGACAGAAGTCAATTCACCAGACTTCCAAAAACCAGGTCATCCAAAAGCCACCCAACTTTGAAATTTTACTTACCATCAGCACGGGAATATTTACCTGAAAGTCCTCCCAGGGGTTTTGCTTTTCGCTTTAAACACCAGACAAAAAGAACAATTCCAAGGAGCAGCAGCCAGAGGCTGATGAATTGTCCCCTGGTGATTCCCAGTGGTTGTTCTGCCAGGTTGGAAATGGGGGCATCGGGCAATCGGAACTGTTCATTAAAGATGCGACCAATGGAATACATAACAAGAAAAAGGGAACCCACGACACCGGGTTTTCTCGGTTTTCTCCAAAAGAAAAGAGTGACTGTCAATGGGATCAGGGCCTCTGTCAGACAGGCGTAGAGTTGGGAGGGATGTCTTGGTTCAAGAATGGGTTTAACAGCTTCCATCATCTGCTGGTTTCCGCTTTGAATCTGAAGGATGATCTTATCAACCAGTTCATAGAATTGGCTCCTGTAGGAGTCTATATTGTCAATCCATTGGTGCCATTGATTTGTTGAAACTTCAAGCAACTGGGCCGGAACTTTCAGCCTCTGGAGTTTTTCCGGTTCGTAACCAATCCACCGGTACATATCCTGGGGAAACTTGACAGCCAGTGGAAAATCGGGCTTACAGACCCTTCCCATAAGCTCTCCGTTGATAAAGTTGGCAACCCGGCCACAGGCAATACCGGTCATGGCCCCTATGGACACAAGATCCCCCAAATGGAAAAAACTGATTTTCAGTTTTCTGGAAAAATAAACACAGGCCAAAAGAACCCCGATAAAACCTCCGTGGCTGGCCATTCCCCCCTCCCAGACAGCCAGAACACCCCAGAAGGGAAATTCAGAGCGAAAATCAATAAAGAGTTCGGGATTATAAAAAAGAGCATAGCCCAACCGGCCTCCGACAAGAACTCCGAGAATGGGGCCCATGATAAAATCCGAAGCCTGTTCGGGACTTAATGGTGAATTTTTTTTTCTGGAAAACCAGAGTATAAACTGATAGGCAATAAACATCCCTGTGAGATAGGCCAGGCCGTACCAACGGATTCCAAAGTTTCCTGAAATTTGTAAGAGGAAGGGGTCAAGATTGTGGAGCCAGGCGGTGTCTGTCATGGGATTTTCCGATTTTTGTTTTGATTTTTACAGATCATATATGTTTGAGTTTTATGGAATTTTTCCAAAGAAGTCACATGAAAAACAAAAGGTCTTTGGAATGGGTTTTGTCGGGTAAACTTATAACGCAGCGTGATTGAAACAGCCGGACTATGACAGATTGAAAACCGAGAGGGTCTCGGTATAATCGGAATATTGTCAAATGGTCTGATTTAAAATTCCAGGGGATTTCCCGAGGGGATACTGACAAGTGGTAGTGTTTTTCACCTTTGATACTATTGAGGTCCCGTGAAGTTCGATATTCAGAGAGCCAATTTGGAATATGTGGAAGACCTCTATGGGGTTTACAAAAAGAATCCTGAAAAACTGGATGAGTCCTGGCAGGCTTTTTTTGCGGGTGTTGACTTTAATCAGGATCTCAATGGAGGTCTTTCAGCCAAAGAGCTTGATGTTTATCATCTTATTCAGGCTTACAGGGACTATGGCCATTTTGAAGCCGGGATCAATCCACTGGGTGAGAATGGGAAAAAAAAGAGTCTCACTCTGGATCAGTTTAATCTCACTGAAGAGGATTTAGGCAGAAAATTTTCTGTTGGATATTTGGTGGGTATGGAGGGGGCTTCCCTGGGGGATATTATTTCCCACCTGAAAACCTGTTACTGTGGAACTTTGTCTGTTCAGGTTTCCGGAGGGGATGATGAGGGTTCGTCAATGGTTTTACAATGATATTGAAAAAAATCCGTTTCAACTGAGTTCTGAACAAAAAAGGGAAATTTTTAAACAACTTTGTCAGACGGAGGTTCTTGAAAAATTTTTACACACCCGTTTTGTGGGGGCAAAAAGATTTTCCATTGAGGGAGGGGATTCCCTTATTGCCCAGCTTGAGTATTTAACAGAAAAAGCTGTTGAATTGGGAGTGGAGGATCTTGTTATTGGGATGGCCCACAGGGGGCGGGTCAATGTTCTTGTTAATTTCATGGATAAAGCTGTTGAGCAGACCCTGTCTTCTTTTGACGGTCAGACCCATGAAAGTGATGATTTTGACGGGGATGTGAAATATCACCTGGGTTACAGTGCCGATAAGAAAACGGAAAAAGGGGTTTGTCATATCTCTTTGGCTTTTAACCCCAGTCATCTGGAGGCGGTCAATCCCGTGGTCTGCGGAATGGTTCGGGCCAAACAGCGTCACTATGAAAAAAGGAAAAATGGAGCGGGACACTTTGGCGGCGGAGTCCGACAAACGAAAAAAAGTGCTGGCCGTGCAAATCCATGGTGATGCGGCTTTTGCCGGTCAGGGGGTTGTTTCGGAAACCTTACAGTTGGCAGGTCTCAAGGGTTACACAGTGGGAGGAAGTATCCATATTATTATTGATAATCAGGTGGGTTTTACCACCTCTCCTGAGGACACCCGTTCCTCCCCCTACGCCTCTGATGTGGCAAAATCCCAGCAGGTCCCCGTGATCCATGCCAACGGGGATGATCCTGAAGCCTGTGTCAGGGCCATGGACATGGCCATTCGTTTCCGTCAGGAGTTTGCCAGGGATATTCTCATCAACCTGATCTGTTACAGACGTTTTGGACACAATGAAGGGGATGAACCTTCCTACACCCAGCCGGTTATGTATAAAACCATTAAAAAACATTCCACCACAAAGGAGATTTACGCTGCAAAAGTTATTGGGGATGGAGTGATTGATGAAGTTTTTAAGAAAAACTATGAACGGGAACAAATGGATCGTCTTCAGAAAATTCTGGAAAAAGTCCGTAAGGAAAAACCCGAACCCGATGTCCAGGTTTTTGGAGGCCTGTGGAAGGGTTTAAGGCGTTCCAAAAGGGAGGATTTTTATAAAACCTGGGATACAAAAATTCCCATGGACACTTTAAAAAAAGTGGCCCGTCCCCTGGTGACAATGCCTGAAAAATTTCAGCTTCATCCCAAATTGAAAAAGCTGATTGAGAGCAGAAAAAAAATGGCTGAAGGCCAGACACCCCTGGACTGGGGAATGGCTGAGCTTCTGGCCTACGGAAGTCTTATTTTTGAGGGAACCCCCATTCGTCTTTCCGGTCAGGACTCCATCCGTGGAACCTTTTCCCATCGTCATGCCTGTTTTTTTGATTATAACACGGGGGAAAAGTACAATCCCCTTGAAACTCTCAGGAAGGATGTGGAGTTTTGTGTTTATAACAGTCCTCTGTCAGAAATGGCCGTGCTTGGTTTTGAATACGGAAACTCCAGTTCAGACCCCACCTTTTTGACTATTTGGGAAGCCCAGTTTGGGGATTTTGCCAATGGGGCCCAGATTATTATTGATCAGTTTTTGGCTTCGGGGGAGCAGAAGTGGATGAGGATGAGTGGTCTTGTTATGCTTTTACCCCATGGTTATGAGGGGCAGGGACCGGAACATTCCAGTGCCCGTCTGGAACGCTTTTTACAACTCTGTGCCCAGAAGAATATGCAGGTTTGCAATTTAAGTTCTCCCGATCAGTTTTTTCATGCTCTTAGAAGGCAGATGAAACGTCCATTTCGTCTTCCCCTTGTTGTCATGTCCCCCAAGTCCCTGTTGCGTCATCCAAAGGCTGTCTGTGACTTGAAAAGTTTAAGTGAAGGTTGTTTTAAGGAGGTCCTGACAGATCCGAATGTGGATATGGGAAAAGTTGAAAAAGTGGTTTTTCTCAGCGGAAAACTCTATTATGATCTCCTGGCAAAGGGGGAAAGTCTTTCCAAAAAGGAGAGGGGTCAGGTGGCTTTGGTGCGGGTGGAACAGCTTTATCCCTATCCTGGAGAGCCGATCCTTTCTATTTTAAAGCAGGCAAAAAAATGCAAAGCTTTGATCTGGGCCCAGGAGGAACCCAAAAACAAGGGAGCCTGGTTTTATATGAGTTACCGTTTAAAGGAAACCATGAGGAAAGCGGGGTTTTCAGGCTCTTTGGAATATGTGGGAAGGGGGCTTCGGGCCAGTCCCGCCACGGGCTCAAAATCTGTTCATGAGAGGGAACAAAAACAGATCGTGGAGGAAGTGTTTTCAATGAAAAAGGAAGGGGATTATGGAAATTAAAATTCCCGCTGTGGGTGAGTCTGTTACAGAGGCCACCCTTGGTGAATGGATGAAAAAAAACGGGGACTATGTCCAAAGGGACGAGGTTCTCCTTATTATTGAAACAGACAAGGCCAGTGTGGAACTGGTGGCTGAAGACTCAGGTGTTCTCAGTATTGAAGTGCAGGAAGGGGAGACTGTTAAAATCGGTACTGTGATAGGAAAACTGGATACCTCAGCCCCTGCTCCGGTGGATACCCAAACTGAAGGTAAAAAAACAGAAACACCGGTTTCTGAAAAAGGAACAACTTCTACCCGGGTATCCGGTCAGACTGAAGTTCAGTATGAGGATTTCAGTCCGGCTGTGAGAAGAATGATTCTTGAAAAAGGGATTGATCCCGGAAAAGTTCAGGGCACAGGTCGTGGTGGTCGTCTGACCAAAGAGGATTTGATAAAAGCAGAGAAGAATTTTTCATCTTCCACGGGATTGGAAACAGACACAGGCCGACAACCGGACACCGGGTCTGAAAGCACAGGTGGCGTTGAACGGGTCAAAATGACCACCATCAGAAAAAGAATTGCGGAAAGACTGGTCCAGGCCCAGCAGACGGCTGCCATCCTGACCACTTTCAATGAAGTGGATATGTCGAATCTGATAAATATCCGCTCTCAATATAAAGAGACTTTTGAGAAAAAACACGGAGTGCGTTTGGGTTTTATGGGATTTTTTGTCAAAGCCAGCCTTGAGGCTTTGAAAAAGTTTCCGGCTGTGAATGCCTCTATTGAGGGTACGGATATTCTTTACAAAAACTTTTTTAATATTGGAGTGGCGGTGAGTTCCCCCAAAGGCCTGGTGGTCCCTGTGATTAAAAACGCAGATCAGTTGACTCTGGCTGAAATTGAAAAGGCTGTTCGGGATTATGCCGTAAAATCCAGAGAGGGAAAAATCACCATTGATGATATGAGTGGGGGAACTTTTACCATCAGTAACGGAGGGGTGTTTGGTTCCCTGATGTCCACTCCTATTTTAAACCCCCCCCAGTCCGGGATCCTTGGAATGCATAAAATTGAAAAAAGACCGGTGGTCATTGATGATGAAATTAAAATCAGACCCATGATGTATCTGGCCTTTTCCTACGATCACCGGATGATTGACGGAAAAGAGTCTGTGGGCTTTTTGTTAAAAATCAAGGAGGGGATTGAAGATCCCTCCAGGTGGCTTCTTCATGTGTGATGGGTGAAAATCAGGAGGTTTTTTATGGCTGAAGTTTTTGATGTTGTTGTAATTGGTTCAGGGCCGGGGGGCTATGTGGGGGCTATCCGCGGAGCCCAGTTGGGCCTTAAGGTGGCTGTGGTGGAAAAGGATTCCTCCCTGGGGGGGACCTGTCTCAATATTGGTTGCATTCCCTCAAAAGCTCTTCTTGATTCCAGCGAGTATTATTATCAGGCCCACCACGAGTTGACCGAACATGGAATAGAGATGGAAAAGTTGAAACTCAATCTTTCCGGAATGATGAAAAGAAAAGACAAGGTGGTCAAAGACTTAACAGGAGGAATCAAATATCTTTTTGATAAAAATAAAATCACCCGTTTTCATGGCTGGGGTCGGATCAAAGCCCCCGGTCAGGTTGAAGTCAGGGGGGCAGAGTGGAACAGAAGTTATTGAATGTAAAAACATTGTGATTGCCACGGGCAGTGTTCCGGTGGAACTTCCTTTTTTGAAATACGATGGGAAAAATATTATTTCCTCCACAGAGGCCCTGGCCTTAAAATCTGTTCCCAAACATTTGATTGTCGTCGGTGGGGGAGCCATCGGTCTTGAAATGGGTTCTGTTTGGATGCGTCTTGGATCCAAGGTCACCGTCATTGAATTTGCCGATAAAATTTGTGGTCCCATGGATCAGCAGATATCAAAAGATCTTCTTCGTATTCTTAAAAAACAGGGTATGGATTTTATGCTTTCCACAAAAGTCACCGGTGGTTCTGTAAAAGGAAATCAGGTGAGCATTGAATTTGAAAATCTCAAGGATGGATCCAAAAAAAGTCTGAAAGGGGACCATGTCCTGGTGGCTGTGGGTCGAAAGGCTTTTATCGAAGGACTTGGACTTAAGGAAGTGGGTGTGGAATTTAACGAAAGGGATCAGGTGATTACGGACCCCCATTTCCAAACCTCTGTTTCGGGGATCTATGCCATAGGGGATGCCATTGGCGGGGCCATGCTGGCCCACAAGGCTGAAGAGGAAGGGGTGGCTATCATGGAACAGATGGCAGGAGGTCAGGGTCATGTTAATTACCCAACGGTTCCCTGGGTGATTTATACCTGGCCTGAGGTGGCCGGTGTGGGAAAAACCGAAGAGGAACTCAAAACACAGTCTGTGGATTACAGTGTGGGGCAATTTCCTTTTTCGGCCAACGGCAGGGCGAGAGCCATGAATTCCGCTGAGGGACGGGTAAAGATTCTGGCTGATAAAAAAACAGACAGGGTTCTGGGAGTTCACATTGTGGGTCCCAGGGCCTCGGATATGGTGGCTGAGGCTGTTGTGGCCATGGAATTTGGAGCCAGTTCCGAGGACATTGCCCGGAGCTTTCACGCCCATCCCACCCTTGCCGAGGTGATGCGTGAAGCGGCCCTTGATGTGGACAAAAGAGCCCGCCAGAGTTGATTTTTATCATTGTTGGACCCCTAATTCAACTTTTGGAGAATCGAGACTTATTTTTTTATTAGCATTTAAGGTGTGTGTAATAACCACATGGTATTTACCAGCATTATCGGCACTGAAAGAATCTATAGTAAATTTGGGCTCTGTCCCACCAATCTCCGCATCGTCTTTATACCATTGATAGGAAAGTGATTTTCCGGAGGCTTCAACAATAAGACTGTATTTTTTTCCAGCTTTAAGATAGCGAATGTCATTGTTAATATTAATGCTTGCCCCGCTTTCCTCTCCTTTTACATATATTTTTTTTATAGTGACAGGATGGGGGACTGACAGTGTTTGTATATTGGAAGTGACTTTTTTTCCACCAGTGATAATAATCTCGACTTTGTATTGACCTCTATCGGCAAAATCAATATCCTTTATGGTCAGGGTGCTTCCTTTATTGTCATCGGTATTGTTTGTGACTATTTCGTATTTATCACCATGGTTTATTTTTTCTGTGCCTTTATACCATTGATAAGTAAATTCCGCATCTTTTTCTTCGATATTGTCTGCTGAGACTGTAACGCTCATCTCGTGTTCTTTAGCCCATTCGGCAGTATCCTCTTCATTCAGATCATTTTCAATAAGGGGGTCGGGTCGTATCACTGTTAAGACCAGGATATTTGAGTAAACCGACCCCCCGCCGTCAAGAGTGATCCTGACTTTGTACTGACCCTCATGGGTCAAATTAACGGGCTTCAGGGTCAGGGTGCTTCCTTCATTGTTACTTACTATTTTGTAACTGTCTTCATTGTTTATCTCTGTGCGGCCTTTGTACCATTCATAGGTTAAGGTTCCACCTTCTACCGGAGATTCGACATCCACGTTCATTTCATATTCACCACCGACGTTGATTTGATCTCTTGTTTTCAGATTTCCATGTCTATGAATGAAGGGTTTCACGGAGTTGTCAATATCGGCTGTGATTTTGATGGAATCCCATTTCACGGATTGATCTGAAATGTTCTCAGGAGGGATGTTTTTTGGAATCAGTGTGGCTTCTATTCTGTACTTGTCGTTGGTTGTTGGCATAAAATCGGAATCGTCAGAGAAGATTTCTGAGAAGCCGACTTTCCCGTTAATGCAACCATCATCCTGTGTAAAAGTTTTGGAGGAACAACTTGAGCATGAAGTTTTGATTATTTTCCAGGAAATTTCTGCTAATGTTTTATCGGGGATATCACAGGTTCCTGAGACTTCTATCCTTCCGGAAGCGGAAAGGGCTTTGGCCTCTGTTAACTGGATACTGACTGTGTGCAGATCGTTTCCCAGACTTGAAAGATCTTCTTTTTCTCCAGGTGAGTTTATTTGACCGCAGTTTTGATAAAAACAAAGAATCATGGTTGTCAGAAACAGTGGAAGTATCCATCGGATCCCTTGTTTTATTTGTAAGTGGTGAAAATTTGCCAAAATCCCCCCTGAGATTAAACCGGATCAGTACAGGGATCGGTTAAATAATGGAAAAACTGAAGTGATTTTTGGATTTTTTGATGAAAAACAGACCCGTATTTGGTTGTTATCCGTAAAAAATTCTTTCCTGTGAAAAAGTGACTAAACTTTTGTCACTTTTCCTCTCTTTCTTTAATTTGTTGCCATGTAGGCGTATTTTCTTTAGAGCTATTGGTTTTTCAGGAAGGGGTAATTGTTGTTTACTATGTTATTGTATTCCACTTGAGGATTCTTGTCTTCCCCTTCAGGGTCTTTATCTATGTGGTTAAAAGCATTATAGAAAAAAGGAACCCAACCCATGTAAAATAATGAATCGGCCTTTTCAACAAAATCGTCCACCAAAACAAGGTCTTCTTTTCTGACATTTTTAAAATAATCCCAGAGACTTTTTTTGCCCTGGGTGGCCCCTTTTATATATCTATCCTGACACCAGAGAAACAGGGACATATCCATATACTGATTTCCTTGTATATTCCTGGCAACTCTGTGTTCAAGATTGGCGGATTTAAAGAAAAACTGAATAAATCCCTGGAAGAAAACAGACCTTTCCGCAATGCCATCATCCAGATAAAAATGCTCTGCCATCTTTGGTTCATTCACATAGAGATCGTTCTCCAGGGGTCTTTCCTGTCTACTGGTAAAAAGAATATAGAAATCACTGTTTGGGGAAATAGCATTAGGGTCGACCCCCTCCCAACTCCTTAAAATATAAACGTTATTGAATTTGATGTTCGGATTCAATTTGGCCTTAAAGGTGCCTGTAAAAAAATGACAGGCTTTTTCGTAGACTTCTCTGATCATTTCCGTTTTTCTGGTTTTTTCCGCTTCCGTTTCTTCAGGGGGGAAGTGAATGGTTCCCCGGAAAACACATTCAGAGGGGACACTCTGCCCTTGTTCCGGAGGGGTTTGGGCCATTGCGGAAAAACCAAACAGTAGTATAAACAGGGGTAAAAGTTTCATCCAGGGAAATATAAATGATATTTGAAAAAAAGCAAAAGAAAATAAAAAATTTTTTAAATGCTCGAAATCATTGGCCAAAGGCAAATTGCATACTCACCGAGTAGTTCACAATTCCCGTGTCCAGACGGTTTTCGATGTCACTTTTGATAAACCAGCAGGATCCCGGAGGGGTGAAACGGGTGGTTATTCTCCAGCGTTTGAAATTGTCCTCACCCAGTTCCCGGCGGGCCGTGAGATCGTATTCCAGAACTCCATAGAGATAAAAGTATTTAAAGTTAAGATTTGTTCCAAAAAAAACGAGTTCATCCTTGGTTCTGTTATCAACGGGTGGTTCATTGTTAATCATGTAGTTTTTGGTGTAAGCCAGGGAAATGAAATTTTTTGGCATAAAGGCGTAGTGGGTGGCCGTTTGCCATAAAAACCGCCTGTGGTAGGGATAATAGGAAGTCTGCACGGACTGTGAAAAGGGGCCTGTGTTAAAGTAAGTGTAAACACGGGTGTCCTGCCAGGGTTGGGGATGATTTTTTTTTGCGGCTTCATTTATGTCAAAGGCTTGTGAGAGTCGAAGATAAAAGTTTTTTTTGTAAGTATTTTTATAAGCACCCTTGTTTTGATTGTTGAGCAGAGAGCGGCTGAAAATTTTATTGGTTATTGAGAAGTTTACGATCTGTTGCCCGATCACCCGGTCATTCTGGTCAAACTGGATTCCCCGTCCCCCGTTTCTCCAGTCAGCGTCGGTGTCGTCAATGGGTTGTTGTTCCCGAAAGTATTTTAAATGTTCCCCTGTGCCGAAGAAATGATGATCGGATTGATAAATTTTTGGGATATACTGAAGATCAATCTGGGGAATAATGCTGTGTTTTATTTTTGTGTTTTGACCCCATTGAAAGACACGATGAATGTAAGTTTTTGTGGAAAACCCCAGTTGGCTGTAAAAACGATGGGGAGTGGAGTTATAACCCTGGGAGGGGTCCGAACCCACGCCCAGGGAATACTGGGTCAGACGCAGGTTCAAAAAGGGGTCAACACTGAGTTTTGAACCCAGCCAGAAAGGGGAGTGAAGCCCTGAGGTCAGGTCAAAGCGTTGTCCTGTCCGGATCAGATCGCCGTAGCTTCTTTCATCATTGGGATCAGTGAAATTGTCCTTATCCCTGTGGCCGTAAACAAACTTGTCATTTTTTGTTGCGTTGGCATAACAGATATCCTGTTTGTCCTTGTTGATTATTGTGACACATTGATCTTCACCCCTTCTGGTTTTCTCAAAATCCCGTCCCCTGTAACGGGTGACATTCAGGTATTGAAACCTTAGATTGGAAAAAAGATTGAGTTTTTCTGATATTTTCTGATCTGTCATATTAAAGTTGATTTCAGGCATTCTGTGGAGGCTGTCGTTTTCATTCAGAAGGTCAATTTCAGGTTCTATCAGACTGACATAATAACTTGTGTCTATTGTCAGCAGTGAGTTTTTCATGGCTTTGGTCAAAGAGAGGCTGTTATCCAGAGCGGGGTAACCGCTATAGCTCAACTGTTTTGGAAAATCGATGACAAAGGTCTGATCGGTAACAAGAGCCAGTTCCGTTCTTTGGGTGTAGTTTTTTGGGAGATCCAGAAAATGTTTGTATTCGGTAAACCAGCGTTTTCTGTAACCGGCATTCTTGTCTTTCAAAAAAGAGGCATTGAACTCGCCACTGCTGGTTGGAGAGAGAACATAACGATAGTTTCCAAGGGCCTGAAGTCCCCGTTTTTCATAATTGATGAAAGAGACAGTGGCATCGCTGGAACGATTGATGGCCCAATAAAGGGGCTGTTCAAGAGTCAACCCGTTATCGGCATTACTGCTTGCTTTTGGGACAAGAAGACCCGTGCGTCTTTTTGCGTTCAGGGGGATGACAAGATAGGGAAGGGGGAGTGTCGGAAATTCCAAAAGATAGAGCCAGGGGTTTTTAATGGCTGCGTAATCACCGATTTTGGCTTTTATGCGGGAGCTGGTAAAACCCCATGAGGCGGGACAGGTCAGACAGGCCGTATAATAGGCGTTGTTGGCCACATATTCATCCTCTCCCACTTTTTCGATAAGATCGGCCTGAAAGAGGATCCGACCGGATGTGATCACTCCCTTGTGGAGTTTTCCCTTATTTGTTTCGTAGTTTAGCTCCAGCCGATCCCCTCTGAGCGTGGTTCTGGCGTTTTTCATAATCACATGGCCTGTGGCAATGATATTGTTGTTTTTCTCGTCAATAATGGCTTCATCACAGAGAAGGTGTTGCTGTTTGAAAATAACATTGACATGACCCTTGAGGAGTATGGTTTCCCTGAGAGTGTTTTTTTCCACAATATCGGCATCGGCAACGATAGCTGTTTTTTTTGCCTGACTTTTAAAACTGACAGTTAGAGTAACTAGAATAAAGAGACAAAAAAGAATATTTTTGATTGTCACAAGTCCTCTTTTACACCAAAGACCCTTTGTTTTTCACGCTTTTTTCATAAAGAAATTCCATGAAAGCCCAAATACGATCAATATATCTGTGTTGATCTTATTTGAATTTTCAGTTTTTAAAGGATCTTATTTGAAATTTCAAACAAACTCAACAAGGATCAGTGGACGGCAGGGAGTATGAAATTTTAAAAACCGGCCTTTTGTATTGAAAAGATTCATTCTTTTGTATCAATTTGAGACATTCACTGAATTTTGATTTCCATTGATTGTCATTTTTATGCTAAACTCAAAGGGTTTTAATGCAGGGGGAATATCAATGAAAGCAAAGATCTCAAACCTGGGAGATGTGGTTATTGTGAATTTGAGCGGACGTATTGATATGGAATACAGTCAGCATTTTCGTGAAGCCTGTTTGTGTGATATTGCCAAGCGGTCTGATAAGATTATTTTCAATCTCAAGGGTCTGAACTTTGTAGGATCCAACGGGATTATGCCTTTTGTGCAGGCTCTCAGTGACCTGGCCAGCCAGAATAGGAAAAGGGTTCATTTTTGTCAGGTGAGTCCGGAGTTCCAGAAAATATTTGCGGCCAGCACTTTATCCCACCTTCGGATCTTTAACGATCAGAATCATGCCCTGGCTTTTATCAGGGAACTGGATTTCATTGAGATGTGCTGATTTGTTTGGCCTTCAGTGAATCAATCCAGCCTCGAAATCCCAGTTCACGGTCAAATCCAAGCCTATATCTGCTGACAAGGTACCAAGGGTCCTCGCCACTTTTACCGCAAAATGGAGGCAGATACCACATGTCAAAACTCCCCGTTCCATAGTCATTTGCATCACCTGACATTTCCTCCCATTCAATGTCATTGTTATTCCACAGGCTGGTGACTGAGCGGTTCCCGTCCTGATGTCTCTGCGATTTGTTGTAGGTAATCAGGAAATGGCCGCCGATCTGCCCCGGATCGTTTGGCGTGAATTGCCACATTTCTTCCATGTCCCTGGACAAGCTGTCGATCATATCATTGATGCTTCTTACTGAATGGGAACCCTCGCTCCAGATCAGCTTCACAGACGAATGCTCTGCATTCCCGATCCGACCTGTCCACTGAAGACCCCCTGGAAGATGGCGGGTATTAGTATTGAACCTGTTTTTGCCGACACTCGTTCCACCTGATGGGTCTTCTGTCAATTTTTGACCCTGGGTCAGAATTCCTGATTTAAGATGTTTTATGCATGGGGAGTTTCCGGTGCCTGCGACATCCTGCAATTTCGCTGACAGGTGAATTTTTTCGAGTCGCCCACTGTGTAGATATTCATGGGAATCCTCAATATTACCTATATGGTTGTCTAACCTCCGCATAAAATCAAAACTGTTCTGTGGCTCCATCAATGTTTTGCAGGTATCGAGAGTCCGGGAAATGTCTGTGGTCTTTATACCCAGATGCCGTGGTGATTTGCCGATCAGATCACCCGATACACGACCGACAAAGGCAACACCTCTATGCGTAAAGGCCCGACCATGTTCTTCACAGAAATCAAATCCCAGAAGTCTTACATCGTATGCGTAAAGAGGCCAGTTTGTATTGACCTCGTGGGGATCGAATGCTTTTGATATTCCTTCCATTACAGATGATAGGAGACCGGCATTAACATTCGTAACATTGACGATAATTGCGGAATGATCGTCTGTCCGCTGTTGGGCAAGACAAAGACCTGGTGCAATGAAAAAAAGAATCCCTATTGACAGTAGTGTTTTCATGATTGGTTTAAACTCGTTTATACGATAAGTCATAAAAATTCAAATCCGATCAGTCTAAAAAGATTATGCAGAAACTCCTCATTTCATTGCTTTTGCCTCGGAAAACAAAAAATCAGGCGATTTTAACGACTTATTTATGATAACGCTTTAATTGACTGTATTTATTGCTGTTTTTTGTTGACTTGTTGTGAAGAGGTAATTTAGTTTCGTTTAAATACATACTTTTAATTAAAAAAACTATGTATTTAAACACTTGACTTTTTTATAAAATATGTTTTAATACATATATATGAAGAAACTGATTCAAAGACAAGTCCAAAAGAAAATAGAATCCCTCAAGACTTTTAGGGAAAAAGTCTCCGGTGTTCCCAGTTGGATTCGTTATATGCGAAAAGCTCTCAGTATGACTCCGGGGCAACTGGCAAAACGCATGAATCTGACCCTGCCCTCCCTTTATCAACTGGAGAGACAGGAAGCCTCTGACAAGATCAACCTGCAGAGTTTAAAAAAAGCGGCCAAGGCCATGGGCTGTGATCTTGTTTATGCTTTTGTTCCACAGAAACCCCTTGTTGAAGTGATTGATAATCAGGCCCGGAAGAGGGCGGAAAAACTTGTCAGATACTCCCATCTGCAAATGGAGTATGAGGACCAGGCTCTTTCCCAAAAGGAATTGGAGAAGCAGATTGAGGAATTGGCTGAAACTTTAAAAAACAGTAAAAATCTCTGGGAAGAATAGGGAGTGGCAGGGGCACTTAAAAGAATCTTGCTTAATAATCGTGACGGTCATACGGTTTTGTCGGCCATGGAACTGAGAGGACTCAGACTCACTCATATTACCAATCTCAGGGAACTTGACGAGGCCGAGCAAACCAATATCAATCGGGGACTTATCTGGTTGGAAACCCGGAAAAATGAAGATTATCTGAATGAGAGTTTTTTATTAAAACTTCACAGGAAACTTTTTGGAGAAGTCTGGAAATGGGCCGGTATTTATCGGAAGTCTGAAAAAAACATAGGAGTTGATGCCTGGAAAATTCCCACGGAAATTCACAAACTTTTTGCGGATACTCAGTACTGGATTGAAAACAAGTCCTATGACAACTGGTCTGAACTTCTGGCCCATTTTCATCATCGTCTGGTTTCCATTCACCCCTTTCCCAATGGGAATGGACGATTTTCCAGAATTTACACCAATCATCTCTGCTTTAAAAATCATAAACCCCAACCCACATGGCTTTACTGGCTTTTGCCGGAAAAACGCCGGTTCCTTTATATCAGTGCTTTAAGAGAGGCTGATGAGAAAAAGTTTGATTCACTGGTTGAATTTTTTTCAAAAACCCGAAAGAGCCGGGCATAATGTAATTATGCCTTGCACCCAGCCCGATTATACTGATCGTGTTTGAGTTTTCATGGAATTTCCCTGAGAGATCATTTATTCTATGCTGAATTTCTTTAACCAAAATCCGCTTAAAACAAGTGGTCTCTCAAAAATAGCATGAAAAATAAATGATCTTTAGTATAAGCAGGGGCAGTTCTTATTTCTTTACCCGATCAATCAATGGGTTTCTTTTTTCATCTTTCGTTTGTGGGGATCAAGTTCAATACAACGCAGGCGAATGTTTTCCGGAGTCACTTCAATGAGTTCATTGTCTTTAATCCACTCAAGGGCTGATTCCAGGGTTATTTTTCCTGGAGGTGTGAGCTTAATGCTTTCATCACTCCCTGAAGCTCTGACGTTGGTCAGCTTTTTTTCACGACAAATGTTCACGTTGAGATCAATGGATTTGTTTGCTTCCCCGATAATCATACCCGTGTAAACTTTTGTCCCTGGTGAAATGAAAAGTGTTCCCCGTTCTTCCAGATTAAAAAGAGCGTAAGAGGTGGTCACTCCCTTGCGATCAGAAATAATGGATCCTGTTCTTCTTCCCGGAAATTCGCCACGGTAATCATCATA
The DNA here is from genome assembly GCA_965219545.1 of Bdellovibrionales bacterium. GTDB lineage: Bacteria > Bdellovibrionota > Bdellovibrionia > Bdellovibrionales > JAGQZY01 > JAGQZY01. Next base: position 73,835 of record CBDCNX010000009.1, read on the forward strand.
AGAGTCAAAAGTGGTGTTTAAGAGTCCCGTCCCCCGGGTGTCGGTTAAAAATTCAGAGCGATAACCGATGAGTCCACGGGTTGGTATTCTAAACTCAGCACGGACACGACCTGACCTCCGATTGTTAATATTAAGTAAAACCCCTTTTCGCTCACCCAGTTTTCGGGTGACAATCCCCAGAAAATCCTGTTCCACGTCAATAATGGCCAACTCCACAGGTTCTTTTAGTTTGCCGTCTTCTTTGTGGGTCAAAACTTGTGGTTTACTGACGAGGAACTCAAAACCCTCCCGTCGCATTTGTTCAAAAAGTATGGAAAGTTGAAGTTCCCCCCGGCCCAGGATTTTAAAACTCTCGGTACTGTCGGTGGGCTCCATCTGAATAGACACATTGTAAAGCATTTCCTTTTCCAGACGTTCTTTAATTTTGCGACTGGTGACTTGTCTTCCTTCAAGACCGGCAAAGGGGGAATCATTCACTGAAACAATAACAGTAACCGTGGGCTCATCCACCTTCAGTCTTTTCAAAGGGTTTGGGTTGCTGATATCCGTTAGGGTATCACCGATGAAAATTTCTTCAAGACCGGCCACAATGGCGATATCACCGGCGAGAATCTCTTCGGTTTTTACTTTTTTATTTGCTGAGTATTTAAAAAGTGTGCTGACCTTAAGTTTTTTATTTTTGTTTTTATGACAAACCATAATTTCCTGACCGGTTTTTAATGAGCCTGAGCGAATACGACCAATAGCCAGTCTCCCCACATAGTCGTCATAATCAATATTGGCCACCAGCATTTGTAGAGGCTCTTTGGTATTTGCCCGGGGTGCCGGTATTTTTTCAATGATCCAGTCAAAGAGAATTTTTAAGTCCTTGGTTAATTCCCTGGGGTTGGTTGTGGCAATTCCATTTTTGCCGATGGTATAGATTAAATCAAAATTTACCTGTTCCTCCGTGGCATCGAGGTCAATAAACAAATCAAAAATCTCATTGTGAACTTCATCAATACGGGCATCATGGCGGTCAATTTTATTGATGCAGACAATGATCTTGATATCCTTCTCCAGGGTTTTTTCAAGAACAAAGCGTGTTTGTGGAAGGGGACCTTCACTGGCATCCACCAGTAAAATAGCTCCATCCACCATGTCCAGAATCCGCTCCACTTCACCACCAAAGTCACTGTGCCCCGGGGTGTCCACGATATTAACCTTCACGCCGTTGTAGGTAAAAGAGGCGTTCTTGGCGGCAATGGTGATGCCCCGTTCTTTTTCAAGATCCATGGTGTCCATGAACCTCTCATCCACTTCCAGGTTTTCACGAAAAATCCCGCTTTGCTTGAGAAGGTGATCCACAAGGGTTGTTTTTCCATGGTCAACATGGGCGATGATGGCAATATTACGAATAGATATGGACATATTTTTACTTTTTACATTTTCCGGAGAAAACTGATTTTATATTTCTTAAAAAGGGATGCTCCAGGGCTTTTTCAAAAACATCCGTCAGAAGATTTTTTGTAAAATCCTCAGGAAGAATTTCCCTGCCTCCTGATTTTATTAAAGGTTTATACAAGTTTTCATGATTTTCAAGATATGTTTTATTTATAATGTGCCCGGTGACTGTGTCATCAGGGGAGTTGTCAAGACAGTTTTGTATTTTCACTTTAGGTTTGTAAGTTTCTGATAAAAAATCTTGTTGGATAAAATTTTGAAAACCACTGTGTTTTTTTATCAGATTTTTTAATTCTTTTATCTTATCGCCGCCGAGTTCTTTTTTACATGATGGTAATGGTGGGGTGGCAAAACTGTTTATTTGCAATAATTGCATAAAAAAGAAGATTAATAGTGAGGCGGGAAAATATTTTTCCAAAAGAAGCAACCTTTTTACTGATTGTTTTCATTATGAACTTAAAATGACATAAAGTCCATGGGATTTATAAAGTGTTGAATGAATTCAGTTTTCATGAATTTTCTTTGTGTGTGAATGTTTTTTATCAGTTCATGGAAAACAACTGTAATTCACCTGATACTGACCGGAGTTGGGATCACTGCTAAAAACCAGCTTCCGACCATTAACACTATAGGTTCCGGCAGGGTAAACTCCGTAGGATGATGAGCTTGAAGTTCTAAATAAAACTTCCACATCCCCATGATCCCTTCTTCCGTCTCCATTGATGTCAACAGGTTCGCAGTCAAGGGTGATTTCCCTGCTCATTCCACTGACAGTACCACCTATACTTTGCAATTGGCTGGTGTAATCGGATTCACAAACATCACCCGGTCTAACTCCTGTGAGATTAGAAAGAGCTTCATACATATATCCGACATGCAGAGCAAGATCAAGATCAGAGGAACAATTATTTTCAGTTCTTATAATACTGTGCCAGGTCATATTTTTCTGACTACCAAAAACACTTTTGACAAAGTTCTGAAACTTTTCAGGAGGACACTGAGGACACATTGAATTGCCATCCGTACCCATCAGATTCATCATGGCCGAATCGTCACCACGACTTATTATATAATTATCAGCAAATCTAACCTCATGATTTGTATCAAGTGCCTCTCCTGTAAGGTAATTATAGTAGAGTCTGCCAAAATCTGAACCTGATACCACAGTGGGAACTTCACCCTGTCTTGTAAGATCGTTGTAAAACTCTTTTGTAGCAAACTTAGCATGAGGAGTAATAAATCCTCCTGTGGTTTTGTCTCTAATCATTCCAGCAGTGGAAAGCTCATCCTCATCAGAAAGAACTATAAAGGCCAGTGAGGCTCCTTCCCGGAAAAAATCAGTATGAGAACTCTCATTATTCACATATCTCTGAATGGCCTTGACTGCGGCATGAATTCCCTGTTCTCTGGCATCACCCATAGGAAATCCCATAGGATTTGTAGAAGATTTTTTCTGGATACGTTTTCCAAAAACATCCTGAACATTCGGAATACTGGAATTAAGAATACGATTACCAGAACCGGTGAAATCTGTCAAACGGCCCTCACTATGTTCTGTATGTTCGTAATTGTATGGGTTGTTATCTGAAAGCAGATCATCACATTTATTTTTAGTTGGAGATTTAGGCAATTCTACTTTATAAATTGAGGTCATTGTATAAGCTGGCAGAGAACTGGAATAATTGTCTGTATTTGACCAGTCTTCATAAGACAGTGATGAGGTTCCACTGGGTAAACTATTATCCCTGTCAAAAAGACAACGGTCATAGACTCTTCTATTATAGCTCCATATTCGTTTTCCCGGAGAAATATTCGGACCATAAGCGTCTGAAACAACAGTGGTGGTAGTGGCCGCAATCTGCCAGTCCAAATGGGAAATCTGACTGATAAAACCGTTGATTTTTTGGGCCAACTGCTCTCTTTCCCTATCCATGGAAATTGAAGTGTCCACAATAAATAAAATATCAACCTTGGGTAGCTCCGGTTGGATATTATGATTCACCTGTTTGGAAACCGCCACTTTCCAGTCCACCCGTTTGGGTACAGAAAGGTTGCCCGCCTTATCCCTGGCCCTGATCACAAGGGAATGATCCCCGCTTTGCAGGGAGTGATAACTGACACTGGACCCACAGGTTATAAAGTGACCCGTACTTTGTTTGTCACATTGAATTTCATCAATTCCACTGCCAGTATCCCTTGCATTCAGGTTAATGGTTAAACTCGCCGGACTCCACGGACCCGGTGGATTGACAAAGCTCACTTCAGGCCGGATATTGTCGTGGATGATACTGTCACTCACGCATTGGGTTTCCTCTTCACCCATAAATCTGTATTTCACATAAACAGTATTTTCAGCATTGAGATGACTGAGTTCCATAAGTTTATTGGTTTTTAAGGATTCCCAGGTTCCCCCGGAGCAGTCGGCTTTAGAACTGATAAGCATTTGGTCAGCATCTTCACTGGGGTCAAAAGTCAGTTGAACAATATTATTTCTTGTGTAATCAGCCCCTTCGTTAATTAAAACACCAACGCTGTCAGGATCACCCTGCCCTGATAGAGATCCTCCTATTGAATCAGGACTCCGCTTTCCTCCATCTTTCCTTTCAAAAGAGGAACCGTCACAGGAACCGTCACAATAAGTGCAACAAAAAAGAATGAAAAAAGAACGAATGACAAGAAAAGATACTTTTTTAAATGAAAGACTTCTGTACCCCGGGTTCTTTTTATAAAAGACCCCCCTCATTAAAATATGTCTCATATTGATTCCCCCTGCCCCTGATTATTTAAAGGGGCAAAAACCATGCCTGACAGTTCTCCGTGAATTAAAAGACGTTTGAAATAAAAAATTGTTTTATTTACCGGTGGCTGTTAAAAAGTTCAACAGAAAATAAAAGCTATTGGAGATGGTTTATTTGAATTGAAATAGGCACTGTCAAGCTGGTTACAGAGTGTACTTTGGCGAATTGAACAATGTTGTCATTTTGGTTTTTCTTGGTGGCAACAAATCAAGCCAAAGGTTGATTCAGGCTTGTTTTTTAAATATGTTGTTGATATGTCGGGATACAACAGGTTGACTGATATTGAAAAGCTCGCTTATCTGTGCTTGAGTTGCCCATACAGTGTCTTTTTTAAAATCTCCACGAAACTCTATTTTTCCACTTCTGGCCTGGTAAATAAGAATATCTTTATTCATAATTTTTCCCTCACTCTCCAATCAGGTATTCGGACAAAATCACTTCCCTGGGGCCGGAAGTGTCAGCAGAGTTTTCTGAAACATGACTTTTTAGAAGCTCATCAGGGATATTGTTTTGTAGTACGGCCATAATTCTTAAAGGTTTTGGCTGACCTGATTCATTTAGTTCCTTATCAACCTGTTTGAGTGACTTGGTGACAGCAGTTAAATCCACAGGTTCCTCTTCTTCAAAGGTATCCACATAACGGGGAATGTTGAGGTTCGGTTCATTTCCTGACCAAAGAAATCACCAACACAAGACTGTGAGCTTGATAAAAAGCGGTTCTTATAAGAGTTGCGGGGTCAAAATCACTCTGTGGCGGTTCAGCCACTGGAAATGTTGCAACTGCTGAGGATAAGGACTGGTTTAAAGTTTATTTTAAAGGCGGAAGAGTTTACCGAATCTCAGTCTTTGGAAGTGGTGATAGTACATACTCCATCTACAGTCATCCGGCAGGTGGCACTCTGGACGATCCTTATTTGAGAGTTTATGACCCAAACAGCACTCTTGTGGGTGAAAATTATTATGGAGATACAGATTACTCCGATTACACTTCAGTGAGCAGAATTCACTATTATTATAATGAAACATCATCAGATTTTACCATCACCGCCACTGATGACGGTGTCTGGGAAGGTTCTAAAAAACTCTGGTTAAGTTTTGGTCCGTTGCCAGTGGGTGTGGTTGCGGGTCCGCAAAACACTGCCACGGTGACCATTACTGATCAGTAATAATCCACACCATACACAGGGAAAATTCTTCTGATTCCCTTTGTTCAGAAGCCTTTACATAAACAAATTCACACCCCCAAAATTGGTCCATTTCGTAGACATCCTTTACACTTTATACCGGATAAAATTTTTTTATGGAGATTTGGAAATTTTTTTTTCAAGAGTTTTTAACCAACTCCATGCTTGTTCAAAATCAAAATCTTCAAAATCTTTTTGGCGGAGGACTGGCTTTAAGTCTGTCTGTAATTGATTCAAGAGTTCTTCTTTCCGTTTGTCAGACAGGTTTACCGTTCGATTCAAAACTTTCAATTTGTATTTAACCATTGGAGAAATATCATGAATTTTTATGGAACCTCTGGTTCCATCTATGAGGTGCATCTTTATAGCATAGTGAATATCAAAAATATCCCTGATAGCTGGTTTTTTTCTGGACAGTGCTGCTCTGATTTTTTCACTATAAGCCTTCTTTCAAACTCAAACTTACTACATGAAATTCACGAAAAACAGGACTTTGATTCACAGGATCCATAAGAATAGTTTTTGCCATTGGAGTCTCTTTTTCCCAAATTTTTTCTTGAATTCCAAACTCTATCTTGATTGTTTTTTTATCTTTGGTAATCAAAGAGCCATACTCAATTTCAGCACTGTGAAAACGATTTTCATTATGCCCTTTAAATATTTTTGAAAAATTCAGAGATAAATTTTTAACAGCTTTCGTTACATATCCTTTAGCAATTCGAGCTATATTATGCCTTTTCTTTCTACTGGAAATTTTGAACTCGTCTGCAATGGAAAAGTCCAGATCTTCACTCAATCTATAGAATCCAACATAGGCTTTGTTGAGCAAAGTTCCTCCCTTGAAAACTAATGGACAATCAAAGGACTGAAAAAGCTCCTTAAGAATGAGCGAACAGTAGTAATCTTTCTCTATTAAAACATCAGAAAAGCCTGAAATGTTAGAAGTTACTCTAACGGCTTGTAAAAATTTTTCTTTGTCCTTTATGGAAGTCGGATATTTCTCAATGACACTCCATTTTCTGTTTATGGGACCCTTTCTGTTTTTAGGGTCGAGTGGCGTTAAAGATTTTGTTTTGGATATTTTTTTTTGCAAAGGATTAGTGATCTTCTTCGGAACTTTTAGCTTTATCCAAAATCCAACCAATTCTTTTTTGGCTCATTATATTTCCGTATTTGATTGCCACATTAGCCAGTTTCTCCGATTTGATTTTTTTATCTTTTAAAGAATCGACTACCCAGTTATAAGCTTTAGGTAAAGTTCCAAATTTTTTATAATCATAAACGGCATCAAGAATAGCTTGTTCGGGGGAACTGTGATTTGCCCAGATAAATTTTCCATCATCAGTGTAAGACTTCATTTTTTTTATAGCTCCCAAACGGCTTGAAACAACTTTTGTGAAATCCAGATGATACTGAAGAAAATACATTTTTTTGAAATTTTGTTATTATATATAGTGAACCATGCGGAAACTTGATCAGAGTATCTATATAAATTAAATACAGCCTGTCCACTGATATGAAATTTTGCCTCCACACTTTGCATATATTTATTGACAATTAAATAAGGAGAAGGAGACCAACTTCCTCCTAAAGGGAGTCTTTGAGGCACCAGATAAAGCCCTCGTCGGAGCTTCACAATAATTCCATTTGAAGATAAGTTATAGAGTAGATCAGCCTCTTGCTTGGGAGAAAGATTCATAGCTTTCACAAGGTCTCCAGTTCTTACTTCCTCTTTTTTTTCAAACTGAATCCAGGCAAAAAATTGCATCCCCCAAGGTCCCAATAAAGATTTTTTCTTTGTCATAATTTTTATTATATTCGCTTTACAAGCGAATACAAGAAAAAATATAACAATATATTTTGAACAATAAATGACCTGTCAAACGGACAAAAGTGGTTTAAAATAGCAAACCACTAGGCATTTTTTTTGGAGGCAGTGAAAATGGGTTTGACAATATAATGAAAACTCCTGTCTCTGTTGTTTCAAATGAATACAGGATTTGTAGTACACTTGACTTTTTCAACACTTTTTAAGCCATTTTTCATAATCTTCAGGCAAAGCATCAAAAGCATCATTAAAGATAAGCGGTCCATTAAAGAGGCTTTGAAAAAGACCGATCTATATTATCTTATATTATAGGGTTCCATATATTATAGGACTCACTGTCCAAACAATGGGATGCAACTCCTCAGAGAGTCTCCAGGGGTTTAGAACTGATGACAAAACAGATTTTTAAAATTCTTTTCTTTATTTATTCAGCTTTAATCTTTTGGTTTCAGTCAGTTGCAGTGACTCCAAACCTGTGGCAAAACTGCCAACAGATCCCCCTGAGCCACCGGAAACCAGAATCATTTTCGTTGTTGATGTTCGTTCCAACTCCCTGAAAGTGTCACCAATCCGGGATTTATTATCAAACAATTACCAGACCTCCCCTGCTGTTTCCCTCTATCAGGGGCTTTGCCCTCATCCGGTTGCAGTGATCCCTATTTAATATTGCTGGACTCTGTTTCAGTGGATGCCTTCACAAGTGAAGTCACCATGAACCCGTCTTTAAATTTACTGGAAAATCGTGTCTATAAGTTTTTTTCTAAAATTGAGGGGAGGGAATTTCAAACGTATGTATTGAACTGAAGTATATTATAGACACCATAGCCCCAAGGATTGTGGCCGACACTGACACAGGCACAGATCCCATGGCAAATGATGACATCCCACGGATGTCCAAAACATGGACCTGGTCCTGTGTGGACAGGGACGGCACAAGCTGTGAGTATCGCTACAAAATTGATGACACCCCTCTGTCTTCGGGGACATCTTGCGAAACCCATGTTTTTTCTTCCGGTGATCCCTACTCCAACACTGCCACCGCCACAAAAACCGGAGGTGACGGAAAGCACTGTATCCACATTCAGGCCAAAGACGAAGCGGGAAACCAGTCACTGTTGTCAGTGTCTACGCCACATTGGATAATACACCTTCTGTAATTTCAGAGGTGAGTATTCCTTCAAAAACCTACGCCGGTGGGGATCGAATGGATTTCACGGTGACTTTCAACGAACCCATTACAGTGACAGGAGGTCCCCGTATTCCTTTGACCCTTGACGGGGGAGTTTCTTCCCAGACAAGGTATGCAGAGTATTATCAGGGTTCGGGTCAACAAGTCTGATTTTCGTTACCAGGTGGTTGAGGCAGACAGTGACAGTGATGGCATAGCAATGGCAGACTCCATTGATCTCAACTCCGGAACCCTGGTGGATGAGGCGGGCAATGGAGCGACATTGACATTCACCAATGGGAATAAGCCCGACAATTTGTTCAATGTTCTTGTCAGTGGAAGTGATCCCAATGTGATCCTGTCACTGACAAATCTATCCGTTGATGAGAACGGAGGCACAGGGACTTACACAGTAAAACTTAACAGTCAGCCCACCGGAACAGTAACAGTGACCCTTGGAAGCAGTGATACAGATGTGGTCACAGTGACTCCGGCCACCCTGAGCTTTGAGGCTGATAACAGCAATGGTAAGCTCTGGAGCAATCCCAAACAGTGACAATCACAGGGGTGAATAACAATATTGATGACGATGCGGGAGGTGGTTCTTCAAGGACAGCCAATGTCACCCATACTGTGACAAGCACTGATACGGACTATGGCGGTTTAACAGTCAGTCCCGTGAATGTCACCTCTGTGGATGATGATGACATTGGTTCCATCCAACTGACAGTCACTCCCACAAGAGTGAATGAACATGATGAGAGTTCCTCAAACACCCAGGCAAACAATACGGAAACCATCACAGTGACAGCCGAGTTTCAGGGAGGCACCAGTGCCGATGTGAGATTGTCAGGTGATCTGAGCATTACAGCCTCTGTGAAAGCGGGTACGGCCAAACTGAAGATTTCACTGCTGTCTCTGATTTTGATATAAGTATTCCGGCAGGAAACAATCAGGCAGAGGGGACTTTCAGTCTGACTGTTGTTGATGATCTTGTGGATGAAGACGAAGAGCCTCTTTTGGTGAGGGTTCAACCTCCCTTGGTTTGGTAGTGAATCCGCCACCATAACCCTTGTGGACAATGATGAGAAGGGTGTGACAATTTCCGAGACCTCCCTGGTTGTTCGGAAAATGGAGGAACAGGAACCTACACTGTGCAACTGGAAACACAACCCACTGGTCCTGTGACGATTCACATTGCCAGCTCTGATGCGTCCGTGGTCACAGTGTCTCCGACTCTCCTGACCTTTGATCCTGATGACAGCAACAACCAAATTTGGAGCAACCCCCAAACAGTGACAATCACAGGGGTTGATGACAATATTGACAATGATGCCGGAAACAATTTCCTGCGTACTGCAAACATCACACACAACGTGATCAGTGTTGATACCGTTTACCACGCTATAAACGTGGCCTCGGTAAACGTGACCTCACAGGACGACGAGGGCCTTCCTGAAAGCCCTGTAACTTTCTCACAATCCTCACTGTCCGTTCATGAAGGCGATCAGGTGACCTACACTGTGAAACTGGAAAGTGAACCCACTGCCGCTCCCTCCGTGACAGTGGAACTCACAAGTGATGATACGGCAGTGGCCACAGTGACCCCCTCCACACTGACCTTTGAGGCTGATGATACCAATGGTAAACTCTGGAGTAACCCACAAACTGTCACTGTCACAGGAGTGACTGACTCAACATCCACAAACAATCGACAAACCACAATTGCGAACCAAATAACCGGAAAAAGTCCAAAAAACTTGCCAATCACTGTCTTTCATAACCTCGTAAGCATTTCTGAACCGGATGGAGACGGTTCGGACTTGCCCGATGACAATACAACAAGAGGCCAGGTTACTGTTGGCGGCTCAGCCACTGGAGATATTTCAACTTTTGAGGATAAGGACTGGTTTAAAGTTTATTTTAAAAGCGGAAGGCTTTATCGAATCTCAATCCTTGGAAGTAATTACGCCGGCGGCAGCGGCAATCCGGTAGGTGGCACTCTGAGCAATCCTTACTTGAGAGTTTATGACCCAAACAGTACTCTTGTGGGTGAAAATGATAATGGAGATATTGACTACTTCGATGTTTCCATACTCGATTTCATACCGGATTCTGATGGTGTTTATTACCTTTCAGTAGGTCAACAAGATGATACTACAGGCACCTATACTTTACTTGTGGAAGACAGAACTTTGAACCCTCTGATAGTTCAGTTTAGCTCCAACACATATTCAGTCACTGAGGGTGACACTGTAACAGCGACGGTCACTTTGGATAGGGAACCGGGATTAAACTGGACATTCCCATTGTGGTAACGAATCTGGGTACAACAGACAACTCCGACTACACTCTCAACACTGAATCAGATTTACTGGGCAGAAGAGTCCGCTATCATTATAATCAAACATCAAAGACTCTTACCATCGCTGCCCCTGATGACAGTGTCAATGAAGATCCCGAAATATTCCTGTTAAGTTTTGGTACGTTGCCAGTGGGTGTGATTGCCGGTCCGCAAAGCACTGCCACGGTGACCATTACGGATCAGTAACAATCCACACACAGGGACACCACACACACTGATGTCTCTACCCAAGAGCAGTTTATCTTATATGCTTGGGATATTGGTAAAAATAGTTTGTGCAGTTATGCTATTCACCATATCCAGGGTGTTGAAATTACCAGCGATAGTTTTACTCCCAGATATTTGGTTGAATTGACTCCAAAAATTCTATAAAACCATTACATGGAAAATCAAAATAATTCAAAGTTTTTTTATAAGTTCCAAAATCAAAATAAAGAATCTGCTTTTAGTCAGTCTAAAATGGAAAAAATCTGGGGAAAAGACTATAAAAATAAAACTCTTTTTTTCTTGTTGGGTGCAAGCCGCCCAAACCCCCATAAAGGCCACCAAAGGGCCTGTAAAAGTTCCATGATTTTTCTCCTGTGTGTGTATCCAAAGCCAGGAAAAGGCCCTCAAGGTTCTTAAAAATCCAACAGGCCAACCACACAAAACCCCCTGGCTGTGGTGATTGTTTCACCGACGATCAAACAAGATTTTTCATGCTTCATTATTATCCTGGGTAAGTGTTTCAATGGAAATGAAAGGGCCTGTAATGAACTGAATTTAGTTTTGGAAATTTGATCCAATTCAGTATAATGAAATAAAGATAGGCAAGGGGTTTGCTTCCAGTCCGTTTTTATAGTCGGAACCCCCATTAACCAAATTTTTGAACCAATATGTATCCTGGATTGCTTAATCTCAATATCCATTTCCACATGATCTTTTTCGATGGAGCCTATAGCTTTGAAGATAAAAAACCAAAGTTTCGCTTCATAACCCCTCCCTCAAACCTTCTCACTAGAAATTATTTACCATTAGTGTTTTATTAAAAAGCAAAAAATAAACAGTATTTCTACCTTGCCTTGTGTCATAAACATCTTTTTTTGTCTTTACTTTGAAGCCTAGAAAAATAATTTTAAAATAACAGGTTAAACAATAAAAAACTTATTCTGGTGAATATGGGGAAAAAAAGTTCCAGTAAGCTTGGTGATTTAAGTTCATCTGAACAACTTATTCGTGAATTATATATTGATCTTAGAAAAAAGGTCAATCTATTAAACAAATTTTCCTTGGCCATGAGACCCGCTTATATTTGAGCTGGTCGATTTTATCAATATAATCTATAGTTGCCATAGGTTATGTTGATCTTGTTTTTTAATGTCTCTCATTTTTCAACTGGATCATGGTTTGCTTGTGGCTACAGATTCCTGTAATAAATTCCATATGAGGGGGAAATATGGAAAAGGAAAACTCGAATCCGTTAAAAGTGCGTCTATCAAGTAATAAAATTAAAGTCGAAGATAAGGAATGGGTTATAGAGGAAGTTATTTTTGAAAAGGGAAAATTTTACGTCCTCATCTCGGAATCAAAAAAATTGAAAAATATCATTTTTGGGTCCAGAAAGTCTTAAAGAATTTTCCTGAACTATTGGGAAACCCGTCTATGTTTGTGATTTTGAGAGTCTGGATTCTGCGGCCACTGTGGGTCCAGGTTTCTGATTTTCACCTAATTTTGGGGATTTTACTGGTTTTTCAGATTTTAAAATTTCAGGCTTTAAACCCTTTAAAACCCTTTTAGTTTCTGACTTTTCTGGTTTTTTTGTTGCTTTGAATTGTCCAAGTTTTTGGAAGGTTCACAGTCTGGTATGGGGACTTTGTATTTTTTTTGAACAGGAAAGTCCAGGTCTCTGATTGACTGTTTTCTGTGGCCATAAAAATGACCGCCATATTTCGATTTTAAGGCCCCAGATCCGTATCCGGGGGTTTCTCATGTGGCCACCGGAAAACGTCACCTGGGGAAGATTTACCCACAATCCGGCCCGATCAGGGCTTAATCATGGCCATTAAAATTCTGTGGCCATGGAGATTGAATCAATTTAGTACAGTTTTGGGTTTTAAAAGATTGTGGGTTAAGCTATAAGAGAGGCGGCCAGAGGGGGTCTTATGGAAATAAATGTTGAAAGTTTTTTTTATGGTGTTTTTGGAAGCATTGCCTTTTTGGGAACCCTTGTAATTTTGTTAAGAGGTATCGTTTTAAATGGAATCAAAGAGTTTGATTTAAACTCAACAAAAAGAGACCAAAACATTGAAAGTCTATTAAACAACCATATTACAGACACGACTAAGGAAATTTCTGGATTATCAAAAAGAATGGACTCCATAGAAAAAAGCATGGACTCCATAGACTCAAAACTTGATTTTTTGGTAGAGAAAAATAAATGAACTTTTTTTGACTTTCTTTTTTATTTGATCTCTTTGATTTTTCATCACCTTTCTTTTATTTTCTATGTGGTGAAGGATAGCCCAGTGGGCTATCCGAAACAGAGTGCCCCGGGCTTGCCCGGGGGTGAATGAACCCGACGAGTGATACTTGCAAACCATGCTAAGATAGAGCATGGATGTTATAAAGTCATCTCATAGTGTTTATCAACTTCAGTATCATATTGTATGGGTTTGCAAGTATCGCCGTCGGATACTGAATCCTGCTGTATGTAGTTACATTCGTAAGATAATGCCAAAGCTACTGAGAAGTATGCCTGGCGTAACGGTGGAGATGATTGGCTTTGACAAAGATCATTTGCATATGGTGATGGTTGTTCCACCAAAGTACAGCATTTCTTCTGTGATGAGTCGTTTAAAAAGCCAATCGTCGTCTTATTTAAGGAAATACAAGTGGTTAAATAAGGTTTATTGGAAAGAAAATGTTGTATGGTCGCCAGGCTACTTTGTCAGTAGCGTCGGCATGGATGAAGAAGTGATAAAGCGATATGTTGAGCATCAGGGACAGCAGGATTCAGGTCAGCTTTGTATGAAGCTGTAACAGTAAGGACCACGGGCTTGCCCGTGGGAATCTATCTTCTTTCTGACAACCATCTGAATGTAAGACCTGGGATCAAGCTCCACCTTTTTACAGGACTCTATGACCGTGTAAAGCACAGACATCACATCCGCTCCGTTAATGGTCCTGGACCCATAAAAGTTCTTCCTCCCCATCACCGAATGCCTGATCGTTCGCTCCGCCTCGTTATTGCTCAACGGAACACGAACATCTTTTAAAAAAAGCGTTAACCCCTCCCAGTGATTCAATGTGTAATTGATCGCCTTTAATAAATGACTCTCACTACGGGCCTCAGGCTTCTTCTCAAACAACCAATCCCTGATCTGTTTTGTTAATTCTCCTGATTCCTCTTTTCTCAACTTCCTTAAAAACTCATAATTTGAGGCCCTCCTCTCAATTTCAAAAAGCCTCCCTATTCTGTCCAATATCCCGACTTTGACAGCAGCAGATGCATCAAATCAGTGATTTTGAACACTTAACGCTTATTGTCTGGTTTTGTACCACTACATTCTATGGGTTTTTAGGATTTTTGGAGGAAGCCCCACACAAGCCGCCCTGAACAAAGCCAGAGCATTTCCTGTAACATCAGTACGAGTCCATACAATTTGGTCACGGATTTTGACGGGTATGGCTCTGACCTCCTTGAGGCTTTGCATGGCTTCCACAACAGTCAGAGGGCGAGGCTTTACATGACTCTTACCAAGGGCAGGGCTTTTGAACATCAGCTTCTTTTCCCTCAACCGTTTGGTTAAGTGGGCCTCACAAAGATAAGATAAAAAACACAATGTTAAATGACCGATAATTCTGTGGTCTGACCAATGGAAAACGGGACGGGCTTTCAGATTGCCCTTGAGTTCCCCGAAGGCATCCTCTATTTTCCACAACTCTTTGTAGTTCATAATGATTGAACTCGCATCAAGGTCTTTGACATTTGTCAAAACGGCAAAGAAACCATCCTTTGTGGACTCTTTTTCTATTTGCTTTTCATTGAGAGTTGGCTTTTGATTTTTCTCATTAGGTATGGTCACATATTTTTTATATCCTTTGTTGGATACAAAGGAAGATGCCTTTACACTTTTTGCAGAGAGCTTCTTCTCAATTTTTTCGAGAAGTGAGGCTCTGGCCTTTTGATCTCTGTCGGCTCTTTTCTTAGACCAGGTGATAATACATCTATTCCCCTCATACTCACTTTCATAAACAGCCAACTCTTCCGGTATGACCCAGTGGAAATTGTCAATGTTGTAAAACTCCTCTTGCCTGTCCTTGGCCAAAGAGCCCAACTTCATGCCAACGATGAACTCCCCCTTGTCCTCTCCAAGCTTTTCTATATTCCCTCTTGACAGAAGACCCCTGTCTGCAACAAAAATAAAACGGCGGACTTTAAACTTCTTCTTCATCTTATCAACAATATCTGAAAGAGTTTTACCTTCAAAAGTATTGCCAGGGTAAACCTCAAAGCCCAGTGGAATCCCATCCCTGTCAACCAATAAGCCAAACACAACCTGGGTGCAATCGGATCGCCTCTCCTTGCTATAGCCAAACTGACGAAGTTCGCCCAGATCTGTTCTTGTACTCTCGAACCGAAGAGTCGTCAGGTCATACAAAACAATATCAACCTCTAAATTAAACAAGTCCCTGCCGTGCCAATACAGCGACTTCTCTATCTCCCCTTTATGGGAGCAAAGCAAATCCATGGTCCGGTAAATATGTTGAAGGTCCAGGTCCCCCTCTATCATCTCCGGATAAAAAGACTTCTGCCAATGTTCAAAAACCTTTAGCTTGGAACTTGGGTGAACAAAACGGCTGACAACCAAAGTGAATATGATTTTCTTCAAATCAAAACTCAAACGGGGATGAGAATCCTTAATATGTTCTATCACCTTGTTGATCCCCAAGTCCTCAAAGAGTTTTTCCAGGATTAAAAGGGGGCCTAAAATAAAAGTCTTTTCAGTGGAAAGTTCTTTGGCCAGTTGGGAGGCTGTGAGAATATCCAGGTGACGACCGGCTGATTGGACAAGGGCTTCCAGGTTCCCATCCTCGATTCTTCCCAAAGAAAGTAAGGTGCGTTGACGGACTTTTTTGCCCTCTCGATAGGATTCCACGATGTGGTAGTAGGTTTGACCGGTTGGATTTTTTATCTTTCGTATGAACATAGATATATATCATTACAAAAAATACTAAAAATCAATAAAAAAAGTAAATTAAACTGATTTTGTTCACTACACTTTTTTCTCAAAATGGCTGATTTTGGCTTCTATACCACCTCTGTTTGAACTGAACACTTTTGACGCATAGGCTGCTGTCAAAGTCGGGACCTACTGTAAAATTTGTTAACTTTTTATTGACTTTTTTAAAAAAAGGACCGATCTTTTAAATAACATCCCCACTCGGTCTCGCTGGGTGGGTGCGAGGCGGCCTTTCAAGGTCGCTTTTCGTTTTTTGGAGTAAACACTGAAAACTATAAAAACAATCGTTTATGTTGATGGTTTCAATCTTTACTACCGCTTAAAAAACACCCCTTACAGATGGCTTGATATAAATAAACTTTTAAAACTTATTCTCAAAGAATACCATGATGTTGTCAAAATCAAATATTTTACAGCTATTGTTAAACCTCCAAAATGGGATCCACCCAAGGGGGAAAGGCAAAGAGCTTATCTAAGGGCAATTCAATCAATTCCAAATTTGGAAATCATAAAGGGACAATTCAAAAAAAGACAAATAAAGGGACAACTTCTTGGTCCATCGGGAATGGATAGAAAAGGAATCATTGTAAAGATTTTAAAATTTATACTTAAACCTTTTTTGATCTTTTTAAAACTCAATAAGGGAAATTATGTCCGAATTTCCAAATTTGAGGAAAAAGAATCAGACGTAAACATCGCTTCCCATATTCTTGTTGATTGTTTAGTGCAAAATATAGACTGTATTATTCTTCTGTCAAATGATACAGATTTAAAAACACCTTTAATGTTTGCCAGAAACAAGTTTAGAAAAAAAATTGGTATCATTTCACCACAAAAGATTATTCATCAGGATTTACAAAAAATTTCCCTCTTTAGTAAAAACATTTCAGACGAACTCTTAAAGAAGAGTCAGTTTCCAGAAACCGTTGGAAAAGTAAAAAAACCATTTAATTGGTAAGTAAATTCAACACAAATGAGATGAGATGTATAAACAAATTCAAAATTGTTTCACTAAGGATAATCTTTTAAATTGATTTTATATTCACATAAAAAGTCAGCTAAAAATCGATTTACTCCTGGGTCTGGTTTATTATATGAGTGTTCGTATTACTCTTTAAGACTTTCATAACCAAAAGTAGTGGCTTCACAAACTTCCCATCCGTGTTGCTCTAACAAATCAAATTCAGATATAGTCAATTTTCTTAGTGTTGTCTCCATTGATGCAATTTTTTTTATATCAGATTCTAACAAAGCATTTTTAATAACGCCAGTTACATTTGCTGAGTTAAAAATATATTCAGAAGTGTTTCCCATTCTTAATAAAACACCTGATCCTGGATTATTTTTAAATGAGTTTACCAAAGCCCTACTTCTTAAAGCTCGAACCTGATCTTGTGCTATGTGAACAAGGCGATATGCAGATTTTAGAGGACGATAGAAAGACCATTCTTTTCTAAAAAGGGAAGATGAAGCGTCACTAACAATTAAATAATCAAATTCTTTTCTTGCTAGATTATTATTTTTAAACATTGGCTCTAAACCAAGGTTGTCATATATTCCGCCATCCCATAAATGAATTTTTTCTAATTGTGGTTGTGCCTATTTCGGTTTATCCGGTCAGTGTTTCGGAGCAAGGCGGCCACTGAGGTATAAAAGCGACACTATTTTTTAAGTTTCTCACAGTGGCCGTCTTGAGTCAACTTTTCGGTTTTTTGCCTGTAAGATTTCCCCGATAATTTAAGATTATGACAATGATTAAGAAGACGATCACAAATACCATCGCCAAGCATTCCACCCCCCAGATATTCATGCCAGTGTTCGGTGGGAAGTTGGGCCGTTATAATACTTGATCCAACCCCATGACGATCCTCAATGATCTCAAAAAGATCCTGTTTGTTTTCATCACTCAGAGGGTGGAGACCAAAGTCATCGAGAACCAAGACTTTCACTTTGGAGAGTTTTTTTATTTTGTTCACATAAGTGCCATCCACCCTGGCCTGAGAGAGGCTCAAAAGAAGTTTTGTCGCCCTTGTGTACAGAACACTGAATCCAGAGCGACAGACCCTGTTTCCAAGAGCCTGGGCAATAAAACTCTTACCCACTCCCGTAGGGCCTGTCAGGAGAATGTTCTGATGATTCTCAATCCAGTTGTTTTGACTCAACCAGAGGACATCCTTTTTTTTAAGGTTTCTTGAGTGGTGGTAGTCTATGTCTTCCACACAGGCTGAGTTTTCCTTAAACTGAGCCTGTCTGAGACGGGAAGTCATTTTCCTGTTCTGCCGTTCCTGGAACTCGTCATCAACAAGCAGCCCCACAAACTCTGAGGTTTCAAGGGACCTGTGGTCGGGTTGACTGAGTCTTTGTTTAAAACTCTCTGCCATTTTATACATTTTCATGTGGATCATTTTCTCCACGGTCTGTTCTACAAGCATGGGCTTTTCCTTTGAATCGTTGGTTTCAGATTTATTTATATAATTTTTTTCAACTTTGTGGTGCTTTTCCCAGGAGCCCCATCCTTTCGTTGAAAAACAGGAAACTTCAGTGAAGGATTAGGACACTTTCAGGTGATCAACTTTTTCGATTTACCGAAACAGGCACATCCGTTGTGGACATTCTCCCATGACCCACAATGGATATCTCCTGAACCAGTACCACTTCCTGAGTCAGCATATTGCTGATAAAGACAAACCGCAAATAACCGCAATCTGGTTTTTCATTTGTCATTAAAAGAGGATATGGTATAATAATTCAAAGTAAAAAAGGTCTGCAAAATAGCAGAAACAATCCTATCGGGCTGACAACAGATGACTTCAAATGTTTTTAAATACTTATCGCAGGCACCATCTGAGATCCGGTCAACAAAGAACGAAAATCTTAGTTTTTCTTTGGAAGAGATCAGTCATTTCGACCCTTTCACTCTGGTGAGATGGAAATCTCTTTTTGATTTGGCCCACTCTCAGGGGAATAAAATCAATGTCAAATTACCTAATAATACAGATGCCAAAAATTACGCAGGCCGTATGGGCCTGTTTGAGAATACTGATTATCAATACCCACACGATCAAAATGACTCTTCCCGTTTTTTCCAACTAATGAAAATTACTGATGACAGGAATGACAGGATTTACGATGAATGTAAAAAAATACTTGATAATTCCAATGTTCCTTCCAACTATATCACCGATCTGTCCGAGGCTTTTGCTGAATTGGCGGATAATATTTATTATCATTCCGGTCCCTCCGATAACTCAGGTTGGGGGTACATTCATGGACAGGTCTATGGCAATCATCGTATAGAAGTGGCTTTGAGTGACGTGGGAGTTAGTGTGTACGGATCCTATAAACGCAGGAATCAGTTAAGAGGGCGGACCGAGGAACAAATTATCAAAGACATCTTTGAGGAAGCTGAAAGTTCTCTCAACCAAGCCGGTCGGGGACACCGGGGATTGGGTCTCAATGAGGTGAAAAATTTTATCTCTTCATTTAAGGGTAATTTCGATATGTGGACGGGAAACTTTTTTTTACGCATAGACAAAGAAGGGGTTCATTCAGGTCCACACGGAATGGGGGAAGCAAAAACAATAAAAACGGAGGGAACATGGATACAAATGAAAATACCCATCGTATAGTCATTGAACTGGGCAAGGAAGGACCTTTTCTAAGTGGTCGTTCCAGGGCTGAGGAGATTGTCAGCAAAATTGACTTCCCCGGACTTCCAATGTCTGAAATTGAAATTGACTTTGGAAATGTGGATTCATGTGCCCAGTCTTTTGTTTCCCAGATGATTGTCAGTCTTAAGGAAAGAGGTGTTCAGCCCGGTAGGATCAAAGGAAAATCACTTCATGACAAAGAAAAGCTCAAAGAACGCCTGCAAAGGGAACTGAACCGGTTGGATATGAGCGGTATTCGTGCCCCTCATTTTGAATAGGCTGTGTCTTTTCAGGATAAAATAAAGATAGGCAAGGGGTTTGCTTCCAGTCCATTTTTTATAGGATGATTCTCTGTGAATCATGGGATGGAAAGATTCTCGACTTTAGTGTTGACTTTAAGAGATTTAGACGCATAGAACCTAAAATTCAGGACCATTTATATATCAAAATAAAAGAACAGGGGGAGATTATTGGTGGGAGAAAGAGCATTTGATTTTCTATTTGCAATAGACCCTTTGAAAGAGGCAATCGCTTATGAAACTCTGCTTGCCCTAAAGATGCCACGGAAATAAATCTTGAAAAATCCTTTCCTTATTCCAGCATGGTGGGACCCATACTGCCATCAGGAATATTGGAAGAAAAAAAACAAAATGGACAACTGGAAGAAATCAAAACCCTCTACCCAAGGATTGAAGAGTTTATAAAAGCAAGATGGGGGAAGTTTTCAGTTTGCACTCAAGAGGATTTTCATTACCCTGAAAGTTTAAAAAAGACAGACCAGCCTTTAAAACTTTTAAAAATGGATCAATATGGATAACAATTTGAATTATCGTAATATACGGCCCTATGGAGGCTCTAAAGAAGAAGGTTTTGAAGAATTGGTTTGTCAACTAGCTCACCTCTCTCCTCCTAAAAATGCGGACGTTTTTTTAAGAAAAGAGGGGTCTGGCGGAGATGCCGGGGTTGAATGTTTTTGGAAACTTAAAGACGGCTCAGAGCATGGCTGGCAGGCTAAATATTTTTTGGATTCATTAAAATCCAGTCAATGGAAGCAGATTTTAAAGTCCGTAAAAACAGCTTTGGATAGACATCCAAACCTGACAAGGTACTATGTGTGTATTCCTCGTGACAGAACTGATTCACGAAGAAAGAGTCAAGGAGATCCACCACAATCAGAATTAAGCCAATGGAACAAATACAAGAATGAGTGGACAGAAATAGCAAAATTAAAAGGAATGAATGTTGAGTTTGAGTTTTGGGGCAAACATGAATTAAATTTAAAATTATCAGAGAGTGATCCTCATTTTTCCGGTCGGGCTTTATTTTGGTTCAATGAACCTTTAATCAATCTTGAGAATTTAAAAGAGATTACCAATAAATCCCGTAAAACTTTGGGAGAAAGGTACACAGAAGAATCTCATCTGGATTTACCAATTGCAAAAAAACTTGACGGGGTGGGTCTGACACCAAATTGGCAGGAGGATATAAGTCAAAAAGTATCAGAACTGTCAGGTTTAAAAGATGAGTTTTATAAAAAGTTCATGAGTAATAAATCAAACTTCTCAAGTAATAAAGAAGTTTTTCAAAACATATATGATTTTCTTAATGAAGATTTTTTATCATTCTTATTTTCTGATATTTCTCAAGAAGGGAAGAAAGCAAGTGATTCAGATAAAATGAACATAACTGAAGAATCTATTCTGAGAAACAAAAACAAAGTTCTGGATAATGTATCAAAGTTGTTAGATTTCTGTTACAAACTTATTTATAAACAAAGAGTTAAACAAACCGGTAAAAACAGAGACAGTAGTATTTCACACGAGATGAATCAATTTAAAGATAAAGTTGAAAAAATAGAAAATTTTCTAAAAGAAAAAAGAACACAAGCAAAAATCAGCAAAGCCATGTTAATCCAGGGGAAAGCGGGGATTGGGAAATCTCATTTATTGTGTGATATTTCCTTAAAAAGATTAAATTTATCCCTACCAACACTATTCATTTTGGGTCAACATTATAGAGGTGGAGACCCTCTTGATTTTCTATTGGAAAGACTGGACTTAAAGCAGTTTTCTAAAAAAAAAGTTCTTGGTGCATTGGATGCTTTAGGTGAGACATATCGGTCAAGATTTTTAATCGTTATTGATGCCATTAATGAAGGTCATGAGAAATTCGATTGGTATAATTATACAACTAATTTTTTGTCAGAACTTTCTAATTTTAAAAATATTGGAGTGGTTTTAAGTTGTAGGGACACTTTCATTAAAAGTATTATTCCTGATGAATTGAATGAAGAGAATTTAATCCGAATAGAGCATCATGGTTTCAAGGGTTTTGAACATAGAGCGGCTACTAAATATCTTAATAATTATGGTATTTTCAAACCAAGTGTTCCAATAATAGCTCCAGAGTTCAGCAACCCACTTTTTGTTAAAGTTTGCTGTAAGGCTCTTAAACAAAAGGGGTGTGATTCATTCCCAAAAGGCTTAAGAGGTTTGACAAAAACATTTGATTTTTATGTTGAAAGTATCAAAGAAGTTATAAGCCGAAAAAAAAGATATTTACCTGGAGAAAACATAGTAGAAAAAGCCATTAACAGTTTTGTTGATAAGCTGTTCCCAGGCAATTTGTCTGGTTTACCAACAAGTAAAGTTCGGAATATTATTGACAGTTGCGATTCTAAAGTGCAATTTCCCGAAAGTTTAACCGATTTATTTATAAGTGAAGGACTTCTTTCATTGGATATTGATTACTCAAAGGGAGAAAGAGGTTATGAAATTGTTCGTTTTACTTACGAAAGATTCAGCGACTATTTTATAGCTCAAAATTTGATAACAAAACACAAAAATACGGAAGGTTTAGAATCCCTGATTAAGAGTTATTTTAAAGATGGTTTTTTGGATCAATTTAACCGATTAAAAGGTATTTTCCAAGCTTTTGGTGTCATTGTTCCTGAAAAGTATGGGAAGGAATTTATTGATTTGGTCCCAGAGTGTTCAGATATGATTTATACAGAATTTTTTGACAGCACTTTTTTTGAAATGTTGACATTTCGGTCTCTGGATTCATTTTCAGATAGAACTTTGGAATTATTTAATAAAAAACAATTTCTCGGTAGAGATAAAAGGCTTGATGTACTTCTTTCTTTAGCCATAGAACCGGATCACCCTTGGAACGCTTGTTTTTTGGATAAGAATCTTACGAAAAAAAAGTTACCTGAAAGGGATCACTTCTGGTCAATCTATGTTGCATGGGCTGATAGAGAAGAGGATGAAACTCAGGGAGAGTCTATTTTGAGAACGATCCTTAATTGGTCATTAAATGCAAAATTAAAGAATGTGGAAGAGAAACGTCTCGAACTGACCGCAATAGTTTTGTTGTGGACTACCACTTGTACCAATCGAAAAGTAAGAGATGATGCAACAATAGGACTTTCCAGAGTTTTTTCACATATTCCAGATAAAATTCCTGAATTTATAAAGAAATACAAAAATGTAAATGATCCATATCTGGTTGAAAGATTGTATGCTGCTGTCTATGGGGCTGTCTTAGTTCAAAAAGAAAATAAATTTATTAAAGAAATTGCAGATATTGTTTATCAGACTGTTTTTAAAAACAATAAGCCTTATCCAGATATTCTTATGCGTGATTACGCACGAGGAGTTTTGGAATATGCTAATTATAAAAAATTGCTTAACGAGAATATTGATTTGAATATCTTTAGACCTTCTTATAAGAGCGATTGGCCTATCGAAAATCCAAGCCAGGAAGAAATTGACAAACTTGAAAATGATGATTCTCTTTCTGATATTAAACATTCTTTGTATCCTTCTCTTGGTGACTTTGGCAAATATACTATGAGTTGTATTCATAATTGGTCTTCAATCCCTCTGACTGAAAAACTTAAAACTGGCAGAGATATCCATATTGAGTTTGCCAATAGTTTGTCTGACGAAACTCTCAAAAATAGATATTTGGATTATATTTCACAGATAAATCTTCAAAATCTTTCTGAGTGGGAGGAGGAATTAGACAAGCTATTAGAAAAACGTGACAATCTCAAAGAATCCTCAGAAAAACTTTTTAAGGATGTAAATGCAACATTGAATGAAGTAAGTAAAGAGCATTTCAGACTGTTGTCAGAGATACCCATAGATAACAGACCTCCTACCTTTAGTAAAAAGTTGGCTCAAAGATGGATTTTTAAAAAAGTTTGTGAACTGGGTTGGTCTAAAGAACTATTCGGAGAATTTGAAGAACAAATTCCCTATATTGATGATATAACTAGAGATCAAAGAAAAATTTCAAGTGAATTTCCCAAAGAAAAGCACTGGAAATTTCAACCAGTTTCGATATAAACCAATATTTCCAATTCCTTCTTTTTTTTGATGTTACCCGCCAAAGAGGGCTGCTTCTTATCCATCCAGGAGTCATTTTTCGTGAAGTCAAAGTGAAGATAAAATGAAGTCACAAGGTGTGACTTAATGCAACTTCAAGTGGCTCAACAGAATAGAAACAGTTGTTCAAATTGACAAACCAGGAAAAGTTCCAAAAATTAGGATATATCTCTCAGGGTATAAATGAAAAACAAGTAGTGTAAAATATAATGAATTATATCGTTTTTTATAAGAAAAAAGATGTTATAGATGTTTAGTTTAGGGAGTTCAATATGGGAAAAGTAATTCTTGGGTACACTTTACTTATTGTATTTTCTACTATTTTATTTTGGGATTATCTATCAAGCCATAGTGAAATTTGGCGAAATATTATTTTAATTTTGACCCCTATTATTGGCTTGCCTTTAGCCCTATGGCGAAGTTCCATTGCTGCAAATCAAGCTGTTTCATCTCAGAAACAAGCTGACGCAACACAAAAATCTATTTTAAATGAACGTTATCAAAGAAGTGTAGATATGCTTGGTCATGAGAACCTTGCTATCCGTTGTGGTGGTATTTATGCCCTGTCACATTTGTCCAGGGAATGCTCAAAGGATTACCATATTCAAATTATGGCTTCATTTTGTGCTTTTCTTAGAAGTTCAACACAAAAAAATGTTGAGGAAGAGAAAAAAGAAAAGGATGTCGTTGGTGCAGATAAAGATAAAAAGAACTCTCATCTAAAAAACAGTGAAATCATACTTAAAGACGACGTAAACGGAATAATATCCTTCATCCGGGGACGCAGTGAAGAACAATGCTCTATTGAAAAGAAATATAAATATACCGTAAACTTGGAAAATAGCAATTTATTTGGAACAGATTTTCATAAGTCAAGCCTCACAGAGGCACAATTAAAAAATGTAAATTTCACAGGAGCGACTTTTTTAGAATCAAATCTTACGAGAACAAAACTCGTAAATGCAATTTTTACAAAGGCTAACTGCAAAGGAACAATATTCACAAAAGCAGATCTTACGAAGACAGATTTTACAGAGGCAATTTGCACAGAAGCAATATTTACAGAAGCAAACCTCGCAGGAGCAGTATTTAAAAGAGCAAATCTTAAAAAGGCAAAGTTCATAAATATGATTTCTGGAGAGGAAGATGAAATGTTTTTAAGATCAATAAACTTTATAGAGACAAATCTTATGAATTCAGATTTCACGGGAGCGAAACTTAAAACAACAAACTTTATAATGGCAAACTGTACAGAAGCAATTTTCATTGGTGCTGACCTTACAGCTTCTGGTTTTACAGATTCTGATTTTACAAGAGCGAACCTCAAAGGAGCAAATTTAGCTGAAACATATCTTACTGAAGTTGATCTTAAAGGGGCGAAATATGATTTAAAAACCATATTTCCCGATGGGTTTGATCCCAATAAGGCCGGTATGATTTTGGTATAACTTAAAAATAACACTGTCGTTTGCCCCCGTTAATGGAGAAGACCTCAAAAAAAAAGCCCACCAAAAGGTGGGCTTTTTTACTGGCTATTGGGATACGGCTTGTCCCGCATCCATCCACAAAAGAGGCTGATAACTTTCCCTTTACCCATCCAGGGCCAATTTTCCGTGAAGCCAAAGTGAAGACAGAATGAAGTCACCGAATGTGACTTGATGCGACTTCAAGTGACTCAACTCAAATCCCTTGGAATAGACGACTCTAAAGTTTTTCCTGTTATTTAAAATACTTACAAAATTTGGGAATAGAACCGATGGTTCGCTGGAGCGGACAAATGCCCCGCAACAATTTTACTAATATAGATAATATTTGTAGTCAGAGGTAGCGTTTTCAGGAAATACCCGGAAATAAAAAATTTTGTGAGATAAGCCCAATCAGACTCTCCTCACATGATTACTGAAACTCAAAATTTTATGAGTTTCAGGGCCAGGCTGCATCCTGGACGGAATGTCCAAAACGTCTGTGGCTCCCTTAACTTCAACACCAGCCAGTCGAACATAGATCTGAAAAGTTTTAATATCTCTCCAGCCACCAATTTTCATTATGGTGGCTTGATCTACGCCTTGGGCCAGCATATGAGTGGCAAAACAAGCTCTGAGAGTGTGGAAAACAATTTCCTTGTCTATTCCTATCTCTTTTAGGAAACTTCTCAGAATCTTTCCAGCTTGTCCGTTAGACCAGGCATAGTGGTGTGGTAAGACAAAGTCTTCTGGGTCTGGGTTGTTTTTTCTCAATTCCAAAATGACTGTCTTTAAGTCATTTGAAATTGGAACACTTCGCCAGTACCCGGCTTTTGTGCTTTTGATAGCCTTTAGGTGGGGGCTATAAGATTTAGAAACTTTAATTAAGCGTTTCTCAAAATCTATATCCTTCCACTGTAGGGCTTTCAACTCACCACTTCTCATACCAGTTAAGAAAGCAAACATCCAGATTGGATACCAAGGGTGTTTCAAGTCATGTGCTTTTTCAAGAAGAGTCCGAATATCCTCAAGAGTTAAAATCTGAGGTATTTTTTCCTCTTTATCTGAAACACACAATCCCTCAACAGGAGATGAAGAAGCACCAAGAATATACTTTTCTTCAATTCCCCAATTAAAAACAACATTCACTGAAGTTTTGATTTTCTTCAAAGTCCCTGCTGTCAATCCGTCAGCCTTAGCAGCATTTAAAACCTGCCTGCCATCACCTTTGGTTAAATCAGAAGCCCTGCGATTAAACCAGGTTTTTGTGTATTTGTTTAATCTGTCCACATGGGCTCTAATGAGGGGGCGATTGTTTAAATACTGGTCTCCAAGACATCCTGAGCGGGCTTTAATCTCCCATCTGTCAACAATGTCTCTCCAGGTTAAACCCCGGCCTTCAAGTTTTGCAACCTTCTCAATAACTACTTTGAAAAGAATTTTTTCAATCTTTTGAGCTTCAGAAAGAGTTTTGACTTTCGTCTTCCTTTTTTGAACCCTCAGACCGCCATCTTCTTTTCCTCGTGCTTGAACATAAACGTTGATAAAACTCTTTTCCATCTTCTTTGTATGTACTAATTGCCATATCAATAACCTCCTTTAATAAATGAGGTTTCAATCAAGGCATTGAGTTCATCCTTCTTGAAATAGAGTCTTCGACGAAACTTTCTTGCTTTAAGAATCTTTTTATGAACCATGATTCTTATTGCATTGGCACTTTTACGCAGGTATCGAGCCGCTTCCTCTGTCGTCATCCATATTAAATTTTCAAAGAATCTGTCAGAGTCACAAGTCTTATGACCGACACTCTGACCGCTACATTTTTTATCCTGACAGTTATCTGAAACCATGTCAAGCCTCCTTTTGATAAATGAAATTTTTAATTTAATCCAGTGGAAAAAGAAATTTTCGCAAAAAAATCAGCTTTGATTTTCTGATAAATACTGGTCGAAAATTTCCATCATTTTGAGTTCCATCTGCTCTTTTGAGCCGTTGAATTTGGTAAGTCTTTCTTTAAAAAAGACTTCTCTTTTGTCATTCAATGACAGGGAGTTTTCCTGGGCTTTTTTAATAGCTTTTTCCAGGAGTTTTTCATCAGAAAGACTGAAAAGACTCTCAAGAATCATTCCGGGCTTTATCTTTCTCCCGAAAGATTTTTTATTGGCCCTATCCACAAGTTTTGAGACCTTTTTCATAAAATCCCTGTTAAAACGAACTGTGGAATAGTCATTTTTCCTTGGAGCCTTTTTTGTAGTTGTTGGTTTTGGTCTCGGCGTTTTTAAAATATTGTCTTGTTCCATATCATTGACCTCCTGATTAAGTTTTAAAATTCCAGGCCCAGACCACGCTCTTTTTTCATGACTTTTTCCAATGAAAAAGAGGACACAGTAATATCAAAAGATCTGAGTTTCTTTTTTTGCCGTTCAATAAAGTCTTTTTGATTGATTTGTTGCTCTTTATTTTCGGACTTAACAAACTCAATGCTTTTGATGTTTGGTCTTGTTGCCAGGAAAATGTAAAAAGATTTTTCATCAAGCCCTTTTAAAACAAGGGTTCTCTTTGATTTTCTGTTAAAGGCTTTTTTTCCGTTGATTTTTAAAAAATCGAGAAAATCAGTATAAACAGTGACTTTTCTCTCATTTCCGTGGGAGTGAATAGATGATGGGGTTTCTCTGCTCCCATAGTATTGAACTTTGTAACCTTTATTTGGGTCCAAAGTGTAACAAATGGCCTCTTTTTGCTCTTCATCCAGATAGAACCAAATGCCTCCCTTTTTATCCACCTGAACTCTTTTTTGTTTAAAAAGATCATCAGAGAGGCTTTTATTGATCCTATGGTGTTTAAAAAATTGTTTGAGTTTTGATTTTGCAATCTTTGGATTTTCCTTCTCTATTTTGGGAATATAAAAGGATTTGTAAGGTCTTTTGACTTCTCCAAAATACTTTTCCAGAAGCAAAAGATTTTTGTTATCTGTGATTTTTGAAATAGCTCCCAAAAAACTCACATCTTCATGAAGGCTCACAAGTTCAATAAGGGATCCCGTGGTTTTATTTTTTGTGTTTGTCCATTTGTTGCCACTTATAACAACGTGTTCCCTTCCTTTTAAAACAGTTTCTCCCTTTTGGTTTGTTTTATAGGCTATGTTGTGCTTTTCACAGTATTTCAAAATGTCACTGCTTGAGGCTTTTCTTATCTCGCTAACAGGTATAACAGAACCCCTAAGAGTGTGATCTGAAGGAAGATAACTCCTACGAGAATGACGGTTAGTTCCAGAATGAGTTTTGCAAGTTTTTGTTTTGTCCTCTTTCGTATCTCCTCTGATAGTTTGTAATGACCCTGAAGTTCCCAAAAGATTCCTTCTTCCATCCCGAAAATTACTGACTCCATCTCTGATTTTCCTCCTTATTTGTGGTTGTTTTTCAAACAATTCATTATTTGATTTGAACTTTTCAATGAGACCGGACTTGTTGTAATTGCTACCCAGTTTTTTACCTCTGATCCCTTTTTCATGTCCGTGATAGTAGTAGGTAATGGTCTTTTCAGTAATACCAACCTGAATAGACAATTCATTTAAAAGACTGACGTACTCATCAAAATTTGTTGCATAACTTCTGGCAAAGTCAGCTTTCTGAAAAAGGTCCAGGCGGTAAGAGCTTCCACCTCTTCGTTGAACTTCCCTGATCTTTTGTGGGATATTTCTTTTTTTCTCTTTTTCAGTTTGCTGGATAATAGAGAGTCCATTTTCCCTTGAAATATCATTAGCAACGGCCCGGAGGTTGTAGAGGTGTTTCTTTTTATTTGTTACATCTCTTTTTCCGGTCTTTTCGTTCACAGGATTGACTAAAATGTGATTGTGAGTCTTGTCTGTGTCTGTATGTGTGACCACCATAAACTCATGGTCCGGGAAATAGCGTTTTGCCAGTTCCACCCCCATAAAATTGACCTTTTCTGCTGATAAAAGTTTACTTTCCTGGGGGCTGAAACTGTGAATCACCTCAAAGGCGACGTTAAGATTTTCCTCCCGACGAGTCTTATTTTTTCCATAAAATAATTGAGTCTTCTCAAATTGTGAAATTGCATCTCCCGCAACGCAGTTGTGACAATCGACCACAAGTTCCGTGCTTCTTTCTTTAAGTAAATACTTCTCGTATTTTTTTGCCGACATTCCCTGATTTTTGGAAATATCTTTTCTCCATTTAATTTTTAGGTACGCCATAGCCGTAATAAATTTGATTGGTTAAAATTTTAAATTGTTCCAAAACGAGGCTCAAAGTGTTACTCCAGCCGTGCATAAGACCTGAGTTTAATCTTTTGGCAACTTGATTGAGATTATTTCCGATTCGGTTTAAATCTTTTCTCAAAATGTCCAGATCATTTTTATTGACAAGCACCTTTACTGGAAGGTTTCCAAAATAAGAGTCCCTCAAAAGTTCAGGAATCGATTTGCCGGATGTCCTGCTATCCTTTTTCATTCGTTTGTATTCAGAGGGAGACATTCGTACACAGCTTGTGCCTCCTTTTGATAGTTTTGTTTTGTTGTTTTGATTCATACCAACTCCTCTATTTGTTAGTTTTGAAATTGTTTTTTTACTTTTTTCCTATAGAGTTTTGTCATTTTTATTTTCCCTGTTTGTTACATATTTTTTTCCTGTTTTCGTTTGGAGTCTTTTTGGGTCATTTGGAGTCATTTGTGTGATGCAAGTATGGACTCTGATATCAGAGTCCCAAAAAAGCTCCTTTGGAGCAGGGGCTAAAGCCCCTTTTTTGCTTGTTGGTGGCAAGCCGCCCAAACCCCCAAAAGGTCGCCACAAGGGTCTTTAAAACTTTCCATGACACTTTCCTCCTGTGTGTGTATCCAAAGCCAGGAAAAGGCCTTCAAGCTCTTAAAAACCCAACGGGCCAGCCACACAAAACCCCTGGCTATGGTGGTTGTTCCGCTAAAGACCAAACAAGATTTTTCATGCTTCATTTTTCATACCCTCCTACTTATAGGGATTTCGTTAACCTTGTTAACATCCTTAACCCTCATAAAAAGTTTGAGTTTCCATCAAAACAATTAAAATTTTTTTTAGAACCATCAATGGTTTTCAGAACAAAAATTTCTAAAGATATGTTTCTATTGGTGAAAATATTTTTTTGAAAAAATTAAAATTTTTTTTATTTTTTTCGATCGTTATTTTTTTTTTTTATTTTTTCAGAATTTTAATTTACTAATTTGGTTTAAAATCCGGTGATGAATGATTTGAATATTTCAGAGAAGTTAAAGAATTTGAGAAAGACCCAGAAATATGATCCAGGCTAAACCTGACGAAATGGCGGGGCTGATTCCCGCTTCTGTTTCAAAGATTGAAAACGGAAACGGACCATGAGTGCTTTAAAACTTATAAGCCTTCAAAGGCTTTTAAAGCCAGAGTCACCGCTTTTTTAGGCGGAGAGATTTTTCTTTTATTTATTATTTTTTCGTTTTTTTTATAGAGATTTTTAAGACTTTTTTACTTTGTTATGGGGATTTAATCAGGCTTTATGCTTTTAGCCTTTTGACGTAACTCTTCCACTTCTTTGGAAGTAAGTCCTGTATAAAGGCAAATGGTTTCCAAATCGGCACCACGTTGAATCATCCGTAACGCTGCTTCTTGAGTCCCTTCTTTATGGCCTTCTCTACGACCCTTTTTAATTCCCTTCTCTCTCTCTTCATCCAGGGAACACTGTAATGCTGACATAAGCCTTTGATCCTCCTCTATGGTTTCTTCTTCTATACTCCTGAGTACGCTCAATGTGAAATTCGGATCATTTCGACGGATGTAATCCACCGCCTTTTGAACCAAAAACCTCTGATCCTTTTCACCCAGAGTTGTACCCATCTGAAACAATTCCGCAATGGTTTCCCGGCGGAGTTTCCAGATACTTCCCATTATAAGCAAAATGGGTCTGGAAAGCAAACTTTTGCCCATTCCACGATATAAATCAATATCATGAATATTCAACAGCTTACAACAAAAATTGAGGATATTTTTCCCAAATTTTTGTTTCAAAACAGGAGTCAATCCCTCCAGGGAGTCCTGAAAGCCCAACGGACCCTTCCAGTATTTTTGTCGCCCATGATAAACAAGAATGGGAATGACCGGATAATTCCAGCGATTGTAAATACAAGTCTGATACCCCAGAACCTGCCGGAGCAATTGGGGGTCCTGATGACTTTTGTGTTCAAGCAGGAAAAAAATACGCACCTGTTTTTTGGAGCCTTTGACCTGAACTGAGAATAAAAGATCAATACGCTTTTCATTACCCTCTTCATCCATAAAGACGGTCATTTCAGGTTTTAAGGTTTTCCAGTTAAAAAGTTTGAACTCAGAGGGTTTAAAGACAAGGCGAAAGATGTCCAGTCCGTATTTTTCATTGATGAAGGTTTCGTTGAACAGAGCATTATGGGCCTGTTGTTTTCGTTTTTCAGGGATTTTCTTTGATGGCATTTTCAGGCTCTCAGGTAGAGGGGAGGAACAACCGACTAAAACAATAATTCCATCACAATAAATCAGAAGATGGCTTGCCTGGTCAAGTCGTGTTTTTATAGCAGATTTTCATCCAATTTCTTTTGTCTTCAACAAAGAAACCAAGGATTTGGGATTTTCTCTAAAGGAAATATCAGGAATAATCCAGTGAGTGGAGAAAGGAAAGAAAACTGGAATGTGAAGCAATTTTGGACGAAGTTTCAGAAATGAGATTGAATGAAAAAAAATAAAACTCATGAGCTATTTATTTTTTTCATAGCAGGGCTTAATTTTTTGCCTCTTCCATTTTCATCTTTTTAATAATGGAGTGCCAGGCTGTTCTTCTTTGGGTAGCCGCATAAAAAAAATTCCTTAAAAAGGTGCCAGGTGATCCATCAATCTTATGAACTTCCATAAAAAATTTGATATGTCTTAAATCTTCGCTCATCAAACGGACCACAGTAAGTTTGTGTTTTCTTTGTTTTTTTAATAGTTTTTTTCTACCCATAATTTCCCCTTTTTCTTAAAATTTATATATTTATACTGATCGTGTTTGAATTTTCGTAAATCGTAAAGCTACCCCGTTATTGTTGTTTTTGTAAAGATTTAAATTTAAATTCACTTGGAGTGTAGAGTTTTTTGCCCTGGTGCATATCCTCAATCAATTGTTTCAGATACTTCCTGGGGTTCACAGTATTGAGCTTGCAGGATTCCATCACTGAAAACAGTATGGCTGCTGTTTTGGCCCCTCTCAATGAATGAGTCCCATACCAGGTCTTTCTGCCAATAACAGGATTGCGTAATAAACGCTCCAGGGAATTGTTATCAATAGGTAAATCAGCTTCGTCCACAAAAAAGGTCAGTCCATTGTAATTATTCAGAAAATAGAACATAGCTTTGCCTATGGAACTCTTGCTGGAGTAACATTTTACTTTCTCCATGGCCCGTGACTTCATTTTTTCAAACAGGGGTTTCATTAAACGACGAACTTTTAACACGCGATCAGGAGGACGATCCCTGGATATTTTGTATAAACGGTAAATCTTTTATAAAGATCAATGAAAAACTCAGCCTCACCTTTAAAATGAGTTGAGGCTTCCCTGAACTTTCGCCTGGAATGGGCATTGCAGTAGATATTGAGTATTTTCTCCGACTTTTTCTTCCCTTTTCGCTCTTTATTTGCCTGCTTGACAGCTTTGGAATAACCCGAAAAAACATCACTCACCAAATACTTGCATTGGGACTTTAATAGAAAATTAGAAGCCACACTCCCTGAGCGACTTCCCTTGATGTCAAAATAACAGTCCTCTTCGGTGGAAAAACCCCATAAATACCATCTTGACTTTTTTGCCCCCTCCAGCATTCTGTGGGGGGTTTCATCAGCGTGAAGGACTCTGGAAGAAAGTATCTTCTTTTTGAGTCTGTCATAAACCCCCTCTATAAACTCCCCCAGATAATGGGTTTGTTCGATCATGCTTTGAGGAGGAAGATATCTTAAGCCAAGACGACAGGCCATCTTTGCGTATCTCTCTATGGGAATCAGATCACAGTATTTGCTCACGGAAACATCAATCATCATGTCGTCGCTGTATCCACCACCAGGTCTCACTCTCGGTGGAGCGGGGGTTGTTACCATGGAACTGTAGCACTTCCCGCAACTGTATTTATGTCTTTTTTGTCTGATCACCATATACTGAGCTGGAATTGCAGTTAAAAATTCACTATTTTCAGTCAATCCCGTATCCCTCATCTTATGACCACAACATCTGCAAAAGGGAATCTTCTCAAATTCAACATCTCTTTCTATTAATGGAATGTCGGGATGCCTGCGGGAGGGAAGTAAGACCCTTGTCTTTTTTTTGTTTTTTCCGGAACTCTTTTTTTGAACCTCTTTGGACTTGACTTCTTTCTCTGAACTCCTGCCAAAAAATCTGTTTTTAAGGGAAATGTACTGGTCCTCAATGTTTAGTCTCTTTTGTTTGCATTCCTTGTTTAATTCCTGAAGGCGTTTAACCTCTTTCTCAAACTGCCTGCGAAGGCTCTGCTCTCCTCGAAATAAAACAATAAGATCTGATTTGGAAAAGCACTCTAATTTATCAAAAGAAATGGGTTCAAAAAAAGCCTATTGATTCATGAAGAATATTAAAAATCACAACTTTAATTTCTGCAAGTTTTGACTCAATGGGAATGTTTTTTTAATTGATCGCGTTTGGCGTATTGAACCGGGAGAGAAAAGAACCCCTTGTCTGTATTGGACTTCTCATAAATCTTTTTCCGGGAGAAGCTCCTTCAAAGAACAAACCAAACTCAGCCTCTGTCAGAAACATTCTCTTACCACAAAGGAGGTGAGTTTTTGAAAAGACTCCGCGTTCAAGCCTTTTTGATAAAATCACAAAACCCGTGCCATCATAATAGAAACACTTGCAGGAAGTTCTGGATTTATTCAAAAACAGAAACAAATGACCTGAAAAGGGATTCTTATTGAAAACTGTTTTGGCTTTTTGAAATAAGGAATCATAGGAAGCCCTCAGATCTATGGGCCCCTTACATACAAATATTTTGGTCCTGCGGTTTTTTAAGGCAATCAAATTCACCCACTTTCCGGAAAATCCACCCACTGATCCGCAGTGGAAAACTAAATCATTGGGGTTTTTTCCGATTTGTCCTGATAAAAGCTGAAAAAATCAGCTCTGAAACCCCATACCCCTTTCAGAACTTCAGTTTATCACATCAGAAAAACCTGAAAATGCGTGGTAACTCAACGATTTACGAATTTTCTGGTTTTTTAGAAAAGGAAAATCCATGAAAACTCAAACCGGATCAGTGTAACTTATTTGTTGGTCAATATAAATGTTATACATTTAAAATTATATGAAAATGAGTTTTTTTTATTGACTGAGTTCAGAATTTGCCTAAAAATGGAAAAACAAAGAGGTAAACGATGAACTTTTCAGCACTTATAAAAGCAATGGAAGACAAAGGGTTTAAATTAGAAAAATCAGAAGGGAATATTTGTTGTTTTAAAAATGAAGAACTTTTGGAAGAGATAACAAAAAAGTTTGCAGAACTGGAATTTACAACAGAATCGAGAATACAAATAAAAGAGAGTGAATTAAAAATAGTGGTTAAAATGGACCCATCCAATTGATTTTCAAAATTTAAAACTGGATCATCTTCCTAAAATCACAGACGAATGAGAGCAAAATATGAAGAATTTGACTTGGAAAAAAGAACATAATGGAGACATTCTTAAAATTCTTAAAGCCTTTAAAGAAAAAGCTCCAAAAGAAATAAAAGAGAGTATGAAAAAACTTGAAGTAATCAATAAGGAACTATATGAAATTTTAAAAAAAATGTATTATTTTGAAGGTCAAAAAGAAAAAAAAGAGATTAGAGAAAAATATTTTGAACTTTTTGAAAAAAAATGTGATCTTGAAGATAAAATTTACAAAAATAATAACATTATTAGAGATTTAAAACTTTAATTCTGGAAAAACGGATCCGTTTAAAAAAAAGGGACCGGATTTTCTCAAGGGAAAAGAACCGGTAGGCTTTTTGTGAAGTAGGTCATCTAAGGTTATAGTTGCCAAAAAGTTGGTAAAACAGCAAAAAAATTATTTTTTAAAGGATAATAAATAATCAGCCCGATTAGCACTACTGCATCATTTTTTCATAATGCTCTTTATATCCGGTCACTTCAAAGACCTTCTGAAATACTTCTTTGAAATGCTCAAGGTTCCGTTCTTTATAATCCGAAATATTCGGTGGGTCTGTATGTGATTCTCGATCAATATATCTCTTGAAAGCACTATATTTGGGACCATTCAATTCTTCTCTTTGAAAAAGATTATTTATACTTTCAGACTTGTCAATAAATCCAAAAAAGTATTCTATAATATTTCTCATGGAATTAGCAACTAAAAACATGGTGTCTTGATTTCCACTCTTTATGACTGCCCAATAGGATTGATATTCATTTTGTATCTCATTTTTTTTCATTTTTTTGATAGTGCTAGATTGGCTTTTTGAAATCCTAAACAAGCCCTGTATATTGTTATCATTCTTTTTATTTTTATCAATCAACTCGTGAAAGAAATATAAATTATGAGTTAAAACAAATACCTGGATAAATGCTTCTTCAGTTCCTTTCAAAAAAATTCTTTTTATTAGCTCTGCTACATTGAAGACATACATATGGGATAGGCTAGAAATGGGATCGTCAATAACAATGATTTTATTTTTTGTATCATCAGTCTCCTCTTTACCCACACACAACTCTATAAAATACAAAAAACTAATTACTGTTTTTTCTCCTTCACTCAATGATTTGAATATGGTTTTATTATCATCCGTATTTCTTTTTAAATTGTACTCTCTATCGCTATATTTAACTATTTTAAAGTCTTGAATTCCAAAATCTAATAGGTGTTGGTTAATTTTTTCAACAACTTCACCTATGTTGACAACTTTTTTTTGCCATTCCCCAATGATGCGTTTCTTCTCTTCAATACTATTACTCACAGATTTTATTTCTGTTTTTATTTCTTCTTTTTTTTGATCCAAACCTTTCTTCTCTTTGATATAGAATTCTATAATGGAATCATATTTTTTTCTCAAAATATTCCAAAATTCTTTTTTGAGCTTTCTCTGCTCCTCTTTTTTATTCTTTATTTTTTCGTTAAATTCTGTTATATCCCTGTTGACACTTTCAATAAATTTATTCATATCTTCTATGACATTGGCACTTGAAGAGAGATTAATAGAAGAACTGGGCTGTTTTATCTTTTGATCCAGTAGTTTTAAATTTCCATCAATCACTTTGCTCAAACTCCCAAAATGCTTTTCCATTTGTAAATTTTGTTCATTTGTAAAAAAATCTTTCTTGTATTCATTGAGAATAAAATTTTTCTTTAGATTTTTGTAGCTTTCATAAAGTTCTTTTATCTTCCCCAAATCCTTTTCATAGGCTTCGTCAAAATAGTTCTTTATATCAGCGACCAACTCATCAGTTAAAGTTTTTTCTTGGCAAAAAGGGCAATTTCCTCTTTGATTAAGATCAACATATTCATCTATCCCCTTTTTTACCCAATCAGAATTTCCCAATTCTTTTATAAGTCCTGCTATGGAAGAGTTTTCATTCCCTACTATCTCTTTTTGAAAAATTTCATCTTTTTCAACCTTAGAAAAGTTTTCTCTGTTTATAGTAGTCAATCTTTCTCTTTCAGTGGCTTCTTCGGAAATGTTTAACAAATCAAATTTTATATCTTCAATGCTTCTACTGGAATCAATCAAAGGTAAGTTTATGAGATAGTCAAAAAGAGTATCTTTGTTAGCTTTTAATTTATCTAAAAACCCAGCCTTGTCAAAAATTCTGTCTCCACCAGTGTATTCTGTTTTAATTTTCCAAGTTTCGTCTTTTGCGTTATCTTTGTTTTTTTCACTTTCAGTTTCATTTTTATCAAGATTTTCTTTTAACTTCTCTCGTTCTTCAATCATATTCTTTTTTTCACTTTCAGCTTCTTTTATTTTTTGCGAAGCGATCGCATTGTCTTTGGCCAAAGTGAAAATGCCTTTTTGTCTCTCTGTTTCATAAAAATTTTTTTCTACAAAACTTTGATTATAGACGAGTATTTTTTGTTCATCTTTTTTGAAACCCTCAATAGAGCAATGAACAAAATGTTCTCCTTCCAGGTTTTCTAAATAGTTTGAAAAAACTGTTTTCCCTGATCCATTCAATCCATAAATAAGATTTACTTTTTTGTCGGTTTCCAACGATGCTTCATCTTTGTAACTGGCAATTTTTGCCAATGTTATCTTATTTATCATGAACTGCCTCTATCTATGTATGTATGGGATTCTACCCAGTATGTGTTGACCACCAATTAAAAAGTTCCCAGTGTTGCCCATCATTAACTGAGACTGATGTTTAATTTAATAGGTGACAAACAGTGTACCATAATAATTAAAATCGGTAAATCCCCAGCTTTGCTGGGGCACCAATAAAGAGATCAAGTGAATGCGTGAGGAAAACCATTATCAATCTGTCTGAGTGGTGTTAATTTGTTCGTAAACCTGTTTTAAGAGAGATTGCTCAACAGTATTTTTAAAAATCTGTTCATTCATAAATTTGGCTGTCATATCTTCATTTTGTTCCATTCGTTCAATAAATAAATTCTCCAGTTTTTTAAGGAAAACATATCCAAAATTTTCCATTGAATTGGCCCGGGCTGACTCTCTTAAATCGGAATCAGCCACAGCATCCTCTCTAATGGAATCCAGAAAAAGCTGATCCGCCTGGGTGAAATTTGTCCCAAACTGTTCATTTAAAATATCTATCAACTGGGAAAGTTCAATGGTTTCTTCATGTGATTTTCCTGTTCCAACGGATGTGGGGCCGGAGATTTCACTATCCTGCCCACTTTCAAGGGAAATTGATCCTTCACTTATTTTTTGAAGACGATAATACTTTAAGTTGATTTCATCATCAAAATGATAAGAGGGACCTGAATCTTTTCTTGGTAGTTTTTTCAGCAAATAACGGATGTATGAATAAAGTTTTTCAAGACTGGAATCCTGAAAGGGAATAATTTGGGATAAGAAAGAATACAAATTGCGAAAAGCTATCAACACTTTTCTAAATTCTTCCTGTTCAGACTCTTCCTTCTCTTTAAATCGTGAAACAGCAGGATCAATGCAGGCATTCATTTTTCCATGATCGGATTGGGTCTGAACTTTCTTTGGTCGATAAAAAATCCTGCAAAATTCCTCAACTTCCTTTTGATAATAAATCTGATAACTGTCTAAACGGGACTGAAGCTCATAGAGATGCTTGGCCTCTGCTTGTTCACCGACAAGGGTTTTTTCATAATAAGGCTGAAAAGCCTCCTGAATATCTTCAGGTTCGTTGACAAAATCAAGGACAAAAGTGTCTTCTTTGCCTACACAGGTTCTGTTAAGTCGGCTGAGAGTCTGAACAGCCTGAATACCGGACAATTTTTTATCAATGTACATGGTATGAAGCAAAGGCTGGTCAAAGCCTGTTTGGTATTTCTCCGCCACAAGTAAAACCTGGTATTCCATGCTGGCAAATTTTTCAGGAAGCTCCTTTTCCCTTATGCCCTTATTCATTTTAACTTCCGTGTATTCCACGTCCTTAATGTCAGGATCAATGACTGTTCCTGAAAAAGCCACCAGGGTTTTTATATCCGTATAACCTTTTTCAGAAAGGTATCTGTCAAATTCCCTTTTATATCTGACTGCGTGAAGACGACTTGATGTCACAACCATTGCCTTTGCTTTGTTTCCAATCTTATGACGGGTGAATTGTCGAAAATGTTCAATTATCACCTCTGTTTTCTGGGAAATATTATGAGGGTGAAGACTCATAAAGCGAGCTAAAGCACGGGCTGCTTTTTTCTTATCCACTTCAGGGTCATCCTCAATGGATTTTATCAATTTGTAATAAACCTTGTATGTTGTATAGTGTTCCAGAACATCCAGGATAAAGCCCTCTTCAATGGCCTGTTTCATACTGTATAAGTGAAAGGGTCGGGGTTTTCTGTCTTCACCTGGGACACCGAATATTTCCAATGTTTTATACTTAGGTGTGGCTGTAAAAGCAAAAAAGCTGATGTTCGACTGATGACCCCGTTTTTTCATCGAACGGATGATTTCTTCTTCATAATCCAGTCTTCCTTCCTCTTCTGCCTGTTTTTTGGCTTCTTCTTTAATAGTGGCACTAGCTAGGACTTCTTTTAAAGATGCGGCGGATTCTCCCCCCTGGGCACTATGAGCCTCATCAACAATCACAGCGTATTTTCTGAGTTTTTCCATTTTCTCAGCGACAAAAGGAAACTTTTGTAAAGTGGTGACTATGATGGGAACTCCTGAAGAAATAGCCTTTGCCAATTGGGTAGAATCCTTATTGATTTTCTCAACAACACCTTGTTTATGTTCAAATTGATAAATTGTATTCTGTAACTGTTGATCCAGGACCAGTCGGTCTGTTACCACAATAACAGAGTCAAATATCTTTTCATCTTTATCATTAAAAAGTGTTGCCAGGCGATGGGTCAACCAGGCAATGGAATTACTTTTCCCACTTCCGGCAGAGTGCTGAACCAGATAATTAACACCGGTTTCTTTCTCTTTGGCGGATGCAACCAGTTTTCGCACACAATCCAACTGGTGATAACGGGGAAATATTACAGTCTCTTTTTTAATTTTTTTGTTTTGAATCTTTCTTTCTTTTGTTTCCAAATGAATAAAGCGGGCCACAATATCCATCAGGCTGTCTCTTTGTAAAATTTCTTCCCAAAGATAACTTGTTTTATAACCATCCGGGTTTTCAGGGTTTCCCGCTCCATTGTTGTTTCCAAGATTGAATGGCAAAAAATAAGTTTTACTCCCCTTTAATTGGGTTGCCATATAAACTTCATCCGTATCAACAGCAAAGTGAACCAGGGTTCTTTTTTTAAATTGAAACAAAATTTCTCTTGGATCTCTATCATGTTTGTATTGATGAACGGCATTTCTCCAGGTCTGTCCTGTCATTGGGTTTTTAAGTTCCATTGTAACAAGGGGAAGTCCGTTAAGACCTAAAACAATATCAATGGAGTTTTCATTTTTATGACTGTATTTGAGTTGTCTTGTTATAGTGAGCTTGTTGGACGAGTACAATTGTCGAGTGTCCGGGTTTAGTTTATTGGCCGGAGCAAAATAAGCCGCTTTAAAGGTTTTTCCAAAACATTTAAAACCATGTCTCAGGACTTTCAAACAACCTTCATAATCGGAATTTAAAGCCCTGCACAGGTCCTCAAGTAGGATCTCCCGGGTGTTTTCTTTGTGGAGTTTGTGAAGGGATTCCCACTCTTTTGATTGGGTTTCCATAACAAAATCAATAAATGCCGATAAATCCATACCCCTTATGGGGTCAAAATAAGAACTGTCTCTTTTGGTGTATCCACCCCTGTCTAAAAGGTGCCTTTCTATGGCTTCCTCAAAATCTATTTCCTTATATTTTTTAGACACTTAAAGACCTCCATGTTGCAAATATGTCGTAAACTTGTCGCAAATATGTCGCAAACTTAGTCACTGCCTTTCAGAATATAAAACATTTTGTGTGTAGCTCCTCTGGCTTCAATAATTTTTTTATCAATCATATCCTTCAAGTCCCTTTGGACAGTCCTTTTGGTTATTTGAAAACCTTTTTGTTTTTTTGATCCACCATCCTCTTGTCCCATTTTCTCACAAAGAAGATCAAAATCCTTTGGGACAAGTTTTCCGTTTTCCAAAATATGTTCGATAATCAAAGCCTGTCTTTGGGATAAATTGTGGTCTCTTGTCAAAGCATCTTTTAGAATAACTCTTTTACCCACAGTCATCACATCATTCATCTGGATCCAAAAA
This sequence comes from Bdellovibrionales bacterium, assembly GCA_965219545.1. Taxonomy (GTDB): domain Bacteria; phylum Bdellovibrionota; class Bdellovibrionia; order Bdellovibrionales; family JAGQZY01; genus JAGQZY01. Next base: position 115,246 of record CBDCNX010000009.1, read on the forward strand.
CCCTTTGCAAAATATTCAAGCCAGGAGGTCATATCCATATTGTTATTTTCCACTGATCGGATGGCCTTATAAAAATTACTTCTGTCCTTGTCGTAATACTCACTGATGGAAAAAAGTCTTTTAAAATCATAATCCGCTTTATGAAGATAGGCGGCACAAAGAAGCCTTGAAGTTCGTCCATTACCATCCACAAAAGGATGAATATGGACAAACTGGAACTGGATAATGCCACTTTTCAAAACAGGATGAACATCCGGGCCTTCATTGATCCATTTCACAAAGTCTTTCATAAGACCGGGGACTTCCTTTGGCTTTGGAGGTATATAAATAATCTCTTTGGTTATGGAATTTCCCACATAATTTTGTACATCCCGATACATCCCGGGTTTGGCATTTCCACCACGGACTCCCTTAACCAGTTCCTTGTGAATATTTTTGATAAAAGACTCTTTAATTGTTGTTTCTTTTTTCAGGTAACCGGACACCAGTTTAAAAGCATCCCTGTAGTTTTTGACCTCTTTAATGTCTTCTTTATCGGCCCCTGGAATCTGTTTTCCGGCTAAAATCCTTTTGGATTGATCCAGGGTGAGTTGCGTTCCCTCTATGTGGGTTGTGTGATGGGTTTCAAGCAAAAAAGCATTGCGACTCATTTTCTTTATCCATTGACTTGAAAGATGGGCTGCTTTCAAAAAGCCTCTGGCTTGTTCAATTTGCATTAAATGATTCAGAAGGGTTTGGGTGATTGTAAATTTTGGAGAAAACTTTTTTTGACTCATTTTTTATTGACCTTTGGTTTTTGGTCCATGACCCTTTGGAATAAGACTTTGCTTTCTCATCCAATCTATGGCTTTTTTCAATTTTTCATCAGAAAATCTTTTTTTGCTTTCATGCCAGTTGTTTTTTATTTCATAAATAATTTCATGATCTGACGGATTTTTGCCATCCATCAAAAAATCATTCCATACGGCATAAATTGTATCCACAATTTCTGACTGCTCCGTTGTAAAATTATTCACAAGCAAAAGAAGCTGGTTTAATTGTTTGCTATAATCCTTCCAGTATTTATCAAAATAATGTTTATAGCCTTCAGGATTTTCAAGAGCCTTATATTTGAATATGGACCCTTTTTTAACAACTCTAAACCATTTGTTTTTTTTCATAATCCCTTCCATCTTATAAATGGAATTATCCAGAGGTCCTGCTGCTTCCCTTTTGTATTCCCCTTTAAGGGGTATCTCCAAATGGGTTTCACACAGATAAAGAGTTTTCATAAATTTTGTTCTTCCAAAATGAGAGTGGTCTTTCATTTGGGCCACAATTTCTGCTCCCAGCACTGTTTTTTTGAAAAGTGGGGGAGTTTCTTTTTCCTTTTTTTGAAATTGACTGATATTTACAACTTTTTCTTCAGACAAGTCACAGACATTGATTTTTCCGGTAACTGCTGAAGTGATTAAGGCAGAACGGTACTCTTTGAGAAGCTCAATGGATTTTTTGATTTTTTCTGTCAGAGAATCAATGCGGGAAGTTTCTTTATCAAGGAAGTCGGCAATGGCTTTTTGTTCCTTTATCGTAGGTAAAGAAATGGAAATATTTTTAATAA
>CBDCNX010000010.1:0-51535 GCA_965219545.1 Bdellovibrionales bacterium
GGTTCCAAATAACACCTATTTAGGTGCGGAAGTGGATTTTTACAATTTCTATTTCCTCTGTAAGTTCAAACCCTTGTGAGTAGCTTTCCAAAATTGCAGTTCCAAGCAACTCCACCTGGGCGTACCAATTGTCAAGCTATTCGAACTCCCACCGACAAAAAAATCTGAATCCATCGGAGTTTTGCCAGTTCCTGTAAATCCAAATTCGTTACTTTTTATGTATCTTCAGCCTTTCTGTCATCGATGCGTCTTTTCATTTCTCTGTTTAAAAAAGGAAGCATCAAATAAGGTTGCGGTATAGTATCGGGGCGTTTCCCAGAACACATTAAAACGTCTTTTGCCAACTCAAGATAATAATCACCGGCAAAAGTTCTTGCATATCTTTTATCCCTTTGCATTTTCTCTTTAAGAATTGGTCCCATCCGATCGGCTTTATGAACACATCACTGACTTTGGCAAATTCATTAGGACGATTTTGTTCCCACGGGGGATTTTCAAATTCGATATCATTTAAAAACGTCTGACTCAGAATGGAAACATAATTCTCTTTATTTTCAATGGGTTCACCGGTGGGGAAAAAATGAAAATCAGGAATGATCCCAGAACCCTGGGGTGAGCGTCCACTGTTTAAAGTAAAAAATTCCTGTGGTCATAATAAAATGAATGTATTCAAAGGTTTTTCCAGTATTAGGATTTTCCATTTGAAAATTGAAAAAATCCTGCATACTGCCTTTGCCTACAGTGCGACTTCCAATAACCCAACCACGCCTCATATCCTGTACAGTGCCTGCAAAAAGTTCAGAACCGCTGGCAGACATCTCGTCCACAAGAACAACAATACTCCTGTTATAATCACCGGGGAGGAAAACAGAGGAAACATGGGAACTCCCCCTTTGGTGAAATAATAGGCTATTGTTTCATTTTCGGAAACTGTTTCGCTTATAATTTCACCTTCAACGACAGGCAACTGGTCCATTATAACACTATTACTTTCGATAATGTATTGAGCATACAGGATACTTCATGGAGATATCCCCATGATTACCCCGAAGATCGAGAATCATTCCCCCGACTGTAAGGGTTGGTGAGATCCCTTAACTGTAAATGAATAAATTCGGCACACAGGGGAAATTCCCCGATATTTTGGATAAACGGGCGAAGAGAGGCAATCATTTTATCGGTCTCTGGATTTTTCTCAGTCTCAAATTGTCTCAGATGAACATAAAGAGCAGCGGGTTCAACAGAACTTCCAGGTGTGCTTCAAGACTCTCAATCCGAGTTTGCATCTGAATTTCTGTTTCACAATCCAGAGGCTCTTCAGGGCGAATGAGCTTACAAAACGTCTGTTGAATATCCAATGAGTAGGGTAAAGGATTCGATCATGGATTACTGTCACGCCTTTTTCCTCATTATCACAAAGACTTAAAAATTTTCAGCTCCACTTGGGATCCCTGCGGCCCTCTATTCTACTGAAAAGATCCTTAAAAGTTTTCAAACTAAGAGGCAATTCCCCGATGTCAAACCGTCAATGCCCACAATAAGATCCCCTTTCCTCAGTCCCGCCTGTTCAGCCGGAGACCTATGACAGGCCTAACAGCCAGACTGGTTTTTCCATCCTCCATTCTATAAAGTTGATAATCAGCCCCTATCCCAATGGAGTTTTCATTGAACTTTGGTTTCGCCAGAACCAGTGGAATCATGCTACTATGGGGATCAAAACTTTCTTTCAAGCGAAAATTATTGATCTCTCCAATCAGTCTCCCCTGATCCTCCAGGGGAACTTTTTTGGTTAACTCCTGAATTTTCTCAATAGTGTCATTAAAATGCCCAGTGGACGGAAGTTGGGTTCTAAAAGCAAACGAAAGGATTCCTTGCGTTCAGCCTTTAATTCCATGGAGTTCTCAAACTCCAATCGGTCTGATTTTGAAAGGGGAGTGATTTGCAACTGTTGGAATCAGAAACCGCCATTGGTAAGGTTCATCCTCCATGGCCGTCAAAAGCAATTGATTAAAACTCATCAGACAACCAGTGAACCTTCTCTCTGACTCATAACAATAATTCACATTCACAGCCAAAAACCACACTTCAATGTTGTAACCCACATCCTTCCAGGCTCTTTTAATCTCATCCTGTGTAAAACCTCCCATGAGGGGTTTTGAAAAGAAAGTAAAAAACAATAAAAAACACAAATGGATTCATTCTTTTCTCCATATTTTAAAAACAAAAGATCATTCTGTTTTTCGTGTGATTTCCAAGAAATCTTTTTATTTTGTACTGAACCAATTTTGCCCGAAATAATAATGACCTTTTACGCTATTTAAAATAAACAAACTCAAGTATAGATTCTTTCCATTCTCTCAAAAAAACCCTGGTAACTTTTAAAATCCATTTGCTTCGCTGAACTTTTACTCCAAATGCCTTATTTAACAAAATCTGAAACTATATATTCAAATTCAGAAATAACCGTTATCATAGTAAAATTATTTTAACTAATAAATTTTTATATTTCAAATGGGGCACTCATTGAAGCTGCTCTTGAATTGGGCTTGAAATTAAAGAATATAGGGTATAAGCAGGATAAAAGACATTTTTTGTAAAACTGAGAGATATTCCATCCTTCGTTGGGGTTTTTCTGATCTTTTTGTTTTGTGAATCCCAGTGAATCCCATTTTGAGGTCATTGTGAATGGGGTTTTGATTGAGAATTTATGACTCCAAGTCTGGTTTGGCCAGAAAAGTGGAATTTTTGAATAAGGAAATCCATGACAGGGAAGATTGATTCCCCGTCAGAAGCAAAAGAAAACTCATGAAAATTCGAAACGTCCTCTTCAGGTGAAGCTCTGGGGGAATAGGGAAGCCAGACGGGGAGAGAAAATCCAGGGGTTCAAAGACAATCCGGGTGGTTCCGTTCAAAATGGAATTATTCCGAAGAATGTCAGTAAATTCAAAAAAATTGTGGGTGAGAAAACCATTAAAAGCACAAAAATCATTACAAGTTCCTGGGATTCAGAACAGATTGAAAAAGACTGTTTTATAACGGGTCTCAAGGATTTGTGAGGATATTTACAGGAAAATTAATTTTAAATTAAAGTTAAAGTTTATGATAAAAATGCCGATAAAAACAATAAGTGGGGTTCAAAGAAAATAAATATGCATAAAAACTATCAGTTTTCTTTTTTCTTTATTACGATTCCCCTGGTGTTCTTCTTTTTTCAGAACTGTGGTAAAATGTCGCATTCTGATAATGTTGAAAAAAAGATTGTTAACGGCAACGAAGAGGGCAACACGCCGGCTCCAACGGCACCGCAAAATTTAAGCGTAAGCCTCAATGGCACGGGACCCTGGACAGTGGATTTTGATTGGGACCCACCATCAAATGCCAGTGCGGCGGAGGTAACACACTATGAGTATCGGCGTTTTGCTACAGGGGGCAGCACGATTCCCCCCTGGCAGAGTACGACAGAGACCAGTGCCACATTCAATATTCCCGATCCTCCTGGTTTCCCCGGTGTGGTTGTTACCTACTATGTGCGTGCGGTCGGCCCTGGAGGAACAGGCCCAATAGCCACAGTAACAAATGTTAATCCAGATCAGGGTGGCGAAACCCCGGCTCCAACGGCACCACAAAACCTGAACATAAGCCTCAATGGCACGGGACCCTGGACAGTGGATTTTGATTGGGACCCACCATCAAATGCCAGTGCGGCAGGGGTAACACACTATGAGTATCGGCGTTTCGCTACAGGGGGCAGCACGATTCCCCCCTGGCAGAGTACGACAGAGACCAGTGCCACATTCAATATTCCCGATCCTCCTGGTTTCCCCGGTGTGGTTGTTACTTACTCCGTGCGTGCGGTCGGCCCTGGAGGAACAAGCCTGGCTACGATTACGCACGTTAATCCAGGTCAGAATAGCGACCCTCCTGCTCCAACGGCACCACAAAACCTGAACATAAGCCTCAATGGCACAGGACCCTGGGACAGTGGATTTTGATTGGGACCCACCATCAAATGCCAGTGCGGCGGGGGTAACACACTATGAGTATCGGCGTTTTGCTACAGGGGGCAGCACGATTCCCCCCTGGCAGAGTACGACAGAGACCAGTGCCACATTCAATATTCCCGATCCTCCTGGTTTCCCCGGTGTGGTTGTTACCTACTATGTGCGTGCGGTCGGCCCTGGAGGAACAAGTCCAGTAATCACAATGACACGAGTTAATCCAAATCCCTAATAAATGCGAATGGGAATCTGAATTTTTGATGGAAATTTCAAAATGGAATTATCCTGAAAAATTTTTTGTTGGTGAAATTCAAAGATTTTGACAAATGGTGCTGAATGAGGGACTCGAACCCCCAACCTACTGATTACAAATCAGTAGCTCTACCAATTGAGCTAATTCAGCAAAGATCTTGCCATGAAAGACCTCTTGTTTTCATGGATGGAGTCTTTCTTTTAAACTGACTCCGTTAATGGAGAAAGTCTGCCTGGAGTCAATCTCCTTTATGAAAACCCAAATACAGTGTATTTCAAAACCCGTAAAATTTCAAATGCGATCAGTATCCAGTTATGACGGATTTTATAAAAATGGCTTTAGATATGACGCTGACATTCATAAACTCCCAAGGCAAAAGCCACTGAAACATTGTAACAGGTTTCTGATGGGACCTGGGGGAGACTGAACAACTGGTCGCAGAGTTTTTCAGTGGATTTGCGTAAACCCTTCCCCTCTGCTCCCACAATCAGAACGGTTTTTGGGTTTATTTTCCGGGTTGGAAGGGAGTCTTTGGATTTTTCACTGAGACCGTAAATCCAGTAGCCTTTTTCTTTAAACCACTGGAGTTGGGATTGAAACTGGCAGGATTCCACGGGCACATATTCAGCCCCCCCTGAAGCCACCTTACAGACAGCGGGGGTTAGATCCACGCTTCGGTTTTTTGGGATAAAAAGTCCATCCACCTGTAACAGCCAGGATGTTCTCAGTATGGCTCCCAGGTTGTGGGGATCAGTGATGCCGTCCAGAAAAGCCACCAGACTTTTTTTCCTGTTTGCCACGGAATCCTGAAAGCGTGGACGATTGTTGAGAGCCACGGCTACCCCCTGGTGATCCCGGGCCAGGGAGTTAAAAAATTTTTTGGATTTTCTTTTAACAGACCATTTGTTTTTTTTTGTAAGATTATTGATAAAGCTTGTGTTTTTCTCATCTTCAACCGCCACTTCCACAACCCATTGGGGATGTGTTTTCAGGGCTTCACGGGAGGCGTGATGCCCCACCACCCAACGCAGTGATTTTTCAGGAGGCGGTGACAAAAAAGATGGTTTTTTCAAAAAATCCTCTCCAGGATCTCCGGGGTTTTGGAAAAAACCTGATCCAGTGGAACTTTTATTTTTTCTTTGGATTTGCGAATGAAAAATTCCACTTCTTTATTTTCAAAGCCCTTTTTTCCAACAGTCACCCGTAGGGGAAAGCCCAACAGATCTGCATCCTTGAATTTAATCCCGGGGCGTTCCTGTCGGTCGTCCACAAAAAAGCTCAAACCCTTTTTTAAAAGGTTTTTTTGAAAATCCCCAAGCCAGGAAGTCAGTTCTTTATCTTCAGGGTCCAACAAACAAATATGAATATCAAAGGGGCTGAGACTGCGGGGCCAGCAGATCCCCTGGTTGTCGTGACTTTGTTCCACAACAGCCTGTAGACTTCGGGTCACTCCAATACCATAGCAGCCCATTTCCACGGTTTGGGTTTTTCCGGTCTCATCCAGGTATTTCAGTCCCATGGGTTCTGAGTATTGGGTTCCAAGGTAAAAAATATGTCCCACCTCAATGCCTCTTTTCAGGGTCAGGGGTTTGCCGCATTCAGGGCAGGGGGACTCTTGTTCGGCTTGGGAAATGTCTCCCGTGGGAATGTTTTCCATAGCCGCTTCAGACAGGGGCTTGGTTTCTCCATTGGAAGGCTTGTCGGAAACCTGAACCGGGGAGGAGACCATTTCCAGATTGGTTCCGTAGTTACAGTTTTGGCAGAGCAGAATCTGATCCATACCGTGATCCGCCAGAACCTGAAATTCACTTGAAAGCTCACCGCCGATGGCCCCTGAATCAGCCTGGACAGAAACAAATTCCACTCCCAGGCGTTTAAAGATGGACTCGTATGTTTTTTTCATTTTTTGGTAAGAATCAAGGGCTCCTTTTTTATCCTTATTGAAAGAGTAAGCGTCTTTCATGTTAAATTCACGACAACGCATGAGTCCATAACGGGGCCTGATTTCGTCCCGGTACTTGGTTTGGATCTGGTAGACCAAAAAAGGAAGATCCCGATAACTTTTTATGTCTTTGCGGATAAAATCCACCACCACCTCTTCATGGGTGGCTCCCAGACAGAAATCCTGATTGTTTTTATTTTTAAATTTAAGAAGTTCCGTCATCTTGGGCCAGCGACCGGATTCTTTCCAAAGCTCTGCCGGTTGAACCATGGGCATGAGGATCTCATGGCAACCCACTTTGTTTAATTCGTCCCGCAAAATATCTTCTATCTTTCTTAAACTTCTTAAAAAGAGAAAACTATAGGTGAAAATTCCCGGAGCCACTTTTTTTATGTAACCGGCCCTTGTGAGGAGACGGTGGCTTTCCATTTCCGCATCAACCGGGTTTTCCCTGAGTGTTTTTAAAGTGATTTCTGACCAGTTCACAGTGTATTAGAGTAAATGATCTTTTAAGGAGATTCCATGAAAATTCAAACGTGATTGGCATAAAAAAAGCACTGAAACCGGAATGGTGAAATTTTTAAAACAATGTTTGACATTCCATGATGGACAGACGAGATTAAGACGTTATGCGTTATACTGTGGTTTCAATGCTTGTCTTACTTTGCGGTCCTTTTGCCCAGTCAAAATCCTATACTGTTTTTATGGAGGGAAAGGAGGCTTTTGCCTCTGTTGACAAATTTTTTGGAACTTCTTCAAAAGCGGCTTTGGGGAATCATCAAAAGATCTGTCCGGCCCTGCTGAACTATCGTGGACAAAGGGTTCAGACTCTGAAGAATCTCCATGCTTTTATTATTGAGTCCACGGAAAGTGCGGCATTGCAGCTTGAAAGCTGTGCGGAAGTGCAATCCGTTCAACCTGAGAGTTATTCTTCCATGGCTCAGTCTTCTTTTGATCACACTTTTCCAGGGTTTAAAGGACCTGATTGGAACCTAAAGGCCATTCATGTTGAAGAGGCCTGGAAAAAAACCCGGGGTAAAGGTGTTAAGATTATGGTTCTCGATGGAGAGGTTAAAGGGGACCACCCTGAGTTTAAAGGACGTTTTTATAAAGAGAGGGACTTTTTAGAGGAAGAGGATAAAGCCGGAGGAGTCGGGAATAAAGGGTTGCCCACCGTTCCGGCAGGGGACCAACCGGATGATAAGTATTTTAAATACAAGGCCCATGGCTCCCACGTTTCAGGAATAGCTTTGGGTCATTCCGTGGGAGTGGCTCCGGAGGCCCTGTTGTTATCGGCAAAAGTTTGCGATGATGAAACCCGTCGTTGCTCCGGTGAAGCCATATACAAGGCTCTTGATTGGGCTATTTCAGAAAAGGTTGATGTCGTGAATATGTCTTTTGCCTCTATTGGTCTCAGAAATGAATCCGCTTTTAAAAAAGTTGATAAAGCTGGAATTTTAATGGTGGGAGCCTCTGGAAATTCAGGGCTTGACGTTGTGTTTTTTCCTGCGGCTTTTCCAATTGTTATTGCTGTGGGAGCCATTGATAAAACGGGATGGAGAGTTGATGGTTCACAATATGGTAAAAGATTGGATATTATGGCCCCTGGAGTACATATCCGATCAAGTGTATCCCAACGGGTTTATGAATCAAAACTCAAGGTCAGCGGCCCGGAGGGTTTCATTGACATTTGGGGGGATTCTGTTCAGGGAGCAACACCTGTAGCAGCCTCTGTTGAGGCCGATTTCATTGATGTTGGTTTAGGGCTGGAATCGGATGTGACAAAATCCATAAAGGGAAAAGTAGCTCTCATATCCCGTGGGGAGATCACCTTTAGGGAAAAGGTTTTGAATGTCATGTCCCATGGGGCCGTTGGTGCCATTATCTATAACGACAAGGAAAAACTGGAACCAAAGAGGCCAATGATCCTGGACAGTAAAATTGATATTCCCGTGATCCTGATTGGCAGGGCTTCCGGTCAGGAAATTAAGGAAAAACTTCTTAAAGGTGAAAAAGTTAAAGGGGTTATAGAGACATCCTTCGATTTTTATAGTTTAAGCTCAGGAACGTCCATGGCTGTTCCCCATGTGAGTGGTGTGCTGGCTTTAATGAAGTCAGCCAACCCTCACTTGACTGTCGATCAGGCAAAAGACATTCTTTTTGGTTCAGCCATGCCCATTCGAAAAGCTGAGTTTGAATCCAAAATGGAAAATGGACTTGATGGGAGTTATAGGGATGAAAAGAAGACTTACAAGTTTCATTATGGGCACGGTCTTGTGAATGCGGCGGAGGCTGTAAATAAAAGTCTTGAACTCTAAATAGCGACTGATTCATTTTCATAGCCATAAAAAATGATAAAAAGGGCACTGGAACCGGGACGATGCACGATACGACCCTGGTCATCCCGCAATTCGGATTTCAGGCGTTTTCTTTGATCCATATCAGGTAAGTTTTTATCCATGAATTCTTCACTCATCAATTTTTCATAGAGAATATAGGCTGTGTCCACAGTGGTTCGTACACAGCCGTGGGAACTTTGTCTGTCTCCAAGAAAAGGATAATTACTTTTGTTTGTTCCGTGGATGGCAAGCCCTGACTCCAGTCCACTGGGATAAATCAGATCAAAGTAAAGACCATGGTAAATGTGAATGTCCTCCTGGAATCTTCGCTCTATGGATTTGTCAATGTTGATCCGATAAATTCCCGCAGGTGTGTTTACAAAGGACTGACCTTTTTCATCCGGGGGCAGGTGACCGGCTCCACTGGAAATTGGTATTAGGCCCTGAAGCCCCTTAAAAGCCCCTTTGCCATCCCGCCCTAAAACTTCCGGGTGAATATTGATAATGACACCCGTTTCGTTTCTCACAAAAACCTTTTGGTTTGGTCGGGTTTTACGGAGGACTCGCATGAATTGGGGAGGAACATAGTCCCAGGAGTGCCTGTGTTTTCTCTGGGCGTTGACCAGGACGAAGACATCATAGGCTTGTTCGAGAACCGGTGTCAGGTGGGCGAAAATATCCTGAAAGGATTTTTTAAAGTCATAAAAACTGACAGGATGAAGAAAGGGGGAGTTACCGAAATACTGTTCATACTCCTGAAAGGAGAGGCTGATCTCTTCACCGGCATCATTGGTTTCAAGGATTACCCGGTCTGCCCGGATAACGATTTCTCCAAAAAAACCGGCCTTGGCTTGGTGGAGTGGAAAGAACAGCAGAAAAAATGAAAACAATATTATTTTTCCAAACATAAATACTCTTAAGATTTTAAGTTTCTTTTTAAAACAGAATAAAGTCAACTGAGGGCCAAAGCAAATAAAGTCAAATAGAGTCAATGGAGATTCAGATCGATTCAATAAGGATCCCCGTTGAAAATTCAGAGAGGATCGGTATATACTAATGGTTTGTCCTATAAATCTTTTTACATCTTCGACGCAGGAGTTTTTGACTCTATTCAATGCACGACGACGAAGGACTGACTGGGAGCCAATTCAAGGAGGAGCAAATTGAATAGAGTCAAAAGGAACAAGTCGAGGGTGAAAGATTTATAGGATGAACCACTAGATGAACCACTGGGTTTTAAAAGGAAAGGTGGAATCCTTGGAAGTGAGAAAGGCTGTTTACGGAGGGAGTTTTGATCCTTTGACCAAAGGTCATCTTTGGATCATTGAAAGGGCTCTTTCTCTTTTTGATGAACTTATCATTGTTATCGGTGTGAATACCGATAAGAAGTATTTTCTTGATATTGGGGAGAGACGAAAGAATATTCAGGATTTTCTGGACTCTATGGGAGGGCTGAAAAATTGCGGAGTGAAAGTGGAGATTATTAAAGATCGGTATCTGGCTCATTTTGCCCTTTCTGTTAGTGCCTCCTGTTTGATTCGGGGTTTGCGTTGCCAGAAGGATTTTGATTATGAGTACACCATGGCTCAGGTCAATAGAAATCTCGCTTCTTCCATTGAAACCCTTTATATGATACCCCCTCCCCATTTGGCTCACCTGAGTTCTTCTTTGGTGAAATCACTGGTGGGTTCCAGTGGATGGGAAGAGCTTGTCTCTTCTTATGTTCCTGAAAATGTTTTAAAAAGCATTCAGAAAAAAATGGAATCTTCAAAGAGTCTTGGATAGACTGGTATTGTCACCGGAATGTTTATTCAGTCTTTTATGACAAGATGGTTGAGTAGTTCATTGGTGTCATCTTGCGGGAGAGGGAAGTGCCTGGAAAGAAGTTCTCCACAAGTATTAATGCCTTCAACCATTCCCTGGGCTATATTTTTTTTCTTAATCCCTGAAATCATCTTTTCAATCACTTTGTTCCATGTTTCAGGCGGTAGTTTGTCACTGATAGTTTTATCGGCAAGCACCACCGCCCGATGTTCCATAACAGAGAGCATGAGGAGAATGCCTGTGGAATTTTTTGTCTTTTCTATATTGGATTCAAAAAACTCTATTTCCGCTCTTTGATTTACCTGTGAAATTTGATCATGACGTGGAGTTAAGATTCTCCCAATCCATTCCATGGAAGACAGGATTCTGGTTAAAAGAAAAATAATGATCAGGCCAATAAAAATAAAAACCGGGGAATTCAAAAGAATTATGTTGGTGTAAGAACCCAAAACCCAGTCAAAGACAAACCAAAAATTAATCAAAATGAGAAGCAGTGTTAAGGGAATATGTCCGACAGTTGAGGACCTGCGAACAATCATGGGAACAATTTCCCCTGAAGTCTTTGTTTCCGCCTGGCCTATGGCTTTTTCGATGGATTCAAGATCATCGGAACTTAACCTTGATTGGATCCATTTCGGTCTTTTCATCACCAGCCTCCCGAGGCACCGCCTCCACTAAAACCACCTCCGCCTCCGCCGAAACCGCCTCCAAAGCCGCCTCCGCCGAAACCGCCTCCACCGAAACCGCCCCCATAGTAGCGATTACGTCCAAGGCTTGAGCCAATCAGAAATCCAAGAAAGCCTCCACGGCCAAAAAAGATAAGAAAAATAATCAAAAAAAGGAGATGCAATCCATTAAGGGATTCCCTGCGGTGACTTCTTCTTTGCATCATATTTTTCTGACCAAGCAGAGGCTCCATATTGATTTCAGGGTGAATTCTTCTGATAATCTGAAAAACCCCGACGAGTATGGCCCCATTGGAGTCTCCTGAACGCATCATGGGCACCATGGCCTCATCAATGATTCTTTTTGCATAAGCATCTGTGAGTGTGCCCTCATGCCCCTGGCCCACTTCAATACGAATACGTCTTTCCTTTTTAGCAATGAAAAGTAAAACACCATTGTCTTTTTCTTCACTTCCAATTTTCCAGTGATCCACTATGTCAAAGGAGGCCTGTTCAAGACTGTTTCCCTCAAGACTGGGAACTGTGAGAACAGCCAACTCTGTTCCCCCGCTTTGTTTTTTTAGAACTCTTAAAGCGTGATTGAGTTGCAACTCGGTCCTGTTATCAATCATATCCGCATAATCATTAACCGGACCACGAAGAGGGGGAACTTTAAAGGAAGTTTCACTTTGTATTGCGAAAAGTGTTGGGGTGATGAATAAAAGAACTTTTAAGAATTGCAATTAAAATTTAACCTCAGGTGTTTTTTCCACATTCTCTGAAGGATCGGCATCCCATTGGGGCATTTTTTCGTATTTAAAGAAAAGGCTGTTGGTAAGATTTGTCGGGAAAACCGTGACTAGGTTGTTAAACTTTTTAATACTTTCAATGTGAAGTTGACGGGCACGGGTGATCCTGTTTTCAGTTCCTTCAAGTTGGGCCTGGAGTTCACGAAAATTTCTATCCGCTTTGAGTTCGGGATATCTTTCGGCAATCACCATCAACCGCCCCAGGGCCTGGGTTAAAGCCCCCTGGGCCTGCTGATATTTTTGGAGTTGTTCGGGTGTGGCACTGGATACATCCAAAGTCATTTGGGTTGCCCTGGCCCTTGCATTAATAACGGACTCCAGGGTCTTTTTTTCGTGAGCGGCATAGCCTTTGACTGTGTTAACCAGGTTTGGAATGAGGTCAGCCCGCCGTTTGTATTGGTTACTGACTTCAGCGATCTGGGCATCCACTTCATTTTTTGCCATAGGAATGGATCGTACACCACAACCTGTTAAAAACAGAGTCAGGCCGACAAGTATTGTAAATGTTTTGTTTTTAATCATAATATCTCCCGTAAATGGAATCTCCAATATATTGTTGTAAATAGAGTCTCCAATATACTGTTAAACCTGAATTTGTCAAAAAGGAATTTGACGGGTTTCTCAAACCCCGGAGACCTGTTACCCTTGACTTTACTCCCAATTTAGACGATAAATTGGGAGTATGATCCAGAGACTTCAAAATCTGAAAAAAAACAATAGTGCATTCCATTTTCCATTCTTTACCCAACAACTCTTGTGAGATTATGCTTTTTTCCGATGATATTTCTTCTCATTATTTAAAAATTGTATAGTAAAGTCAATCCAATCCTGTAACCTCAATGGACTTTTATCCAAAAATTTATTATCAACCAAGGTCTTTTAAAATGATTTACTCCAGATCAATGCCAAAGCTTTTGATTTTTCTGTGAAGGTAGGATCTTTCAAGTCCTATGGACTCCGCTGTTTTTGAAATGTTACCATTATTTTCATTGATTTTTTTGAGGATATACTCTTTTTCAAACGTGGAGCGTGCTTCACGGAAATTATTGGCATCAGCACGGGCATTGATCCCTGTCTCTTTCTGTCCGAGACCGGCAAAATGAAGATCGTGGACATCCACGGTTTCCTCTGGAGTAAGGATATAAATTCTTTCAATAAAATTTTTGATTTCACGAACATTTCCCGGCCAATCATGTTTTATCAGTTCCTTGATGGCTTTGTTGGAAAACTTTTTTTCAGAGTAACCGCCGTTGAGACAGGTCTTTTCGCTAAAGTGAAAAATAAGGGGTTTAATATCCTCTTTTCGATTGCGAAGAGGGGGAACATTAAAGGGGACAACATGGAGGCGATAGTAGAGGTCTTCCCTGAAGAGGTTTTCTGAAACCATGGCTTCCAGATCTTTAGTGGTTGATGCAATCACTCTCACGTCCAATTCAATCTGCTGGGTTCCGCCTACCCTCTGAATTTTGCGATTTTCCAAAAATTTAACCAGTTTGGCCTGTACGGAAAGGGGTAAAAGATCCACATTGTCCATGAAAAGTGTTCCTTTATCGGCATAATCAAAGAGACCTTTTCGTTCACCGTGGTGACCCACCACAGTTCCCTCTCTGTAACCGAAAAGTTCACCTTCAATCAGGTCTTCGGTACTATGGGCACATTTGAAATCGACAAAGGATTCTCCGGCCCGGGGGCTGAGGTAGTGAATATTTATGGCAACCAGTTGTTTACCCACTCCCTGTTCCCCTTTAATCAAAACCAGGGAGTTGGTGGGTGCCACCCGGGCAATGAGTTCCTTTATTTTTTTTGCCTCCGGGCTGTTTCCCACAATGGCGATGTTTTCCCTTAACTTACTCAGGAGACTTTTCTTTTCCCTGCGTATTTTCTGGGTTTCAATAAGGTTTTTGAGAAGAATGATAACTTTGTCAATGGAGACCGGTTTTTCCACAAAATCCCAGGCTCCAAGTTTTGTGGCCTCCACGGCTGTTTCAATGGTGCCGTGGCCTGACATCATAATGACATCCGTTTTTTTCTGACGGTTTGCAAGCTCCCTTAAAAGGCTCATTCCATCCCGATCCCCTGGCATCCAGATATCAAGAAGAACCACATCGGGCTTGAATTGTTCGATTTTTTTAAAACCTGTTTCAGCATCCTCTGCTGAATCGACAATAAAGCCCTCATCGGCGAGACTGGCTGATAAAACTTCACGGATGGCTTTTTCATCATCGACAACCAGGATTTTTTCTTTTCTGTAAATCATAACAAAATTTTCCATGAATTTAATTATAATGATTTTTCTATGAATTTCCAGAGACTTTTTTTAATATCATGCTTGGATTTTGAGAAGTTTTTTTACAACATCCGTTTGGTATAATTCGGGAGTTTAAAGAGAAACACCCCAAAGGTGAGGTGATTGGTTACATTATTTTTGACAAAAAGTGACAAAATTTGACAAAAAATGAAAAACCAGCTACTTTGGAAATATGACCTGGAAAGATTTTTTTATTCACTTAATCACTCTTGTTGGAGTTGTTTATTTTTTCACTCAAAGTCTATCAGTCAGAATGGACTCAATGGAATCTACAATAAAAGACCTTGCCAATGAAATAAGAGCCGATAGACGGGCTATGAATCAAAGAATAGACAATCTTTACCATGTACACGCCAAAAAAGAAAAATAACCCAATTACAAAACATCATGTATTGATGGTCAATTTTCTTTTACAGTAGATCTTTCTAGCAAGATCGGACCCTCCTCTGATAAGAATTCATTTTTAAGAATAGGTGTCCGTCAATATGATAAGAATGACATTATTGTAGCCATTAACGACTAACCGGGGGGCCAGTCCAGAGTGCGACCGCCGAGAATATGGATGTGAAGGTGATAAACGGTTTGTCCCCCTTTTTCATTGGTATTGATAACAAGACGGTAACCTTTGTCTCCAATTCCCTGTTTTTTGGCGATGTCATGGGCTTTGACCATGAGGTGACCGAGAATATCCTTGTCTTTTTCCACATCAATATCATTCATGGAACGAATTTCCTTTTTTGGGATCAGAAGAATATGAACGGGGGCCTGGGGGTTGGTATCCTTAAAGGCCAGACAGAGATCGTCTTCAAAAACAATATCAGAGGGAATGTCACCGTCAATAATTTTTTTAAACAGGGTCATGAAAGAAAGACTCAGGCCGTGGCTAAGGCCCCGAGAACCCGGATGATGATCCCTAAAGCGGGATTAAAGAGAGTGGCGACGAGTCCCACACCACTGATAATTTTTCCCGCATTGCTTTTTTCTATATTTTCTCTGTGATCTTGGGATGCATTCTTATCATCCCAAAGTATAACAGCTTCAGGACTGTTTCCAAAGGCATAGAGAGCGACAAAAGGTTTGTCAGGATTCTTTTCACTAAAATTTCCGAGAGAGCGGAGAACAAGGGTTCCAAGGGCAATGAGTGCGGCTTCATCCCGATCTTCCGCATAACCCAGATCAATCAGGTCTCCCAGGTTCATCCCAAGATTGTTTTCGAGGTCATCCCTGCTGTTGGGATCTAGGGCACCCAGTAGTGCTTCAAGAATATTTCGACCTCTTCGTCTTTCTTTTTCCCCTTTAAGATGGAGTTCGTGGCCATTAACAGCGACACCTGTGATAGGAGTGTTTTGCCCTTCTCTTTGAATATCAATAGTGGTTTCCTTGCCACCTAAATCCATAATAAGAGATGTGTCACTGACCTGGGTGACCTGATAGGATTGATTGAGTATGTTGGGATCTGTATTTTGTTCCAGATAAGCCAGATGTGCGGCACTGATTTCACCATTTTCATACATTTCATGGAAAACACTTCTTGCTGTCTGTTGGTTGCTGGACTGCATTTTCCCACAACCAATAAGAATAAGGACGAATAGCAAACAATATAATGGGGACCATTTGTTTTTCATGTCACCTCCGGGAGATATTTTGTTTACAGTGGGTTTTTATAAAAAATCCATGTGAAAACAAACGATCTCCAAAAAACTCCGTGTAAAGAAAATCCAAACACAACCCGTACAAATATTGTGTATTGTGATAGCTTCCTCTTTGAAGTTCTACTTTACTACTTAATTGTTCGGCTAAGTTTTACAAAAATCAAATGGAAGTGTTATTGTGAGGGAATATTTGGTCTGGAGTTTAGTTTTATTCAAGACCAAAGGTTTGTTATTTCAGTTAAAGAAAGAAATTTTGACTAGTTTTTTGACGAAAAATAAGAAAGAGTGGAGAAAAAAATTATTAAAATTAAATTTTTGAATATTATTAGACAGTTTTTCATAAATTATCCATTTTTGGATCAAAGTCTTGTTGGTTGGTCCTGAAATTTTCCAGTTTTTGTCTTAAGATCTTCCGGAAGAATTGTTTTTTTCATTTTTTGTTTTTCGCAGCAAACATGGGTGGAGTGAATAAAGATCTGTTTTTGACTCAAAGCAAAAACAAAGCTGATACTTATTTCTTTGCTTCTTTGGTACATTTCATCCGGTTTGATTTTCCATGTTTTTTCTTATAAAAATGGAGATTTTGGAGACGAACTGTTGGCACCTGTGTATGATGAATATTAAATATTATTCCAAAAAAGACTTTCCCTCTTACCTGCCCAAATTGAATTCTCTCTATGATGATCTCTTTTGTGGGGGAAAGGGGTTTCGATCCCAACTCACCCAAAAAGTGGCTCTGCCTCTGGGGCATCATGAAAAAACTGTCAAACTGCTCTGTCAGAGTATTGAATTTATCCACAATGCCAGTCTTCTCCACGATGATCTCGTGGATCGCTCTCCCCTCAGAAGGGGAAAAACCTCGGCCTGGTTGAAATACAGTCCTGAATACTCTGTCCTTGCCGGGGATTATTTACTGGCCAGAGTGATGTCCAATCTCTCCTCCTTTGGAAATATCGATTTGGTGCAGTTGACCAGCCAAACCATTTCCGAACTCCTTGAGGGGGAGTGGATACAGGACTCCCTTGTTGGTGATTTTCAATTGAGCTTTGAACAACTCACCCAGGTCCATGATCTTAAGACAGCTTCTCTTTTCAGGTGGTGTCTGCTGGCTCCTTTTGTGGCTCTCGATCATTTTAGCGGTGAGATGAAAGACCTGATTCTGGGATTGGGAACAAGCCTTGGCCTTTTATTTCAAAGGAGCGATGATCTTCTGGATTATGATGTTCGAAATGGTGAGAACAAAGCCATTTTAGGGGACATTCGATCAGGGTATCTGAATTCTTTTGGATCCTTTTTGTGTCGGGATATGGACTCCGGGACCCGGTTACAATTTAAGAATGTTCAAAGTCTGGAGGAAATTTACCGTATTGTCGGGGGGGGGGATATTTTTCAGGAAAGCCTTGTTCGTTTTGACAGGATCAATCAGGAGGAAATTGATCTTTACCAACACAAGTTGAAAACCCTGTCCGGGTTTCTTAAAGGGGATCAACAAAAAATAGTGGATAATCTAAAGGATATTCCGGAACTTCTGTATTGGCGGCAAACACCGGAAACAAGGCAAGGACATTGAGCGAATTTGTCACCCTTTCAAGGAAAAACAAACAGTTTTGGCCTGTTCTGACAGGACGTTTTTCCAAAACCCATTTTGCACAACCTGTCAGAAGTCTCAACGTTAATTGTTCTGATGAGACAGTCACTTTTAAAATTATAGAAAGAAAATCTTCCTCTCTTTTCGGAGCCTTAAGGCAATGGTACTCCCTTCCACGCAATATTTATCTGACTTTTCCCCTTATAGTGGGACTTTCTTTTTTGTTTTACAGGTATGGGGAGGTTTCCTATGGATTGGTTTTGTTTTCTTTTCTCTCCCTGGAATCTTTTTTCATGGCTTTGACCCTTTATAATGATTACAGTGATTATGTGAATGGAGTGGACAGGATTAACGAGTACAGTGTTGGTAAACCCCTTGTTCATGGATTTATACGCCCTTATCAGGCTTATCATCTGGCTGCGGTTTTTCTGTTTCTTTCCTTTCTTTTTGGAACTTACTGTTTTTATAAACGACCTTTGGTAATCGTTCTTGTTTTATGGGTTCTTGTTGTGGGTTTTACTTTCACTTCCGGGATTTTTAACCGTCGCTATAAAGGACTCAATCTGTTTAACACTTTTTGGATGACCGGTCCTCTGCTCATTCTCGGTTATGAGTTTCTGCTTTATGGCGGATTGAGTCTCGCTTCAGCTCTTTTGGGAGGGGTCTTTGGTTATCATGCCCTCAAATATGATTTCTGCAGACAGGTTCAGGATATTTATTACAACAGCAGGGCCAGAATTTCCACATTATCCACTTTGTTGGGTTTTGAGGCATCAAAATTTGTTTATTCTTTTCTGTCTTTGGGACATATTCTGATTCTTGGTTTATTCGCCTCTATACTGGCTCAAAAGGAGATCATTTTACTGATTGTGGTTTCTGTCTGTTTTGAAGTTTATGTCAATCACCGTTTTTACAAAGCCTCTTCCTTTCTCTCCTCCCATATTGGTGATTGTCTGAGTTTGCAGAAGCTTCACTACACTATTGAGTCCGGTCTTTTTATTTTTATTTTTCTGGGTCCGTTGTGGTTGTCCTTGTTTTAGACAATCAGTGGCGACAGGACTCCCTGGAACTGGCGGAGAAATTCAACTTCGCTGTGATTTATGAACCTGTTGAGGATTATTATTTTATTATTGAAGATGGGGTTTTAAAAGTGCGAAACCCCCGATGGGGAGCCCGCTTCTCCATTTGTCTGGATTTGCAAAGGGAGATCCATCGGTTTCAGAGGCAGAAGCGGAGTTTTAAAAAGGATCTTTTGTGTCGGGCTCTTGGTTACAGGGGGCAGGAAAACTTCAAGGTGATTGACGGGACTTTGGGTTTGGGTAAAGATGCTGTCCATATTATTTCTTTTGGTATCCGTGTTTTGGGTTTTGAGATCAACCCCGTCCCTTTTTGCCTTGTGAGAGAGGCCCTGGCCCGGGCTTCCCGTGAATTTTCCAATGAAATTGCCAAACATCCTGATGCGGTAAAAGAGGCTTCTTCAAATCATTTTATTGATCCGGGGGAATTTATGGAAATCAGGCTTATGGATTCTCTTAAGGGGGTCCTTCTTTTTTCAGAAGGGGTTGAGGCCCTTTATCTGGACCCTATGTTTGAAAACACAAAAAACAAGTCAAAACCGGGGAAATCAATGGTTTTTTTAAGGGATGTGACCCATGAAATCTGTAGTGTGCAAAGAGTCATTACTCAGGCTTTAAACAGGGGTATTAAGAGAGTGGTTGTCAAACGTTCTGTAAATGGGGATTATTTACATGGAAAACCGGATTTTTTATACAGGGGAAAATTAGTTCGTTATGATGTTTATACTGGTACACCGTAATATAAATTTTTATTGGGTTTCCTGCAGAGCAAAGATATGAAAAACAGACAGACTTTGGTTTCCATTCATCGTCTTTGAGTTTTTATGGGTTTTTTTTGATGTATTCTGACCTTGTTTCAATCCCTGTTTGGTACCTGTTCCCGGCTCTTGTCGTTCTTTTGATTTTTTCAAATCTTCTTCTGAATTCTTTTTCCCTTGATTTGTCCAGAGGGACGAAAGGTTTGCAGTCATGGATGTTCAACCAATTGGGTCAGAGTCTGACTGGTGATTTTTTCATTGCCTTTGGGTTACAGTTTTTCAGTTTTCGGAAAAAAGCTTTTTTTAATCAACTTTTATCTTTTATCAATGTGGGTTCTTTTACAAGAACCCAGATCCTGTTTTTATTTTTGGGAAGTTTTATTGGGATGGGTTTTTCCACTCTGATAATGATGACCTCCGGTTCCGTTTTGGGACCGGTTTTGTGCCTGTCGGGAATTGTTATCCACCTGCTTTTCAGAAAAACGGCTGTCCGTCATGCGGGGCTGGCTTTTGGTATTTTAGGCTTTTTTCTTTTCTTTCTGTCCGTGTTTTATCAGTACATTCAGAATTTTTCTTTTGATATTCAACAAAATTCATTGGAGTTTTTTTTAT
Organism: Bdellovibrionales bacterium; assembly: GCA_965219545.1. GTDB lineage: Bacteria > Bdellovibrionota > Bdellovibrionia > Bdellovibrionales > JAGQZY01 > JAGQZY01. The sequence continues at coordinate 19,825 of CBDCNX010000010.1, forward strand.
TCTTCTGTTTTATTGTTTTAACCACACTTTTTCTCAGGACAACTGTTGGTTTTTTAATAAGTCTGTCGGCTTTTTATTCTTTTTTCGGTCTGGATATTTTTTGGTTTCCCCTTTTGTTTTTTTTGCATTGGTTGCTTTCTCTTTTTGAGTTTTACAGAACACTGATTCGGGGTCATCAAAGGCTTTATTTTGCCGTATGGACCATGGGTCTTTTTCAGGTTTTACAACTGATTCTCTGTCAGATTCTTTTTTCCTTTGTCGGGGATTCTCTTGAACTTTTTTTTCAGGGGGAACAATTTCTTTCAGGATTTAAAATCTGTATTCTGACTTATTTTATTTATTTTGCCGTGACTCCTCTTTTTATTTTACCCTTTGCTTGGATAAGTGTTGGTCGCTCCTGGTTGAAGCCCGGCAAATACGAACAGGTCAGTCAAAAGATCATATTTCACGGACATGATGGTGGTGGGTTTTCCCCCCACCTTTCCTTATTTCTTCTTAAACAGGAATTTAAAAAGTATGTTATCATTGTACACACTCTCTTTAAATTAAGTCGGGAGGTAAATGCCGAAACAGGGGAAACCAATAAACGACTGGATCATTATCAGGAAATCTCCACAAGGGTGGCTCGTGAGATAAAACAATTTTGTTCAGGTATTGGGGGTCAAAAATTCTGTCACTGGCAATCGGAAGATGTCATGAGACGCTACCATCAGGTTGATCTTATTGAACAATTGACAAAGGATCTTTTCCAAATCATATCCATGCTGAGAGAGGAAAAAGGGGATACGGAAAAGGATCGTGAGTGTCGTTTTTGGCTGGGTTTGCAGTTTAAACTCTTTGAAAAATTTCTCAATGTTGTTATTGGAATGGAGGAAAGGGACAAAGATAAGGTTCAGGCTGTTCTTGAGAAATCATACGAAAGCCTGGATCGCCTTTTTTCTGAAGACCGTTCCATGAAGGTTTCCTCACAGACTTTTAATCGTGTCACGGAAAGCATTAAAGGTCTTTTGGCTTAAAATGTTCTACTGGAGAATGATATTGGAGAGATTGAAATGTATGACGTAACATACGATGAAATAAAAGAAGAATGTTTATTCTGTAAAAGTTCAAATATTGGAAAAATGTTTAAGGATTATCTGAAAAATGACATCTGGTTTTGTGAAAACTGTCATGTTCAGTTTATGAATCCTCAATACACGGATGAGTATTTGACCAGGTTCTATTCAGGCTATATCCGGGAGGGGGAAGGGTCAAGGTGGGATGAACCTCTTTTGTATGGACATGATTATTATCTTTCAGTCATTGAAAAAAGTATGGGAGAGGATGTTGGTGATAAATTTTTACTGGATTTTGGATGTGGAGGGGGTTTTTTAATGAAAGCAGCCGGGAAGAGGGGCTGGTCTGTTGAGGGTTATGATGTGGACCCGGTGCTGACAAACAAACTTGGCAGGTCCCTTTCCTGTAAAGTGTATAGTGGTGATTTCTTTTCCATTGATTTTGAAAAGCGGTTTAATTTAATCACAATGCATCAGGTTCTGGAGCATTTAAAAGATCCTGTTGCATACCTTGGAAAAATCAAAACTCTGTTAAAACCCAATGGCTGTGTTTTTATAGCTGTGCCAAATATAAAATCACTGTCAAACAGATTTAAGTTTTTAATGGAAAGACTGGGCTTGAGAAAAAAACGTATTGGAGCTTACTACGATACGGATCACCATCTTTCTTATTTTTCAATAAAATCCTTATCCAGAATACTTGAAAACAATGGATTTATAATAATTGGAGTCCGTCACTGTCACAAGGTTTATCCGGGACAATCCAGAGTGTACAGATTTCTTTTAAGAAATTGTCTGAACCCTGTTATTTCCAATTCAGCATTTTTTGTAATAGCCAAAAACTCTGTTGTTCAGGATATGTCCTGGAAGTGAAGGTTCATGGAATCTCAGAATTAAGACAAGCATAATTAAGACAAGCATAATGGAATGAAAAATGAGTGGATTATGAATTTAGCAACTGTTGAACAAAGTCGTATGATGGATCTTCGTTCTCAGGACTATGGACTGAGTGCTGAACTCCTGATGGAATCAGCAGGGGCTGTGGCAGCACGGGAAATCATTCAAAACTTTTCTTCCAAACTTTCACGGGGGTTGGCAAGTGTTCTCTGCGGTCCCGGCAATAACGGAGGAGACGGGTGCGTTGTGGCCTGTCATCTTTTTTCAGCAGGTTTTACAAATCTTCGGGTCTTTGTGTTGGAAACAGACAAGTCCCCTTCGGCTCTGTTAAAAAAACAACTGGATCGGGTCAAAAAACAGGGACTTTTGGTGACTTCCCTGTCTTTAAAAGGTTTTAAAGTTCCGTCCGATTCAGAATTGATTGTTGATGCTCTTTTTGGAACGGGATCCAGAGGCTGTGAAGGGGAAGTGGGCCGTCTTGTTGATTTCATTAACTCACTGGAAACAACTGTTGTGAGTCTGGATGCCCCATCAGGTCTGGATTGTGACAGGGGTGTTTTCAAAGGGGCTGCTGTAAAGGCTTCAATGACTTTGACCTTTGGTTTGGCCAAACCGGGTTTTTTTATGGCTGAAGGCCCTTCCCATACAGGGAAGTTGCGTGTTCTACCCATTGGGTTTCCATTGGAGCTTCAAAAGAGGATTTGCACCACTCATTTTTTGTTTGATGAAAAATCAGCTTTATTCCATTTTCCCCGTAGAAAAGACCGGAGTCATAAGGCCAGTCATGGAAGATTATTGGTTTGTGCCGGAAGTGAGGGTTATTGGGGGGCCGGGGTGTTGGCCGCTTCCAGTGCCTACAGGATGGGGGTGGGTTATGTGTTATGGGCGAGCTTTAAGGAGCCATCCCGACATATTATGGAAATTCCCGAAGTGATGACATCAAAAGTAGACGGGGCTTTATCTTCAATGGACAAAGTGGATGCCGTGGCCTTAGGTTGTGGTTTGGGTGTCAATGAAAAAACAGCAGAGGCCATCAGAAAGTTAAAGGAAAGTGGTTTCAGGAATGTTGTCCTGGATGCTGATGGAATCACAACGGCCATTCAGTTTGGTTTGTTACCTCTTTGTAAATCCTGGGTCATCACTCCCCATTCTGGGGAATTGTCCCGTCTGATTGATCAAAAGGCCGGTGAGATTGAAAAAGATCGAGTGGGAGCAACTCTTGAGGGAGTCAAAAGGGCCGGATGTCATGTTTTACTAAAAGGTTATCGAAGTGTTCTTGTTTGTGGCGAGAAGGTGACAATTATCAATTCCGGAAACTCGGCTCTGGCGACAGCCGGGACCGGGGATGTTCTCACGGGAATGATCGGGGCTTTACTTGCACAAAGTTCTGAAACAGAATCCGCTGTGGCAACAGCCGCCTACATCCACGGCCGTCTGGCCGATGAATGGGTAAAATCGGGTTTTCATAAAAGTTCATTGAGTGCTTCGGATTTAAGGGAAAGTCTTCCCGGTCTTTTGGACCGCATTTTTTAATATCTCTATAATAAAAAGGAAATATTAACTTGACATTTTGTGCTAAATTTGGCACTATTTGAGGTAACAATGAAAAAAGTTATTTGGGATTCAATAGCCAGGAAAACAGTGAGATCATTCTCGATAGAAGTGAAAAAAGAAATTGGAACCCTTTTACTGATTCTTCAAAAAGGGGGAGTCCTTAGAATGCCTCAATCAAGAAAAGTTCCTGTCGTACATCGTACAGCTTTTGAATTGAGAGTAAAAGACAAGACTGGAGTTTATAGGGTTTTTTATGTTTTATTTTCTGGAAATAAAATTTTAATACCTCATGCTTTCACTAAAAAAACTCAAAAAACTCCCAAGAAAGAAATTGAAACAGCGAAAAAACGTTTAAGGAGGCTTACCAATGAAACTCAGTAAGGAAGCAAAAAAAATGGCAAAAGAACTCGGACTTAATGAGTCGGATGCCATTATTATGGAGCTTAAATCAACTCTTTATACCCAGGCGGCATTGGCCATTAAAAATTCGGCTGACTCTCACGAGAATATTGCGAGAAAAGTCGGGACCTCAAGAGCACGGATTACTCGTATCAGCAACATGGGGGAAAATAGTGTTTCCCTTGATCTTCTCATGAAAATCATTATTGTCTTGGAAAAAAGAGTGCCTTTTCGTTTAACGGCGGCTTAAATCATTACTGTGTTGTGATCGGGAAGCCGCTTTTTGATTTCACCCACAAAGATGAATGGGTAAAATCGGGTTTTCATAAAAGTTCATTGAGTGCTTCGGATTTAAGGGAAAGTCTTCCCGGTCTTCTGGAACGTCTTAATCATAGTTCCACAAACGATCCCACCTTTCATCCAAAGGACTGACCGTTAAAGAGAGAGAATTGCTCTATAAGAGTTTAATCTTCTTGTTTTTCCATATGTAACAGTTAGTGTTTATAAGACAGGTTCAATGGAAGGGTCTTTTTCCGTAAGTTTTTTGGATTTTTCTTTTATGAGAACGAGCTTGTAAAGTTTTTTCAAAGCCTGGTTGGTCTCACCACTTTGGCTGTATTGAAAATAATTGCGGATATCTTCAAGGGTTTTTTGATAATCCCCTTTTTCAAAGGATATCATGGCTCTGTTTGCAAGATGTTTGAGGTTAAAAGGCTGGTATTTCATAAGGTAACTGTGGGTTAAGGAAAGAACCTGGAGTTTTCCATCCTGTCGGGCCAGTTTTTTAATGAGATTCAGGTATTTGATAACAAGAATATTGGATCCCAGCCAACTTGTGGAAAAATCCAGACCTTTGTTAACCAGGTCCATAATTTCTTGTGGTTTAAGAAATTTTCCACGGCAATCAATATTGATGATACAGGGATGTCCGTTGACCTGAACTTTTAACAGGTTTGCCAGTTCACAACTGATATTTTTGGCTTTTAAACCGCATTCTTCAAGGAAACAGCAGAGGATAAGCATAAGTAAGGGGGTTGGAGACTGGCGGCAACTGAGAACGGAGGGGAGTAAACTGTTTTCAAAATTAAGACGGGATTCTTTAATGATTTTAAAACCCAGTTCTTCAAAAAAATATTGGTTTATAACTTTTAGTTTCTCTTCATCACATTTTAGGGCTTTGGTTTTGAAAACCAGGGGTTGTCCCAACTCCTGAAGTTTTGTCTGGAGTGTTTTTCTTTGCCAACAGGGGCTTAGGTCCTCTGTAAAGTGGCAGAGTTCAAATAAAAGCTGCCACTGTTCCTGTAAGAGTAGAAAGTAGGGTGAAGTTTTAAATTCCTTAACTTCAGTCACGGGGAAGATAAAACAATTTTTAGGATGAATTTTCAACCTTTGAGGTGTGTCTTTTTAGCAATTATTGACAGAGTCTGAAATTTGGGAAACAATGGACCAATGTCTTCAGAAGAGGGTCTACTTAAAAAAATTCAGGTACTTAAGGCTGAACTTGATCGTAAAAACCAGGACCTGAAAATTTATAAAAAAGAACTTTCCAGGATCAATTCCCATATTGAAACCCTTATAGAACAAAATAGTGACTTATTGCGTCAGTCTCTTCGTATTCAAAAATTTCTGGTTCCCACGGAATTTCCCAACATCCAGGGGTTTCAGTTTAGTACTAGGTTTAAACCCAGTTCAGTCTCCGGTGGGGATTATTTTGATATCTTTGAGCATTATGACAAAATGTACTTTGGTTTGTTCCTTTCATCGGCTTCGGGCTATGGGATGTCAGCCCTCTTTCTTTCTGTATTGATGAAAGTGAGTTATGAAATTGAAGAAAGTGAGAAAAAAAGTCCCAAAGCCTTACTTGCGGAAATTTTTGAACAAATGAAATCCGAGGGGGCTTTGCCCCGGGATCATTCCTCTCTGTTTTATGCCTATTTTGACCGTAGAAAGTTTCAAATGACTTTTTGTAATGTGGGTCAACCTCTCATGCTTCATTATCAGTCGGATAAAGACCATATTGAACTTCTGTCCGGTTTTTCTGAAGCCTTTTATTGCAGCAAGGAAATTTCAGACTATGAAATTGAAGATAAAACAGTGGCACTCAATCCAAAAGACAAACTGATTTTTTGTTCCTCCGGTTTTCTTTCTCTGACAAACAGTCAGGGGCGGAAGTGGGGTTTTGATGAGATCTTATCCATTATCAAACGAAATGTGAAAAAAGAGGTTCATGATCTTCGTAACGAAATTTTTTATCAGGCTTCCCGGTTTAGTGAGAAACAGGACAAGGATCTCACTGTTATTGTGACTGAGGTTAAAGAGCGGATCATGAGACTGACTTCTGTTGGTTGACCTTGTTTTTTCGTAAAGGTATAAAAAAACAAATGGTCTTCAGTATAAATAATTTTCTAAAAAATAAAAAAGAAAGGATACTTTATGCAAGTCTATGATGGAGCTGTTGATAAAGGACTTGAGGGGGTTGTTGCCTGTACGACAGCCATTTCCTCTATAGTGGATTCCACTTTATGTTACAGGGGTTACACCATTGAAGATCTGGCCGGGAATTCAGGCTTTGAGGAAGTGGTCTTTTTACTCTGGAATGATCGTTTACCCACTTCATCAGAACTGGAGGAGTTAAAATCCTCTTTGGGTGCAGCCATGGCTTTGGAACCGGCTCTTATTGAAACTCTCAAAAAGTTTCCCACGGACGTTCATCCCATGGCCTGGCTTCGGACGGCTGTCTCCACAATGGGACTTTGGGATAAAAATGCCGGAATCATGGATGAACAGGCCAATCATCGCAAGTCAGTAAGCCTGTTGGCCCGGATGGGAACACTGGTGGCTCTCTTTCACTGTTTTCGGGAAGGACTTGATTGGGTCCAACCAAAAAAGGACCAAACTTTGGCCTGGAATTTTCTCTATATGTTAAAAGGGAAACAACCGGATAAAGAGGTTGTCAAAGTTTTTGATACCTGTCTGATTCTCCATGCCGATCATGAACTCAATTGTTCCGCCTTTACCGCACGGGTCACAGCTTCTTCGCTGAGCGATATGTACTCGGCCATTGTCAGTGCCATTGGAGCCTTAAAGGGTCCTCTTCATGGCGGGGCCAATGAACAGGTGATGAGAACCCTCATGGAAATTGGCTCCCGGGAAAAAGTGATTCCGTGGCTTGAAAAGGCTCTTGGAGAAAAGAGAAAAATCATGGGGTTTGGTCACAGGGTTTATAAAAACGGAGACCCCCGGGCTAAAATTCTTCGCAACATGAGTCAGTCCATGAATAAAAATGGGGATTCAAAATGGTTTGCCATGTCTACAATTCTTGATGATGAAATGAGAAGTCGTAAGGGTTTATTATCCAACGTGGATTTTTATTCAGCCACTGTTTATCACAGTATGGGCATTCCTCTGGATGTTTTCACACCTATTTTTGCTGTTTCCAGAGTGAGTGGTTGGGTGGCCCATATTCTGGAACAATATTCCAAAAATCGCATCTATCGACCAAGGGGTCAATGGTCGGGAAAGACCGGACGTAAGTACATTCCGGTCGGAGACAGATAATCGTTTCATTTTGAGACTTCTTGAGAAAAAATGCCGGAAATTGCTTAAATTTCAATTTTTGATGTTTTTCACTGAATCTGGATTAAAAAATCAGTCCCAATAAAAACAAAAGTCCAGAAAGACCTCTAAAAATTTATCTTTCAATGGAAATAATCCGAAAAAACACAGGAGAGGAGAATATTTTTGATATTCTTGTGGAGTGTCTATGAAGGTAAAAAATTTATTGTTGTTGATTTTTGCTTTTCTGTGGGTTGTCAGTTGTGGTGGAGGCAAAGGTGTTACCTTTTCGTCTTTACAGAATTCCGGAGATGACGGTGGGGCATCCATACCTGTTGTTTCTGATAAACCAAAACCTCCCCAGGTGAATATCACACAATATCCCCGGGATCATGCTTTGGGGAAGGGGACCCGGGTCGGCTTTGAAGTGATTCTTGGAGATAATCCTATTTCCACCTTAAATTGTTATCTTGATGGGACGGAAAGGGACTGTGGGGATGATACAGGTCAATTGGTGTTTGAGAACCTGAAGGAAGGCAAGCACACCTTTAAAGTTGAAGTTAAAGACACCGGGGGATTGGGTGCTGACAACCAGGCTTCATGGATCATTCATGCAGATGGAAAAGATTATCAAAAACGGGAACTTCAAATTCAGGTTGAAAATCATGACAACCAGGTGGATGTTCTCTTTGTTGTGGATAATTCAGAATCAATGGTTGACGAACAACAGGGGATTGCCGGTCGTATTATGAACTTGTTTTCAAAAATCAGTCCTTTGAACTGGAGATTGGGAATTATAACCACGGATCCCTACAAATTTGACCCTGAGACAAATCGGTACAATCCATTGGCTGACGGGGTTTTATTGAGATTTCCGGATGGAAGTTACCAACTCAATTCCGGATTGGATATTGACCGGGCCAAGGATCTTTTTTCAAGAACCATTTATCGTCCTGAAACAGGCAATGGTCATGAACGTGGTATTCGTAACACTTACAGAGCTATTGAAAGGGCTACTGCTACAGGCTCTGTCAATGATGAGGTAAACCGGAGACTTCGTAATTTTTTCCGTCCGGAAGCCTCTCTCATTGTGGTTCTTATTTCAGATGAGGATGAGACTTTGGTGGATAAAAAGGGAAATCCTCTGCCTGATCAGGAGAAAAGTAATGGAGCCAATCTTGTCAGCCTTGTGAAGTCTCATTGGCCGGAAAAAGCCTTTCAATTCAATTCAGTGATTGTACAGCCGGATGATAAAAGCAATTGCAGTGATGAAAATACAAAAGTCGGTCATGCTTATTTCGAACTTTCAGAAGACACCGGAGGTTCTGTGGAGGATATTTGTGCCGGAGATTATGGTCATGCTCTGGATAATATCGGTACAGGGGTTGTTAAATTGAAAAAAAGTTATCTTCTTGATTGTGAACCTATGGATATTAACGGAGACGGTCAGATTGATCTCAATGTTGTTGGATCCAATGGCCAATCCCTGTCTGGCTATCAACTCGATGGTCAGATTATTCAATTTGACCAGTTCCTGAGAATAGGAGATTATGATATTAATTATTTTTGTGCTGCTGATTCACCGTAATTTTAAAAAAGTTTAAAAGTTTAAAAGTTTTGGAGTTATCATGATAAAGGAAATATTCAAATTAAAGAAAGTACAAATCATTCTTGCACCAGGTCTGATTCTTGTTGGTTTTCTGGCCCTGTTCGTCTATCAGAACTGTTCCAAAGAGGCTCAGTTTAAGTCCAGGGCCGGTGTAAAAACAACTCATCCCCCTGGTGGTGATCATATTCCCGATATAGGTGGTAATAGTGAGGTGGTTATTCATTTTCATGAAAGACCCGGTGATTCCACGGTTGATGACCCGGATCCTGTCATTCATTATGAAGTCGTTCCACAGGATGGAGATACTACTGTGAATGTAAACTGTACGCTCAATGACAACCCTGTTGAGTGTGACGACAATGAAAGAATTGTTTTTGACGATTTGACCCCCGGTCCCCAGGAGTTTGTTATTGTGGTGATAGACGATGGTGGTGACGATGATGACAGTAATGATAGAGTTATAGTCACTGAGATTGTGGAATGGGTTATTTACAATCGTATTGTTTCCATGACAAAGGATATTCATGTTGATGAGGATGTTGAGGAGGCTGTTGACATTATCATTAATGTTGATAATTCCGGTTCCATGCAGTTTGAACAGACAAGTATGTCCAACAAAATCTCCTCTCTCATTACGAAAATACAGGCACTGGACTATCATATTGCCGTTACGACCACTTCTCCGTCTGATTCACAGGTGTGGACTGACAGACTTGATTATGTTGATGGTAAGTTCGTTCCTTTTGCCACAGATGTTTATTGTCTCAAAAAAGGGGAACACAGTGAGGAACAGGTACGAACTATGATCCAGGGGGCTGTTGTCAGGGATCTTCATTTAAGGGATACTAATGGAAATCCTGTTATCAACCAGGAAACCGGTAAATCTTACGCTGAGGGAAGTGGTTGGGAACGGGGTATTTTTACCACTTATCGGGCTTTTGAAAGAGGGGTTGACAGCAGTTCCACCCAAAACGCCAATTGTCTTCGTACGGGTGTTCCAAAACATGTTATTCTGATTTCCGATGAACGGGAAACCCTTCAGGACAATGAAGGCAATCCCTTACCCGATCTGTTTAAATCCAATGGAACCAAGTTGAGGGAACTTGTGGCCAGACTTTATGGCTCCAGTACAGTGTTTAAGTTTCATTCCATTATTGTTAATCCTTTTGGTGAAGAAGGGGTTACCTGTTTGAATGGCCATGGTTCCAGACCGGGTATTGAATACGCCAGGGTGTCAACGGATACCGGAGGTTATGTCGGTTCCGTTTGTGCCTCTGATTATGGGACCCAATTGGGAGACATCGGGACCCAGGTTGCCAATTCAACACTTTCTTATACTTTGGAATGTGTGGCTGTTTCCAACAACGGAGACTATGGAAATGTTGTCAATACTTCCACAAATCAACCCATAAACCGGGAATATGTTTTCAGGGGTGATAAAGTGGAATTTACAACAGCCCCCGACCCGGGAGATTATCGGGTCAGTTACTATTGCTATTATTAACTCAATTTATATACTGAAGACCATTTGTTTTTCATGAGAGACCATTTGTATAAAACCTCTTTCCTGATAATGGGCTTTTTTTCGCTACCAATGCAACTCAGGATTAACTGGATATTTTCTAAAATAAAAATCAACCCGAAAGGGTTTATTTTCTTGATTTAGATGACTATTATGCTAAAATCAACCCGGAAGGGTTGATTTATGAATACAAATAAAGTTGAAAAAATTGGAAATCTAATACGGCAAACACGCAAAAACCAGGGTCTGACACAGGAACAATTAGCGGCCACAACAGGTGTGGGCGTTCGTTTCATTCGTGAATTAGAGCAGGGTAAAAAATCGTGTCATATCGGTAAAGTGTTTATGGTGCTTTCCATGTTAGGTATTGACGTTCATTTGAATGGACAAAACCTATGAGTGAACGGACTTTGGATGTTTACCTCAAAGAAAATTATGTTGGACAGCTCAGACAAAAACGGAATGGAAACCTGACTTTTACTTATAGTGAGGTGTATTTATCCAAAGCACGGACAGGTATTTCAATTTCTTTACCGCTTCAGTCTGGAGAGTTTCAGGGAAATGTTGTTAAGGCTTTCTTTTCCGGTCTCCTGCCCGAAGAAAGCGTGCGTGATCGTTTGGCAGGTTATCTGGGTTTGTCAAAGAAAAACCTGAACTCGCACCTGCTTATGACCTGTTAAGCACTTCTGTTTATCCGGACTCGTCCGAAAAGATGGCAATGAAAATTGGGGATTAATTTATGTGTTTAGCCATAATTGATCTGAATTTTTAAAAAGGGATTTCATCTTGAAAATCTATATGAGAAGGCGGATTTTGGATCGGTTCTTTTGGAAGAGTATTGATTCCTGGGATCTTTTCATTCCCCTTTTTAACATTTTCAAAATTTGCATGAGAGTTATTATTTTTTTATTATGCTGAAAAATCCTGATTTTGATTTCTGAGTTTTTAAGTTGCTTTTTAAGATAATATTATGGATACAATGACCATTGCTCTTTGGAAATTATTTCTTAAGGGGATTTATTCGTGGATTCTATACTGATTGTGTTTGAATTTTCACGGATTTCTCCTTCCAGAAAGCTAAGAAAAACTCAAATATGACCAGTGTAAATGTACAAAATTGGGTTTTCTGAAGTTTAGTGATCCACTATAATCAGTGAGGCCATAGTTAATAATAATCTTGAGTATAAGAGGAGTTTTCAATTATGAGTATTTATCTTCCTAAACAAGGGTTCATTTTCTGGCCAGTTGGCACTGGTGATAGCACAACAATCCGTGTAGCGGAGTCTGTCTATCTTCAAGTTGATCTACGTCACATGGCTAAATCTGAAGATGGTGATGAGGCAGCTTGGCCAGTAATTGACGAGTTAATCAAAATCCTTCCCAAACATAATGGTAATGGCAAACCACTCCTATCGGTTTTCGCACTGACTCATCCTGACCAGGATCACTGTCAAGGTTTTGAAGATCTCAATAAACGCACTCTTATTTCAGAACTTTGGATGTCACCACGAACATTTCGAGAGTTTCGTGAGAATGATGAGCTTTGCGATGATGCAGAGGCATTTCATAAAGAGGCGGAACGTCGAGTTAAAGCAACTATTGATGCCGGTAGTGATCCCGGTTGTGGTAATAGAATTCGTATTATTGGTTACGATCACTTGCTTCAAGATTCAAAATTTAAGGGTTTTCCCAAAGAATTTTTCTCTGTTCCCGGCCAGGCTATCACAACTCTTGACGGTAAAGATATGTCAAGGGTATTCAAAGCATTTGTTCATGCTCCATTCAAGGATGACAGCTTTGGCGAACGGAACGATTGCAGTCTAGCATTCCAAATATCCCTTTACAGTGGACCGAGTGTTGGTAAAGCACTATTCATGGGTGATCTAAAATATCCCATTATCCGACGCATCTTTAACAGCAGTGAGAAAGAAACTCTTGAATGGAATGTGTTGTTGGCACCTCATCATTGCTCGAAATCTGTCATGTACTGGAAAGACGAAGGCCAAAATGAAGAAACTCTAAAAGGAGATATAGTACGAGATATTGGTAATGTAGCATCCAGCCCTGGGTATGTCGTATCCAGTTCAGAGCCAGTACCTCCAAACAATCAGCCAGGGGATAACCCTCCACACAGTAAAGCAAAAGAACAATACAAACGTATTGTTCCCAATGAGTTTTTGTGTACCCATGAACATATAAGCAAGAAAAACCCTGAGCCAATCATTTTTGAAGTCAGTGAACAAAGTTTTTCTTATGTTGGAGAAACTCAATCAAACAAATCAATGAGTAATACATTGAAAGCTGCTGGAGGAACCGCCACAGCATCCAAAACAGCGATCGGATTTGGTCGTGGTTCTAAGTGAAGGTCAGCAAGTCGCACTTGAACAGTTACAGCGTATTGCAGGTGTCAATCAATCTGCCATCCAAATAGTTGGCTTTGACAAACCCAACATCAATAATAACAGCCTTGAGATAGATATAAAAATTGATTGTACACATTATGAGCGTGTTGAAAGTGGGTTACCGCTGCACGATTTTGAAGGGGTCACGCTGAGTATATTGAAAGACTTTCCTTGTAAACCACCATCTGTGAATACTATACATTCTCGCTTTCTGGGTTTTCCACATGTTCAATGGGGACATCATCTATGCTTATATCAATCCACAGACACCCAGTGGAATCCATCAAAGGGTATGTTCGGATTCATGGAACAACTTGACGAATGGTTTAGGCGTGGGGCACGAGGTGAATTAGATACCCCAGAAGGCCCCTTACATCCACCAGTTGCTTATCCGCAAACATTTGTGTCAATTTGTGTAAATACCAATACGCCAAGTAGTTCCACTTGGCCTTGGTTCGGTACTGCAATACTCAACTATCGAAAACCAAACCTGTTTGAGGTGAACGAATGGAAGGATCTGTCATCATTAGAGAGTGGTCAGTTCTTTGCTCCAACTGTTTTACTGAATTTTGAACTACCATTTGAATATCCAAGAACAATCAAAGACTTGTTTTCGCATCTTGAACAAGGAGGCATGAGAAACAAACTCCTCTGCCTAATGATATTGGCATCAAAATATATCTCTGAAGACAGACCGTTATATATCGGTATTGGTACGCCTTCCCGTGGTATTGCTGGTGACGACTTAACACAACGATGCCAGCATCTTGCATTTTGGGAAATCAGAGAAGCTGATGTCATTAAGTTGCGTGCTGCCTCTATTGCCTTTGACATTAACCAATATAAGGGACAAGATTTACCACAAAAAATTCTGGAGTGGGTTCAATCTGCATTTGATAACTTATATGAGTGGTGTGACAAAGCACAGGTGCGTTGGTGTCGTGTGATTGAAAATCGACCAGAGATTCTCACTCGTCGTGATGAAGGTTCCAAAATGGATTGGTTTCGCAATAAACGAGTGACACTCTGGGGGTGTGGAGCAATTGGAGGACTTATTGCCGAACACTTGGCCCGTACAGGAATTTCACAATTAACTCTTTATGACAAAGGCTTTGTTACACCAGGATTATTAGTACGACAGAATTTTACCAAGGCTGACATTGGTGACGGAAAGACTTTTGCACTTAAAAAGCGACTGAACTCTATTGCTCCTGAACTCAAAATCACTGTTAAAAATGAGGGTATTATTTCTGAGACATTGAACAGTACTAATTGGAATACGGATACGGACATTCTCATTGATGCAACCGCATCCTTGGGTGTTAGAAGTAAACTTGAAAGGGTTCTCAAAACAAGTAAAATGGAAACTCCGATTGCTTCATTGATGATAAGTAGTACAGCCCAATATGCTATTGCTACGGTCATACCATTATCTTACCAGGCTGGGCCTTTGGATGTGTTTCGACGTATGGGCCTTGTAACCATTAACCGTGATTGGTTAAAGGGTTGGAGGGAAGCATTTTGGACAACCAATATTGAAGAAGGTCTCCGACAACCTGAACCAGGCTGTTCGGATCCTACCTTTATCGCATCACATACTGACGTTGCAGCCCTTACAGCACAGTCACTTAATTTGATTGCCAAAGTGCTTGGTGACAGAAATAAATCTGCCAGTGGTTTTCTTATTTCCCATTCACAAAATCATCGCAGTCATGAATTTCAATTCCAACCAGATGTTTCCTGGATAATGGACGGAATTGATTTTCGACTGTCAGCAAATGCGTGGCGGGATATGAATGGATGGCTTCGTTCTGGTGCCAGAGAGCGAACTCCAGAACACGAAACAGGAGGATTACTGTTTGGAGAGTTTAATGAAACGCTTGGAATTGCCTGGATAACGAGTATTAGTGGGCCACCAAGAGACAGTACTTTTTCTCCAGAAGAGTTTGTCTGTGGAACTCATGGAACAAGTGACTTATGCACTGAATATGAAGAACGTACGAATGGAATTGTCCAATATATTGGAACCTGGCATTCCCACCCTATTAGCTCTCCTAAACCCAGTGAAACAGACTATAAAGGGATTGCCAATATCTTTGCCTCCGTACCTGACGAGGGAGTTCATCAACTAATGGTCATCATCGGTTACACCGCCAGTAAGAACCCAACAGAGATAGGTGTCTATGTATTTGAAAAACAGTCTCTTATGTTTTCAGATGAGGTTAATATAGAACTAGAAGTCTGTGGTGGTGTAATAGTGCCACCTCCTGTGAAGCCAATTGGGAAAAAGATCGGTTTAGCACTTTCCGGAGGTGGGTCACGGGCAATTGCTTTCCATCTCGGTACATTGCGTGCTCTTGAAGATTTGATGTTGCTGGATGAGATCAATGTGATTTCCGGTGTATCTGGTGGATCAGTAATGACTGGCTTATTTGGTTATACTAATATTCCGTTTGCTGAAATTGACAAGAAAACAGTCTCTCTCCTTCGTCGTGGTTTGGTACTGCCAGCTTTAAAAAAACTGGCACATCCCATCCAACTCTCATTGTTATTATGGAATTTTATTACTGTGGTACTTCCAAAGATGGTGACAAATATTATTTCCTGGATGGCTTGCAAAATATCCTCTTTCTTGCCAAAGTTACGACCCATTTGTGAATTTATCACACAATGTTCGTGGCCGCTTCGTCGCAATTATTCGATTACACACGTTGTAGCTGATGTAATGGCGGATATTGTTGGAAGGCAAAAATGCAGTTCACCGACACGTCAAAGAAAATCTATCGTATTTAATGCGTGTGAGCTTCGTACTGGTACCGCATTTCGCATGAGTAATAAATATTTTGGTAGCTGGCGGTATGGTTGGGCATCAGCAAATAAACTCCGAGTTGCAGATGCTGTGACAGCTTCTGCCGCTTATCCCTTGCTTTTACCTCCATTTGACTGGAAAAAAACCTTTGAACGACAAGGCCAAACCAACACCCATCGTTTAATTGTAACTGATGGAGGTGTTTTTGAAAATTTAGGGGTGAGTGTGATGGAACCAGGACGGAATTCTCAAATAAGCAAAATTACCTATGAACCCGATATCATTATTGCAAGTGATTCTGGCATTGGACAGCTTACTGGTGAAGTTATACCCATAAGTTTGTTAAGTCGCATGATCCAATCCTTTACTGCGGTAATGCGAAAAGTCCAAGACGCTACAAAAAAACGGTTACATGACCATGCAAGGAATAGGCAAATTGACAGATTCATCTATGCCAGCTTAGGGCAAATTGATGAGCGTGTGCCTTTGAAGTCAGCAAACTGGATTGATCGTGAAGAGGTAATTCATTACCCGACTGACTTTTCTAAGATGTCGGAGGATAATATCCGAAAATTAACTGGACGAGGTGAAGCAATCACCAGAGCATTAGTGGCACAATATATGCTCAATGAATGATTGGACAACAGAAAACTGGAGTATAAAATGCATATAAATCGGGTGAGTGAATTATTACAGAGTGACACAACAGACCAAAATTTTTTAAAAAATATAGCCTCTTTGGATATATCTCTGCTTAATTATTTCTCACAGGTCTTTTTTATTGATAAAAATCTTACAAGGCAACTTGTTAGTTTCCAAGCTAATAAAACCTCTCGGTATTATAGGTGGTACAAATATAAAGAAGCCTTTTCTGCTGATTTAATTCAATACCTTCTTAAAAAATATGATGTTAAAAAAGGGAAGGTTTTAGATCCTTTCGCCGGATCTGGTACGGCCTTGTTTGCTTGCTCTGACTTTGGTTATGATACTGATGGAATTGAACTCCTACCAATAGGGCAAAAAATTATTTCAGCAAATATTCTTGTGCGAGGCCCTCAAAAAAAGGATATTATCTCAAGGCTAAATTATTGGTTATTAGAGTCTCCCTGGAATAAAGAGGGCAAATCCAAAAACTTTGGGGTACTTCGTATAACAGATGGAGCATATCCAAAAGACACTTCTTATAAAATCCAGAGATATTTGCATGAAATAAATTATGAACAAGATGATGTTCAAGAAATGTTAATATTTGCACTTTTATGCATACTGGAATCAATAAGTTACACTCGAAAAGATGGTCAGTGTCTTCGTTGGGATTATAGAGCAAAAAACAGAAATATAAAAAGTCACTTTAGCAAAGGAAGAGTTCTTTCATTTGATGAAGCAATTTCCAGTAAGTTGAAGGATATTTTAAACGACATTGCAGGAAAGAATCGTAATCTTAATTTATTCTCTCTAATAGAGAAAAAAACTCTCCCAGGGGAAATTAGTATGTTAAAAGGCTCCTGTCTGAATCTCCTTTCAAATATGAAGAATAGAAGTTATACGGGTATTATTACATCTCCTCCATATTGCAATCGATATGATTACACAAGAACATATGCTTTAGAACATGCTCTGTTAGGAGTTAGTGAAGATGAATTGTCTTTATTACGTCAATCCATGTTGAGTTGTACAGTTGAAAACAAGAAAAAAGACCTAACGTCTTTTAACAAAGAGTGGACACAAGCCATAAAACACTGTGAAGAAACGCTTCTACTCCAAAAAATACTTTCCTATTTAGATTATAAAAAAGAAAAAAAAGAACTAAACAATAATGGAATAGCAAGAATGGTCAGAGGGTATTTTTATGAAATGTCCTGCGTAATTCAAGAATGTTATAGGGTTTTAAAAAAGAATGGTTATATGTTCATGGTAAATGATAATGTTAGGTATGCCGGTGTAAGTATCTCTATTGATATGATTCTTTCAAAGATTGCAGAGAGTTTAGGGTTTAGAGTTGAAAATATTCTTGTATTAGAACAAAAAAAGGGAAATAGTTCCCAACAGATGGGTAAACACGGCAGAGAAACTTTAAGAAAATGTATTTATGTTTGGAAAAAGGGAGATTAGGTTGTCATACAAAAATCACTTAATCTCACATGAGTCTCTTATCACTCCATATGAAGAAACGAGGTCTGGATTTATTTCTATAGCTTTAGAAAAGAATAAATATGCCACTCCGTTTGTTGAAGAAGCAAAAGTTTTGAAAGTTATTGCTTTAAAAGCTGAGAGCCCAAGAGACCTTTTAGATATGAATCATATTCAAGAATCGCTTCTCACAGCTGCTGGCATATCGGAAAAAGCAAGGAAATACCTAACAGATGAAGACAAGAGAGTTGCTATAACAAAACTTATTGAAAATTTTCTTGAACCATCTGGAAATTCTTTTGTAGATGAGTTGGTTTACCGTTTTCTTCTTACAAAGGGAGATGCACTTGGTGGGAAGATAAGAAACCTTGCTGGAAAAATAGGAGAATGGAAATTTACTAGAATAGTCATGTCAGTTTTATCTATCAATGAAAGAGATTTTAAAATAAAATCAAGAAATAACCAATGGTTAAAATCAGAAAATCAAATGGATTTAGAAAAAAATGTCAAAGGTTTGAATTGGAAAACAAATAACAAGGATCGTATTTTAATTTATAACCTTAATATACCAGAAATGAAAAAGAATGTTGATCTATGTTTGCTGGATTCAGCACCAGAAGAATTTAATTTTAATAAGAACAAGTTAGATAAATACCTTGCCCTTGGAGAGCTTAAGGGGGGTGTTGATCCGGCTGGTGCGGATGAACACTGGAAAACTGCAAATTCCGCTTTGGAAAGAGTTAGAAGTACATTTTCCCAGAAAAAATTGATCCCTGATACATTTTTTATAGGTGCAGCTATTGAATCTGCTATGTCTAAAGAAATTTATCATCAATTAAAAAATGATATTTTGAAAAATAGTGCAAATTTGACTAATGAAAAACAAGTTATTTCATTATGTAATTGGTTAATAAATATCTGACTTCTTTTATAAATTATTATGATTTAAAAACTCAACAACAATGGATAAACTTCATAAGTTGAGCCGGAATTTGCAGACTTTTAGGAGTAACTGAATGAGTTCAGCATTTTTAAGTTTTTTATTCCGCTGTTTCCGACAAAAAGTCTGAAGAGGCCATACATATATAATCAGGGATACCAACATCATTTGTTTCTATATTGCAAAAGGCTTTTGTTGTGACGAAACTTCCCTTGGGACAAATCTCCTGATCTCCCGGTGTTCCTCCTGTTTTTTCAAGATGTATGTTGTATTTTATATCAAGTCTGAATTTCCAAGGGGTATCCAACACTTTAAAAGAATCATTGGGGGCCATGGTACAGGGGAAGGGGAAATCTCTGTCTCCATGGGAGGTGTTCACTGTGACAAATCCGCCGTTTTCAGGATGTTGAATGGTATTTCCAATTTTGAATGATAAGATGTTTTCTGTTTCCTTCATCCAGGCTTCAAAAGCCTCTTTTTCTTCTTCTCTTTTGAGTTTTGGTGGATTTGCTGTTTCAAAGGGATTTGAAGAAGAGAACCTACAGTTTAAACCGTCAGTGGGAATACTGGACCTTCTCACAGCCTCCCAACTGGCCAAAGTGGGCGGAACTTCGTCAGTTTGGCAATAGCAAGGAGAGGCGATCTGATTGTACCCAGGTTGTGTTTGGCTTATTAGTGGACAGGGATGGGATTCCACTGGGCTTTGAGGTTTACCCTGGCAATACTTTTGAAGGTAAAACTCTTTCAGATATTGTTGATAAGATGAGGAAGAAGTTTAAAGTCCGCCGTTTTATTTTTGTTGCAGACAGGGGTCTTCTATCAAGAGGGAATATAGAAAAGCTTGGAGAGGACAAGCAACTTGTGTGGGGCTTCTGCCAAAAATTCTAAAAACCCAAAAGTGTGGATAAACAAATTATGCCTGATTGCGTTAAGTTGTTGATAATACCAACTTGATGCATATGCTGCTGTCAAAGTCGGGAACTATAGAGGATATTTTCTAAAATAAAAATCAACCCGAAAGGGTTTATTTTCTTGATTTAGATGACTATTATGCTAAAATCAACCCGGAAGGGTTGATTTATGAATACAAATAAAGTTGAAAAAATTGGAAATCTAATACGGCAAACACGCAAAAACCAGGGTCTGACACAGGAACAATTAGCGGCCACAACAGGTGTGGGCGTTCGTTTCATTCGTGAATTAGAGCAGGGTAAAAAATCGTGTCATATCGGTAAAGTGTTTACGGTGCTTTCCATGTTAGGTATTGACGTTCATCTGAATGGACAAAACCTATGAGTGAACGGACTTTGGATGTTTACCTCAAAGAAAATTATGTTGGACAGCTCAGACAAAAACGGAATGGAAACCTGACTTTTACTTATAGTGAGGTGTATTTATCCAAAGCACGGACAGGTATTTCAATTTCTTTACCGCTTCAGTCTGGAGAGTTTCAGAGAAATGTTGTTAAGGCTTTCTTTTCCGGTCTCCTGCCCGAAGAAAGCGTGCGTGATCGTTTGGCAGGTTATCTGGGTTTGTCAAAGAAAAACCCATTTGCCTTATTGGAAGTGGTTGGTGGGGATTGTGCCGGGGCATTGTCTTTATATCCGCAGGGCAAAAAGCCAAGTGTTCAAGAGACAGGTTTTGTTGAAGTTTTGGATGATGTTAAGTTGCAGGAAATTCTAAAACTCATTAAACGTCGTCCGATGTTGGCTGGTGATGAGGGTTATCGCCTCTCTTTGGCTGGGGCACAGGATAAGCTGGCAGTGGGTTTTAAGGATGATCATGTTTTGTTAATCGGAGGGGGCAGACCAACAACACATATTTTAAAGCCAATGATTGACCATGTAAAAGACAGTGTTCACAATGAGTTATTCTGTATGCGTCTTGCAAAAAAAGTTGGATTGAATGTACCGGAAACAGGTCTTCATTGTGTTGGTGATACATTATATTATTTGGTAAAGCGTTATGACCGCTTCCATTATGAGGATGGAACAGTGGGGCGTATTCATCAGGAGGATTTTTGTCAGGCACTGGGGCTTGTACCGGAAATTAAGTATGAACGGGAGGGAGGACCGGGCATTGTAAAATGTCAGACCCTTATAGGCAATTATGTGGCACATCCGGCTGTAGATCAGATAGAATTACTGAATAGGATTATCTTTAATTATCTCATTGGTAATGGAGATGCCCATGGCAAGAATTTCTCACTTCTTTATCGTGAAGAAAAGCCTGAACTCGCACCTGCTTATGACCTGTTAAGCACTTCTGTTTATCCGGACTTGTCCGAAAAGATGGCAATGAAAATTGGTGGAAAATACAAGCCGAAAGATGTTTACTTAAGACATTGGTATAGACTTGTTCCAGAGACGAAAGCAGCACAATCAACTCTCAGTAAACAGTTAAAATCCATGACTAAAAAAGTTCTGGAAAACGCAATCCTCCTTAAAGAACAGCTAAAGCGAGAAGGTATTATTTCGTCCATCTTTGATGACATAAACACTGTTATTGACGAGCGGGTGAAGAGAATACAGGGATAAACTTCATAAGTTGAGCCAAAATCAGTATTTTGAAAAATTTTCATACATCCTTATGGTAACAAATTAAAAAAAGAGTGCTATATGGTAGGCAAATGAAAACATCCTCTTATCGTAGTCTCTCTGCCATTTTATTGAGTCTTATTGTTTTGGTGGCTGGGAATCCTTTTCAATTGTTTCTCCAGTCCAGGGCCCAGGAAGTCACTCCGGTCTCCCAGGGGGAGTTCTCTGAAGCAGGGGCCAGAGAGGAAATGGAAGAGGGTCGGCAGTCCCTGCGTTCTTCCATTGCGGATCCAAGGCAAAGCTCTCAGCAGGACCCTTTCCAGATGCTCATGCAGGGGGTTGTTGATGAACGTCCCCAAAACCTTGAGGCTTTAAGGGCGGAGCAATTATTACAGGATTACCTGGAAAGAATCGGGTTTCTGGAAAGGGATATTAAAACCCTTGAAGCTGTTTTGGTACGGATGGAGGCAAAAAAGGCAGAAGCCCAAACGGAAACCCAAAGAAACCAGGCTGGTGATTTTATTGAGGATGCCAAAAGCCGGATAGCTTTTTCAAAACTTGAGCTTGAAGATTTAAAGCAATTTGATCCCCGTTACGGTGAAGGTCTCAATGTGGATCTCATGATTGATGATCGCTTGAGAAAAAGACATTACTGGGGCAACAGAATGAGAATTCTTGTCAGTCAGGGAGGCAGAATTGTCACCGAAGTCAGGCAAAAGAATTTTACTGAGTCTTTGAGTCCTGGATTTTCCGCAAACAATCCACTGAATGGTTTTCGAAATCAGGGTGATATGACTTTCACCATTGCTGACTCCGGGGGAAGACCTCTCCATGAGTTTTTTGCTCCCGTGGAGGCTGTTTTCTTTTTTGGAGAATACCTGGTCTATGTGGAGTCCCATCAATGGAATCCTGATAGAAAGACGTTATCCATTCGCTTTATTGATCTCAATTACACAAGGGTCAATCTTGGCAATGCCCCTTTACCTGTCTTCACCCTTCCCCTGAAATTGGATGAAAAACCAACGGAGTTTGAAATTGAAAATGGTTTTTTAAAAATTAACGGTCATTCAATCAATCACCCCCAAATGGCTCTTGTTTCCAAAACAAGTCAGGTCCTTTTCAATATATATGCACTTTTGATAGATCCCAAAACTTACGAGCGAATTCAACCTCTTGTTAAGGATATCCTGGGTCTTCTTGGAAGACTGATGAAAGCCCAGGACTCTCTTTTTCAGGAGCAGTTTCAGAGAGTTGTGGATGCTGATGATTATTTAAGACAGTTCAGGGAGGACGTTGAAAAAATAAAACCGATGGATGTGAACCAATCAAGGGGATTTATTGACGGACTTTTTAATGACGGTCGTTTGACAGACGGGGAGTACAGTGAATTGAAACAAAGGCTTGGAATTGCGGACTCCATGGGTACGGCAAATCAGACTCTTTTTGAAGCCCGCAGTCTGGTCAATCGCATCCATTTATTGATGAGATTTTTAATGCAACCCCGTTCCGAGGGGTCTCCGAAAATACAAAAAGCCCTTCTTATGCTGGCTGCTTCTGACAGGGAGCAAAGGCTTCGCAGTTGGGAGTTTGTAAAAAACAGTTTTTCGGCAAAACTTGTGAAATACGGAGCCGGTGTTGGAATTCCCGCACTTCTTGGAACCATGGTTTTTCCCGATTTTTTTCAGGTTCATTTTTATAAGACTGTGGATCTCATAAGTGCCATTCATGCCCATTTTATGGGTTATCTGGAACATATTGATTATGGTCGGGCCTATGCCCATCTTTCAAAGGAAGCCTTTATCCGGGTGGGCACGGGGGTGACCTATTTTTATGACTCCTATGTCACAGATGACCGGTGGATAAAATTGCTTCAGGGTTTTGGTTTTATTTTTCTTGAAATTTTAAAACCCCTGGTGGCTATTCATCTTGTTGTGAATTCCTTTATCGCTTTAAAGGGGACCTGGAGGGTTCGCTCCCTGAGTGAGGGGAAATTGGGTTGGTTGGCGGCTTTTTATTATGAATCCAGGCAGGCTTCAAGAAAATATTGGGCGGAAAAGTCAGGGGATGTTGAAAAATCAGGGGGAGGCTCATCCGGTGACATCAGTCCCGAAGAGGAGAAACTTCTTTTTGATTATTTAAAACGACTCAAACAGGGAAGAGCTTCCACGGCAGATCTAATCATGGAGATTGAAAGGGGGGGGATGGATTTTTCAGACTCTTCCGGGTTTTCCTTAAAAAGCCTTGTGGATCGTTTGTCCCCGGGGGGATTTAAAAGAGTTTTACTCTCCATGCTGAAAAGTCAACAACAGAGTGAAGGGGAAATAAAAAGAGCCTATGAAAATGAAGTGGGAAACTATAATAAAATGGCTTCTTTTTCTGAAAGTGTGGGGGAAACCTACGAAGAGGTGGCTGAAAATTTTCCGGGTAAGACAATTCGGGGGGTCAGAGTGGCTTTGGCCAACACTTTTTTAAGTTATCCGTCAATGATTCGTTCTTTTAAGGCGGCTGTTCTGGGTTGGAATTATCCTTATTTAACCCGTACCTATTTTTACAGTCCGGTAAAATGGCTGATGTTTTTGATCTATCCCAATTTTTTCAGGGTGGCTATGAATTCCAGACAGGATCAGCAGCATTTCCCCTCAAAATACAACGGGGGGCTGGAACTCTGGCCACGGAAAATCCATCGGATGATTTCAAAAGAAGGACTTGAGAACCTGAGACAGTTTGAGTCCGTTGTTATCAGGGTGGAAACACAGGCCATAAGAATTGCCAGGGAGAGGGCCCAAAAAGCTCTCATGGAATCCATTGGGGATCCCGATCGGCTGTTACGGATTTTTAACTCTTCCGGGGGAGCCTCCATTGAAATCGGTGATTTTCGTGATCCGAAAATCAAGAAACTCGGTTCCAGGGAGCGGCTTTTTTATCGGGCCTATTTTACCAGAACCTTTGAACTTTTAATGCAGTCTTTTGTTTCTGAAGTGTTTTCAATGGAAGGGAAAGGTTCAATGAATCCTTCTGATTTTGCAGAGGAGTTTTTTCAGAAAATGAGAAGAGGGGGTGTTCCCATGACTGAAATCAATAAAAATTCCCTGGAAAGAACATCCCTTGAAAAAGATATAAATTATGAACAGATCCGAAAATGGGCCGATGATCTGGCCTATCGGGGAGAGGAGTTTTTAACCAGGATGGATATCCAGTTTCGCACGAAACTTCTCCAGAGTGTTCATCCTGACAATGAACAACTGGGTCTTGTTTTCCAGGCTTCCAGGATGGCCCAAAAACCCCAGGCCATGGATCGGGCGGTTCGGGCCCAGGTTTCATCACTTTTAACGACCATTCCCCTGGGCATTGTTTCCACTCTTGTTCTTTTTGCCAGTGTCCAGTCGGGTTTACTGCAACCCTTTGATTCCCAGGGTATGGATACGGAAACCCATTTTCGCTATATGTCCCGTTATCTGTTCTGGGCCGGTTTTGCCCCCTCTGTTCTTTTGGGGGTTGTGGCCGGTACATGGATGAAGGTGCAGGAGGATGCCCGTATTGAGGGTCACGGGGGTTTTGACAGAGTGGTCAGATACAGTGACGGTCAGAGGGGGTTTTGGCGTTATTATTTTAAAAATGTTTTTAAAAATCCATCCAACAATTGGCGGGCCAATCAGCTTCATTATTTAAAGATTATCTGGCACACTTTACCGGCGGCTTCTGTCACCGTTATGGCCACAAATCTCTATGGGCTGGGTCGGGTGGATCTTGGTATTTTTATTTCCGGCTATGTTATTGTGTTTGCCACTCCCCTTGTGGGTTTTGGTCTGCAATTGGGGCAGGCTTTTGAACTGGCTTCAGCCTGGATAAAGAGTAAAATTCCAAGAAAGTTCAGAGCCCACAAAGGGGCCATGCAGTATGTGGATCGTCAGATACAACTTTATAAAATAAAGCAATCCTATGCCCTGAATCTTTTTGAAATTGTTATTGTTCAGGGGATTGCCGGTTCTCTTTTAACTCTCAGTGACAGTGCCAGGTACGGAACCCGTGCCTTTATACGACTTCTTTTTGGAGGCGAGACTTTGGCTGAAATTATCAGTGGATTCACTGATAAAATGATTGAAGCCTTTAAAACCATTCCGGGTGTGAAACCGGGTATGGAAGCTCTCAGGCATATTTTCACAAATAATTTTGAGGCCTGGCAACGCTTTCCAAAAGAACTTGTGAAAACCCATCCGGGTGTTGACAGAGTGGAATACAAATCCGATCTTCCCAAAAATATTTTGGGGGAAACAATAGGTAAAGCAGGGGCCATGGTTTCCGGTTGGGGTTTGGTGTCAGCAGTGCCTTACATTGGATCCCATGTTTTGCAGTTGCGGACTGAAAAACGTCTTCAAAAACAGGGTTCCCAGTCTCGTTGTTCCCTTATTTTTGCCAAATAACAGTTATCACTGATCACGAGGACATCTTGAGGGTTCTTCATCACAACCATCACAACAATCCATTATTGAGTATGCTCCGCCGCTGCTGCCAGGACCAGCGTCAGCAGGAGTGGCATCGGCGGCGGCATCGGGATCAACGGTAGGACCAGCGTCAGCAGGAGTGGCATCGGCAGGAGCAGTATCGAGAGGAGCAGTATCGAGAGGTGAATAAAAAGTTTCCGGATCAAGACGGTTTATTGTTTTTATCAGGACATCCTCATCAGCAAATCCCTTCCCAAGAGCATTCATCCAGATTTCACGGGCTTTGTCCTTTTTTGTTTCGTCATTTTCCTTTTGTCCCAAAGTCCAATAAACTTCGCCAATGTGAGCTTGGATTTCACCACTGATTATTGGTAAGAATAACGAGGAAGCTCTTTCAAGATGTTCAAGGGCTTCTTTGTACTCTCCCATTTTAAAAAGAACCCAACCCATGGAATCAAGGGTAAATGGATCATCAGGTTTAATCTGGAGGGCCCTTCCGATAAGATCATGGGCTTCTTCGTACCGATCAGTCAAGTCGGCAAGAGTGTAACCCAGGGTATTAAGGGTATCAGCATCATTGGGGTTAAAGGCGAGGATGTGATTTAAATATCTTTCAACGAAATCCATATCCAGTTGATCTATCGTACTGGCAAATCGCATATAATTGGTAAGAAGAAGTGGCTTTCCCGGAAATTCATTGAGCATCTGCTTATAGGTAGATATTACTTCATCATATCGCCCTGCTTTTTTAAATATTGTTATTCCAGCCAGATATAATTGTACGCTTTGCCTGCCATTCGTTACTAGTAATGATTGCAGATGTATGAGTCCTGCTTGCAGATCCGTTTTTGCTTTCAGGATTGCGATTCTAATATTTGCCCTAAAAAAGGTGTTTGGATTATTTATGACTTTCCGGTAAAAAGCCATGGCTTTGTCATCTTGTTCCTGTAATTCCGCAATTTTACCAAGAGTATAGTTCGCCATGTCTGAAAGCAAGTCGCTATCCGTAAGTTTTTCAAACTCCTGCCTGGCCTCATCCAGTTGATTTGCATCCAGGAGTGATGAACCGAAAAAATAGCGGGCTTTATAATTGTCAGGGTATTTTTTCAGTAATTCTTCAAATTCATCATGAGCTTTTTCGTACTGTTCTTCACGAGAGAGTAAAGAGGCGTACATGAAACGAATTGTTTCCGAATTGGGATGATGTCTTAAAAACTTTGCCAGGATGTCGAGAGCTTTATGAGTTTCGTTCAGGTTTATGTGTAATTGCATACGAAAGATTGTGATTTGCATATTGCCAGTGGAAAAAGGTGTTACAGCTTCAACCACACTCATAGCTTCATTAAACCTTTCAGCCTGGGCCAGGAGTAAGGCCAGTGCAATTTGTGCTTCCACATTTTCTGTTCCATAGTCGGAGCCAAGTTTTTTCATTGCATCAATGGCTGTTTCCTCGTGTTCCCCTTTAAGGGATTTGGAAAGTTCTCTTATGGCGAAGTTGAATCCCGCTCCAAGGATATTTTCAAATGATGGTGGTTTTTTTGGGATTGGATTGAGGGTTCCCTGACTGGGTACAGGTGTGCTTCCCTGTCCTTGTAAATGTTGGGGAGGATTTGTGTTTCGTGCTGAATTGGGCGTTCGTTCAATAATCAGTTTAAGATGGCTGGCAATTCCGTCAACATTCCCTGTTTGTACCAAAGGGGGGATGAGCTTCTTACTGGCTTCAATGTTTGATGGATCAGTTTCATTTTGTAATTGGATGGCTTTGTCGATTTTCTCCTGATCGCCCAATAATTTCGCAATGTGAACAGTCCGTGCGGCAACGCTTGAATCCCAGGTTTCCCGGGCCACTTCCATGTACTTTTTAAAAGCAAGCTCTAAATCATTACTGTGAAGGGCGGATTCCGCCGCCATCAATCTGTTAAGCATATCATAAGTCGGCTCGCGGCGAACAAGGGAGGTGGTGGTGGAAGAAGAATCTGTTTCCATGGGGCCGGTTATTGCCGCATCCTCTCCTGTTGTGTTCTCTGCTGAGCCCTGGGCCATTAAAAACGGATAAGAATGATTAAACATCTGTGGATCATTTCCTCCGGCTATTTTTAGTATTTCAGGGAACTGAAAATCTATTTTTTGGGTTTCCTGCCCCCCCTGTTTGGCGTGAATGTGACCATAGGCTTTGAAAAAAACCAGGCTTGAAATTATTGTCAATAGTATTTTCATTATTTCTCCTCATGTTCAGTTAGCCGTTTTTGGAAAAAAGGAACCGATGAGTTTCCTTTTTAAATATTAAGGAGCAGAATATAAAAGCTGTTTTTATAGATTGTCAAGTGGAATTTAAGAAAGTCTCCAAATACTTGGTTTATTTTTCAAATTTATGGAATTTACAGGTAAATAAACCAGAATGGGAGGGCTCTCATTGGAGTTGGAAATTTCAGAGGATATGCCCTTTTTTTAATTTGTTTCCATGGGGACGCTTTATAGCTCTAAAGAAAATCCACAAACAAATTGACAACGAAAATCATAAAGAACTGAGGATCTGTTTGAAATTTTTACAAAAGTTGTGAAAAAACTTGATCTTAAAGGGTTGGGAACGTACAAATTCAGCAGAATACTGATCGTATTTGAATTTCATGGAAGTTCTCTATGGAGATTATTTTATTGCAGGTTCTTTTTATTAAAGAGGTTTGGTTTAAAACAAAAGATCTGTCACATGAAAGTAAAGATGTTCAGTATAATAAAGGAGCCAAACAATGAAACCTCTGATTATGAAATTTTTTATATTTTTTATCCTGTTTTTCCATTCCTTTCCTGTTTTTTCCGGACCGATGGAAGCGGTTGTCAGGACTTTTGATAGGACCATTAGTGACTGGCGTTTAAGATATTCAGATTTAAGGGAAAACTTCGTCCCTGGAAATAATGATTTTTCCCGTTTGAGAAGAAAATATCCTGAATTAAGAGGACGTTCTGAATTGGTAAAAAGTCTTCAAAATAGTGACGGGAATCCGGACACAATTATTACTGATTCTGATCTGAGTGATAAGGAGATATTTGATGTCATACAGATTCTTTGGAGGGAGGGGGATCATGATATTTTTTTCAGGCACTGGGACAGTGAAAAACTCAGGCCAATAATGGTTGATTTTTTAACAAAGGATCACCTTTCCGGGGATATGGGACTCTTTATGAAGTGGTGGGATGAAATCGGGTCAACAGAGGCTGGCCCTGGAAAGTTGGAGGAACTCATGACCTCATCTTTTGAGGGGGCCAGAATTCCCAGGACCGACTATTTCTCTTTTTCCAAAATAATGAAAATAAGTGACAACAACCCGTTTTTGCAGATGGTTTTTGAAGCCTGTGATAACAATCGGAATGTTGCTGAATCGGTTCGTAAAATATTAGACAAGGTTATAAATGAGGGTGATGTGATTGCTTGGTGGAGGGAATAAAGAGTTTTTTGTCGAGATATATAACTGTTAAAAAGTGCCGGATACGGGAATAAGAGGAATAGTAAGTATGATGAAAATATTATTGATTATAATGACCCTGAGTCTGGGTTCTTATAAAGTGTACGGTTCTTTTAAAGAACGTTTTCAAACAGGAGAGTTCAGTAAATCTTCTCAGGCACCCGGGAATTATTTATTTAAAAGTGTTCCAAAGATTATTTCCAACACGCAGGATTCTGATTTTAATAATTCTTCTCATCCCCTCCTTGCCCTGGCGGGTTTTCGTTACAATAGTGATAGTAATTTGAATAAATGGAATTGGCTTCGACTCCATCAACCATCGGTTTTTCATCGCCATTATGAAGAAGCAATCACCAAGATATTAGAGGCGGAATTGAGTTTTCAGAATGGCGATCTGGAGTTTGCCCTTGAAAGGTATATAGAGGTGGTTAAGATAACCAGAGATAAGGGAGCCGCCAGGCGGGCAGTGGATATTGCAATCAAACTGGATTCCTTTCAACATAATAGAAAGATTTCTGTCACAGATGACGGTGAACGACAGATGACGGATTTAGAGATTACGGCCATGCTGGATTCTAAAAAACAGAAGCAACTGGAAGCGGCCCGATTGTGGTATGAGGTGGACCCTTTAAATATCAAGGCCATAAGATATCTTGCACTTTCATTGATGAAGGCAGGAAACATTGATGGGGTTGTAGAACATTTTAGAGAGCTTGTTGAGACTTCTGATTCACAAAGGGCGGGATTTGTTTCTGTTGAGGGAATTTTTTCTCTGTTGCCTCGGAACAGGGAAAGCAGAGAGAGGACTATGAGTGTGATGCGACAGTTTGTCTCCGGCTACGGAGAGGAAAATGTGGAGGCACAGTTTGCATTGGCCAGAGTTCTCGGTGGGCTTGGACAATATGAAGAGGCTTTGGGTATTCTTGAACCTTTGGCCCTGTCCCATCCTGACAATGGGGAAATTGTGATCTTCCAGTCAAGGGTTTACAAAAAGATGGGAGATAGGCAGCAGTCCTTTACTGTGTTGGAAAACTTTCTTGAACGCAATCCTGATTCAGATAAGGTTCGTGCATTTTACGCCGGTAGTCTCTTGGAGATCAGGAATTATGGTTTGGCCCGCAGTGAATACGAAAAGATACTGGAAGGGGACCCTGAAAATAAAAATGCTCTTTATTCATTGGGTTTGTTGTTTTTTTATACACATCGGTTGGACCAGGCAAAACAAAAGTTTGAAAAACTTTTAACTCTTGAATTGAGAGAAATAATGATGTCCTCGGCTTATTATCTTCTTGCCTCCATTGCCAGGATTCAGGGACATTTTCCTGATGCGATGGACCTTTACGGAAAAGTCCTTTCCATTGATTCAAATTGGTTTAATTCACAGTTGTCCATTGCACGTTTGATGGCAAAAACGGGTGATCTTAAGTCAGCACGTCATTATCTTCATGCGTTGATAAATAAAGTTCCCGAAAAAAAGGTGAGTATCCGTGTTATGGAGGCCAATTTACTTGAAAAGGCCGGACAATATGAAGAGGCGATGGCCATTCATATAGTGACACTCAGGGAGTCTCCCGAAGATTTGGGACTCATTAATTCTCATGCAGGGCTTGCCCAAAAGATGGGTCAATTGAATGTGAGAGTCGTTGAAAGCAGATTGAGAAAAATTCTTTCCCGTGACCTTCACAATGCCGAAGTTCTTAATTCTTTGGGTTATTTCCTTATTACATACACGCAACGATACAGGGAGGCCCATGGGATTCTTGCACTGGCACTCCAGATTGAACCCAATGCTTCACATATCATTGATTCCATGGGTTGGGCTCTGTTTAAATTGGAACGATATGAAGAAGCCCGTGAACACCTTGAAAAAGCTATCTCATTTTCTTTTATTCCCAGCCCTGAAATTGCGGCTCACCTCGGTGAGGTCTATTGGGTCCTGGGAAGAAAAGATGAAGCCCGCAAGGTCTGGAGTGGTGCCATTGAAATGAAACCGGATAATGAGTATTTGCTTGAAACAATGGAACGCCTTGATCCAAAAGGATAGAATCCTGCTGACTCTGATCCTGTTGTGGATGATTCTGGTGGAGTGTTTGCAGGGTCATCCCCATAGGGGGCTGGAAGAGGAGGTCGTGTAGTATTGAAAAATTTCCACCATGCGATCCGATGATTAGATACTAAAAGTCTTTTAAAAGCTGCTGATTCTTGGAGGGCTTTGAAAACTGTTTGCTGATATTTGCATGGAGTATTGAATTCCCGTGAGATTGTCAAATTTATACTTTTCACCAATTCCCTGGTAAATGTCTATAAAGCCAAAAACAGCTTCCAGTTGTTCTTTGAGTGTGTTTTTGATATTCAAATTGACTTTCAGGTTGTAACCTCCGTCTTTTAAACGTCCCCCC
>CBDCNX010000011.1:0-27695 GCA_965219545.1 Bdellovibrionales bacterium
CCTCACAGGAGTCCCCGGGAGATTGAATATTTTCAGGAAGACAATGACGGGCTGTGAGAAGCAGGTCTTCGTCTATAAGACTTCCCTGACAATGGGACGTGACTGTAAGAGTTTCCCGACCCTGTTTCACAGTCTTTTTTTTGATTAACACCTGTCCAAAAGAGGAAGGACAGTTTTCACATTCAAGTTTGCCAATTCGTCCTGAAACAAACCCAGATCGTTCCAGTGAAAATTTAAAGGTTTTCGGATTTTATCAATTTTTCCCCCATCCTGTTCCACTTCCTGGTTTTTACCATCACTCATTCCACCGGAAGAGGGGGCTTGATTGGAATGACAGGCTGTCAGAAAAACAAAAGGAATTATGAAAAAAAGATTTGGAGATTTGAAATAAGGTTTCTTATAGGATTTTCCTGAAAAGTCCAGGAAATCCTGTTTTACAAACATATAGAGCTTTAAAAACATAGTCGTGAATTATACAGATTTTGGACTTTTTTTCCAGACTTTTGAAAAAAAAACAAATATGTCTAAAATATAGTGTTTAGAATTTAAACAGACTCTAATGAGAGCGTCCCCTTAATCAAAAACCACTGGAAAAATAACACTGAATTATACACACCAATTTATCAAAAAAAGCCCTCTTATTTGCCTGTACCCATAAGTTCAAGAATTTCCTTCACAATGCTTTTACAACCGGGAAGCCCGGCTGTGGAGGATGGCCCCAGGGAAATAAAACAATCCGCCCCCCCGTGGATTCTCAGTTTTCTTGGAGTTTTAGAGGCGGCCAAATGAGAGATAACCTCTTCAGCCAGGGATCCCGTCCTGCGACATTCCTCAACAAATAAAACTTTCTTAACCCCTTCAAGTTGTTTGTGAAGTTTTTTGTAATCAATAGGGGAAATCCATTTTAAATCAAGAATTTGGCAATGAATACTGTATTTATCTTTAAGTTTTTTTTGGGCCTGTAAAGAAAAATAGAGTCCATTCCCATAAGTGATAATAACAGTTTCTGATATTGAACCATAAACACCCAACTCACCCAAGGGTGAAAAATCGTGAATTTCAGGGTAGGGAAAACTCCAGAGCCTGTCCCCCTCTTCAAACAAATCACGGGTGTTGTAACGGGCGATGGGTTCGATAAAAATACAGACACGTCCCCTTTCAAAGGCCTCTTTCATACAGGTTCTCAACATACGGACTCCGTCATATCCATTGGCCGGAACAGCCAGAATAAGACCCGGTATGTCCCGGAAGACAGCCAGGGAGTTGTCATTGTGAAAATGCCCTCCAAAACCCTTCTGGTAGGCCAGACCGGCAATGCGAACAACCATGGGGTTTGTAAACTGACCTTTTGAAAAAAAAGCCAATGTGGCGGCCTCTCCGCGAATCTGATCCTCGGCATTGTGAACATAAGCCAGAAACTGAATTTCAGGAATGGGTATGAAACCGTTATGGGCCAGACCTATGGCGGAACCCAAAATGGATTGTTCGTCCAGGGGGGAGTTAAAGACCCGACGGTTACCAAAGGCTTCCTTTAAACCGTTTGTCACGTTGTAAACACCCCCCTTTTCAGCCACATCCTCTCCAAAAACCAGGGACTGTGGGTATTGGAGGAGAATATCCCGAAGCCCCCAGTTAAGAATCTTTGTCATGGTTTGGGGTTCTTTGAGTTTTTCCCAGTTCTTACCAAAAATTTTTTTTCTCTTTTCATCACTGACAGGTGGTATGGGATGATTTTTATTCTCACAGGCTGTGAGACTTGTTTTAATTTCAGAAATGGAAACAAGTGGTTTTTTTTCAATCACCTCCATGGATATTTCATGGATTTTTTTTCCGGTCTTTTGATAAATTTCAAGAATTTGGGAGGAACTGAGGACTTTATTGTGAAAAAGCCACCCGGCACTGTAGAGAAGGGGATCATGGGCTTCGGTCTCCTCTATTTCCCTGAGACTGTGGTAATGAACTTCCACATCACTTCCCGCATGACCCAAAAGACGGATGGTTTTCATGCAGACAAAAACAGGTTTTTTTCGCCTGCGGGCGTAACTGACAGCCTCCTGACTGGTGCGATACACATCAATAAAATTCAATCCGTCACATTCAAGGTACAAAAGATTGGGTCTGTGTCTGAAATTCTCACGAATCCAGTTTTTTGGGGTTTTTACTGATATCCCAAGACCATTGTCCTCACAGAAAAAAACCAGGGGAAGTTTGATATTCTGATGGGAAACCAGACAGGCGGTGTTAATGGCCCCAAGGGCTGTGGAATGATTGGTCGAAGCGTCACCAAAACTGCAAACAACCACACTGTCTTCCTTCCAGTTTCCTGAAATCCCCAATTCCCGGGCTTTTGGAATGGAAAGGGCCGCCCCCACGGCTTTTGGAAGATGGGAGGCAATGGTGCTTGTCTGCGGGGGAATAAAGAGTTCCCTGCTTCCCAAAACTTTATGGCGACCCCCTGATATGGGATCCTCTCTTGAAGCTGTAAACGACAGGAGAAGATCACGGAGGGGGGTGCTTCCCTGTTTTTTCTTTGCCCTTTGTATGAAAAAAGCGACACTCCGGTAATGGAGAAAAGCCGGATCGGTCAACCTTAAAGCCAGGGCTAAGGCGGCATTACCCTCATGACCTGAACTTCCGATGGTGTAGTAGCAGAGATTTTTTTCCCTCAACTCACGGGCCTTGAGGTCCAGGAGTCGGCTTGCAACCTGGGTTTCAAAAAGATCCACAAGTTCTTCTTTTTTCAGATCTCCGGGAAGTAAGTCGGGTGACTCCTTATAAGATAGTCCTCCGGAAGAATTTTTTATTAAAGGCAGGTCTTCCTCCCCCACCCTTTTCATGAAGTTTTTGTCAATCACTTCTCCACGATTGAACACCATCTTCAGAATCAGTCTCCAAGATCACTGCCAATTGTTTCAAGAATCTGTCCCCATTTGGCGGTAATTGCACCACTTCTGCCCTCACCCCGGCCAACCAGCCCCTTGCTCAGGGTATTGGCTATAAAAACAACGATAAATAACAGAAGAACATATTCAATGATCAATTGTCCTTTTTCCTGGGAAATGATTTGAATGGCTACTGGTTTTTTGGAAGAGGCCGCTTTCATACCTTCTCTATCGGTATGAAACAATTAAAACTTAACTATACTGATCCGGTTTGAATTTTTTTGGAATTTCTCCATGAAAGTCACATAAAAAACAAATGGTCTTCAGTATAATTAAAACTTAACGCATTTTTCATATACTGAAGACCACTTGTTTTAAGCGGATTTTGACTAAAAAAATTCAGCATAGATTAGATTTTTTTGAAAACCAGAATAAAATAAGACTTGTATTCAGAAAAGATTTTTGAATCCTGATGAGAATACTTTAAACGCAAAAATTCAATTTTTTTTCTTAGAAAAAATCGGAGCAATCCATATATTTTTGGAAATCTTCGGTGAACAATTTCACAAAAAGCTTCAAAACAGGGGAAAACTTTGGTAAAAATAATGTCCTGATAAATATCCATTGTCGGTGAAACATTTTTTGTTATATCTGTTTTTTTTACTAATGAGAAACCGTTTTTTTCCGATACATTCAAAAACTCTTCAAAATTATGGCCCGACTTGCTTAAATAAGGTTTGTCCACTTTTTTGATTTTAAAAAAATCAGCGATAACAACATAGCCTCCCTGGCAAAGATGTTTCTTATGTTGAACCCAGCCGAGATCCGGATTGATGTATTGACAGGATTCCGACATAAGAATCAAATCAAAAGATTCTTTGTGAAGATCAGTAAAAGTCTCATAATTTCCTTTTAAAACTCTGGCTCTATGATCCGTTGTTATAAGAGTTTTTTTAACAAGATAAGGGTCTGGATCCACACATGTCACGTTAAAATCAAGATCCAGCAAAAATTTTGCCGTCTCACCGGTTCCACAACCAACATCAAGAACCTTTTTTACATCTTCGGGAAAACATCCGATGATCTGATCTTTAAATTCAATCTGTGCCCGGGGAAGAGAACTCAGAGAGACCTCCTGATTACCTCCAAAATAACCGTAATGAAGATATTTTAAGCCGAACAGTTTATGAATCAACTTCAGGGCAATATCATTGTAGTATCTCTTATTAGCGGACATGGAGTCTTCCTTATCTTTAATCTTCGTTTCCAAAAAGAGAATCTCTAACACTTTTCCAGAGGCCCATAGCATCATCTTTTAAACCTCTTTCCTCCTCATCGCCTTCAAACAGATTAACCAACCACTGAAGATCAAAAAAACCGGAGGTCTCACCCCTGTATTCGGGGAAATAGCAATGAACAGAAAACCTCTGGTGCAATCTAAATGAGGAGCTGAAAAGCTTCATGGTTTCAACAGTTCCATTGTCAGGAGTTTCATCCCAAAGTTTTTTGAAAAGTTCCATGGTTTCAACAGTTCCATTGTCAGGAGTTTCATCCCAAAGTTTTTCAGGAAAAAGACTGTATTTGTTGTCTTTCATCCATTGGTAGAGGCGAGGCTTAACAGTTTCATCACAACGTATCATCTGTGCCCATTGACAGAATTTCAGATTTTCATTTTTTTGCTCTGTACAGTCAGGGCTTTTTTCGTCGGACAGTTCCGAATAAAGAGCATCTTTGTTGTTCAAGAGGAAGTCTTTTAATTGCCTGGTAAGAGATTTATGGTTCTCTCTGCCCATCATGGAAAAAAACCTGAACACAGAATGAACATCGGCTCTCGTTTTGTCAAACAAATCCTGTTCATCAGACATGAATTCTATCAGAAAAAATGACTTATGATAAGCACTGTTTGATGGTAACTCTCCCGCATTTAAAAGAAAAAGAAATATTTTCGCTGAAAGACATTTGATTATTTTTTTTATATTTTCCTTTTCAGAGGAACAAAGAAGAGCCAGAACCTTGATAGTTTTGTCTGAATGACGGGATATGTTTGATAATTTATCAAGCAGGAACCGATTGATAAAAGTTTCAAAATGGAGTTGAATATTTCTCAATTCAGTTCCTGAAATAAATCCATCCCCGTTGTAATCAAAAGAAAAAAAGATGGATTCCAGGTAATAGAGTGACACGGACATCGTTCTGATTTCACCACTTTTGAAGGGAACATCACTTAACAAACCTTCCCGTGCGACATATTCAACAGTTCCCATGAATTTATCTTTTTGAATATCCGAAGATTTTTTCCAGAAAGAACTGACAGTTTTCAGGTGTTCGAAAAAAGTATCAAATTTTTCCCTGAAAGAACTACGAAAACATGAAGCCTTCACAACAGGACTGTTATGAACATCAACGTAGTCCAGCAAACAGTCATCGTTAATATTCTGATAAAATCTTTCACCCAACCGAAATGAGGATAAGACGAAAGAAAGATATTCATAAACTTCTCCAAAATCCATGAAACCGTCATTCTTTTTCCGTGTACTAAAATTGTTTGACTCGTAAAAAACCTTGTAACCGGAATCCACAACCCTTGAATCCATAAAACCCAGAGGAATACCGAGGATCCTCAGTATTTCATAGATTTCCTGAACCTCCTCTTTTTTAATCCTGTATTCATGGACTTGTTTCACAAACAAGTTGTAAGGTCTCATAAAAATTTCACTTAAAAAAGCAAAGGAATTACTTAAAGTCAGTTCTCTGTAACTAAAACTGTTCATTTTGTTTTCCAGAAACATTTGGTTATTTTCATCCCATTGGTGAACTGAAACTCCCTCAAGAATTTTTATCCAGTTTTCCAAAGGCTCAAAACCCTTTAATTTTCTTCTTCCACTAACAAGAGAGACACTTTCCGTATCCGAATCAGAAAAAAGAGTATTAACCGCCTGTTGTCTCTGAAACCACAGAAAATATATATCCCTCACATAGGAAATTTTAGCCATTGTAAAATGAATTGTTTCCTCTGAACCCGGATCCAACCATTTTTTTGAAAATTTTCTTATGAATAGATCCAAAATTTCAGCTGTTAAATTATTTCCCAATGATCCCGCCTCATCCAGGGAAACCAACAGGTCGTGTACTTTTTCATAGGGCAATTGCCCATTGGAAGATTCTTGTATGGGATGGGATAATATTTTATGTGCATCATCCACGATGCTTGCAATTCCCCGAAGGGCTATTGTTCTGAAAACCTCAGGGTTATTTAATTGTGTCAGAGCCTTACTGAGATAAGAAACCACTCCTCCAATATTTTCAAATAAATGATTTTCCTTGACAAAGTAATCAAACATCATAAGACCCTTATAAGCCAGAAGAAACTGACTGGCACAGGTTTTCAGATTTTTTCGTTTGAGAAGATCCCCTTCACTGAGAATTGAAAGATTTTTAAAACTTATAATTATATTCATATAAGTGAATGGTTTTTCCGGATCACGATCCTTTAATTGATTCAGAAAAAACCGGATTGCCGATCTTAAATCAACACTTCTGTCTCCATTGAATTTTTCAAAAGTCCGGATAAAATCAATAACTTTTTTAATTAAAATTTCAAAGGCCACATTAAAACGCCTGAAATCCTCTCTATTTTTATTTAATTCGGCTTTTTTTAAATAAATGGATCGGTAAGGAAGAATTTCCTTCAATAATTCAGAAAAAGAAGCCAGTGAATCACTGATAATCAAAAGTTCATCCTTGGATAAAATATTGGCCTCTCCTCCTATCAGAAACTGCTTTAAAGTCAGGTAATACTCAACATTCTGAAGACTCACTTTGACTTCCGGATAGAATTTCCTTAAGAATGAAACAATATTTTCCGCCGAATAGTTTTCCGACTTAAGACGACCACTTGTTGTATGTTTTACAAAAGATTCTATGGACTCCTGATAACAGACTTTGAATTGATCAATTTGATTTTTAAATTGATCAATCTGATCTTCAGATGCAAGAAGCAGGTAGTCTTTGTCAAAATAGTCTGTAATAGTCTTATTGGCCTCACTTATACAGGAACCTGATTGACTTTTATAACTGATTTTGAATTCCTGTTTTTCCAGATTAAAAAAATAAGAACAACCAATAAAGGAAAAAAAACCAATCGAAACCGAAACAATGTAAAAAACACTCCTGGCACTCTTGTCGATGGATTTAAAAAGCATAGCTTCCACCCAGCAGACAACGGTCATTACTTTGAAACTGACTGATAAAGTCAGAATCAAAAGGGGATTGTTTGTATCCTCCAAAAAAATCACAATGGCTTGTTAACTGAACACCTTTGCTTAAAAACCATCGAAAATCAGTACTGACCCAGGCGTGATCAACCATAAAGCTCTGAAAGTAGGAAACATGGGTTTTTAGGAGATGTCGATCCCCGGACTTTAAGAAGCGACCCTCCCATTTGATGTGAAAAGTTTTTTCAAAAGTGTTTCGACTCAAAAAAGTGCTGATTTGACTGTCGAAAAAGATACCCTCAATCCTGTTGGATTTTCGCATCACCTGAAGATAGGACAGGGACAGGGATTGGGAGTCTGAGAGTTTTATCCATTGTGAAAGGGAAAACATATTTTGTTCGGGAATAACGGGATAGGTAAAATCGGGAAGCCTTCTGTAATGAATACGGGACTCGTAAAGCCAGGAAATCATACTCCTGAAAAATCCGAAATTCCAGCCAATATCCAAACCCAAAACACTGTGCTGGGCCACTGTGGGCTGAATAACAACATCCCCCTCAAAAGTGGTTAAATTAAGGTGACCGTTAAAGGGGATTATTAAATCATTTTTTGATTTATTAAAATAAAAAGCATTGAACAGCCAGTTCTTTTTATCATGAGAGGTTCCCAGTCTCCCTCCATAGGATGGGCGAAAAATAATCTCACTTGTTTTCTGAATATTCACATTGTATTTGAGTTTTATTTCCTGATTTAAAAAATTGATAATTCTTATGGGTTGGATAAACCATGGGTTGCTGGATGTGACATTACCGTTTACCAATTCGTAAGTGGGCCCCTGGGAGGGAAGAAACAGATAAGAACTAAAAAGTGTTAAATGAATGTCATCAGTTAAATCAAATTGAAGAAAAATTCCCGTCAAACCCTGTTTTTCAGGCAAAGCCATATTCCATTTGAAAAGGGGTTGAACCATTCCCATCATCCAATAGTCATCCAGATAAGACCATTTATAAATACGGCGACCCAATACCAAACGGGCTTTTTCCATAAAATTGATCTGATAATAAGACTGGGGGATTTTAATATAAGACTGGGTGGTGTTTCCCACCAGGGCTCCGGCCCCAATATCCAGTTCCAATTCATTTGTCGCCCCTTTATTACCCATGGAAACATCAACAAAACCCTGAGCATTGTGAATATCCCTCTGAAAATAGAAATCCCCAAGCAAACCCATATTGACCGAGGATTGAAATTTTGCATCCACTGAGTCAGAGAAAAAAGCGAAAAGAACAAACAGAACACTCC
Organism: Bdellovibrionales bacterium; assembly: GCA_965219545.1. Classification (GTDB taxonomy): domain Bacteria; phylum Bdellovibrionota; class Bdellovibrionia; order Bdellovibrionales; family JAGQZY01; genus JAGQZY01. The sequence continues at coordinate 8,399 of CBDCNX010000011.1, forward strand.
GGTTGAGAAAAAAATTTATATTTTTGGGTAATATCCGGGAAGCGGAAACTTTCACCTCCTTTAAACTATTAAGAGACATCCATCTTCTCCTTTTAATAATCCCTGGAAGTCATGCTCTTTCATCCATAAACCACTGCTTAATAAATCTTTATCACAACTTCGCTGTTTTGTTGAACTTTTCTGTATTTTTCAAGGAAAATCAGGAAAAATCCGTCAAAAAACAAAAAATAAAGAGAAAAGATTTTTTGAAATATATTATTGATATTCAGAGTGTTACTGGTTTTAATGAAAGGAACTTATACAGGAGTATGGTCCCAAAAGTTTTATGTGTAGAATAAACGATCTCCCGGGCCGGTTTTTCCTCTGGCGGTTCGTCTTATAAGTCGAGGGTGAAAAGATTTATAGGATGAACCCTGATATATTTGAGGAATTCAATACTAAATTAAAAATAGAAGACAAGACGGACAGAACTGTCGTGACCTCTACCTCTTCTTCTGTGTGGTCTTCTTCTTGGACCGCTATTCCAACGCCAAACAACACTGATACCTGTGGTATAGCGGGGAAACCAGTAATAAGTGTGAACAGGAGTAAAGGGAATAACACAACGACCTCTGCGATAGAGATAACCCAAAGAACAGTCCCGGTAGCTAACCCTTATCCTCCTTCTCACCCAGGGACGGCGATAGGGTCTCCAGCAACGACCTCTGCTGCGACGATGAGCATGACGAAGCCAGGGATGACGATGTCCACGACGGGGACCACGGATGCGACGATGACAGCGGCGGTGCCCCCCCCTCCGTCGGGCATGGGAATAATTATTTTCAAGTTCGGGGGTATCATCATCTTCCTCCCTGAAAACGACATTATCATTTGAAAAATCATCAATAGAGACCCACCTGGCATTTTTTGCGGCCTCCACGGCATCTTCCTCAGATTCGATATGATTGGCATCCAGTAAAGCCACCTGTATGTTATCGCCATTTGGAAAAGTACCATTGTTTTCAGGGGATCGTACGGCCAGAATCATATCGCCTGTTGAAGCCGCCTGTTTGTCACCACAGGCCATCAGAAGTCCGGCAAAAAGAAGGACTGTTAACTTTAATTTCATAAATTTCATAATTTTCCTCCCTTTTGGTTTTTAACGGGGAAATAAACAATTGTCGATAACAACGTATACCAGTAATTGATTTGTAATAACAATCTTTTTTTTGTTTTTGTAAAATCTACAAAAAATATGGAAAACACAGGGGAAAAACCGTCAAAAATCCTGTCAATCCTGTTTTTTCTCATTTTTCTTTTTCTTAAAAGAAGGTGAAATCTGAATATGGGGATGTTCTTTTAAAAAATCCCCATGATTCATTAACCATTGATTTATCCAGTGGGTCCGGGCCTGCCATTGACCTTTAAAGAGTTCACCCTGATAAAACCATTCAAGAGGACTTTTATTGGGATAAGACCATCGAATATGGGCCTTAAATTGCTTCTGAGAGTCCCTGGAACCATAACTTGAGAGCCTCCAACCATTTGTAAGGCGAAAAGCTCCATTGTTCCATTGAAGGCTTCGGTCTCTGAAAAGTTTAAATTTGAAAATAAAGTCCCTGAATTTAACGGAAGGGCCTGTCTGGATTTTCCCCAAAGTGGTGCTTTTTATCCAATGAATCCATTTTGAATCTGAATAAATCTCCCCCCTGGGCACACGAACTTCGATGAGAGAGGTTCTTGCCGCCCCCGGCTGTCCATGGGCACTGAGATCATGAATTTTGTAAGTTTTTGATTTTAAAAGGGGAATTTCCATATCCATAAACCAGTTTTTCATAACACCTTTTGACCACTGAAATTTTCCCGAAATCTTAAAGGGAGAGGGTTTGGAATCCAGCATCAATCTGTAAATGGCCGGACTCAACTGTATATGGGGGACATTCATTGCCCCTGAAAGTTCTCCGGTCCGCCTGTCCGCCTGAAACTTGAACTCACCCCTGAAATCCCCCTCCTTTATGTCCATATCAGCAATAATCATTTCCCATTTGTTTTTCCCCCCTGTAATGTGAAAGGATGTTTTGGAAATGGGTTGTAAATCACGAAAATGATTTTTTGAAAAAAGAATCTTGCTGTTTTCCAAAAATCCCCCAAATTCTGATTGATCCCCGGAGTGGATCCCCTCCATTGAAAGAACCCCATAATTTTCAAAAATACCGGCAAGTTGAAAAGACCTTCTGTTTTTAAGGACTTTATCAAGGTTGAGTTTGTTGATTTTCACCCGGGCGGACAGGATTGAAAAAAAACGGGCCTGAATATCAGAAAAGATCAGATCACCATAGGGTCCTGTCAAGCCACAGTCATCAAAGTGAATCCTCTCCTGTTCCAATGCCTCCCAGTCCGACGACAGTTGACCACTGCAATTAAACCAAAGGTAATGAAAGGAGGATTCCAGAAAAACATCAAAAAAAGAAACAGGCAATCTGTTGATTTTAAAATTCATTGAAGTTGGAAAGGAATCTTTATTGAAAATTTTCAGATCTGCTTTGACTTTCCCCTCACGCAAACCCATTTTTATTCCCATATCCAAACCCCCGTGGTCCAGGGTAAACAGAATATTTGATTTCATTGGAATTTTTTTATTTTTCATCTTCAACTGATTTAAACTCAGATGGCCCTGAACAGAGGACTTGAGTTTGACAGAAAGCCCGGCTTTTAAAATAATTTGCCGGTTTAGATCCTGGATCCATTTGAATTCCCCTTCACGAATTTTTAATAAAAGAGGTTGATAGGAATTCCATTGGGCAGACTGGAGGATTTTTGAAATTTCAGAAAAAATTTCCTTTAAACGGGAACTGTTTACCTTCTTCCATATTTTTTTAAAATCTTCATTTTCCAAAGGATTTTTTTCATAAATTCCTGTTGTGGGTGTTTTTGTCTTTGCAGTGAAGGATTCACCGGGTTTTGGAGGATAGGGTTGTGTTTCTCCGGAATTTAAAATTTTTGGAAAAAAACAAATTCCGGGCTGATTAAATTCAAAATCATTTATGTGAATTTCCTTGGGTTTCAACTCACCAAAAAGAAGAGACAGGGGCTTAAAAACCATTAAAATATCCCGGGCCACAAGACTTTGCATGGAACAATTTCTCTGCTTCAACTCCAATTTATCCACAGTCAAAGCCACCACAGGCATTAAACCCCTGCGAAAACGCAGACCCATTTCATAAATTTCCAATTCATAGTTTTCAGGAACCTTTAAATCCTTTAAGATTCTTTCCTTTAAAGGGTAACGACTGATAAAATAATGACTTATCAACCCCAGAAAAACACAGAGCCCAAAAGAAAAAACAAACCTGAAAAAAGACCTTTTGGGCTGAATTTCATCTTCCCTCTTGGGGAAAGGATGCGAAGCGGGCATCATAGAGCGTGTGCCTTTCTATTCAAAAAACAATTCCAGAATTTCGTACTCTTTTTCCCCTTTCGGACTGGAAACAACAGCCACATCCCCCGCTTTCTTACCGATCATGGCCCTGACAATGGGTGAAAGAATGGAAATCAATCCCTTTTTTACGTCGGCCTCATCCACACCAACGATCTGATAAGTCACTTCTTCATCGGTTTCACAGTCAAGAATCCTCACTTTAGCTCCAAAAACCACCGTCTGACTCTGAATTTTTGACGGATCAACAATTTCAGCTCCCGCCAGTTTACTTTGAATATCCTGAATGCGACCTTCAATGAGAGCCTGTCTTTCTTTAGCTGCGTCATATTCGGCGTTCTCACTCAGATCCCCATGGGAACGGGCCTCCTCAATCTCCCTGATCACATCAGGACGTTCCTGATGAATCAGTTTCTTAAGTTCTTTTTCCAGTAAACCCTTGCCCCGAAGAGTGAGTGGTAATGTTGTGGACATAATTGATCTCCCCCCAAACCTGTAGCCCCGGCCTTGAATTTATAACGATTGTACCTGGTTTTTACGATTTCTCTCGTACCACAAGTTCAATAAATGACCCTTTATAGTTAAAAACTTTATTTCTAGCAATGATTTAAAGAAATTATTATAGTAAAGAAGTTGATTCTTTAAAAGAAGGACCACCATGAAACTGAATCCAACCAATAAGGCCATTCTTAAAAGACTTCTGGTGGGGCGAACATCAAGACCCCTGAAATCCATTATTCAGAAGGTGGAACCGGCGGACATAGCCTCTTATCTTTTCCAACTCAGTCGATTGGAACAAAAAAAACTCATTGAAGCCCTGAGTTCCATTCATAAGTCGGGCTCTGTGTTGGAGCAGGTTCCCGAAACCCAATTAAAAGGCTTACTTGAAAGGCTTGATGATTGGGAGCTTATCAGAATTTTAAAACACAGCTCCACAGGGGAAGGATCGTATATATTGCAGTGCATTGATTCTTCACGCCACAAACCTCTACTGGAAAATCTGTCTCCAAGAAAAAAAGAAAAACTGATCCAATTTCTTAACTTTCCCGAGGATTCCGCCGGTCGGCTTATGAATTCCCATTTTTTCACTCTCTCAGCACAATTGACAGCCCGGGAGGGGCTTGAACTTCTTCGGGAAAAATCAAAAGAGGAAAGTATTTATTATATTTATTGCGTTTCCGAAGACCAACAACTCACAGGTGTTGTCTCTCTGAGGGCCCTGGCCACCAATGCCCCTGAAACACCCATTAAACAACTGGCAAAAAAAGAAGTGGTCAGTGTCCATCCCGAAATGCCTGAAGAGGAGGTGGCTCTTCTTGTCAGTCATTATGATTTTATTGCCATCCCCGTTGTCAATAAAAGAGGCCAGATCCTCGGAGTCATTACCATTGATGATGTTCTTGATATTATCGAGGAACAGGCCACTGCGGATATTTACGCTTCCGCCGGATTGCAGGAAAGTGACCGGGTTTATTCCCCCCTGTTTCAAAAAATCCGCAATCGCACTCCCTGGATGATTCTCAACCTCTTTTTAGCCGGTTCAGCCAGTTTTGTGCTCTATCTCTTTGAGGGGGTTTTGGAAGAACTGGTCATCCTGGCCATTACAAAAAATATTATCACCAGCACCAGTGGAAATGCCGCCATACAATCCTTAACGGTGACCACCCGTGGACTCGCTGTTAATGATTTTCAATACATCTCAAAAAAAATAGCTCTTTTAAGGGAAACGCTGGTTGGAACCATACAGGGTTTTATCACAGGAGGGCTGGCGGGACTGGCCATTTACGCTTTTAAAAATGACCTGAACTATGGTCTGTCCGTTGGTCTTATCATGTGGTTATCCATGATACTCACCTCCTTTGTGGCTTCAGTGGCCGGTTTCAGTGTTCCCATTCTACTTAAAAATCTCGGTCGGGATCCCGCCGTTGGAAGCGGAGTGATTGTCACAGTAATTATCGATATTTTTGGCTTTTTTTCATTCCTCGGACTGGCTTCCCTGACCATACCCTATCCGAAATAAAGGAAAAAAGCTTTTAACCTTCCCTGAATTCATGTACTCTAAGATTTGTATGATCATGTTTGCATTTCACGGTTTTTCCATTTTGAATCCCTGACAAACAGGATCAATATATCATATACTGAAGACCATTTGTTTTTCATGAGAGACCACTTGTTTTAAGCGGATTTTGGCTAAAGAAATTCAGCATAGAATAAATGATCTTTGAGAGACCACTTGTTTTAAGCGGATTTTGGCTAAAGAAATTCAGCATAGAATAAATGATCTCTCAGGGAAATTCCATGAAAATTCAAACCGGATCAGTATAAATTAGTGGTTTGATTTATTTTCAGGAGTTTTTTTTATGTCCCGGAAGGTTGTGGAACATATTAAACAGGCCGATTCCATTCTGTTAACAACCCATCGTCAGTGTGACGGTGACGGACTGGGCTCAGAGTTGGCCATGTTCCATGGATTAAAGAAAATCGGAAAGAATGTTCGTATCATTAACGTGGACGCAACCCCTAAAAAATATTATTTCCTCTCACCTGAAAAATACGTTCAATGCCACGATGGGTCTTTTGATCCCATTGAAAAATCAGACCTGGCCCTTGTCTTTGATACCAATGATCACCGACTGATTGAACCCCTTTACGGTGAACTTGAAAAAAAATGCAATCACATCATCTTTGTGGATCATCACCCCATCTTAAAGGAAGGACCCTCCCCCACTCCCGATTCCTTTATCAACTCTTCGGCTGCCAGCACCGGGGAACTGGTTTTTGAAATTCTCAAAGCCCTGGAAATTCCCCTGGATCTCAAGATAGCCCGGGCTCTTTATACCAGCCTGGCCTTTGACACCCAGCTTTTCCGATATGTAAAGGACTCATCACGTTCCCACGAAATAGCCACGGAACTCCTCAAATTTGAAAAAAAAACCCTCTGAAATCCATCGCAGGCTCTTTGGGAACTTCACAGCCCAAAAACTGAAGTTCATTGCCAACTGTTTGCAAAAAGTGGAATTTTTTGAAGATGAAAAACTGGCTATCCTCCACATTCACACCAGGGAACTTGAATCCATGGGACTGGGAATTGATGACAGTCTCGACCTTATTGAAATCATTATGAACGTGGAAAGTGTTGAAGCCGCCGCTGTTTTCCGTGAAGACAATCACAACAGTTTTAAATTAAGCATGAGATCCAAGGGGGAGTTCCCCATTCTCAGTATTGCGGAAGATTTTGGAGGCGGTGGTCATTTGTTCGCTTCAGGAGCCTCCATTCAGGGCTCCTTCCAGGATCTTAAAGATCAAATTCTGGAGGCCATGAAGGCAAAACTCCGGAAAATAATGTTATAAAAACGGACTCTTTCTTTAATTTGTTGCTGTATACCAATAGCTCTAAAGAAAATCCACAAATTGACAACAAAAATTATAAAGAACCATAAAGATGTACATATTTTTTCAGGATTCAGAAAAAAATGTTCTGATTTTTTTCTTCCTTGGAAAACTGAGAACAAAACCGAGATAGGCAAGAACAATAAAGGGAAGGGATTTCAGGGTGCTTTGGGTGAGTACGGAAACAAGAACACCGTAGAGACCGAGGGTTTCAAACAAAATAAACTGAACCACAAAGACAACAAGAAGGCTTTGTTTACGCTCCTCAAAGCTCATCATTAAAAACCTTTTTGTTCTGAGTTTTGTGTAGTATTTAAAAAAAAGCAGTCCAAACAAAAAAGTAATAAAACCAAGACCCGAAAAGAACCACTCAAGCCTGGAATGGGGCAGAGGCCTGGATCTTACAAAAAACATCTGACTTTGAATAAAAAACAGAGTCAGGGCGAGGTTCAGACCCGTCCAGAGATAAAGGGCCTGCTTCCAGGTGCCTTTTATAATTTCATCACTTCTTTCTTTATTTTTCTCCATAAACAAAAACCGTGAAATTTCCTGTTGTTTAACTTTGAAAAGACATCTTTTAAAGACCCTTTGTTATCTTTTCAATACGACAATATCTCTCAACACTTGTCATGAAACTTTATTTTCAAGGGGATCTTCTGTAAGAAGACAACCGGCATTATAGATAGTTTCAGGATCTATATCAATACACAGGGAAGGGTCAAAAACTCCGGAAATATCCCAGGCAAGGGTTCCATTCATGACAGTGCATCTGTCCATAAAAATGTCAATACTGGAAATCCTTTCAAAGACTCCTCCTTTTTGAATGGATTGATTCATATCATAAAGCACAATTCTTCCATCATTGAAATAAACATAAACTTTAAAATCATCTCTGGGGTTTACCTGTATAACCTCAATCATTTTATACTCACTTTAGTGGATTAATTTTTGAAATATTTTTATTTTTTTGAGCAGCAATCCAATTATTCAACAGTTCCTCCTTGTGTATTTCACACCAGGCCAAAACAAGTTTTAATTGTTTTACAGGAAGAATACCTTTAATGACAGTGGCTTCATTGATGGAAATCAAAGCCTTGAAGTCGTTATATTCAGCGTGAAAATGCTCTGGAAAATGATCCTCCCAATACATATAGATTTTAATACCAAAAAATTCACTTACCAAAGGCATTTGGCCTCCTTAATTTGATCATAACAATATAAAAGCACAGAGGCAACAAATGCTCTCACTAAATAATTATTCATATGTAAAATTTACATATTGACAAACAAAACAAGGTTCATTAATGATTTAATTTTCAACAAAGACCACCAAAAAAGGAGCAAATAATGATGAATTTTAAAGTGAATCTTTCAAATTTTCTTTTACGGATATTTTTAACGGGAGGACTTCTTTTTTCCTGGTCCATTTCGTCTCAGGCGCATGATGTAGGAAGGGTCATATCCCGTCTGGCCCGATTGGCCAAAAAAACCTCTAAAACAGGAGGAGAACAAATCAAAGACTTCGCCGAAAAGATAAGCGTTTCCCTTGATGAAGTTGACCCCCGACTTATCCGACAAATAAGGGAAACCGGAGCTCTGCAAAATCCCATGCGTCTTTTTTCCAAACCCTTTACTACCGAAGATCATCCATACACCTTTAAGAATCTTTTCTACGGACCCGATGAACCCGATGAAGCTCTTTCCTCTATAAATGATGAAACCTGGAAACTCATGAAGACCTTTTTACTCAGGATGGACGGGTGGGATAGAGAACAGGTCAGGCTTTTTTTTGAAGGAATGAAGGATTTTGCAAACAGATATGGTGATACTATGGACATGGATAAGGCCGGTGTTCAATTAATCTATGCAACTGGAACTCGAAATAGAGTCGAATATGAAATACAAATGAGCCGCCTTATTGAATCTGTTGTCAAGTGGCATGGCCCTGAAATTCAAGGATCTGGAGCCCTGGAAAGGTTAGTTGAAAGTGCATGGTCTCATGCAACCCAAAAGTTTGGGTTCCTGTTTCGTCGTGAGGATGGCGACACTATTTCAACAATTTTAAACAATCCTTTTTATGAAACTCTTTTAAGAAGACACTCTGAACCCATATTGTTATCGAAACAGTTCCAAAAGAACACCTTCAAACCGGTATGGGAACTGGCAAATATATTTGCCAGCCACGGCGGAAACCCAAGGCCTTTTCTTCTTGAAACTATTGAAGGAGTCATAAGAAAAAAGATGGCAGAAGCCCTTTCAGGAAATTATGGCAAAGAGGCTGTGGAAAATCTTTTTAACCCAGATGGATATGATAAGTATGGATTTAGAGATCTTCTCTCTATGACCAATGAAAGCGAACAATTTAAAGGTTTCTTTGATAATATTGTCAATGATTTCATGTAAAAGATCAGACTCAAGAGGGTCTGAACTGATCGGAAGGAAAAATGAAACTTTTTTTAACAAGCCTTTTATGTCTGCTGTTTTCCTTTAACAGTTTTGGAATTTCCCTGAAAGTCATTGGAAAGAAAGCCCGTGAATTTCTTGAGTCCAAAAAAGGGTCCGCAGGGAATCCTCTCGATGGAATTTTATCACAATCTTCAAAAGAAACCTATGATGAATTTTCAGAGGCATTGGGAATACTCGGTTGGGAACCTCCTGAAAATGCAACCAAAAGAGAAGTCTTTGAAAAATTCAGAGAAGCCTTTGAACACGCAAGAAAAAATAATATGGATCTTGAAGATCATTATGCGGAATTGATATTTGGAAAATGGTGGGAGGATGCTGATTTCAGGGCTGTCATGTTTGGTTCCATTGACAATGTTCATGTTTACATCCTTTATCTTCATGACAATGTGGATTTTCTTCTTAAATGGTGGAAACAGGCAAATGATATGGGTATCAGTCAAGCCAAATTATTGGAATACACTGATTCTCTATTAGATGTAGATGACATTCCCACAGAGTCTGTCCAAACCGTCCTTAGAGCTACACACGAAAATGAAGATTTTGCCAAGGATTGGATGTTTGTTATAAGAAACAATGGTTGGGATAATCACAGCCTTAACTTCCGCCAGAGACAAAGATCAAACCCTCTTTTGAATCCCCCCCCGTCACCTGCGGAGGAACCTCCCTTCAGGTTCCCATCTTCTAATTTTTTGTATCCCTCCCCGTCCCCTGCGGAGGGATTTGATCCCGTTGAAGTTGAAAAGCTTAGAACGGAACTGCGGGGACCTCATTCCACTCCAAATGATAGTGGTGATAACGTCATGCCTTTCCCTCGTCGTGGTGGTGGTCGCCCAAGCGGTCCAATGGGCTAATGGAATCACTGGCTCAACAACCAGGAAATTTACAAATTTTCCATTTTCGGGTCAAAAGCGTCCCTGAGTCCGTCACCCAGAAGCTGAAAGGCCATCATGGTTAAAAACAGGGCCAGACCCGGAAACAAAATCAAATGGGGGAAACTTTCCAGCATATCCGCCCCGTCTGAAGCCAGCACCCCCCAGGAGCTGTAAGGGGGCTGTAAACCAAGCCCGATAAAACTTAAAAAAGATTCAAACAAAATATTGGCCGGAATCCTGAAAGTGAGCATCACAATAATGGGACCGAGAATATTTGGAAAAACATGGTTCCATAAAAGCTGAAAATGATTAAAACCAAGGGCCCATCCCGCCTCTATGTAGGTCATACTCTTAACCTGTAAGACCTGGCCACGGACCAGTCTGGCAAGCCTCACCCAGCCCACAAGTCCCAGGGCGATGAGGGTTCCGCTCAAAGCCCTGAGTTCGGGATTGGTAAAGAAATGAAAACTGTCAAAAATCACTTTAATCAAAATCATAATAACCAGAGCGGGAATGGAATAGATAATATCAACCACTCTCATCATCAGGGAATCCACAACCCCCCCAAACCAGCCGGAAACAGCCCCGTAAAGACAGCCTATAATCAAAGACATAAAAGCGGCAAAAACACCCACGGCCATGGACATCCGTGAACCGTGGATGATTCTGGAAAAAAGATCCCTCCCCAACCTGTCTGTTCCAAAAAAATAAGTTCCATTGGGGGACTTGAGAATATCATCAATGTGTTGCTCATCAAAAGGGAAAGGGGAAATCCAGGAAGCTGTAACAGCCATCAGACAGACAAAACCAATAAAATAAAGACAGACCATGGCCAGTCTGTTTTGTTTTAACTGATTAAAACCTTTTTTTAACCAGGATTTTTTTTTCATGACACCTCAATCCTTGGATCCACCACTTTATAGAGAATATCCACAACCAGATTGGCGAAGATAAGCATTATGGAAAAAAGCAAAGTCAAAGCCATAATCAAAGGGTAATCACGGTTAAAAACCCCCTGCACAAAATATTTGGCAATGCCGGGAATGGCAAAAATAATTTCAACCACAAAGGAGCCTGAGAGAATTCCCGCTGTCAATGGGCCTGCATAAGTCAGAACAGGCACAAGGGAGTTTTTTAAAACATGGTGATAGAGAATCACTTTTTCACTGAGTCCCTTGGAGCGGGCTGTTCTCACAAAATCCGATTGAATCACATCCAGAACACTGGCACGGGTGAGTCTTGCAATAAAAGCCGCCGGTCTGATTCCAAGGGTGAGTACCGGTAATAAATAATGACGGGGGCTGTGCCAGAGGGCTGCCGGTAATAAAATATCAAAGTCAATGAGAGTTCTGTGAAACTCCGGAAAAAGTCTGTTTATCGGCCAGCCAAAACTGAATATATAAATAAGAATGGGGGCTGCAAGAAAACTTGGAAGGGAAATCCCACTGATAGCGGCTATCATGGCCACGGAATCCGTTTTGGTTCCGTGATTGGCGGCGGCGACAAGCCCCAGAGGGACTCCTATGAGAAAAGATAAAATCAATGCGTAAAGCCCAAGTTTTAATGAAACAGGAAAAGCCTCTTCAATAATGGCCCGAACCTCCCTTCCCTCATACTTATAGGAATAACCCAAGTGACCTGTGAAAAGTCCCTTCATATGATTCCAGTACTGGATTATAAAGGGCTGATCCAGACCGTACTTTTTTTCAATGTTTTCCTTAACCTGGGGAGGAAGGGCTTTTTCTTCATCAAAGGGGCCACCCGGCAAAAGTTTCAACATTGAAAAAGTGAGAGTGGCGATAATACAAACCACAACAAAGGCTGAAAAAAACCTTTTTAAAAAGAACACAAAAAGTCTTTGCCGTATGATTCCGTATACAAGAAAGCCAATGAAACAAAACCAAAAACAATAAATCAGAATAGAAGGCGGGTTGATCCAGGCCAAATCAAAAAAAACCAGAATCAAACCCAGAGTAAGACTCAGCCAGAATAAAATCACTCCCGAAAAAAAATTCAACTTCCCTCAATCTCCATTTTCAACCTATTTGACCGGTTTCCCATATTCCATACTGGTTTTTTTGAACTTTCCACTTTTTAATCTTGGAGATAATAAATTTTAAAGTTCATTTTTTGTCTTTGAGTGGCTCCGGCTTGGTTTTTTCCACACAATCCAACATTTTTATTCCTTAACCCGGATCAATGTTTTAGATCCATAGTGTAAATAAGATAGAGATCAAGAACATTGTTATGATAATTCTTAACCCTCCCGCTGACAAGAACCTGATTCACATCACAAAACAGGGGGATAACCGGAACATCCTCTTCAACAAGAATTTTCTGGGCCCTGTGATACAACTGAAGTCTTTTTTCAGGATCACTTTCCCCCAGAGCTTTTTGGACCAATTTGTCATACTCCCCATGAACCCAATCTGTTCGGTTGTTGGGTGAAAGACCTGTCATAATATCCATAAAATTATGAGGGTCCGGGTAATCGGCCACCCAGCCCAGACGAAAAAGGGAATAGGCGGATTGGCTCTGAAGGCCACTGAGAAAGGTTTTCCATTCCTCATTTTTCAATTCCACCTGCAAACCCAGATTTTTTTTTAATTGGGCCTGGATGTTTTCGGCAACTTTCCTGTGTTTTTCATCAGTGTTGAAACCAATAACAATGGGAGGTGTTTTTTTGGGTTTGGAAAATTTTCCAATGAATTTCATACCACCGGCAGTTAAAGAGTCTCCATCAACAGAAACTTCATAACCCGCCTGTCTCAAAAGTTCTCTGGCTCTTTTTACGTTGAAATCCAGACCCACAAGAGAATCAAAACCAAACATTCCCCTGGGGACCCAATTTTTAAGAACACTCTGCCCCCCACCCAGAACTTTGACAAGTTCCTCCCTGTCAATGGCCATGGCAAGGGCCTGTCTGACTCTTTTATCATCAAAGGGTTTTTTTCCGACCTTAAAACCATAATAATACAAACGCAAACCGGGTAAAGAGTGAAATTCCGGCTTTTTCCTCAAACGGGGAATTTCCGAACTGGGTAAATCCTTGATAAGATCCAATTTTCCACGTTCAAACATTCTCAATCTTGTGGCATCTTTCTCGATCATATAAAAAACAATGTATTTGATCGGTGGTTCCCCCTCCCAGTGGTTGTCATAACTTTCCAAAACAAGATGACTGTCATGGTGCCAGTGAATCAGTTTATAAGGACCAAGACCCACTAGAAAACCCGGTTCCGTCCAGGAGTTCCCGTATTTTTTAATAAGGTCCATGCGAACGGGAAAAGTGGTGTGATGTGTGAGAAGCATGGGAAAAAAGGCCACAGGTTGTTTTAATTCAAATTCCACTGTCCACGGATCAATCACCCCAACCCCCACATCCTTAAAATCAGAAAGACGACCCTGATAATAATCCAGAGCCCCTTTTATAAGAAAAATATTGTTCACGGCTATGGCTGCCAGTTGGGGATCCAGAATTCTTTTGAAAGCATCACGGAGATGTTTGGCCTCAAACAGAACCCCGTCACTCCAGTAAACATTTTTTCTAAGGAAAAAACGCCAGACACGTCCACCCTCTCTTTGTTCCCAGTGGGTGGCCAATGCCGGTTTTAGCTTAAGTCCCGGTTGGCTGAGATCAAAACGAACCAGTCCGTTCATCAGGTGTTCCTGAATCCAGCTGGAATCGGCATCCGAGGATTTCAACCAGTCCAGACTGGGAGGTTCAGAGGCAATCACAGTGCTAAAAGTCCTGGAATATGGCAAAGTGCGGCGACTCCCGTCCTTGAGAACCAACTGAACATCACGCCCGGAATGACAGGCACAAAGAATGAGCCCGACATTTCCTCCCCATAAAATAAGACAGGTAAGCTGCACGAAAGGACTTTTAGAGAGGAAAACCCATCCCTTTTTCAGCATTTTTTCAAAAATATTCAACTCGAACTTCCGGGTTAAGAGTTCAAAAGAATAAAAAAACATATCTTCTTTTTTGTAAATCAGTTACACTTTATATATTTATGAAAGATGTTTACGCTCGTACCAATAACATTTGTCTTGTCTTCCTGACGATCTTTGCCGCCACTTCAGCCCTTATGTATATGAAGCCCGTTCTTATTCCCCTGATTTTTTCCATTTTCACCTATTCCCTTTTAACTCCATTGGTAATGATCATAAAAAACAAAATGCGGATACCCAAACCCCTGGCTATCTTTCTGTCTCTGGTTTTTTTGTTTTTTGCCCTCAGTGTTCTCGTTCTGGTTCTCATCAACTCTGTTGAAAATTTCATTATCGGGGCTCCCAAATACAAGGAAAGTCTAAGTGAGTCATTGACCTTTGTTGAAAAAAAACTGGCCTCTTTAAATATCAATGTTCAATTGAGTCAATTCCAGAAATTTGTGCAAACCCTTCCCCTTCTTTCCTACGCCCAGGCCCTGACAGGGCAATTGTTCTCTTTTCTTGGTTACCTGGTTCTGGTCTTTGTTTTCACCCTGTTTATGATGACCGGAAAATCCCGTCAAAACAGCAATAATAAATTTCTCAACGAAATTTTAAAAAAAGTCTCTGTGTATTTGAGCATCAAGTTTTCCATGTCTCTTTTTACAGGATTTTTGGTATGGATTGTTCTCCTCTCTTTTGGAGTGGATCTGGCTATTATTTTCGCCCTTCTCACTGTTCTTTTTAACTTTATACCCACTATTGGTTCCATTGTTTCAATTGTCCTTCCCCTTCCCGTTGTTTTTTTACAGTATCAATTCACCTGGCCCTTTTTTGCCATTCTCGTTATCAGTGGGGCCATTCAGTTTTGTATTGGTAACGTCTTGGAACCAAAGACAATAGGAGGGTCCATGGATCTCCATCCCATCACTGTCCTGGGCTGTTTGATTTTTTGGGGTATGGTCTGGGGAATTCCGGGAATGTTTCTGGCTGTTCCCATCACGGCTGTTTTTAAAATTTTCTTTGAACGCATTGAAGCCACTGAAATGCTGGCTGAAATCATGGCCGGTCGCCTCCCCTCAAAAAAATAAATAAGGGTCCAGTGATTGCATTGCCAGTGGTTTATCCTATAGATTTTCTCAAGACTGACTAAAAACAATTGTACTCGATTTTGTATTGACCCGGTTCCAGATAATCATTAAAAACCAGGGTTCTCCCTTTAAGATTGTAGGTTTCAGAATAAATTCTATAATAAATATCACCAAAATCCCTGAACAGGACATACACTTCTTCTGTTCCGTTTTGATCACTGTCAACAGGCGGACAATCCAAAAAAATTTCCCTGCGTCTTTTTTTCTTAAAAACAGAACTGACGAATCTTTTTGAATCATTGGCAACATTTTCAAAACAAAACAACAGAGATAACAGGATAACAAAAAAATGAGTCAACCTGACTTTACAAATATTCACAACCCCCCCCTTTTTTTTTGTATTGAATATTCTTTATCAGTTTACGGAGAACAATTATAATTTATCTTGTACTGACCGATGCTGGGGTCACTGCTAAAAACCAGCTTCCGACCGTTAACACTATAGGTTCCGGCAGGGTAAACTCCATAGGATGTTGAGTTTGGCGTTCTAAACAGAACCTCCACGTCCCCCTGGTCCCTTCTTCCGTCTCCATTGATGTCAACAGGTTCGCAATCAAGGGTGATTTCCCTGCTCATACTGGCAACATGACTGCCTATCTCCCTTAATTGCCTGGTATAATTATTATCATCATCAGCAGCAACACAAACATCCCCCACCACGCCATCTGTCAGATCTGAGAGTGCCTCATACATATACCCGGCATGTAAAGCCTGATCATTGGAACAGTTGGTGTCCGTTTTTATAATACTGTGCCAGACCATCTTCTTCTGGCTGCCAAAAGTTGTCTCGACAAATTCCTGAAATTTTTGAGCGGGACACTGGGGGCAGACCGGATGGCTCACAATTTCATATTCACCTGTATCATATTCTCCTGTCCTGTAATTATAAATTCCATTAAATTCTGAAGTTGAAAGTATCTGAGGATTTTCGAGGTTCCCTGTTTTGGGATTACGAAATGTTTTTGAAGCCCAGGTCTTTCTTTGCCCTTCATTACTACCATGAGTATTAATAATGGTTTTCCCGGATTTCTTGCTTCTAAGAAGTCGAATGGAATTCTCATCTTCATCAGCAAGGACAATAAAAACCAGATCCGCCCCATCCCGAAAAAAATCAGTATGAGGGCTCTCATTATTATTATATCTCTGAATGGCTTTGACTGCTGCGTGAATCCCCTGCTCTCTGGCATCCCCATTGGGAAATCCACCCTGGGAGTAAGCCTGAATGCGGTTTCCAAGAAGATCCTGGGCTCCAGTGACTGATGAACTCAGAATACGACCCGCATTATTACCATTTTCCGTAAAATCAGTAAAACGTCCCTCACTGTGTTCATCGTGTTCCCATTTGTAAGGATTGTCCGTCAGTACACCCGTACAAAAAGAGGGGGAACCTGTCAAATGTATGCCGTAACGTGCGGCATTTGTCTGATTAAAATCAAAGTTAAAAGTGTTTGGGTATAAAAAAGGGTATGAAGTGGTATTCGACCAATCGGCATAGGATAAGTGTTTTTCGTATTTTTCTTTTCCTTCAGATTGAAGAGTCAGATTATTCAGATTATTGAAAAGGCATCTGTCATACCAATTTCTTTCCACACTATAAATACCATCAATACCATTATTAATACCATTGATAATACTCCTGTTGCCATCACCCACCTGTGGATAAACAGTGGTTGTGGTGGCTGCGATCTGCCAGTCCAAATGGGAAATCTGACTGATAAAACCGTTGATTTTTTTAGCCATTTCATTTCTTTCCCTATCCATGGAAATTGAAGTGTCCACAATAAATAAAATATCCATCTTGTGGCGGTCCTGAACTTCATGATTCACCTGTTTGGAAACCGCCACTTTCCAGTCCACCCGTTTGGGTACAGAAAGGTTGCCCGCCTTATCCCTGGCCCTGATCACAAGGGAATGATCCCCGCTTTGCAGGGAGTGATAACTGACACTGGACCCACAGGTTATAAAGTGACCCGTACTTTGTTTGTCACATTGAATTTCATCAATTCCACTGCCAGTATCTCTTGCATTCAGGTTAATGGTTAAACTCGCCGGACTCCACGGACCCGGTGGATTGACAAAGCTCACTTCAGGCCGGATATTGTCGTGGATGATACTGTCACTCACGCATTGGGTTTCCTCTTCACCCATAAATCTGTATTTCACATAAACAGTATTTTCAGCATTGAGATGACTGAGTTCCATAAGTTTATTGGTTTTTAAGGATTCCCAGGTTCCCCCGGAGCAGTCGGCTTTAGAACTGATAAGCATTTGGTCAGCATCTTCACTGGGGTCAAAAGTCAGTTGAACAATATTATTTCTTGTGTAATCAGCCCCTTCGTTAATTAAAACACCAACGCTGTCAGGATCACCCTGCCCTGATAGAGATCCTCCTATTGAATCAGGACTCCGCTTTCCTCCATCTTTCCTTTCAAAAGAGGAACCGTCACAGGAACCGTCACAATAAGTGCAACAAAAAAGAATGAAAAAAGAACGAATGACAAGAAAAGATACTTTTTTAAATGAAAGACTTCTGTACCCCGGGTTCTTTTTATAAAAGACCCCCCTCATTAAAATATGTCTCATATTGATTCCCCCTGCCCCTGATTATTAAAGGGGCAAAAACCATGCCTGACAGTTCTCCGTGAATTAAAAGACGTTTGAAATAAAAAATTGTTTTATTTACTGGTGGCTGTTAAAAAGTTCAACAGAAAATTAAAAGCCATTTTATATGAGGTTTTAAGAATTACGGTTTAAGAGGATCTTTCTGGATTGCTTTGTTTTCCTTTTTCTTATTTAATTCCATAAGAGTTTTACAGGCTTTGTCGAGTCCTTTGTCACAGGCTTTTTTATAAAAAACCCCGGCTTCAGCCATTCTGTTCTGACCTTCTTCCAGAGTTCCAAGAATGTAGCACACCTCTGTTTCACCTCCATCGCAAGCCTTCTTCCAGAGAGCTTTGGCTTTATCAATATGACCTTTTTCGTGTTCCAAAGCTCCAAGTTTGGAACAACCCAATATTTCACCACCATCGCAGGCTTTTTTCCAAAGGTTTTGGGCTTTATCCCCGTTCCCCTCTTTATGCTCCAAAACCCCAAGATTAAGACACCCGGGCATCTCCCCGTTATCACAGGCTTTCCTATAAAAAGTTCTGGCACTGGCAACATCACCTTTTTCATGCTCCAAAACTCCAAGTTTAAAACACCCGGACATTTCCCCGCCATCACAGGCTCTTTTATAAAAAGTCCCGGCACTGATAACATCACCTTTTTCATGTTCCAAAACCCCAAGAAGATAACAACCCAGTATTTCCTCACCATCACAGGACTTCCTGTAAAAAATCCTGGCACTGGCAATATTGCCGTTTTCATGTTCCAAAACCCCGAGGAGATAACAACCCAGCATCTTCTTGCCTTCACAGGCCTTTTTTAAAAGATTTTTGGCTTTGGTCTTATCCCCTTTTTTATATTCCAAAGTCCCAAGTTTGAGACATCCCAGGGTTTCCCCGCCATCACAGGCTCTTTTATAAAACTTTCGGGCCCTGTCAATGCGACCGGACTTTTCCTCCAGATCTCCAAGGGCACTGCAACCCAGCATTTCCTTACTCTTACAGGCTTTTTTTAGAAACTTTCTGGCTTTGTCTTCGTTCCCTTTTTTGTATTCCAAAGCCCCAAGTTTAAGACACCCGGTCATTTCCCCGTTCTTACATGCCTGTTTAAAACGACTCCATTCACTGCCAGCCTGCAAAACTCCGGAAACAAATAAAATAAGGAAAAAAGCCAAAAAGTTTTTCACTTATTTTTTATCGGTCTATTGGCTAGTGCATCTTAACATAAATTCTTGCCATAAAGGGTTTAGGATTTTTCGTCCAATTTTCATGCGTTGGCGACGAAGGACTGGCCAGAAGCCAATTCAAGGAGCCATAAATAAAATCCGGGCGAAAAGGACAAGCCCTGTATAGTAAGAATTTATGTTAAGGTGTACTGAAGTTTTAAATTCGTTTCCGTATCAATTTGAGACTTCTTTCAGCTTTACCCTAAACTTTGGTAAAGTTGATGACGATAATTAAATCAAG
>CBDCNX010000012.1:0-48962 GCA_965219545.1 Bdellovibrionales bacterium
TCAGGAAAGGATCCTGTTTTAAATAAAACCCTTGGAGCTTTAATTTCAGGAAGATGATCCACAACAACCCTTTCCCCCTTTGAAACAGAAACCGAAACAACCTGACAGGGGCCAAAGTAATAGTTCAGAGACCTTTCTGAAATCCCCGCCCCTGTACTGTAGTGATTGGGGGCATCCGTATGGGCTCCCAGGTGTAAAGTGCTTGTGATCCTTGAAAGACCAAAAGAATCCCCCTGATTCACATCCATAAGAACCTCTCTTTTATAGAGGGTGTCCCCCGGCCAGACGGCAATTTCCTCTGAAATTTCAGGACTGATATCAATGATATTCACTTACAAACCCTTGATAAACTCCAAAATTTCCTTCACATGATCCGGAACTTTAACCTTTCGCCATTCACCAATAAGACTCCCCTTTTCATCAATGACAAAAGTGCTGCGTTCAATGCCCATGTATTTTTTTCCATACATATTTTTTTCCCTGATAACATCAAACATCTGACAGAGTTGCCCATCAGGATCACTGATTAACTCAAAGGGAAACTGAAATTTGGATTTAAACTTTTCATGGGAATCCAGGGAATCCTTGGAAATTCCAAAAATTTCCGTATTCCGTGTTTTAAATTCTTTGTAATGATCCCGAAAATCCTCACCCTCCTGAGTGCAACCGGGAGTTTCATCTTTGGGATAAAAAAACAGAACCACTCTCCTGCCTTTGAATTCCGAAAGTCTGACTGTGGTTTTACCGGTCGCAGGCTTTTCAAAAACCGGCACCTTTTGGTTTAAGACAACTTTTTCTTTTTTCATAATTCCCCCTTTTTCTTTACATATTTCCTATAACCGATCCTTTATATTAAACACTCCTGCCTGTCACAACAAAGTTAAGGTTTTTTTTCATTTTTTTGAAAAAAATCCTAAATTTTTAAATCAGACCTGTGTGTATTCCAGACTGGAGGGATGAAGGGCTGTTGCACTGGAACGTTTTTTGATCTGGATCACCACCAGTATAAGACCGGCCAGTAAAATCAGAGCCAAAGCCCCCACAGAAACCAGGGATTCAGGTTCCGCAGCAGAAACTTCTTTTGGAGAATCCGATTCCATCTGCTCTTCAGATTCAGGGAAAGCCTCAACATCCGCAACCGGTTCCAAATCATTTTCCGGCATATTCATTTGGGGTTCCGGAAGAGGGGGTTCTGCGGGAATATCCGGTTCCGCAGGAAGAGGAGGTTCCACTTTACCGACAGCCGCTATGTCTTCAGGTTCATCAACAGGAATATCATCACTCTCCTCTTTTGAACCCTGACCGGATGAAGGGGATTCATCTTCCAGATTCACGTCAGCAACATTCAACGGGGATTCACTTCCTGTCCAATATCTGAGCTGCAAACCTCCGGGTAAAATGGTTTTTGAATCCACGTTCTGATTAATGGCCCATATTTCCTTCCAACCATCGGCAAACCCCAAAAGACGTGAGCCCAACCGTCTCATATTATCATTTTCCTTGGTCACATAAACCTGGGGTTCAAGACCTATATCTTCATAAAAAATCTTCAAATGACTTTTATCATCAGGGCGATTGGGAGAATTGTAATAAACCTTATCACCGGGATCAATACCCTTGGCCAAATGAGGATTACCGGCATTGAGTTCCTCCGCTTTGTTTCCATCACCATAAATTTTTTCACTAATACTTTCCATTGTGTCCTGGGGACGAACAATGTAAACCCCATTGATCAAACGACCATTCTTAAATTCAGGATCTGTTTTAATTTTAACCACAGGAATCCACCTTGGAGTCTCTTCCTGTCCTTCATCATCAGGGGAAATGGGGTCAGCCTGTCCCAAATCATCCTGAGGTAAAGAAGGATCTTCCGTCTGACCTACTGTAATATCCTGTGTTTCACTTGTGTTCTCCCCGGCACTTGGGTCTGCACCCCCCTCCTGTCCAACAACCTGTTCCGGAAACTCAGACTCCCCTTCCTGAGCCTCTTCACCCTGTTTTAATTCTTCTCCCAAAGAATCTTCGTTCTGGGCAAACTCATCATCATCGTCATCTTCATCATCAAACTCGGCAAACTCATCATCATCATCGTCGAATTCGTCATCGTCGTCATCCTCGTCGAATTCGTCATCGTCGTCATCTTCATCCAGATCGGCAAACTCATCATCATCGTCGTCGTCGTCATCATCTTCATCAAATTCGTCGTCATCGTCTTCATCATCCAGATCGGCAAACTCATCATCGTCATCATCGTCATCTTCATCAAATTCGTCGTCATCGTCTTCATCGTCTTCATCAGAAAACTCATCATCCAACTGGGCCAATTCTGTTTCTTCATCATCCTCAAATTCTTCATCTTCGTCATCTTCATCGTCACCTTCGTCGTCGTCTTCATCCAAGTCAGCCAATTCCTCATCATTCTCATCAGAAAGATCTGAATCAATTTCAGTGTCAAAATCCTCCAAACCATCCTCAAGAACAGAAACATCATCGTCATCACTGGATGTACAGCCAGTCATTCCAAAGGAAAAAAAACAAAAACAAAGGAGAATGAAAATTAATTTTCTACTGATAAGGGACCAAAAGACCATAGCCTAGTCTAAACTCATATTGATCAGGACTCAGCATTTATTATAATTCTCTGGACTTTAGTCTTAATAATGATTAAAAACTTACAGATACAGAATTATGGCAAAAAGTGTCAAAATCAGTCTCATAAAAGACTTAATTTCAGCTTCAACGAGGTTTAAATCCCAATTCCTCAAAGAGTCGATCCACAGCATTAACAGGTGATCTTTCAAAATGATAAACAGATTTTCGTTGTTCTTTCACAAGCTCTGACCATTTTGGATCAGACTTCAAACGCTTTTGAAATTCAGAATGAATAAGGGATTCAAACCAATGAACAAAAAAAAGTTGTCTCTTTTTTTCATCAGGATTCGCAAAATATTTAATATAATGCTCCAAAAGCCGATCCACCCCTTTGCCGGTCAGGGCACTGCATACTTCAACCACAACATCCTCTGACCTTGTCATTCTCAAAGTTGACAAATACTGCTGTTGACTTATCAAACCCAAGGACTGATCCCGGTCTGTTTTATTAACCACAACAATATCCACAAATTCAAGAATGCCCTTCTTTATTCCCTGGAGTTCATCCCCCGCTCCGGGGGGAACCAACAGAGTAAAGACATCCACCATCTGACTGAGTTCCACCTCTGACTGTCCCACTCCCACAGACTCAATAAGAATCCACTGAAAACCGGCAGCCTCACACAATAAAATGGCCCCGGGTAAAGTGCCGGTCACTCCACCCAAATGACCCCGACTGGGTGACGGCCTGATAAAAGCCTTCTGATTCTGACTTAATTTCTCCATTCGGGTTTTATCACCCAAAATACTTCCCCCCGTTTTTTCACTGGAAGGATCAACGGCAAGAACAGCCACTCTTTGATCCCTGTCTGTTAACTGCAACCCCAATTTCTCAATAAATGTACTCTTACCCACCCCGGGGGGACCGGAAAACCCCAACCGACAGGTGGCAGAGGGATTTTCAGGTAAAAGAGACAACAGTTCCCTGGCCTTTGACCAATCCTCAGAACGGGAACTCTCCAACAAAGTGATCCCACGGGCCAAGGCCCGACTCTCCCCTTTTAGAATGTCCCCCATCAGATCTTTCATTTGATCTTTTCTTCCTCCATCAAACTGATGCTTTACCCAGATTTTTCAGAATCAATTGCCTCTCTGAAAAAAGGTTCTTTAAGAAAATCATCTATGATTTCCCTACTAATAAGGTTTCAACTTATAAGGACTCATCAGTTGTTGTTGTTTCAGTACCTTCAAAGCTATCCAGTTCTTTTAATGTTTCAGGATGATTGGCCAGAATTTTTAAAAGATTAAAAGTCTGGTAACTGGGCGTTTTTTTCCTACTTATAAGTTCTGAAAAATCAATATGACACTCGTTAAATCGCTTTTTTCTTAAAATTCTTTTAAATTATTTTTTTATGGGACTTTAATCAATCTTTACGCTTTTAGCTTTTTGACGTAACTCCTCCACTTCTTTGGAAGTCAGCCCAGTGCATAGACAAATCGTCTTCACATCAAGGCCATTTTGAATCATCCGCAACGCCGTTTCTTGAGTCCCTTCTTTATGACCTTCCATGCGACCTTCCATGTGGCCTTCTCTACGACCCTTTTTAATTCCCTTCTCTCTCTCCTCATCCAAAGAACATTGTAATGCTGACATAAGCCTTTGATCCTCCTCTATGGTTTCTTCTTCTATCTTCCTGAGTACACTCAATGTGAAATTCGGATCATTCCGACGGATGTAATCCACCGCCTTCTGAACCAAAAACCTCTGATCCTTTTCACCCAGAGTTGTACCCATCTGAAACAATTCCGCAATGGTTTCCCGGCGGAGTTTCCAGATACTTCCCATTATAAGCAAAATGGGTCTTGAAAGCAAATTCCTACCCACTCCACGATACAGGTCAATATCATGAATATTCAACAGCTTACAACAAAAATTGAGGATATTTTTCCCGAATTTCTGTTTCAAAACCGGAGTCAACCCCTCCAGGGAGTCCTGGAAGCTCAACGGACCCCTTCCAGTGCTTTTGTCGTCCATGATAGACAAGAATGGGAATCACCGGATAATTCCAGCGATTGTAAACACAGGTCTGATACCCCAGAACCTGTTTAAGTAACTGGGGGTCCTGATGACTTTTGTGTTCAAGGAGGAAAAAAATACGCACCTGTTTTTTGGAGCCTTTGACCTGGACCGAGAATAAAAGATCAATGCGTTTTTCATTACCCTCTTCATCCATGAAGACAGTCATAGACGGTTTGAGAGTTTTCCAGTTAAAAAGTTTGAACTCAGAGGGTTTAAAGACAAGGCGAAAAATATCCAGTCCGTATTTTTCGTTGATAAAGGTTTCATTGAATAGGGCATTATGGGCCTGTTGTTTTCTTTTTCAGGGATTTTCTTTGATGGCATTTTCAGACTCTCAGGTAGGGGTGGAAGACAACTGACTAAAATGTAATTCCATCACAATAAATCAGAAATGGCTTGCCCAGTCAAGCTGTGTTTTTATAACAGATTTTCCTCCAATTTCTTTTATTTTTGTTAAAAAAATCCAGTTTCTGGAGCCTCAAGGAAATATTGAAACAATCCACATAAAAGAAGATATTTTCTTCAGATTTTCAATAATTTCTATCAAGAAAATCTTATAGAATACCGATAGAATTCTTATTATAGGTTTTTGTGAGTCATAAAGTCACCAGTTCAATTCAGGTTGGAAGTGTTCAAGAAAATTTTTCATTTTTTTCATTATTTGTTTCCTATTCTTACTTTTACCGGATTCATTGGTCTAATATACATTCATAGTGATACGAAATCATATCATAATGACACAAAATCACTTGTTGACCTAGTAACAGAAACACTAAAAGTTTTTACGACAGATATTGGACTTCTTTTCCTTTGTTTTTTAATTCTCATTGTTTTTTTGTATTATGTTTATTCTCTTTTTAAAGAAAGCAATTATGGAAATCTTAAAAAACAATCTGAAGTTCTTGTAAAAAGAATCAACCAATATTCTGAGCCTATCAGTTGGAAACAAATTCATGAAATAGAAAAATTTATTGATGGAAAAACCAAGCTTCTCAAGGATTCTTTCCAGGAGTTTAAAGAAACTCTTATAGAAGATGAAGGATGCTTGAAAAACTGCATTAACTCAACAACTTTTTTTGACATTGACAGTTTGATTGAAAAAAACACGACAAAAAATATTTTACAGCAGGCTCCTGGTATTCTCGCTTCAATGGGAATTATTGGAACTTTTTTAGGATTAACGGGTGGTATTCAAAACCTGTCTATGGAGGATCCTGATCTTTTGTTTTCAGGTATTCGAACTTTAGTGGGTGGTATCAGTTCAGCTTTTCTCACATCCATTTTAGGAATGATTTTTGCCTCTATTATTTTATGGCTTCATAAGCATGAGCAGAGAAAAACCTATAAGGCCATATTATCCCTGCAATCCACTATTGATAGTAAATTTGAAAGAATCAATAACCAAAACATACTGATTGATTTATTAAAAAGCCATAGGCAATCATATACAGAAAATCAAAGGATCAATGAAAGAATGGATCAGCTTGTTGAACATTCATCAAAAATCATTGATACCTTTGGAGAAAAGTTTATGGTTCAACTTGCTAACGCTATCTCTCAATCTTTAAATAACGTAATGGAAGAAATGAAGGAAGTTCTTGACAAATTGAGAAACAACAGTGCTTCTCAGGGAGAAAGCATGGCAGGAAGAATGAAAGAAAGCCTCAGTGGTTTTTCTAAGGTCATGAATGATAGTGCAGAAAATTTTTCAAAAAAACAAGATGAACTGAATAAAACATTGGAGAAAGTTACTGGAACTCTTAATAGAATTATTGATAAAAATTCAAATCATATTGAAAACAGTAAAAGTTTGGAAAATAGTTTAACAGAATCCATTTCTCTGATTGATAAAAAAATGGAAAATCTTTCAGAATTGTTTGGAAATATTACAAAAAATATAGAAAATGTTACAGAAGAATCAGAAAATAAAATTTCTACTTTCACAGAAGAGATGAAAGTAGCCAGAGAAAAAAATCTTGGAGCTTCAAATCAAGTTTTGTCTTCTTATCAAGAAATAGCAAAAAAACAAGAAAAAATGATAACTGATTTACATCAAATTTATGGAGATTCAACAGAACATATAAATGCTCTTAAATCGGAAACTTATCAAATAAAAAATCTTATGATTGAAACACTTCCAAAGTTGGAAAACTCTTTTGGAAAGTTTTCAGAAATATCTGTTGATTCCACGAACCGAATCAATAATATAAAAGAAAAGATGGAAGATTCTTTTGAAAAATCCAATCAATTATTATCAGGGTTTAACAAAAGTATTGGGGAAATAACCAATTTAAATAATAATCTGGAAAGAACATCCTCATCTCTTGAAAAAAGCACCTCAACACTTAGTAGCTCCTTTGAACAATTTCTCCAAGAGAGAGGAGATAGCCAACAAAGACAAGTGCAATTTTTAGAAAACCAGAAAGTATTTTTGAACGATCTTAAAACAACACTTGAAGTCAATAAAGAAAATACAAATATAAATAAAGACCTTGTTGAAAAACTTAACCGGCTTGAAAATAAGATGACTGAATCCATTGAAAAATATAATTCCAAGATTGATGAATACAATAAAAAACTGGCGGAAGCCTTTAATAGAACTTATCAGGAATGGGATTCACACATTACAGGTTTCGCAAATTCTTTGACAGGTGTTTGCAGAGAGACCAGAGAGGCCGTTGATGAGTTTGGAGATGCAATCCAGCAAGTGATTAAAAATAGAGATTGAGTTCAATGTTTGAAGGTCCTAAAAAAGTTTTAAGAGAAAATCATGAATTTTCACCCTGGCAATCTATTGGAGATATGATGACAGTCCTTCTCCTTGTTTTTATATTATTTTTGATGGTTACTGCTCTGAAAAGTCTAAAAGACAAAGAACTTCTGAAAAAAAACATCAATGACTTTTTTGAAAAAAAGAAAAAAGTTATCAGTGAACTTAAAAAAATGCAAAATGATCTGGCTGGAAAAGGGATTTTAGTTTGCTTGAATGAAAATTCAGGGACTATATCCATCCCCGCTCCATCTCTGTTTAAAGAAGGGGAATACATTCCCAATCTTGAGAGCAACAGAGAATCAAGTTTAAAAGATTCATGTCCTAAAATTCATGGATGGCAGGGTCCCAGTCAAAAATTCAGCCCGACTGGAAGAAAAAACATTCCTTTGCTTGACATCTTTTTAAAAAAATACTTTGGAGTGGTTTGGAACGATAAGTTCAAAAACGATATTTCCGGGATCGAAATTGTTGGATACACGGATTCAACACCTATTTCCAGAAGAAATGAGGCAAATAATACCTGTCTTAACATCTATTCAAAATACGACTTGATTTTTGGTGATCCAATATATTATAGAAAGGTTTCGGAAAATTCTTTAAAGGTAATAAAAAATGTAAAAGCAGGAGTTCGTGAGTTTGTGAACAAAGGAACAGATCTTTCGGGGTTCAGAAGAGAGAAACTTGGAAATATCTGTCTTTCATGGAAAAGATCACAAATGATTTATAACTTTGCGTGGAACAGAATACAGGATAACTCTTTATGGAGACTGGAGGATTTAAAAAGAAAAAAATGGATTAAATATCTTGAAACAAAAGTGACTACCAATGGAAGAGGGTCAACTCACCCTATAAAAACAAAAGATGGAAAAGAGGACAAACCTCTTTCACGTCGGGTTGAATTTCAATTAAAAGTGGATGACAGAAAAAGTATTCAAAAAATTTTAAAGGAACACTAATGTCCAGAATAATATTTCATACTCCTGTTAATATTATAGATTTTGTGAAAAGAATGAAAAAAGAAACTTCTATAAGAGAAGGAGATACAACGGTGACAGAAAATTTTTTAATTAAACATAGTGAGTCTATAAAAAAAGGAGATTTTTCTTTTTTGGATAATAAAAATCCTTTTTTAAAAATGAAAAATTATAAAAGATCTGTTTATGATTTTCCTGAATTTTATAAGTCTAACAAAGAAGATATTATTATAAGAGAGAATACCCCATCTCTTATCAAGCACATTCGGGTTAGCTCCTACAGACTCTTTATATTGTTCCTTGAATCACTTGTTGAATGGAACTTACAGGTTTATTTAAAAAATCCTCTTTTTCACCAGGACTTCAAAACTATTCTGGAGAAAGAAAACCAGAGGGAGAGAGAAAAGAGTCAAACTTCTTTCATTAATGATTTTTGGAACAAAAATATTACTATCCTTATAAGTGAAGAACCAAAAAGATCCCTTAGTATTCCAAAGATTTCTTCATTAAAAGAATTAAACAAATACGCACAAAATGATTTAAAGTTGAGTCAAACATCACAAGTCAATAGACAAATAAAATCATCATTTTTAATAAAATGGCCCGTTGAAGAAACAGCTTTTAAGAGTCAAGATGTTAAAATAGTCAATGAGGGGTTTCAAAAATTTATGAACTCTTCCAGACCAACTGGTATGAACTTACAACAAGATTCAACAAAATTATTAAAAACAGAAAACTTACCTGAAAAAATGAAAGAGTATTACAACACAATACAGAATGTGATTGCTTCAGACAAAGATTATTCTGTTGATTTTATCAACTCCAGATTAAAAGAACTTAAAATTATCAATGATAAAGAAACAACTCTTTCTTGGAGGAGGCATTTATTCCGTCCTTTATGGAAGGACCCTTTTGATGGAACTCTCTGGGATAATAAAAAGATTGAGAAAGAAAACCTCAAATGGTATAAATCAATTATTGTTCAGGAGGAAATTAGAGACTTTTTTTCAAAAGATACCAATCCTGACCGTGTTAAATTCTGGAGTCGTGTAGCTGAAAGAGCGATTACTGAACGTCCCGACAACTTAGAGGAAGCCCAGGCTTTTTTACTTAAAATCAATCAAAGAGAAAAGCCCGCAGGACTCTATGTGATTGAATTTAAGCAGGTGGGACGAGCCTATTTTTATGATGGAGAGCATTTTGATAAAATTACTAAAGAAATTCATGACTGGAAAAATGAAAATGCCGGTTTTTTTAAACCCATTAGCTCTAAAGGAGAAAGAAAACATTTTCTTGAATTATCCAAAGCCGTTATTTGTGCTGAACGTCATGACCCTAAATGGCAACAAAAATTTAAAAATATACTGATCGTGTTTGAAATTTCCGGTTTTTCAAAAGGAAAAAACCCTGAAAATTGAAACCGGACCAGTATATTTTAAAAGAACAAAAGGTGGTAGGGTTTTGAAAGAAAAACTGAAAAAAGAAAAAGAATACATAAAAATAAATAAATCCCTTGTTTCCCATGAAATTCTCAACAAATTGGATTTTGACAAAGAAAATCGTCTTATTGATTCCAGTATTTACAGTCTGGATAAAGAAGAAATTAAGGCTTTAGGTATTTCCATTTTGTTTCCTGAAACCTTCAATAGCGATTCAAAATCTTTAGAATATAAAAATAAATTGAAAACTTTAAAGGTTGAAATAAGGGAAACATCTCCTGTTAGGAGTAAAGATTTTTCCATCAGATTAAACTACCTTATTGATGGAGTTTTGGTGGATGAAAATGATATTTCAAAAAGTCTTTTAGTCAGTTTTGGTCAATTTTATTTGATCCCTGAAAATGTTTATAGAGTCAGAAACTTTATTGAAGACACAAATGTGAATTCAGATGATCCTTTTGTTGCCCGCTCAA
The DNA here is from genome assembly GCA_965219545.1 of Bdellovibrionales bacterium. Classification (GTDB taxonomy): domain Bacteria; phylum Bdellovibrionota; class Bdellovibrionia; order Bdellovibrionales; family JAGQZY01; genus JAGQZY01. The sequence goes on from CBDCNX010000012.1 coordinate 10,332, forward strand.
GACTTATCACTCAGATTCAAAGCCTTGTTTCCAATTCCAATTATTTTGAATTGAGTCAATATCTTAAAGACAATATTTTTAATCCCATAAATCCATCTCTCCGTATAAATATTACGGAATCCAATGAAGCTATAGTGACTTCTGGCCTTGATGGTGTTGACAAAGCTGAAGAAGAGGAGTGCCTGGAGAAAGTTCGTATCAATCCAGAAATTGCTCATGTCAAACAAAATGGCAAGTTAAAAATTATTTATAATATCCCTGACAGTAAGAAAAAAGTCTTTAAAAAAATCCACCAATTGGAAAAATACATAAAGAAGAATCATGGTGGTTCTGTTTCAAGCAAAAATATTCCGAGGCTGTTAAAGGACATTAAACAAAATTTGGGAGATGAAATTGATTTAACAGAACTTGCCGACAGGATCAAAGGCTGGGGAATTTTTTTAAGAAGAGAACTTCCCCAATTTAGAACCCCTTCTGATAAAAATGAAAAATTTCTGGAACTTGTTTTTCCCTGTATTGACCTTGAACAGAATTCTTTTATTGATGATGATAAAGAGTCTCACGATATTGGAAATAAAAAGACTTTTGATTCTCTGAAATTTAATGGTCCTGAAGAAAATCAGGAATTCCTGGAATTTGTTAAAGAAGCTGAAAAAAAGGGAGAACCTTTTGTTGAGTACAAAAAACGAATGTTTTCGGTGGAACCTTATGAAAAAATAATGGATGCACTTGAAAAAAATCGTATTCTTCTTGAAGCTAAAAAAGAAAAGAGTGAAACAGATCAGAAGAGACTCTTAGCCAAATATAACATTGATTTTCAACAGTATAGGGTAAAGCATAAAAAAGATCAGGAGATCAGAAATTATCTCAATGGGCAAACTCCAAGATTTTTAAAAAGCCATATCAAAAAAGGCCAATCTGAAAAAGAATTAAAACTTTTTGATTATCAAAAAGAAGGTATTAACTGGTTTATTGAAGTAGGAAATCTTGATCCGGAAGGAATGTGTGGAGGTTTATTGGCCGATGTGATGGGTTTGGGAAAAACTCTTCAGACCATTGCTTACCTGGCCTGTCTTTCAGAATACAATCAGTTTTCAAAAGGATTGATTGTTTGCCCTAAAACTCTGGTTGAAAACTGGAAAAATGAGTTTGATAAATTTATTGATAAAAGCCAATGGGATTTGGAGATTATAACTATTGATAACTTTAGAAAGGTTAAAAAAGATTATTTGAAAACCTTACTGAGAAATAAAATCCACAAAAAAGATCATGATGTAGAGGATGTTTTGAAGGACCAGAAAGTTGATACAAAAAACAATAAATCAACTGTTATTATAACCACTTATCCACAAATCAAACTTCATTATGAACTTTTAACTTCCTGTAACTTTGATGTTTTGGTTTGTGATGAAGCCCAGGAGTTTAAAAACCCGGGACTTCTTCTCCATAATGCTCTGGAGTGTCTTAAAGCTAAAAGACGTTTTGCTCTGACAGGGACTCCTGTCGAAAACAGACTTTCTGATTTGTGGTCTATTATGGACATTGTTAAACCAGGTCTTCTTGGAACTCTCACAGAATTTCATGAAGAGTTTGAAAAACCGCTACAATCAATTCCAGATAAAGGATCCAAGAGGGAATCTTTTGCTATGAATCTTAGAGAGAAAATGGGGTTGTATTTTTTCAGAAGAACCAAAAAAGTTTTAAAAGATGGAGGAGAACTTAAAGAGTGCTACGACAAGGAATCATTTCTTCCCTGTAATAATGAACTTTTATCTTTCTATAAAAAGGGAAGACAGAGAGTGGAAAAAAATCGAAAAGAACTAATAGGAGTGGTTCAGGATTTAAGATTGAGAAGCTCCAATGTTACCAAGTATCCAGAAGATCAACATCCAATTGAAAACCTAATCCATTTTAATGTTAAGCTACCCTGGCTTTTTGAGAAAATTGATGAGATAAAAATAAAAAATGAAAAATTATTGATTTTTGAACATTTTAATAACAATATTTTATTTCTTAAAAAAATTCTTGAAAACAAATATCAGGAATTATGCCCTATTGAATACATCAATCAGAAAGTGACGGGAAAAAATCGTATTCGTCTCGTTGAGGAATTTGAAAGCAAACCTGATTTCGACTTACTTCTTTTAACTCCAAGGACAGCAGGACTTGGTTTAAATCTCATTTCTGCAAATCATGTTATTCATTTTACAAGAGAATGGAATCCAGCCAAAGAAGCTCAAGCAACGGATAGAGCTTACAGATGCGGTCAGAAAAAAGACGTGATGGTTTATTATCCCATCACTGTTTTTCCAAAGGACCAATCTCAATATGAAGGTCATGAAACCATTGAAGAAAAAGTCCATCAGGTTTTAACTGACAAAAAACAACTGCTGGATGATTTTACTCATTCTACAGCAAGGTTTGATATGGATTATGTTTTCAATGGTTCAGAGGGTCAAGATGATTCTAACCAAAAAGAAAGAGATTTAAAAAAAGCGATTGGAATTGATGAAACATTTAATTATCTGGGAGATCATGAATTTGAGGCTTTTTGCACTCTTCTTTTAGAACAGTCTCCAACGTATGATGGTTGTGAAATTATTCTCACCTCCCGAACGGGAGATAAAGGCGTTGATATCATTGCAAAAAGAGAAAAATCCCTTCATCTTTTTGAATGCAAAAGAACAAGAAAAGTAGGCAACAGTCTCCAAAGAAGAGGTATTGAACAAATCTCAACAGCCAGTTTGGAATACACATCAAAAGGTTACGAGATTTTATCAAAGACTATTATCACCAATGCGGAAAATTGTTCGTTGAGTGTTGAAGAATCAATGGAACGCCTTCAAATTAAAGTGAAATTTTTTACAAATCTGTCTGATATGATTAAAGACTCTGAAAGTATTACTTTGGAACAGGTCCAGGATCGTGGTAAAAATCGTAGAAATTTGTGATTCAGAAAGGGCGGTTTATATGCCATTAATGAAGTATTTTTCCCGTTTTTCTTGTTACCCACTAAAGAGACTGCCTTTTATTCTCCCCATCCAGGCATTTTTTGTGAAGACAAAGTGAAGACAAAATGAACTATTCCAGAAGATCCATCAGGTCCATGGCGGCTTTGGCGATCACAGTGCCCGGGCCAAAAATAGCCACGGCTCCCCTGCTTTTTAACTCTTCATAATCCTGAAGGGGAACCACGCCACCGACAGCAATTAATATGTCCCCGCGACCCTGTTTTACAAGTTCCTCTCTCAGGGAAGAGACAAGTTCCTTATGACCACCGGCGAGACTGCTCACACCGATAATGTGAACATCATTCTCAACGGCCTGCTTGGCAGACTCCACAGGGGTCTGAAAGAGAGGACCGATATCCACATCAAAACCCAGATCGACAAAAGCCGTGGCCACAACTTTTTGGCCCCGGTCATGTCCGTCCTGTCCCATCTTGGCCAGAAGAATTCTTGGTGGACGACCCCGTTTTTTTTCAAATGCCTTCACCTGAGTACAGGTTTTTTGAAAAACCTCCAAATCTCCCATCTCCGACACATAAACTCCTGTCAAACTTTCAATCCTGCCCTGATGACGGCCAAAGACAAGCTCCATGGCATCACTCATCTCCCCCAGAGTGGCTCTCTGTCTGGCACACTGAATACAGGCAAAAAGCAAATCATCCCCCCTACCAGCTGTTTCAGTCAACTGTTTTAGTGATCTTTCCAATTCCCCGGTCTTTCGTTTCGCCTTTAATGCTTTAAGTTTTTGTATTTGTTCCCTTCTAACCTGCTCGTTATCCACTTTCAAAATGGGCACTTCGGTCTCTTTTTCCTCCACAAAACAGTTCACCCCTATAACCGGTTGATTGCCGGAATCAATACGGGCCTGGGTTCGGGTCGCCGCCTCTTCAATTCTCAATTTTGGCAACCCCTGTTCAATGGCCTTTAACATTCCACCCATTTTATCAATTTCCAGAATATGTTCTTTGGCTTTTTTATAAATATCCCAGGTTAACTTTTCCATAAAATAACTTCCCCCCCAGGGATCAACAAAATCACACATCCCGGCCTCACTCTGTAAAAATAACTGGGTGTTACGGGCCATACGGGCACTGAAATCCGTGGGCAGGGCCAGGGCCTCATCCAGGGAGTTGGTATGGAGAGACTGGGTCCCTCCCTGTGTGGCGGCCATGGCTTCCACACAGGTTCTTGTCACATTGTTGAGAAGACCTTTTGCCGTTAAACTCCAGCCTGAAGTCTGACAATGAACTCTCAGACAGGAGGATTTTGGAGAACGGGGATTGAATTGGGACACCAACTCAGACCATAAAAGCCTGGCCGCTCTCAACTTGGCCACTTCCATATAATAGTTCATGCCAATACCAAAAAAGAAAGACAGACGGGGGGCAAAATCATCGACAGCCAGACCCGCTTCAACCCCCATTTTCACATACTCCACCCCGTCGCCCAAAGTGTAGGCCAATTCCAGGTCAGGGGTGGCTCCGGCCTCCTGCATATGGTAACCGGAAATACTGATACTGTTAAACCTGGGCATATTTTTTGACGTGTACTTAAAAATATCCAAAACAATTTTCATGGAAGCCCCCGGCGGATAAATATAAGTGTTCCGCACCATAAACTCCTTGAGAATATCGTTCTGAATGGTTCCTGTAAGTTTGTCCTGACTTACTCCTGACTCTTCAGCCACAACAATATAAAAAGCCAGAATGGGTAAAACAGCCCCGTTCATGGTCATGGAAACACTCATTTTATCCAGAGGAATTCCGTCAAACAGAATTTTCATATCATCAATGGAGTCAATGGCCACACCCGCCATACCCACGTCAGCCGTCACTTTTGGATGATCCGAATCGTAACCCCTGTGAGTGGCCAGATCAAAAGCCACTGAAAGGGCTTTCTGTCCGGCGGCCAAATTGCGTCGATAAAAACGATTGCTCTTGGAAGCTGTGGAGAAACCGGCATACTGCCTGACGGTCCATGGACGAAAAACATACATACCGGGATAGGGACCACGGATAAAAGGAGGTTGACCGGGTAAGGTGTTATGATGGGGGTTTTTCTTCCTGTCTTCCAAACCATAATGTTTCTTAAAAAGAGAATCCGTTTCCCCTGCCCCAGGACCGGGTTTTCCGTCTGAAAGAGAATTTTCACATTCCGGGGAAGTCCCTGTCTTCCCTGCTGTCTTCTCTGCTGTTTTCCTTGTTGTTTTTCCTGTTGTTTCCCCTGCAAAGGGATCTGACAGTTCATCCAAAAAGTCTGTTTCCCAGGGTATTTTTGAAAAATCCGGTAAACTCACGGGGTTTTCTCCAGAACATTAAAAATTTTTTTAAACAGGGAACCCCTGTCTGAAGACTCTCCGATAAAATCATCAAAAGCTTCCAGTTTTTTTTCTCCAACCCAGAGACAAAGGGGTTTTTGTTTCCCTGTTACTGTCAAATTTTTCAATCTTTCCCTGGAAAAAGAACCTTCGGGATCAAAAGCCAGAATGATGGAAATCAAAGGGTGACAGGACTGATCGGAACGGGAACTCACTTCAAGCCCGCCCAGACAGAGAAGCTGAACCAGTTTTTTCCATCTCGGACTGTTTTCAAGACCCGGCTCCACCCAAACCCGAAGACGGGTCTTATCAGGTTTTTTTTTCCTCATGGCATCGGCCCTGAACTGCCAGTCTTCAAAACTCCGGCTGATCTGAACGGGAACCAGTTTTTTTACATCACAAAGTTTTTCATTGTCTTCTTTAAAGATCCAATCGGACCACCAGGATTCAATGTTACGGGTTTCCTCTTTTTGAACCAAAGGGTGTTCAGAACTCAGAGACTCAAGAAGAACAAATTCATTAACCCCTGTCATCTTCCGCTTTCTGTTTTTAAAGGAGCAAAGCTCATCATCATTCTCCCTTTTGATTTCCTCCTGTAACCAACCTGACCGCAGGCACCGGCACAACCCCCCTTTGCTTACAATCTCCTGAAAAAAACGCCAGGCTTTTTCACACAGGGACTCAATCAAACAGTCCAGGGAATAGGATCCAAGAAGGGGAGCTTCAACATGGGAAAGAAAAGATTCCTTTTTTAACAAAAGATCCCTATTGCGGGATAAAACACCTCCCCCATTACGGGAATAGAGGTCATAGGCCAGGTTAACAAAACCATCAGACCCGCCCTGAATGGCCGCCATGTTCATGGTTGCCAGTCGCAATAAATTGTTGTGGGGCTCCCTGGTTGACAAATAACGGGGACAGGGAACCGCAAAAACAGGAGGACAAACCTGTTTAAAACCATAAGCCAAAGCCATTTTTTTTATCAACAGCCTGAGGGATTTTATCTTTGCCACACCCAGAAAAAGACGGGAGTCAAGGGAGATTTCAAAACTTGAAACTTTAAAAATATCCTCAACACTCCACCAACCACAGGAATCCTCCACCAGTTGAACAAAAGCGGCCAGAACAACAGCCAGTTGCTGAATGGAACTGGCCCCGGCCAAATCAAAGGCAAGACCTGAAAGGCGAAACACTTTCACATTGGATCCGGAAATTTTTAACTGACTTCCGGTCTTTTCCCTGAATCCGGCTCCTTTGGATCCATTGGCAGATAAAAAATCAGGAGACACAGAACTTTTAAAGATTCTGGACTGCCAAAGATCCAGGCTGTAGGGATCCACTCCAAAATTGACATGGATATCCGGGTTGGCCAAAAAAATATTTTTCTTTTTTTCACTCAAATTCGCCGAAGGTGAAAAATACAGCTTCTTACAAAGGCCCAATGGTTTTTCAGAATCACAATCCCTGAAAAAAACGGCTGCCGATGGTTCTCTTGAAAATTCATCAGAAAAAACCTCAGGGGAAAATTCCAGAATATTCCAATAATCCATGAATGGGGCTTTTGGTAAAACAAGAGGTCTTTTCCGTTCATCCAAAAAATGAATGACTCCGGTTTCAAGATCAGATTCCAATTTGACAAAATCCGATTTTGCAGCCACAAGGTCTCCGACCACAGCCCGCCATTGTTCCTCTAAAGACATTTTTTCACCTTATCAGAATATAAGGGGAAAAGCATCCCGATCTGCTTTTCTGCCAAATTTTCGAGATCACGGCGAAAAATGACCCATTTTCATACAAAATAATTCACCCTGATCCTTCCCACTGAATCTTAAAGGGCCGGACTAAGGTTTGTTTAAGTTTTAAACCAAAAAAGTCGATAGTTTATATTGGTATAGGCCATTATTTTATACCAATTTTGTTTGAAAATTCAGGTGTTTTACAGGGAAAGAGAAATGAAATGAACAACACTTTAAATGATACTCATTTTTATGATATCCTCCGTTCCCAAATGGAACTCTCCCCCTGGGAACTCCTCCCGGAATTTATTCTCATGGCTTTCATTCTTCTGGGGTTCCATCAACTCTGGTCCCAGAAAAAAAAATCCTATTATGGTAAAAAACGACGATGGGAAAGGAAAAAAAAGATCCTTCCATTAACCCTGAAAACACCGGTCACCCAGTCCTTTACAGTGAATACCCTTGATATCTCCCTGAACGGAGCTTTTCTGGATTACGAGGACCTGGTGAAAAACAGAATCTTTATGAACATTCTGGACCAACACATGGGAACCATGAGAGTGGGGGATTTAATAGACATTGAAATTCCTCTGGGTCCTTTTAAAAAACTCAGTTGTCAGGCCCGGTTGATCCGTCTGAATTTTTCAGACCATGGAATTCCTCCAAAGGGAATGGCCGTTGAATTCATCAACCTCAATGAAAGTCAGCGACAGGATCTGGATTCACTCATTTCCTCTCCTGATAAAAGCGAACCCCAGGCCGCCTGAGAGTTTTATGGGTTTTCCAAAAACATTATTCATGATTCTTTTTTTCCTTGGATTTAATGATTTTTCATTCGGAGAAACAACAAACAATGACTTTCAGGATGATGAATTTGTTGAAATTAAAAATCAAAACAAGGATTGTTATTTCTGTTCACTCCCAAAACCCAGGAACAACATCAACTTAAATCAGATATGCGGACCGGATCCCTACAAAGTGGTTTGTGACAATTACAAAAAGACAAAAATCGGCGGTCTTGAAGCAGAGAGAAAAATATCACAGACAATTGAAGAGGCCAGGAAAAAATCCTTAAAATCCATGGGGTATGACAGTCTCACTGAAGCTGTCACTGAAGCCCTTGATAAAAAAGGAGTCCGATACAATTTAAGAAATCTAAACTTCCGTCAGGCTCTCAAAGGCAAGGGCGAGGATATATGGAATGGATTGGAAGGTGGAAAAATATGTTCAGACAAATTACAAAAACACTCCAGTTATAGTTATAACCTTACGCCACCGAATCAGGAAGCTCTCGACACATTAAGAGAAGTCTTGGATGGACTGAGACAAACCCTGAAAGAGGAAAGAGCCATTCTCAACCATCTCAGATCAAACGATGTGGAGTCTTTTTATAACAATTTTACCCAAAAATGTGACCACCATAAAAGCAGTTACAACTATAAATCCATGAGGCAACATCCTTTATACCGTAAATTTCTGGCTGATTGTAAAAATCTGCAGGCCATGCAGAAAGAAATGATTGAATTGTACCGTTCGCCCGACGAGACCGCTTTGCAGAAAAGAAAGGATTTTATAGCTCAATACTCTTATGTGGACAATCTGACAGGAGGAGCCTCTTACAGAGGCCCCCTTCATGGTCTTTCCAATGAGATACAGATCCTTCAACACAATATTAAAAGTGAACAAAATATCTTAAATCAGATATGCTCATCAATAAACAACCCGGAGATGACTATCACACAAAAAACCATTAACGACACTTTCGTAAAAGTTCAGACCAACAAAGTGTTTGTAGATCATATTTTTTCAGAATTATACAGGGATAATGAAATCAGGGCTTTTAAGGAAAATGTCGAAAACGCAAGAAGAAAGACATTGGCCTCTTTGCCACAGATATTCCCCGGTTCACAAAATCTGCAAGCCGTAAGAAATTCCTTAAACCAGGTCAGCATTAACGTACCATCGCCACCCTCAAAAGACCTCTTTGTCAAAAGAAATGGGAACCTGTTTCTGGATCAGGACAAATTGGTAAGAGGAAAACCAGAGAATACTTTTCTGGATGCATTTTTTGAGCCCTCACTAACAATGTTAAAATCGTACAATGCCGGGTACAGTCCTTCCCTGGGGAAAGTCACTTCACATGTTTTTCCAATGGGGAAAACATTTCAACTAAACCGTCACAACCCTTACACTGTCTTTAGCACTTTTTGCCACGAGTTTGGTCATCATTGTGACGCAAACATTTCAACAGTTATCAATGGTCTTCCTCTGCAAAAAGAGTATGAAAAAATACTGCCCTGTTATAGGAAAAATTCATCAATTAAAATGACAACTTCACAAAAAGGGGAGGTGAGTGCGGATTATATTGCAGCTTCTGTTATCGCCAATGAATTAAAATTCCTTCCTGAGAATGAAAGGGCCAATGTTTATGTGGAAAGCATGAAAGACCTTTGCTCATTTGAAGAAGATAAGCAACTAAGCTGGGGAAGTATTGGAGAAGAAGCTCACCCCCACCCACGATTGCGGGTGAATGGAATTTATTCGGCCCATCCTGAGATCAGAAAAGCTCTGGGTTGTTCACCAGAGGGGTATTCCTATGAAATTTGCCCGTAAAATCACTGTGGCTCTGACATAATTGATTTTTAAATTTAAAAAATTTTCAATTCTTTACAAATCAATAATAAGAACAAATCACATTGATTTATTCAGAAAAGTGGTGTACATATTGATCGTGTTTTTACAAACTCAGGCAAGAGGTTTGATGATCTTTATTCAATCCAAGGAGTGCGATTGGCTGATATTATTGCCGCTATTCCCGTTCGATACGGTTCTGAGCGTTTTCCGGGAAAGCCTTTAACCAAAATTCTTGGAAAACCCATGGTCCAGTGGGTTGTTGAGGGAGTGTCCCAAAGCCGGATCATAAAAAAAATAATTGTGGCCACTGATGATAAAAGAATCGCTGAGAGCTGTACCAATCTGCCGGTCAAAGTGGTGATGACGGATCCGGGACTCCCTTCAGGCTGTGATCGGGTTTTTCAGGCCTGTGAGAAAGAACCGGAACCCTTTATTATCAATGTTCAGGGGGATGAACCCCTGATTGACGGTCCCGTCCTTGATAAAATGGCTGAAGCCATGATTTCAACCCCTGATAACTGGGATATGATGACTTTTGGTTGCGAAATGACTCCCGATGCTTTAAAGAGTAACAGGACAGCCAAGATTGTTCTGGACCAAGACCGGAGGGCTCTTTATTTCAGCCGTCACCCCATTCCCTACTCAAGGAAAAACCCCCGGGGGGATTTTTCCGGATGTTTGAAACACATAGGGGTTTACGGTTACAAAAAAGCCTTTTTAAGAAAGTTTTGTCAGACTCCCGAAACTTTCATTGAAAAAATGGAGGGTCTTGAACAATTGCGGGCCCTGTATCTGGGAGCTTCCATAAAAGTTCTCAAGGTGAATTTCAGGAACCGGGGAGTGGACTGTCCTGAAGACGTGCCCGTGGTTGAAAACCTGTTGAAGGAAAAATATGGCCAAAAAATCCAAAAGTCGTAAACAGACAAAAAAATCAACACAGAGATCCGACCCGGACGGACCTGAAATGGGTAAACCAAACAAATCAGGTAAAAAAGTCATCGACCAGAAACTGATTTTTGTCACCGGAGGTGTGGTTTCCTCCATAGGCAAGGGTTTGTCGGCAGCAAGCCTTGGAGCCCTTCTTGAAGCCAGAGGGTTTAAGGTGGCACTGATGAAATGTGACCCCTATATCAACGTGGACCCTGGAACCATGTCCCCTTTTCAGCACGGGGAAGTCTTTGTCACCGATGACGGGGCCGAAACCGATCTGGATCTGGGACACTATGAACGTTTCACTTCCATTGATCTCAACCGATCCAATAGCACAACAGCAGGTCAGATCTATGAAAGTGTGATCCGAAGGGAACGCCGTGGAGATTATCTGGGGGGCACTGTGCAGGTCATTCCCCACATCACCGATGAAATCAAGTCCCGTATTTTTGAAGCGGCCCAGGGTTCGGAAATCTGCATTGTTGAAATTGGAGGAACGGTTGGCGACATTGAGGGCCTTCCCTTTATCGAAGCCATTCGACAAATGCGGGTGGATCTGGGGTTGAAAACACCTTCTACATTCATGTGACCTATATGCCCTACATCCAGGCTGCCGGAGAGTTAAAAAGCAAGCCCACCCAACACTCCGTTAAGGCTCTCAGGGAAATTGGTATTCAACCGGATATGTTGATCTGTCGAAGTGAGCGACACATTCCCCATGAAACCAAATCAAAAATCGGTTTGTTCTGTAGCATCCGTCCCGAAAATGTGATTTCAGCCTATGATGCTAACTCTATCTATGAAGTGCCACTCATGCTTCATAAAGAGGGTTTTGATGAAAAGGTGGTGACATCCCTCGAACTCGATTTATCCGAACCCAACCTTGAAAACTGGAAAAAAATGGTCAACACCGTTGAGTTTCCCCAACAAAAAGTCAATATCGGAATTGTGGGTAAATACACCCATCTGATTGAAAGTTACAAATCCCTCAATGAAGCTCTCACCCACGGAGGTCTGGCCAATGATTCCAGGGTGAATGTGACTTATATCAACTGCGAAAAACTTAAAGCCAACAATGTGGCAAAAACCCTCTCCGGCATTGACGGCCTTCTGGTTCCGGGCGGTTTTGGAGAACGGGGAGCCGAGGGCAAGATGACAGCCATCCAATACGCCAGGGAAAACAATATTCCTTTCCTTGGAATCTGTTTTGGAATGCAACTGGCCGCCATTGAATTTGCCCGCCACGTCTGTGGACTGAAAAACGCCACCAGTCAGGAACTTGAAAACAATATCAAAGGTCAACGCAACTTTGTCATTCACATGATGGAGGACCAGAAATCCCTTGATAACAAAGGGGGCACCATGCGTCTGGGGGCCTTCCCCTGCAATCTGGCCAAAGGGTCCATTGCAAAAAGGATTTATAAAAAATCCAATATTATGGAAAGGCATCGTCACCGCTTTGAGTTTAACAATAAGTTTAAAGGAATTTTCAACAAACATGGTATGACTTTTTCCGGCCTCTGCAATGAACGAAATCTTGTTGAAATTATGGAATTGCCGGAACATATTTTCTTCATAGGAGTTCAGTTTCACCCTGAATTCAAATCAAAACCCCTGAAACCCCATCCTCTTTTTGTTCACTTTATTAAATCCTCATTAAAAAACAGAAATGAAAAAATCTCCCCCAAAAAAACCATAAAACAAAATTCCCATAAGGTTTTATCAAAAACCCGGCGGAACCTCTCTGTAACAGAGGCCCAAACTTAAAAGACCAGGAAAAGGATCAAAGACAATGTCCATTTTGGATGAGGGAAAAAGAGTCATGAAAATTGAAGCCAGATCCATTTTGGATCTGGTGGACAGACTCAATGAAAGCTTTGAAAAGGCCGTTGAACTGATCTGTCAGTGCCGGGGTAAAATCGTGGTGGCGGGAATGGGAAAATCCGGTCATATTGGCCGCAAGCTGGCAGCCACTTTATCTTCAACAGGAACTCCGGCAATTTTTCTTCACCCGGCGGAAGGTTCCCACGGGGATCTGGGAATGATTGCCAAAGGAGATTGCCTGATTCTTATCAGCTATGGGGGAGGCTCCAGTGAAATGCAGGATCTGATTTCCTACATCAGTCGAAAAGGTTTTCCAATGATTGCCATTACCGGTGATCAGAAAAGCCAACTGGCACAGGCTGCAACAGTGGGCCTTGATGTGAGCGTTAAAGAGGAGGCCTGCCCCTTAAAACTGGCCCCCACTTCCAGTTCCACAGCCACCCTGGCCCTGGGGGATGCTCTGGCCATGGCCACCCTTAAGAAAAAAGGTTTCAGGGAAGAGGATTTTGCCCAGTTCCATCCGGGAGGAAAAAATCGGACGACGTTTACTCATCCGAATCAAAGATATCATGCACGAAAACGGTAAACTGCCAATGATTAAAAAAAGAAGACGACATGGCTTACGCCCTGTCAGTGATGACAGACGGGGATGTTCGCGGTGTGACCGGTGTGGTTGATAATGAGGGTTTTCTGATTGGAGTTCTCACGGACGGTGATCTCCGCCGCCACCTGGAAAAAAACAAAAACCCCCTTCAGTCAAAGGTGATGGATCTTATGTCCACCCAACCAAAAACCATTGATCAGAATGAACTGGCCGTAAAAGCTCTTTTTTTGATGGAACAGTTTTCCATCCAATCTCTTTTTGTTCTTGATCTGGATACAAAAAAACCCGTTGGTTTGATCCACCTTCAGGATCTCATCAAGGCAAAAATCCGTTAATGCCATTATACTGGTTTTCTCAAACCGTCTCTGAAAAAAAAAATCGGGGATAAAGAGGATTCATGATCAAATTACAGGCTCTGACCTGAAAAATTACTGTCTGGATCCAGAGGGAACAACTCTGTGTCCGCTTCCCTCCGGTGCCACACAAGCATACCCCGCCAAATCACTTATACAGGAAGTATTAAACATTTCAGCTATAAAGCAAAGAGACATTGTATAACAGTTATTTGAAATACCATTTCGACCAAGCAATTCACTGCCTTGTCTTTTTATTTTCGCAAGTAAGGATTTACGACATTTGGAAAGAAATTTCTCTCTCTTTTTGACCATTTATATTAAAAACAATTTTTTCTCTGTCAATGTTGGCAAGCCTGAACCTGAGTTGAATAACACCTTTGATCCTAAGAACCCTTTTATCACCTTTGGACTCAGTCTCCACAACCCATTCTTTTTTGGCGTTTACAATCTTTTTGATATCCCTGTCGATCTGATGATGATCCCCCGGACTTTTAAAAAATCTTTTTAAGTTGGACTCCATTCTTTGGACAAAATGAGGGTCGCTGGATTTGAATTTCTTTTGGGTTCCGGGCCGGGCCGCCAAAGTCAAAAATAAAGTGAATATCAATATCAAAATGGGGGGAAAAATTGAATTTTCTGTGGATTTCCCCTGGTATTCTTTTACTATACATTTAATTATAATCGGACATTTCAGGCAAAAATATTAGAGTGAATCTTCATCCATAGGAATTTATACTAAAGATCATTTAAAGAAACCAAAAAATGTCACATTTATCTAATTTTTAGACAGTCTTAAAAGCCAAAACCGATCTATCCCCCTTTTATCTGGCTTTATCCTTGCAATTCAAGAGATCAATACACACTGATTCCATCTGAATTTCAAAGAAATGATATGAAAAACAAATGGTTTTCAGTAAAAACATTGATTTAGGGGAATTGATTATGTTGAAAGTTTCAAGATTGGAAACACCATTTCAGGAAATTGTTTTTCTGTTAACTGTTATTCTTTCACTTTCCATTGGTGTGGGAGGGATTTTTTATTTAAATCTTTCCACTCAATCCTTTATCAGTGCTGCGGGCCTTGCGGGATCTTCCCTGATCCAGTGGGGATTTAACGGTTTCGGTTACACTTATTTTCTTTTCATTCTCTTTCTTCTTCACATAGGTCATCTCACTCTGGCAACATCCCATTCATTTGGAGAATTGGGTCGTAGCTTCAAAAGATATCTCAGTGCTTCAGCCATCAACCTTGCAATCCTTTTAATAGTATCAAGTTTTTTCACAGTTCTTGAAGCCTACAACGGCTGGAAAGCCGGAAGCCACTTTGTTTTTGGTTACGGTGGCTGGTTTGGACACCATATCGGTGGTTTTTTATTTAAAAGTTTTGGCCTTTATGGAGCCCTGATTATTCTTTTTTCACTGATTTCTGTTATCGGAATTTCAGCCGGTTACATGGAAATTGTTCACTCTTTTTATGTTATGAAGGATATCGTCCAGGAAATTATCAAAAACATCCAAAAGCACGGCCCCCAGGTGATAAAAACTCTAAAAATCCGTATCATCGATTTTCTGGTCCAGAGACCTTATCAAGCCAGGACCGCCCGGGCCCACGCCGGAAATTCCCGTTCATCCCACTTTGATTTTCACGGAATTCACAAGGGAATCACTCTACACAGGGGACGAATGATTACAGATCATTTTCACCTGCCCCGATTCACTCTTTCAAAACAGGAGCTTACACCCGCATTTGAACCAAAAACCCCTCTTTCCACCCAAGGGATCTTAAAAGACATCCCATTACAAAACCCCGCAGTGGAACAACAACCTGTCGAAGAACCCACTGTCAGAACCCGGGAAAAAGCCCCTCTCCCTGAAAACAGCGAAAAGAAAGAAGCTCCTAAAAAATCCAAATCCTCCAGGGTTTCCAGGGGATCCAAAAAAACTGAAACTCTTCCTGTGGAAAAAGAAGTTATCAATGAGGATGTGACAGAAGAAACCACTCCCCAAAAAGAAGAAGTGGTTATCAGTTCATGGACAAAACGCTATAAAAAAGTGGATGTCAATCTTCTTGAAAAACCAGAAAAAAAGAAAACCCTGTCGGCCACTGAAATCAAAAAACTCTGTGATCTCTTAAAAGAACGTCTGGAAAGTTTTGGTATTAAAGGTGAAGTCCTTAAAGCCCATCAGGGTGTAACTCTCACCATGTTTGAGTTCATGCCGGCAGCCGGAATGAAACTCAGTAAGATTCAAAGCCTTGTGGATGATCTTGCCCTTGTTCTTGGAGCCAAAGCCATCCGGGTCCTGACCCCCATTCCCGGAAAAACCACTGTAGGTATTGAAGTTCCAAACAAAGAGATCACCACCTTACGTTTTTCAGAAATTGTTGACTCCTGTATGAAGAAAAAAACCATGGCCCTTCCCGTTCCTCTCGGTCTTGATGTTTACAATAAAGTTCATGTTAATGATCTTGCTAAAATGCCACACCTTCTGGTTTCAGGAACCACCGGCTCAGGAAAAAGTGTTTTTATGAACAATCTTATTTCAGGACTTATTTTCCACAAATCACCCAAACAACTTCGCTTCCTTATGATTGATCCCAAGATGATTGAATTAAGCCCTTACAACGGCATCCCCCACCTTCTGAAACCCGTTATCACTGACGTGGATGAGGCCAAAAATCTCCTTCTCTGGGCGGAAAAAGAAATGGATAAACGCTATCAGATGTTTGCTGATATGCAGTCCAAAAGCATTACAAGTTTTAACCAGTCTGTTAAAAAAGGTTCCAAAAGAGCTGTGGAAGGCCGATTGGGACGTAAAATTGACTGGAATTTTGAAGAAATGCCCTACATTGTTATTGTCATCGACGAGTTGGCTGACCTTATGCTCACCCACCGGGCTGAGGTGGAAAGACCCATCACCCGTATTGCCCAAAAAGCCAGGGCCGCCGGAATTCACATGGTCATGGCCACCCAACGTCCGTCCTCTGACATTGTCACAGGTCTTATCAAAACCAATTTCCCCACAAGGGTTTCCTTTAAGGTTTCCTCTTCCATTGATTCCAGAACCATTCTCGGTCAACCCGGAGCTGAGAAACTTCTCGGTCACGGGGACATGCTTTTCATGTCCCAGGGAAAGGCTGTCGAAAGACTTCAGGGAAGTTTTATGACTGAAGAGGAAGTGAAAAAAGTGGTTCGCTCTGTCGCCTCCCAGGGAAAAACAAAGTAAAGTTCCCAACCAACGCAACAATGAAGTCTCTATTGTCAAATTTCACAAGATAATCTTTTTTGCTCAGTACGATCACCAGGGACATTAGAATCCAGGATATATCCATAAATATCTGTTGTAACCGCAAGGACCTTCACTAATCGACCATCTTCATCAAATTCCAACTCATAGAGTCTTCTGTGTACATCATGTTTTGTGTGCATATCCTCTACCGGAACGGAAGCGGATCGCAGCCAGTAATCGATCTTGAATCCATCGTTGTCACTATTAGGTTCTAAACAGACAACATTCTCACGAAAAGTCGTTATTATACTACCCCAAACCAAATTATCCTCATCCTGTTTGATGATACTGGTTACAAACAAAGGCCCTGAGTACCCATCACTGGCGTAAAAGTCAGTTGATTCCGTGATTGAGCCAAAATACTTAAAACCGGAAAGTTTGCACAAATCATTGTCTTGTTGCAGGGCAATGGCTCGCTCGAATATTTCCATCAATTCATCAAGTGTTAGACGACGGTCATAACAATTATTGTATTCCGTCTGACGCACTTCTCTTCGCCTTGCCTTTGCCCACTCCATGAAACTTTCAAACTTATCAGGTGTCTGTTCTCCCTGACTAAAAGCAAAATGAAAAACAGACAAACTGAAAAGAAAAGCCAGGAACGGAAAAATCATTCTGATATTTCCAGGTATTGTCAAAAAGGAAAGCATAAAACTCATTAAATATTTCATTGGTAACCTTCCATGTCTACAGGAGAATGGGATCTCTGCAAAGATATGAACCATTTTCAACCAGTTTAGACCACTGTTTAATAGAAAGCCATCCCCAATTACTCACATGTCTACCCACTTCAGATGCAATTTGATTTTCAATATCATCAGCAGTGATCTCAGTGAGGGTTTTTCCATCTCCGTTTCGTTCGTGTGGGTCCATCATTTGTTCCATAACTCTTTTTATAGCATTGGTAAAAATATACTTGTCCAAAAAGACAGACATCTCAATATTATCAGATGTGGGTTCATTCTCAGGATTGAAAAATTTGGAAAAAACAATTATTGTTGCTCCGTCCCGGTGTACAAATCCATTGTAACTAAGGTCTGGCTCTCTGCCAAGAAGTTCATCAATGATTTGTTCCTCTGTTTTTTCACTGGAAACAAGGCTTGCATTGTAAATATTCAATCTAAATTGTACCTTCATTATCCCAGGTGAGGGGTCCACAGAAATAAAATCAGAACCATTAACCCGGTTAGGAGAGAGAGAATCATGATTTGAAACCTGTTCCAGAATAACCACACGATCAGGAAATACTTTTTCCCAGAACCTGAATTTATTATTTTTTTCACAAACCAAACGGAGTCGATTCTCAGGTGTTTCTGTTGAATTTCCCGTCTGTGCTTGCACTTGCTCCCCTGCAAAGACAAAAGATAAAAAGATTAAAAACAAAACAATCAACGACTTCATGGTTCCCCCTCATACATTTCTGAATTTAAGGAGTAACTATAACACCAAAAATAAAAAAATCAATAAAAAAACAAAATCCAGGGATTTTTATTTTTCCCTGTCAGAGTCATCCGTTTCTTTTATCAAATGACTGGCTTTTAAAAGAAGTTTTTTCAGTTCACTGAGTTTGGCTTTCACCTGTTTTGAGTCTTTGAACTCATGAACAAAGGATTTTGGACCAAAACCAAGGAGACCAAAAAAATCCATCAGTTTTCTCAAAGATTCCTCAATTTCCCTTCTCACACTGGGGGCTGTTTTGGCCAAAACCCCGTCAATTTCCTCACTGGCTCCCCTCTGCCCTGAAATATGACCCATGATATGGTAAACCGTATTGGTCGCCTCAACCCCCAGATCCTTCCACCGGGATTTAACCAATAACACTTCCATGCGATTAAAACGTCTGTGAATAAGATCCTCAAGGCTGACTTTTTTGATAAAAAATCCAAGGTCAATCACCCATTTTGTCAACAGTATCATCAGGCCAAGAATTCCAACAAAAATCCAGATAAAAAGATACGAGGGTTTTTGTTCAAACTCAGGATTCCACTCCATGATAATGGGCGGTAAAGTTTTCTTTTTTTCCTCTGATTTCAATCTTTCCTCACCTATTGAGCCCTGTTTGGCTCCCGGTAAAACTGTCAATCGAATGGGTTTTGAATTGACTGAAATATACTCCCTCCTTTCAGGATCAAAGTAACTTGTTCTCAATTCACCAATCATAATTTCTCCGGGCTGGCGGGGAATCAGGAGAACTTCAAATTCCTTAAAACTTTGACCGTTTTTAAAAAAACGGGATTCATTTTTAATATCATAAATCTCAAGGTCAGAACCTATGGGTAATTTTGGCAGTTCAATAAATTTGGCATTCCCATAACCTTCAAAACGAACTTTTAGGGAAAAAGGCTGATGGGTGACAATGGACCTGCTGGATGTTCCCACTCTCATCTGAAACTTTCCAACCCCTCCACTAAAATGAGAGAGACGACCCTCAAGGGGTAAGGGTTTTATGGTTATGGGAATTTCCGCACTGCTTTTAGTGGTCTGAAGGTTTCTCAAATTGAATCCTGTAATTGTGACCTTGGCCTTATAGGAATCAATAATTGCCGGACCCTCTTCCATGGGAAAAAGAGCATAGGAAGCCAACAGAGCCCTGTTATAGGAAACCCCTCTGATCACTTTCTTCTCATACTGTAAATGGGTTGTCAGATGAATGTCCTCTTTCCAGAAGCCCTTGAGAGTGGGATATTTCAGAGTGTCGATATTACGGACCCGCCCCTGGGTGTAGAGAAACCAGGATACCAGAAGCTGCTCCCCTTTAAAAACCTCTTTTTTATCCGTTTTGGCCACAATAAAAAAAGTATCTTCAGGATTACCGGGACCATTGGTAAAAACATCGGGAAACGCATTAAAAGGATTTGAGTTTCCAAAAGGGGATTTAAAAAGAGAATCAAACTGTTCCTCAAACTGTTTGAAAATATCCCCCGGTTTTGAAAATTTAAAACCCCCGGGCCGGGATTTCGATGACCTTTTGCTTTTGGACCTCTTTGCCTTCTTCCGGGCAGGTAAAGCGTTAATGACAATTTTCTTGGTAAAATAGGTTTTGTTTTTAACCCTTACTGCAATGGGCTCAATAATCACCTGACCTTTTCTCATAACCTCACACTGAAAGTTGTAATTGGTTTTGTGGAGAGTTTTAAACTTCACACCCGCCCCGCTGTTGTACACGGAAGAATGGGTCTGGCGATTCACCCAGGAATGAATCTTTCTTGCTCTTTTAACAGCCGGGGAGGGATGAGTGTCCGCTTCAATGGACTGATCCGAACTGAGACTCACCTGAAGTGTAAAAACGTCACCCACAAAAAGCTGATTGCTGTCCACACTGGCTGTGACTTTTACCTCAGCCCAAAGGGGGAATGAAAAAAAACCAAAGAAGACAAAAAGACCCATGAACAGTTTTTTTTGTCTGAATTTTTCACAAAATTTCACAAAAAGTCTGTAGCTCCCAGTGGTTTGTCCTATAAATTTTTTCACATCTTCGACCAAGAAGTTTTTGACTCCATTCAATGCACGATGACAAAAAGAAAAATCACCAGCTTTTTTCACGATCAGCCTCTCTGAATTTTTTTCTTTTATATTTTGCACGAATACTTTGCTCCTGTTTTTTTAATTCATTGAGAATTCTCTCCACATCCTTTTTGGACATTTTTTCAACCTTATACTTTTTCTGATCTTTTTGACCTTTGTCGGGTTTATTGGTTACAGGGCCTCCGGCACCCTGCTCCCCGTTTTTGTTTCTCTGATTCTTTCTTTTGGAGCCCTTGCCTCCTGAACCACGAAAAAGAAGTTCAATATTGGTTTTTATCTTCTTTGAGTCAGGTTTGAACTTCAAAGCCTTTTGGTAAAAATGAAGAGCCCGGTCCAGATTCGTTGGTTCTTCGCCCAAAAGAAGATGGTAAAGAACTCCCAGATTATAGAGGGATGAAAACTCAATTTCAGGTGGTAAGGGTTCGAGTTTTAAAATTTCTTTATACATTTTAATGGCCTTATTCACCTCCCCAAGACTAAAAAAAGAAAAACCCAGATTGAATTGAAAAACAGGATGAAAGGTTTGCCTGCTGAGAAGTTCATTAAAGTTTTCATGGGCCTGTAGAAATTTCTTCTGACTGAGCTGGTCCACAGCCCAATTGTTTTGCCAAACGTCCATAACTTCAGAAGCAACAACCCATGGAGAATAAAAAATCACAAACAGGGAAAGAAAAACTCTGCCAACCATTAAAAAACCACCTGTTTAAAAAAAGAAATTCTACCTGTCATTAAAAACAAAACGCCCTCCAAAAGACCATTTGATTTCAGCTCGATTCCTAAAAACATCACTTGTTGTTGAAAACAAAACGCCCCCTCCACTGTCCCGATTGTTTTTTGCGATACCCGATAAAAAGCTCAATCAGACCAAAAAGAAAAGCAAAAAACAGGGGAATCTGATATTTTTCATCAAAATCCTCGTTGATCAGGCTGTCAAATTCCGTTTTTTCCAATTTATCCAGGTCTTCCCTAAGTCGTTTCATCTGATTGCCACCAAAGGTGACATGGTAAAAACTTCCATGACCGGCCCGGGCCAGTTGCCTCATCATTTCCGCATCGACCTTGGTCAAAACAGCCTCCCCTTTCTTGTTTTTCACATGGGTTTTTAATGAACCACGGGCATTTCTTATGGGAATTTTACCCCCCCTCTCGGATCCAAAAGCCATTGTAAAAACCCGAATACCCTCCTTTGCCAGTTCCCTGACCACTTTCAATGCCCCCGGTTCGTGATCCTCACCATCAGAAATCAAAACCACCACCCGGGTGATTTTCCGGTTGGGACCCACCTCTTCGCCTCCCCGATTGAAAGCCTCTTTGGCCTCAAGAAGAACTTTGGCAATCTCCGTTCCCTTGGTTTCAACAGTTTTTGGTGAAAGGGATTCCAGAAACATCTTAAGAGCCGATTTGTCGATTGTCAGGGGAGACAATAAAATAGAAGATCCGGCAAAAGCGAGAAGTCCCACCTTATCACCGTCCAGAAGATCCAGCAGATGAGCCACTTCCTTTTTGGCGTGTTCCAGTCGTGAGGGTCTGACATCCTCGGAAAGCATACTTCTGGAAACATCCATGGCCACCATAAGCTCGATCCCTTCGGATTTGATATAACTTTTTTTCTTTCCCATTTGGGGACGGGCCATGGCCATAATTATAAAAATCAAAGTAAAAACGGAAAGAAAAAATTTAAAATTCTTTTTTGCTCTTGAAAACTGAGCTGTAAAAAAAGGGAAGGGTCTTAAAATCAAAAGTCTTTTTTATTTTTCCGGACAATCTTCTGTTTTCAAACCAGTAAACAACAACCAGAAAAAGCACAAGAAGGAGATTCAAAAACAAAGACTGATTCATAAAGCGAAACATTCTACATCCCCCTTCTTAAAACAGTCACCTGCAATAAAAGACCAAAAAAATAAAAAACAAAAGCCCAAAGAAGATACTTTTCAAAAATTTCCGTGTAACGGGTGTAGCGGGTTTCCTCGATTTTTGTTTTTTCAAGATTGTTGATATCAGAAAAAACCCTCTCAAGTTTTCGACCACTGGTGACCCGAAAAAAACGTCCTCCGGTTTCCTCAGCCAGTTGAGTGAGCAGAGGCTCGTTCACTTTGGAGTGAATGGGCTGGTAATATTTCACTTTGCGGCCAAAAAAATTCTTACTGTAAATGGGGAGTTGGGCCTGACCGTCCCGACCCACTCCGATGGTGTAAATTTTAATACCATAACCCTTGGCAATCTGAAGGGCTGTTTGCGGATCAATCAGCCCTGTGTTGCTCTCACCGTCAGTGAGTAAAATCACAATCCGGGATTTGGCTTTGGATTCATTAAGACGTGAAACGGCATTGCCGAGAGCCACCCCGATGGCTGTTCCCATTTTTATATTTTCCGAAGTTTTAACATCCTTCAGGTTTTTCCTTAAAACAGAGTAATCCAAAGTCAGGGGAACCCTTGTATAGGATTCCCCGGAAAACACCACAAGCCCTATACGATCGGAAATCCTTTTCTCTATAAACTCTTCAATGGTTTTTTTGGCCGATTCCAGACGGTTTTTAGGCTCCATATCCTCAATAAGCATGGAATGGGAAATATCCAGTGCCAGCATGATATCAATGCCTTCGGCGAATTTTCTCACTTTCTCATGGGTCTCCTGGGGACGGGCCAAAGCCACCACCACAAGAGCCAACCCCAGATACTTGAAAATCTCCGGGAGTAATTTTAAACGCACCCTAAAAGTGGGACTTATGTTTCTGACAAGAAAATGGGTGCTTAAGGGAATCTTTCCGTTTCTTTTTTTTCTCCTTAAAAAATGGACAAGGGCCGCAAAAATCAGGAGAAACAACAGGGAAAAAGCCCACCAGGATTGCCAGATCATTTTGATAAATTCCTTTTCAGATTCCAAATGGACTGACTGACTTTTTTAGCCATTCGGGCAAGCTGTTTACAGTCCTGATCCTTGATTTTTGTAAAATCATTTTTGGCCCGGTCCAACTCCTTTAAAAAATTTTTCAGGGAATCCCCGTACTGTTTATAACAGTGTTTGTCCTGGCGTGATAATGTCTTTGTCACAAGACCGGAACTCCAGTCCAGAGCGGGTACATAAAACTCTCGCAGAAGATACATACGAAACAGATGATCCAGACTCTCTATATAAGACTTCTTTTTGGAATCCGACCACTCATCGGCTTTTCTGAAAACAGACTGCCGTTCCAAACGTCTCAGGTCCTTGTTTAACTGATTAAAAGGACCGAGAGCCGTGTTATGCTGTTTGAGTTCCTCAATGACTCCCAACATCTGAGCCCTTCTTCGCCACCAGAACAAAAAACAAAAAACACCCATAATGAGGGGAAAAATAAAAACCGCCCACAGCCATAAAGGGTAAGGCAGTTTCACAGCCGTTATAGGGCCAAAAGCTTCCTGCAAGGGGTTTTTTATGACACTTTTTACATGGAAAGCCAGGGGTTGTACACGAACCATTTCCTCCCCCTGATCCACAATATAAAGTTTTTTGAATCTGTGGGAGCCCGGTTTGTAACTTGTGGCTTTTAAATGAAGACTGTGGCCTGAATCCTCAAGCACTTCAAGGATACGAATTTTATACTGAATTTCATGATCCCTCTCGGGCTGAACTCCGGTGTGACCTTGTTTATACTGATTTTCAGCCTGACCCTTAAACTGCAAATTTGTTGATAAAAATTCAACTCCCGGCCCCTCACACTGAAGGTCAAAAATCTCCCCCACAGTCCATTGACCTTCTGCGGGTTTTCCCTCAATCCGGCATCTCCACAGAGACAGAGAGGACGAATCCTTTTTGACGGGATTTTCATTTTCTACGGAAGCCACCTTTCCTAAACCCTTTTCCTTTTAAAATACTGGGCCAGGGGTTGTACAAAGTCCCCGTCGTTTGAAACCTCAATAATATCCACATTGGCTTTTTTCAGTTCCGAATCCACTCTGTCCTTATGGGACTGAAAAGCTCTCATATAATATCTTTTAAAAACAAGAGAAGACGTGTCCACGGAGACAATCTCCCCGGACTCCGGATCCACAAAATCCACAAGACCCATATCGGGAAGTTTTCTTTCCATAGAGTCATGGGTGTAAACAGCAACGGTTTCATGACGATTGGACAAATGCCTGAGAGCCATGGAAAAAGGGGAAGAGTCCATAAAATCACTGAACAAAAAAACCGTGCTGCGTTTTTTAAGAACCCCCAACAGATATTCAACCACCCCGGAAATTTTTGTCCTGTGACTTTTGGGCCTGTAGTAGTAAAGATCCCTTAAAATTCTCTGAATATGACCACGACCTTTTTTTGGAGGCACAAAATGTTCCACCTGATCGCTAAAAAGAACCAAACCCACATTGTCATTGTTCTTGGAGGCACAAAAACCGAGAAGTGCGGACAAGTGGGTCAAGACCTCACTTTTAAAATAATTTTTTGATCCAAAATCCACCGAACCACTGATATCAACAGCCAGGATCATGACCAATTCCCTTTCCTCTTCGTACTTTTTTACATAGGTTCTCCCCGTACGGGCTGTGAGATTCCAGGATATGGAACGAACATCATCACCCGGGACATACTCCCTGAAATCGGAAATAACCATTCCCTGCCCCTTAAAAGCCGAGTGATACTGACCGGCGAAACCGGATTCCACAAGTTTTTTGACATTGACTTCAAGAAGCTTCATCTGTTTTAAAACTTCAGCGGGGATAGCCAATAAATCCTCCATCTACAAAAAATGTTATAAGAAGCAAAGACTGGTCGTGAACCACTAGGGCACTTCAATCTCACTGATAATATCCCGAATAACCATGTCACTGACCACCTCTTCAGCCTCGGCCTCAAAAGTCAGTATGAGTCTGTGACGGAGAACATTATAGGCCACAGCTTTTACATCCTCGGCTGTCACATAACCCCGACCGTGAATAAAGGCATTGGCCTTTGAAGCCTTTACAAGACTGAGGGTGCCCCTTGGAGAGGCCCCCACCTGAATCATATTTTCCAGTTGCCCCAATCCGTGTTCTCCCGGTTTCCGGGTGGCTGCCACAATATCCACAATATAGGTTTTCACACTCTCATCCACATAAACCTTATCTGTCATTTCCCGGGCCTTAAGCAGGTTCTCCTCACTGATGACAGCATTCACCTGGGGGGTGGTGTTTTCCATACCCATGCGATTCATGATCTCCAGTTCCTCGGCCTTATTGGGATAATCCACGAGGATCTTAAACATAAAACGATCCATCTGGGCTTCAGGAAGGGGGTAAGTCCCCTCCTGTTCCAACGGATTCTGGGTGGCCAGGACCAAAAAAGGGTCCTTGAGCCTGTAGGTCGTGTCACCGATAGTCACCTGTTTTTCAGCCATGGACTCAAGCAGGGCACTTTGCACCTTGGCCGGAGCCCGGTTGATTTCATCAGCCAGAAGAATATTCGTAAAAACAGGTCCTTTTTTCGGACTGAATTCCCCTGTTTTAGGATTGAAAATCATGGTTCCAATCAGATCAGAGGGAAGAAGATCAGGGGTGAACTGCACTCTCTGAAAATTCAGGGAAATGGCTTTGGATATGGAGGAAATGGTCATGGTCTTGGCAAGTCCCGGGACCCCCTCAAGGAGAACATGACCCCCTGATAACAAACCAATCACGATACCTTCAACCATCTCCTTTTGTCCGACAATGGCCTTTCCCACTTCGGCAATCATTTTTTCCACAAAATGACTTTCTCTCTTCACGGCAGCATTAAGTGCCATAACATCCACTTCCAAGAAAACCTCCCTCTTTTTGTAATTTCTCAAATATTCAGTCTGACTTTTCTCCAGATCTTTCACAAAGGATCAAATTCATACAAAAACCCCTAAAAAATCCAAACAACCAATTCTTTACACCAATCCAGTTTGAATTTTCATGGAATTTCCCTGAGAGATCATTTATTCTATGCTGAATTTCTTTAGCCAAAATCCGCTTAAAACAAGTAGTCTCTCAAAAAAGCATGAAAAACAAATGGTCTTCAGTATACAATTATTTAATTTTCGGATTTATATTCAATGAATCAAGGGATTTCGGACCTTTTTGCCTCGCAAAAACCTGAATGGTCAGTTTTACTGACTCTATGGAAGCAGACTATTAAGACCCCAGCCTATTATTCCATAACAATTGATTTCATCTTTCTCCATTGGCTTTTCATAATATTATACGGGCCACCATTTTTTATATGAGAGATTTTTTTAATATACTGATCGTGTTTGAAAATTCACGGTTTTCCTTTTCCAAAAGACCGGAAAATTCAAACACGATCAGTATAAAAGACTACAGGGGGGTGGTCAGGGGAAACCCCGTGAGGACAGACCTCATAAAAAGTTTTATGGCTCTTTCCGGTGGAAAAAGTTAAGACAAGTCGTTTTAAATCGGGATCCTCTTTGTATTCTCTGTCTTAAAAGTTTTATGGCTCTTTCAGGTGGAAAAAATTAAGACTGGTCGTTTTAAATCGGGATCCTCTTTGTGTGCTTTGCTTGAGAAAAAAACCAAAAGTTTTGAGGCCGTCCAACGTGGCCGATCATATTGAAGCAAAGGAACATTTTACAGCCGGGGAGTTTTTCAACCTTGATGGCCTTCAGGGAATTTGTCGGGATTGCCATGAAGAAAAAACTTTCCAGATAGACCTTCCAAAGCGGTCCCGTGAGAAACTTTTGAAAATGGAGTTTTTTTAAAAAATCCGATTCATTTTGAAACGCTTTGAAAGATATTTCTCTTTGATCCGGGAAATATGATTTATCCTGGAGAGAATGAAACAGGTTGTTTTACTCTCTTTTTTGTTCTTTCTTTTGGCTTGTGGTGACGACAAGGAAATAAGGTCAAAACGCCTGAATCCCATAAATATAAATCCTGATAGTCCTATAAGGGGAACTCCCGGAGAGAATTTAATGCTTGATGAGATACCTGAAGTCACAGACGACAACGCCGCAAGCCTGACTTTATCAGGGACCTGTATAGATGGCCGTGGTCAAGTGTCCTTGTCTGTAGACTCTGTGGTAATTAGTGATCCCGTGGATTGTGTCAATGGCCGTTTCCAGGTCACAGTTGATCTTTCTGATCTTCCAACAGACACAATATCAATACAAATAAAAGTCACCCAGGGAACTGGGGATCAGTTGGTAACTGATACACTTCCAGCCAGTGTTTCAATCAATGACCCGCCACCGCCTCAACCGATCATTCCAAGTTTTATGGAGTTAGTGGATCCCCAAACTTCACCAAGTGAAAACTTTAATCCGGTCATAAGAGTCAAAGACAGACAACCAGGGGATAGGGTTGAATTATTCACAGACAGTGAATGTAAAAACGCAGTGGCCGGGGAAAAAGTCCCAGAAGATGCTACCAGTGTGGACCTGACTGTGTGTGAACTCAACCAAGAATATGGGTATGGTTGCCATGGAAACAAACTGACCCCTGGCAATTATAAGTTTTATGAAAGATCCTCAAACTCCGGTGGGTCAAGCGGCTGTTCCACTGAATACATGGAGTATTTCCTGACTCCCGATCAGGGAAGTCCCCCAGAGCCAAAAGCATTAAGTATAGAATCCCCAAACCCTGGGTTTTTAGCAAGACCTGTTATAAGAGTCTTTGGAGTCATACCAGGTAATAGGGTGACCCTTCATAAAGACAAATTCTGTAATTATCCTATTTTGCCGACGTGGGGATCATCCCATTACAATCAGGTTGTTGAGGATGGAAAAAGTTATATTGATATTGAACCAGGCGTAGTTTCCTATAATACTGGAGATTATGTCATTTATGCCAAAACAACAAATTTTTATGGAATGTCCAAGTGTTCAAAATCCAGTGTGACTTATACATTGAAAAGACGAGACCCGCCAACCAATTTATCCATTGAGGACACATCTTATTATCCAAGTAGACCTATCATTAAGGTTTCAGGAGTAAGCCCTGGTGATTCTGTTTTTCTTTATAGAGACTCCCAATGTTCAGAGTCTCAAATGGGTTACGCAAAAGTCCCGGACAATGCGACCAGTGTTGATATAACAGTGTATGGAGTCTCGACTGATACTACTACATTTTATGCAAATAGATCAGGTGGTATGACTTTAATAACTGACTGTTCCACTGCCAGCGTGACTTATGAATATCTTGGAAATTAAAAAAACAAAGTGGTCCCCCGGATTCTACCAAGAAGGGCCGGGCACTGGAAGGGGTGACGATTAAGGGGATTCATCTAGCTTGTCCAGTTGATTTTTGACTATAAACAATCCAATAACCGTAAAAAACAAAGAAACAATAATGTTTGTTTTTTCATTTTCATTGTTTTTCTCTATTTTTCGGTTCCCTGATTCTATTTTATTATTTATATATATTTCCTCTCTTTTATTAAGGGGTTCTCTGCAATGTACTACATTCCCCTCATTAACACTTGATCCGGCATATTCATTGATCCAATATCCATATTCTGTTTGTTTGTGTTTGTAATGATGGGTCCTTGATCGTCCTAAACTTGTTCCTGAAACTATTTGATATTTTCGGGCACACCTTTCGGCATCTGATAAAGGATAATTGGCACAGGCCGAAACCCAAAGAAAACAAAATAAGATAAAAATATTTAATAGTTTTTTCAGGCGTTGTTGCACATAAAGGGATGAGTTTTACCAAAGTCCAGGCAGCAAAAATAACATAAAAAAACGCCTCCCCATAGTTTAAAGTCAATTTAAAAACAAAACTTAAACAACCAAGGATGGCTTTATGGGAAAGCGTCTTAAACTTCAACCAAATACCAAGGATGGTTTTTATGGGAAAGCGTCTTAAAAAGATTAACTGGAAAACCTACAACAAGGAACTCATTAAACGGGGTTCCATCACTTTTTGGTTCTCAAAAGATGTAAAAAATGATTGGTTTGCAAATTCTGAGGGTGGTCGGGGCTTTCAACCCGTCTACTCAGACACAGCCATTAAAGCTATTTCCCTGATCCGTTTCCACTTTGGCCTGACTCTTCGCTCAGTCCAGGGATTTACCGAAAGTCTGTTAAAACTCATGGGAGTCTCTCTGCCTGTTCCCGATTATTCCACCTTGAGTCGTCGTTTAAGAAAATGTTCCATAGACCTTGGTAAAGTCAAATCAAAAGAGCCTGTTCATGCCGTCATTGACTCTACGGGTTTGAAGGTTTTCGGAGAGGGGGAGTGGAAGGTTCGTCAGCACGGCTATGCAAAGAGAAGGACCTGGAGGAAACTTCATTTATGTCTTGATGAGGAAACTGGAGAGATTTTATCAACCTGTTTAACGGACAATTCCTTTAAGGATTCAGAGGTTTTTGAGGACCTGGTCGATGGTCTTGAGGATCATGTTTCCCGGATCAGTGCTGATGGGGCCTATGATTGCGGGGATTGTTGGGATCATTGCCAGAGAAACGATATTGTGGCTTTGATTCCACCCAGGAAGGGGGCCAGGATCGGGAAACATGGCAATAACAAGTCTCCTCCAAAGCAGAGGGATGAAGTGATTCGTTCTATTCGCAAAGGGGGAAAAAGGAAATGGAAAAAGGAGAGTGGTTACAGTCGTCGGTCTATTGCCGAGACAGCCATGTATCGTTTCAAACAACTCCTTGGAGAAAAGCTCAGTTCAAGGAATTTTACGAATCAGGCCATGGAGGTCTTTATAAAATCTAAAATCCTCAACCAAATGACTGTCCCTTCCGCTCTTTGATCTCAAATACTATAGGAAACTCTCATCTCAATTCTCTATGTGCAACAACGCCGTTTTTTCATACAATTTTATCGGTTCTTTAATCTGAAAACAAAACAGTCCCCCGGAGACAAACCCTTTTCGGATTAACCTTTCATTATATTTTTTTTATTTTTTGTGATCCAGTTTTTTTTCTTTTGAAAAGGTAACATAATCTTTCCTTATCAGCTTCAACACTTTAAATCCGGTCCTTCAACCCCTATAAAAAAGACTTGAATCTCAAAAAAAAATCCCGGAGACTTGAACCCATGACAATGACTCAAAAACAAAGAACCAGAAAAAACAGAGAAGAAGCCGACAGATTCATGCTTGAATATGACTGGGTGAGAGAGACCTTCACTGTGATGAGAAAAAAGATGACTCATAATTGCTTTTCTTTTGCCTCTTTACCCGGCAGTTCCTTGATTATCATACCTTATTCATTGGATCATTCATCAAACAGGGATTCAAACAAGGACTCCACATGACTTTTAAAACTCTCACTTTCATTGAAAGCTCTTGAAACTGTTCCCACAAACGGATCTTCTATAAAAAAAGCTCTGTTAAAGTCATCACTTCTTCTGGCTTTGTCAAAGGATTCTTTAATCATCAGTTCCACCTTTTGTGACTCGCCCAACTCCCAATACTTTAAAAGAACATCCGGTTTCCCTGTGAAATAATTTTTATTAAGAGGATAACCGCCAAGAATATCAAGGATCCTCTCCTGTATTTCCGGAACATCCAACCACCTGGAGATTAATGGAGAATCCACATAAGACATCATATGTGCCTCTATTCCTTCAGTATCCCATATATAGTTTAAAATATCAGGTTCCGGACTGTTTTGATAATACTGGGGATTGTTTCTCCTGTGCTTCAGATGATCTTTATATCCTTTTAGCCACTTTGAAGGTTCAACCCCCTCTTCTCTCAGTTTCACTATTTCTTCCATGGAAAAAGGTCCTGGAGATTTTCCAAACAGACTTTTTTCCAGGGACTCCATGTCCCTGGTCCACTGCCCATCCGTTTTCCCGGTTGCGGACTTTACAATCTGTAACAGGGTCTGACCCAGGCGACCGGGACTGGCAAAAACACTGACTGACAGAAAAATCAAAACAACAGTAAAAAATAATTTTTTTACAGACACAATCAAATATAATAACCTTTCCTCAAAAAGGGGATCAGGGCTTTTGAATCAGCTTCACCAAAGCCATCCCTTGTCTGTCAGGGTCTCATGCCCATTGACACATAACAAGTAATAAAAAAATCCTTGAAAAATTATGGATCTGCCTGAATGGTAAATTTTACAGACTCTGTGGAGGCTGACAAAAAGATAAAATTCGGATATAAATATTGTATTGAATTTTTAAAACGATCAGTACATATAAATAATTAAGGAGTAAAGACTATGGAAAAATCCTTGGAAGCCAACTTTTCAACACTGGTTCTCTCTGTGGCCTCATCAGCGGCGATAGGGCTGGGATTAACTCCGGATCCCGGTTCCGGAAAAACCCATGTGGATAAGAAAATAGCACAATTCAATATTGATCTGCTGGAGATTCTTAAAAACAAGACTGAAAACAACCGGACTGAAGAGGAAGACAAACTGATCAATCAACTCATTTCCGATTTGAAAATGAACTTCGTCAAACTATGAAAACATTTATTTTTTTACTGACTTTATTGTTCTGTCCGGGTTCATGGTCCTCCCCCATGGACAAAGCTGAACTCTCACCCCCTCTTCCTTCAAACATCTGGGTTGAAATGTCAAAAATCACCCAACCCGCTGTCGTGGGTGTTTACCTGAAAATCAATGTTAATACCAAAAACATTCCAAGGGATCCTTTTTTCAATTTTATTGAAGAGTTCCTCGGTGAAAGTTTCCATTTTGGCAGACCCCAGAAAAAAAATCAGGAAAGCAAACCCATAGGTACAGGTTTTCTTATTGACAAGGAAGGACACATTGTCACCAACTATCATGTCATTCAGCCCATTGATAACCCCAGACTCCAGGCCCAGTTACGGGTACAGATTTATGGCAAAAGTCAACTCTATGACGTTGAAGTCCTTGGAAGCGACAGTCGGGGGGATCTGGCCCTTTTGAAGCTCACCAAGCCGGTCAAAGGGCTGACTCCCCTGGAGTTTGGTGACAGTGACAAACTTGAAGTGGGTGAATATGTGGCCGCCTTCGGAAACCCCTACGGACACAATAACTCCATGGCTGTTGGAATCGTATCCGCCAAGGGCCGGGCCATCAAGGAGTTAAATCGTTTCCCCTTCATACAGACAGATGCCAGCATCAACCCCGGCAACTCCGGTGGCCCCCTCATGGACACCAAGGGTTATGTCGTTGGGGTGAACTCGGCCATTGATGCCAGGGCCCAGGGGATTGGATTTGCCATCCCCTCCAATTATGTGAAAAAAGTGATCGGCATTATCAAAAGCGGGGGAACCATCCAAAAGGCTTTCCTGGGGGTCGGGCTGGCCTCTTTGAACCCAAGGGCGGCCCTGTCTTTTGGTCTTGACAAAAGTGGTGCTGTTATCACCCAGGTGGAACCCGGATACCCCGCCCACAAAGCGGGAATGAAACCCAACGATATTATTTTTGAATTCAATGGCCAACCCATACACAGTGCCGAAAGTCTTATCAATAATGTCCAGGACACCGAAGTGGGTAAAACGGTCACAATCAAAGTCATGCGGCCCCAGCCCCAGGGATTTAAGGAAATGAGTTTTAAAGTCAAATTGACCCAATTCCCGGAGAGCAATCAAAGAAAAAAAAGAAAAAGAATTCTCACCCGATACCCCGGCCAGATCAGCCCCTACAACCTTGGGTTTTCCGTAGCCGACAGTTCCTCAGGAGCCCGCAAATATTATGAAGTGCCTCTGAATCAACCCTTTGCCCCCATTGTCTCCAGGGTGAGATCAGCAAGCCCCGCCCACAAA
This sequence comes from Bdellovibrionales bacterium, assembly GCA_965219545.1. Classification (GTDB taxonomy): domain Bacteria; phylum Bdellovibrionota; class Bdellovibrionia; order Bdellovibrionales; family JAGQZY01; genus JAGQZY01. Next base: position 43,215 of record CBDCNX010000012.1, read on the forward strand.
GCGGGAATGGAACCGGGTCAGTTAATCATGAAAGTAAACGGTCAAACAGTTCACAAGGCCTCAGACGTTATTAAAGCTCTCAAAAAAGGCTCAAACACACTCCGTCTCCAATCCCCCGGAAGAAGGGCAAAGCAGGTCACCCTAAAGAGTCAATAAATCCTTTTTACAGTAAAAAGGAATCTGAGCTTAACAGGCAAAACTGACTTCATTCAAATTCCCATAAAAAACAAATGGTTCCCTTAATTTTTGGACAAAGTGTCTAAAACTCGCCTCAGTGACCGCCTTGCTCCGAAACACTGACCGGATAGACCGAAATAGGCATACAAACCCAAATTCTTTATTTTATTCTTGATTGATTTTCAAAAAATCGTTAATTTTTTAAGTTGAATCTAAAAAATTGGGGTATAGCCAAGTTGGTAAGGCAACGGATTTTGATTCCGTCATTCGCAGGTTCGAGTCCTGCTACCCCATCCATTTTTCGGTGATGGTCTTTTTGCAAATCAAAGAATCCCTCTTAAATGTCTAAAATCAAAAAAACAAATGGTTTCAATGAGTTAACAAACTCATCCCACCTCGTTATTTCCTGAGTACGTCTTCAAATTTCTATTGTTTGCTAATTATGGCTAAGTGTTTGGCTAAGGCCGTAGCACCCCCATTTTTTCCGAGTAGTCGTAGCACTTTTTTCTCTTAACCAACTGATTTTTTTAACAAAAATTCCATACCCCCCTGCTTGCGGAAATGGCTATTTCCAGGAAAGCAGGGGGATTTACAGCCAAGGCTATGAATAAAGCCTTAAAGGGAGGAAAAATGCAAGATGAAGAAAACAAAGTCAACGCAGTCACTTTAAAAAAATTGCGTGAAATACGGGGCCTGAGTCGCAAAGAAGCCGGAGTTCTTTTGGAGATTGGTTACAAAACTGTTGAGAAGTTTGAAAACGGGAGAACGATTCTTAACAAAATCCGGGTTGAAAAAACAGTAAAGGCTTATGGACTCACTTATGACGATTTTTTATTATGCCGTGAAGGTCAAAGTGAACAAGTCAGAGAGCGAATTGGTTACAAAAAAGAGAAAGCCATTAGTAATAAAAGAGGTCGCCGATTCCACACAAAAATCATCACAAAAGAAGTCCGGGTCTTACAGGTTTTGAGAATACTCAAAAACCTGAGTCAACGCAAAGCCAGTTCTCTTTGTGGCTATCACAAAAAAGCCATTGGGGTCATTGAAAACGGACGGGTTGAACTTTCTAAAACAAAAATAGCCCCACATTGTAAAATCCTATGGGTTCACAATGGAAGATTTTGAAAGTCACATGAAGGCTGATATTTTAGTCACAGAAATTCAGGACGAGTGCATATCCATCATAAAAGGTTTGTGCGAAAAAAATCTTAAAGCTGTTCACCCATTGTTATTAAATTTCAAATTATAATCTGGGCGACAAAGGAGTCTTTTAATTGAAGCGAAGTAAAACGGAGCTTCAAAAAAAGTGGCCGCTTGTGCGGCCACTTTTTCGTCCTTTAATAATCTCTTGCGTGCATCAACAGGATGACTCTGTTTCCATCTTCTTTATGAAATTTATAATCATCATCGTAATAGTCAATTTTCCAGAAATATTTTTCTCCATCCTGAAAAACAGTTCCAAAATCATGCTCCCCATGAGGATCATTGTCCTGGTTAAAATCATTAAAATTTACGACCTTGGAAAATAAGGACGTGAGTTTTTTTTCAGGAAGACAAGCCACAGAGCTTGTCATCATAAACCGGTTTGGCATAGGTACAAGTGGGACTTGTTGACGTAATAGATCGTTTTTCTTTCTGATATTCTGAGAAATAGGACTCATGATTTTTCTCCTTCCCTGTTGTTTGTTTTTTCGTTTTTAACCTCCATTTCCTTTAAGAATGAAAGAATTTTTAAAGCCTCCCCAAAACCAGCTTCAACCTTGATCTTGTACTTTCCATCATAGCTCTGTGCAATGGACCCATTTTTAAAAGAGGCATATTTGTCTGTTCTCCAAAAGCTTGAATATTGATTTTTTATCCTTCCCCCGGAAGCCTGGGCCAAGGCTGCCAGTTTTTTTCTGTCGAAAGCCTCCTTTTCCTTGAGTTCTTTCTGTTCCTTTTTGTTTTCAAAAAAATCATTTCGGTACTTAGGCAAAAGACGACGCTTGATGTCCTTTGCGATCTTGTCCAGTGGTTTTGTAAAAGAACAACCAATTTTATGATAATTCTTTCCACCAAGACCACTGACTGTTGTTTTTCCCCAAATATCTTGAAACAAAAACTCCAAACCACTGTCATTTTTAAGCCTATTCTCTTTGGCCGTGTAACCAAAAAAGTAGGGTTCAAGATTTTTTACAAATTTAAAAATCTCCTCGTCTTTCATCTCTTTATCCGTCATAATTATTTCCTCCTTTCAAAAGACCATTTGTTTTAAGCTGAAATTCTTTTCATTAAAAAATCAGTTAAGAATAAATGATCTTTTTAAAAAAGCGGCCCGTGCTTTGGCCCGATTTATGAGTCTTCACCCTCATAATATTTCCCAGAAAACGGAGGTGATGATTGAACATTTTCGACAATTCACCCGCCATAAAATTGGAAATAAAGCAAAGGCAATGGTTGTGACCTCAAGTCGTCTTCACGCAGTCAGATATAAAAGGGAGTTTGACAGATACCTTTCTGAAAAAGGTTATACAGATATAAAAACCCTGGTGGCTTTTTCAGGAACGGTCATTGATCCTGACATTAAGGACGTGGAATACACGGAAGTTAAAATGAATGAGGGCATAAGGGAAAAAGAGCTTCCTGAAAAATTTGCCAGCATGGAATACCAGGTTTTACTTGTGGCGGAGAAATACCAGACAGGCTTTGACCAGCCTTTGCTTCATACCATGTACATTGATAAAAAATTGTCCGGTATTCAGGCTGTTCAGACTCTCAGCCGACTTAACAGAACCTGTGTAGGCAAAGAAGACACTTTTGTCCTTGATTTTGTCAACGAACCTGAAGATATTCAGGAGGCTTTTCAGCCTTATTATGAAAAAACCCTTGTCGGTGAACAAGCAGAGGCCAAGCATCTCTATGAGCTTCAGTCCCGTTTAGACAGTTATCAGATTTATTATCAAAAGGAAGTTGAGGAATTTTGCAGGATTTTTTATCGACCAAAGAAAGTTCAGACCCAATCCGATCATGGAAAAATGAATGCCTGCATTGATCCTGCTGTTTCACGATTTAAAGAGAAGGAAGAGTCTGAACAGGAAGAATTTAGAAAAGTGTTGATAGCTTTTCGCAATTTGTATTCTTTCTTATCCCAAATTATTCCCTTTCAGGATTCCAGTCTTGAAAAACTTTATTCATACATCCGTTATTTGCTGAAAAAACTACCAAGAAAAGATTCAGGTCCCTCTTATCATTTTGATGATGAAATCAACTTAAAGTATTATCGTCTTCAAAAAATAAGTGAAGGATCAATTTCCCTTGAAAGTGGGCAGGATAGTGAAATCTCCGGCCCCACATCCGTTGGAACAGGAAAATCACATGAAGAAACCATTGAACTTTCCCAGTTGATAGATATTTTAAATGAACAGTTTGGGACAAATTTCACCCAGGCGGATCAGCTTTTTCTGGATTCCATTAGAGAGGATGCTGTGGCTGATTCCGATTTAAGAGAAGCAGCCCAGGCCAATTCAATGGAAAATTTTGGATATGTTTTCCTTAAAAAACTGGAGAATTTATTTATTGAACGAATGGAACAAAATGAAGATATGACAGCCAAATTTATGAATGAACAGAATTTTAAAAATACTGTTGAGCAATCTCTCTTAAAACAGGTTTACGAACAAATTAACACCACTCAGACAGATTGATTGGATTAGAGAAATTTGAATCAAACCCAACCGATTAACTTGTAATTTAAAAAAATGTAATTTTTTTTTGTCGTCAAAGAACCCTGAAATCTACTAAAATAGTTCATAATAAGGACATTATTTTTTTAGAAAATTTGTTTGTAAAAAAAAATAAAAAAAATTTCAGATAGTTCAAAAAAAATTGAAAATTTCTTTCTCAAGAAAAACAAGGGTTTAAAAAAATTCTCGGTTAATACTCAAAAATTTTGGCACGATATTTTCGATTTTCAACCGGTTGAAAAGGTTGAAAAACTTCCTATTAGTAGGAGGTATGAAAAATGAAGCATGAAAAATCTTGTTTGGTCGTCGGTGAAACAATCACCACAGCCAGGGTTTTGTGTGGCTGGCCCGTTGGGTTTTTAAGAGCCTTGAGGACCTCTTTCTGGCTTTGGATACATACACGGGAGAGTTAGTCATGGAAAGTTTTAAAGGCCCTGTGGGGATTTTACGAGGGGTTGGGCGGCTTGCCAAAAAATGGGTGTGACAAGGGCTGATCGTTATGAGGCTCTTGTCAACAGGTCCTATGAGGAGTTGTGTGATTATTACGGCAGTTGTTCATTACCACAGAGCCAGGTACTACAACTCCACTACTGGAAGATGGATTTCTTCTGATCCAATAGAGTTTGAAAGTGGGGATGTAAACTTCTACAGGTATGTGGGGAATAATTCTACAAATTTTATCGATCCAGATGGTAAAAATCCTTTTCTTATAGGAATTATTGCTGGTATTGGTATAATTTTTAATCCCACGCCTACAGATACCCCTGGAGCAGGGGTTGATGAAATTATAGAAGAGGCAGAATTATAGCTGGTGGTGCGTTATGTTCAAAAATCAACCGCAATAGATTTATCAGAATTGGACCGGGAAAACATCGTGCTTGGCATAAACTTTTGCCTCTTTCTAGGGATTTTCTTTCCTTTCTCCACTCGCTGGATTATTCCTGATATTTCCTTTAGAGAAAATCCCAAATCCTTGGTTTCTTTGTTGAAGACAAAAGAAATTGGATGAAAGTCTGTTATGAAAACACAACTTGACCAGGCAAGCCTCTTCTGATTTATTGTGATGGAATTATTGCTTGAGTCAGTTATCCTCTACCCTTACCTGAGAGCTTGAAAAATGCCATCAAAGAAAATCCCTGAAAAACGAAAACAACAGGCCCATAATGCCCTATTCAATGAAACTTTCATCAATGAAAAATACGGACTGGATATTTTCCGCCTTGTCTTTAAACCCTCTGAGTTCAAACTTTTCAACTGGAAAACCTTAAAACCTGAAATGACCGTCTTTATGGATGAAGAGGGTAATGAAAAGCGTATTGATCTTTTATTCTCAGTTCAGGTCAAAGGCTCCAAAAAACAGGTGCGTATTTTTTTCCTGCTCGAACATAAAAGCCATCAGGATCCCCAATTGCTCCGGCAGATTCTGGGGTATCAGACTTGTATTTACAATCGCTGGAATTATCCGGTGATACCAATTCTTGTCTATCACGGGCGACAGAAGCACTGGAGGAGTCCGTTGAGCTTCCAGGACTCCCTGGAAGGATTGACTCCGGTTTTGAAACAAAAATTTGGGAAAAATATCCTCAATTTTTGTTGTAAGCTGTTGAATATTCATGATATTGACCTGTATCGTGGAGTGGGTAGGAATTTGCTTTCAAGACCCATTTTGCTTATAATGGGAAGTATCTGGAAACTCCGCCGGGAAACCATTGCGGAATTGTTTCAGATGGGTACGACTCTGGGTGAAAAGGATCAGAGGTTTTTGGTTCAAAAGGCGGTGGATTACATCCGTCGGAATGATCCGAATTTCACATTGAGCGTACTCAGGAGTATAGAAGAAGAAACCATA
>CBDCNX010000013.1:0-144062 GCA_965219545.1 Bdellovibrionales bacterium
CCGGATTATTATTTTCAAGGACAACAGTTTGAAGTTCATTTTTTGAAGTCATAGTAACCACTTGCCGCCCCTCTCACTTTATTATTCTTTCTTTACGACTGGTGACCACTCCCTCACTACCATGATGAAGTGGTCACCACTCTAAAAGAAAATAAGTATTCGGGGCGGTAGGGGTAGGAGGTATAGTAAGTAAAATAATAAATTAAAAAATAAAAGGAAAGGAGGTGATAAAAATGGAAAAAGAAAAAATCATAGAAAACAAAAATCAAAAGTCTAAGAACAATAAAAGAAATGTCCAGGAACAGTTCAGGGTCATTCTGGGAAATAAGGCCAATGAGTCTTTGGAAAAGATCGTTTGTCAGGTCAATGATGGTTTTCAATGTGGTACGATCACAAAATCCAATGTTGTTGACTGGCTTCTGATACGTCTTGACGGGTCTATCAGTCAGGCAAGTGAAAACATTACAGGAACTCTACATTGATGAAAAGAAAATGTTACAAGACCTTTTGAAAGAGTCCACAACGTCAGGTGGCAATCTTCCATCTGGTATCCGGGATGTTCTAAAAGAACACTTTGGCTTTCCTGGAAAGACTAAAAGAAAATCCAAGAAACTCACCGATTAAATTTAGAAATAATAAAGATAAATCCTAAGAATCATTTTTTTCAATACTAAACAGACTGAATCCTGTTTGAATCCATGATTTTTTCTTTTCCATAAAATCGAATTTTTCAAACAATACTCAGTCTATCACCGATTTTCCAATTGCCCATTTTTCAATTTTCAAACTTGTCAAACTTTTTAAAAAGGGGTATGTTATGAAAAATAACAAAATAGAGGACCCTAATGGGGTCCGGTTCTTTGGCAATAAAATAGATGTAGAAAAAAAGTGGTTATCCAGTGAGCAAGCGGCTAACTATCTTTCAATCTCTCCCTCTGCACTGAGGATCATGGTTCATCGTGAACAGATCAAATACTATAAGATTGGGAGAAGATTGAGGTTTAGGCTTTGTGATTGTGAGTCTCTTTTCCAAAAGAAAGGAGACTAATTATGTCAATTAAAAGCTATTATCAAAAAAATGGAAAAAAAGTTTTTGAAGTTTATGTTGGCGGCCATGATTCCAGTGGCCGCCGTGTTCAGTTCAAAAAGAGGTCCGTTCCCACATTGAGGAAAGCTGAAAAAATTCAGTTTGAATTCAAAAGGGAATTAGCCAAACGCAAAGAGCAGAGAATTCCTTATAGATGGGATGAATGGTTTGAAGAATGTCTTAAACGCATGAAATTAACCATGAGACCATCCACTGTTTTCAACTATGACAGATCGTTGAAAAGTGGGTCAGTCCCAGGTGGGGGAAAAAAGAGATTCAAACCATCACAAAAACTGATATTTATAATCTGGTTTTTGAAGAGATGGAATCGAAGTTTTCTCCCCACACAAGAAGTACCCTTTTAAAACAGGTCAGGAGAATATTTCAAATGGCTGTTGAAGAGGGAATCCTGAACCGTAACCCTTGTCTTGGTATTCAGGTCAAGATTCCAGAAGTTGAACAAAAGGTTCTCAGCAATGATGAGGTGGGAACCTTTCTCAGGGAAGCCAAAGTCACAAACCATCGGTTTTATTCGATATGGACAGTGGCTTTGATGACTGGGATGAGGTCAGGAGAACTCTTTGCTTTAAAGTGGTCAGATGTTGACATGGCTGCTCGTGTTATTTCTGTTTCAAGGCAATGGACAAGCAAAGGTGGATTTGGTCCTACAAAGACCCAGAGGAATCGAGTGGTACCAATTTCTGATGATCTCTTGAAGTTTTTAAAAGAACTGAAGCTAAAAAGAGAAGGAAGTGAGTTTGTCCTTCCTCAACTCAAGGAATGGGAGTATGGGGATCAGGCCAAGGTGACCAGGGAGTTTTGTGAAGCCATAGGGGTGACCTCTGTGAAGTTTCACGATTTAAGAGCCACTTTCATTACCAACCTTTTATCCAGAGGGGTATCTTTAGCCAGAGTGATGTCCATTGTTGGGCATAGGGAGATAAAGACGACCAATGGTTATTTGAGAAAGACTGGTGTGGAAGTGAAAGGTGTAACCAATGAATTGGGGTACAAGATTCCAGAGGCAAAACCGGCTCAGGTTTTGTCTCTGTTAGAATCCTGAAAATTTATTGAGTTAATGAATTTTTATTTGCTACCAAATTCATGGTGAATATGAAAAAGCTTTGTTAGAATAAAGGCTTAGGAGAGACCCCTCTCCTGAGCCAATTTCTGGAAACCGAAAACCCGAAAACCCGAAAACCCGAAAACTCTGAAAAGGTCTTCTCTATATAATAGGGGTGCCTTTTTTTGTCTGATATCCATACAAAAAATAGACAGGGAAAGATTTTTTAAGTTTTTAAAAATGATTTATTCTGTTGTGGCTGCTTGTTTTTTGTAAAACTTTTAGTCAGTTGTTTATCTGCTTCCTCGATTCCTTTGCATAGAGCTTTTTAAAACACTTTGGTTTCTTTATTGCTTATAAGAACTATATATACTGAAGACCATTTGTTTTTCATGGAGAAATTCCATGAAAATTCAAACCGGACCAGTATAGTTCCCTTTAGTAGGAGGTATGGAATGATACAAAAAATAAAAAAGACAGGTTTACTTTTTCTTCCGGCAATTGTTTTGTTGGGGATGACAAATTGTGGTCAGTATCGATCTTTCTCAACAGCAGGAGAAGCCAAATTCTTATCAGAAAATCCCGTTTTTAATAATCCCGGTCAGGATCCCAGTGATGACACGAATCGCCCTCTTACATGTTCCGGGGATCTGGTTCCAAACTCTGATGAAACAGCCTGTATCTGTCCTGATGGAAAAGAACGTCAAGGCAACCAATGTGTTGATCCCTCCCCTACACGATGTACTCTCGGTCCAAACCAAATACGCAGCGGCGACGATTGTCTAGACTGCCCTAGAGGAGCAAGACCCAACGCAGCCAAAACAGCCTGTGAGCCCATATGTCGCTCAGGTTGCAGCCTCAATAGCAGCAGAAACAGATGCAACTGCCCCTCAGGACCAACCGGTGGTGACGGTGGTGACGGCGGCGGCGGCGGCGGATGCCCCCTCATGCTCGACTCCCAAGGGATTGAACACGCCGATGCGAACCAACTCAGAAACTCCGATGAATCTTACCTCAAAAGTGGTGAACTCACCCTTACAGCCCCCGCTGATGGAACGAAATTCAACCTCCTCGGCCAACAAACAGTCACCCAACTTAATAACGGAGACTTCCTGCACATCAAACCCCAGGCCCGTAACTTCAAATTCCAAATCAGCTGGACCCAACCCGACCAGACCCGTTATCGCTGGTTGACACTTCCCGATGCCAACGGTCATATCAACGGTATTGATCAACTCTTTGGAGACAACACCTTTGGCCCTGACTCTGATCAGCCTTTTGCCAAAGACGGTTTCAAAGCCCTGATGAAATGGGATCGTGGGGACGCTACTGACAGCACTCAGGACTTTGCTGACGGTTATATCGATTCCAATGATGACGTATTCTCCAAACTCCGTTTGTGGCACGATCTTAATGGTGACGGCAACTGTGACACGGAAGAGGAAATAGCCAGTGAGCTTGTGACCCTTAATGAAGTGGAAATCACTTACATTCATTTGAGCATTAACGAGAATTTCTTTGAGACAGACGTTTACGGGAACAGTATCACTTACAAGTCTCTGATTGGTTTCAAAGCTTCCAGTGAGGGAGCCACCCGACTTGGAACGCTCTTTGATATCTGGTTTCAATACGATTCCAGTGAAATTCTCTCAACCGGCCACGCGGAAATTAAATCCAACCCTTAAACGGTAAAATAAAGAGCCTGTAAAACAAATAACAGGCTCTTTTAACTGAATCCAGTTGTTCTTCCTCTCTTTTTTACTTTTAACTTTTCTTGTTTTTGAATAAACTCCAATTATAGGTTTCTCTGAAATCTGATTGAAAAGGCTACTTTTCTTTTAATTCTTCAGGAAACATTCCTGGTAAATCCCAAATCTGTTGATTTTTTTGAAAAAATTGATAAATATCAGGAAATAGAAAGGGAGCTTATGGCAAAAGATGATCTTATACAGGTGGATGGTACAGTCACTGATGTTACAGGTGGTGGTAATTATAAGGTAGCCCTTGACAATGGTGTTAAAGTTTCAGCCCGTCTCTGCGGTAAGATGAAACGTTTTAAAATTCGGGTGATTGTTGGTGATAAAGTGACTGTCGGGCTCTCACCATATGATCCCACCCATGGGTTAATCACTTTCCGTCATAAAGCATAAAATTCTATATTTTTGTCATTTTTTTTTACTGATTCTAAGTCCTATTAAATTTTTAAACACTTTTTTAAACTTCTCGGAAAACTAAGCGTAAAAGCAGTTTAATGGAATCCTTTTAGCCTTTGTTATTTCATTTTTGTGGTTTTTTATCCGAAAAGAATGAAGTCATGGGAGAAAGAAAAACATATAAATCTGTTAATGAAATATTTTTTTCAAAGGAAAAACATGAAGAAAATTAGTGTTTTATTTTTCCTTATTGGTTTTTCCGGCTGCAGTCCTTTTCATTCTGAACTGGACCAATTGGGGAACTCTGATTATAGCGATGTGAATATTAATCCAGACTTTAGTATGGATGATTTTGACAGTTTTAATAATAATGGAGATCAGGATGTTACTGTTGTTGAACAGCCTCAGGGAGTGACAGACCAATCACAGCAAACTCTCAGAGAGAGTGAAATTTCATTTATGGTGGAAAATCAGATCTTTGCTTTGGCCAGAGGAGAAGCTTTGCGTTGGAATGGTTGTTATACAGATCAGAAAGTTATGGGCGGTTATGTTGTTAATAAAGGTTGCGGGAACGCTTTTCTTCATAAGGATTTTTATAATAATCTGAATCTTGTTTTTTTCCGTTGTGTTCAAAATTCTGCTCAGACGGCTGGATACCCACAACCGGTCAGGGTTTTTATTCATCATTTGGGAACCTATAGCAATCGGCAGGCTCGAAATGGAGGGGGATTGGGTCTTCATGCTCTGGCCAGTGCCATGGATATTGTCAAATTTGAACTTTTTGACAGTTCTGGTAACAGTCAGGTGATCTCTACTTTCAAGCGGCATTATAACGGATCTCAAGCTGTTTTTTATGATGAATTTCGTGATTGTTGGAAAGAGTCTTTACCTGGGGAGTGTACTCCAGGACAAATTGAGTACCAAGGTTCCATTGGTCATCAGGCTTCAAAACTCGGGGGTAGCTCTTTAAATAATGATCATCTTCATCTCTCCCTTCCCTATTGTGCCATGACCGATATGGATGGTTTAAACTTTATATCCAATTGGCAGAGATCTTTACAGAGGCAGAGAAATGGTTCTTTTGGAAATCAAAGACGGCCCGCAACTTTAGTTCAAAGTTCTGTTTTTAATTGTAATAATACCCGTTATCGTAGCCGGAATTATTTCAGGCATTCCTGTTTAAGATCCATGAATTTAAAAGAAAGGGCTGAACTTATTATGAGGGATACCTCCACAATTAACAGATTGCGTCCGGAATTTTATCTTGATCCCCGTCTCAGTTTTTGTATGGCTCATCGAGAATCAACCATTGCTCCAAACGCCCGTGGATCAGCTAATGACTATGGGTTATTTCAGATTACAGATTCCACAGCCAAACATGTTCTTACACTGCATGAACCGGTGATTCCTTCTTTTGTTAAATATCGCAGAAATCAAGGCCAATATCGTAGAGCCATGCTCAACAGTACTGTGGGTCAGACTGATCTTTATCATTCAGTGATGTTTGCAAAAGCCAAACAGGAAGGACTTGTGAACCAGGTTAACAACAATCCGGAAAATGTTTATCTTTTGAGAAGATTGGCTACCAGTTATAATGGAAGCGGTTTGAAAGCACGGAGATATGGTACAAAAGTGGCTCGATGTTATAAAACCATGAAACGAGTGGCTTCCAGGGATGGTCATATTTACAATCCCTCCCTAATCCAGTTGGCAATGGCCAGAGTAAGATGAAGGGTTATCTTTTTTTTCCTGTATGATTACGGAAGTTGTAATTTGGATTTTCTTTAAGACGTTTATTCCAGGTTTCCCACTTCTGTTGATCCAGATTGTGTTCCACCTGTCCTTTTTTATTGAAAATGTTTGTTTGTTTTCCAAATAAAAAACGAATCAACCATTGAAACATAGATGTCCTTTTTTTTTATTTTATAGACTTTAAGAAACAACTCAAGCCCCAAATCTTTTCTTTGGGGCTTGAGTTTTAAACCATTTATTTAAGGTGCTTGTTTAAAAGTTTGGCCATTTGGAACATGGTCACCTGATTTTTACCGAAAACTTTTTTGAGTTTCGAATCAGCATTAATGTTCCTTCTGTTTTTGGAATCCTGAAGGTTATTACTTTTAATATAAGCCCATATCTTTTTGATGACTTGTGTTCTTGGCAAAGGTTTGCTTCCGACCACGGCACCAAGAGCATCACTTGGAATCAGTGGTTTCATGAAAGCGGCATTGGGTTTACGTTTTTTCTTTGCCTTTTTCTTTTTGGTGGTTTTTTTCTTTTTTGTTGCTTTCTTTTTTGTTTTCTTTTTGGTGGTTTTTTTCTTTTTTGTTGCTTTCTTTTTTGTTTTCTTTTTGGTGGTTTTTTTCTTTTTTGTTGCTTTCTTTTTTGTTGTTTTCTTTTTCGCTTTTTTCTTTTTGGTGGTTTTTCTTACTGTTTTTTTCTTAGAAGTTTTCCTTTTTGTTGCTTTCTTTTTTTTTGCCATTTTTGTACCCCCATTGTTGGTCATTTTTGTATTTTATTTTCTCTACCCTTACACTTCATAGTCATCTTGGCTCTGAGTCAACAAAAAGTAGTGTTTTTTTGATATTTTTTTAATTTTTTCAAAAAAAGCCTATAAAGTTTTCATAAAACCTTTAAAAAACCTTTGAATTTTTAATTCACTACCCCTACAATCCAACCCTTCTTCAAAGGGGTTTTCCTGTTATTGGGTGGAAATAAGATGAGATTACCTTGTTTTATTGGTTTTTTAATTGTTTTTATTGGATTGGCCCAGGGGAGGGCTTGTGTCACCACTGAACAAATAAGTCCCTTAAACCCCCAAGTTCAGGTTAGGACCTATTTTTGGATGCCTCAGTTAAAAAGAGGAGTGAGGATTGCCCAAACCACTGTTGATAAGAAGAATTTTTTCATTATGATGGGTTGTCGTGGCAGTCAGGCTCCCTCCATTGAAATCATGGATGATTGGACTTCGGTTGAATGCAGGTCATTAGGTAATATTTGGCTTCCCATGCAGGGACCGGGGAAGTCGAAGACTCCTGAAACGTCTTATTTCCTTAGAAAATTTGAAGAATCTCTGGAAGATTATAGTCGTCAATTCAGTCATGATGATTTGGTAACCAAAGCCGTGGATATAACAAAGGTGTTTATTAAAGGAAGTTTTGGTTTGGCTTTGGTGACACTTCCCGGGCTTCCAAAGGACTCCTCTTTCCGTAAAAAATGGCTCAGAAAACTTGTCAAGGGGATGGGCTTGATATGGATAGTGAATGCCCTCTGGGAAATGTTTGATATTTATAGACAGAATTCCGGGACCCATGAAAATGAAGCCCAGGCGGAATTGGAAGAAATTCTCATTGCTATTGAAGAAAATAACATTCTTCACCTGGATGGACAGGAAACAGACAGGCGTATTGATAATTTATTTAGCTTTGACAGTATTCTTAATTCCTTTGAGGAGGCCGCACTTCAAACCTATGAAGATATTTGTCAGGAAGGTTAAAATGTGTTTTTCGTTTAACCTTTCAATTTGCGGTATCGGATTCGTTTGGGAGTGAGACTGTCTGTTCCAAGACGGGATTTGTAATCCTCTTCCCATTGACTGTAATGACCCTGAAAAAAATTGACCCTGGATTCATTTTCAAAAGCCATAATATGGGTGCAGATACGGTCCAGGAACCAACGATCATGACTTATGCAGAGGATACAGCCTCCAAACTCCAGAAGACCTTCCTCCAAAGCTCTCATGGTGTTTACGTCAAGGTCATTTGTGGGTTCGTCCAGAAGCAGAACATTGGCACCTGACAGTAAAAGCTTGGCCATATTCACCCGATTGCGTTCCCCTCCGGAGAGAGTTCCTGTTTTTTTCTGCTGGTCTGCTCCGATAAAGTTGAAACGGGAGACATAGGCTCTGGAATTCATTTCCCTGTTGCCGACTTGAATCATATCCTGTCCCCCGGAAATATCCTCCCAAATGCTTTTGTTAGGGTCCAGAGTGGCCCGATCCTGGTCCACATAGGCCAGTTTAACGGTTTCCCCAATAAGCATTTCTCCGGAGTCCGGTTTTTCCAGACCGACAATCATTTTAAAAAGAGTGGTTTTCCCGGCCCCATTGGGACCAATAAGCCCCACAATACCACCTCGGGGAATACTGAAGCTGAAGTTTTCTATAAGAATTCTGTCTCCGTAGGTCTTTGTGATGTTCCGTCCATCAATGACCCTGTTTCCCAAACGTGGACCTGGTGGAATGTAAATCTGCATTTCCTGGAGTTTTTCAGGGGAAGGTTCTTTGAGTAGGTTTTCGTAGGATTTAAGCCTTGCCTTTGACTGGGATTGACGACCCTTAACTCCCTGCCGGACCCATTCCAGCTCTCTTTTTAGGGTTTCATGACGTTTTGATTCCTGTTTTTCTTCAGTTTTCAAACGCCTTTGTTTTTGATCCAACCAGGAGGAATAATTTCCCTTCCAGGGGATCCCCTGTCCTCGATCCAATTCCAGAATCCATCCAGCCACGTTGTCCAGAAAGTAGCGATCATGGGTCACGGCGATCACTGTTCCCGGGAATTGATCCAGATAATGTTCAAGCCAGGCCACTGTTTCCGCATCCATGTGGTTTGTCGGCTCATCCATAAGAAGGATATCAGGATTTGATAACAGGAGACGGCAGAGAGCCACCCGTCTTTTTTCCCCACCTGAAAGATTTTTAATAAGACTCTCTTCGGGTGGGCAGCGAAGGGAATCCATGGCTTGTTCAAGTTTTGAATCCAACTCCCAGCCATCCTGGGATTCAATCCTTTCCTGAACTTTTCCCTGTTTTTCAATGAGTTTTTCCATTTCTTCAGGGTTTATGTTTTCATCACACATTTTCAGGCTGATTTCATTGAAAAGCTTTAAATCTTCACCCAGAGAGCCCACTCCCTCCATAACCACTTCTTTCACTGTTTTTTCAGGTTCAAGTTGTGGTTCCTGCTCCAAAAAGCCCAGTTTAAAATCCCTGGCCGGAAAGGCTTCTCCCAGAAAGTCATCGTCAAGACCGGCCATAATTTTCAACAGACTGGTTTTTCCACTTCCATTAAGTCCCAGAACTCCGATTTTGGCACCGTAGAAATAGGAGAGATAAATGTCCTTTAAAACATATTTATTTGGTGGATAAACCTTGGAGACACCTTTCATTGTGTAAATAATTTCTTCTGACATTATTATTGACCTCTTTGGCAGTCCGGGGATTTAAAGGTCCCATTTTGCTGTTCAAACTCTTTGGGGGTCAGGAGTTTTAAAGAGAGTGCATGGAGACCCTTTTCAAACTCTTCAGCCAGAAGACTGTTGATGGTTTTGTGTCTTTGAATCCGCATTTGTCCTGAAAAATCAGAGCTGACAAAAAAAATCTTAAAATGGCTTTCCATTCCCTTTTTTCCCTTATGGTTATGACTTTCGTCTTCAATTTTTAATTCAATAATGGACTGAAAGGATTTACGGATTTTTTCCTCTATTCTTTGAAGTCGCATGTCACCTTAAAGCAAATTTTAAGGGAAATGGCAACAAATTAAAGAAAGAGTCTTGAAGTTGGATAAAATTCAGTCAATCCTGAAAAAATGTCATCGGATACTAATATACTAAAGATCATTTATTTTTCATGGGGAAATTCCATGAAAACTCAAACACGATCAGTATACATTCTGATAAGAAGAATTTTAAAGATCAGTCCCCCAAGGACAAGGGACAAAAGCATGGATTTTATTTTCAATGGCAGTTTGTTTTGATGAGGCCGGAGAAAAAAACTGAAAAATGAAGCGGAAAGAAAAAGACCCAAAGCAATATCCAGACGGATGGACCCCCATTGGTTCCATTGAACAGGTTCACTATCGGCAAAAAGCGACAAACAAGCTCCTAAAGTTGCAAAAACCATATTGGCATTGGCAGTGGGTATCAATTGGATGGGCTTTACTGTTTTTAGTAAAATCATGGCGGGCGAAAGAATCACTCCTGAACCCACTCCTGCAAAACCGGAAGTCAGACCGGCCAGGGCTCCCGCCCCCACAGAAAACAGTTTTTCCCTGGTTCCCAGGGGGACAATTTGATCGTTTTTTGACAAAAAAGAGAAAAACAGATTTTTCAGGACTATAAAAACAAGAATTATCGCTAAAACTTCAAGTATTCTGTCCGGATTCACTTTTTGGGATATCCGGGAGGAAATCATGGCTGTGAAAGCGGCTGCCGGACTCATCATTAAAACCACAGGCCAATGAATAAGTCCTTGTTTTTTATTATGAAATCTGTATGTATTTTCCAGAACAACAAAAAAAATTGTAAAGAGACTGGTGGCCACTGATTCATGAACACTGAGCTTGAAAATTGATGGAAGAAGGGGAACCAGAACAATTCCACCTCCAAGGCCGATAAAAACAGAGACCAGCGAAACAAATAACCCCAGGATGAGAATTGTCAGAAGAAGCATCACTCCTTGCGGTGAATGAGGGCTTTGATACCTTCTTTAAAACAAACTTCAATTTTATTGGAAAAGGAACTGGTTACAATTCCAAAGCCAAAATGAGGATGATCTATTGTTGTATTGACAGAAAAGGAGCCACCTGTGGAGTAGATTTGGGGAGGAAGGTCTGAAAATTTTTCCTTGAGTTCCTTCCATATTTCAACATGATTTTTGCTGGAATTGGTTTCTTTAGTGTTATTTTTTTTAGTCATTAATTCACCTTCTGTGAGGGTTCCTTGGATAAGAATATAATATTATTGTTTTTAGTCCATTGAAAAAGCAGTGCATTACACCGATCATGTTTGAATTTTCGTGGAATTTCTCTATGAAAGTCATATAAAAACAAATGGTCTTCAGTATAGCTTTGTTTTCAAGGAACTTGAAAGTCAGAGCTATAAAGGTGTAAAATCAGGATTTTATGATCATGAAAAAGTTTCTTGTTTTTACAATCTTTCTTGTTTTTTTAGTGTTGGGTTTGAAAATATCAACTTATTATTATTTAAGTCAAAAGCTCCATTTGCAATCATCCATGGTTTTCAAAATTAAAAAAGGAAAGGGACTCAATCAGGTGGCCATGGATTTGAATCGGAAAAACATTATCCGTTATCCTTTTTTGTTTGCCAAACTTGGTCAGTATTATGGTTATGGTTCAAAAATTAAATATGGTGAATACGAACTCAATCCGGATTCCAGTTATAAAGACTTGTTGGAAAAAATAATCAGTGGGGATAATTACAGGTATGAAATTACTTTTGTGGAGGGGGATCATCAATACAAATACGCAAGGCAATTACAAAAAAAAGGATTGACTGCAATGGACGAGTTTTTAAGGCTCAGTAAAAACCCGCAATTTGTAAGAACTCTGTTACCGGTCGATCAATTCGGCCTGAACCCAATCAGTCTGGAGGGTTATTTGTTTCCGGATACCTATTTTTTTTCAAAAGATGATGGAGTTGAGAAAATTCTTAAAACAATGGTTGGAAGATTTTTAGAAGAGACTGGAAAGCTGGATTTCAGTGAAACCCCGCTTTCCCCTCACCAGGTGGTGATTCTTGCCAGTATTGTGGAAAAGGAAACGGGGGCGGGTTTTGAAAGACCTCTTATTTCTTCTGTTTTTCACAATCGTTTAAAGAAAAAAATGAAACTCCAGACAGATCCCACAATTATTTATGGAATTTTAGATAAGACAGGAAAAGAAATCAATAATATCAGAAAAAAAGATATTTTAAGTCCCACTTCCTACAATACTTATGTCGTAAAGGGTTTGCCGCCGGGGCCTATTTCCAATCCCGGGATGGAATCCATCAAGGCGGTCCTCAAACCTGAAAAAACTGAATATCTTTATTTTGTCAGTAAAAACGATGGAACCCATATTTTCAGTAAAACTTATGAGGAGCATTTAAGGGCTGTTGAAAGATACCAGAAAAATCCTGAAATGAGACGTGGAAGATCCTGGCGTTCTCTGAAAAATAAATCTAAAAATCACTAATATTTGAAATTCCTGGTTTTTTATGAATTTTGGGAAAATAAAACTCGTGAGAGCCTGCTGGACTTGTTTTTTTAAAGGAATCCCTGAAAATAGAACAAGTGTCAGAAATTTTCCATAAATTAAAAGATATTAAGATGTTAGTTATGGATGTGGACGGAGTCTTAACAGATTCCCGAATTATCCTGGACTCTGGTTTAGTTTGGAGACGTTTTTTTTCGGTAAGGGATGGTATCGGGATTCATGGATTGCGGCATCAGGGCTATAAAACGGCAGTGATTACCGGTTCCCATTCAGAGGATGTGCGTTTAAGGGTGCAAGCTCTTAAAATTGATTATTTTTATGAAAATAAACTGGACAAAAAACCAGCTTATGAGAACCTTAAAGAGGTGTCAGGTTTTAAAGATCGGGAAATTAGTTATATTGGTGATGATATTTTTGATTTGCCTCTTTTAAGGCAGGTTGGTTTTTCAGCCACTGTGCCGGAAGCGGTTGAAGAAGTTCTCAATGAATGTGACTATATTACAAAGAGGAAAGGTGGTTACGGAGCTGTGAGAGATATTTGTCAGTTAATTTTCAGATATGGTTACTATAGTAAGAGGTGAGTTATGAGACTTTTGATCTGTATTTTGTTGACTTTTGTATCTGTTCCTGGAATGGCGATTACCATTGAATTTCCAAAAGATGAACTGGCCAGGGAATCAGTGTTGCCGATTTTTGAAAACACTTTAGCTGTCAGGTCCCGTCTGGTTCCCACCAAAGGGCGTTTGGAATTGGGTTTTGCTTCCGGCTTTGCCCTGAATGAGCCTTTTTTCAAAACCCTTCGTTATGGGGGTCATGTCGCCTATCATTTTACTGAAACCCACGGCTTGTTGTTGGAAGGCCGTATCTACCAGAAAGGTTTGAATAGTAACGGTCAGGCTCTTGCGAGTAAGGATTTTGATATCCATGAGAAAGTCGAGGAAAACATCCGTATGGAGTATGCACCTCAGGTTGAATATCATTTTATAGCCAATTATCAGATGACGGCTTATTATGGTAAGATTTCCATTTTAAAAGACTTTGTGATGAATCTCTCCCTTTACGGTCTTCTGGGAATGGGAATGGTGAGTATGGGTGGGGAAAGTGCCCCGGCTCTCAACTTAGGTCTTGGTCAGAAATTTTATTTTAACAAAAATTGGGGTCTTCGGGCGGATTTGGGTCTTTTGATTTATCAGGGAGTGAATTATTTTGCAGGAAGGGATGGGGAAGATGACAGCCCTTTGCTTGATAATAAGGGGCGAGGGCGTGATTTTATAGAGGCTCCGAAAAAACCCAGCGAATTTGAATCCAACATGATTTACGACACCCGTATTTCCCTGGCTTTGATTTTTTTGATTTAAAAGGGACTTGATATTGATAAGTTTATGGTTTGAAATAAAAAAGAGAATGGTCTTGAGTCCAGTTATGTTTTATAAGTCTACAAATTTCTTAAACTTTTTTATAATCTGGTGTGGAATTATTGATATTGGATAAATTATGAAAAAAATTATCTTGGTTTTTTTATTATTTTTTTCAACCTTGGTTTTTGGTCAGAATGAGGATGAGGAAGATAATTCAGTGGATGAAATAGAGGGTCTTTTTAAGGAAGATGCGGATTCCAGTGAACGCCGTGAACGTCTTGAGCGTTCAGAAAGTCAGGGTAGAGGGGTTGTTCCCAAAGATATATCGGATCTCAAAAGCCTTGAAACTTTTAGTGATATCGCTGTTATTCAAAAACGTTATCTTCCAAAGACCGGTCGTTTTGAACTCTATGCCGCCGGTGTGACCAATCTCAATGATGCTTTTTTCTTTGGCAATGGTATCAATTTCCGTTTGGGTTATAATTTTTTGGAAAAGTGGGCTGTTGAAGCCATGTACAGTTATATTCAAAACAGTGCCCGGGACGTGACCAATGAACTTTTGGAACAAGGAGTTACAACCGAGGGGTCTCTTTCAACGGACAATTATATTGGGATTGACCTGAAATGGACTCCTATTTATGGAAAATACGCTTATCTGGATGAAAAAATCATACCTTTTGATTTTTATTTTACTCTGGGTGCGGGGAAGACCACTCCCAAACTCGTCAGTTCCTCGAAAGGAAGCACCCCTCCACCATCAGTTGAATCACCTTACACATTACGCCTGGGAACCGGTCAGATATTTGCCATCAATAAATGGATGGCTTTTCGTTGGGATCTGGCCAATCACTTTGTTTATTCCAAAACCAGTAAAAATGGTGAAGAGGAAGATCAGTGGAATAACAATCTTTTTCTGAGCGTTGGTTTGAGTTTCTTTTTTCCGGAGGCAAAATACCGATGAAGAAAACAGGACTGGTTCTAATGATTTTCTTTTTAATACCTCTGTCAGCGGAGGCGATCCAACCTGTCTGGATTTCAAATTCAGATGTTGCCCATATCAATCAGTTCAGTCAGCTTGAAAACCCCGCCTTTTTCGTGGCAAAGAGGGGTAAAAGAAGTAAAAGGAGTAAAAGGAGTAAAAGGAGTAGGAGGATAAAAAGACAGAAAAAAAGAATAGATCCTCTAAACAAGGCTTTTGGATTGGTTCGTCAGAAAAAATATCAGGCGGCTTCCATACTTTTATATAAACTGGCCCGGGGTTCCCGATACAGAAAAAAACGATCCCAAATCAAATACATTCTCGGACTTATGCTTATAAAAATGGAATTATATCAGGTTGCTTCTTTTGTTTTTTATGATGTGATCAGTGGGGAAATTCGCAGTGGTCGGACTTCAAAGTATCTGCGTCAGAGTTTAAGCAAGCTTTCTTTTTTAAGTAATGTTCTGGACAGTGATGTTCTGCTTAAATACGTTGTTTCAAGAATAAAAGTCAAGGATTTTCCCAGGGAGCATAAAGACCTCTTTTACTATAGATTGGGGGAATTGCGTTTAAAGGAAAAGAGATACAGTCAGGCGGCCCGTATTTTTAAAAAGGTTGATTCCGAAAGTCCGGTTTACACCAAGGCTCTTTACAAGACAGGGTTGGCCTATTCAAAAGGACGAAAAGCCACTAAAGCCCTGGGTGCTTTTCAGTTACTCTATGAATTAAGTAAAGATCAGGGGATTACTGATAACAATCGTGTGAATGCTTTGATTTCCATGGCTCGGGTGTATTATCAAAATAAAAAATGGGATAAAGCCGTTGAATACTACAGATTCATACCTCGTGACACCTGGCAGTGGCATGATTCATTATTTGAACAAAGTTGGGCCATGTTACGATCAGGTCGTTATTTTCGATCGGCACTGTCTAATTTTCATACTCTTCATTCCTCTTATTATGAAGATCGTTACGCTCCTGAGTCTTTGTTGTTAAGATCTATGGTTTATCTTTTTATCTGTCGTTACAATGAAATGGGAAAAGTTTTAAAATTGTTTGATAGGCTTTACAAGCCTGTGATTTTAAAAGTTAAAAACTTTTCAAAAGCAACATCTGAAAGAACTTATTTTGATGAACTTGTCAAGGCTGATATTATTAAAAAAGCTCTCAGGAGTCAGAGTGGAAAAATGACAAAATTGAAAACCCAGTTGCCAAAACTTGTACTTAACGAAATACTTGATAACCCCAATATTCGCAGTAATCTGAACTATGTCAGGGCTCTTGAAGATGAAATTTTGAAAATGAAAAAACTTAACCCCAGTTGGAAAACTTCCAGTATTGGTCTTTATGCCGGTCGTGTTCTTGATAAACGTCTCAGAAACACCAAGATTGTTATTGGCAAACAGGTTCGCAACCAATTGAGAAAAATCCAGTCAGAATTAAAGGATTTTTTTGAACAAAGTGATTTTCTCAAGTTTGAAATGGTCAGTGCCAAAAAAGAAAATCTGAGAAAGAAGTTAATAGGAAAAAATTTAAAAAAGAATCAGGTTACAGAGAATGAAAATCGGGATTTTTTTATTGCCAATGGGTATGAATATTGGCCTTATGAAGGTGAGTATTGGCTCGATGAATTGGGGAATTATCATTATGTAGGGATACAGGCCTGTGAATAGGAGATGTTCTGTGAATAATATACTGGTGGTTTTTGTTCTTTTTTCATTGCTTTTTACAAGTGGTGAAGGTTTGGCCCAGAGTCCGCATAAAAAAAGGAAAATGGGCAATTTGACTTTAAGAAAATTAAAGTCAAAAATACCGGAATCAAAATCCCTGCGGAAAGACGATGTTCCGGTTCGGAATGTGGGGTTGATTAAACCTCCGACCTCTGAAAAATTCTATATCTATGATGATGACCCCCGGAAGGTGGAATACAATCGTCTGGTTGATGAGGAGATCAAACGTCTTTATAAGCTTTCCAGGAGATACAGAAAAAGTCGAAGTCGGGGTGAAATATGGTTACGATTGGGTGAGCGATATGTTGAGAAGTCCCAGATTATTGATTTTAAGTTACAGGATAATTATGATAAAAGGCTGAGAGCCTACAATAAAGGTAAGACAAAGAGACGGCCCCGACCTCCCAGTCGAAGACCTGTGCGTGCCTACCACAAAAGAGCCATTCAACTTTATGAATGGTATATTCGTGATTTTCCAAGGGATCATAAAGTTCCACAAGCTCTTTATTTTCTCGGTTACAACAACTTTGAGATTGGAAACCTTAAAAAAGGTGAACAGTATTATGTTGATTTAACAAAAAAATTTCCAAGAAGTGCTTATGTCAGTGAAGCTCATTTTGCTCTTGGAGAATTTTATTTTGAAAGAGAGCAGTGGGCAAAGGCCCTGTCCCAGTATATGAAAGTGGTTCAAAGAAGAAAAAGCCGTTTAAACAGTTTTGCTCTCTATAAGGCTTCATGGTGCCATTATCGGATGGAAAGATATAAAAAAGCCCTGGTCACTTTGGTGAAGGTCATAAAGGTGGGAGGAGAAAGCGGTTCAAGAACAGTTGAAGGAACACGGGCCATTGATAGATTGCGACTTGCCAAGGAAGCCACCAATGATTTTGTTTCCTTTTATGAACGGACAGGCCGTTACAAACAGGCCTATGATGATTTTATGGAAATTTCAGGAAAAGAAAAGAAAACCCGTGAGATGGTTGAACAACTGGCTTATCGTTATTCCTATTCAGGTAACCTGAAATTTTCATATTATCTTTTTAAACAATTGATCAATCTTGATATGAACAACCCGAAATCGTCGGATTATCAGTATCAGATTGTTCAGGATTTTGGTTCAACAGGTCGTATCAAGTTTTTTAGAAAGGAACTCTCCTATTGGATCGATGAATTTGGTTTAAACAGTGATTGGGCAAAAGCCAATGCAGGCAACCCTGAAGTTGTTAAAAAGAGTTTTAATTTACAGGAAAGCACTTTAAGGAATTCCACTTTAAGTCTTCACAACCAGGCTATGAGTACAAAAGCTGAATATTCAAGGAAATTGGCCATAAATTCCTATAAAATGTATTTGAACTATTTTCAAAATTCCAAAAATTATGTTGAGATGATGTTTTTCTATGCGGAACTTCTTTATGATTTCAAAAAATATAAAAAAGCTGCTGTTAATTATGAAAATGTTGCTAAAAGGGACCCAAAGGGCAAGTATTTTGAAAAGGCCGTCACAAACAGTGTTCTTGCCAGGGAGAAGCGACTTCCGTCTGATGAGCAGATAGCCGCTCTTCAGAAAAATCTTAAAAACAAACTGAATAAAATTCATTTAAGTTCTGAAGTGCAGGCTTTTCTGAATTCTTCAAATTTTTATTTGAAGAATTTTCCAAAAGGTAAAAAGGCAATTGAAATAAGGCGACGAATGGGGTTGGTCTATTATGCTCACAACCACTTTGATGAAGCTATTGGTGTTTTAAGACAGATAGAAAAAGAACGACCAAGATCCAAAGATGTTATTTTTGTTGCTGAAATTATTTCAGAGATTCATTTATTAAAGAAGGATCTTACTCGTTATCTGAAAGAAGGTTACGAGTTTTTAAAAAATCCGGTTGTTGCCAAGTCAGCTTACGGTAAACAACTCAGAGTTAACCTGGAAAAAGCAAGATTTCTGATGGCTGATAAATTTTCAAAGGATGGCCTGTATTTAAAAGCGGCCAGAGCTTTTGAAAGTTTTGCCGCTGATAACTCCAGATCCACTCAGGCTCATTCCGCTTTATTTAATTCAGCCAGTAATTATGCCAAAGCCGGTGCCGTATTTGATTCTGTTCGAATGTATAAAAAGGTGATTGCCAAGTCGGGAAAGGGTATTAAAATCTCATTGAGTCAGGAAGCACGGAACAGTCTTGGTGAGATTTATAAAAAACTGGGTCAATTGAAGCAGTCAGCTATTTACTATGAATCTTATGGACGAAATGCCAAGGGACAGAAAGCTGTCAATGCTATTTTTAATGCGGCAGTCATTTGGAATGCACTCAACCAGTATGACAGGGCTTTTAAAACTTATAATCTTTACGCCAGTTTGGACAAAGGTAAAGGTCCTCAGGAAGCGGCCTGGGCAAAGGCGGAGATGTATCGTCGTAGGAAATCTTATTCCAAAGCTATCTATTATTATGATAAGTTTATTCAACTCAACTCTCCCGATCTTGATAGAACCATTAAAGCTTTGTTTTATATTGGTGATTTTCACCGTACTCTAAGGAGAGTGAAGGTTTCTGAAGAGTGGTATAAAAAAGTTTTACGGGTTGTCGAGAGTGGTTCAAAGGCAAAAAAACTGGGGGCCAAATACGCAGCCCAGGCACAATATCATCTGAATAGAAAGGATCTGGATGAAATGAAGAAAGTGAGATTGGGCCGTACAGATGCTTCCATCACCGCAGGTCTGAATAAAATGAAAGCCATTCAAAAAACTTTAATTCGAAATATGGCAAAAGTGATTAAATATGACTATAGTCCTTATGTGGTGGCCGCTCTTTCCGCCGAAGCGGAATCCTATGAAATTATTGCTGATACTTTTAAAAATATTCCAATTCCAAAGGAATATTCCAAAGGTGAAGTGGCAAAAAAATTTAAAAATATGGCTATGGGACAGGCAAAGGAATTTTATGACAAGGCTATCCTGTCTTATCGTAATGCCTTTGAAAAGGGTTTATCCCTTAGGGCCTATAGTCGTGAAATGATTTTAAGTGCAAGGGCTCTTTATCGTTTGGATCCAACTGAATTTACAAATGCCGGTGAGATTGGTGATATTGGTCAACTGGTAGACACTATGGGAATATAGGTATGTTGAAAATTGAAAAATTCTTAAAATTTTTAGTAAGTTTAATTTTTGTTGTTTCCTGTCAGATGCAACCAAAAGAAGCTTCTGAACAACCGGTTCCAATGGATTCCAAGGAAAAAATGGAGCTTAAAAAAATTCAGGAGCAAGTAGGGGGAACTTACCCCCTTTTAGGCAAGTATTACAGGGAAAAGCGTTATCGGAAACTTTTAATAGAAGCGGGTAAAATCCTTTCCAGAGATGAAAATGATTTGAAAGCCCTTTGTGCTCTTGGTCTCTATCATATGGATAAGGGAGAGTATGGTGCTTCCCGTATTTTTTTTGAAAAGGCTTTGAAAAAACATCCAAACGAAGCGGGTCTTTATAATAATATTGGGGTGATTCTTCTTAAGGAAGGCCATCTTGATTCCGCTCTTTTAAGTTTTAAGAAAGCCTATGATATTGAAAACTCCAACTTGGCGGTTCAGGCTAATCTGGGGAGTATCTATGTAAAGTATATGGACTATGTACAGGCTGAAAATCTGGCAGCGGATGCTTACTCCAGGAAACCGAGCAATACTATCGTTGCCAATAACTTTGCCATTATTTTGAGAACTCAGGGTCAATATGAAGAGGCTGAACAGGTTTATCAGAAGATATTGGAACATAACTCAAGGAATTTACCTGCCAACTTAAATTATGCTATCCTATTGGTGGAATATATGAAAAAATATAAAAAAGGCAAAAAAATAGTGAACAAACTGGAGTTTTTAAATCCCAAAAGCAAATATGTATTGGAAAAGATAAAAGACTTACAGATAAGGGTGGAAAAATTAAAAGATGAAAATAACAAATCCATGTAAATCCATTTTTTTACTTTTTATGATTTTGCCTGTAATTGCTTTTGCCCAGTCAAAGAAAAAAGGGAAACCGAAGAAACGTACAACCATCAACTTTGAAGATCAGTTAATTAAAGGGGAAAAACAAATGCCAGATCTTCTCTATATGTTGCAGAAAAAGAAATTTAATTACAAACGCCTGATTCGTTTGCGTGAGGATTTTATTCCTGAAATGGAAGAGACTGGAACAGAAATTGAAGAAGCCGGTAAATCTTCGCTAAAAAAATAATCAGAAAGGAGTTGGGCTTTGGCTCAGATTATAATTCTTAAAATCCATAAAGGTGGCCTACTGATTGAAGAAAAACAAATCAGTCATACTCCTGTTGTTTTGGGCTCTTCAGAAGTGGAAGCCCATGTGATTTTAAGGGGGGATGTTTCTTCTGTCCATGCCCGTATTGAAAAAAGAGGAGATCAGTTTGTAATTTGTGATATGGGTTCAGAAAGGGGGACTTTTAAAAATCTGGATAAAATTCTGGAAGCTCAATTAAATCCGGAAGATAAAATCAGTATAGGGGAATTTTCCATAGAGTTTGATTTGGAAGAGGTTTCCGAACCGGTGTCACAACCACAGGTTTCCGAAAGTGACGATCTCCAACAAACTCCACCGGTAGAGGAGGAGGAGTCTTCCCATGAACCGGACCCGGAGGAATCAGTTTCTGAAGATTCTTCGGTTAAGGTCTCTTCTTCTGATGTGAAAAAGGAAAGTACTTTTGCCCCTCCAAGTCCCTACAAAAGTATTGATGAATTTGTCAAACCTTCAAAAGGTACAACAGTGGAGGTACTGGTGGCCTGGCGGGAAAGGATTATTTCCGCTCATCATTTTTCAAAAAACGGATCAGTGATTGTGGGAATTGATCCTTCCTGTGACGTGATCGTTCCTCTTGTATCCTCAAATGTTCCCAAAGTTCCCTTACTTCAGATCAATAATCATGTTCAAATCATACTTTATCCGGGTATGGAAGGGGTTTTGATCAGTGACAAACAACATATCAATTTTAATCAGCTTTCAACAATAGGTCGTGGATCCGGTCGGAACCTTGTTTTAAAACAGGATGAAATGGCCCGTGTCCAGTTGGGTGGGGAATTGGAGCTTGTTGTTCGTTACTCCCCGCAGGCTCCCAGGCCCACTGTGGTTCCTTTTGTGGATTTATCCAGTAATGGATTTTTGGCCATTCTTCTTGCCATAGTCCTCTCCGGGATTCTTATGTTATGGGTGGCTTTGAATCGTTTAGACAAAATTGATCGTCCTGATGAAGAGGAATTCAGAACAGCCCTTATTATTACAAATCCACCAAAACCGCCACCCAAAACGAAAGTCAAAAAACATGAACCTCCAAAACCGGAAAAGAAAAAAGTTAAAAAAATTAAAAAGATCGTAAAAATTGTAAAACCAAAGCCAAAACCAAAGTTAACCAAGAAGAAGCTTAAAAAGAAACTTAAAATTGATGTTTCAAAGAAAAAAAGGAAAAGGATAAAAAAGAAAAGTTCTCGTTCCAATAAAGTTGTTGCCAGAAGAGGAAGTGGTCCCAGTGGGACTTCAAGAGCTTTACGTAAAAAACCTGGTCCACGGACCAATCAAGTCACTTCTGTAAAAAAAGGTGGTGGTGTAAAAACGGGTAACAAACAGGGTGCCCAAATGCGATCGAAGAAGAAACTTGAAAAATCGGGTATCTTTAGTGCTTTTGGCGGAGGAGGACGGAACAATCGTTTGGATCAGTCTTCTTCAGGCCAGGGAGAATTGGCAGGTCTCGCTGACCAGGCTTCAGGATCGGCAGGTTTTGCGGAAAATCGTCCGGGAGAAGGTCTTGGTTCCAGGTTTAAGGATACAGGTGGTGGCAGGGGTGGAAGATCCAATGTGGGTGTTTCCGGTTTAAAAGCAAACAGAAAAAAGGGACTTGGAATCAGTGGTGTTGGTGGTGGCAGTTTGGGTGATCGTAAAAGTTTGACAATTATCCCCGGAGGTGGAGGAGAGGAGTTTAGCGGTCAAATTGACCGGGCCGGAATTCGCAGGGTTTTCGTGGACAATGCAAGGGCTATTCGCTCCTGTTATGAAAGGGCATTGAACAGAAATCCTTCTTTGGGGGGAATTCTCAAACTTAATTTTGATATAGGTGAACGTGGTACTATTATGGGTCGCCCCTCAATTAATTGGGGGGATTCCAGTGTAAAAAGCAGGTCTTTGGCAGGCTGTATTTTAAATCGTTTAAAATCTTGGAGGTTCCCGGAACCTCCAAGCAATGAAATTGTTAATGTTATTTATCCTTTAGCATTTAGTTCTAAATGATAAAAATGGGAGGTGAAAGGTGGAAGAAACCACAGAAATGATGAATGAGGTTATGACTAATGAAGAAACGCAGAATTTTATTCTGCGGGCTTTTGAAGAGGGGGGGACGGCAATGTATTTCATTGCCATTGTTGGAATACTCACTCTTGTTGTCATTATCAAGCAGATTATGGCTCTCAAAGATGCCAGTGTCGATAAAAAGGATTTTAATGAAAATCTTTTTGGTATGGTTCTAAGGGGTGATATTCAACAGGCCATTAATTATTGTGATAGCAGACCGTCTCCTCTCACAAACACATTAAAGGCAGGACTGGTTCAGGTGATGAACCAACGTCCCGATGAGGAAGTGCAGGTGGCCATGGATGCGGCTGTTTTGAGGGATACTCCAAAGGTGGAAGGCTGGGTGAGTTTTCTTGCGGTTTTTGGTAACCTCTCCACTCTTATCGGGTTGATTGGGACCATTCTAGGTATGATTACAGCCTTTCGTGGGGTGTCTTCTGCTGATGATGCCAAAAAAGCGGAACTTCTTTCAGAGGGAATTTCAGAGGCACTGAACTGTACAGCTTTTGGTCTTATTGTCGCTGTTATTGCCATTGCCTCTTTTGGGGTTTTCCAGCATCGTATCAGTCTTATCCTCAATGAAATGACAGAAAGCAGTATGAGTTTGCTCAATCTTGTTGCTTCCAATAGGGATAAAATTAAATCGTAATAAGAAGGGATATTTATGGCACATGTCACTGACGGAACAGGAAATAAAAGAGAGCCAAGTTTTGATTTAAACTTGATTCCCTTTATTGACTTGATGAGTGTGATGATAACATTTCTTCTGATTACAGCTGTATGGACTCAGGTTTCCATGATTAAACTGGGTAACTCCATTTATGGAAAGCAGAATACGGATGATCCGGCTCCACCTCCTCCAAGGTCTGATTTGCCTTTTCGTCTGGATGTAAGGGAAGATGGTTACCGTGTTGTTATTGGGAAACAAAAGTACAGCATTGGCAAACAAAGCGGTAGATACGACGAGGAAGGACTGAAAATGCAGCTTGATAAAATCAAACAGGCCTATCCGGACAAAGTGGATGCCGTGATTACAATGGAAGAACATTTAAAATATGATTTTCTCATCAGGGGAATGGATGTGTTGCTGCAGGCGGGTTTTTCGGCGGTTTCAGTGGCTACGGGGGGAGCGGAATAATGGCAATTTATGCACCTGGAATTCGTGCCCGTCGTGGCTATATGAGAGCTAGTAAAAGAACTATGGTGGCTGTTTTGTCCCTGACAGCCATGGTGGATATGTTTACGGTGTTGACTGTTTTTCTTTTGCAAAATTATCGGGTGGAGGAAATTCAATTACAAAAATCTGTACCTTTGCCTCAGGCCAGTGCTGTTAAAAAGCTAAGGCCGGCTCATGTTGTGGTTGTCACTAAAGAAGAAATTTTTCTGGATGATCTTCCCGTGGCCAAATATGAAATGGTTAAAGAGCAGGAACATTGGTTAATTGAATCCTTGCAGGTCAGACTTCAAAAAGCAATTGAAGATAAAAAAAATGAAATGGAATCAGGTCTTAAAAACACCTTGAAAACAGCTCTCTCCAAAAAGACTGAAGAAGATGAAGAAGAGGAAGAGCGTCTGAAACGTTTTGCCTGGGGAAGAGTCACCATGCAGGCTGATAAAAACATTGATTTCCTCACTATAAAAAAAGTCATGTACACAATTACCGAGGCGGGAGCTTCCCTGATTAATTTTGCCGTGACTCCAAAAACCCCTGAAGATGTTGAAGAGTAAAAATTGTTTTATATTATAAATATTCCCTCCTGGGAAAACCTATAAATTTTCGGGACGGCCATCCATGGCCTCAACCAGCCATTCCATCCATGGGCTGGAGCCACTTAAATTTTATGGGTCTGGAATCGGGTGTGCAGAGTTTTGATAATAATAAACAGCTTGAATGGATGAAGCGGGGCCATTCCGCCGGGCAGTCTGTCAAGGCCATTGAAAAAGTAAAAAAGAGTTGTCCTGAAGTCAATTTGGGTATTCATCGATATTTGGCTGGCCCGGTGAAACAAAAGAGGATATTATTCGGACAGCCGTTTTATGAAACCTTTTGAAAAGTATCCCGATGAATGTCAGCAGATTATTTCAATTTGCCAGAGACTCTATCAACGAAATATGTTGGCAGCCGCTGATGGCAATGTCAGTATAAAAGTGTCTTCCGAAATTTTAAATAACTCCTTCGAGAATAGCAAAGGCCTTTGCCGGACCGGAAGAAATAGCTTTAATCAGTAAAAATAACGAAATTCTCTATGGTCAGCCTTCTTCAGAGCGTCTCATGCATCTGACTGTTTATGGTCACTGTCCACAGGCCCGGGCCGTCATTCATGCCCATCCTCCAATAGCCATTTCCTGGACAGTGGCTTTTCCGGAGGATAGGGAGCTTCCAGGGGATTGTTTGTCTGAAATTATTCTGGCGGCAGGAAAAATTCCAATTGTTGAGTACGCCCGCCCTGGAACCCAGGCCATGGGTAATGTTTTATTACCTTTTATTGAAAATTATAAAATAATGATACTGAGTCGCCATGGAGCTTTGTCCTGGGGGGAAAAGCCTGGAAGAGGCCATTATGGGTATGGAACGTCTTGAACATTCTGCTGAAATTCTCTATCGGGCCAAATGTTTGGGGGGGCTGACTTCTTTACCTGATGAGGAGAAACTGGCTCTTTTGGAGATGCGAAAAAAAATGGGAAATAAAAGTCTATGAGAGAACTTTTATCCCAATCCTTAAGACTTCAAAATGGAAAACTCTCTATCCTGGATCAACAACAGCTTCCTGGTAATGAAGTTTGGATTGAAGTTGAAAATCCGGATCACATGATTCAGATTATCAAGGAATTAAAAATCAGAGGGGCTCCCCTGATTGGAGTGGCGGCTTGTCTCAGTCTCGCTCTTTGGAGTCAGAACCAGGAGAACCGAAAACTTTTTGAAAGTCAGGCTGATAAACTTAAAAAAGCAAGACCCACAGCCGTTAATCTTATGAATAATATTGATCGCATTCTTATTGCCGCAAAAAAATCAAGTGGGGATCCATCAATTATTCTGGATACGGCCTTTGAAATTTTTGATGAAGATGTGAATCTTTGTTTACAGATGGCAAAGACGGGGGAGGCTTTGATTGATGAGGGGGATTTTATTCTCACTCACTGCAATACGGGAGGGTTGGCCACAGTGGGAGTGGGAACAGCCCTTGGAGTTATTGTTCAGGCCCACAGGCAGGGTAAAAAGCTCCATGTTTATGTGGATGAAACCCGTCCTCTTTTACAGGGGGGACGCTTGACCACCTGGGAATTTAAAAAAACGGGTGTTCCCCACACACTGATCTGTGACAATATGGGAGCTTTTTTAATGAAACAAAATAAAGTCGATAAAGTTTTTCTGGGTGCTGATCGCATTGCCATGAATGGGGATTTTGCCAATAAGATTGGAACTTACAATCTGGCTGTTCTTTGTCAGTATCATAAACTGCCTTTTTATGTGGTGGCTCCTAAAACCACTGTCGATATTCATTGTGAAAGTGGAGATCAAATTCCCATAGAGATAAGAGAAGAAAAGGAAGTCAGAGGGGTGTCGGGGTCTTTTGGGAAAGTTCAATGGGCTCCCGATCAATCAGAAGTTTATAATCCGGCTTTTGATATTACACCTGTGGAGTTACTTACGGGGGCTGTTATTGGTAACACTTATTTGAGTCGCAACCAGCTTCAATCAGATGGTCTTAAATGGCTTTTATTTGATCGCATTTGAATTTTCATGGAATTTCTCTATGAAAACAGTTTGAAAAACAAAGGGTCTTCAATATATTTACTTCCCCTTGGTTTTTTATCATGCCTTATTGAATGTTGTCTGGATGTCGTCTGGATGTCGTCTGGATGTCGTCTGGATGTCGTCTGGATGTCGTCTGGATGTCGTCTGGGTGTTCTCTGCCGGTTTTTAATTGTTTGGACATGGATTTTGGCAAAAAACCTCTATGAGAACGAAAATAGGGGGTTTTGAGCGATATTGTTGTCTGAATGTCGTCTGGATGTCGTCTGAATGTCGTCTGGGTGTTCTCTGCCGGTTTTTAATTGTTTGGACATGGATTTTGGCAAAAAACCTCTATGAGAACGAAAATAGGGGGTTTTGAGCGATATTGTTGTCTGAATGTTGTCTCATTTTGCTTTTTTGGGTGAGTGTTTAAAGGACTTATCTCTATGGATTTGTTGTTGTTTATACTTTAATCTATTCAGGATGATGCTGACAAAAAAAGATTTACTGGAAAAATTGTCCAAAGGCCAACTTCATGAGGATGAAGCTGTAGAATTTAAGGAAAGTTGGCAACGGGATAATGGAAAAAGCCTTTCTGCCATCGGAAATAAGAAAACAGGGAGGGTGGGTGATTGTTGGTGTTAATGACAATGGATGTTTAATGGATAGGGATTCAGGATGGATCAAAAAACAAAAAGACATAGTTGAAAGCCAAATCAGAAATTTACTTAAACCCAGTGCCACGGCCCAGTTTATTTCCATTGAGGAGTTGGATGGCAAAAAGTGTTTGTTTATTGAAATTATAAATCCAGGATCTCCTGTTTCCTGGAATGGAAAATTTTATAAAAGAACAGGCTCACAGACATCGGAAATGTTTCCTGGGGAAAAAAGATCCCTGGAACTAGAACGTCCGGGATTTGATTTTTCGGATTTTAATTATGACGGGGAAATAGATTCCTCTCTGGTTCTGGATTTTGCAAAATTTTTACCAATAGACAATGGCGATTGGACAAAATTGTCGTCGGATGAAATTTTATCCAAACTAAATATCAAGAATAAGAATGTTTCAGGAATTCTTTTTGGTCATTTTACATTCAGGCTTGTTCACTATAACGAGGACTCTGAAGTTTTGGATCAAAAGGAAAAAAAAGGTCTGTATCAAGTATTGAAAGAGGATTTTATAACCCATATTCAATCCTGGACAAGGACCAAAGGAATCACCTTAAAAGCAAAATCCTTATCTGTTACAGAAGAAGAAGTGTATCCGAACGCAGTTTTAAGGGAAGTTCTTGTTAACGCTGTTGCTCATTCAGCTTTTGAGAAAAGTGGATCAAGTCTGAAAATAGAACTCTACAAAGATAGAATTAAGATTTCAAATCGCTGTTCATCGGAAGCAGAGAGTTTTATTCATAAAATTTTTTCCAAGAAACATTCGTCTTATAATCCTTTTTTAATGAAAATCTTAAGAATGGCAAAATTTTCTGATGAACTGGGCACGGGGAAAACCAGAATTTTTAGAACCATGATAGAAAGTGGAAAAAGAGAACCCTTGATTGAGTATGAGAAAAAATCAAATGAGTATGGGACTCTTTCTGTCACTGTTTATAATGAACAACCAAATAAAAATTTCCTGAAACTTCTTGAAAAATTAAAAACCCGGTACAGTGACAATAAAGACAAATACAGAGTGTCTGCGGCTTTGGTTCTCTGGAAAGACAAATCCCTTATGGATATTTTGAGTTACATGGATGGATACCATAGAAAGCTTGTATTTGATATATTGGAAGATATGAGTTCTTCTCCATTTTTTATTTCAAAAAGAGGGGATGAATTCAGAATCCTCTTAAAAAGGTGGGTTTGTTTTCAATTGGAAGGTCAGGAATCAAAAACGCTTTCCCAGTCAGAGGAAAATAACTTTAAAGACTATTTGCAAGAGTATGCTTACGGAAATAACAGAAAGGGTGTCATAACAAATAAAGAGGCAAGGGATATTCTTGGTTTATCCAATACCCAGTCGGAAATTGTACAGATATCGAGATTGTTTGGACGATGGTCTGAAGAGGGTTTTATGGAAAAGGGGGGTAAAAGGGGATACTGGAAAGTCAAACAGGAACCCGATTCCCCGAATTCGCAATTCCTGAAAATACAAAACCTTATAGAGAAACTTAAAGAGAATATAAAAAACAAGTAACACTTCCCTTGTGTTTATCGCATTTGATAAGGCTGTTTGTCTAAGAAAGGAGGAAAATTTATGTGGGCTATTATTGGTGGAACGGGTTTTGAAAAATTTGAAGGTTTTAAAAACCTTGGAGAATTGGAGCGGGAAACTCCTTTCGGAGAAACTTCCATTGGTTTTAAGAAGGTGAGTCTGGATGGAGTGGAGGCTCTTTTTGTTCCCCGTCATGGGACAAATCATAATCTCCTTCCAACGGAAGTGAATTACAGAGCCAATATTTATGCACTTAAAAAAATGGGAGCCACCAGACTTCTTGGATTTTCAGCCGTGGGAAGTCTCACCGATGAGTGTGCCCCGGGTGATCTTGTGATACCCAATCAGTTTATTGACAGAACCAAGGGGATTAGAAAATCCAGTTTTTTTGGAGAAGGTCTTGTGGGTCATGTGTCTTTGGCGGAACCGGTCACTTCCGGATTGGTTGAAGAACTTAAAAGGAAGTCCAAGGAATTTGAATTTAAAAGTCATTTTGATAAAACTTTGGTGGTGATGGAAGGCCCCCAGTTTTCCACCAAGGCGGAATCCCATTTCTATCGCAGTTTGAAGGCACATATTATCGGAATGACCAGTTATCCTGAATATGCCCTGACCCGGGAAGCAGGGCTTGCCTATATGAATTGTTGTTTTGTTACTGATTATGATTGCTGGAAAGAGGACACCCCCCATGTGACTGTTCATGAAGTCATACGGGTGATGAAGGAAAATAACAAAAAAGCCTTTCATGTGGCACAAGCCCTGTTGCACAGTCAGGATGAAAATATTCAGACTCTCAATGAAAAAGAAAGGGGTTTTGGTTCAGCCCTAATGACTCCCTTTGAGTCTCTTGACGAAAAACAAAGAAAGTGGGTTCAGGTTCTTATGGAATAGTCTAATGAGTCGATCCTGAAAAAATCTCATCAGACTTATTTTGATTTCTTTTTTTACAGGTGTTCTTTCCTGATAAAGTCTATGGATGGAATGGCTGGCTACAAGAGCATACTTTTCACAAGATTCTCTGTTTTTTAGAAGTAAGGAATCAAATTTCCAACATTTGTTTTTGAGATTTGGAATTGATCTTTAGCATTGATGTTACAGGATGTGGCGAGGCCAACATATTGACTTTCAACAAATAAAGTCTGTTCATCATCAAAGTTTAATATTTTTACAGGGCTTTCATATTTGATAATGCAAGATTCACTGCGTCTGTTGTTTGTTGTCACCCATCGGGTAATTTTACTGTAAACGACCTGACCTACATCGGATTCGTGAATATCCATCGTCTCTGATGGTTTACCCAGATCCTCCTTTGCAAGAAGGAATATATCAGAACTCACGTCAATGTTAGTGCTCTCGTCCATGTTCCCCAACGGGGAAGCTTTGTTAGAGATATGCGTCTATGAGCTTTAACAATGACCATGGTGTTGTCTTCTGAAAAGCCAAGCACTCTTACAACATCTCCATGTTTAAGAAAACAAGTTGTTACAGTTATTGTATCAGTGGGGGGGTCTGGCAGAGACGGGTAACCAGATGTGTCTGAGAGAATAGCTGCTTCGATTTGTTTAACATGGACCGATCTGGCTTCAGGGTCAGGAATTTTTTTTGGAATAACAAGCTCTACATCTTTGTCTGGTTTCATATATATAGCCAACCACTCCAAACTTTCTTTTGTATTCCAAAGACCTTTGTCAGAAGGGGAGTTGATAATATGAAACCCTTTGCTTTCTAAAACTTCCATTTCATTTGTTGCACTGTAAGACACGGAAGTCATGAGAAATAAAATAAGTGTTGTTGCTAATAAAACTTTCATACAAAATTCCTTTCAAATATTTTCTATAATTTCTTTGTCAGAAAAATACCCAGAGGTCCTTGTATTTGTCAATCTATTTCTTTCAAATGATATATTTCCGGAACTGACTATTTATCAGGGAGCATTTTTTTTCTGATCTTTTTCAGCAAACGGGCTTCCATTTGACGAACGGCCTCTCTGCTGACTTTCCATTCATTGCCAATTTCCTGAAGTTTCATGGGTTCGTCACTGAGTAGGCGTTTATCGAGAATGTAAATTTCTTTTTTTGACAATTGATCTTTTAGATGATGGATCACTTGCTTGAGTTTTTCAAGGGATTCCTTTCCGATAAGCTCTTCAGTGATATCCTCATTGGAAGCGGGTTCAAGATCAAGAAAATGTGTGGACTCATTGTCTCTGACAGGTTGATCCAGACTGACATCCTTGCGGGCCATTCTCTGTTCCATGATGCGTACGTCTTTTTCCGAAACTCCAAGTTGATCACTGAGAAGTTTCACAGTGGGTTCCATACCCATACGGTCCAGTTTGTCTTTTTCTTTTTTCAGATTGTAAAAGAGTTTTCTTTGGGAGTGAGTGGTTCCGATTTTTACAAGGGAGTATTGTTTCATAAGGTAATCCTGAATGTATCCCCTGATCCACCAGACAGCGTATGTGATAAGTCTTGCCCCTTTGTAGGGATTAAATTCTTTTACTGCGTGCATGAGGCCGATATTGCCCTCCTGAATCAAGTCGATAAGTTTTGATCTGAATTGTGAGTATTCCGCAGCCACTTTGACCACGAAACGAAGGTTGGAGGTTACCAGGATTTCAGCGTCTTTTGGATCCCTTGTTTCCTGATAGCGTTTGGCTATTTTGAACTCTTCCTCTCTGGACAAGAGGGGGTAGCGTTGGATGGTTTCCAGATAATAAGTGAGACCGTCACTGAGTGCGGGTAATTTTGTTATGGCTTTGGACGGGGGAGGGCTTTCCACAATTTCAGGGATATGTTTTTTGTCTGTTCCTGAAACAGTCTGAATTTTCTGATTTTTGACTTTTTTTCTGTTTTTATTTCTTTTGAAAATCATTCCTTTGGGTTCCGATATTAAGAGAGGAGTTGGTTGAGTTTTTTTTCAATGGACGTTGTCACCTGTCCTTTGAAAGCCATGAATAAGAAAGGGATATCAATGACTATTGAAACAAGGGATTGATCGCCGGACTCGGTGACATCCAATTTTGCCTTGAATTGGCCACCTTTGACTTCTCCAGTCATTTTGGAGTCATCAAAATGGTTTTGGATACTGTTGTCAAATTTTTTAAACCCTTCCTCATTGGAAAGTAATTCTTTGACTTTGTTAAAAGTTTCCTTTGCTGTGAGTGGGGATGGGTGGTTGATATTTATTTTTGGCAAATTTCCTCCTGCTTCAATGACTTATACTGATTTTACCTCATTTTTCAATGTTTTTTGGAAATTCAAAAGAGGCTTGAAAAAAGAAACAGGATCATTATAAAATTTTCATGGGAATTTTATATAGGTCCAGTGGGTTCTTTATAATTTTTGTTGTCAATTTATGTTTTTTTTAGAGCTATTGGCTTTGGGTGGCTCCAGCCTATGGATGGAATGATTGGTTTCAAGAGGGTGAAGAGCAGAAACCCGGAGAAATTGTTTTGTTTAAAACAGGGTCATTGACTGATAATGTAAGGAAAGTATGGTTTTTGTAACTGGGAAAAAACGAACCCATCGTTGTGGTGAGTTGGGGATGGAACATAAGGATCAAACAGTGGTCCTTATGGGTTGGGTTCACAGTCGTCGTGACTTGGGTGGTTTAATTTTTGTGGATCTCAGGGACAGGGAGGGTCTTGTACAGATCGTTCTGGATCCAGCCCAGGCAGGGATGAGTTCGGCTAAGAAGTTAAGAAATGAATTTGTTATAGCTGTTCAGGGAAAGGTTCGTCCCCGTCCCAAAGGAATGGTTAATACCAAAATGAAAACAGGAGCCATTGAGATTGAAGTCGGGGAATTTGAAATCCTCTCAAAGGCCCAGACACCTCCCTTTGTGGTGGGGGACACCAAGGTTTCAGAACTCATGGGGCTAAAGTATCGTTACCTCTCTTTAAGAAATCCCCGGTTGCAGCATTGTCTGCATTTACGTCATCGGGTGACCCAATTGGTTCGGAACACTTTGAGTAAAGAGGGTTTTTGGGAGGTGGAAACCCCTATTCTTTATAAAACCACTCCCGAAGGGGCCAGGGATTATCTGGTTCCCTCCCGTATCAGTCCCGGAGAATTTTACGCCCTTCCACAAAGTCCCCAGACTTTAAAACAACTCCTGATGATCGGGGGATTGGATTCCTATTTTCAGATTGCCAGGTGTTTTCGGGATGAGGATCTCAGAGCGGACAGACAGCCTGAGTTTTCCCAGATTGATATTGAAATGACTTTTGTGGATGAGGAGGATGTGAGAAGTCTCAGTGAAAAACTGCTTAAAATTATTTGGAAGGAAATAAAATCGGTGGATTTACCTGACATTCCTGTTCTGAACTACAAGACAGCCCTGGCTGAATACGGCACGGACAGTCCGGATTTAAGAAACCCCGTGAAAATTATTGATTGTTCAGATCTGCTTAAAAATTGCGGGTTTAAAGTCTTTGATTCAACTCTTGGTGAAGGGGGAGTGGTTCGTGGTCTGGGTCTGACTCTTAAAGAGGAAATATCAAGATCCAAAATAGACAAGTGGATAGAGTCCATAAAAACTTACGGGGCCAGAGGTCTTGTCTGGATTAAAAAGCAAGGGGAGGATTACAAATCCCCTGCGGCTAAGTTTTTATCCCAAGAGCTTTTGGCTTCTGTCTACAAACAACTTTGTCCCCGGGGTTTTGGTTTGGGGCTTCTTGTTTCAGACAAAGAGGAAGTGGTCAATGCCTCACTGGGCTTTCTCCGTGGGCATCTGGCAGAGGAATTTGATCTTATTGACAAGTCCAGGGATCAATTTTGTTGGGTCGTGGACTTTCCTCTCCTCAGTTATGACAGGGAGGAAAAACGTTTTGTGGCCTGCCATCATCCTTTTACTGCACCCAAAGATGAGGATGTGGAGATTTTAAAGTCAGGGGACTTTCAGGCTTTATCAAAAGTGTGTGCCAAAGCCTATGATCTTGTCTGCAACGGTCATGAACTGGCTGGAGGGAGTATTCGGATTCATCGTCAGGAAGTTCAAAAAGCCATGTTTAAGGCTTTGGGTTTAAGTGAGGAGCTTGCCAAACAGAAGTTTGGTTATTTTGTGGAAGCTCTGACCTATGGAACCCCTCCCCACGGTGGGATTGCCTGGGGCCTTGAC
The DNA here is from genome assembly GCA_965219545.1 of Bdellovibrionales bacterium. GTDB lineage: Bacteria > Bdellovibrionota > Bdellovibrionia > Bdellovibrionales > JAGQZY01 > JAGQZY01. The sequence goes on from CBDCNX010000013.1 coordinate 33,747, forward strand.
CGGTTGGTGATGATTCTGGCCGGAACAGAGGCCATTCGTGACGTGATTGCCTACCCGAAAACAACAAAAGCCCAGTGTTTGATGTCCGGCTCCCCCTCAAAACCGGAACCCCGTCAACTCCGGGAACTGGGAATTCGTTTTTAACCTACTGAAATCAATAAGTTTTTTAATTTTATTGATTATTTTAAAATTAACATATATATTAACTTTATGTTAATGGAATATGAAGGACTATATGTCAGACAACGTAAATTTTATCGACATTTGGGAAGGAGAGAATATAAAAATTAAAGCCGTTCAAATTAGCAACCAATGTCCATATTCAAATTTTTTTGATGAACTGATAGACGGAGAACAAAGAAAAGTAGAAGTATTATTTAATTTATTTGATTCCCAAAAAGGGAGAATTATAAATGGCCAAAAATTGAAGAAATTAAATTTTACTTGTGATAGTTGTTTTGAGTTTAAACCGACAAGACAAATTCGCATCAGTTTTATCTATTTAAAGCAAGTGCGTAACCATATATGTTTATTGGATGGATTCAGGAAAAAACAAGATGAATGGCCAAAAAATGAAAAGCAAAAAACGCAAAATTTGTGTAAAAAAGTACATATCTATGAAGAAGTGAGAGGAAGATAAAATGTCTAAAAGAAAAGAAAGATCTTATCCAGGAAGTGTTAAAAAGTATAAAAATGATCCTGAATTTTATGAAGAACTGACCCTACTAAAAGCTCAGGAAAAAATTGCTGAACTCATGAAAAACAGCAATATTTCCAAAGCAGAACTGGCCGGACGACTTAATCAATCCAAAGCCCATGTGACAGAGCTTTTGTCTGAGGGTCGTAACCTGACTTTAAAGACGTTTGCCCGTGTTTGTTTCTACCTGAATTCTGAAATTGATTTTCAAACTTATTTGATTGGAGAAAAATATAAATAAGCAATCCGATGAAGTTCAGAAGAAAGCACCAATGGTTCCCTGATTTTGGGAGAGATGGGATTTTTGAGAATGTTGACCATTTGTGAGTTCGGAAAGATTGTGATTCACAATATTAAAATCCACTTTTTGTAACAGGAGGCCGAATTTTTCATGGGATGTGATTTTGCAAACCTCCATGATTCCTTTTTGCAGACGGTTGTCTTTGAGGACAATCAGATAATCAAGACTCATTTGAATCAGTTGCCTGATGGAGTGGAGACTCCATTGGGGGGCTCCCATTTGGATGAGCATTTCCAGACGGAGCAGAGCCTGTTTGGCTGATTGGGCATGGAGTGTACCCATGGATCCCCTGTGCCCTGTGGCCAGGGCCTGCAAAAGGTCTTTGGCTTCAGAACTTCTCACCTCCCCCACCACCAGACGATCCGGCCTCATTCGTAAACTTTGTTTGACAAGATCGCTCATGGTCACAGGAGTTAAACTGCTGGGACAGAGTTCCCTGGCCAGAAGTTTTGAACTCAGAGGGTTTTGAATTTGAATTTCATCGGTATCTTCAATAATAATCAGCCTTTGATCTTGAGAAATTTCATGGATCAGGCTGTTTAAAAATGTGGTTTTCCCGGAACCCGTTGGACCGATAATAAGAAAATTAAATTGATCTTCAAGAAGTTTTTTAAACCAGAGTTGTTGGGTCCGGGTCAAGAAAGCCTGTTCTTTAAGTTTTTCAAGGGAGCGGATATGGGTGCCGTGTTTTCTCAAAGTGATGGTGGTTTGCCTGGTAATGGGTGGTATGATCATGTGAAGACGAAAGTCTCCGATTTTTCCATTGGCAAAGGGGTCTTTTTTATTGATAAGAAGTTGTGACTCTTTCATGATTCTTTCACAAAAGTTTTTAAAGGAATGATCAGTCAGAAAACAGTCTTCCAGTTTTTTCATACCCTCTGAATCTTCATAAAAAATGGACTGAGAACCTTGAACCATAATATCAAAGATGCTCTTATTTTCCATAAGGGGAGTCAGGGGACCAAAACCAAAAAGTTCATTTTTTACCCTTGTTTGTTCTTCTTCATTCAGATCTTTTATTTTCTTTTCCACAAGTTTTTTAAAATCATTTTTATTATTTCCATACAACAGTTGTGTTTCAGGTTTGCTGAGAGGGGAGTAGGATTGATAAATGTTTTTTACAGTCTCTTTGAGTTTATTATTCATAAAAACTTGGAAGCAGGATAAAGACCAATTCCATCTCACTGTTATAAATCTGACCGCTTGAAAAAAGGGGTCTTAAAAGAGGTATTTGACTTAACCAGGGCAGACCCTGATTGTTTTTTCCCGAATCCTGACGGGAAAAACCTGAAAGAACAATGGGTTTTGGAGTTTTCAGATTCACTTCTGTTTTAAAATGACTTCTGGTGATAGATGGAATACCGTTTATGGAAAGACTTTGGTCAATACTGGAGAGTTCCAGTTTTATTGAAACCCTCAGGTTTTTTTTTGCATTGGCTTTGGGTGTTGTTTTTAAAGATAAACCGTAGGGTTTCCATTGAACGTTGTTATTAAACCGACTGGTGGTTACGATGGGGAATTCCCCTCCCGAATGGAATTCAGCGGTTTTACCTGATTCGGTGATAAGAGTGGGGTTGGCCAGAATTTGCCCGGAACCCTGGGTTTCCAGAGTTTGCAGGGAAAAATTGAACAGTTCAAATTTTGTGGCTTCGGGGAGGACATTGGCTGAAAATTTTCCGGGCCATTCCAACCCCCATTTTCTTAAAAAACTTTTCTTTAAATGGACCACATAGAGTTTGATTCTTATGACAGGAATCTGTGCCAGTTCATTGGAATCCGGGATCACTTCAATTCCAAAGGGACTTAAAAGTTTTTTGTAGCGGTTTTTTTGACTTTTTTTGTTAATTCTCAATTGCAAGTGGGGCTGAAAACTTAAAGTTCCGGGTGTCAGGTTGGTTTCTTCCAGAAGCTTTGTGATATAAGTTTTAATTTTCTTTTTCAATGGGTTTGTCATAGAGGCTGTGATTCTAAAATGGGAGTTTTCTTCCATGAATTTTTCCAGATCCCTGAAGTCATAAAAACTCAAAAAACGACCTCCAATTGAAATATGCTGATTTGTCACAAGGATTTCCGGTCCCCTTTTCCCATTTGACCATTTTTGAAGTTGCTTGAAGGTTTCAAAGAGATTTTTTCTTAAAACACGGATGTGATGGGTGTTTTTACCCATGGTCAGTCGGGTTTCCCCCAGTTTTTTTCCTGTTATGATGATTTTGGATCCAAGATCTTTGAGCGTTACCAGACCTTTTTTTTGAAAGTACAGGTTTTCCGTTGGGTGGGTGGGAAGTCTGATGGACTCACCGATGGCAATGTTGAAATTATCTCCGGAAACGGGATAGCTTAAAAATAAAAAAATAAGAAATATTAAAGTTTTTTTCATAACCCGCTAAAAACCATTTGTTTTATACTAAAGATCATTTATTTTTCATGCTATTTTTGAGAGACCACTTGTTTTAAGCGGATTTTGGCTAAAGAAATTCAGCATAGAATAAATGATCTCTCAGGGAAATTCCATGAAAACTCAAACACGATCAGTATAAGTTCACTGCAAAAAAAGGTTTTAATTCCCAGGGTTTTGATTTTTCAAGCAGAGCAAAAGATCCGAAATCTGGACGGATTGGCTGGGTAAAGAAACCATTTGTTTAAATCAGGCTTTTCAGGATCGACTGGGTATGAAAAGTCTTATAAAATATAAAAAATGGTCGAAATAAGGACAAGAACAGAAGATGAATTTTTTATTTCATTTTTTTTCTGGATTTGGAAGAAAAGGTTTTTCGTTTTCCATATTTTTTTCCGGATTTTTTGAAATTCCTTTTAAAAGATCGTCCTAAAAGCGGGGTTCCATCTTTTTTGGACAATAAAAAATCAATCTTTCCGTCCACTGTGTCAACAGCAGTGATAATAATATCCACGCTGTCTCCAAGTTTATAGATTTTTCCCGTTCTTCGACCGGTTAGCATGAGATTTTCCTCGTGAAACTCGAAAAAATCATTTCCAAGGTTTTCTATTTTAACCAGGCCATCAATATTAAAAGGTTCTAATAAAACAAACATTCCAAATCGGGTTACATTACTTACAATGCCGGAAAAATTTTGACCAACCCTGTTTTCAAGGAACCGGGCTTTTTTTATGGCCGTAACCTGTCTTTCGGCTTTGATGGCTTTTTGTTCAGAACCACTTAAAACAGTTCCAAAACTCCCCAAATCCTCTTCAGAATAGAGAAATCCATAAGGGGATGGAGTAAAAAGTTTTTTAAGAATCCTGTGAACAACAAGATCGGGATAACGACGGATGGGAGAGGTAAAATGGGTGTAATGGGAAAATCCCAACCCAAAATGACCAATATTGTTTTTATCATAGACAGCCAGGTTCATGGCCCGGAGGGTTAGCATATTGAGGATAAGACCCTGTGGTTTTGAGCTAAATTCCTGTAAGGATCGGTTTATTTTTTTTTGAAGATGTTTGCCTTTTAATTTTTTGTGACTGCCAAATTGGGATAAAAAAAGCTGAAGCCGGTCAATATTTTCTGAATCAGGAGGGGAGTGAATCCTGAAAAGAGAGGGTTGTTTTTTTTTCTCAATCATTCCGGCCACTGAAACATTGGCAATTAACATCATCTCTTCAATAAGTTTATGGGCAAAAATTCTTTCTTTTTTTATCACGTTTGTGGTTTGTCCCAGTTTATTCACAAGCACCTCGGTTTCAGGGATTTCCAGTTCAAGAGTTCCTTCCCTGCGACGTTTATTCATTAGGATTTTTGCAAGTCGGGATGCCCGTAAAATGTTTTCCTGAACCGCTTCTTTTTTATGGGGCTTGTGACCGTCAATAATTTTCTGAGTCTCATCATAAGTGAGGCGGGCCTGAGAACAAATCACGGCTTCATAAATTTGGGTTTTGTTGACACTGCCATTAAAATCTATTTGCATTTCACAGACAAAGGCCAGCCGATCCACATCAGAATTTAAAGAGCAGATGCCGTTGGATAATTTCTCCGGAAGCATGGGAACCACAAAGTTCGGGAAATAAACACTGGTTCCCCTTTTGAAAGCCTCATCATCAAGAGGACTTCCCTGTTTGACATAATGACTGACATCGGCAATAGCCACCTGGAGGCAGAACCCTTTTCCTGTTTTTTGAACAAAAATGGCATCATCAAAATCTTTGGCCGTTATTCCGTCTATGGTTATGAAAGCTGATTTTCTGAGATCTTTTCTCTTATCACATTCTTGGGGTTTCACTTTTGAGGGGATGTGTTTTACTTCATCCATGACTTTTGGTGGAAATTCCATGGGAATCTGATGTTCCCGGAGAATTCTTTTTTATATCTGTATTGGGTTCATGATTATTGTCAGTAACCTTAAATTTTTTTCTGTGGGGATAAGATTTTTTTGAATGTTTTTTTGAGGTTTTCATAGATCTGTCATTTTATTCCATTGATCCTGATTTTAATGAGATCTATAAAAGCCACTAAAAAGGATTTAACTTTAAGCGTTGATCCTCCCACATCAGTCCACATTAAAAGAGGTTCTTCAAAAAAATCGGAAACCTGAAGTTTTCCTGTTTTCAGGATTCGCTGAATAAGTTCTACATCAAAGAGCCAGCGGGACATAAAAGGTTTTTCCAAACAAGGTTTTAGATTGTCAAAATTTAAAATCAACTTGGCTCCGCATTGGGTATCGTAGACTTTGAGTTTCAGGAGGCGGGAGGCAACCAGAGCAAAACAACGGCCCAGCCAGAAACGCCAACATTTGCGTTCAATGCGATGGCCCAACAAAAAGACTCTGGACCCAAGGAGAACTTTATGATCTTTTTTCCAAAAAAGGTTTAGCAGCCTGAGAATCTCAGTCATGGGTGTGGCGAGATCGGCATCAAAATAGCCTGTGAGAGTGACTTTTTTCTCAAGGGCTTTAAGTAACCCCTGGCGGACAGCCTCCCCTTTACCACTGTTGTTTATCGTGGAGTGTAAAAAAAATACGGGAGGGTTTTTCTTTTACCATTTTATTGATGATTTCGACTGTTTTATCCTCTGAACTGTCATTCACAAAAAGCCAGTGGAGTTGGTCATTTTTTTCAAGGCTTTCCATGAAAATTTCAGGATTGAGTCTTTTTTCCTCATTATAGCAGGGGACCACAAGAATTATTTTTCCATTCAATTGTTTTTTCTCCGATCAGATAATCATTAATGGACTATTGAAAAGTATACTGAAGACCATTTGTTTTAAGCGGATTTTGGCTAAAGAAATTCAGCATAGAATAAATGATCTCTCAGGGAAATTCCATGAAAATTCAAACCGGACCACAGTATATCATCTTTTTTATTGCAATCACTCAAACCTCATTTTGATGCACTTCAAGCACACTTCCATGTGGTTTGATCCTGGAATATCTCATATTTGGCACCTTTTTAATAGTCCCCTGATAAAAGTGGACCTGGAAAAGCTTTTAACATAGGATGGCCCCATTGTGTTTGAATTTTCATGAAAATGACATAAAAAAACAAATATACTGATCGTGTTTGAGTTTTCATGGAATTTCCCCATGAAAAATAAATGATCTTTAGTATATCTTTGGTATCAATGAATGTTTCCTGAAAAGTCAAAAATGTTAAATATTTTCCTGATATTGCTGGGTTTTTTACTCACGGGCCTTTTTGGTTATGGGCACCTGATTGACGGTGATGTGATCCAAATCCTCAATAAAGCCCATCTGTTGGTAACACAGAATGTTGTGATCCCCTATGGAAGTCTTTCCAGCAGTGGAGTCAGTGGTTCTGTCCCCGGTTCTTTTTTAACTTTAGTCTCAGGGCTTCCCATGAAACTTTGGTTTTCCCCCTGGGCCGCCCTTGTTTTTTTGACTTTCCTTCATTTTCTGGCTCTTTTCATGTTTCAATATGTTTTTAAGGATTTTATTTCCCCTTTGGGAATGACAGTTCTTATTGTCTTTTTCTGGCTCAATCCCTGGCGTTTGAGCGAAGTTTTTTTATGGAATCCGGGATATATTTTTTTTGTTTCCGTTGTTCATATGTGGTCGGCTTATAAAATGTCCCGCCAATCCCGTTTTTTACCCAATCTGTTTCATGGTTTGAGTCTTTTTATTGGTTTACAGGTCCATCCCTCTTTTGTGATTTTATTTTTCATGACTTTGATGCTTTTGTGGATGAAAGCTGTGAAACTCCATTGGGGGGGAGTGTTTTCCAGTCTTTTTCTTGGTCTTATGAGTCTTATTCCTTTTTTTCTGGCAGCTCTCAAAGATCCGGATCTTTTTATCAAGCCGGGAGGGGGTGATGATAAGGGATTTTTGTTTTTCGGACTTGTGGCTATGTATCCAATATTAAAGGCTTTTTGGTATTGGATTTTGTTTGGTTCCAATATTTTTCAAAAACATATTTTTCATCAATTGGAATTTTCATGGATTGGTTTGGAAAGTCTAAACCTTGCCATTAAATATTTATGGCTGTTTATCAAATACATTTTTGGACTCCTTGGAGTGTCTTTATCTTTTTACATGAATTACAGATTTTTTAAAAACAACAGGGAAAAATTTAATTTTTTAAAATACAAAATGACAAAAAACTCCGATTGGATCAAAGTTTACGGAATTGCGGCTTTTTTCAGTGCCCTTGTGGCAACGGCCATTTCCCCCACTCTTCCCATTTATTGGCATTTGCTTTTTGTCTGGCCCATGTCCTTAATTCCCATTCTTCTGGGTTTTGAGACTTTTTTTAAGGATAAAAAATGGAACCGGAGAGCAAAAAATTATTTGGTTCTTGTCACAGTTTATTTTGTAATGACTAATTTTTTAGGGGCTATGGGATCAAAAAAACACAGTATCAATCAAAGCTTTCATGAACTTTATTTCAAAGCCTGTAAGGTCCATTGCACTATGAAAAACCTTGTTAAAGAATAGAAATTTTACACAATTTTGAATTATTAGTCCTGAAAATAGTCAGATGAAACTTTTTCAGGATTTGTGAATTGAGGTTTTGGGCAGGATAATTTTCAGTTGAAACTTCAGGTCTTTACTTTCAATTTGAATTTTTCCCTCCAAAGAGGCTGACAATGGTTTGTATGACAGCAAGTCCCAGACCGGTTCCTCCGGAATGATTTAGTATTTTTTCCGAAGTGCTGAAAACTTCAAGAAGTTGCTCCGGAGTCTGCTCAAGTTCCTTAGCCAGATGGTTTTGGGTTTTAATGCCCCAGTTTTTTGAAGTTTCAAAAAGTTCAAAAATCACCTCGGTGTCAGGTTTGCTGTGGCTAAAACTGTTATGCAGTAATTTTTTAATGATAATTCCAATGTATTTGGAGTTTCCGGTTTGTTGGGAGTGTTCCGAGTTTTTTAAAACAAGTTTTAAATTCTTTTTTTTGAAATTGGGATATAGAGATTGCCATTGATTCTGAATAAGAAATTCAATATCGAGTTGTTCTTTTGTTAGAATTTCCTGATTGATTTTAAGGCGGGTGATTAAAAGAGTGCTGTCAATAAGGTCCTGCAACCGATGGGTGCTGTTTAAGATTTTATCCACATAAAGTCTTTGATCCGTGTTTAGGGTTTCCTCGTTAAGAAGCTGTAGAAAACTGAAAATAGTTGTCAATGGTGTTTTTAGTTCATGATTAACAAGCAACATAAAATCCATTTTTATTTTGTTAAGACTTTTTAATTCTTTATTGGCCAGGAGTAATTTTTGATTTTGCTGGCTGATTGTCTGTTTCATTTCAAAAACCTCTACAGCCTGTGAGGCGATACTCAAAAATTCCCTGGGTTCCCAGGGTTTGGTGATGTATCTGTAAATTTGTCCCTGGTTGATGGCATCAATAACGGATTCCAGGTCTGTGTATCCTGTCAGCAGGATTCTGATGGTATCGGGTTGAATTTTTTTTGCTTTCATAAAAAATTCAACACCTGTCATTTCCGGCATTTTCTGGTCACTGATGATTAAAGAAACCTCTTGTTTGTCCAGCTCTTCAAGGGCTTTGGGACCCGAAAGGGCGGTTATAACATTATAACTTTTTCTAAAAAGTCGTTTGAGAGCTTCCAGATTGTAAGATTCATCATCAATACAGAGTATTGAGTGCTTCATAGACTTGTTATCCTTAAACCTTCATGGATTGAAAAAATTGATCCGGTTTGGGGTTTCCCGTGGGAAAACACAGAAAGTCTGAAAACAGGACCAGTGATTATTTATTTTATTTGAGTTTTCATTTTTTTCAAGATAAAAAACTTTTATTGGAGGATGTTTATGAAATTTTTTTACATATTTCTTTGTGAATTTTTACAGGTTTGTCTGATTAAAATATTTTTAATTTTTTGTTGTCTTTCTTTTTCATTGACGGTTTTTTCCAAAAACTGCACCTATGAATTTGATCCAAAGCACAGTCTTGTTGGGGCGACAGGTTATAAGTTCACTGAAAAAACAGGGGTTGGTGGAAAATTTAGCGGTTTTAAACTCAATAAATATGAAAAAAAGAAAAATATCATGGATCTTTTCAAGGATCTGGTGGTGACAGTGGATCTGACAACTTTGGATTCCGGGGATTCAATGCGGGACAAAAATATAGCAGAGACATTATTTTCAGGGCTTTCAGGGGGGACTGTGGTCACTGTTTCAGTTGAGAAAGTGACAGAGAAAACCATTGAAACCCGGTTAAAAATAAACAGTGTTTCTCAGAAAGTGATATTTGATTACAAAATAAATGCAGGAGTTTTGAATGCACGGGGTCGTTTTGATGCCCTTGAATACGCTTTTGGAGAACAGATTAAAAAATTTAAAAAACGCTGTGGTTTTCTTCATACGGGAAAAGATAAAAAGAGTGTGACCTGGACGGATTTTGACTTAAGTGTCACAGCAAAGATCACGGAAGTCTGTCAGTAAAAAAGAACCGGATCATACTGGTCCGTTTGGGTTTTCGGTCTTTTAAGAGGGGAAAACCCCTAAAATTCAAACAGGATCAGTATGGATTTTACCCAGGACCTGTGGACAGAGTTTTCTTCCCATGATTGAAAGTTCAGTTTAAACTGGAGACAGTGGGACTCTTAAAAAAAATTTTTGTTGTTTTTATTCCTGTTTTACTGGCTGTGGCTCTGGGTCATATTCTAAAAGCTGAAAACGATTTTTTTATAATTTCTGATACATCTGTTTCAGTTGTCTATGAGGACAACCAAAAAGCCATGGTTCAAACCTTAAAACCTTATTGGGTAAAAGAACTTCTGGGGTTAAAAGGACAGAATATATGGAATGTCAGTTTACCAAAATTGAGAAACAGAATATTGAAAAACCATTGGATTAAAGAAGTGGAGTTGTGGAGACGTTTTCCCGATCGGATTTCCACCACGATTCATTTGAAAGGTATTATTGCTCTGTTTATTGATAACAAAAATGAAATTTTTGTCATCACCAGGGAAGGGGAAAAATTAGGCCCTGTTGAACCCACTCTGGTCCCTGTGGTTCCTGTTTTGTACAATGATCGAATTGCGGAAGATCCGGAATTCCTAAAAAAACTGACAAGGATATTGGGAGAAATTCCCGATTTTGGGGCTTTAAAAACGGAAAATATTTCCTCTATTAATTTTAAACCCATGACCGGCCTGCAACTGAATTTGATGGATAGTGGGATCACAGTTTATCTGGGAGAGGAAAATATCTCGACCAAAGGCTTGCAGGTTTTAAGGGTGATGGATTATCTTAAAAGTCAGAATCAAAAGGCACGCGTCATTGATGCCAGCTTTACCAAAAAAGTCCTTGTCAGACTGCGTAAGGGTTCATAAGCTTTTAAAGGTACTGATTTAAACTTTTTATAAAGTTCAATATCCTGCAAAAATTTTACGAAAAGTTTGGTCAGAATTTGTTGTGGTTTGGTTCCATTTTTTGAACATTTAAGGGATTTGGTAAATGAAACAAAGTCGAAATCAGATTATTACTGCATTGGATATTGGTTCAACAAAAGTTGTAATGGCTGTTGCCAGTTGTAACCAATCGGAAATAAACCTGATTGCCCTCAGTGAAGTGAAAAACAACGGGGTCAGGCAGGGTCAGATTGTCAATATGGATGAAACGATAAGAGCTGTTATTGAGGCCAAAGAGAAAGCCCAGAGGCTGGCGGGGATTAAATTATCTGAGGTTTATTTGTCTGTTGGAGGGAAGGGGGTTCAAATCATGACTTCTCACGGGTTGATTCCTGTAAGCGGTCATGAAATCAATGAAAAGGATGTTCATCGGGTTCTGGAGGTGGCAAAAACCATTCACATTCCGGAAAAAAGCCGTATCCTCCACGCTTTACCGAAATCTTTTACTGTTGATAGTCAGCAGGGAATTGATTCGCCTGTGGCCATGAGTGGGGTTCGCCTGGAAGTGGATGCCCAACTCATTACCGTTTCTGAAAAAAATATTAATAATCTTTTAACCTGTATTGAAAAAACAGATATGGAAGTCAGTCAGATTGTGCTGGATCAGTACGCCTGTTCTCTTGCCACAATTGAAGAGGATGAAAAACAGGCTGGAGTTGTTCTTGTTGGAATAGGTGGGGGGACTTGTGAACTTATTGTTTACAGGGATTCCTGTGTGAGCCACATAGGGACCATTCCGGTGGGTGGTTTGAATTTCACTCAGGATGTGGCCATTGGCCTAAAAACCCCTGTGGATCAGGCTGAAATCATTAAAAAAAGACATGGAACCGCTTTGGTTGATATGGTTGGAGAGGATGAAAGTATTGAAGTGGTTGGACTTGGTGAGAGAAAAAACAATCAGATTCCCCGCATTGAATTAAGTCGTATCCTTGAGGCAAGGGCTGAGGAAACCCTTTCCCTTATTTTCAATCAACTCAATGGATGGGATGTCCTCAATCATGCAAGTGCCGGTGTGGTTTTTACCGGTGGTGGTTCTTTATTGCAGGGATTGGTTGAACTGGCTGAATTCACTTTTGATATTCCAGTGAGAAGAGCGAGGATCAGAAACATTATTGGTATGGAAGAGAATTACAACAATCCCGCTTTTGTCACAGCCATTGGAACTCTTCTCCTCGGTTGTGATCAAAAATTTCTATCGAAAACAAAGGGAAAAATTTTGACAGGTAAAACAGGTGGAGCCTGGAATCAGGTTAAGAAAATTATGAGCAAAGCCTTATCCATATGATTGGGGGATTTTATGTTTGAATTGGAAGAAAAAACAAATACTGGTGCAAGTATCAGGGTTGTTGGAATAGGAGGCGGCGGAAATAACGCTGTTGAAACGATGATTCAGGGGGGTCTGAGTGGTGTGGAATTTATTGTTGCCAATACGGATATTCAGGCTCTTCAACCCCATAAAGCCAATAAAAAGATCCAAATGGGTCGTGATTTAACCAAGGGCTTGGGAGCGGGAGCCAATCCGGAAATCGGCAAGCGGGCGGCCATTGAGTCATACAATGATCTTGTGGAAGTTCTTGAAGGGGCTGATATGGTCTTCATCACAGCTGGCATGGGTGGAGGAACAGGAACAGGTGGGGCTCCCATTGTTGCAAAGATTGCAAAAGAACTGGGTGCCCTCACCATTGGTGTGGTCACCAAACCTTTTCTGTTTGAAGGTAAAAAACGCACACGTCAGGCCTTTGAGGGAATTGAGGAGTTAAAAGAAAACGTGGATACTTTGATTGTAGTTCCAAATCAAAAACTTCTCAGCATCTCCAATGAAAAAACCCCTCTCCTTGAAACTTTTAAAAAGGCTGATGAGGTTTTATTGCAGGCCGTTCGGGGAATATCGGACCTTATTAATGATCGTGGTTTAATCAATCTGGATTTTGCCGATATTCGCACTGTCATGTCAGCCCAGGGTATGGCCATTATGGGTATGGCAACAGCCGATGGAGATCATCGTGCTATGGAAGCGGCGAAGGCTTCTATTTCATCACCCCTTCTCGAAAATATTTCCATTGAAGGTGCAACGGGTATTATCATTAATATCACAGGTGGTGAGAGTTTAAGCCTCCATGAGATCAATGAAGCTTCCACATTGATTACTGAAGCGGCCCATGATGAGGCTGAGATCATGTTTGGTGCTGTGATTGATGAAAGTATGGGGGATTCGGTCAGGGTGACAGTGATTGCCACAGGTTTTGATAAAGACATTACGGAAAATCCCAGGGTATCCGTGAACAACCAACAAAACCGGGTTATTTATCGTCCTCCGGTCGATCTGAAAAAAAATCATTCAGAAAATAATATGGAAGATAAAAATGTTCAGAGTTCTGATTTCAAAGATCAGGATTATGAAGAAATAACACTTCATGACAAAACCAGTGAAAACGAAGTGGATACAGAAGAGACAGTATCCGTCCATGAACAGGTTTTTTCTCCCCCGAAACCAGCCCCTGTGAGTAATAAAGAACACAAAACGGATCTTTTAATAGAAAAAGCCCGTGTCTATAAGGAAATGACTCATCCCAGGAAAAATCATTCCAAACAACTGTCCATGCCTATAGAGGAACAGGAGGTGGAAGACAGGTTGTTGGATGCACCTTTGAATCAGGATGACTTGGATGTTCCCACCTATTTGCGGAGGCAACAGTTTACAAAAGATGATTAGAGCTTATTTTTTATCGGATATCCATATCCGTGATGTGGAGGAGAGCAATAGTAAGAAACTATTGCTCTTTTTATATGCATTGAGCAATCAATCCCATCAGGTGAGTCATCTTTTTTTAGTGGGTGATATTTTTGACCTTTGGATTCACAGGCATGAATATTTTGTTGCAAAGTTTTTAAAAATCGTAAATGCTATAAATGTTGTCGTTAAAAAAGGGATCAAAGTTCATTACTTTGAAGGCAATCATGATTTTCATTTGAAACAATTTTGGCAACAGGAAGTTGGGGTTAAGGTCCATGATGGACCTGCTTTTTTTTCCATTGGCAATTATAAGATAAGGGTTGAGCATGGGGATTTTATGAATCCCGATGATAAATCTTATCTTTTTTTAAGAGCTTTTTTACGCTCAAAACCCGTGAGTTTTATCCTTAAAAATATGCCTGGTTCTTTTCTTCAATGGATGGGTGAAAGAGCCAGTGGGGTTAGTCGTTATTACAATTCCAGCCCTGATAGGTTTAGTGAGGAAAGTATCAGGCAGTTTATGCATGATTATGCAAAAAAAATGGTGGGGGAAAATTTTTTTGATTATCTTATTACAGGTCATACCCATGTTCGTGATGTTTATGAATTTAATGAAAGGGAGAAAAAAGTCTATTCCATTAACCTTGGCAGTTGGTTTAAAGCTCAGAAAGCCCTTATTCTCGATGAATCCGGTCACAGGTTCCAGGATGTGTAAATCATTAGTCCTGAAAAAGTCTGGATGCCGCTATAGTTTTTGGTTTTAGGTGAAAAAGAATTATAATTTTTTTCAAGAAAATGGCCCTGATTTTCTAATCAGACTTTTTCAGGATTGATTATGGAAGAGAGGTTTCAAGGTCTCTTAATTCTCCGGTTTTCAAGTCATAGACCAAGCCGTGGATTTTTAAATTCTGTCCCTGTTTCCGGGCTTCCTGAATAATGGAAGTTTCACTGAGGTTGGAAACCTGCTCACGAACACTGAGCTCCACAAGATGATTGACTTTTTCTTCAGAACCTTCAGGGTGTTGATCCAACCGGGTTTGGTGTTTTTTATAAACCTCTTCAATATTTTTAAGCCACTGTTCAATGGGTCCTGGGGGAATTTGCTCCAAAGTGGCTTTCACACCTCCGCAACCTGTGTGCCCGCAGACAATGATGTGATTCACTTTTAAAACCAAGACAGCATACTGGAGAACAGACATGAGATTGTTGTCTGTTGGAACCACAAGGTTGGCAATATTGCGATGGACAAACATATCCCCTGGTTTTAAACCACAAACCTGGGCCGCCGGAACCCTGCTGTCAGCACAACCGATCCACAGGTAAGAGGGGCTTTGACCTTTGGACAGGTTTTTAAAAAAATCAGGGGATTCTTTTTTTACGGAGTCAGACCAGATTTTGTTGTTTTCAAGTAATTGTTCCATTTTTCCTCCCTTGGTGTTTGAATCTGAAAAGATTTTCTTTTATGAAAAATTAGTATAGGATAAAAAGTTTCTCATGAAAATGACATAAAAAGCAAAAAATCTTCAATCCGTAAAACTTCATTGCTTTTTTATTTGTTACAAAAAATGTTGGTCTATAGATAAAGTCCAGGTGAAATTACTGCCGAACATATAAAGTTATTCCAGTTTCTTTTTGACCATCTTTATCTAAACCTGTCAGGCGGTGTTCCATGCCGGATTTGAGGAGCTTGATTTTAGAATAAGTGACACCGTGGATTTTGGCTTCATCATTAAAATCCAGGGATACAGAAAATAATTCTTCCCCTTCACAATAAAAAATTTCAAAATTCTTATCGTTGAAAGGATTTGGCTTTCCATTAACCTGGAGTAATACATCCGGGACAGTCGCATCATTGTGTTTTATCCTGTACACTAGTGCCCCCCCTATTGGCCATTCCAAACTGATAGTGATTTTTTCGTCCTCAGCACCAACCATTTTTTGTTGATGGGTTAAAAAAGTGGAATAGGAAGGACCTTTATAAGTCCCTGTCAGGTCGGGGCAATCCTGGGAAGGCATTGTCGGGGGTCTGCATCTGGGACAATTATCTGGTACGACTTCTTGGGGTGATCGCATTTTTTCCGTTTTATGAGAATGGATTTGAGAGTCTGCTGTTTTGGTTCCTGTTGTTGAACAGCCGATTCCAAATAATATAATAAGAATAAATGGTAATTTATATTTAGACATGATGGTCTCCTTATTTTATTTTTGTCTGTTTTTCCAGTGGAATTTAGAATTCATGAAATAAATTGTATACATATAGTCCCTTTTAAAAAACCATTTTTTTGAACAAATTATAATGTAATGCATTAGAACCGGTTTCAAAACCTCCTCAAAAATATAGTGATTGAAGCAAGTTGGACGAATGCATGATAAACTTCTGGACAATAGTCATACCTTGTCCCTACTCTCCGAAAAGATTGATAAAACCCATAGAGTGGAACCTGTGGAGGACCCTTTTGGAATTATAGAAAAAGTGTAAAAAATGCCTCCGGAAGGGACCTTGTCATCATTGTTTTTTTCTAGGGCTTAAATATTTCCTTGTCTATTGGAGTTGTTTTTTATTAAAAAAACAGTGTCACTGAGATTTTTTAAAGGAGAGGTGGCAGAGTGGTTGAATGCGCACGCCTGGAACGCGTGTAGGCGTTAATAGCGTCTCGAGAGTTCGAATCTCTCTCTCTCCGCCATTTTGTTTTAATGTGGGTTATGTACAGTGGTCAGGAAGGCAGTAATTGTGAACCTCTGATGGAACGCAGTAAAAAGTGCCTGTTATTTTGAGGATATTAAAATTCTCCCCTCTCTCTTCTATATTGAGTGTGTAGTTTCCTATTCCACCGAAAGCAAAACCGGAAATGTAACTGCCAAAATGCAAATCCTTGCTTTTGAGCCATGCAGAAGTGGTTACCGCCCTTGTCACCTCTAATACATTGACTCTATGAGTTTGTTCCATTTCTTCCACAAAAGAACAAAGTAACCCGCCATCAATAGGAATCACTCCATCCGCTGTGCTTTTAAAAGTTGGGTGGGCTGGCATTCAAAGGAGTTTTCCGCCAGGGAATCAGTGGTTATCCCTTTTTCATTTAGGATTCTTTTCACCAGGGTTGAGTCTCTTGTTTTTATTATCAACAAGGATGACTTTCGGGGAAAAGATTCCAGCTTCCTCTTTTGATAGAAGAACGTAGGAAACAATAATAACAATGTCCCCTGGGAGACAACAACGGGCGGCTGCTCCGTTGAGTCCAATTTCACCCTGACTGCCTGGAATCACATAGGTTGAAAAACGATTCCCGTTATTGCAATTGTAAATATCCACTTTTTCATTGGTCATAAGATCTGCCGCTTCCATAAGTTTTTTATCAATGGTGATAGATCCCTCATAGTTCAGGTTGGCTTTTGTCACAGTGGCTCTGTGAATTTTTGATTTCATCATTGTCAATAACATATTTTACCCTCAGAAAGTTCAAATACTCTCAATACAGTTTAAAAACAAATAATCTTACATAAATATTAACTGTTCATTTTTAAAGCCAGATAGAGCCCTTTAAGAGCCAGATCCGGTATGGTTTTGTCAAAAATTTTCTGGGATTCAAACAAGCGGGAAAAACCTCCTGAGGCGATCACAAGGGGTTTTTTACCATTAAACCAGTTTTTTTCACGAATGATCTCGGCAATCATTCCTTCAGCCATTTTTAACTGACCAAAATAAAGACCGGATTGGATGCTTGAAACCGTTGAACGACCAATAATGGACTCAGGTTTTTTGATTTCAACGTTGGGAAGTTTTGCTGTTTGGGACTCCAGGGCCTGCATGGAAATATGGATTCCGGGAAGAATGGAACCACCCAGGTATTCTTTTTCACTGTTTATGACACAAAGGGTGGTGGCTGTTCCAAAATCCACAATAATCAGATTTTTTTCCGGGAACAGATGAGTGCAGGCCAGAGCATTGGCGATTCTGTCAGAACCCACTTCCACGGGATTGCGGTATTTTATTTTTAAACCGGTTTTAACCCCCACCTGTAAAACAAAAGGGGTTTTATTAAAATATTTAAGACAGGCATTTTTTAAGGAATGGAGAATATCAGGGACCACTGTGCAGGTGGAAATAGCTTCAATCCCGGAGGGGTCAATGTTATTTTCTTTTAGTACAAATCTTAAAAACACGCCGAATTCGTCAGAGGAGTTTTTAGGGCTTGAAGTTTTTCGGAACTGTAAAAGAATTTTATCTTCCTGGAAAACGCCACCATGGATATGACTGTTTCCCACATCAAGGCACAAGATCATGAGAAGTCCTTTTTTTCTGCATTGGGGATAAAATGTTTGAAATATGCCGGGCCAATTCTGTGACGGAAGGCAGGTCTTTTTGTTCTCCCGCTTTTGAGGTCATCAGAAATTGACGTTTTCCTTTGTTGATATTTTTCATATCGTTGTGAACCACATAGTCCACGGCGTTTTCAGTGAATAAACTGAAAATAGCCCGGGCCTGTTCCTCTTTGCTTTCTGTTGAGGTGAGTTTAAAACCAACCACTATGGATTTATTTCCAAAAATGTCCTTTAAACGGGGTAAAATCTTTTCATTGCGTTCAAGTCGGATGGAAACATTTTCGTATTTGGAACTTATTTTATGTTGGCCGGGAATGATGGTTCCATCGGGTGTCTGGATTTCCCCAATGGAATAATCACTAATGGCGGCAGCGTGGAGAATCATGTCAAACCTGTGAGTTCGTCCAAGGGCTTTTAAGGTGTTATGGATTTCATTAAAACTCTCGTAAGTGTCCACTTTCACTTTGGATATGGGTTTTCCAGCAGTTCGGCTGGTTAAAAGTAAAACCTGGTGACCTTTTTCATGGAGAGAGTCAGCCAGTTGGGCTCCTGTTTTTCCCGTACTCATATTTGTCAGGGTACGAACCCCGTCAATGGTTTCACAGGTTCCACCGGCTGTGATTAAGACTCTTTTTGATTGACACCGGAATTGACTCATTTGTTTAAACAGATAAGTTATGGTCTCTTCCGGTGAAAGCAATCGACCCTCCCCTTTTTCCCCGCAGGCCAGGTCTCCCTTGTCTGAGGGAAGGATCTTGCAACCCATTTCACTTAAAAAACGAATTGATTTTTGAGTGACGGGATTTTGAAGCATACGGGTGTTCATGGCCGGAGCAATCATAAAAGGTTTTTGAAAATCATAGGCCAGAAAAAATGAATTTATAGAATCACCACCTGTTCCACTGGCTAAAGAGTTAATGGTTTGGGCTGTTGCCGGATAAATCAGACAGACATCACACCATCTTCCAAGTTCAATGTGATTCATAACAGGTCCCTGAAAGTCCTCTGTCCAGACAGGATTTTTGGAAAGGGCTTCAAGGGATATTGGGCCTATAAATTTTTCCGCCCGGGAACTCATGATGACTTTAACTCTGTTTCCCCCTTTGACAAGGCTTGAAATCAATTCACAACTTTTGTAAGCGGCAATGGAACCACTCACGCAAATCACAATGTTATATCCTGAATTTGTCATAGGAATCACCTGTTTTTATAGTTGAACATTGTCTATTAACCTCACATTTTCAATTTTCACGGCGGCAAAACGCCGATCCATTCTGTCTTCAACATAGTCAATCTCAACTCCCAGAAATTGAAGATTTTGTTTAATTTCCCTTATTTCCCTGAAATTCTTTAATATTTTTGAAAAGGCCCTGGCTTTTTTAAGACCGGCCCCGCTGAGTTTCTGGTTTCTTGAACTTAAGGCCAATCCTTGCTGATCTCTCACAGTGGGGCAACTGATGACTTCTGTGGGGATAAAGAAGGCCTCCACCATTTTTTGGATCAAATGGAGTTGTTGGTAATCTTTTTCCCCGAAATAAACTTTTTCGGGTCTGACCAGATTGAGAAGTTTTAAAACAATGGTGAGAACACCTGTAAAGTGCCCGGGACGTTTTTGGCCACAGAGTTTTTCACTGAAAATTTGCTCCATCACCCTATAAGCGTAATTATCAGGATAAAGGGAGTTTTTATCGGGACAAAAAACAAGATCCACTTTCTGTTTTTTAAGAAAAATCAGGTCCTGTTTTTTTTGTGTGGGGTAGGTTTTAAGGTCCTCTGGGTTGTCAAATTGGGTGGGATTGACAAACAGACTCACAACCACAAAGGGGTTTTCTGTTTTTGCCCTTTTTATGAGTGACAGGTGGCCCTGGTGAAGAGCCCCCATGGTGGGCACAAAACCAATGCTTTTTGTTTTTCTGATTTCAGCCAGAAGCTGTTGCAGATTTTTTGGATTTTTTTCCACTCTCATAAAAAGCTTTCCTCCTGATTTGGGAAACTGAGATTTTGAACAGATCTTGTGTAATCAGAAACCCCTTTTTGCATCCAGTTTTCACCATGGGCAAACTGTCTTAAAAAACGGGGTTTAAATTCTTTATTAAAGCCAAGAAGGTCCTGTAGAACCAGAACCTGACCATCCACAAAAGCTCCGGCACCGATTCCAATGGTTGGAATGGAAAGTTTTTCAGTGATTTGTCTGGCTAATTTCATGGGAACACATTCAAGGACCAGGGCATGGCAACCGGCCTGTTCAAGAACCAGTGCCTGTTGAAAAATTCTTTGGGATGTGGCGGGATCTTTACCCTGGACTTTGTAACCACCCAATTGGTGAATGTACTGTGGAGTGAGTCCAAGATGTCCAATCACAGGAACTCCTGACTTACTGATAAAGCGGACAGAATGTTCCTGCCCCGGAGCGGTTTCAATTTTAAGGGCATGGGCCCCTGATTTCATCAGTTTTTCAACAGCTTTCATCATGTTCTTGGTTCCTTTGCGATGGGCTAAAAAAGGAAGATCAGTGATGATAAGTTTTTGGGTTTTAGCTCTGGCCACAGCCGCTGTATGGGTGACCATCATATCAATGTGGGCGTGAATGGTGCTTTCAAAACCGTGAACCACCATAGCCACACTGTCTCCCACCAGAAGGGAGTCCACCTGGGTTCTGCCAAGAATTTTTGCCGTCCAGTGGTCATAGCAGGTGACCATGGTTATTTTCTTTTTTTGTTCTTTTCTTTTTTTAAAATCAAGGATGTTGTCCATGGAAATGTCCTGCCTGTTTTGAAAGTTCAAAAAAATGTTCATAGAGTTTTTCAAGGGAGCTTCCATTGAGGGAGTTCCTGTTTTTTTTAATGGTTTTTTTATCTCCCCGGTACCAGGGGCCTGACCAACGCCCCTGAGTTTGGCTGCTGATATTCTCAAAAATCTTTTGTAAGTAGGGTTTTAAGTGTTGGTTGTCAATACCCATTCCGGTAAGACGCTGAATCACCAGGTCCCATAAAAGGGTGGTGCCGTTTCCGGCCAGAACACAGAGACTGTGATAGAGGGCCTGCTCTTCTTTTTTTATTTTCAGATAGGGGTTGGTTAATTCCGGGAAGATTTTTTTAAAAATTTCAGATTCATGAACTCCGATAAAGGGAATTTTTTCGTAGATTTCGGGTTCATAGGTTTTCATGCCAAAAGTCATTAAAGGATGAAAGCCCGGAATATCGGGATGAAAAAAAGAGCCTGAAAAATGGACAGCCTGTTTGTTGGAACTGGATAAAATGGAAGAACCTGTTTTTTCCGGGACCTCTTCAGGTTCAGTGGTTTTAGATAAATCCAGTGATTGCCAAAAAGGAAGAATTTGGTCATCAGGCAAACACAGAAGTGGAAAATCACAGTTTTTTATTTTTTTATAAAGGGATTTTTTGTCTTCCTTTTTCCGACTCCAGGTTTTAAATGAAATGCCTTTGGCCCTGAAATAAGAAGACAGGTGACGGGATAAACGACCATCACCAATAATGAGATAGGTTAAAGATCCTTTGTTTTTCATGAAAAATCCCTAAAGAAATTCAGTGAAAATCCAAATAGGATCAATATATTTTTCAAGGGTACCTGTACCATGATCAAGTCCGCATAAATCCAAAGATTGTTAAAAATCTGCCAGACTTTTTGGAATTCATCAATGTGCAGTGTATAATAATTTAGAAAATAAGCCTGAAATTTGAAAGATACTACATCCATGATGAAAAAATATGAAAATTCAATCAATATATACTGAAGACCATTTGTTTTTCATGTAACTTTCATAGAGAAATTCCATGAAAATTCAAACCGGATCAGTATAAAAACAGAATTGTGTAAAAAAGGGGATTTCCATGAGATTTAATAAAGTGACAATCTTTCTTTTTCTGGCCAATCTCTTTATTGCTCTTGTCATGATTTCATTTCTTTTCAGGGGAGTGAGTCCAAGAACACCAAAGATGGTAAAGTGGTCCTCTGTGGAATCCCCCGGGAAAGCCGGTGACAAATTGGCCGGTTTTCTGTTTCCCCTGTTAAAGGAATCAGAGAGAATCAATATCCAGAGGGATTTGGAATTTTCAGAACTTTTTTTTAAATCTTTTCTCAAAAGAGCCAGAAAAGAGGGGGTTAAAACTGAAATTCAAAAAATGAGGCTGGAGAATAATACTTTTTTCAAAGGAGCCGGAGTGGAAGGGGTTGAGGCTCCGATTCAACAGATTCACTCCATGGACTCTTCTGAAGTTTTTTCCATTTTTATTTTTCAACTCAAAGATCATATTCTGGACGGTTTTTGCAAAGGGGCAAACCCCTCCTCATCCCATCTTTCCCCCGAAGATACCAGAACCCTTCTTCAAAAAATATGCGAACTCAGGGAAAAAGCCTTAAGTCAATTCAATAAGAAAAAGAGGGACCCCTCTTTTTACTGGATCACCATGGATCGCCTGGAAAAAAACAAAGCCCTTCTTTTTTTTCAGCCGCCCCTGAAAACGGATGTGAATTAGAGCCTATGGATGTTTTCAATAATTTTTTAACTTCTTTTATCGAAAGTTCTGATTATGATCTTTGTCCTCTGACAGGGGATGCTTCCAGCCGCCGTTATTATCGGGTGAGTTTTTGTGAAAAATCCTGGGTTTTAATGGTTTGGGAGAGCTTTGAGGATCCTGAAAATTTCCCTTTTCTTTCCATCCATCGGTCTTTTGAAAATTCAGGGGTTCGGGTTCCCGAACTTTATCATTTTTCAAAGGAGAAGGGATTGTTTTTAATTGAAGATATGGGTGATCTCAGCCTGGAGAAGTATTTTTGGAGTTGTTTTAATGAAAACAGTTTCAACCCAAACCTTTCGGAAGCCAAAAAGAGAAGTGATACTCTTCCAGAGTCTTTGGATTTTCAGAAAGATTTTTCTGTAAAAAAGAAAGACTATCAGGGTAAAAAAGATATTCTTAAAGTGTACACGGAAGTGATGGACCAGCTCATCCGTATTCACAGTCTTTGTTTTGAGGAAAAAAATCAAAAATCCTGTATAGCCTATAAACGGGAATTTTCGGTGGAAAAACTTTTATGGGAATTGAATTTTTCAAAGGATCATCTTCTCAAGGGGCTTTTGAAAGTTCCAATGTCTGAAAGAGAAGAGAAAATTCTGGGCGGGGAATTTAAAACCCTCTGCGAAAATCTTTACAGATCACCGCAGGTGATTTGCCATCGGGACTTTCATTCCCGCAACCTGATGTTAAAATCCGGCAGAGAGGTTGTGATTATAGATTTCCAGGATGCCCGTATGGGACCTGTGGTTTATGATCTGGTCAGCCTTTTCCACGATTCCTATGTGACTCTTGATCCCTCTTTTATCCGGTCTTTGATGGAATATTACAGGAGCCATTTCCCTTATTTTGATAAACTTCAATTAAAGGAGGATCAATGGCAGAGGCTTTTTGAACAACAGATTCTTCAGCGTTGTTTTAAGGCCTGTGGCAGTTTTGCCAGTTTTGAAGGATCGGGGAAAAACAGGTCCTATCTTTCCTACATCCGACCCACTCTTTTAAAAATTCTTGAAACGCTTAAAAATCAAGGATCTTATCCCATTTGGGAAGAATTACTGGAAAAGTCAAAACCCCGGTGGGAGGAACTTTGAGTCTTTGTTTTATCCTTGCAGCAGGGATTGGCTCCCGAATGGAGCCTTTTAATAAAAAACTTCCAAAACCCTGTCTTCCCTTTATCAATCTGCCTCTTATGAATTACGGTTTTTATCTGGCAAAAAAAGCGGGATTCAATCACTTCCTGTTAAACACCCATCATCTTCCTGAAAAACTGAAGTTTTACGCCGGAAAACTCCAAACTCACTGTTCATCCGTTCAGATTTCCAGGGAAGACCAACTTCTGGGTAGTGGCGGGGCTTTCTGGAAAGCCAGAAAGTATTTGGAAAAAGAGGATTATTTTCTGGTTGCCAACGGGGATTCCCTTCTTGTTCCTGAAAACGATCAGATTTTTTCCCAATTGGTTGGTCAGTTTCAAAGGGATCAGAGTCTTTGCACCCTTTTGACCTGCGATCACCCGGAACTTTTAAGAAGTCTCAAACCTGTTTGGGCTGATAAGAAAAGAAATATTATCAGCTTCGGAGAAAAGTTTCCGGAAACAGACAGGATTCCCCTTTCTCAAATGCATTCTTTTAAAGAGTCCGGGGGGGACTTGGCTGCCGATATTTATAAACAGTATGGGTTAAAACCCCTTCATTATACGGGGTACAAGGTTTTTTCCCGAAAAATTTTTGATTTTTTGCCGGAAGGACCTTCCCATATTTTTTCCGATGTTTTGATAAAAGCCATTGCTTCAGGGGAAAGAGTCAGTCATTTTCATCTTCCGGGGGCTTTTTGGTATGAAACCGGAAATTTTCACTCCTTTCTGGAAGCCTCAAGGGAGGTCAGTCAAAAACACTGGCCCTGGCTTGTGAAAGTTCATTCTTTTTATAACCAGAGTTCCGCCAAAAAAGAAAAAAACAAAGGGGATATGCTTGTTTTTTTAAAAAATGAACTTCAGGGGGAATTTCCTTTTTTCAAAGGATTTAATGTGATGGGCCGTCAGGTGACATTTTCACCTGAAACTGTTCTCGAAAACACAATTGTTGCCGATAACTGTCAACTTTCAGAAAATGAAAATTACAAAAATCAATTTGTATTGGGTTAAAGACCCTTTGTTTTTCCGAAGAGACCCTTTGTTTTTCCGAAGAGACCCTTTGTTTTTCATGGAAAAACACGATCAGGGTGTGATAAGGACAATGTTATGTTAAAAAAAAAACGAAGTCTTGGGATTATGAGTGGGACCAGTCTGGATGCCGTGGATTACGCCCTTATTGAATCAGATCATGAACTTAAAAAAATTAAATTCAAAAAACATATTCAAAAAAAAATACCCGGTTCTTTAAGGGAAAAACTTCTAAAAGCGGCCAGTAACAAGCTGTTGAGTTATGAACTTGCAAAACTTCACTTTGATTTGGGAAAATTCTACGCCCGACCTGTAAAAAACCTTGGAGCTTTTGATCTTGTGGGACTCCATGGACAGAGTGTTTATCATAAAGGGGGGGAAGTCAGTTTTCAGATCGGGCATCCGGGTTTTTGCTTAAAAACCTATGGAAAACCTGTTTATTATGATTTTCGCTCCTCTGATATTATTGAAGGGGGGCAGGGAGCCCCTTTTGCCCCCTTTTTTCAAAAACATCTCAGTGGTCCGTTGAAACTCAATGATGTGGCTTTTCACAATCTGGGTGGGATTTCCAATCTCACCCTTATAAGAAATAATAAGGTGAAGGCTTATGATACGGGACCGGCCAATATTCTTATTGATGCCTGGGTCAGGGAAAAAAAGGGACTTGATTGTGACAGGAACGGAAACTTTTCCAGAAAGGCTCTTCCCAATCCCCTTTTGGTCAATGAGTTTCTTAAACATCCCTTTTTTAAAACCAAGGCTCCCAAGAGTACAGGACGGGAGGTATTTAATCTTTCATTTATTAAAAAAAGGGTGGGCCGGGTTTTTGGAAATTTAAGTTTTGAGGAACAGCTCTCCACTCTCACTGAACTCACAGCCCTTTCCATTGGTCAGAGCTATAAAAAAGAAGGGGTGCCGGAAAAAATCTATTTTTACGGGGGAGGGGTTTTTAACTCTTACCTTATGGATCGCATCCGATTCTGGCTTCCGGACACTGAAATAAAAAGAACGGATGATCTTGGCTGGCCTTCCCAGGCTTTTGAGGCCTGCATTTTTGCTTTTCTGGCTTTAGCCAGGCATTTTGGTAAAAAAGTTCATCTGCCCCAAATCACCGGAGCAAAGAAAAAAGTCCTTCTTGGGTCTGTTGTAAACCCCTGATGTTTTCTATTGAAAGGTCCGGTCTTGCACTGCCCGTTAAAATAATTTTGATCTCCTTTTCCAGGGTGTCGTAGAGACCTTTTAGATTTTGTTTCCATCTTGACGCTTTGTGAATTTCATCAAGAATGAGGATGGATTGGTCTTCAAGCCCAGAGACAGCCGTTTTGGGAGACCGGGTCCAGATTTTTCTGAAATCCAGATCATCCCAATTACAATACTGACCCTCCCCTTTTTTGAGAAACATTTTGGCAAGAGTCGTCTTGCCGACTTGTCTTGGTCCTGAAATAAAGGCCATCTTCTTTCTCAAAAGAGCCAGAGTGTTGATTGGTTGGTAGAGACTGCGGTTTTGCATACGACCATTTTACGACAATATGCGATTTTGGTCAATTCTTTGGAAACTCCTGTAAAATATGGGAATCAGTCAAACAAGCTATCCTGTTGAAATGGGGGGGAAGACACAAACCCTGATGTTTTTGTTTTACTTCTTAAAGAGAGAGTCTGAGTTTCTTTTGTAAGCTTTTCTGACAACATCCCAATTGTCCTGGAAAGGACCGTTCAGGCCTCCACAGAAGCCGGTCCCCTTGTGTTTGCGTTTGAAAGTTTTTTCAGACCTTTTTCAAGATCACTTGCGGAAGCGGCTTTAGCCCCTTTATCCGGAGCAAAGCTTCCAAAACTGGCTAGTCCTCGGCCATAGCCGCCACCACTGCCACCACCGGCAGCTCCGCCAGCTCCCATATATCCACCGTCACCTGAATCACTGTCTGATGCCCCTTCTTCTTCCTGTTCACCATTTGCGGCTAGACCACTATCACCCATGGCTCCAAAGCTACCGAGTCCACCGCTTCCACCTCCGGGAGCGGCAGCCGTGCGGCCCCCATTGTCTTTACTTTCACCACCGGGTTCTCCTCCGGGTGCTGAAAGCTGAAAAGGATTGTCTCCCCCGGCCAGCCTGGGTCCTCCCGGACCACTGAGTCCCGAAGGTCTGGTGGGCAGGGGACCTGATCTTCCTCCACACTTGGCAAGTTTGTCCGCATGGGGTCCTTTGCAATCGTCATCGTCATCATCGTCAGGGGGTTCCAAATCAGGCACGGTATCCGGATCATTGACACCCAGGGCAGCCAGTAAAGCACCTATTCCGGCAAGGAGTTTACCAAGTTCTCCAAGATTGAAATTAGACTTGGCTTCTGCCGTCTGAAATTCTTTTTCGCATTGTTTTTTGAGGTTTTCATATTGTGTTTCAACATTACCACAGTCTGGAGTCGTGTGATAACGACACCCTGTTAGTTTGTTTATCTTTTCTTGTTCACAGATTTTTTGGCATTCATCATTGGCCTGTTTACAAGCCTTTTTTGCATTAAGAATGGCTATTTTATTACCTCTTGCAGCATCTTGCGTGAAGAGAGCCTGCTCACCAGCACCACTGTTTGAGCTTTGAATAGCTTGGGCCAAGGCCATGGTTTCCGCATCGGCTGCTATGAGTTCTTCATTTTGAGTACAAAAAGTGGGTATTTCGCTAACTGCCCCTTGGCAAGATAAAGCCTTGGCATACCTTTGTGATCCACTTCCCAGAAGTACGGGAAAAAGATCCAGTAAGAAAAGAAGAAAGACAGAGGTTTTTAGGGCGAACAAAAACAAGGATGAAATTGAGTTTTTAAGATCAAACATTGTTTCCCAAGAGTTTTTATGAAAATTGCTGGAAATAATAAAGTGGCGGTTAATTTTTTTTATCATGATCAAGTTCTCCCTGGTATTTGAAAACAAATGGTCTTCAGTATAACAAAATCCTTTCTTTGAAATATTTTTCAATATTCCCTGTTGATAAAGCTGTTTCGTTTTTTTCTTTTTTCCTTGTACTTATCGCTGACAATTATAAAGAGGTTGCCCATTCCAATGCCTATGGGTTGACCGTTAAAATTCTTGCTCAACTGGGAGGCCTGGGCTTCGGTAAGGCCATCGTCTTTTTTCTTTTTCTTCTTTTTGCCAGAGACTTCTTCATCCACATAGACATCGCCACCACCCATGGATGACAAATCGGAAACGGCACCTCCTCCTGTTCCCGAGACACTGGCCAGACCCCGCTCCTGACCGCCTTCCTTACTCAATTCTTTCAGGGCCTTTGCTTTTACCTCAGCCAGGTTTTTCATGGCCTCTGCGGCCTGTCCGGCGGACATCCCCTTATTCATCAGGGATTGTGCAGACTGGGCATCCGCAGCTGTGTAAGATTGTCCACCTGGAGTGGTGACTGTTCCGTTTTCAGGGTTTAAAGTATAACCGTTATCTCTCAAAGTGTCTTCGATTTCCCGTTCTCTTGGATCACCATCGGGACCACCATCACCATCACCATCGGGACCACCATCACCATCACCATCGGGACCACCATCACCATCACCATCGCCACCGGTACTGCAATCACCTCCGTAGTTTTGGCATGTGGCATTGCCATTGTTACTGGCTTTTTTCCCGGCCAGGGCATCCATAAATGACAAAGCGGCAAAAACGCAGTTTTGTGGACTATGAGGGCTGCATTGGGATGCAAACGCCGCTCCCATGGCCAGCCCTAAAAGGTTGACATCTTTTCCCTGGCTCTTAACCTCTCTGGCTCCTTCATGGGCTCCCCACCTTGGAGAGTTTGAATTGTTATTAGTGCTTTCCGCATAAGAGGGTGCGTTTTGGATCATTGTTATTGACAGTATAATAAAAGAACTAAAAAATAATTTTTTCATAAATTCCCCATTTTTGTTTATAATGATTCCCCAATGGTTTAAAGACAGCATTACAAGTGTACTGTCATTATTATATCTTAAAGTTGTAAAAAATACTTTTAAATAGTTGGAAGATGTTTTGTTTTGAAACGGATAATTTTAAAGTGTCCCGGTTTGAAACAAAAATTTATTTATTCCAAACGAACTTTAGGATCCTTTGAGTTCCCTTTTTGTTTTATTGATTTTTCTTTGAATAAAGAGTCGTATTTGTTCAATAATACCGTGTTTGTTGTACTGTTTGATAAAATTTTTTTCCACAAGAGGAAGTTGTTTCTGGATGACTTTAATCATTCCCCGGATTTCTTTTTTGAGAAATTCTTTTGAAACCTGAATTTCCTGACTCCATTTATTGATTCGTATTTCATCGAGCAGATCGGGGTCAAAGATTCCACCAAAACCCATGGCCATTCGATGATCCAGGTTCTTGTACATTCTTGTGCAGATTAAATCATAAAAGGGGGCCAGTTGGGGTTTTTGCTGATTTTCTTTTTTTCTGACAAAAGAAATGTTTTTGCCATGACCGTCATTGTTGCCACAGAGAAGATTAAATATCTGCCAGCCAATGAGATTCATTCGGTCTTTTGCCGGGAACAGACTTATTTGAGGCAGGATGGACAGGGCCTGTGAAAAACCGGGTCCCCCTTCTTTTTCATATTTGGTTTTTCCGGAAAGACCCAGAGCCTGGCACAGATCTTCCTGGTGAAGACGCTCTGTTTGTTGTTTGTCTTTATTTTCATAGCGATCATATCTATGAAACATGGCAATGGGTTTTTGGCTGTCCAAGTACAGATGACAGCTGACCACAGGTAAACCGATGGCTTTTGCCAAATGGTTCAAAAAAACCTCATTGGCGGGCATTTGAGAATAATGTTTATTATTAAATTTTAAAATAGTGTTTGTAACGGCCCCATGAAGGGGAAGCCAGTAATCTTTTCCATCAAAGTAAACAGCAATTTTATCCTGGGCTCCGGCCAGGGATAAGCGGACTTTTTCCAGAGTCACAATTTGGGGCATAATGACTTTTGATCGGCTCAATTGATCTATTTTTTCTTTTGTTAATCTTTCGTAATTCGGTTTTTGCCACAGGTTTTCAGGTTCATCAGTGATAATAAGGGCTCCGGCACTTTCCCTGCCCAAAGCCATAAGCAGATCCCAATCATTATCCGGAGAAATCTTTAATTTATTACAAATCAATTGACGTAAGTTAGCCTCAGGTAAAAGATTTGAAAAGAAATAATGGCTTTGTTTCAAACTAAAATTTCCATTTAAAGGAAGGGAGTGGGAAATGGGAAACCCCTTTTCTATCCAGGAGTTTTGATAACAAAAAGCTATATGAGTCCGGTCTTTTTGTTCCAGATATCCAACCGGTTCTTTCTGAATATAAACAAAGGCACGATTCATTTTTCCTCAGCCGAATAAATTTCAATAGTGGCTCCCAATTGGTGAAGGACATGGAGAGCTTTCCCTATTCTGGCGTTACTTTTTCCCCTTTCAAGTTCCAGGATGAATCGTTCGCTCACTTCGATCAAACCCGCAAGTTTTTTTTGGGTGATTTTCTGGCGTTTTCGTTCTGTTTTGATCCATTTTCCAATGTCCTCGGTTGTTTTAATTTTGAATTTCATGGCACCCTCTATGGAAAGTATGTGACGAATTTAAAATTTACACAAATAAAACACTACGATCGGGAAGTTTTAATTACTTTTGTCCAGGTTTTTTAATAAAACACTACGATCGGGAAGTTTTATTTGATTTTATTGGGATTTTCTTTAAAAACATCATGATCGGGAAGTTTCAGCCTCTTTTAAAGTCGGGTCCTGAAATTATAAAAAAACAATCACGTCTCTATATTATTTCTATGAAGATTTGACGGGAAAATAATAAGTCATTTGTAACCAGTATCTTCTTTGGGGTTCGGGGTAATTAAAACTCAACTCCTTTCTTTGATTAAAAATATTTATTAAACCGAGACTGATTTTTAAATTTTTCCAGATTTGGCTGTGAAGGAGACAATTCCATTGTTGCCAGTCTTCCAATGGGATGTTTTTGTTTTGAATCACGTCAAAGATTTTGTACCTGTGAATGTTTTGAACTTCCAGATCCACAGGACCGAATTTATAAATTCCGTTCCAACTGATCTGATGGCGGGGGGAGAGGCGAAAAGCCTGACCGGTGGATTTTTTTCTTGTTTCCAGAAAATTGTAATTCAATTGAAGTGTCAATGGACCCAGGAGATAGTTTGTCTCCAGGTCCAGACCCCGGGCGTAACCCTGCCCCTGATTTTTACGGGAAAACAAACCCGGTTTTGTTTCAAAGGATTCAATAAAGTCTTTGTATTCCATATGGAATAAACGCAGATCGAAAGTCCATGATTGTAAGGAGGGGGTTTTTGTTTTCCTGATCCCCCATTCATATTGTTCTGAGAGTTCCGGTTTTAATTGGGGATTGCCTTTAAAAAAAGGACTTTTTGAAAAAAGATCGGACAGACCGGGACTTCTGAAACCCTGGGAATAACTGATCCAGGATTCATAATTTTTAAAATTCAGGGATGTTTTAAAGGTGGGTAAAAAACGCTCTCCCTGGTTCAGGTAACGTCCGCCCATCTGGTGTTTCAGTCTGGAAAAGGAGTGGAAACTGACAAAAGGACCCACTTCAAAACGCTCCTGTTTCAGTCCGTTTCCGGAAAAACTGTTATTCAGTTCATGATGAAAATGATCCACAAAAAACTGAATCTGGGTAAAGTGACTGAAATCCATAATCCATTCGTTTTGGAGGATCCATGTTTTTTGTTTATTGAAAGTCATGATTTCATTTTCGTTAAATAATGAATGGGATTCCATGTAACTGATTTTTGACCGCAGACTCTGCCAATCGTTTATGAAATAGTGGGGGGTCAGGGATATAAGTCCCCCTCTTGTCTGTCCTTCTGTTTTCAGGGGAAAATTAACAGGTCCCGGACTCTGTTGTTTTTGATTGCCCAGGATTCCGTCATAGCTCAGTTTGAATTTGTTCCATTGGGTTTTGCCGTTCATTACAAAACGAAAAAGTTGACTGCCATTAGATTGACGGACACCACGGGATGAAGAGGTTTGGTAGGGAAACTGACCGTCATTATTTTCTGATACAAGAGAGACCTGGAGGAACTGCTTTTTTGTTTTTTGTATCAGGGGTGAAACCAGATGCCAGTTGGAATGTCCCGGTTGCCCTTTTTTCCAGGGGAGAAAACTTTCATCGGTATCTGACAGGGTGAAAGCTATTTGTGGGCGGTTATAGATTTTTGGAATAAAATTCAGACTGCCCGCCATGGCCTGAGAGCCGTAAAAAAGGGAGGCGGGGCCTTTGATAACAGAAATACGACCGATCATTTCTTTTGGTAAAAAAACAGATGGGGCTCCAAAACCGGAGGCAAAATTTAAGGGAATGTCATTAAAAAGGACCAAAACCCTTCCACTTTGGGTTGACCCCCGCAGGGAAAAACCGGGAGACCCCTGGGATCTGGTTTGTAATCCATTGAGACTGTTGAGAGCTTCATCCATTTGGGGCAGATTGAGTATGGGGGAAGATGGGGTTGAAGAGGAATGCCATTTTACGGATCGGGTTTCCTTTTCCAGTCCTGTCTGGTGAATAAGGACAGGGGGGACCTGGATAACCTCCGGTTCATCAGCCATGAGGTTATTGACAAGAGAAAGAAATATTAAAAACAGAGTCATAAGGGCAAACCTTTAAAATATACTGATCGTGTTTGAGTTTTCATGGAATTTCCCCATGAAAAATAAATGATCTTTAGTATAAAACAAGGGTTTCCAAAAGGTCATTTATTCCAGGTGGGATTTTCTTTTACGAAAAATCCAACATAAAACAAGGAATTTTTTTCGTGATGAGTCAATATTCTATGATTTTTTCAGAAAAAAGCTTTCTGTATGATTGCAGCATATCCGATATCCGTTGCCCTGGACGGATTTCATCGGATAGAGTCACTGTTTGTTTTAGATATTTTATTGGCATTTTTATTGCCAATAACCTGAGGGTGAAAACAGAGTGTTTTCAGTGTATACTAAAGATCATTTATTTTTCATGCTATTTCCATAGAGAAATTCCATGAAAACTCAAACACGATCAGTGTAAACGATAAAAAAGGAGTGAGTATGTCAGGAGTCAATAAAGTCATTATTGTTGGTCGCCTTGGAGCAGACCCTGAAGTAAAAACTGTTTCGTCAGGGCAAACTGTCTGTCGTATGAATATCGCCACCAGTGAAAACTGGACGGATCGGGAAGGACAGAAACAGGAGCGTACGGAATGGCATCGGGTGGTGGTTTGGAGTCGGATGGCTGAAGTTTGCGGTCAGCATTTAAGCAAGGGTCGCCAGGTTTATGTGGAGGGACGTTTACAAACCCGTTCCTGGGAGGACGATCAGGGTCAGAAAAAATACACCACTGAGGTTGTGGCAAACACTGTGAAGTTTCTTGGTTCAGCGGATCGAAGCCAGCAGCAGTCTTCTGCCGGATCGGGAGCAAATAATCAGGGGTTTGGTTCAGAACCTTCCTTTGACAGCAAAGAAGAGATCCCTTTTTAAAATTTTTTTAATCAACAGGGGTATCGGGTTGGTTGTCGGGATGAGCCTTTTTGAAAGATTCATGTTCCATAGCCTGTTGATGGACATTTTGAATTTTTTGAAAAACAGACAGATCCACACCAAAGCGGAGAGCATTGTAAACCTGGGGGATGAGAAAGCAATCCGCAGCACAGGGTTCATCGTACAGGGAAAATTTTCCGGAACTTTCGGCCACTAAAATTTCAAAGGATTTAAAACCAAGGCTGATCCAGTGACGGATCCATTCCAGTTTTTGTTCTTCGTTAAAATCATGGTCCTTCACAAGTTTTTTTAGAACACTGAGGTTTTGTAAGGGCTGGATGTCACTGTTTATAATTTCGCAGAGTTGACGGGTTTTTGCTTTTTCCAAAGGGTTTTCAGGGTAAAGTCTGTTTTTTGGAAACTTTTCATCCAGATATTCAATAATGGCTGTGGATTGACTGATTGCCTTGTTGTCGTGAACAAGAACAGGAATTCGACAGCCTGGGTTAAGTTTCTTAAAATCTTCAGTAAATTGTTCCCCCCCGTTGCGGAGCAAGTGAACAGCTTTGGTTTCATAGTTGAGATTTTTAAGATTCAGGGCAATTCTCACCCGATAGGAACTTGAGGATCGAAAATAACTGTACAGTTTTATCATTTTTGAGAACCATTCATATAAAATCTGTCGCACAGATTCCATGAAAATTCAAACACAATCAGTATTTACCAAAGATCATTTGTTTTAAGCCAATCTTCATTAAATAAGAAAACCTGTTTGAAATAAATGGTCTTTTGGAAAACTTCCATGGTTTGGAAAACCGTTGACACGGGTGCCTTTGAGTTTTTCATTGGATTCATGGGAAAATCAACTTTTTAAAAATTCGATGGGTCAACTCACTGTTTTTTAGGAGAAATTTATGAAACTTGGCACTTTAAAATCAAAATCCCAGGATGGTTCCTTAGTGGTTATCAGCCAGGACAACTCCCGATTTATGGAAGTTCCTGAAATTTCATCAAGTTTCAGATTGGCTCTCGAAGACTGGGCCAATTGCAGGGACCGGCTTTTAAAGGTTTCTGAGGCTTTGAGTTCAGGGAATATCGAAGGACAGCCTGTGGATGAAAATCTTTTTCATTCCCCTTTGCCCCGAACCTTTCAATGGGCTGACGGTTCTGCGTTTCTCCATCATGTGAAACTGGTGAGAATGTCCCGTAATGCTGAAATGCCTGAAAGATTTTTTGAAGTGCCTTTGATGTACCAGGGGGGAGGGGATAACTTTCTGGCTCCCAGGCAGGACATTCCCCAAATTGATTTTTCCCACGGAACGGATTTTGAAGGGGAAGTGGGGGTGATTACTGATTTTGTTCCCATGGGGACGGGGCCTGAAGAGGCTTTGGATAAAATTCTTTTTTGTATTCTCATTAACGATGTTTCCCTTCGGGGACTTATTCCCGAAGAACTCAAGGCGGGTTTTGGCTTTTTTCACGGAAAACCGTCGAGTGCTTTTTCCCCTTTTGCACTGACCCCTGATGAGTTGGGTTCAGCCTGGAATGAGGGACGTATTCAATTGCCGCTAAATGTGGAATTTAATGGTGAGTTTTTCGGCAAAGCCAATGCCGGGGAAATGCATTTTCACTTTGGACAACTGATTGCCCATGCCGCCTGCACCCGAAACCTCATGCCAGGGACCATCATTGGCAGTGGAACTGTTTCCAATGAGAATCCTGAAGCGGGTTCCAGTTGTCTGCTTGAAAAAAGAATGATTGAAAAAATCAACGATGGAGTTTTTAAAACCTCTTTTATGAAAGTGGGGGATCGGGTAAAAATTTTCATGGAAAACCAAAGGGGTCAGAATCTTTTTGGAACTATTGAACAAAAAGTAATTCAAACCTAGAGTATGGAGATTCTTTCCGATCTAGGACCTGTTTATACTGAAACAAACCTCAATCGGTTCCCTGTTGAGCCTTTTAATACTTTTTCCAATATTCTCTTTTTGATTGTAACTGTTTATTGGTATCGAAAGAAAAAAGATGTTAAAAATGAAAACTTCCGTTTTTTCCTGGATACAAGCCTGCCCCTGTTACTCATTGGTTATTTGGGTGGAACCCTTTATCACGCCACCAGAAGCTACGTCCTGTGGATGGCCATGGATGTGGCTCCCATTTATGTTATTTCTTTCTTTACAGCTCTTTATCATTGGCATTTGATTGGGTGGCATGGGCTCAGATTGATTTTGATTTTTACTTTCACTTTTGGATTGCCCGAAGTTCTTATATGGACTGTTTTTAATGAACATCCCCAACGCTACACCATGGGTTACGGAGTTTTGGTTATTTCTATTTTATCGCCTATACTTATTGATGAATTTCGAAAAAATTGGAGTCATCTGAATCTTATTCTGAAACCTTTTTTCCTTATTCTCATTGCTCTGGGTTTTCGCATTCTTGATTCCAGTTCTTTTGTTCAGGAGAATTTCAGTATTGGAACCCATTGGTTATGGCATATTTTTGGAGCTTTGAATTGTCATTTTATCCTTGTTTATATGAACCAATGTTCCCTGGAGAATTCCTAGTGGGAGACTCTATGGCTATTTCCCGATTGAATGAATTTGTGACCACAAGTCTGAACACAGAGGATTTGTTGAAATACGGTAAGGACTGGTCCATGAACTTTCCCTCCAACCCCAGTGCGGTGGTTTTTCCGGAAAGAGAGGATCAGGTGGTGCGGATAGTAAAATGGGCCAATGAAACAAAAATTCCACTGGTTCCCTCCGGAGGGCGAACAGGTTTGAGTTCAGCAGCGACGGCTGCCAACAAAGAAGTGGTGGTTTCCTTTGAGAAAATGAATCAGATTCTGGATTTCAATGAAACGGACCGGATTGTCACTCTGGAGCCTGGCGTGATCACTGAAGATCTTCAGAATTTTGCTCTGGAAAAAGGATTCTTTTTCCCGGTTGACCTGGCAGCCAAGGGTTCCAGCCAGATTGGAGGCAATGTGGCCACCAATATGGGGGGATTGAAAGTTCTTCGTTATGGAACAATAAGAAATTGGGTTTCCGGTTTAAGGGTTGTTACAGGCAGCGGTGAAAAACTCTATCTCAACAAAAGTCTTGTTAAAAATGCCACGGGTTTTGACCTTAAAGATCTTTTTATAGGAAGTGAAGGGACTCTGGGCTTTGTCACTCAGGTGGAATTAAAGGTAACCCGCCCCCCTGGGGAAACAACTGTTTTGGTTTTGGGACTTAAACAACTTTCTTCTGTGATTTCCGTTTACAGTTATTTTATGGACAGAATCCGGTTATCAGCCTGTGAGGTGTTTTCTGATTTTGCCCTGGGGAAAGTCATGGAAATGCATGATTTAAAAACCCCTTTTCAGACCTCAAGCCCTTTTTACCTGTTGCTTGAAGTGGAAAAAGGTCAAAAGGGTGATTTTTCAGAAATTCTCACCTCCCTGTTTGGGTTTTGTTTTGAAAAAGGCTGGATTGATGATGGAGTGATCAGCCAGTCTCCGGGCCAGGCCAGGGATCTTTGGAATCTCAGGGAATTCATCAGTGAGTCCATCAGTCCCATGAGTCCCTATCGTAATGACATTTCTGTGAGAACCTCAAACATTCCCTCTTTTGTTGTTGAAATGGAGGCCGCTTATAAAAGGGAGTACCCGGATTTTGAAGTGGTCTGGTTTGGTCATATTGGTGACGGTAATCTTCACATTGACATTTTGAAACCGGGAAATATGGATAAAACTGAATTTGTAAAAAAATGCAAACAAAGCGATAAGGTTCTTTTTTCCATTGTTCAAAAATATCAGGGTTCCATCAGTGCTGAACACGGCGTGGGTTTGTTAAAAAAAGATTTTTTAAATTACAGTCGGTCTAAAACGGAAATTAAGTTAATGAAACAAATTAAAATGGTTTTTGATCCCAATGGGATTTTAAATCCGGGTAAAATTTTTGACTTAGTATGATATTTTTAGTATTTACTAAAAAAACAGGGAGTTTTTCATGAAAAATCCATTTTCAGAAATTAACAGGGATTTACCCTCAAGTATTGTTGTATTTTTGGTGGCAATGCCTCTTTGTCTTGGTATTGCCCTTGCCTCAGGAGCCCCTCTCTTTTCAGGTCTTATTGCCGGGATGGTGGGAGGAATTATTGTGGGCTTGCTGAGTGGTTCAGCCCTGGGAGTCAGTGGTCCTGCGGCTGGTCTGGCAGTGATTGTTTTCAATGCCATCACCGATCTTGGGGGTTATGAGATTTTCTTATTGGCAGTGGTCGTAGCGGGTATTCTTCAGATACTGATGGGTTTTATGAAAGCGGGAATGGTGGCTTACTATTTTCCAAGTGCTGTTATCAACGGAATGCTTTCAGGCATTGGAATTATTATCTTTTTAAAACAGATTCCCCACGGTGTGGGTTATGATGAGACTCCCGAAGGGCATTTGGGTTTTCACCAACCGGATTCCCAGAATACATTTTCTGAACTTATCAATATATTTGATTACATTAGTTATGGTCCTCTTATTATCACTTTTGTTTCATTGATGATATTGATTTTTTGGGAAACCCGGTTTTTTAAAAGGTTTAAAATTTTTCAGCTTGTTCAGGGTCCTTTGGTTGCTGTTATTGTCGGAGTGGTGCTGAACGGGTTTTTTTCAGGCAATGAAAACCTGATGCTTCTCAAGAAACAGGTGGTTCAAATTCCTGTCAGTGGTGGTTTTGGAGATATTTTTTCCAGCTTCCGTATGCCTGATTTTTCCGAAATTTTTAATCCCAAAATTTATATGACCGGACTTGTTCTGGCTGTGGTTGGATCTTTGGAAACCCTTCTTTGCGTTGAAGCCAGTGACAAACAGGATCCCCAAAGACGGGTCACGCCCACCAATCGGGAACTCAAAGCCCAGGGGGTTGGTAATTTTATTTCCGGTATGATTGGCGGACTTCCCATCACCCAGGTGATTGTGAGAAGTTCCGTCAATGTTCAGGCGGGCGGTCGGACAAAATTGTCTGCTATTATTCATGGATTCATAATCTTTTTGTCTTTGGCTTTTGTTCCTGATTTACTCAATCAGATTCCTTTATCAACACTTGCAGCCATTTTATTTGTTGTGGGTTACAAGCTGGCCCGCCCCAGTTTTTTTAAAAAAACGTACAAACAGGGTTGGGATCAGTTTGTCCCTTTTATGACCACTGTATTGGGTATTTTATTCACGGATCTTCTCATTGGTATTTCATTGGGGTTTTTGGTTTCCATTCTTTTTATTCTTTATGATAACCATGTTATTCCCATTATTGTGGATAAAGAATTGAGAAAAAAAGGACATATTTTTATCGAATTCAGCGAAAATGTTTCTTTTTTTAAAAAAGCCGTTTTACAAAAAGTTTTAACCAGTATTCCAAATGATCGCCATGTCATCATTGATGCTTCCAAGACTTATTATATTCATCGGGATGTGATTGATATTATTGAAGACTTTAAGATTTCAGCAAAATCCCGAAATATCAATGTTGAATTGATAAAACTCTATGAGAACAAACAGGAGAGTCCGGTTATTCATTTCAGTGTTTTGGATAAAAACTGAATTTCATCGGTCCTGGATATTATTTGACAAAAAATAACTCCTTTTATTATAAGGGCAAACATGAATTTAGGCCCTTGTGAACCTGAAAAAATTCAATTCCAGTTTGAAAGAATTGCAGGAGAGATGGTAAAAACCCATCTTTATTGTCGTTTTATGGCTTTTGACTCTCTGGGTCCGACCTGGGAAAGACGATTGGAATTGAGAAGTCTTCTGGTAAAGGACTTGGAAAATTCTTTTGAAAATTTTCCTGAAGATTATAAGAAGAAACTTTTAATTCCGGGGCAACCTCCACAGGTTCCGGAGGTTTCCATTTCCATTTCCCATTGTCCTGTTTTTGGGGGGTTTGTTTTTTCTCATGATAAAAATATTTCCCTTGGGTTGGATATTGAAAAAAATGGATCGAGTGAGTCTTCAATCTGTCAGGTATGTATCCGGTTTGGACGAAATTAAGGAAAGTCCGGAGTTTTCCTTTCTCTGGGTTGCCAAAGAGGCCGCTTTTAAATGTATCCCCCCAAGAGAGGGGAAGCATTTTTTAAGAAATCTCTTTATTTTTGGCTGGAAGGAAGTGGAAAAGGGAATTTACAATTTTAATTTTTTTATGGAAAAAAGACACCTTGAGGGAAAGGGTGTGATCTTTGTAAGGAATCATATGGTGTTTGGGTGTGCTTTCGTTCTGCTCTCTGAAAACCTGGGGAGTTATAGTGATTGCGTTTGAAACATCTGAATAAAGGTCTTATGTCTGTTTTATATTCTTTCCGAATGCCCCATAAAGTCAGTGCCAGTGAGGCTTTTTCCTGGTTCCGGAAGTCTGTTTTTATGGATACCCCTCCTTATTTTCTGACTCACTGGAAAACGGGTAAAAAATTCTTTTATGCCGGTGAAGCTCTTATTGCTTATGAGGAGACTTCCCAGCATTTGGTTGTGGCCGGTCAACCCCTTGTGGCCGCCGGTTCCACTGACAGGGTTCTTTATGAATCTTTTGGGGAGTTTGCCAGGAGAAAAAAGAAGACCATTTGTGGTTATTATGTGGGAGGAAAATGGGAATGGGATTCCTTTTATAAAGTTCCCCTTGGGACCAGCGTTCGTGTTTTTCTGGATGAATTTGATATTGAATCTCCCAGGGCCAGTCAGATAAGACGGGCCTGGCGTAAAGGTCAGGAGCGTGGGTATGATGTTGTTTCAGTCCCTGAAAATCAACGTATTGATAACCGGCAGGTCAAATGTCTTTTTGATAAATGGCGAAGTTCAAAATCCATTCTGAATTTTAAATTTTTTCTTTCTTCCCCTGGGTTTCATTGTTTTGTGAATCCCTATGAACAGTGGTTTATTTTAAAAAAAGACGGAAATTGTCTGGCCTTTTGCAGTCTCCTTCCCTATCTGGTGAATGGCAGGTATGGTTTTTATATGGATCATCTTATTTATGATCCCACAAAAGAAGGTCATGCCCTTTCCTATTTGATTTCTTTTCTGATAGGAACTCTTAAAAAAATTGGAATTGTCGAGTTAAACCTGGGGTTAAACCCCTTTGCTCAAGTGGACAGAAAACACCCTATGGGACGATTCTTTAATTTTCTTTATAATATTCCTTTTTTATACCGACCCAAAGGGCTTCATTTTTTCAAAAGCAAGTTTGCCGGAACGGAAGAAAAAGAATATTGTTTTTTTCAAAATCAAAAGGATCAATGGCCTGGTCTTTTTGACATGGCTAAAGTCACTTTGATGGGTTCGGAAAAACAAAAAAAACCGGAAATGAGTCATTTCCTGTGAATATTTTGTAGAGTCGATCTTAAAAAGAAGTCGATTATAATGAAAATATTCTTCCCGGAGTTCTCATTAAATTCATCACCTGAATAAAACTATCGGACTCAATGGAAAGTCGCCACCGACCCTCTCCGTCTCCAAACCGGCCTGTGAATGAGGAATCCCCCCCTTCCAGTTGCCGGGCTGTTATCAATTTGGACTGCCCTGGCTGCAAAGTGAAAGTCACATCCTGATCCCCGGAATTTCCCCCATCATCGACTCCTTTAATCACGACATGAATATTGCTGATGGTGGGATTGATTAAACGCAACTGACTTTGAAATGTTGTGTTGCTGGCAGGATTGAAAAAATAAACGGGCATCACAAAACTTCCTATTCGAATTCTGGAAACCTTTTTGACTTCCCCAAGAGAGTGTATAGAAGCCTGATTGGTGTCAGAGCTTGCAGCGTGGATATAAGTTCTTACCATAATATCCATGTTGGAACTTGGTTTCAATCTCAGGAAACCTTGATTTGTAATGTTTAGACCTGTCCAACCCAAATCCGTATTCCCTTCACTCAGGTCATTGGAATCAAATTCAACCGTTGAACTGGCCGCCACAGACAGAGAAACAGGACCAAAAGAATCACCTGCATTATTGAAAACTGTGATGGATGCCGTTGCAGCTCTGTTGGAAGGATTGAAGATTCTGGTAAAAGTCCTCATTCCCTGTTCAATCCCTGGTGGTAAAAATAAGGGAACTGAGATGCCTGTCAATTTTTTCACCAGGTCTGACTTTGTATGGCCATAAGGCAAAGGGCTTCGGTCTTGTCTGGGGGAATCTATTGTAAACAATTTTCCCGGAGTTCTCATTAAATTCATCGCCTGAATAAAAATATCGGACTCAATGGAAAGTTGCCATCGACCCTCTCCGTCTCCAAACCGGCCTGTGAATGAGGAATCCCCCCCTTCCAGTTGCCGGGCTGTTATCAATTTGGACTGCTCTGGCTGCAAAGTGAAAGTCACATCCTGATCCCCGGAATTTCCCCCATCATCGACTCCTTTAATCACAACACGAATATCGCTGGTGGTGGGATTGATTAAACGCAACTGACTTTGAAATGTTGTGTTGCTGGCAGGATTGAAAAAATAAATGGGTATCACAAAACTTCTTTGAGTTCCGGAATCCTCTTTGACTTCCTCAAGAGAGTGTACAGAAGCCTGATTGGTGTCAGAGCCTGCAGTATGGATATAAGTTCTTACTATAAGATCCATGTTGGAACTTAGTTCCAATCTCAGGAAATCCTGATTGGTCAGGTTCAGACCTGTCCAACCCAAATCCGTATTCCCTTCACTCAGGTCATTGGAATCAAATTCAACCGTTGAATTGGCCGCCACAGACAGAAAAACAGGACCAAAAAAATCACCTGTATTATTGAAAACTGTGATGGATACCCTTACAGCCCGGTTGGAAGGATTGATGATTCTGGTAAAAGTCCTCATTCCCTGTTCAGCCCCGGGCGGTAAAAATAAGGGAGCCGAGTAATACGCCCGGTAACAACTCTTATAAGTCCGAACTGTATCCACACTCTCTCTACTATTCATGAGTTCTTCACAGTTGGGCCACCCAGCAGGTCTAGGGTTTTCCTGTGAACAGCTCTGGCAACCTATCAGAATAATGAAAACGGATAATAGAGCAAAGAAGCTCCGAAACACATCCCTTTTAATCACACTCCCCTTCCCCCAAAACGTTGTTTTCAAACGCTTTTATACAGTGTATCAAAATGTTATAAAATTTTCTAAATAATTCTTAAAAAACTGTGGAGATTCCAAATTTGAATCAATGTGTGTATCACTTTAAAACACATAAACCTGTTTTTTCAAAAAAGTGAGTATCTGATATTTTTTCAAATAAATTAAAAAACAGAGGAAAACAACTGTTTATTGTTTTATTGTTCGTCTTCAAAAAGTTTGGCGACAGGGGGTGTTGTTCCCTGATTTTTTAAAAGAGCTTTTCTTCTATGACCTTTTTT
The DNA here is from genome assembly GCA_965219545.1 of Bdellovibrionales bacterium. Classification (GTDB taxonomy): domain Bacteria; phylum Bdellovibrionota; class Bdellovibrionia; order Bdellovibrionales; family JAGQZY01; genus JAGQZY01. The sequence goes on from CBDCNX010000013.1 coordinate 76,161, forward strand.
TGCTTTTTTCCGTTTTCGGATAAGGGTTGTTTGTTTTGATGGTGATGCCAAGGGTAACCTCCAAAAGATGAAAAGCTATCAAAGATCAAACCACAGGTCAACAAGATGTCTTTGTCCCAGATTTTGTCTGTTTTCATTTTGGAAAGCATAGGCCAGCTTCAGTCGGGGACCACGCCAGGCAAGACCTGCTGTCATCCAGGTTTGGTTGGAGTGTTCGTCCAGTGAACAGCCAAGATTCAAATGAAAGTAAGATTGTAATTTAAAACCCAGACCCAGGCGATGACTGAAAAGTTGATTGTTTTCAGGTTTTAAGGGGTGCAGAGCTTCGTAGCGGAGGGTTAAAAACAACTCGTAAACGTATTGGGTTCCCAATGAGACAAGGGATTCTCTTCTCAAAGAGACAGGGATATCGGAGTCTGTACTTAACAGGTTTTCTCCGACAAGTGATAAACTCCAATTGGGGATGATGGCAAATAACAAACCCATATCCCCGTTGTTTTGTTCAATCTTTTTCATATCCTCTTTATTTTTGGCTTTAAGCCAAGTGGCAGCCAGACCTAAACTCAGTCTCTTGGAAAAACCATAGGCCAAACCCAGTTTAAATTCGTCTTCAAGGAAGACGTGTGTTTTTTCCTGGCGAATACGGTGACGGCGGTAGGCCAAAGAACCTGAAAAAATCAATCCGGGAGTGTTATCAGTCAAAATGGCACCGTAAGTTTCCCGATGAATGTTTTTAAGAAGAAAACCTGATTGATAACCGGCTCCAACATAAAAACGATCCAAAAAAGCCAAAGCCGCCGGGTTGAGAAAAAGAGACTCATTGGCCTCAACTCCCGCCCGGCCAGTCCCTCCCATGGAACCTGAAGTGGAACCGGCTGTGAAATGAGCCTGGGTTTTAAAACAGAAAAACAATAAAGGAAGAATTTTTAAAATAAATATCATGAATTATTCATCCAAGGATGGCCGTCCCATAGAGAAATTCCATGAAAACTCAAACACGATCAGTATATCTCCATAACTGAAAAAACAGAAATTTTCAAACGGGATCAGTATATAATGATATTTTTCTAAAGTGTTAGAGGTTTTATTCACCTTCTTGCAATGAAAATTTATGGAAAATCGGGTTAGGGTGTCATAGTGGATTTATTGACGAAAACAAATGCTGGCATAGTGGGGACACAGGAGGCCGCTTTCTGAATTAAAACCGCATTCGTCCTCAAAAGAGTCGTAGTTTATTCTGTGGGTTCTCTGTGTATTGGAATTGAGTCCATAACAGATTCCTTCAACAACCATTTTGGGAACCACACATTTTCTCTCCAGATCCACATACCACTCTTCGGAGGGAAGGCTTTGCCTTATGGTTTGTAATTGATTGTCAGGACTGATGGGGTCAGGGCTCATGGCACAGCGAATGATGGGGTCACCAACAGGGTTTCCTTCATCATCAAGGGGTTGATAGGTGACGTATTCTGGAAGGACAATCATAAACTGCATATCGTTGGGACAGTCCCAGGATTTCAGATCGGAAATTTTTTTGCGACTGTCGATGATATACTCAGTGATGGAGGCCAGGACCCTGGGAGGCATATCCGGTCCGGGACTTCCTCCTCCAAGGCGTGTTGGTTGTTTGAAGCGGGGCTGTATAGCCATTCCGAATACATTTTGGCGAATATCATCAATATCAGGGTTATTGATAACCTCACGGCCTGTTTCTTTTCGCAAATCCAGGAAAGATCCTGGTCCTATAGGTTTGTTTTTACCATATTTGGCAAAGGTCAGAGCGACCACCCCTCTGTTGCCGAAAAAGGAACGCAGTGCCCGTTCCGTGCTTTCAGCGGCCATGAAGTTCACCTGTCCTTCAAAGCGGTATTCTGTGGCCCGACGACCACTGATATAATTACGCAAATATTGTTCCGGTTCCATAAACCAGAGCAGACGGGAAAGATCTCCATCCCCCATTTGTGGAAAAAAACTTTGAAAATCAGAGCCTTCAATTCCACCTTGGCCTCCTTTGGAATAGAGAGGTTGTAAATCATCCAGAGTGCGAATGGCGAATTGGAGACGAAGCCCTGAACTTATAATACTTTCCTGCATGGCACTGATAATGCTCCCATCAGTCAGTTTTTCAATGTCTTCACGATATTCATTAGTGATTCTTATTCCGAGATTTCTATAGGCTCCCATTCGAAAAGTGAAGAAAGCGTCCTCTCCATAACTGGAGACATTGTCCTGTTCAGAACAGGACATATAGGCTATCTGGTCAAAGCCCGCCTCGTATGGAAAAACAAGAGATGACACAAGGCTTTGGTAATAATTGGTGGTTCCAAAAGGAACAGCTGATGTGCAATTCTGGAACAAACCCAGAATAAGCCCGCTAAAAAGAAGAGCCATTAAAGGAAACCATCGAAATCTCAAAAAGACCCCCTTGGTTTATTGTAACAGAAAACAGCCTGAAACTCATTCTCTTTTATACTGATTTGGTTTGAATTTTCAGTAAAAGGGCTTTTGCTTTACACTGGACCTGTCTTGTTTTCATGTGTAAAATCTCATTTTGAGAAAGGATTGTCATGAATCTCAAAAAAGCAATCATTCCCGCTGCGGGTATGGGAGTGCGTTTTTTACCAGCCACTAAAACCATTCCAAAAGAACTGTTTCCCATTGTGGATAAACCCATCCTTTTATATGTGGTTGAGGAGGCGGTGGAAGCGGGTATAGAGGATATCATCCTTGTTACTAATGAAAACAAAAAAGCTGTCGAAAATTTTTTCGATGAAGACAAACAACTGGAAAAAACTTTGATCGAAACAGGCAGGGAACAACTTTGTGAAACGATTAAAAAGATTCGGAATATGGCCAATGTTATTCATGTTCATCAAGAAGAAGCCAGAGGCTTGGGTCATGCGGTTTACTGTGCCAAATCCATTGTTGGAGATCAGAGTTTTGCTCTCCTTTTGGGTGATGAGGTTATGGTTTCAGAAAAGAAAAATGTGACATCCCAGATTAAGGATCTTTATATGAAAACCCAGTCTTCTTCTGTGGCTGTTATGAAGGTGGCTCCCTCTGAAGTTTCAAGGTATGGGATTATCAGTGTTGAGGATGAACAGTCCCGTCCCATGAAAGTTCAATCTGTTGTTGAAAAACCGGAAATGCCGGAGGCTCCAAGTCACTGGGCTCTTCCCGGACGTTATATTTTTACAGCTTCCATTTTTGATTTTCTGGAAAATCTTTCACCTGGTAAAAACAATGAAATCCAACTCACTGATGGAATGACTCATCTGGCCCGGAACCATGAACTCTATGCCACTCCTTTTGTCGCCCGACGATATGACGCTGGCAGCAAATTTGGTTATCTTCAGGCTAATATTGAAATAGGGCTTCAACATCCCGAAGTGGGGGAGAGTTTGAGAAAGTATTTAAAAAAACTGTCACTTTAATCATTTTAATCGTTCGGGGGATTGTTTGAATTTTTTTATCACTCTTGTTTCTCTTTTGTTTTTTGTTTCTCCATCCTGGTCCTATATTCCAAGGGCCAAAACCATTGTGAGAAAGATGGTTCTCAATAATGGAAAAAAACAATATAAAGTTCTTAGAAAGGTTTCGCTGCGATCCGGAAACAGACAAGTGGAAGCTCGTGAAAAATGGCTCATTGCTGATGGCAATAAAATGAAATTGGAAGTCAGTAGTCTGGATATCAATGCACCCTGGAAATTTGTTATTGTTTACGGGGCTAAGGATCGTAAAACCCTGACTGATCGTCAGAAAATAAAATCATTTAAAAAAAGCAGGGAATTTTTGGAACCCCTTTTTCACGAGAGGAACCATGAAAATCTGATGAGACAACTCATATCCCATAATTTCATGCCGTCTTGGGTTACGGGCCTGCCTCCGCCAAGATTATCCAATAATCAGACTCTTATAACACCTGAACCTTTCATATTCCTGGAACCTCTGGAGGGTTCTGTTAACTACAGTATTGGAGCCAACCAAACCACCAGTGGAGGTTCGGGGCCACGACTGTGGGTGGAGCAGGATTCTTTTGTTATAAGAAAAATACGACTGGGTTCAAAAGCCGAACTCATAAATGGCCCCTTTCAAAAATTCAATAACGGATTGAAACTGCCTGGAAGGCAGAGTATCAGTTGGAACAAAGGTGTTGCCCATATAACTCTTCTTGGGGTGGAAGGGGTGAGTATAAGAAAAAAAGATTGGTTTTTAAGAAAAACAGATCAGGAAGTTCTTCCCAATGATCCATTGGTAAAGGAATTTTACTCGAGATTTCGTTAATGACTTCCAAACCTTCCGTTTCCCACAGAGTTTTTTGAGGGAATTCCAGATTCTTTTTTGAACGAATTGTACGGGTCGTGTTTTGAATTTTCACAGGGTTTTCTTATAAGAGAAGTAATATGAAAAACAAAGGATCTTTAGTGTGTGAGGAAATTGAGAATAAAAAACAATACTGGAATGTGGCTGTCAATGCTCCTTTGAGAAATCTTTTTACTTATCTGTCTCCTGAAAATATTCATTTGGAACCGGGACAGTCGGTAAAAATCCCTTTTGGCCGGGGTAATAAAAAAGTTTCCGGTCTTGTCGTGGAAAAAGCTTTATCGAATCAAAAAGAAGGGTTTAAGGTCAAGAGGGTTTTTGAAAGAGATGAGGAGAGACCCGCTCTTAATGAAAATAATTTAAAATTGTTAAAATGGATTTCCGAGTATTATCTTTATCCACTGGGGCAGGTTCAGCATTTGGTCTATCCCCCGTTAAAAAAAAACAGCAAACGTAAAAATCGTAAAACACCCGTTGTTCCAAAAGTGACTCCCAAGGATCCTTTTTCTCTCACAGAGGAGCAGGAACAGGCTTTGGCTGAAATTCAGTTGGAAAATTTCAAGGTTTATCTTCTTCATGGGGTTACAGGGTCGGGGAAAACTGAAGTCTACATGGAGATGATAAAAAAAGTTCTGGATTGCGGAAAGACAGCTCTGGTCCTTGTCCCTGAAATTTCCATCACTCCCCAATTGATTCAAAGGTTTTCCGGGAGGTTTTATAAGGAAATTGCCGTGATTCATTCCCATTTAACGGAGAGGGAAAAAACCGATCAATGGTGGCAGGTGGTGGACGGGAAAAAAAGACTTCTTATTGGAGCAAGATCTGCTTTGTTCTGTCCTGTTCCGGATATAGGACTTATTGTTATTGATGAAGAACATGAAACAAGTTTTAAACAGGATGAAAAACTTAAATACAATGCCCGTGACGTAGCCATAATGAAGGCAAAGATTGAAAATTGTCCCGTCATTCTCGGTTCAGCCACTCCCAGCCTGGAATCGTGGCACAATGCTTTCAATGGAAAATATCATCTGATTTCAATGAACAAACGGGTTTCAAACAGACCTTTACCCACAGTGGAGATTATTAACCCGCAGGAAGACAGGGATACCGTATTTCCGTACTGGCTTTCCAAAACTCTTTATAAAAAACTTAAAGGCAATTATGAAAATAAATTCCAATCCGCTCTTTTTCTCAATCGGCGGGGAATGGCCCCGTCGGTGCAATGTCACAGTTGTGGTTTTGTTTACCATTGTCCCAATTGTGACATTTCCCTGACCCTTCATGGTCAACATCATTTGGTGTGCCATTACTGTAATTATCACCATCGGTTGGATGAGAACTGTCCTGATTGTAAAGAGGCGAAACTTAAAGCTTATGGATTGGGAACTGAGGCCGTGGAACAAAGTTTACAGGAGTTATTTCCGGGAGCCAGTATTTTCCGGGCCGATCGGGATGAAATTAATAGCAGGGAAGCCATGGAAGCCATGATTTGGAAAATGGAAAACCATAAAATTGATTTTCTGGTGGGAACCCAGATGATTGCCAAGGGACTTGATTTTGAAAAACTGACTCTGGTTGGAATGATTCATGCCGATGTGTCTTTTAACATTCCCGATTTTCGGGCCAGTGAACGGAGTTTTCAACTCTGCACCCAGGTCAGTGGTCGGGCCGGTCGTCATCAGACAAAGGGTCATGTTGTTATTCAGACCTACAAAGTCAACCATCCCAGTCTTTCATTTTCAAAAGCCCGGGATTGTCTGGAGTTTGTAAAAAGGGAACTGGAACATCGAAAACTTTTTGGATACCCGCCTTTTGGCAAATTGGCTGTTATCCGCATTACGGGTCTTCACAAGGGAAAACTTATTAAAGAGGCCGGGCTTTTGGTCAATCATCTCAAAGGATTGATCCAAAAATTTTCAAATCTTAAAAATTCACAGGTTCTGGGTCCGACACCCGCTCCGTTGGCCCGTATCAAAAACCGTTATCGTTATCAGGTTTTGATAAAAGGTGAAAATCACAAAGTGGTTCACCACATCGCCAAAGAGGCTGATCATTTTATCTGCAATCACATTAAGGATTCAAAATGTCTTATTGACATAGACCCTTATAATCTACTTTGAATTGGTATTAAATTTAATTTGATTCATGGTGACTTATTCTGATTTTAAAGGTTGTTGACTTATTTGATTGTATAATTATGAGAATCATAGGCATCAGGTTTTCCTCCAAAGAAATTTCTTGTGTGATTAGAGAAATTCTGTTATTATTTATTTTGGTTAAATCCAATTTATGGCAGCCGCGGTAATATAGAGGATATCAATAGGTCCTTGGATCCCATCCAGGATTGCAATAAACCGCCATGTAGTACTTTTGAAATAGCAAATACTGAAAAACCTAATGAAACCGAATGGGTTAAAAAACTGGCTAAAGAAATAGAAACAAATTCTGAATGGATTAAAGAGCTTAAAAAGAAGATTGAAAAGTTTTCTAAAGACCCTTCACATAATGCAGATATAGACTATTCAAAATGTATTCAAGAGGGTAAACCTTTTTGTGTTAAGTCCATGGTTAAAGGAAATTTCAAAGGAAATTTATTAACTCTTTCTTCCAATATTGAACCCCAGTTTGCCGATGCATCAGGTACACTTTTATCCGATGTACATTGGGGTCTTGTTTGTACATATACTGTAAATGGTATAATGTTTTGCCTCTTTACATCCTTTTTTTCGAGCTGGTCGCATTCTTTATGGATTAACTAAATTTGGAGCTAATGGTGGATTACCTAGATTTGGAACTATAGGTAACACAATTTGTGTTCAAATAATTGTAAGCAGGAATGAAGAAAAATTTAAAGAATTGATAGACCGGAATAAAGAATTGATAGACCGGAATGAAGAAAAACTTAAAAACTTGGTAAAAGAATTGAATCGTTTGAAACAGGAACAACAGATTGATCATTTAAAAAGAGATTGAACGTTTGAGGAAAGAGATTGAACGTTTGAGGAAAGAGATTGAACGTTTGAGGAAAGAGATTGAACATTTGAAGCAAGAAGAAGATCAAAAAAGTGAACATATTTTTCCAAGCCCACATGCACATGGTTGATATTTCCAAACATCTGTTTAAAAAAAAACAATCAGAAGACCAACTGTCCAACTGCACTCAGGCCCGTTCAAAAAATGAAATGTTCCTTAACTTGAGAAATCCGAAGTGATGGAACCAACGGCATCATGAACATGAAGGCTTTCAAAGTGGTGGGTTTTAATTTCAAAACTTTCAATTTCATCAAAAGATTCCATGGATTTTTTCATCACCCGAAGAGCGTCTTCAACAAACATGGCATTTTGTCCATTGAGACGGGCAAACTCCTGTTCATCTTCCCTTTTTACGGCAGTCTGGACCACTGTTTTAATATCCGTTTCCACTTTATCAATGAAGGAAATAAAGGAAATGGATGGGGCGGATTTTTTTAGAGTGACAGTAATATCCGCCCGGCTTCGTTGACTGTGGGGAACTGCGGCCTGAGTGTCTCCAAGCCATTTAAAACCTTGTCAAAATTCAGGGACTCCCTGGAAAATTCTTTTTTAAAATCCTGTTGATAAATCTGTCGGGATAAGGCCGAGGAACAGGGACAGGTACTGGAATAGAAAATAGAAAATTTGAGTTTGATTTTAAAACAATCCTTAATCAGTTCTCCTTCCAATTCCAGGGGGTAGGACCTCCAACCGGAAAATTCACTGAGTAAAGCCTGACGCTTGTGCATTTCACTCCACCGGAGGATTACTTTGGCTGAATCAGAAAGTTTTTCCTGGGACTGGACAAATTTTTTCAGGGCCTCTTTGACCATATTCATACCAAGAGCTTTTTTTTCAACAACTTCATGAACAGCCAGGTAGAGACGGGACATATGAATCCCCTTGGCCTCTTTATTGGTTACATTGACAAAGATATCCCCCTGGGCTTCCACTTTTTGGCCATTGGCCAGGGTGAGGGGGAGGGTGACACGCTCCATTCCCACCCATTGGAGGCAACCCAAAAATTGTGATTTCTGGGTTTTTGCAATATCAGGCAATATCTTTGGATCCATTAACACAGGTCTCTTCTAACAGTTTTGGAAGGAATGACAATAAACTATATAATTTAGGATAAAGGGGATAAGGTTTTTATGCAATGCAAAAAAGTCTGTTCACTTAATACAAAGAAAATCCACATGTTGGCAACAAAAATCAGAAAGAACCCACTTAATACTAGTGGTTCGTCCTATAAATCTTTTCACCTTCGACTTGTTCTTTTTGACTCTATTCAATTTACTCCTCCTTGAATTGGCTCTCAGCCAGTCCTTCGTCGTCGTGCATTGAATAGAATCAAAAACTCCTGCATCGAGATGTGAAAAGATTTATAGGATGAACCACTGAAATATCTGGTATTATTTAGTTGTGTTTCCCCGGTTATTTGTCTTTTTGACAGGTTTCTTCCTCTTTGTCCCATCCTGGGCCAATGTTGTCGGAGTGGATTCCCAGAACTTCAATCCCACCAGCAATGGTATTGATTTTGTCACAGTTCAATCCTCTGAAACCCTTGAGCCGGGGATTTTGAATTTTGGTTTGTTTTTTAACTATGCCATTAACACTCTTCCCAATTATCAGAATATTACCACTCAAAAAAGAAGTGAACCTCGGGATAAACTTCTGTCAAGTGATATGAGTTTGGGTGTGGGTTTAATGAAAAACTGGGATGCGGGTTTGACAGTTCCACAGGTTGTTTATCAGGACTTTGATAAAGGTTCAGGGATTGTTCGAGGTTATTTTGCAAGCACAGGTGTTAATGAATATCGACTGAACACCAAATATCGTTTTTTTGGCAATCATCGTGGTGGACTTGCCACAGTTTTTTCAGTGAACTGGCTGACCATTGAAAATTATCCCTTTACAGGAACCAATCCTGGGCCGACTTTTAACTTTGAATTGGCCTATGACTTTACTTACATGGATATCAACTTCGGAACCAATCTGGGTTATCGAAAGCGAAATCCGGGCAAACCCATTGCCAGTTCCCCGGTGGAACCCTTTGGGGATCAGGTTCTTTTATCTCTTGGAGCCAGTTACCTGGTCAGGAACATAGATACTAAATTTATAGGTGAAATTTTCAGCTCCATTCCCACAAGTTCGTCACGTTTTATTTCAGACAGGGAGTTGTCTTCAGCGGAATTGTTGATGGGTGCCAAGTGGAGTGTGACCAGTCATATTGACCTTCATGCTGGGGTTGGGACTGAGATTTATCACGGGGCTGCTTCCCCTGACTGGAGAGTTTATACAGGTATCAATTACAGCACGGGGCCTTTGTTTGGAAGACAGTACCAGGATCTGAATATTCAGTTTCTGGACGATCTAAATCCCGATAAACACTTTGAAAGTGCAGAGACTTTTGTCACCAGAGATGTCCTGTTTGAATTTAACAGTACCAGATTAAAACCGAGATTTCTGGAAAAACTGAAACTTCTGGCCGATTATTTACAAAAAGGATCGGGTTTTAAGTCCCTGATAATTATAGGACATACGGACTCTGTTGGTTCCATGCAATATAACGATAAACTCAGTGTGAAACGTTCTCTGGGTGTCCGAAGGGCTTTGATAAGAATGCTTCCGGAAAAAGAGCATATTAAAGTCAGGGCCAGGGGTTTGGGAGAAAGAAAACCCATTGCCAGTAATGAAAACTATCAGGGTCGCACTCTGAATCGCCGGGTGGAGTTTCAGATTAAAAGGTAATATACTGAAGACCATTTGTTTTTCATGAAAATTCAAACCGGACAATCTCTGATAGAGTCTATGGATTTTCGGGACAGCCAGCCATTGAGATTTTTCCAGGATTGATTAAAATCAGTGATAAAGGGAATGGCCTGTGTAGTTGGCTTTTAAACCCAGGTTGGAATGGCCCCTGACTTTAAAAAGGTCTTTGGCGTTTTTGATGTCAAGGGCGTGGATTAACACCTGATCCACATGATCCACCAAGACAATGGTCAGATCCTTGAGAACTTCATCGGGAATGTTTTTAAAATCCTTCTGGTTTTCTTTTGGAGCGATGATGATTTTAATATCCCCCCGATGGGCTGCCAAAACTTTTTCCTTTAACCCCCCGATGGGCAGGACTCTTCCCCGTAAAGTGATTTCTCCTGTCATGGCCACATTTTTTTTGACTGGGATCCTGGTTACTGAGGATGCGATACTGGTGGTTATGGCACAACCGGCAGAGGGACCGTCTTTAGGTATGGCTCCTTCGGGAACATGAATATGGGTGTCAATGTTAAAGAAAAATCGTTCGTCCAGGCCAAAAAGAGGCCCACGGGATCGAACATAACTGAGAGCGGCAGAACAGGATTCCTTCATCACATCCCCCAGTTGACCTGTGATAGTGAATTTTCCACGGCCAGGCATCACTGTGGCTTCAACAGCCAGTAAATCGCCACCCACTTCAGTGTAGGCCATCCCGTTGGTCAAACCAATCTCATTGTTGGTCTCCACTTTTCCGTGTTTAAATTTGTGAGGACCCAGAAATTCCACCACTTTTTTTGAATGAATAATGTAGGATTTCTTTTTATCCTGATTTTTGATTTTGGTTTCTTTTCCTTTTTCTGTTTCTTCTTTGGTGATACTAATGTTACGTTTTGAGAGTTCAATTTGCCGAATGATTTCCTTGGCAATTTTCCGAAAGATACTGGCCAATTGTCGTTCAAGATTGCGAACCCCCGCTTCACGGGTGTAAAAACGGATGAGATTCTTAATGGCTCCGTCTTTAAAGATAACATTGTAATTATCCAGTCCATGACGTTTAAGTTGCTTGGGTATTAAATACTTTTTTGCAATATTCAGTTTTTCACTTTCAATATACCCTTCCAGGGTAATCACTTCCATTCGATCCATGAGGGGACGGGGAATGAAATGCAGGGAATTGGCCGTTGTGAAAAACATCACTTTGGACAGATCATATTCCACTTCAAGGTAGTGATCCTGGAAACTGACGTTTTGTTCGGGATCCAGAACTTCCAGCATGGCGGCACTGGGATCTCCTTTGAAATCGTTACTCATTTTGTCGATCTCATCGAGCAGTAACAGAGGATTGCCATAATCCACTTTTCTTAAGGCCTGGAGAATTTTTCCGGGCATGGCTCCCACATAAGTGCGACGATGTCCCCGTATTTCCGCTTCGTCACGGACTCCTCCCAGTGAGATTCGTGCAAATTGCCGTCCCAAAGCTCTGGCTACAGATCTGGCCAGAGAGGTTTTACCCACACCGGGGGGTCCCACAAGACAAAGAATGGGCCCCTGGGTTTTTTCACTTAAACAGCGAACGGCGATATGTTCCAGTATTCGTTCTTTGACTTTTTCGAGCCCCCAATGGTCGTCGTTGAGAATTTTTTCAGCATGATCCAGATCTTTTTTCTCTTCATCGTATTTTATCCAGGGAAGAGCCAATATCCAGTCGATGTAATTTCTCACCACAGAGGCTTCCGCACTCATTGGTGACATCATTTTCAATTTTTTGATTTCTTTAGTGACCCGTTCCCTGGCTTCTTTGGTCATTTTTTTCTTACGGGCTTTTTCTTCAAGTTCCAGCAGTTCGTTCTGATAATCATCCTTGTCACCGAGTTCTTTCTGAATGGCCTGCATCTGTTCATTGAGATAATATTCTTTTTGTGATTTTTCCATTTGTCGTTTTACCCGTGAGCGGATTTTTTTCTCCACTTCGAGAATTTCTATTTCGCTGGCCATAAGACTTAGTAATTCCTCCAGACGGTGGGTGGAATTAATCATTTCAAGAAGCCTTTGTTTTTCTTCGATTTTCAGGTTCAGTTGGGCCACAACAATGTCAGCAAGTTCCCCGGACAAATCAATACTGGACACACGCATTAAAATTTCAGGAGGAATTCTTTTGTTGAGCTTAACATATTTTTCAAAGGTGTTTTTTACAGATCGGATAAGGGCTTTTGTTTCCAGGTTTTCAGTCAATTCCTCTTCTATGTAAGCCACATTCACTTTATAAAAAGAATTTTCATTAAAAAATTTTCTGACTTCAACCCGCCTTTTTCCCTCAATGAGAACTTTTACTGTACCATCGGGCAGACGAAGCAGTTGAATAATGGAACCGGCAGTTCCCACTTTGTAAAGGTCATCCATGGTTGGAGAATTTGTTTTGGCATCTTTTTGGGCCACCAGTACAATATCGCTTTGTTTGCTCATGGCCTCTCCAAGAGCATTGATACTTTTCTCACGACCTACAAAAAGAGGCATCATCATGTGGGGAAATATGATTAAGTCTCTGAGTGGCAGTAATGGTAAATCAGCTGTTTTTAAATTTTCCTGATCCACGAATTTCTCCTCTCATTTGGAGTTGAATTAAAGGGAATCAGATCAGGACGATTTGCCAGTTCAAAGTTCTCGTAAACCTTCTGACTGACAGATGCTGATCCCTCTTTGACAAAACTTTATGAGAAGTTCAGATTAAGCACTTTCGGCTGAACCCGTACCTTCCTTATCATCCTTTTCAGCATTTAACGGTTTCCTGGATGATGTTCCTAAGATTAATTGGGGTTTCGCCTCCGTACGAATCACTTCAGCGTTAATTATACATTCCTTTACATTTGGTTTGGAAGGAATTTCGTACATAATGTCCAGCATTGCGTTTTCAATGACACCTCTGAGACCACGGGCCCCTGTTTTTCTGTTCATAGCCTGTTTTGCAATCTCCTCCAAAGCTTCGTTGGTAAACTCCAGACGGACATTCTCGTAATCAAAAAGTTTTTGATATTGTTTAATCAGGGCATTTTTGGGTTTGACCAGGATTTTGATAAGGGTTTCCTTTTCCAGAGGTTTAAGAACAGAGACAACAGGCAAACGACCGATAAACTCAGGAATCAGACCATAGCGGGAGAGATCTTCCGGTTGTAACTGATCCAGATGATGGCCTATTTTCTCTTTTTCTTTTGAAGTTTTTATTTCGGCTGTGATTCCCAGGGATTTATTCGATAATCGGTTTTCCACAACCTTATCAAGTCCCACAAAAGCACCACCGCATATAAACAGAATATTTGTGGTATCCACCTGGATAAACTCCTGTTGGGGATGTTTGCGTCCTCCTTTGGGGGGAAGATTGGCAATGGTCCCCTCAAGAATTTTCAAAAGAGCCTGCTGGACCCCCTCTCCGCTGACATCCCGGGTGATTGACGGGTTTTCCGATTTGCGGGTGATTTTATCAATTTCGTCAATATAAACAACTCCACATTGACACCTTTCAACATCATAATCTGAAGACTGCAACAGATTTAAGATCACATTTTCAACATCCTCCCCCACATAGCCCGCTTCTGTTAAAGCCGTGGCATCAGCCATGGCGAAGGGGACATTGAGAATTTTGGCAATGGTTTGAGCCAGGTAGGTTTTCCCTGAACCTGTCGGGCCAATAAGAAGAATATTGCTTTTTGAGATCTCAACATCGTCTTTTTTCTTTTTGGAATTGATTCTTTTATAATGATTATGGACAGCCACTGAAAGGGCCTTTTTGGCGGACTCCTGTCCAATGACGTATTCATCCAGGTGTTCCTTAATTTCAGCAGGTTTGGGAACTTTGAAATGAGCTGATGAATTCTCTTCTCTTCCTTTTTCCTCTTCTATAATATCAGTGCAAAGAGTGATGCACTCATCACAGATGTAAACACCCGGACCTGCAATAAGTTTTTTCACCTCATTTTGATTTTTACCGCAAAAACTGCATCTCAAAAGGCTAGAAGAACTTTCCCGACGACTCATTTAGGCCTCTTTACTTTGACTTGCTTTTCTAAATTCAACAACCTGATCCACCAATCCAAATTTTTTGGCCTGGATGGCATCCATAAAATTATCACGATCCATGGATTTTTCCAGGATATCATAAGTTTTTCCTGTATGTTTTTCATAAATTTTGGTCAATTGTTCTTTTGTTTTAACCAATTCACGGGCGTGAATTTCAATATCACTGGCCTGTCCGGAAAGACCACCACTGATAAGAGGTTGATGAATCATCACACGGGCATTGGGCAAAGCATAACGTTTTCCTTTCGTTCCGGAACAGAGAAGAAGGGAGCCCATGCTGGCTGCCATGCCAATGCAAGTGGTGGCCACGTCACATTTTACAAATTGTATAATATCATAAATTCCAAGGCCGTCAGTCACACTCCCTCCCGGAGAATTGATATAAAGTTGAATGTCTTTGTCAGGGTTATCGGCTTCAAGAAAGAGCATTTGAGCAATAACACTGTTGGCAACCAATGCATCAATAGGGGATCCTATGAGGATAATACGATCTTTAAGAAGTCTGGAATAAATATCATAACTTCTTTCCCCCCGTGGAGTTTGTTCAATGACAATTGGAACCAGATGACTCATAATGCTCCCTATAACTTCTTCATTCCTGTATAGACCTATCTTGTTTTATTTTCATGGATTTTTATTATGACCTGAAAATCCAAACAAAATAAGCACGAATTCTGTCACTATCAGTGACTTATAAAATAAGATCGGGATATTTCCTCTGAGACTTAATAAAAAAGCAAATATTAAAAATCAATATAACGCAACTCATAATACAATACCTCTTCCAAACTTTAGTCATAAGTATTATAAGGAATCTTTAATTTTCATGGCCTGATGGGCTGGATGAAGGACTTACACTTGATCATATCATAAATATTTTCATTGTTTTTTTCCATGGAGATCATTGATTCCAGGTAAGGTTGGTCCTGTAAAACAAAGGGTTTCCTGGAAATGATATGAAACAAAGGTCTTGATATAAGAGGTTTGAAATGAAACTCGACTTAAATGCAAAAAATCCCTCTTCCAATCAGGTTCACTTTTTCTTTAAAAAGAAAAATGCCAAAAATTTCAGCTTTTGTTCCCCTTTTCCCGAGGAAATAAAAAAGGCTCTCTTACAGGTTTTTAGGACGGAAGGACTGGAAACAAATTTTGGTCAGACATTTTTTTTCCGAAATCACGATAAAAATCATCATCTTTGTATCAGTTTGGGAAAAAAAGAAAAACCGGGACATGAGGAAATCCGGGAAATTTTTAGTCAAATATACAAAAAGTTTCAATTGGAAAAAGTTTTTGATTTCAGCGTTTGTCTGGACTCTTTTCCCTGTTTTGAAAAAACCCGGGCTTTTAAGGCCATGGTGGAGTCCCTGATCATGACCGACTATCGGTTTGACAAATTTAAAAAATCTGAGGAAACCCGACCTGATGTTAAGGTGTTTTTTCAAATTGAAAAAGAAGGAAGTCGTTTTAAAAAACACCTGGTGGAGTCAGAGATCCTTGCCAATGGGGTTAACTTTGCCCGTTATCTTGGAGATTGTCCCGGCAACTTTATGACCCCTGATCAATTGGGTAAAGAGGCCAAAGAGTCAGCCAGAAATACAAAAATGAAAGTGACTGTCTGGGATAAAGCCCGTATTGCCAAAGAGAAAATGGATTCTCTTATTGGGGTTTCCAACGGGAGTGATCAGGAACCTCGCTTTATCATAATGGAATACAAAGGGGCTGGTGCTTCCAAAAAGCCTGTTTGTTTTGTGGGTAAGGGTTTGACTTTTGACAGCGGTGGAATTTCCATAAAACCTTCAGCCAATATGGATGAAATGAAGTTTGATATGTGTGGGGGTGGAGCTGTTATTGCCACAATGTCCACGATTGCCAAACTGAAATTGAAAGTGAATGCCATTGCTTTTGTTCCTTCCAGTGAAAATATGCCGGGACCGTCAGCCAATAAACCCGGGGACATTCGTAAAGCCCGCAATGGAAAAAGTATTGAAATTAACAATACGGATGCTGAGGGACGTTTGATCCTTGCAGATGCCCTTTCCTATGCCAGTGAAAAAAAACCGGCCTGGATTATTGATGCGGCCACCTTGACAGGGGCTATGGTTATTGCTCTTGGCAACATCCATACGGGTTTTTATTCCCGTAACAAGGAGATGGTTAAAAAAATCAGGGAAGCTGGAAAAACTTCAGGAGAAGAAGTCTGGCAAATGCCCCTTTGTGATCATCATTCCAGAGATATGAAAGGGTATTATGCCGATCTCACCAATCTGGTTCCATCACGACAGGCGGGAAGTGCCACGGCAGCCGCTTTTCTGGAGAATTTTGTCACCAAAGAAATTCCCTGGGCCCATTTTGATATCGCAGGCACTGCCTGGCATACGGGAAACCGCCAAAGCTACGCACGGACTAAAGGAGCCAGTGGGGTTATGGTCCGCACCTTTGTTCAAATGGCCATCTCCGCACAGAAATAAAAATTTTAAGTATAACAGCATTTTAAAATCAATCCGATCGTTCTCTTTTTTCCATACTTTCAGTGAGTCGGGTAAAAATCAGGGGTGATCGTTATAGGAGTTGATAAGAACCTGTCGGGGTTTGGAGCCGTTGGCAGGCCCGATCACTCCCTCTTTTTCCATGTTTTCAATGAGGCGGGCGGCCCTTGGGTAACCAATGCGAAACTTTCTCTGAATAAGAGAGGCACTCACCTCTTTTGTGGTGGAAACCCAGGCGACGATTTCATCATAGCGATCATCAAACTCTTCTGTCTGTTCATCAAAGTCAGTGCCCTGAGAAGCCGATGAGCCAAGTTGGTTTGTCATTGTTATAGCCTTGTCATTGTATTCCGGTTCTCCCTGATCGGACCAGTAATTCATAACAGAGGTGATTTCATTTTCAGTCACCCAGGGTCCGTGATGACGAATGGGTTTTGTCACTCCGGGAGAAAGAAAAAGCATATCCCCACGGGCCAGAAGGCGTTCGGCTCCTGCTTCGTCAAGAATAATACGGGAATCCATTTTACTGGCCACTTTAAAACTGATGCGACCTGGAATGTTGGTTTTAATAAGGCCTGTCACGACATCTTTGCGGGGGGATTGCATGGCCAGTATCAGATGAATTCCACTGGCCCGGGCCATTTGGGCCAATCGCACCACAAGTTGTTCCACGTTGTGCTTATCAACAGCCATAAGGTCTCCAAACTCCTCCACCACAATCACAATATAGGGTTGGGGGGTGAAGTAATAGGTTTCATTGTGTCTTTGTTGTTGTTCCAGTTCGGTATTGTAAATTTCATGTTCTGAAATTTGTTCTTTGTTGAATTCAAAAATCTTCTCATTAAAAGCTTCAATTCCTCTGGAGCCGAATTTTGACATGGATCGATAGCGTTTTTCCATTTCCTTAACCGCCCATTTAAGGGAACCGACAGCTTTTTTTGGCTCACAAATGGTGGGCATGAGAAGATGGGGAATATCATTGAAGGTGGAAAGATCCACCTGCTTGGGGTCAATGAGGATAAGGCGAAGGGTTTTTGGTGAATGTCTGAAAAGAAGTCCCGTGAGGGCACACACGACAAAAACGGATTTTCCTGAACCTGTTGTTCCGGCCACAAGGAGATGGGGCATTCGTCTCAGGTCCACAACTTTTGGTTGACCGTTGGCCTGTCGTCCCAAGGGCAGAGGTAACCTGGTTTCTTCAGACCAGAACTCCTCATTGGCAATAATATCCTTTAAGAAAACGGTTTCCCGATTGGAGTTTGAGGTTTCAATACCCACCACATCCCGCCCTGGAATGGGGGCAATGATTCGAACGGATTCGCTGCTTAGGGCCAGGGACAAATCATCAGCCAACTCAGTGATTTTACTGATTTTAACATGGGGTTCGGGTTTGAATTCAAAGAGGGTCACAGCCGGTCCCGGTTTGGCCCCTGTCACTTCACCATCAACAGAAAACTGGGATAATTTGTTAACAAGTATCTCTGATTTTTTCTGAACTTCAGATTGACTGATTCGATAACGGGAGGTTGGGGGGTCTTCAAGTATTTTTATTTCCGGCAATTTCCAATTGGCAATTCTTCTTTGTACCTGTTTTTTCAGTCTGACCTGACGGTAACCCGTTTTTTCCGTTGATTCATCCATGTCCTTTTCAGAATTATTTTCAGGATTATTTTCGTTTCGGTGGGGATCCTGTATTTCTTCTGAAAAAGCCTCAAGCCTGTTATTAAAGATACTGACAGGGGATATTTTTATCCGGGGAACTCCGGTTTTCTTTTTTAAGTTTTTCAGACCGGAAAATAAAACAGATACCAGTCCGGAAAGACCTCGATTGATCAGGGAAATCATTCGTATATTTTCTTTTAAAAAACCTTTTAAGGTCCAGTCAGTGACAAAAATCAGGGCGATCACTGAAAAACTGATTAAAAAGAGAGTGGTTCCGTGGAGATTCAGCCCTTTAAGTAGCTGGGCGGCAATAAAGGCACCAATAGATCCCCCTATTCCCACTTTTTCCCCGTAGAATTTAAAATGATTAAAGTGAATTTCAAGTAAAGAAGCCAGACTTATGAGAAGAATAATAAGCCAGAGCTGTTTTTCCCATTTTTTTTCAAGTCCTTTTTTTCCAAGAGCCTTACAGCTCATTATGAAAAAGGCGATAACAAAAACCCAGGAACTTATGCCAAAAAACTGATAAAAAAAATCAGCACTAAAGCTTCCAAAATAACCACACCAGTTACTTGGTTTTAAATTGCTTCCAATGGAGTTCCAGGAAGGGTCTGTAGGATTATAGCTGTAGAAAGAGAGGGAAAAAAACAGGGAAATGGAAAAAAAAATAACAGCCAGAATATCATTACGAAGTTTTTGAAAAGAATTAAAAATCATTCTTTTATTTTAAACTTTTCCAAAATAAATGCAGTTGTCTGTGGGGTAGACTCGACTTTAGACTATGTCTCTCAATGAGATTTGGGAGACACAGCCGCTTCAAAGAGACAATTTTTTTATTTTTGCAAGAAATTTTTTTTTTATATTGCGGGGGACCTTTGTTTGCATTTCTGTTTTTATGGATTTATTTAGATTTTTCCTCGTTTTTTAAATTGTCTTAATTTGGGAGTTGTATGGAAGATTTTGTCATGAGTCATGAGTCATTATCTGTCACCGATTTACAGTCAAAAAGTCTGGGAGAACTGGTAAGAAACAGAATTTCCAGCCTCTTTGACAAACAAAAAAAAGAAAATGTGGACTTAAGTGGTCCTGGTTTGTATAAAATCATTATTGAACAAGTGGAAAGACCTTTAATTGAGCTTTCATTGGATCAATGCAACGGCAATCAGGTGAAAGCGGCAAAGATTTTAGGTATCAATCGAAACACACTGAAAAAAAAGATAGATGCCCATAAAATTGAAATTAAGAAACATCACTGATCCCAAGCATCAAGGGGTGTGATTCCAACCTGGAGAGACTCGCCTGTTTAGGGAGGACTTATGCAAATGAGAACACCCCCCAATCATCTTGAGGCGGAGGTGTCCATATTGGGTGGTCTCCTGGTCTATCCAGAGGCTTTCTCCACTGTTTCGGAAATTCTGAATCCTGCTGATTTTTATAAACCAGCCCATCAAAAAATCTATCAAATCATGGTGGAACTCAACAGATCCGGGGATCCTGTAGACATTGTGACTGTGTGCAATGCTCTCAAAGCCAAGAAAGAGTTGGAACTTATTGGAGGGTCTGCTGTTTTGGCTGAGATTGCGAACAATGGTCCGACGGCTGTTAACATAGAGCAACATTCAAAAATTGTAAAAGAAAAATCCTTATTGAGAAAATTGATTCGGGAAACAACGGGTCTTTTGGATCGGGCCTATGATCAGAATTATGAAAATATAGAAGCCTTCATTGATGAAGCTGAGGGAAAGATTCTTCAGGTGACAAATCAATGGGATATAAATAATGAACTGATAAGTTCTTCTGACCTTATGAAGTTAAGTATGAAGAAGCTCACGGAACTCAATGAAAAGAAACAGGATGTTACAGGGCTTGTTTCAGGTTTCCCCCCCCTGGATAAAATGACAGCCGGTTTTCAGCCGGGGGATTTTATTATCATTGCGGCTCGTCCTTCCATGGGGAAAACGGCTCTGAGTTTGAATATGGCCCTGAATGTTTCGGTTCGCAGTAAAAAAACAGTGGCCTATTTTTCCGTGGAAATGAGTAAAGAGCAGTTGATGATGAGAATATTGGGGACTGAAGCCCGGGTGAATATTTCTGACTTAAGGGTGGGAAGGATTAAAGACAACGACTGGCCCAGACTTATTGATAAGGCGGCAATTCTGGGTGAATCCCCACTTTTTATTGATGACACCAGCGGCATTTCACCCCAGGAGATTCGTTCCAAGGTTCGTCGTCTCAAACGGCAACAGGGTTTGGATATGGTTGTGGTGGATTATTTACAGATCATGAGGCTAAAGACCCGTGTGGAAAGTCGGGAACGGGAAGTGGCTGAAATTTCAAGGAGTTTGAAATCCCTTGCCAAGGAGTTGAATATTCCTGTGATTGCTTTGGCTCAACTGAACCGTGGGGTTGAGGGTCGGACAGGTGGGGCCAGAAAACCTTTGCTCTCAGATCTCAGAGAATCCGGTTCCATTGAACAGGACGCTGATCTCATTATGATGCTTTACAGGGAAGAGTATTATGAAAGGGACAATATGGATATTAAGGGGCAGGCTGATCTTTTGGTTCGAAAACACCGAAATGGTCCTATAGGTGATATTAAATTGAGATGGGAACCCCAATACAGCAGTTTTACCGATTGGTATGAATCCGTTCCCCAGGAAGCCATGTCATTGCCATCTCCCGATGACAGGGAAAAACTCAAGAACTTTGCCTCTACACCCAGTCCTCCATTTTGAAGACAGAAGTGACGGTGGTGGTCATTTATCACAATGAGGAGAAGAATTTAAGGGACCTTTTGGACTCCTTTGAGGACATAAAGGGTACAGGCCTGGAACCCCGGTTTCAGTTCTTATTTATTGATAATAATTCCATGGATGCTTCCTCCGGAATTATTGAAGAATGGATAAACTCCAATTCCTTGATTATGGGCAGAATTTTAAGCCGCAGAAAAAATCATATGGCTGAAGCCAGGCAAGAGGCTCTCTGTGAAGTGCAGACTCCGTGGCTGGCTTTTATGGATGCGGACACCCGTCTTGTCCCCGGTTGGTTTGAAAAAGTTATCAGGTCGATAACGGATGCCAGCCCTGAGACAGCTGTGATTGGAGGTGAATCCCATTATCTTGTGGATAAGAAATGGCATTCTTTTATTATTCCATTGGCCAATTATTTTCCCATGGGGAAAGTGGAAAATAAAAAAACAGAAATATCCCATGTTCCCACAAATAATTATTTGTTAAAAAAGGAAGCGGGTTTAAAAGTTGGTGGTTTTGATTCTTTTTTCGATCGGGTTGGAGAGGATTTGGATATTAATGTCCGATTGCGAAAAAAATACAGGATTTTTTATGACCCTCAATTTTCTGTGGAACACAAGGCTCCTTCTTCGGTTTTTGACTGGTATTCCAAGATGGCTTTTTATGGTCGTGCCCAGAGTTTTGTTTTAATTAAGTATTTTGGACTTGGAGTGGTTCCCTATGAAAAATTTTTCCCTGGAATTATGATTTTTCTGCTTTTGATATTTGTTTGCTATTTTCCGAAGAGTCTGATTTTATTGATTTTATTTCTTTTTATTCCCCGTTCCCGGTTTTATTTCCTAAGTTTTATTTTTTATGGACTTGGAGAATGGGTTGGGTTAGCCATGATTTTGAAAAGTTTATATTTTACAAAATTAAGTAAAAAAGCATAAAATTTTTCTTTTGCTATAATGAAAGAAATTCTTTAAAATAAGAACTTTAGGGGTTTAATTTGTGTATGTAAAAAGAACTGTTTCCGTCATTATACCTTGCTTCAATGAAGAGGAATCCATACCCGTAGTTATTCCCCGAATGCTTGATTCATTGGATCAGTTAAAAAACGATCAGAGAATTGAGGATTATGAGCTAATCATTGTCGATGACAAGTCCACAGACCGGTCTGTGGATCTTCTCAAAAATTATCGTGAAAAAATAAAGATTTTTCACACAGAAAAAAGTGTTTCCCGTGGATATGGGTTGGCTTTGAAAACCGGTTTTAGTCAGGCCAAGGGACAATGGATTGGTTTTCTTGATATGGATAACAGTTACCGGCCGGAAGATATTTCTCTTTTTATTGATGAAATGGATCAAGGGAGTTCTGACTTCATTATGGGTATTCGTCTTTTTAACGATAAGGGTATGAGTGTTATCCGGGGGTTTGGTAATTGGTTTTATATGTTGCTGGCTAAAATTTTTTACAAATCCTCTCTGCGTGATGTTTGCAGTGGCTATCGTTTTTTCCATAGGAATCATCTTAAAAGCATTCTGAATATTTCCGAAGATGGTTTGAATTTTTCCATTCATTTAACTCTGAAAATGATCATACAGAATGTTTTCATTAAACAAGTGCCTATTCATTATGATGAGAGGTTGGGTTTGTCAAAATTATCTCTTGTATGGGATGGATTGTCTTTTTTAAAGGTTTTTCTCACTATAAGAAAAAGGTATGTTCATGCTATTGAGCATCATCCAGTGTAGTGACTATCGTCAGTTTTCTGGAAAAAACACTATTGATCCTGTAAAAAAACTAAGTGAAAAAACAGAACTCATCGGTCCGGTTTTGGCACCTAATGTGTCTGCCATGAGAAATCGTGGAGGTCGTGTTGCAAGAGGTCGGTGGCTTTTTTTTATGGATGAAGATTGTTGTGTTCAGATTGATAAGGTGTTTGATTTGATTATGAAAATAGAGGATAGAAACTCACCTTTGGTTTGTGTTGGTGGTCGTTACCAATTGAGGCGGGTTAATTATTTTCAGAAAGTTTATCATAAAATTCAAAGACGATGGGTTTTTTATGGACTTTCAGGTAAGGTTATCAATGGATTTCAATTGGGTTCTCATCTTTTAGGTGGTGCTTTGCTTGTGAAAAGAGAATCTTTTAAAAAAGTGGGTGGTTTCAATGAAAAGATGGGTTGGGGAGCCGAGGAAATGGATTTTGTGGAACGTTTGCAAGAGCATGATTTTATAACGGGAGTGAGTTATTCTCTATCTGTGACTCATGACAATAATTTAAATTTTTTTGGTTTTTTAAAAAGAGCCTGGTGTCAGAATTTTAACGGGGCTTACTATGGATTGAAGGGAGAATCCAAATATTGTCCTATTGGGTATTTACGAACTCCGTGGACTTTCTTTTTGCCAACGCTTCTGTTTTTTGTCTTTGGTTTTATGGCTTCATGTTCAGGAAAGATTTATAGGACAAAGGGATAACCGGTAGGGAACGATGTAATGGTTGAAGAAACGAAATCGTCTGAATTCTTTAACGGAAAATATGCTTTTTCTGATTCAAGTCTCAGACAGATTTTTCAAAAAATTGATGTCTTTTACATTTGTTTTGACGAACCCAACAGATTTGAAAACTGGAAGCAGATAAAATCTGTTTTGAAGAAAGCCAAAAAAGTTGAAGGGATTGTTGGTTTCGACAGGGCTCTAAAAGAATGTGCCCGAAAATCCTCAACGGACCACTTTTTTGTTATTGATGGGGATAATAGAATTCTGGAAAACCGATTGGATAAAAAATTTCAATTGTCGGAAGTCAATGACCAATGGGTTTTGTCCTGGTCTTCCTTAAATTCCATGAATGCTTTGGTTTACGGAAACGGCGGTTTAAAACTTTGGCCCAAAGAAGTGGCCATGAATATAAAAAGCCACGAAAATTCTGTGGAAACCGGAGATCAAACAGATTATTGTTTTGTTGCAAAATATTACATGGTGGATGATTTTCTCACAGAGACTGTTGTTAGCAGTACCCCCTGGCAGGCTTTTCGTTCCGGTTTTCGTGAAGGAGTAAAGATGAGTCTCCAATGGGGGCAACAGGTGGTTTTGAACAGGAAAAACTTTAATTCCGCTCTTGGAAAGCAAAACAGATTGCGTCTCAAGATATGGTGTGAAGTGGGTGCCGATGTGAACAATGGTTATTGGGCCATTTTAGGAGCCCGTTTGGGCTTAAAAATGAATGTTATTGATCTGTTTGATTATCGACTTATTAATTCCTATGAATGGATTGACAATTGTTTGTTTTCTCAGGTGCTTAAGCCTCTTGGACTGACCCGGGAAGAGACGAGCCATCCAATGGTTGAGAGGGAATTGATTTCCAGGATCAATCAGTTGGGAGGTGTTCTTAACGAACAACTTCCTCTTGAGTTAAGACTTTTGGATCCTGATGAAAGTTTGTTGTTCAAGAAAAAATTTACAAATCCCAAACGTTCCGGTCTTCTTGAAAGAAAAAGTTTTTAATTTGTTATACTGGTCATATTTGAATTTTCATGGAATTTCCCTGAAAGATCATTTATTCTATGCTGAATTTCTTTAGCCAAAATCCGCTTAAAACAAGTGGTCTCTCATGAAAAACAAATGGTCTTCAGTATAAAATGAACTGTTAAAGAGTTGATCCTGAAAAATGGTCCTAATCTTGTAAAATTGCAATTTTTTCTTAATTTGTGGAGTTTCTTTTCTGATAGAGTCTATGGATTTGAGTGGTTCCAGCCCATGGATGGAATGGCAGCCCCCTGGCTCGTCAGACACTTTTTCCGCAATAAATTTATGGGTTACATCCATAGAAAAAATTCTGAAAAAAATGAATTTAAAATTCAAAAGGGATGGCCTGGTCCATAGTGGCCAGTATTCAAGGATCGCTAATACTTACTCATGCCACAGACGATCCTTCCATTTTTAAAAACTGCTTAAAAAACATAAAATCCCGTTTTGTCCAGGTATTCCAGTGATAAAATATTGTTACAATTGAGAGCAACGGCTTTCCCACTCAGTAAAAGCGGCAGGGTCGTTACTTTGAAACTGAATGGTTCCCGTTGAACCACTTTCTATGGAAAAAGTAAACGAGGATTCACTTTCAGCAGATTGCAAGTATGCGGAGATCGCAGAAGCATGAGAGGCATTATCTGTGTTTGTGTGAGCTCCATTGACGTTAAAACCCTCCTCCAACTGACCTATCCAATTAAAATTTTTAGGTGTTCATGAAAGTAATTGCTTATATTGATGGCTTCAATCTCTATTATGAAGCCTTGAAAAAAACTCCCTATAATATAAATGGCTAGACATTGATTCTCTTTTAAAGAGAATTCTGCATGATAATTATTCTATTACAGGAATTAAATATTTTACAGCCCGTGTTTCATCGTACAATTGGAGATACTGAAGCTCCAAGGCGACAGGCAAGATATTTAAGGGCTTTAAAAACTTAAATACTTACAAACTTTGGTTTTTTTTAAAAATTCCCTCTTAATCACTTAGAACAATTTCAGGATCGACTATTTATCCAGGACCTTGGTCCTAGTTTTTTTAAACTCTATTTACAGAGCTTTATTCCTGCTGTTTGAATAATATCATCAAGAGAAGGGTTTTATGGATGAAACATTATTAGAAACTGTTGCCCAGGCCACAGGTTTTCCCAAAGATAAAGTCATGGAACAACTCAAAGCCTGGTTGGTAAAAGCGGGTAAAGATCCTGAAAATCCAACTCTTGATGACTTAAGAGAGGCTCTTGTTCCCGTTTTGCAGGATCTTTTTACAGAAGTGGCAGCCGGTAAAAATGATTATATCAGGCTTTCGGGGTAGCCCTTTCCACTGTAACGATTATTTCCTGTTCCATATCTTTGTCCAATTTTACAACAGCTTTATGTTGACCGAGAATTTTAATCGGTTCAGGAAGAAAGATATCTTTTTTATTGATTGTGTAACCTTTTTTATCAAGTTCATCGGATATATGTTTATTGGTTACAGAACCAAAGAGTTTGTCACTTTCACCGGCGTTTAATTTAAAAACAATTTGAAGTCCCGCCAGTTGATTCATAAGCTCTTTTCTTTTTTCTCTTTCCTTTTTTTTGCGGGATTCAGCAACTCGTTTCCAGTGTTCAAATTCTTTTACTCTTCGTTGTGTGGCTTCCACGGCCAGCTTTTTGGGTAGAAGAAAGTTACGGGCATAACCGTTGGCAACGGTGACAAGGTCTCCTATTTGTCCCAAATCCTTGATATTTTCCTTTAAAATCATTTTCATTTTATTTTTCTCCTTTATTCAAAGTTTCTTTTCCAAGGGATGTTGGTTTTCTGTTTCTGAAGTCAAGCCAGTAATCCAGAACTCCCAATCCGCTTATAAAAAACATTTGTAAGAAAACCACAAAATAGGCCAAAAACCTCCAGAATCCAAAAATTGAAAAGCGATCCAATAGATGGGTAAAAACAGCAAGACCCTGAAAAAAATAGGCAGATGATGTGATAATAAAAACATTTGTGGCTATTATTGAAATCTGAAGGCTGGAAACAGATATGAAAGTCAAACCCAGGCTGATAATAAAAACCCATATCATCCCATCAGGCAAACGAAAATTTTTGAGTTTGTTATAATGATTTGAAGAACTGTTTTGAACAAAAGCCAGAGAAATAAATAAAACAAACATAAGGCTGATAATAAGACCGGATGGTAAATATGTTAAAAAGCTCTCAAAATTTATTTCTTTAAAATGGGGAGTCTTTTGAAGTTGTTTTATAAGGGGAGTGAAATAACCGATTAAAATACTTTCTGTGTCCTTGTTTGTTATTTTTGAATATGAAAAAAAAGACACTAAATTTGCCATGACAGTTGTTGCAATGGCAAGAACTGCTGAAACAAAAATGGAAATATGATTTTCCTCCAATTCTCTGTAAAATCCAATGAGTAGAGACAAGGACATATGAATGAAAGCCCAGGCCCACAGCTTGTAACTGATCAGAACAGCGAAACATAAAATTGAACTCAAAATAAAAAGCTTACGGCCAAAAGTCAGTCTCAGATAACGAATGGGCAGGACCGCTAAAAAAACAAGAATATAGGAAAGTAAAAGTCCTAAAGCGGAAGTGAATGCCCATTTACTCCATTCTTCTTTTTTCACCGCAAATTCCTGTTTTATTACCGAACTGTCTTTCGGCTTTTATACTTCCCTTCTTTTTCTTTTTTCTTCTGGATGGACTCTGCTATACGACTTTTGAAGTTTTCAACCTGTTTCTGTAAGGGGATTTTTTCAGACAAACGAGTATGCATGACCCTTAAAACACGACTGTTTAGTTTCATTGTTCTTTCCATTTCATGAATGGCTTCAGGGGAGGATTTAAAGGTGTAATGAAAATAAATGGCTTTTTTTTGTTTTTTAATGGGGTTGGTCAGTTTCCTTTCTCCCCAGGTGTCAATATGATTCATTTCCCCTGAAAAAGACTCAATGATACTTTTATTCTTTTTTAAAAGATCTCTTTGTTCCCCTTCAGGGGTGTCCACACCCATTATAACGATGGCCTCGTAGGGATGGGGGAGTGTCGTTTTGGTCAATTTCAACATATTTTTCCTTCCTTAATAGTCTATATAATTGATTTTACTTAAGTTTTCATGGTTTTTCCGGAAAAAGCAAAAAAAACCAAAAAGTTCTTATATGATGACTGTTTATCACAGTAAATGAAGTAAGGACAAGCCTGTATTTATCAGAACTTTTATATTCAGAATCAGGATTTTTTTAAAAAACTTATGAGAGTGGAAGTTGTTATCTTGATTTGGTGTGTTTTTTTGTCAAAATAAAAGAAATGAAGTTATATCTTGAATTTATTAGTGGGCCTGTCAGTGGCCGTAAGATAAGTCTTGTCCATAAGACCAGCATAGGGAGGACTTCTGCTGACATTCTGATCAATGACCCTAAGTTATCAGGAACTCATGCTTTTTTTGAATTGGATAAATCCGGAATATGGTGGATGAAGGATGATAGTTCACGAAACGGGGTTCTGGTCAATGGTCATAAGGAAGTCAAGGCTGCCATAAAAAACGGGGATATTATCAAAATGGGTTCCAGTGAAATTCAGTGTCGGATTTTAATATCCGATTCTTTGAAATTTTCTGAAAAATTTCAAACATGGGCCCAATCTCTGATTAGAAAAACAAAAAACTCCAAGAGTGTTTGCCGGGAAATCAGTCCGGAGATTCAGTTAAGGGTTATACAGGGCCTTCAGTATAAACAGGTTTGGAGTGTTTTTTACGGTCCCAGATACGCCGGTCGGAATAGTTTTGATATCTGTCTTTATGATGAAAAGGCTCCAGTAGAGGCTTTTAAGATTCTGGCAAAGGGCAAATGTCCTTATTTTGTCACTAAAAGTGAAAAAATTGTTAAAGTGAATAATAAAAGTCTTAAAAGTAAACAACTGGAACACGGGGATGTTATTTCTTTCGGAGACAGTCAGATAATCGTGGAATTTGATAAAGATCATGGATTTTATTCTTAAACAGTCCGGCGAGTTTTTAAGCTACGATGGAGCTAAAATTTATTATGAATCCAGGGGTGAGGGTCCTCCTCTGATATTTTGTTATGGTATTGGTTGTTTATTTAACCACTGGTCTCCCCAAATTCGTTACTTTTCC
The DNA here is from genome assembly GCA_965219545.1 of Bdellovibrionales bacterium. GTDB lineage: Bacteria > Bdellovibrionota > Bdellovibrionia > Bdellovibrionales > JAGQZY01 > JAGQZY01. The sequence continues at coordinate 104,865 of CBDCNX010000013.1, forward strand.
AAATGTCAGCGAACCATTGTGTTTGATTATCGTGGTCATCATCAAACTCCTGTTCCTGAAGACAAGAAAAGTCTCAGTATAGAATCCCTTTCAAGGGATGTTATCGCTCTCTGTGAGTTTCTGGAAATTAAAGAAGCTGATTTTGTGGGTCATAGTTTTGGTACGCAGGTTTTATTAAAAACCTATGAGAAAAAACCGGAGCTTTTTAAAACCATGAATTTTATCAATGGGGCTTATCGTAATCCTTTTGAGTTCATTGTAAAAGCTGAGGGTTTGTTAAACGGGATCAATCAGATTAAAAAAATTTATAATCAAATACCTGATTTTCTTTCCCTTCTTTGGAAGAAAGGAATCACTCATCCTCTTGTTATTCCGTTGAGTGTTTTACTCGGCGGATTTAATCTCGGTAAAACAGCTTTAAAGGATATAGAGATATACGCCCGTGGGATGTCGTCCATTGATATAAGGATTTTTATTACTTTTTTTGAAGAAATGATCTCCTTTCAGGGAGAAAAGATTCTCTCTTCTATTGAAGTTCCCACTCTTGTTATCTGTGGTTCCAGGGATTCTCTGACTCCAATAGAGGATCAGAAAAGAATGAGCCGAATGATTCCAAAAAGTGAACTTTGTGTTATTCCCTTTGGGTCTCACTGCACCCAGTTGGATTTTCCGGAAAGGGTCAACCTGAAAATACAAAATTTTATAAAAAACCAGTCCTGAAAAAGACCTTTTGATTTAAGCCAAATCTGTTTAATAAAGACAGGGTTGTTTAATTATTTTACAACTGGTTCACTCTTTTTTTAATTTGTTGCCATGTGGACAGGTCAGGACAAAAGACTGATTTTAAAGAATTTTACAAGTCTGCCGATATCCATTTATGGGTTGGCAAGTCTTTGTTTTTTCCTTGAATTCAAATTCACGGGAAAAAGTTCGATTATCATGTATTCTTGTGATGGTTATGGGCCTGGTGTCAGGTTGTGCCCATTTTAAGGCTTCAGAAGAAAATTCACCCGTTGATCAATCCGTCAAAACTGAAATTGAAAAAGGCAGTAAACAGCTTCAAAACATGAAAACTTCTGAGATCCGTAATAATCAGATCGATCCGGCTCATATGCAGGCCCAAGCTGATTATTATTTCACGTTGGCTGAGTCCCATAGTCTTCGGAATGAACCGGTTAAAGCCGTGGAAAATTATAAATTGGCCCTTATTTACGATAAAAACTCATCCCATATTCACTATCGTATGTCTTTGGAGTTTGTTAAATTGGGTTTAATCACCCAGTCTGTGCTGGAATGCAAACAGGCTCTTGAAATTGATCCCAGGCACAGGGATTCCAGTCTTTTGCTGGGAGGTCTGCTTTCAGCCATGCTTATTTTTGATGAAGCTCTTGCTGTTTATGAAAAAGCATTGGTCCATTATCCTGATGATCCTGAAATATCCCTTTTTATTGGAATACTTTATGGTGAGAAAGGAGAGTTTAAAAAATCCATTGATTACCTCCAAAAACTGATTCGTAATGAGAAAATCAGGGAAAAATCAAAAATTTGGTATTATCTGGGACAAATGTATGCTTCCAGAAAGGAACCTGATCTAAGAAATGCGGAATCAGCTTACATAACCAGTCTTGCTTTAAAACCGGATGTTCAGGTTGTTCTTGCTCTTGGAGAACTCTACCAGTCTCAAAACGCCAAAACAAAACTGGAACAACTTTACTCCCGGTATCAGGAAGAACAGGGTGGAAATCCGCTCATTGCTGAGAAACTCAGTCAGATATATATTAACAATGGAAACCTGAAAAAAGCCTTGGATCAGTTGAAAGTTATGGAATCCCATGACAGCAACCATCTTAACGTCAGTTTTAAAATTGCCCTGATCATGATTGAACAGAAAAAATATGATTTAGCCATTAAAAAACTGAAAGCTCTTTTAAAAAAATCTCCCGGTTCAGAAAAGATTCACTTTTATTTGGGCTCTCTTTACGAGGAAGTTAAAAATTACAGGGAAGCCATCAAAAATTTTGATAATGTTCCTCCAACCAGCCATTATTATGAAGACAGTGTGATTCATATCTCTTACCTGTACAAGATTCTTGGAAATCTTAACGAAGCCATTGAAAAGATCAAACAAGGTCTTGCCAAAAAACGGGAATTTTCCAGATTCTGGCTTCTTTATGCGTCGTTGTTAAGGGAAGACAATCAATTGACTCAGGCGGAAAAGGTTTTGAATTCAGCAGTGAAACTTTTTCCTGAAAATAAGGAAATTCATTTTCAATTGGGTTCTGTTTACGACCTGACAGGTAACACTGATAAAAGTGTTGAACATATGGAAAAAGTTCTTGAAATTGACGGAAATCATGTTCAGGCGTTGAATTATCTGGCCTATATCTATGCCAATGTGACTCTCAATTTGGAAACAGCCGAACGTTTGGTCAGAAAAGCCCTTAAATTACAACCAGGTGACGGTTTTATTATGGATACTCTGGGTTGGGTTCTTTTTAAGAAAAATCGCCTTGAGGAGGCCATTCAGGTCCTTGAAAAAGCCCATAATAAGGAATCCGGTGAAAGTATCATTGCCGAGCATCTTGGAGATGCTTATTTCCGTTATCAACTTCCCATGAAAGCAAGAATTATGTACAAAAAAGCAGTGAAGTTGGAGAAAGACCCCATGAATAAGGCTAAAATTTTATCCAAGTTAAATTCCGTCGGTAATCAGAGAGAGCAAATAAAAAACAAAGAATTTTCCAGACTTCCCGCTATGTCTGAATGAGAATCAGTCGATCCTGAAATTGTACGATCAGGATGATGAAATTTTCTCTGAAAGTAGCGGCTAAGGGTCCATTTTAAGTACAATTTCAGGGTTGACTAATTTTTTTCCACTTGAATAAAGTCCAATTCCACTGGTGTGGGACGGCCAAAAATGCTTACGGAGACCTTAACCTTGGCTTTTTCCTCATTGATCTCTTCCACTGTTCCGTTGAAGTTGCTGAAAGGACCATCAATAACTGTTACTGATTCACCCACATCAAAGGAAACACTGGGTCTTGCTTTTTCAGCACCCTGAACCATCTGTTGGGTGACTTTTTCCACCTCATGTGGGGGAACAGGTTTGGGCTTTTCCCCTCCGATAAAACCTGTGACTTTTGAAGCTGATTTGACCAAACGCCAGGTTGTATCATTCATAACCATTTGTATAAAGATATAACCTGGAAAAAACTTACGCGAACGGGTTTGTTTTTTACCCTTAATCAACTGAACCACATTTTCGGAGGGAACTAAAATGTCACCGAAGTGATCCTGCATATTTTTGGTTTTAATTCTCTCTTCAATGGCTGCTTTAGCCATGTTTTCACAACTGGTCTGGGTATTGACGACATACCATTTTTTTTCCTGATCCAAAACGGCTCCCTAGCTCATTTCAATAATAAACTGAATGACTTGACTTGAAAAAAAGTCGAAAATACCTAGCACAATTCCGGATAAGATCATAAAAAAACAAACCACAATGGTCATGGCTGTGGTGTCTTTACGGGAGGGCCAGACCACTTTACTGACTTCAACAATGACATCTTTGGCCCAATTTCTTGTTTTTTTTGAAAAATTAACATAGATGAAAAAAATCAGACCGAAAATAATTGGAGTTCCATAGGTCATAAAGTCCGAACTTGTTAACCGGGCATAGGTGCCCCAGGAACTTGATAAGATGGTATTGATGACCTGTGCTGTGTAACCCACCAGAAAGGCTCCACAGACAAAGCTGACCATCATGATTTTGTTAATTGTTTTTTCCATACATCACTCTTTAAAATAAAAATGGCAGGGCAGGAGGGACTCGAACCCCCAACCAACGGATTTGGAGTCCGTTACTCTACCAATTGAGCCACTGCCCTTTAAATCACTCGATGATTTCAGTGACAATACCGGCACCTACAGTTCGACCTCCTTCGCGGATGGCAAAACGAAGTTCTTTTTCCATGGCAATGGGGGCTATTAATTCGACAGTCATTTCAATCTGATCTCCAGGCATCACCATTTCAGTTCCTTCTTTAAGAAAACAAACACCTGTCACATCAGTGGTACGAAAGTAAAACTGGGGACGGTAATTACTGAAAAAAGGAGTGTGTCGTCCCCCTTCCTCTTTGGTGAGAATATAGGCTTCGCATTTGAATTTTTTATGGGGGGTGATAGTTCCCGGCTTGGCCAGAACCTGGCCACGTTCCACTTCTTCTTTTTTAGTACCCCTTAGAAGGCATCCGGCATTATCTCCGGCCATTCCTTCATCGAGGAGTTTACGAAACATTTCAATTCCGGTCACAGTGCTTTTTTGTGTATCCCGAATTCCAACGATTTCCACTTCTTCACCCACCTTAACGACTCCCCGTTCGATTCTTCCGGTAACGACGGTTCCCCGACCGGAGATGGAAAAAACATCCTCAATAGGCATGAGGAAGGTTTTTTCCACATCCCGTTTTGGTTCAGGAACTGTGGTGTCAATAGCTTCCATCAATTTCATGATGGCCTCTTTGCCCAAAGGACCCTGATCACCTTCCAGGGCTTTTAGTGCGGAACCGCGAATAATCGGGATATCGTCTCCTGGAAATTCATATTTGTTGAGGAGTTCACGAATTTCAAGTTCCACAAGTTCAAGGAGTTCCTCGTCGTCCACCTGATCGCATTTGTTGAGGAAAACAACCAGAGCCGGTACTCCCACCTGACGGGCCAAAAGAATATGCTCCCGGGTTTGGGGCATAGGGCCATCAGCTGCTGAAACAACCAGAATACCCCCGTCCATTTGGGCCGCTCCGGTAATCATATTTTTTACATAGTCAGCGTGTCCTGGGCAGTCCACATGGGCATAGTGACGGTTTTCTGTCTGGTACTCCACATGGGCTGTGGAGATGGTAATACCCCTTTCTTTTTCCTCAGGAGCCTTATCAATATCATCGTAGGCCATGGCTTCGGCCCCACCCTTTTCCGCAAGGGTTTTTGTAATAGCTGCTGTCAATGTTGTTTTTCCATGGTCCACATGGCCAACAGTGCCAATGTTTACATGGGGTTTGTCTCTGTCGAACTTTTCTTTTGCCATTTCAAAGCCTCCTGATGTGTTTTTTACTGATCTGGTTTATTTCACTGAAGTATTCTGGAAAATATTGTAAAATTTTAACCAAAACGAGTCAATTTATGATTTTTTATCTATTAAACATTTTTAATCAGTGGAATCAATAAAAAAACACCTATCATATGGCAATAAATTAAAGAAAACGGGGTTTTTGCCTCTTTATTGTTCATTTCCCGATTATGCATTTATTTTCCTTTTTTCCGGGGGTTTGGAAGAGTCCGGGCGATTCCGGCAAACAGGAAGACTGAAATCATAGCCAGTAACCCTGAGGCAAAAAAAGGGGTTCCCTGGGAAAACTCCTGGTATAACCATCCTCCAATCACCGGTCCTACAATACGGCCAATGGCTCCAATACTACTCATTATACCCAGAACATAACCCTGTTGTTTTTCGTCTGTGATGACTGAAATCAGACCAATAATGGGAGGTCTCATGCAACCGTTACCCACAGCCAGAAGGGTCATGGCCAGACCCAGAGTGGGAACATGAAAACTCAAACCAATCATCAAAAAACTAAGGGTCATGGCCAGTAACCCAAAAAAAAGGGTTTTCTTTTCTCCAAAAAGGGGAATTAATTGGCGAATGTAGTAGCCTTGTGTCAAAACCATGATAACCCCCACATAGGCAAAACTTATGGCGGCTAATTTGTAATTCCAATCAAAACGCTCCTTTACAAAGGGAAAAATCATGACCTCCATGAGAGCCATGGCCAGGCTGATTAAAAAGAAAATTCCAAGTAAAGTTCCAAGTGAAGATTGTTTGAAGATAAAAGAGAGGGATTTCAGACTTTCTCTCTTTTCGGTCAGATTCGGTCGATAGGTTTCGGGAAGGATAAAAAAGGCCAGGAGAAAATTACAGGCATTGAGTCCTCCGGCCACTAGAGATGAAAACTGGATTCCGAAAGGGGGGGTGTCTCCGAGGGCTTCCCCGATAGAACCGGAAACACCGGCAATCACCGGTCCCATAATAAAACCCAAACCAAAGGCGGCTCCGATAAGTCCCATGCCCACAGAACGTTTTTCTTTGGGTGTGATATCGGCGATACAGGCCTGGACGGTGGAGATATTGGATGCAAAAAAACCGGCCAGGGTCCGGGCGACAAACAAAAACTCCAGAGTTTGGGAATAGGCAAAAAGAATATAAGAAAAAGTGGACCCCAAAAGGCTTGTTAAAATAATGGGTCTTCGACCAAAATAATCACTCAGTTTTCCCCAAAAAGGGGAAAATAAAAACTGCATGAAAGAGAAAACAGCCATCAGAAGGCCTATTTCCAGAGGTGTGGCTTTGAATTCATCGGCCAGATAAGGAATCAGGGGAATGATAATTCCAAAACCGACAAGATCGAGAAAAACAGTAAAAAACAGAATTTTCAGGGATCGTTTTTCCGTCATGAGTCTCTTATGAATTGTCTTTGGCAATTTCCTGATCACGCATCAGAGCTTTGTTAAAACTCATCCTGAGAGTCCCTTCAAGTTCCAATTCTCTCATGGACTCCAATCCGGCGGAAGTCACTCCTTTTTTTGAAGCCACTTTTGTTGTCAATTCATCAAAACTGGATTTTGGGTCTTTTTCAGCCAGACAGGCGGCCCCCATAAAAGTCCGGGTCACAATTTTATAAGCCACTTCCGGTTTTAAACCATGTTCCTGTAACCAGTCTTTCCAGTATTGCATGATCTCAAAGACAAAACCTGTTCCACTGGAAGCAGCCACCGTGATAGACGAAAACTCTTCACCTTCTTCTGTCAAAACCACATAACCCAATGGAGAAAATAATTTTTTTACCAAATTTTCCAGGATCCAGTTGGGTTTCATAAGACAAAAACCAATCACAGCCTGGCGAATAAAGATGGGAGTGTTGGGCATCAATCGCACCAAGTGCCCTTTTTTAATGAATTTTTTTAGAGTGGAGAGTTGAATCCCCGAAGCCAGACTTATGATAACTTTATCTTCTGTAAAAGTATTTTTTAATGGTTCCAGTAAATCCGGAAGATCCTGAGGTTTGGTGGCGAGAATAATAATATCACTGTTTTCTATAAGTTGTTCAGGGGTTTCCAGGCTTGTCACTCCAAAACGGTCCGTCATTTTTTTTGCTTTTCCGGGGGTTCGGTTGTGAACAAAAATCTGCTCTGCTTCCAGGATTTTATTTTCAATAAAAGCACCAACTATGGATTGGGCTATATGACCCATGCCGATAAAACCCACTTTCTTGTCTTTTGGCAAAGAAGTCATACAGGCTCGCTTTTTGTTTCAAAATGAAACGTCCCCCGGCATTGGTCCGGAGAATGGGTTAAAGGGGTTGTCAGATTCAGGCTTTTATCAGGAATTTCCGATACTTCTATTGGAAATTTATAAAACTTATTACAGGATTTATCGATCTTTGTCATGGAAGTTTTTTGAAGTGAAAGTTTGGGTCTGAAAGACAAGTTCATGACCACTGGTTTGTAAACAAAAGGTTGAGAAATGGGAATTGAAATTTTACTTTACGCAGGGATTCTTTTGGCTGGTTTTTCCGTTTTATGGACTGTTTACACTATTTTCTCTGTTAACGAAAGCGGTAGGGTTCTATCCTGGGCCACTGGAGACCAACCGGATAAATCAGAATCACCCATCATCAATTTTTCAAGGCCCATGGTTCACCAACTCACCCTTAAATATGCGAAAAGGATTAAAAGTGAAAGATTTCGTAAGAATGTTGAATACAAGATAATGACTGCAGGTCTTGAAAATGAACTGAATGTGGATGAATTTATCGGCCTTAAAATGCTTTGGGGCATTTTCTTTCCTGTTTTTATTGGAATATTGAATTTTTCATTAAATCTCGGTTATCCTTGGGTTGTCTTTCTTTTCGCTATGCCTTTTGGTTGGAATATCCCTGATATGCATGCCAAAAAGCAAAAGGCATTCCGTTATCAGTCTATTATTATTGATTTGCCTTTTTTTGTGGATCTCCTTGCCCTTTCCACCCAGGCCGGGGCTGATTTCATGAGTGCCATACAAAAAATCTCGGATTCAGCAGAACGCAGTCTTCTGGCCAAGGAATTTGACAAAGTTCTCAGGGATATCCGTTTGGGCAGTACAAGAGAACAGGCCCTTAAAAGGATGTCTTATCGTTTGGACATTCCTGAAGTGAGTAGTTTTGTCAATGTATTGACCGATGCCGATGCCACAGGAGCCAGCGTCGGTAAGGTTCTCAAGGAGCAGTCAGAGCAAATGCGACTTGAACGTTTTGTAAGAGCTGAGAAGGCGGGAGCCAAAGCCTCCCAGGCCATGCTCATTCCACTGATGTTGTTTATTGTACCAGCTGTTTTTATTATGTCCCTGGGGCCTGTTATTTTACAGTTTATTTATGGAGGCAAGTAATGGCTCAACTTGTGAATAAATCAAAAGATATCAATCTTCTCAAAGACCTTAAAGTGGCTACCGGTTTTCTCTTACGGGCCAAAGGGCTTATTGGTTGTAAACAATTAGCCGGTCAATCGGGAATCTGGTTTCCGGACTGTAACTGGATTCATACTCTTTTTATGTCCATAGCTATTGATGTTATCTATCTTGATAAGAATATGAAGGTGTACAAATTGGAAAAGAATTTAAAACCCTGGAAAATATCTTTTCCGGTTTTCCGGGCCTGTTCGGTAGTTGAGATGAAAGCGGGTTTTATTGATAATCACCGGGTTGAAATTGGAGACGTTCTGGATGTGGGCTCTTAAGATACTAAACGGCCCTCAGGCCGGTAAAATGATTCAATTGGAATTTGGCAACCGGACATTGGGGCGTTCGACCCAGGCCACCATTAAAATCAACAGCCAATCCATATCCAAAATTCACGCTCGTTTTATCGTTACAGAGGACAAAGTGATCATTTCTGATAACAAATCCAGTAATGGTGTTGTTGTCAATGGGGCAAAGATTCAAAATAAAGTTTTAAAAACCAATGATAAATTTTATCTGGGGGAAATATTTTTTGAATTGGTGAAGTTGCCAAAATTTGTTTCCATTCTTCCCCATGATGTTCCCCATCATTCCCAGCCCCAATCCCATGGAAATGCCGCTTTGGCTGTTCAAAATTTTGACATGGTTCCAACTGATCTCAATGAACAGACAGATATGGAAAAATCCTTAAAACATGAATCAGATGTTCGGCAACCTGTGGGTTTTCAAAACAAATTGGAAAATTATGTGGAAAATGTGGCTCTTCCGGGAATCTATGAATACTCTGAAAAGTTTGACTTAAAATATGTGGTTATGGGTTTTATTCTCATTTTTATTGTTTTGGTCACGGCCCTGTCTGTTATTCCTGTGATTCGGGTTTCCCATGGTTTTGTTATTGATGAGAGTGCAAGGAGGGCGGATTCTCTGGTCAAACTTCTTGTTCAGGAAAATCGCGAATTCATTATCAACAAAAATGAGATCAGTGTAAATGTCCGGTCAGTGAAAAACGAATTGGGCGTTGATAAGGCTTTTATCATTGATGCTCTTGATGGTCATATTATCGCACCTGTTAACCAAAGAGAGAATTATTCCAAAATTCCTTTTGTTCAGAGAGCACGAAAGAAAAATCACCCTTACAAAGAGGTTTTAAACAATAAAATTGGAGTCAGTCGTCCCATTCTTTATAACAACCCCTTGACCGGTGAACCAAGTCCTGCCGCTTATGCTGTTATTCTTTACAATATGGATCGTGTGGCTTTGGATATTCCCCGTACTTTAAGTCTGATCATTCAGGTTTTAATGATCACATTGCTTGCGGGAACTGTTCTCTATTTTTTACTTTATAGGGTTATTACCAAGCCTTTGCGTGACTTGAATTCTGAAATAAACACAGCTTTGAAGGAGGGACATAATAATATTGAGATACAAACACCAACTCCGGCATTTCAGAGTCTGGTATCCAATATCAACAGTGCTTTGTCCCGTATGAGTCAGGAAAATGAGAGTGAAATTGAGGTGGATCTTGGGGATAAAGTCATGGAATCCGCTGAACTTGTGGAATTATTTCCCATACCGGCCATTGCTGTTTCCTCTGAAAATGATATGATTCTGGCTCAGAATGAACTTCTTGATAACCATCCGCTTTTTGATGAGAGATATATCAAAGACAAATATGTAGATGACCTGACAGATTCTTCTCTGGTGGAGTCTTTGAAGGATTTGCTGGAAAAAGCCAGAGACAACCCCAACCAAAAGCACACCAATACCATTCCTGCAAGCAGTGGTGAACAATTTGAAATTTCCATTAAATCAATACAGGAGATGAAGCAGATCAGTTATCATTTGATTTGTTTCACCGAAATTTATGAAGAGGATGCTCTTGAAGAATGAACAAGCTTAAACTCAACATTTATAAAAATATTGATTTTTTAGTTAAAATTGAAATGGGCCCCGATGCGGGGAAAACCTACCATATTCGTCCTCCCCATATCACATTGGGCAGGGACCCCCAATGCCAGATTCTTCTATCAGATCCTAAAGTCAGCAGAAAACAATGTATGATAAAATTTGACAATGATATCATTTGTGTTGATCTGAGCAGTCGAAAAACAACTTTGGTGAATGGACAACCGGGAAACAATAAAAAGTCTGAAACCGGGGGATATCATTTCTTTTGGTAACACCTCTTTGCGTTTTATTACCCGAACCAATCCAAAAGTCACTCCCCAATTGACCGGTCAGAAAGAAATTCCTCAGAATCAGGAGAAGGGAAAAGGAAAGCAACGCTTTCAATTTTTTTCTTACTGTTATGGGTCTGGTGGTTGTTCTGCTTCTTTTCTTTGAAGATGATCCCGTGGGAGCCCAGCAGGAGGAACTGGTTACTCAGGAGACTCTGAACAAGCAGATCGAAGAAAGCCGTGAAAGAAGTTCCAAACTGAGGGAATCCTATAAAGAAAAGAAAAAGTTTTCCAGGAAAAAATATCTCTATAGTGTGGAAAGTCATTTTATAAGTGGTTTCAGGGATTTTCAAAATGGTCGGTACAATCGTGCATTGGATTCCTTTGGAACCACTATTGCCACAGATCAAAACCATATCAAAGCCCAACTCTACTCAAAAACAGCAATGAGAAAAAGAAGCAATCTTATTGAAACCCATCTTCAGGACGGTAGAAAATATAGAGAAAAAATGATGTATAATCGTTGTGCCGCGGAATTTGAAAAGGCCATTGTTTTGATGAATAATACAAATTCCAAGAAATATCAATTGGCCAAAACCGAGCTTAATGAATGTCGTATTCTCAAAAGCGAGGGGCATCAATGAAACTTCTCATTTATAAATATGATGAATTGGTCCAGGAGGCTCAACTTGAGGCGGGGGCTCTTTACACTGTTGGAAGGCAGGAGGATTGTGATATCGTCCTTGAAAAATTTCCGGGGATTTCCAGAAGGCATTTTGAAATCGGGGAAGAGACCTCCGGGGTTTGGAAAATTAATGTTTTATCAAAAGTGAAATTGCTTGAATTTCATGGACAGGAAGAAGAGGAATTCACTCTTGATGATAAAGATGAATTTTTTCTGAACCCCTACCGGTTTGCTTATCAGATTCATGATTCTCAGGATGAAGAGTCAAAGAATTTTTCGGATGCTTCCTCAAGTTCCCGGAAATCTGTTCAGGAGTCGGGAAGTGATAATTCCGAGGAAGATTTTGAGGGCGATCAAAAAACAGTTATTCAAAACTTTGATGGTGTGCCTTACATAAAAATTATTGGTCAAAATAGGAAGAAATCGGAGTATTTTCGGTTGGAAGGAAATCTGTGGGTGGTTGGTAATGATGAAGATGCTTCTGTCTATTTAAAAGAAACCCAATGCAGCTAAAAATCATTTTGAAATATCTAAAACAGAAAAAGGTTTTTTTATTGTTGATTCAGGAAGTTCTCTTGGTACGGAACTCAACGGACAAAAACTTGAATCTCAGAAGCCCAGTGGTCTCTTTAGTGGTGATATTATCATTGTGGGAAAAGTTTCCATACAATTTGAATTGCGGGATAAATCCTTTAAGAAAAAAGTTCATGAGATTCCTGTCAATTTGTATAAAAATCCCCTTGTTTTTTTCGACCAGGAAATGGCCGTGGTGGCATTGGATGAAAAAGCTGAAAAACCGGGAGAGGTCAGACAGGTTTCAATGCGAAAATCCAATGACAGGAAAAAAAATAAAAAATTGCTCATGACTGTGGCGGCTGTTTTGGCTGTGGCTGTTTTCGTTGGAGTGGAGTTTTCAAAACAGAATCTGGAGGAAAAAAAAGCCAAAGCCCCCTCAGGTCCCCTGGCCCAGTTGTCGCCTGTGGAACAGAAAATTGTCAAACAAACCTATAAGCTGGCAAAGCAGTTGTATTTGTCGGGAAACTTTGAACTTTCTCTTGTTCAATTGGAAAAACTTCATTCCATTATTCCCAATTATAAGGACTCCCAGGAAATGGAAGAATATTGTATCAACTCAAGGGAACTTAAATACCAGCAGGCCATGATTGAAAAACAAAAACGGGATCAGGAGGAAATGGCAAATAAGGTGAATTCCCTTGTTGCCCAATGCAATCAGAACTTTAAAAATTCATATGACGTTGATGAGGTCAGGGCCTGCCTGGCTCCCGCTTCTCACTTGGATCCCAGTCATCCGGGAATCAGTCAGCTTATCAGTGAGGTAACCGCACGGGTTGAAGAGAGAAGGATTAAGGAAAAAATAGCTCAGGAGGAGGCTGAAAAAATCCGACGGGGTGGTGAGCTTTATGAAAAAGCCCGTTTACTTCATAAAAAAAATAATTATCTGGATGCTATAGAAGCCTATGAAAATCATATTCATTCAGGTTTGCCTGATCCAAAACGACTGGTGCGGAAGTCGCAGAGGTATTTGTCAAGTATAGAAAAAATGATTGAAACCCAAAAAACAGAATTCATGAATCAGGCCAAATCCATGTATGAGAATGTAAAACTGAAGGAGGCTATTATGCTGTCCCGTCAGGCCCGGAAAGTGGATCCCTATGATTCCAAAATATCCATTTTCATTTTTAATATCGAAAAAGAATTAAAAACAAATATGAAAAATGTTTATGTTGATAGCGTTATTGAGGAGCGTTTCGGAAATTTGGAAGCAAGTCGTATTAAATGGGAAACCATTTTTAAAACTTGATATGGAAGATGGTGAATATTATAAAAAAGCCAAGCGAAAGTTAAAACAGTATGGGTATAAATATTAAATGGATATAAATATTAAACTGACTGAAAGAGCTTATGGTGGAAAGAAATTTCGCCCAAACACTCATGTTTACTATGAAAAAGCAAGCCACCTGCTTTTCTGTGTCACTTGTTGGGGGCAGGGTGATATTTTGGACCGCATTATGGAGGTTATTAAAAACTCCATAAACCTCTCTGATCAGGATTCGGAAATGACCACCCTGTCTGTTCCCCAGGAAAATCTTCATCATTCGGCAAGTGCTCTTCAAAGGGCGGTGACGACAGCAAGCCAGAACATTTACAATCATTTTAACAAGGAGGAATACACCGCCGGATTTGAAATTTTCGCAGCAATTCAGGAAGGACCACAATGGCTCTATGTGAGTTATGGGCAGCCCAGCCTCGTCCTCTATAGGGAAAAAATAGGTATTATACCCCTGAGGCAAAACATTGATATGAATATTTTATCCCTGCGGAATTGTCTTAGTGATCCTCTTCCCAGTCAACTTTTGGGTTTAAGTCCTTATCCCCCTTCTGTTCATTTGGGTAATATTTACTTAAAACCTTCTGATCGCTTGGTTCTTATCAGTCGTACTTATATCCCCAGTCATTTTTTCAGTCTCCCTCGGAATCAGTTTAATGAGGTGGAAATTTCCCGTTTGTTGGCAAAAGATAACAAAGATATTCCTTTCTGGCTTGGATTCATCAAAGTTCATTGATATACTAATTGTGAAAAATTTTGAAAGCTATTGACAAAGGGGAAAAAGATGCTTACAAATCAGTTTTTTGTTCTTTCTCAGGGAAGTGCTGAAGTTCTTTTGTGGTTGCTTCTTCTGACTAGTGTTTTAAGTATTGCGATGATCATTGAAAGGTTTATCAGTCTCAGAAAAATTTATCAGAAAAACATGGAATTCAGGGAACAGGCCAAAGAACTTCTTCAAAGTGATTCCCTTGAGGAAATAGGGGATCTGGCAAAATCCAAAGACAGTTTGCCTGGTCGGGCTTTAGCTTATGGTCTTCGTCACGTTAAAACCCAGGGTTCCCAGGGCTTGGCTGAAGTTTTTAACTCCTATCTTATGATTGAAAAACCGAGATTGGAAAAAAACCTCAATTTTCTGGCTACTGTGGGTTCAAATGCCCCTTTTGTGGGTCTGTTGGGAACAGTTCTCGGGATTATGAAAGCTTTCAGTGACCTGGCCCAGAATACAGGGGTTGGTAATGAGGTTGTTATGGCGGGCATAGCCCATGCTCTGGTGGCCACGGCTGTTGGATTGTTTGTGGCCATACCTGCTGTGATTGGTTATAACTATTTTCAGAAACTGGTCCGGCAAAGTCTGCAATCCGTTGATGTGGCCCGTGAACTGTGCCTGGCTTACGCCAAGAGCAGGAGGACCTGATTGTGACGGGTTCCCCAATCTCCGAACAGGATGGACCTATTGCAGAGATTAATGTGGTTCCACTGGTTGATGTTATTCTTGTGGTTCTCATTATTTTTATGGTTACAGCACCTCTGGTTCTCAAACCGGTTATTGATGTGAATTTACCGGAAGCTTCATCGGGGCAACAGGATCAAATCACTGAAAGCATGGAAGTGGTTATCAATGAAGTGGGCCACATTTTTCTCGATGGACAGGAAAATATCCCTGGACCAATTAAAAGAATCTGTTCAGGCCCAAGCCCAAAAAAAAGATGCTTCAGTGATTTTAACTGCCGATAAAGAGGTCACCCTCAATAATCTCACTGTTATTATAGATATCATTAAAAATTCGGGGATTAAAAAAGTGGGCTTCAGTGTTCAGAAAAAATAATTTTTAGTACCAATTTGACAGGTTATACTAAAGACCATATAGGTAGAAGATGTGGATGATCGGCCTTAAATTCCAGGGCTGTTTACCGAGGCTTTACACTATGAACTGCATCCCATTTGACAACTTCTAAGTAATTTGTTATTTTAAAGTAGATCTTTTTTGTTAAATTATTATTATGAGGAGTTAACTAAATGAAATGTTTTGGAAATATTATTTTTTTGTTATCTGTTGTTTCACTTTTAATTTCCTGTGCAACCCTTACTCCTGCTGGAGAAAGAGTCAGAGTTATAAATGAAAAACCGGAAAAGTTGGGAAAAAAATGTAAGAATCTTGGAGTTGTCTTTGGTACAGCATACTCTATAGATAGTATGGAAGATGTTGTTATAACATTGAGAAATAAAGCTGCGGAAAAGGGAGGAACTGACCTGTTTGTGGATATCGACAAAGCACTTGAGATGAGAAATATGAGAAATATGAGAAATAATAATAATAACATTAATATAAACGTCAATAATCAAACTAACCGTGCAAACAAAAACATCGACCCTCATACTTTTGTGAGAGAGCATCAAGACAGGATAGAGACAGTGGCAATCCCCATATCTGGAACTGTCTATAAATGTCGTTAGGGTATAATTTTAACAAAATCAAGTCATTCAGTCATTAAAACGCCAGGCCCAAACCCTTTATTTATATAGATGACTCTATACTGAAGACCATTTGTTTTTTAGCCCTTCTTAATAAACAAGTCCAGCATGGAATAAATGAACTCTCAGAGAAATTCCATGAAAATTCAAACCGGACAGTATATTTTCTTTAAAGACAGCGTGGGTTTGGATTTGTTGGAGTTGGAGGAGGATTTGGTGTGGGAGTTGGAGGAGGAGGGTAGAGTGTATTCAATCTTTGACTGATCAGATTAAAATCAATAATACGGCCTTCCTGAATCAAAGACTGGATTTGTTTGATTTTTCCGACTGCCGTGTTCCTTTAAAAATGCCTCAATGGTCTTGGGTGTATAACCGACATTACGGGTTTTAAGATAACCAATAAGAAAAGCCGCTGCGGCACTAATAACAGGGGTTGCCATGGATGTTCCACTTTTTCGACCCCATAGGCGGCTGTTGGCCACCGAGGAAAGTATTCCCCATCCTGAGGGAACTTGATTCGGAACCGGGGGCTGCGATTTCCACAAAACTTGATGAAAAATTTGAAAAACTTGAAAGATTTCCCAGTACGGGTATCCACGGAACCCACCGATAAGCCTCCGTCCAGAGAATGACCGATACAAGCGGGGGACGGACAAAAAGTGTTGGAAACTTCCCTTGCGTCATTGCTTGCAGCCATAGTTACAAAAATTCCCGCATTGACGGCTTCAATAACAGCCTGATTGAGGGTGGCATTTGAAATATCGGTGGACAGACTGAGATTTATGACATCAGCTCCCCTTTCAATGGCATAGCGTATTCCGTTGTAAATGATTGGAATGGTGGCCTGTGAACCATTAAAGACTCTTACCACCATAATCTGAACAAAATCATGATTAAGCCCCGCTATCCCCCTATTGTTTTGTTCGGCGGCTATAATTCCTGCAACATGGGTTCCGTGGCTGCTTTTATCACTAAAATCATTGGTGTTGGTATTTTCGGCAAAACTTATACCTGGATTCCCCTGACCGTTATCCCAGAGTCGGTTTTGAAGATCGGGATGGTTTCTGTCAATTCCACTATCCACAACAGCCACGACAACGGGGGTTGTGATTTGTTCCTGTAAAGGAATACTCAGCCGATAATTAACAAAGTTAAGATGGCCCTGTTGGTTGATCAGAGGATCATTGAGGATTATGGAAGAAGGACGGATATTTTCCAATGTCACTGTCTGGTTTTCACTGATACCGATAAGACAGGGCTGCTCCATATCCCTGTGTTAACTGCTCCATATCAATAGATCCGTGGACAGTCAGACTTATAGCAACTCTGTTTAATGAACTTAATTCAGGGGGAACTTCAATGGTTTGTCCCAAAACCTGTACGAAGTTATCCTCCTGACTTAAACAGAGTGGGTCGACAAGGATGCTCAGTTTTTTTTCTGTCTCTGTTGTTGTCAGTTTTTGTTGGACTCTGCCACTATCATCTTGTTCCTCATCTTCCAGAAAAGATGTATTGATTTGTATTTTATTTTCTTCAAAGGGAGTGGGTACAGTGGGTTGGCTTTTACAGGCAGGGCCTCTTGATGACGAAGTTCTGTTATTCGATTTATATGCACGATATTCAGAACAATTCTGAAAGAAAGAGAATAAAAAAAGGATCAGAACAAGCAGAGATCCCGCCTGCCATTTTTTTATAATTTTTATCAAAGGGGCCCCGAAATTTACATCTTTCTTAATATTATATCATGAAGTTTTTCTGTAAGGAATAATATGTCTTATAATGAAACAATCGGGGGTTTTTGTTATTTCCCTTATTGTAAAATTGACAGGTGCGGCCATTTCGTCCACGGGCTGGAGCCACTCAAGACTGATAGCCCTAAAAAAAATCCGCAAATTGACAACAAAAATTGTAAGAACCAGTCTACTTATAGAAAAGTCCAACGAAATTGAAAAATAACTTTTTGAAACTTGAGGCAAAATGGATATAATAAGGTCAGTCTGACTGACTGACTGGTTTGGTGTTGTTGCATATATAACCGTTTTGGAATGTCCTGGGATAATTGTTTATGAAAAGTTTTGAAAATTTTGAAAGAAACCATGAAATCAGAACGCCAACAGAAAGGCAGTTTGGCTTTTTTTTGGGGGTTATTTTACTCGTTCTTTCCGGCTTTTTGTTTTACAAAAACGGAAACATTCCTGTAAATTTCATTTTTATGGCTTTTATTGTTTTTGTTATATCTTTTTTGAAACCTGTTGTTTTCAGGCCCGTCAATAAAATCTGGACAAAGCTGGGATTTATCATGGCTCGTTTCACAAATCCTGTAATTATCGGTCTTTTTTTCTTTTTGATTTTCACTCCTTTCTCATTTTTTTTTCGACTGTTTTCAAAAAGTTCATTTGTTAAAAATTCAAAAAATATTTCATCCACATGGGTAAAATATGAAGAACATTCAGAAACTTCAATGGAGAATCAGTTTTAAATTTTAAAAAAGGAGAAAGATATGATTTCATTTTTGAGGGAATTCTGGAATTACATGAAAGTACGGAAGAAATACTGGTTATTTCCCATTCTTGTTATTTCAGTTTTATTGGGAATTCTTATTATAATGGCTGAAGGCTCTGTGGTCACTCCGTTTATGTACTCTATTTTTTAGGGGTGTTTTGAGGTTTTTTTGAAAATCATTGGGATTTCCGCTTTTTATCATGACAGTGCCGCCGCTCTCCTGATTGATGGAGAGATTCACTCAGCAGCACAGGAAGAAAGATTCACAAGAAAGAAACATGACTCCTGTTTTCCGATTCATGCTTTGAGCTATCTTTTGAAAAACTCAGGGTCTCAATTGGAGGATATTGATTTTTTTGTTTTTTATGAAAAACCTTTTCTTAAATTTGAACGTCTTATGGAGACTTATCTCAATTTTTCTCCAAGGGGTTTTTTGTCTTTTCAGAAGGCTTTTCCCCTTTGGATCAAGGAGAAACTTTTTCAAAAAAAATTGATTCTTGAATATCTTCAGAAACTGGATACCGGCTTTAAAGATGAAAAAAGGATTTTGTTCAATGAGCATCATCTCTCCCATGGGGCTTCCGCTTTCTATCCAAGCCCTTTTAATGAGGCTTTGGTCCTGACCATGGATGGTATCGGGGAATGGGCAACCACCTCTGTTTCCATTGGAGAAGGTTCCGGGTTAAAAAAAGTCAGGGAGATTCATTTTCCCCACTCTCTTGGACTTTTTTATTCCGCCTTCACTTATTTTGCGGGTTTTAAGGTGAACTCAGGAGAATACAAACTTATGGGATTGGCCCCTTATGGAGATCCTGTTTACAAAGATATTATTTTAAGGGAAATTTTAAAACTTCATGGGGATGGAAGTTTTTCCCTGAATCTCAAATATTTTGATTTTTGCACGGGTTTGCGAATGACCAATAGTCATTTTTCAGAACTTTTTAATGTTTCCCCCCGCCTGCCTGAACAGCCCATTTCCAAAATTTATATGGATATTGCGGCTTCGGCCCAGAAAGTTCTTGAAGAGGCTGTTCTGAATCTCACCAGGTCTCTTTCCAGGGAGTTTAAAATGAAAAATCTTTGTCTTGCCGGAGGTGTGGCTTTGAACTGTGTGGCCAACTCCGGGATTCTGAAGCAGGGGTGTTTTGAAAATATATGGATTCAACCGGCAGCCGGTGATGCAGGAGGGTCTCTTGGAGCCGCTTTGAGTTGTTGGTATCAGCACCTTGGCAAAAAGCGTTCCCCTAAGGGGGATTTAATGAAAGGATCCCTCCTGGGACCCGCTTTCAGTCAGGACTTTATTGAATCAGAGTTGAGAAGACTTGGGGCTGTTTTTAAAAGTTTTGATTCTCAGGAAGAAGTTATTGAAACCACTACTGAATCTTTGATTCAGGGGAAAACTGTTGGTTGGTTTCAGGGAGCCATGGAGTTTGGACCAAGGGCTTTGGGTCAGAGATCCATTCTGGCGGATCCTCGTCAAAGTGATATGCAAAAGAAACTGAACATGAAAATTAAATTTCGTGAAAGTTTTCGTCCCTTCGCCCCTTCAGTTTTAAAAGAGGAATCCCCGAAGTGGTTTCAAGAGGATATTCCATCCCCCTATATGCTCATGACCTTTGAATTGGCTTCTTCAAAAAAATTGATGACTGAAAACACTTCAGCAAAAGGTCTTGACAGGCTCCATGAAAAACGATCTGTTGTTCCGGCTGTCACCCATGTGGATGGGTCAGCCAGGGTTCAGACTGTGGATCAAAAAACCAGTCCGCTTTACCATAAACTTATCAGATGTTTTTTTGAAAAAACAGGTTGTCCCATGCTTGTGAATACAAGTTTTAATGTTCGGGGAGAACCCATTGTTTGTACACCAGAGGACGCTTTTCGTTGCTTTATGAAAACAGGACTTGATGTTTTAACTGTCGGTCATTCATTTCTTGTGAAGTCTGACCAGAAACCAACCATCCCATCCATGGGCTGGAGTCACTCAAAGACAACAAATGAACTTTGAAAGGATAAATTCCATGAATTATACTGATCCTGTTTGAAATTTCACGGCTTTTCCATCTTGAAACACCTGAATTTCCAAACAGGATCAGTATAACTCATAAAACTTCAAACACAATTGGAATAGAACAAAGAAGATATGGATGACCGCCTTAATCAAAAACCTGGGACTGTTTACCCTAAATGAAGTAGGCTTTAGCCTGATTCATTAACAAATCAAGGAGGTTCTTTGGTCTGTGAACAAAGAAATTATGAAATCAGACTTTATGAACAAAGAAATTATGAAATCAGACTTTATTCATTCATCTATTCAGAAAGATGATCGTATTCTTCATTATTTTAGTGAAACCTGTAAATATTATTATTTGCCCATCTTTTCTGACACTTTGATGAAATCAAAGGTGGCCTCCATTTTGGGGGCTAAAAACCCTTATAATCGCAGCGATCAACAGATTTTGTCTTCCATCATTAAAGCGGACAAGGCTTATTACAGTCACGTTAAAATTCCCGTGGATCGGGTTCATCCCTTGTTGAAATGGACAACGGATAAAATTTCCGGTTATGGTTTGGGTGTTGTGCTTCAGGTTTGCACTCATTTTCTTGACGATGATGATTTTTTTTTCAACCTTACCAAAGAAGATCAGAATTTTGAAATTGAATGGGTTTTTGATTCCAGTAGCGACAGAATTGAAAAAAGATTTCTCCGGTTGTCAGAATATTTTCAATCCAGTCATTTATCCGTTCCCGTGCATAAAAATCTGGACTGGAATCATGTTATAAACACTTCTTTTTTTGAGACTTTTTCAAACGTTCATCTTTACTTTGATTTTCAAAGGGATATTTATTCCTCTTTGAGTGGTTGCAGGCGTATTCACAATGTGATTGGTTTTTTGCGAAAAAACTTTCCACAAAAAAATTTTCTTCCTCCAAAAGGGATTGAACTTTGGGATTATCGGGTTCGTGAGGGTTTTGACATGGAACCCTGGCTTCGTCCCTGTTATGAGATGAAATCAAAAACCCCGAAAGTCAGATATTCTGTTATAATACCCGCATTTAACAATCAAAATTATCTACAGGTGGTTATAAAACATTTGTTTCAGCAGAGTGTTGGAGTTGATACTTTTGAAATTATTGTTGTTGATGACGGAAGTACGGATCAGACTCAGATCTTATTGATGGAATTATTAAGGTCCGTGGAGGACTCTTTCAACTTTAAGTATATTTTTTTTCCGAGATCTGAAACACGGGTGATGGGGGATTCCCGGTATCGGGCCGGAATTTCCCGTAACCTGGGGGTAAAGAATGCTGTGGGGGAAATTTTATGTTTTATTGACTCCGACATTGTCATTCCAAAAAATTATTTACAAAAAGTCGGTGAGTCCCTTGAAATTTGGGACGGAGTGCAGGCCAGAAGGGAGAATCTTTGTGAAAAAGCGAGCCAACCGGATCTTCAGTATGATTCTGTAAATTTGAAAAAGGATGTGATCCCCAATACAGCTTATTGGAGAAAGTTTAATAAAACAAAAAACTGGCACTGTCTTCCTTACAACTGGAAATATGTTTATACCAACAGTTTTTCAATAAGAAGAAAACTCTTCTGGAAACTGGGTGGTTTAAAGAAAAACTTTATCTTCTATGGTTTTGAGGACACGGAGTTTGGTTATCGTCTGGTCAAACGGGGCTACAGGATTCATCTTTTGGAACTGAATGTTTTTCATCTGTTTCACAAAAACACCCGATCTGAATTTTTTAATCATCAGGGTCTCCGTGATATTTTGCTCAATCGTACGGCCCAGATTTTTTATTTGAGTCATTTTGATAAGGATATTTATGAAAGTTTATTAAAATTTATGGGACCTGAACCAACGATCAGGTGTTTTATAAAAAAATTGTTAAAACTCCTGAGTTTTCAGTTTCTTTGGAAACCGGAAGAGAAAGTTTATACAAGTTTGAGAAGTTTAAAAAGTTTAAAGAAAAAACATGGATAATTATTTCAAAGAGATATATATTTATATAATCATGTTAGGTATACTGAAGACCATTTGTTTTTCATGTTTTTTTGAGAGACCACTTGTTTTAAGCGGATTTTGGCTAAAGAAATTCAGCATAGAATAAATGATCTCTCAGGGAAATTCCATGAAAATTCAAACCGGACCAGTATAAAAAAGGAGATTCTCTATGGCTGTCATTGAAACAACAACCCAAATGGTTGAAAAAGTTTATCAAACCACCCGTAATCATTTAAAATCCATTGACAAAAAAGGCCCTTTGACATTGGCGGAAAAAATTCTTTTCGGTCATCTGGATGGCTCTAAAAATCAGAACCTGGAGAGAGGCAAAAGTTTTTTGATGTTACGGCCTGATCGGGTGGCCATGCAGGATGCCACAGCCCAGATGGCTCTTCTTCAATTTATGTTGTCAGGAAAAAATGAGGTTGCTGTTCCATCCACTGTTCATTGCGATCACCTGATTCTCGCCTATCGTGGGGCTTCCGAGGACATGAAAAACTCCCGGTTGGAAAACGATGAGGTTTTTGAATTTCTCTCCTCTGCTTCCAGTCGTTATGGTATTGGCTTTTGGAAACCGGGGGCTGGAATTATTCATCAGGTGGTTCTTGAAAATTATGCTTTTCCGGGTGGCTTGATGATTGGAACGGATTCCCACACTCCCAATGCCGGAGGTCTGTCCATGGTGGCCATTGGTGTGGGTGGGGCCGATGCCTCTGATGTTATGGCCGGACTTCCCTGGGAGGTGAAAAATCCGCGACTCATCGGGGTTCATCTTAAAGGGAAACTTGAAGGCTGGGCCTCTCCCAAGGATGTGATTTTAAAACTTCTTGGTATCCTCAGCGTCAAGGGGGGAACCGATCGCATTGTGGAATATTTTGGAGAAGGGACCCAGTCCATCAGTGCCACGGGGAAAGCCACAATCACGAATATGGGGGCGGAGCTTGGGGCCACCTGTTCTGTTTTTCCCTATGATTCAAGAATAAAGGATTATCTGGAAGCAACCAATCGGAAGGAACTGGCTCAGGTTGCTGAAAAGAACAAGGATCTTCTCTGTGCTGACAGGGAAGTCACAGGGGATCCTGAGAAATATTATGATCAGGTTATTGAGATTGATTTGGACAAACTGGAACCCCATCTTGTTGGTCCCCATACCCCGGATTTGGCCCATTCATTAACGGAAATCAAGGAAAAAGCCGGGCGGAATAACTGGCCTGCGGATCTTTCAGCAGCCCTTATTGGTTCCTGTACAAATTCCTCTTATGAGGATGTCGGGCGGGCTGCGGATGTGGCCAGACAGGCTATGGAGGCCGGTATCAGGGAGATGCCCCAGACTTTCATGGTTTCTCCGGGTTCAACAATGATTCAAAACACCATTGAACGGGACGGGCAGATGAAAACCTTTAATGACGTGGGAGCCACTGTTCTGGCCAATGCCTGTGGTCCCTGTATCGGTCAATGGAGGAGGGATGATTTCAAGAAAGGGGATGTCAATACCATTGTTACAAGTTTCAATCGTAACTTTAAGGGGCGTAACGATGCCAACCCTGACACTCTTTCATTTATTGGAAGCCCTGAGACAGTGATGGCCTTGGGTCTGGCCGGAAGGTTGGATTTTAATCCTGTAACCGATACATTGGAAACCCCCACAGGTCCTTTGAAATTACAGGCTCCTGAAGCTCCTGAGTTTCCTCAAAAAGGTTTTGTGAATGATTCCACAGGATACCAGGCTCCTCAGGGTTCTGATATGCAAGTCAAAGTGGCTTCTGATTCCAGGCGATTGCAGATTCTCACTCCCTTTGATCCCTGGGACGGAGAGGAACTGACAGATATGATTGTTTTGGCCAAAGTCGGGGGAAAATGCACCACCGATCACATCAGTCCGGCTGGAAAATGGTTACGTTTCCGGGGTCATTTGGACAACATTTCAGACAATATGCTTTTAACGGCTGTTAATGATTTTACCGGAGAGGTGGGAACGGGAAAAAATCAAATCACGGGAGAAAAAAATATTTCCTTTTCAAAACTGGGTCGTTATTACAAATCCAAAAACCAAAAATGGCTTATCATTGGTGACGAAAACTATGGTGAGGGTTCAAGTCGTGAACACGCAGCCATGTCACCCCGTTTTCTTGGAGCCAGGGCTGTGATTGTAAAAAGTTTTTCACGGATCCATGAAACCAATTTAAAAAAACAGGGAGTCCTGGCTTTGACTTTTTCCAACCCCTCTGACTATGAAAAAATTCAGAAGGATGATCGTCTGACCATCAGGGGTTTAAAAGAGTTTGCACCAAACAGGGAACTCCACCTTGAAATCACAAGGGATCATGGAACTGGGAATAGTAGTAAGAATAGTAGCAGGAACAGTGGTAGTGGTAGCGGTAGTGTTAGGAATAGTAGCAGGGATGTTGAAACAATTATTCTGAAACATTCCTATAACAGCGAACAGATCAAATGGTTTCAGGCTGGTTCCGCATTAAACCTCCTCCGCAGGGATAATGTATCTTAATTTAAGACTGGATCAGCTTCCTGAAATAACAGACGAAAACATCCAAAGCCTGACTTTATCAGGGACCTGTATAGATGGTCATGGTCAAGTGTCTTTGTCTGTGGACTCTGTGGTGATTAGTGATCCCGTGGATTGTGTGGGTGGCCGTTTCCAGGTCACAGTTGATCTTTCTGATCTTTCAGTAGACACAACATCAATACAAATAAGAGTCACCCAGGGAACTGGGGATCAGTTGGTAACTGACACGCTTCCAGCCAATGTTTCAATCAATGAACCGCCACCGCCTCAACCGATCATTCCAAGTTTTATGGAGTTAGTGGATCCTCAAACTTCACCCAGTGAAAACTTTAATCCGGTCATAAGAGTCAAGGACAGACAACCAGGGGATATGGTTATATTATTTACAGACAGTGAATGTAAAACGAACGCAGTGGCCGGGGGAAAAGTCCCAGAAATGCCACCAGTGTGGACCTGAAAGTGTGTGGAAAAATGCCAGATCTGCATCCAAAGAGGCCACCTCATAGTGTTTGTCATGAAAAAAAACTGACCCCTGGCAATTATAAGTTTTATGAAAAATCATCAAACTCCCAAGGTTCAAGCGGTTGTTCCACTGAATACATGGAGTATTTCCTGACTCCCGATCCCGGAAGTCCCCCGGAGCCAAAAGCCCTAAGTGTAGAATCCCCAAACCCTGGGTTTTTAACAAAACCTGTTATAAGAGTCTTTGGAGTCATACCAGGGAACAAGGTAACCGTTCACAAAGACAAATTCTGTACCACTAGCTCGTCTTTAGAAATGAGGGTTGAGGATGGAAAAAGTTATATTGATATAACCTATCGTGTAGCCTCTGGGACAAGCGTGTATGGGAAGCCTGGGGATCATGTCATTTATGCCAAGACAACAAATTTTTATGGTTCGTCCAGGTGTTCAAAAGCAAGCGTGACTTACACTTTGAAAAGACCCGATCCACCAACAACCTTATCCCTTGTTACACCTTCCCCTGGGACAAATTTGCCTGTCATCAGGGTTTCAGGAGTAAGTCCTGGGGACTGGGTGAAACTTTACAAAGACTCCCAGTGTTCAGAATCTTCAGTGGGTTACGCAACAGTCCCGGACAATGCCACCAGTGTTGATATAAAAACAACACTGCTTCCAATTCCTGGGACTTTTACCTTTTACGCAAAGTTTTCCAGTAATACGACCTTATCAAGTGACTGTTCTCCTATCGGCGTGACTTATGAATATCAGAGAAATTAAAAAAAGTGGTCCAAGGGCTTGATCTTTCTGAATATAACGGGTTTTCATGACCATTGAATCAATTTGGTACAGTTTTGTCTTTTAAAAAAGTTTGGGTTAAGCTATAAGAGAGGCAGCCAGTGGGGGGCTTTCTTATGGAAACAAACGATGATAAAAAAAATAAATCAATGTTAGAAAAGGTCCTGGAAAAGACAAAAGAAGCAAGAATACAAATTGCTAGTACATGTATTGCTATGGTGCTTTCCGTTATTATGGGTGTGACCCAATGTCTGGAAAAAAGGTTTATTAGACTTGATGATAACATAACCAAAGAAACTCAAAGACTTGATGATAACATAACCAAAGAAACTCAAAGACTTGATGATAACATAACCAAAAATGGGGAAGCTATTGCAAAATTGTCTGGAAAAATGGACGTTCTTATTGAATTTCTCACAAATAAAAAATCCGCTGACAACAAAAAATCTTCCGGGTCTTATTCCTATAAAGAAAAAACAGATTAAAATATATTTCATTTTTTCATTCCATTAGTCATTGAATGAAACAAAACGACTATAGATGAGAGAATGATTGCCGGTTTTGTTGTTTAACCTTATTATCATTGTGTAATTTGATCCCCTTTTCCATTTCTTTAGTTTTTTATCAATCTCTTTGGAAAGTTTACAAAAATATGAACTTTTCTAAGTCTTTGAACTTCTTTGGTTATTTTATCATCACCATAGGAATAGGAAAAAAACCCAAGCAATTCTGTTGTATCTTCCGAAATATTAATGAGTTTAAGATCACACTTTAAAATTAGTCCATTTATCTGTAAATCTGTCATGCTTCCCCGTTTTTTTAAAAAATCTTCACAAGTCATTGCATGACTCTCAAATGTGAACAATAAAATAAAGATAAAAATATTTTTCATGGCTTCCCAATATAGCAAGCCCCGTCTCCAGGGGCTTAGTGAAACTTAAATCTTGTTTTAAGACGTTTTGTTTGTCCATTCCTTTTATCGTCAAAAATGGAAAAAACTTTAATTTTTCCCTATGGTAAACCATGGGTCACCCGGAAAGAACTCCACAGGGGGCAACCTCGAAGGCCGAAAAATTGCCTTTTAAAATGAACTCGATTATATAGGACTTGAGTCATTTGGATCCAAAAAATCCTATGGCTGGGTCCTTACTGAAAGATGGTATGTTTCGCTATATCTCAGAAATGGAGCATGGAAAAAGAGTTATTGGCAAACGAATGTCCAAGAAACTTTCCAGGGTTTTTAAAGTCAGCTATAAAATTTTTTTGTAATCAATATACATACGATAACAAATTAAGAACCAGATTTGTATGTTAAGTGGAAATCAAAAAAACAAACCGGCACGTTTTGGGTGCCGGTGTGGGGTTTTTTAAAGATCCCTTATAAAAGAGTCTTTTTTTTATTTAAGGATGGATTATCAGAGGCAGTAGTAAACCAAATCGTAACTCCCTCCAGGCTTAAGAGCTTGTTCAAACTGTATGTGAGATCCTTTGACTATATAGCCTGGATTTTTGGGTGAATTTCTTGGAGTAATCCCAAGATTTACAAGACCATCATTGTCAATGTCCTGTGGGGCACATTTCATTTGATAGGTGGTTTTTGTCAGGTTTGACAATCCACTACCGATAGTAGCTAACATATTGTCATATTTATCAAGACAGATATTACCCACAATACCACCAGTCAGCCTTGACAATTTTGCATAGTTATAACCATAGGCTTTTCCTTTACCATCAATACAGCTTTGGGTGTGGGCAATGATGGAGTGAAATTGAAAGATCTTGTCTTCACCAAAACTTCTTTTTACATGGGCAATAAGATTTTCAGGTTTGTTTCTTGCTTCACTTCCTGAATCGTCTTCATCGGAAATCACCACCACGGCAAGGGCGGCATCTTTACGAAAAAACTCATTGAGTATTCGATTCTCCTTAACGTTACCGTTATTGGCCACAGCCCGTTCAATGGCCCGGTAAGTGGTGTAAATACCCTGTTCAAATTCGGAGTCAAGTTCTTTTCTTCGGATGTTTTTGGAAAAAACCTTTTGAACGTCTTTAATATTCGGTGTTAAATAATGGTATTTTGGTTTACTCCCCAATTTGTCTGTAGCCCAAAGACCTGCACCATAGAGATATGCCAATCGACCATCTCTCCAGTTGGCGATAACCAATTCAGGACTGGCATCACCAGTGACATTTTCATTATCCAGGTAGTGGTTGCTTTTAGAACCGTCTGTTGTGGTTATTCCTATACGCCAGTCAAGACCTTTGAGTTGAGCAATGAAATTTTTAAAACCATCACCGAGCTTTCCCTGTTCGTATCTCATTGACCATGAATTATCAATGACAAAGAGGATGTCAATTTTGTTTTTTGCGGGGGGAACCTGAATAAGCTGACTTTCCATTGTATAGCTATTGTAAACAGTCCAATCCTCTTCGGCGACTTGATGGGTATTACCGTCTTTATCAGTGGCTTCTATTCGGAGTTGGTGTGTTCCCGGTTCCATTGGCCCAAGATCAATAGTTCCTCCGACAGGTCCAGATCTTCTTTCAGCAGGAGAAGTTCCTTCATTATTGGATCCTTGTTCAGTGATACTTCCAGTAGCACTTATACCCTGTGGGTGACAGTGGACAGCCCGATCATTGACATAACAGTTCATTTGTATAATGTCGTTATCGCCTCTGAGAATTTCAAACTCAACTCTGAAATCAACACCAAAAATGGAATCTCCGGGAGGAATAATGAATTTTGCGGAAGGCTTGGTCGGTTCGTTATCGTTATTCATTTTATTGGATACAGCATCAGATGCTACTGAGATATTGTCACCCAGACTTCCCGGAGCAATAATAGAGGAACGACTTTGACCGGTATTTGGTTGATCATCCCCGAAGAAAACTCCACCACTACAACCAGTTATAAAAAACTGAAAGCTTATTAACATTAAAATTAAAGTAAAAATCTTCATTTTCTCCTCCTTCAGGGTATAAATCATTTAAAAATTTTTAACTGAAAAACTGATCGGAAGGAGTTTGAATATTTAGTAGTTCATTCATTGAAATTTGGTCTTAGGTAAAGAAACTTTTCTTTAATCTGTACCAAGGACTATTTGTTTTGATTTTCTTGTTAATTGTTCAGCCTTTTTCAAGGCCGACTAAAGATAGGGTTGTATGAGACTTTTTCAGGATCGACTCTATTATAATGTATACTGATCCGGTTTGAATTTTCATGGAATTTCTCTGAGAGATCATTTATTCTATGCTGAATTTCTTTAACCAAAATCCGCTTAAAACAAGTGGTCTCTCAAAGTCACATGAAAAACAAATGGTCTTCAGTATATATCTGTGTCAGTTGAAGGTGGCAATAGCCTTGAACTCAACGGCAATGGGGGTGGGAAGGGCTCCCACTTCCACTGTTGTCCGGGTGGGACCTTTTTCTATTGAAAAATATTCTCCATAGACTTGATTAAAGTCCTTAAAATCTTTTTTCATATTTGTCAGGTAAACCTGAACATCGACCAGGTCCTTAAGACCAAGGCCTGATTCCTGAAGAATGAAATCCACATTTTTAATGACTTCATGGGTTTGTTTTTTTACGTCATAACTGACAATGTTTTTGTTTTCATCAAGAACCACACCTGGAATTTTTTTTGTTCCTCTTTGACGGGGACCGACACCTGATAAAAACAGAAGGTTACCCACTTTTTTGGCATGGGGATAAGAGCCCACAGGCTCAGGAGCTTTTTGACTTGTTATTTGTTTCATAAATTCTCCTTTCTCAATGGTTTTTTCAGTCTGGTCTGAATTTCAGGACCTTCCCTGGGTATAAAGTGAAGAAATTCAGAATATATATAGGATAATATCGTTCTTTGCAATTTTTGTTACCAATGGTGATCCTGGAAATTAAAGTACCAGCGATCATGATCGGGATCCCACTCATCCCAGGTGGGTATGTCTTCCATTTTATGAACAAGGGACTTCGGAATGATTCCTGAAACCACAAAAGCCTTTTGTCGTTTGAGCGGATAGGGGTTTCTCAACTCCATACCGAGAACACCCAGTATGGATCGGGCCACATACCAGGTGGCCTGGGGGTTCCAGCCGTGGGCAATTTTTATAACCACTCCCAGACCTTCGGGGTAATCGGAATGTTCAATGGCCATTCCAAGAAGACCGTCGGCTCCCTCTTTGGCAATCACAGATCCTTTGCAGGACTTGATGACTGTTGTGTCCAGGCGGTTGAATCCGCCGATGAGATCAGGCTCTCTGATAAAAGCCTCCCAGATCCAGTCCTCGTTTTTCTTTTGAACAAGTCCCGCATAACATTGGGCCAGTTCGTTGACTGTCATAGCCACTGTGGGCAGGCCATCTCCGTCACGGGCCACTCTCAGGGGTTTGTATTGGTTGCCGAGGTATTTTTTAACCACTTCAAGATAGGCTTTAAAAATCTGATGGGTGGGAAGGGTGTAACCGACCCGATTCCAGGACTTAAGCCGACAACCTTTAAGAAGGGCCGCATGGTGTCCCGATGAATTGTTGTACCAGCGGCGGGGTCTTCTGACCTGTCTTCCAAACTGAACAAGGGGTTGATCCAATGGGGTGAGCATCAGTCCCCACTCCCCCTGACTCAATAAACTTTGGGCCGCTTCAACGTGTTGGGCAGTACCGTTGTGACTGGCCAGACTGATGGCTTTTTGTTTCCAGTTTGTTTCGTCGGTCAGCTCCTTTGCAAAAACCTTAATATAAAAAGGTTTCATCATGGAGCGTCCGTAACAGAGAACATTCCCCCCCCAGGAATGAATTTTTTTCTGACCACTGTACCATGACACGGCTCCGTGAATGGTGTTTTCACTCACACCAAAGCGACGAAAATCAACCAGAGGTTCCCATTCCACGTCACGACCTGTGGGAAGGTCCCGGTCTTTGTCACCCAGAGGGCTTTTTGGGTAAAAACTCATGTCAGTTTATCCCTGGGATTGGAATCCTGATTTTTCTTGTCCGGTTTACTTTGACTTGAATTTTTATTTTTCAATGGGGATTTTCCACCAACGGGTTCTTCATTATCTTCAGAAAAATGATTTGACGGGATCTCTTTTTTGGAAGTCAAATTTGTTTTTTTGTTTTCAGAGGGATGACTTGAAAGCACATTGCGGTCCCCAGGATAAACTTCCACATTGTCTTCATCGAACTCCAGGTCCGGGGCGGGTTGTGAGGAGTGAGTCAGCCCGATAATGGCAGCCCCTGTTCCCTGAATGGGTTGGTATTCATAAATCTGTCCTTTGTAAGCATTGGTTTCACCCATGACTGAAGCCAGCCACCAAAAGGGTTTGTAGTTAACCACTTTTTTTGTCACTCTGGCTTCCCGGTGAAACTGGCGGGAAAGCTGGGACACATCCTCAAGGCGGCCTTTTCCAAAGAATTCCATAAATTTTTGATTCCACTCCTCATCTTTTTTTGAGGAGATTTCATCGGGGCATTTTTCAGGATCAATCAGGGTGTATCGGTTAGAGAGACTTGTGATGGCAAAAACAACGGCTTTTTTATTTTGTTCTTCCAGGGTATCCCTGGCCCCTTTGCCAAGAATGATCTGCTCGGCCCGGTCGGAGTAAATATTGCTTGAAACAATACAGGATTTAAAACGATTTTCGGGATCAATGAGTTTCAGGCAGACCACAGAGCCTGTATCAATGGGAAATCCGTGGTAAGCAGTCAATCGGGATTTGAGTCCCCGTTTTTTATTGGCTTGATTATAAAATTTGGCAAAATCAACGTCTGTTTGAAATTCATAGGGAATACTGCCCAGACTGTGCCACTCGTCATCCACAAGAACCCATTGGGGTTTGGGGTGGGCCTGGATCTGATGTCCAAGAACACTGGCCCAGTAAGTGCTGTAGATAAGAATCAGGTCCGGGTTTAAATCATAAACTTCCCGGGAGACCTTATCATAAGCCTGCCGGAGTTTTTTCCAGGGGGGACGGCCTTCGGGTTTGAGAAGAGGGTGGGGAAGTCCCGGAAGAATAAAGCCCTTGAGAACTTGAGGACAATGTTTCTCTGTATGAGTGACACTGTTTTTGTTTGAATTTTCAGATTCAATAGTGGTCATATTAAACTCTCCACTCGGCCACCACATTTCCAGTTCCAATAACTGTTCCATAGCCGTGGATTTTTGCCGGAGTTTTTGGCATTCCCAGACTGGAAAGCATCCACATAAGGCCCCCTCCCTCGCACTCACTGATGGTTTGTTCCGTGAAATCAGTCATCACATCAAAGATTTGCCTGGTTTGTCCCTTTTTCATCATATCAATGACTTTCATATCCCAGAGATATTGACCGTGATGATAAATGTGTTCCTGGCTCATGTCTTCAGGCACGTCGGGTTCGCTGATAAAATGACGATGGGATAAGGAGTGACTGGCCAGAAGAACACATTTTTTCCCCGATTCTTCAATGGCTTTACAAGTGGCTTCCCCTAATCGGATCATCTCTTCCTGCATCACGTCCATTGAAAAATAAGCGGCTCTTCCCACACTGGATATTCCCACAATGGGTTTATCCCACTGGGGTCTTGTCATGTGCAGTGATGTGATGGTTCCATAGTCGATACGAAAATCGGGGTTTTCCATCATCTGGGTCAACATTCCCTTGTCTCTGGCTTTTTGGCAGATGGCCTTTGATAATTCCACATCCACTTTCAGATCATAATTAAAACGGAACAGATGGGGAAAGATGGGATCCACGGACTTGGATTTAAAATGAGAACAACCCAAAAAATGGGTGGCAATCTGGGTTCGCCAATGGGGGGAATGGACAAGAAGAACGTCGTAATCAAGATCGCTGAGACTTTGTCTCAGACGTTCATAGGCCCATCTGAGGGTTTCCCAACCACATTCAGATCGGGGTTCATTTTGTGGGGGATTTTCCCCGTAAACCAGATGGGGGGGATGGGGGGCCAGACATCCGGCGACTATTTTTCCTTTTGTTTTCAATGTTTACTCATCCTCTTTTTATTTTTTGCTTTTTGTTTTATCCGTGTCTTCAAGAGCTGCGACCTGAAGTTCTCTTAATTCTTGTACAAAAGAGTGAATTTTGGGAAACGGGGAATAAGGAAGGTCAATTTTAGCAAGAGTTTCTTTGATAATTTTTTGGGCTTCTTTCTTTTTATCCATTTCCATCAGTATATCAATTTTAAGGCTTAATGCTTTTTGCCAATCTCTGTCTTTGGCAATTTCAAGGGCTTTATTAATTTTTTTCAAAGCTTTTTCATAATCCTTGTCATAGGATGCGGTAGAAGTTTCCCAATAGTCATAGGTGTAATCATTTTTATTCTCGGAACGCATTTTACCCAATAATTTTTGAGTTTCTTTTTTAT
Source organism: Bdellovibrionales bacterium (assembly GCA_965219545.1). Lineage (GTDB taxonomy): Bacteria > Bdellovibrionota > Bdellovibrionia > Bdellovibrionales > JAGQZY01 > JAGQZY01. Next base: position 138,246 of record CBDCNX010000013.1, read on the forward strand.
CTTCTTTAAGTTTGGAAATTGTATATTCAAGTTGAGTTTTCTTTTTCACTCCGGGAAGACTTGGAAAGTTCATTGCGTTTTGGAGTGTTTTTTTCTTAAAAAATTCCTTTTTATTTTCCAAAAGAGTTTTTTCGATCATATATTTTCCATATCCATAGATATAATTCAAAAGGTAAGCACAACCCAAAGGGTCTTTTTCCTTTTGTGCAAGAATAATAGACTCATATTTTTCAAATAATGAAAAAGCCTGAGAAGGTGATTTTGTTTCTTTAAAAAGTGTCCAAAAAAAATTCATGGGGACAGATAAAGCTTCATCTCCACAGAGAAAACCCTTGGACTTTAAGTCCCCCAGGTAAGCGTTTATTTTTTTTAAAGTGGGACTTTTTTCCATATCAATGGCATCTTTGACCCATGAAGTTGATTTTTCCCCAATAAACTTTTTAGCTTCTGGTGTTTTCCACTGAATAAAATACCATAAACTCAATCGTTCTTTTTCTTTGGAACTTAAATTCTTTTTGTCAACCAATTCTTTTACGGGTTCTTTATAAGAGCGGGCTTTATCCAGCCAACGCCTGAAGGCCAGAGGGGACTGAACTTGAGTGAATCGATCAAATTCCTTAAAATCCGGGTTTAAAAGAACAAAAGTGGGAGTGGAGGGGATTTTTAAAGGGCCAATACGATTAGGGTCCACATCAACATCAGAGTCCACCTGAAGCCTGATATAATCTTTTGAAATCTCCTGAAACAGGTCGGACTCCAGGGTCATTTCTTTAATCAATCGGCAGGGAGGACAGGAAAGTTGTGTATAAAAAAGAAGTATGGGTTTTTTTTGTGATCGGGACAGGGTTATTGCTTTGTTTATATCATTATGAATAAAACCTCTGGCGGAGGTATTGTGGGATATCCCTGTTTTTTTTGGAGCTTTCCAAAATGTGCGATTTAAATTTTTTCTCCAATAGTATTTGAACCAATTCCAGAATCCTGAAGGATTTTCCGTAATCACTTTGTGTTTTTCTGTTTTGCAGTATGTTTTTTTCTCATCACAGACATAAATATCAAATATGTTTTCCCCTCCGGGGGAAGTTTGGCATTTAATTTCTGATTCATTTTTGGAAATAATACGTCCTTTGGAACAGGTGTTTGGAGCTTCAAGATTAAGAACATGACCTTCAACGGGTTTTATGACGATAATTTCGTTAATCAGGGCTTTTTCCCCCTGGGGAAAGCTGAGTGAGCTTTTCATGGAGGCTTTATCATCTTTTTTTGTAAGGTTTGTTTCAGAATTTTGTGCAAATCCATGGAGAGTAAAGAAAATTACAAAAACGAGATAGGAGTGTCTTTTAAACATCTTAAATTCCCTGGTTAAGTGCTTTCAGAGCCTTTTTGAAAGTTCTGACCCTATATCAATTTTTATCAAAGGGTCAAGCGTTTTACAAATTTTTTAAATAAAATTTCATCATCAAAACTTGGCATCTTCTCTGATGCCTGACACTTTCATCAACTTCTTTTAAAAGGTAATTCTATTTGAACAACCAGACCCATGGGTTGGTTCTGGAAGAGTCGAGTATAACCATTGTGGTCAGAGACAATTTTTTTGACAATGGTTAACCCCAGTCCTGAACCTCCGGGTTTTTTGGAGTAATAAGGTTCAAACATTCTTTTCATCTCGTCGGGACGGACTTTTCGACCGTTGTCAATCACGCTCAAAGTGACAAGTTCCCCCTGACTGTCCAGTTGGGTTTTCGTTGAAATCTGTGGATTCTCTTTTTTGGAAACAGCATGGACAGCGTTTTCAATGAGGTTAAAAACAGCCCGATTGAGTTGTTCAGGGTCAAAGTAAAAGTCACTTAAATTCTTATCCAGATCTGTTTTAAAGACAATGGAACGATGGGCCTGTTCATAGAGTGAGATGACTTTTGTTACAAGATTGTTCAAATCACTCAGACAGGGTTTGGTTTCAGGAAGTCTGGCAAATTGACTGAATTCGTTAATGAGGGACTTCAGGGAGTCTGTTTGGTTGATAATCATATTGGTACAATCGGTAAAAGCCGGGTCTTTAATTTTTTCTGAAAATTTCTTTTGAAGCCTTTGGGCTGAAAGTTTTATGGGAGTCAACGGATTTTTTACCTCATGGGCGATTCTTCGGGCCACTTCTTTCCAGGCTTCGGCTCTCTGGGCCTGGATGACATCTGTGAGATCCTCAAAGGCCAGAACCTTGCCAATGTCTTCAATTTTGTCATTGTAAAGGGATGAGATTTTAAGCATGGAGGGTGTTCCCGGATCCTGATTGTCCAGAACAATCTGTTTTTGGATACTGTGAAGTCTGTGGATTTTCATTTTTTTAACCAGTTGGCGGTAAAGTTTTAAATGTTTGGATTCCAGAATATCCTGGATTTTTTTGTTGATGGAATCTTTGGGATTGATCTGGAGCAGTTGGGAGGCTTTTTCGTTAACCATGGTGATTTTTCCCTGGGAGTCCAGGGAAATGACTCCTGTGTTGACACTGGAAAGAACCACCTGAATATAACGCTGCCTCTGATCCAATTCATCCAGTGTGGTTTTCAGACTGTTGTTGGCATCCAGGGCTTCCCTGCGTGAATGATCCAGAGCTGACACCATGAGATTGAAGTTTTCAGCCAGTTGAACCACTTCGGTTTCACCGGAATCAATACTCACTTTCTGGTAATCCCCCTCTGCAATTTTCTGGGTGGCCTGTCCCAGGGTTTCAAGGGAAAAGGAGAGATGTTTTGAAAGATAAACTCCAAACCAGACGGAACAAAAAAGAATCATCAGGGTTGTCAGAATCAGACTGATTAAATAAATGGATTTCAGGGGGTATTGAAAGCTGTTCACGTCTCTCATTTCCTCGTAGGTTAAAGACACGTCATCCATTTTGGAAATAATGGAAATGGGAATGAAACTGGACACAGCAATGATTCCTTTTTCGTGGGAAAGGGGGATGAAAACCCTGACCAGGTTTCCCTGGCTAAAACTTTCCACCTGACTTTTTTCAACCCGATCGTTCATGACCCACTTAAGCAATTCCATGGACGGTGGGGGAATGATGGGAACTGTGGTGTTTTCCACTAAAGAGATGATTCTTTCCTTTTCAAGATTTTGATAGTATTCAATCACGTCCAGACTTTGTTCTTTTCTAAAGGCTTCAATAATTTTTCTCTTGCGGGACAGACTGGAAATTCCTTTGAGACGCTGGTCCAGAACAAAAGCGGCATTGAAATTTTTCCTTTTTGCAGTGGAATAGTATTCATTTTGGATCACAAGGGCACTTTTAAGGGCCCCCTGCATTTTTTCACTTAACCAACGGTCAAAGCTGGAATTTATGTAAAAAAGGGCAATCATAAACATCAGGGCTGTGGGAACAAGACTGAATACAAGAAAGCTGGCACTGAGACGGGACTTCAGGGAGCGGCCAACAAGTCCCGTGGGATTGCGGACAAATGTTTTAAACAAGTTACGAAGAATGAAAAAACACAGAAACAAGAGAAGAATGAGATTAAAGTTAATGAGTCCGAAAAAAAAGATGGACTGATTCAGGGGGAGTTGCTGACTGAAACTGAATATTTTTATTTCAACCCAGAAAAGAGAACAAAAGAGAAGGGCAAAAAAAACAAAAAGGGTGATTTCCCTTTTTTTCTTTTGGGTTTCATCTTTTCTTTTCGTGGGTGTGAAAGAATCCCTGTTTTGTGTTTTTTTGTCTGAAGTGTCCATGAAAGCCCTGAACTTATTTGATTTTATCCAAAATCTGGAGCATATCCATCAGAGCCTGAGTGGCTTCAAAACCCTTATTGCCCCTGGTTCCTTCGCAGCGGGCTCTGGTCTGTTCCCGATTTTCAGTGGTCAGTATTCCAAAACCCACCGGTTTATTGAATTTTAATTGCAGACTTGAACATCCCCTTTCCACACAGTGACAGACAAGATCATAGTGGGAGGTTTCTCCACGGATGACAACTCCGAGAACCACCACCCCGTCACAATTTTCTTTTTCCAGCAAAGCCCGGACAACCAGGGGGATTTCCATGGATCCCGGGACATAAATCTGAAATGCGGGTTTTATTCCGTAACGGGTCAGACAGTCCAAAGCCCCCTGTTCAAGTTTTTTTGTCAGTTTTTTGTTAAAAAGACTGGTGACAAGAGCCACTTTTTTTCGACTGTATTCATGGTTCTCTTCGGCTTTAATGATTTTCACATTTTTTCCCTAAATTTTCCTGTAGTGACTGACACTGATTTGATTATCATACACTGATCCGGTTTTCAACTTCTGGTGGAGATTTTTAAAATAAGGTTTATACAGGTTTTTTTTAAGATAAAGGAGGCTATGGGATGGTCAGTCCCCGCCTGATGAATTCATTTCTGAAATAAGATGTGAATTCTGATTGGAAACTTTCAGAATCCAGTCTTTGTATGGAATTAAAAGCATCCGGAAAGTCAAAATTTCCTTTCAGTCTTTTGAGGTGTTCCAGATAAAATACATGAAAATCTTCAACTTTATCAGGTTCTTTATCTGATATTTCTTTAAAAACATTCCACCATATGGAACCATAAACTGTACCCATGGTATGGATGGATCCAATCTCCTGACAGGCATTAAAAGCCTCTGACAGGGATATGTCTGCACTTTTATTCAGATCTCTTGAAATACCGCAGTCTTCCATGCCTGTGTGTTTGTTGCTGTAACTTTCCCCGACTGTTGGAGCGTCTCTGAAAAAACTGGAGGAAAAATAAAGGGAAAGTCCAATGGTTATGGCTTTGGAACATCCGAGTTCATTCACGCAACACTTGTTTTCACCGCCCTGACACTCTCTATGTTTGTTCTCTGTATTGTCGTAAATGACTCCGAGGCTTGCGTAATAGATGTTGGCTTCGGCAATCAGATTCAAAAGGATACTCCCATCCAGGGCACTGTCATGTTGGGTATCAGGATCCAATCCCAGGTAAATTGTGTTATCTTCTGCCGACCAACCTGTTTTTGGAGCCTGGGTGACAATACTCAGACCTTTGCCAACAAGGGATAATTCTGCTCTACTGGAAAATTGTCTGGCCAAAGATGAGTAATAATAACTTGTTACCTGGGAAAGAGACACTCCCCCATCGAGTTCATAACTGAATTTCAGTGGACCATCCTGTATACGGACCTGTGGTCCTGTATAAGAGATCACCATGAAAGTGTTGTTTTGCAAATATCCTGAATCATCCAGAAAGAGCAAATCCACTTCTTTTAATAAGAGTTTACTGTAATCAGGACTGTTTGTTGAAGAGAGTTGTTCAGAGTCATAGACGGAATTTTTGTTCACCACACAGACATCAGTGTCCATATTTTCCAAACAATCCGAACGGTGACTGAGCATGGGTACTGTGTTGGTTTTTGATTCAAGACCTCCTTTCTGACAATTTTGAAAAAGAAGAAGACTTGTACAAAAGGATACAAACAAAATAATAAGAATTCTTATTTTAATGTTTTACCTCCTTTTTTTTATTGATCCGGTTTTCAACTTTCAGTGAATTCTGATAAAAATTTCATGAAAGTTTCAATTCAATCATTTTATATCCAGATCCCGGTTGATTTCCCCCAGTTCAGGTAAAGATGACGGAAGTCGATTTGTTTCGTTACTGTGTAATGTTTCCGAAAGTTCTTCCCAGGGATTTCTGTCTGTGATTGTCAGGTACACCGTATCTGTTCGCAGGTGGTTTTCCGAATTGGATATTTCTGCAAAATAACTTCCCTGGTGGACCCAATGGGCTTCACCCAAAGATAAGGTTGTTGAATGGGTTCCGTGAATCATACTTCCATCTTTGTAC
>CBDCNX010000014.1:0-41631 GCA_965219545.1 Bdellovibrionales bacterium
TTCGTAAGAAAATTTTGGGTGTTATTCCCCAGGATGATGTGACATCCATGACAGCTCTGAAACGGGGAGTGCCCTTTGTTATTTCAGCAGGTAAAACGGCACTTTCCAGAAGTTATCACAATCTGGTAAGAACCATTTCCGGGGGACTGCTTCAAAGACTCAAGGCTGTTCAAAAACCGAGTACTTCCTTTAATCAGTCATCTTCTGACTCCGGGAGTGCGGAAAATAAAGGTATTGATGCCAGAACTCACTTGAAATTAACCATCCATAGAAGACTGATTAAGGATCTTAATCTTAAAAACGATGATATTACCAAAGCCAAGGAAGACCCTGAATTGGAAAAAAAGCTCCAAGGTGATGTCACGGTGGCCATCAGCAGAATTCTTGAACAGGAGTCCAAGGGTTTGAGTGGTGCGGATCGAAGACAGATTATTAAAGAAGTTCTTGATGAGGCTTTGGGTTTGGGACCTTTGGAAGATCTGCTGGCTCTTGACAGTGTTTCAGAAATTATGGTTAATGGTTATGATAAAATATTTATTGAAAAAAGCGGGAAAATCCAACTCAGTAAAATTCATTTCACTTCCAATATTCAACTTCGTAATATGATAGAGAGAATTGTGACCCCACTGGGTCGTCGTATTGATGAAAAAACTCCCTATGTTGATGCCCGTCTCCAGGATGGTTCACGGGTAAATGCCATTATAGAACCTCTTTCCATTGACGGTCCTGCGGTGACTATTCGTAAGTTTCGCAAAGATTCTTTTGGGGTTGACCAGTATTTGACCTATGGTTCATGCAACAAGCAAATGGTTGATTTTTTAAAACTCTGTGTTTCCAACGGTAAAAATGTTATTATCTCAGGGGGAACCGGTTCAGGAAAAACCACTCTTTTGAATTGTATGTCGTCCTTTATTCCCATAACTGAACGGATTATTACTATTGAGGATGCTGCGGAATTGCAACTCAAGCAGGAACATGTTGTGCGGTTGGAAACCCGTCCGGCCAATATGGAGGGAACAGGGGCCATCACTATTCGGGATCTGGTAAAAAACTCATTGCGTATGAGACCGGATCGAATTGTTGTGGGAGAGTGTCGGGATGGAGCGGCCCTTGATATGTTATCGGCCATGAATACGGGCCATGACGGTTCCATGACCACCGTTCACTCCAATAATCCAAGGGAGGCAATCAGTCGTCTCGAAACCCTTTGTATGATGGCGGGAATGGATCTTCCGGCCAAAGCCATTAGAGAACAGATTGCCGGTGCTGTTGATCTTATAGTGCAGATCTCCAGACTTTCTGATGGAAGCCGGAAAATTATGAATATCACTGAAGTTCAGGGAATTCAGGGTGAAGCTGTGACTTTACAGGATGTTTTTACTTTTAAAGAGGTGGGTTATAACAAGAAGCGAAAAATTATCGGAAAATTTCTCTCTAAAGGGCTTATTCCCAAATTCATACAGGATCTCAAGGAAAGGGGAATCAATATTCCCAAAGATCTTTTCTCCAATGAAGCTAAGGACAGTTCAGAGGAAAAAGGTCCTCCAAAACCGGGTCTTAGGCGACTTAAGGTGAAAAAAACCAGTGCGGGATAATTTATGAATGAATTTATAGAAAAGTTCACCCTTAATATTCCACTACCGATTCTTATTTTATTGGTTGCCTTGTGTGTTTTTACTGTTTCTTATCTGTGGATTGACAAATTTCTTGCTTTTATCAATGAGCGAAGTCTTGGGCAAAGAGATGAAATCTTACGTTATCTCGAATTGATGTTTGTGGAAATGGATAAAGATAAGTTGACTAAACTTTTGATGTTATTAAGTTTTGGTCTCGGAGGTTTGTTTTTTGTTCTCCTGTGGCCCAATATTTTTGCAGGGCTTTTAGTTGGTTCCATATTCACTCTTCTTGGATGGAATATTCCAAAACAGGTGGTTAAATATCTTTATGAAAAACGTTGCGATTGGTTCACAGATCAAATGGTTGATGCCATGACTATTTTGTCCAATGGAGTCCGGGCTGGTTTGAGTGTCACCCAATCCATGGATCGTGTGGTGAAAAATCTTAAAAATCCCATCAGCCAGGAATTTCGTCTTGTTTTATCCCAAAATCAGTTGGGGCAGACTCTTGAGGATGCTCTTTCCGAACTTGGGGAAAGAATTCCCAGACCTGATGTTCAAATGTTTGTAACTTCTGTTAATATTCTTAAGGAAACCGGTGGAAATATGGCGGAGACCTTTCAGGCGATTACATTTACTGTCAGAGAAAGACAGAAAGTGGAAAAAAAGATCGAAGCTCTTACGGCTCAGGGGATTTTCCAGGGAATCATTGTCAGTTGTATCCCTTTTTTACTTCTTGCCATGTCCACGGCTGTTGACCCCAATTACACAAAACCTTTGTTTTCAACGGCTCTGGGCTGGGTTATACTTTGTGTGGTGGTTATTCTTCAGATTGTTGGGGGGATCCTGATTAAGAAAATTGTAACAATTAAAGTTTAGGTTTGTCTTTATGAAAGTTTTTTTATTCTGTTTTTTATTTTTTATTTCTCTGAGTGTTCAGGCTGTGGTGAATATGCGTAATGGCAGTTACATGGAGTCCTGGGTGGATTTTGTTGATCCCCAGGCGGGTTATGAAATAAAAATTCAGCGTTTTTACAGTTCCCGGTCGCTCTTTGACGGCCTTTTTGGTTATGGTTGGTGTTCTGATATTGAGACCAGACTTGATATTCTGTCTAACGGAACCCTTGATCTTACTGAATGCGGTGGAGGGCTGAAAGTGACCTATTATCCCGGGAATTTTGATTTAAGAACTCCTGAGAAAACAAGTGATACCGTAATCAGAAAGTTAAAAGCCGCAGGTAAAATAAAAGAAAAAAATGTTAACAAATTCAGGAATGAACTGATAAGCAATACAAAAATGAGATTTGAGTACGCTGTGCGTTTGGGTCTGACAAATGCCGATAAAGTGAAGAGTGGAAAAACTGTTTTTCAGTCCCGGTCAAAGGGAATGGAAAACATCAGGTTTGACGGTCATTTTTATCATAGAAAAAAATTTAATGGAACAGTGGAAAAATTTAACAGAAAGGGAAAACTTGTTAAAACAACCAATTCCATGGGGGATTTTATCAAACTTGAATATAAGGGGAGTAAACTTTCCTATTTGATAGACAATAAGGGGAGACGTTTAAACTTTTCTTATGATCGTTCAGGTAAACTGAACAGAATTTATAATGGCAGGGGTTATCAGGCCACCTATGAATTTCAAGGTGACAATTTGATTGCCGTGAAAAATATATGGGGTAAAGTTTATACATATTCCTATGATGGTCATCATAACCTGACCCAGGTGACTTTTCCTGATAAGACGAGTATTAAAATGAGCTATAATCTGGCCAGTGACTGGATTAAAACCTATACAAACCGTCGAGGTTGTCAGGAGGAATACAGATTTCTGTTTTCCGAAAATGATCCAAAAAACCATTATTCAGGAAGTTACACTCGTAACTGTAAGGGTGAAAAAAAATATTTGGGTCATCATGAATTCTGGTATAAAAAATACAGCTTTTCCCAGGATAAATATCTTGATCAGGTTGAAGAAAGACTCAACAAGGATATGAAAAAAATGCGTTTTCACCCTTACTTTGGTCGTCCTCTTTCTGTAAAAGAAAATGAGGTTTATCATCGAACCTACAGTTATCACTTTAACGGGCTTTTGAACAAACAGGAATACAAACAATACGGTGTGAAGAATCAAGTTCTCAGTTGGCTGAAATTTATTTTCAAATATGATTTGAAGAAAATAAGAATGACACAGGCTGAAAAATTTGTTGTCAAAGGGAATCAGACTCAGAAAAAAAGCAGGATTTTTTTCAGTTACGATTCCAAAGGTTTGTTGACAAAAGCCCATAGTCCCAATGGAAATTTTGTACTGGTTGCTTACAGCTCAAGAGGCAGGATAGCCAGTTTGAAAAATCACAATAAAGTGGAGTTGACTCTGGATTATGAAGCCGGGAAAAACAAACCAAGAAAAATCATTCAGAAGGGTGTAGGACAGATTCTTATCACCTATGACAATCACGGGGAGGTGGAATCAGTCACCAGTCCAGGTAAGCGAAACGTGGCTTCATCAGTGATAGATTCCTTTCTTGGAATGCTGGACTTCCTGGGACCCATGGGGGAAGTCTTAAAACTCGGTCCCAAGGATTAACGAATCAATGGGTTCTTGGGACAGCTTCTTTTTTGTTTTTGGAAACCTTTCCCTTTGCTTCTGTCTGATTGTTTTCGTTTTTTGAGGACCCCTTGGTGTTGGAAAAACAAATGCCTTTGGCTTCACAGACTTTTTGGCGAATTTCCTCTATCAGTTTTGGATTTTCATGGAGAAAGCTTTTGGAATTGTCCCGTCCCTGTCCCAGTCTTTCGCCTTTGTAACTGAACCAGGCTCCGGATTTTTCCACGATATTGTGTTTTACTCCCAGATCCAGAATATCCCCCTCTGCGGAAATTCCTTTTCCATACATAATATCAAACTCCACTTTGGCAAAAGGAGGTGCCATTTTGTTTTTCACAACTTTCACAGTTGTCCGGTTTCCGGTCACTTCATCTCCGGATTTAATGGCTCCAATACGACGCACATCCAGACGTATAGAGGAGTAAAACTTAAGGGCATTTCCACCGGTGGTGGTTTCCGGATTTCCAAATATGACACCAATTTTCATACGAATTTGATTGATGAAAATCACGGTGGTTTTACTGCGGTTAATGGCCCCGGTGAGTTTTCTTAAAGCCTGTGACATCAAACGGGCCTGAAGACCCATGTGACTGTCTCCCATTTCCCCTTCAATTTCGGCCCGGGGAGTGAGGGCGGCCACGGAATCCACCACCAGGATATCAAGGGCTCCTGAACGGACCAGGGTTTCAGTGATTTCAAGAGCCTGTTCCCCTGTATCCGGTTGGGAGATTAAAAGGTCTTCTGTTTGGACTCCCAGATTCCTGGCATAATTCACATCAAGGGCGTGTTCGGCATCCACAAAAGCGGCTGTGCCCCCTGTTTTTTGGGCTTGTGCAATGGCAGTCAGGGCCAGGGTGGTTTTTCCTGAACTTTCAGGGCCATAAATTTCAATAACCCGACCACGGGGGTAGCCGCCGATACCAAGGGCCATATCCAGACTCAAAGCTCCAGAAGAAATCACAGGCACATTATCATAAAGGTTTTGGGTGGCTCCCAGTCGCATAATGGAACCTTTTCCGAATTGTTTCTCTATGGCTGAAACAGCCAGATCGATAGCTTTTATTTTTTCATTTTTTGTTATTTCCATAATTCCCCCCTGTTTGTGTTTTTTAGAACTTTTCCAACAGATCTATACACGCTGAAAATTCAGTCGATTCAGTATATACTGATCTTATATATTGTCCAGTAAAGAACGGATGGCAAACTCCGCTGACAACCGTTGTACTGTATTTCTGGAACCGGAGAAAAGCTCAGTGTCTGTCCATTCAAATCCCGGGCCAACAATGGCAAAGCAAACTGTACCCACGGGTTTTTTATCTGTTTCGCTTTTCGGACCGGCAATTCCGGTAATGCTCACAGCCCAAGTGGTTTGGGTGAGACTTCTGGCTCCACGGGCCATATGGAGAGCCACTGGTTGACTCACAGCACCAACAGTTTTTAAAATCTGTACGGGAACACCTAAAATTTCTTTTTTCATTCTGTTGCTGTAGGTCACAAAGGATCCCATAAAAACATCGGAAACTCCGGCCAAAGCCACAATTTGTGAGGACAGAAGTCCTCCGGTACAACTTTCCGCAAGACAAAGGGTTTGTCTTTGCTCTCTTAATTTTTCAATAGCCTGTTTGATGAATGATTCCAAAACATCTTCCATGGATTGTTGATTTCATGACGATTTTTCATCAGTGTTATTATCTCTTGTGAAACTGAAGTGGAAAAAAGTCAGCTTTTGTTGCGTTGCATTTTACAGGGTTTTCAATACAATGGGAAGATGACCAGTCTTGATGAAATTTTAAAGCTGGCCCGGGAAAGAAATGCCAGTGATATTCATCTGAAAGCGGGAGTGGTTCCCGTGGTTCGTCGCTACGGACTCATGCTTCCTCTTTCAAAAAAATGGGAACCCGTATCCTCCGCCCAAATGTCTGATTTTGCCAGACAATTAATTCAATCAAAAGAGGACCGCCTTCGTTTCAATCGTTTTAAGGAAATTGATCTGAGTTACGGAATCAAAAATGTCGGTCGATTTCGGATCAATGTTTTTCTTCAAAGGGGTTCTGTTCGTATTGTGGCCCGGGTGGTTTCTGACAGAATACCAAAGATTGAAGAAATCAATTTGCCCCCGGTTATAAAAAAAATTGCCAATTATGAGCGGGGTTTGATTCTTGTTACAGGAGTGACCGGTTCCGGGAAATCCACCACTCTGGCGGCTATGATTGATTATATCAATAAAACAAAAAACAAGCATATCATTACCATTGAAGATCCCATTGAATACCTGATTAAGGATTATCGCAGTTTGGTTTCCCAGAGGGAGTTGGGTTTTGATACCACAAATTTTTTGACAGCTTTAAAGGCGGCTCTGAGACAGGACCCGGATGTGATTCTCATTGGTGAGATGAGAGACAAAGAGACCATTGAAACAGCACTGATTGCCGCATCCACAGGACATCTGGTTTTATCCACCCTTCATAGCTCCGATGCCCAGGAAACCATTAACCGGATTCTTGGAGTTTTTGAAAGCCATCAGCAGGATCAGATCAGGCGGCAACTGGCTTCCAATTTACAGACTATTATCAGTCAGAGACTGGCTCCAAGGCGGGACAGAAAAGGATTGATTCCCGTTATTGAAGTGATGGTCAATAATGCCCGTATTCGGGAAATGATTGAGGAGCCAAAGAAGACGAGATTGATCTCCGAAGCCATTGAAACCAGTGCCAAAGCCACTGGAATGCGAAGTTTTGATCAAAGTTTTTTAAAGTTAATTGACAAGGGAATCATTCGATTTCAGGATGCTCTTGAACTCTGTAATAAGCCGGAGGATTTTTATTTGAAGTACAAGGGAGTGACTCCTGATTTAATAAACCGTGAAAGTAAATCAGGCCGATTCACTGAGGATTCATCCCTTCCCTCTTTCCCGGAAGTCGATTTTGATCTGGAATATGGGGATGAAAATGATGAAGAGGACTCCGATGATTAGGAAATGTTTTTTATGAAGTATTCGGAAATTCGTCAGACTTTTATCGATTTTTTTGAAAGTCGGGATCATCAGGTTGTGCGGAGTTCCAGTCTGATTCCCCACAAAGATCCCAGCCTTATGTTTACCAATGCGGGTATGAATCAGTTTAAGGATGTTTTTTTGGGGAGGGACCAGAGGGATTACAAAAGGGCTGTGACAATCCAAAAATGTCTTCGGGCCGGTGGAAAACACAACGATCTTGAAAATGTGGGATTCACTCCCTGTCACCACACTTTTTTTGAAATGATGGGAAACTTTTCCTTTGGTGATTATTTTAAAAGGGAGGCCATTGTCTTTGCCTGGGAGTTTTTGACAAAAAAATTAAAGATTCCCAAGGAAAGGCTTCTGGTCTCTGTGTTCATCACGGATGATGAAGCGGCTGACATTTGGAAAAAGGATGTGGGTTTTTCTGAAGACAGAATTTTTCGTTACGGGGAAAAAGACAATTTCTGGAGAATGGGGCAGACGGGTCCCTGTGGTCCCTGTTCTGAAATTTTCTATGACCATAACCCCTCCGGGCCAAAAATGGCTCTCCATGAAGATGAAAATCGTTTTGTGGAAATCTGGAATCTGGTCTTTATGGAATTTTTTGAAGATGAAAAGGGAAACCAAACTCCTTTGCCAAAACCTTCTATCGACACGGGAGCCGGTCTTGAACGTTTGAGTTCCATTCTCCAGGGTTTTAGGGACAATTACCAGTGTGATATTTTCAGGCCCCTTATTGCCAGGACTTGTGAGGCTGCCGGTCTTCGGGATGACTGGGAAACTTTATCAGGGAAGCCTGAAGTCCTGGGAGCTGTCAAAGTGGTTTGTGACCACGCCCGGGCCACCGGTTTTCTCATGGGAGAAGGGGTTTTCCCCTCCAATGAAGGGCCTGGTTATGTTCTCAGGCGAATCGTGAGAAGGGCTGTTCGCTATGCCGGAAAACTCAATAATAAAGAGTCTCTTTTCTCCCAGGTCTGTGCCCGGGCCATTGAAACCATGGGACCTCATTACCCGGATCTTTTAAAAAATTCTGATTTCATCATTAAAGGAGTGGGTGAGGAGGAAAAACGTTTCTTACAAACCCTGGATAAGGGAAGCCTTATTCTGGATGAAAAAATTCAAAAATCTCTGAAATCGGGTGAAAAAACTTTGGATGGACAGACAGCTTTCACTCTCTATGACACCTATGGGTTTCCCTTTGATCTCACAGAGGTGATTGCAAAAGAGCAGGGTCTTGATGTGGATAAGAAGGTTTTTTTAAAAGCTATGGAAGGAGCCAGAAAGAAAGCCCGTCAGGGGAGAAAAGCCGAATGGAAAGAGAGACACGATCCGGTTTTTGATCCAAACAACCGGGAATTTATCCAGTGGATCCAAAAAATCAGGAGGGAAGAAGGTCCCACTTCCTTTGAGGGTTATAAACAACTCAGTCTTGAATCAGGGCTTTTGGCCATTTACGATGGTAAAACACAGGTTGAAGAGCTTGACTCCTCCTCTGGCTGGCTTGTTTTTAAAAAATCCCCTTTTTACGCTGAAGGAGGTGGTCAGGTCGCCGACAGCGGGACTCTCAGTTATCAGGGGCAGGTCATTGGTTTGATTGATGATTGTAAAAAAATCAATGGGATTTTTGTTCATCATGTCTTCTTGCAAACCTCCGGTTTGGTTTCTTTGCAAAAGTCATCCGCAAAAGAATCAGGTGAAATGAATAGAGAAGGTTCTCAACTTATTGTTGGAAAAACCTATTTACTGGAAGTTGATGATAAAAGGCGACAATCCCTTGCCAACAATCACTCAGCCACCCATTTGCTCAATGCCGCTTTGAGAGAGGTGCTGGGGAACCATATCCATCAGGCGGGTTCTCTGGTTAACGAATTTAAACTTCGCTTTGATTTCACTCACAATCGGGCTTTAACCAATGAGGAAATAAAAGAGATTGAAGAGCGGGTCAACAGACAGGTGGCCCTTGGAGTGTCTGTGAATTCGGAAGTTCTTTCCTATGATGAGGCTTTAAATAATGGAGCTTTGGCTATGTCCGGGGAGAAATACGAAGATCGGGTTCGGGTTGTTTCCATGGGTCGAAAAAAAGACAATCAAAGTTTTTCAATGGAACTCTGTGGGGGGACCCATGTGGGCAACACTTCCCGAATTTGTCTTTTTAAAATTATTTCCGAGGGGGCTGTGGCTTCCGGTATCAGGCGGGTTGAAGCTCTCACGGGAACCAGGGCTTTCAGGTATCTCGATGATCTGGCCGGGGAAAATCTTATAAACCGAAAAAATTTAAAGATTAAGAAACCAAAGGCTGATGATGAAATTTTTCAAAGCCACCTGACAAATAAAATTCAGGATTTGCAGGAAAAAATAAAAAAACTGGAACAAAAACTAAAAACACAGAAAGTAAAAAGTCTTTCTGTGGATGATATTCTTAAAAAAGCCGTTGAAAAAGACCTCAAAGGGGAAAAGGTGTTTGTTCTTTTTACTAAATTGGATATCGATGACCGTAGGGAGTTGAGCCGGATGGTTGACAGACTTCGGGATAAAAGATCAAGGTTGGTTCTTGTTCTTATTGGCGGAGTGGATGAGAAAGGGGGATACCCTATTGTGGTGGCTTTGGATAAAAATTTTAAAAAGATTCATGCGGGAACCCTTATAAAGGGGCTTTGTAAAATTCTTGGGGGGCAGGGGGGGGGGAGGCCCGACTTTGCCCAGGGGTCAATCACAGAGCCCGACAAATTTGAATTTGCCAGAGATCAGTTTTATGACTTTTTTAAGTAGTCCGTTGGAGATGAGTCGGGAGATTGATATTCTTCATAAATGGTTTGAGGAAAATCGTCGTCCTCTACCCTGGAGAACGTCCAGGAAAGCTTATCCCATTTGGATCTCT
Source organism: Bdellovibrionales bacterium (assembly GCA_965219545.1). GTDB lineage: Bacteria > Bdellovibrionota > Bdellovibrionia > Bdellovibrionales > JAGQZY01 > JAGQZY01. The sequence continues at coordinate 10,101 of CBDCNX010000014.1, forward strand.
GAAATTATGCTTCAGCAAACAACTGTTAAGGCTGTGATTCCTTTTTTTAAAAAATTCGTGAAGACTTTTCCTTCAGTCAAAGATTTGGCAAAAGCCTCCCTGGAAGAGGTTTACAAACATTGGGCGGGACTTGGTTATTATTCAAGGGCCAGGAATATTCACAGGGCGGCCAAAGAATTATCAGGGAAGTCCCGCTTTCCAATGACACACACTGAACTTTTAAAACTTCCCGGGTTTGGAAATTACACGGCCCGGGCTGTGAGCAGTCAGGCTTTTGGAGAACCCGTGGGGGTTGTTGACGGAAATGTGGTTCGTGTTTTTTCCCGTCACTTTGGACTTGAAATTGAATTTTGGAAAAGCCAGGGTCAAAAAAAGTTGCAGGAATTGGCGGATCATTACGCCAGGACTTCCGGAGATCCTGGAACTTTGAATCAGGCTTTCATGGAATTAGGGGCTACGGTCTGCACCTCAATAAACCCCACCTGTTTTCTCTGCCCTTTAAATAAAAACTGTATGGCTTTCAGGAATAATAAAATTGAAAAACTGCCTTTAAAAAAACCAAAGAAAAAAATGGAAATATGGCAATGGAATGTGGAGCTTTGTGAACAAAGGGGAAAAATTGCTTTTGTTAAAAATGAATACGCCCCTTTTTTAAAAGGACAAATGATTTTTCCCGGAAAAGTTATTAAAAAGCAAAAAGCCCCTTCTGTTTTTCATTTTCGACATTCCATCACTCACCATAAAATTTATGTCAGTGTCACAAGAAAAAAATTTTTGGGAAAAGGAGAAAATTTTATATGGATTCCCATGGAAAATCTGAAAGAAAGGGTTCCTTTTTCTGTCATTCAGAAAGCTGTTGATAAAGAATTTCCAAAAACTCCATGAGAAATTTTTCGTCGATCCTGAAAAAGTCTGGTTTCAGCCAGCTTTTTTCCATCCATGGGTTGGAGTCACTTTATATAACAAGTGATTTCAATAAGTTGCCCTTATAGGGGGGTGAATAAGATGAAAAAGTGTTTGAATTAAAAAAATGACTACCAGCATCAAGTTGAATTGTTGGGGTTGTGTTTGGTAAACCAAGACTTTGGTCGGTATCTTGTCAGATTGATTTTCAAAGGGAAAAACAGGGTTTAAGATAATTGTCATAATACCAAAGACCGTTTATTTGTGGAGGTTATTTTTATGAAAGTTTTAAAATCATTGGGATTTTTGTTGTTGTTTTTAATTCCAAATTTTATTTGGGCTGTTCCAAAACCTGAAACAGGAGAAAAAATAAAGCCAAAGCTTGGGGTTTATAGATCTGACTTTGGATTTGAAATCCGGGCAAACGACACAAGTTGGGTGCAGACCAAGCCACCTAAAAAAAGTCGTTTCATTGAAACCGTTTATCGCTCCCCCATAATGCGTAACAATGTCCACGCCAGTCTTACGATTCGGGTGGATAATATGAAAAATAAAACCGACCTGAAAAATTATGTAAAAAGATGGGTGAGGGAGTATCCCAAATATGGTTATGATGTTCTCGGTTCACAACCTTTTAAGAATGGAAGTCAGTGGGGTTATGTCATTGACCTTATCAATCCGGTTAAAAATCGTCAAATCAGACAGGTGATTCATTTAAGTAAAAATGTGGCTGTTATTATCACCTGTCGGGATCACAGTGCCACTTTCAACAATTCTTTAAAAGAGTGTAATAAAATCACCAGGAACTTTCGATGGAATAAAGACAAACGCTCCACTTCCAGTGAGATTTTATAGTCGGTCAACTCTTCAGTACCCCGGGACTTTTGTATTGAAAAAAGTCGAAAAACAGGTTACACTTTAACTTGTACTTGATTTTTTTGTGTTTTTAGAAAGACTATTAGTTTTGTGTTTTCCATAAAGAAGTGTTTGGATGAAGATAAAATTTTTTAAAACAACAACAGGGGTCACGGCGGCAGTCGGAATGGTTCTTGTCTCGCTCCTGATGTTTTTCATCCTTTCCTGTGCCAGTAAGCCGAGGCAAAAATCAAATCTCAGTGTCGGAGTTGTTAAGACACAGGTAAAAAAGGGAATCACCTCCCAGTCTGAAATTATCAAACTGCTTGGTTCCCCCAACATTATTACGAAAAACAAAGCAGGGGATGAAGTCTGGACCTACAGCCGACAGTCTTTTGATTCCCAGTCCGGGGGATTTGCCGGAGGTCTCTTGCTCTTTGGTGGCGGCAAAGCCTTTTCCTCATCAGCATCCAGCACTTTTGATCTCATTATCACTTTTGACAAAAGCGATGTTGTCAAAGACTACTCAATTGTCAGTTCTCAATTTTAGTGTGCGGTGTTATATTTAAATGCTTTAAAATAAGGAGAATGCATGAAAAAGTTATTATCATCATCATCGTTTTGTGTTGTTCTTTTTTTTATCGGCTGTGCCACAGCCACACTTTCCCCCCAACAGAGAAGAGCCTTACAGGTTAAACATTTTAAAAGTTCTTATAATAACGTTTTCAGAGCTTTCAAAACAGTTTTACAAGATGAGGGATATATCATTAAAAATCAGGATATGGAAGGCGGTTTGATTGTTGCCCATGCTTCAAAAAGTCCTTCCGGATTTTTTTCAGCAATGTCAGTGCTGGGAGGAGACAGTGATAATTATCGAACAGGGGTCACCTTTGAAGTGTCTGTAAACCTTGAGAAAATAAGAAGTAATTATATAGAATCAAGAGTGATTATTCAACAAATAGATTCCTTCAGTAAGGGGGGGGCAAGAGGTAAAGAGATTGTATCCCCGGAACTGTATCAAAATATCTATTCAAAGGTAAGGGTTGAAGTCGCCCGCCGAAAAGCCCAGGGAAAGTGATTTTTTGACCTAATATGAATACTGATTAAAGCCATAAGGTGATATTCAAAAGCCCTGAAAACTGATTATAATTGCTTTTATTGGTGTTTATACGGATAAAACTTATTTGGGGACCCAGGGAAAAATTTGGGGCCACTGTAAAATGATAACCCAGACTGGCTCCAAAGGCTGTTGCTCCAGTGTTTTTATCCACCAGATTGCCAATATAATCGGAGTGATTTGAAATACTGGTTTTAATTTGTGTAACTCCAAGCAAACCACTGATCCAGAGACCATGTTCATCCACCTCATTTACATAATAAGTGAGTTCAGCCATAAAATTATTAAAGGTCACATTATAATCATGTTTGGAATTGATAATTTCACATGGTGGTGTACAGCTTAACATAGGTGTGTTGGAACCTGCTTTGACTGTTTTGCTTGTGATGAAGGTTTTACCGGTGTATCTCTGGAGGTGAACTCCGGCGGATACATGGTCATTGAACAGAAGTCCGAATCTGAAACCAAAACTGATCTCCGAATCAAATGAGAAGTTCGTTCCCTCACCATAAGAGAAAGCGGTTGTTCCTGTTTTAACATTCATAGTGGTGGAGTTTATCCCCAAAAGCCCTGAAGCATAAAAACCATCCTGGCTTTGGGCGGCAAATGGAACCAAAAAACCGAGGATAGCAAGAAGTTTTTTCATAAATGGCCTCCAACAATGAAAGATTGTACTGAGTTATACTGATCCGGTTTGAATTTTCATGGAATTTCTCTGAGAGATCATTTATTCTATGCTGAATTTCTTTAGCCAAAATCCGCTTAAAACAAATGGTCTCTCATGAAAAACAAATGGTCTCTCATGAAAAACAAATGGTCTCTCATGAAAAACAAATGGTCTTCAGTATATTTACATCCTTCTGTTATTTGTTTTCTATAAAATCAATAAAAGTTTTTAATTCAGCAATGCTTTCCTTAATGTCGTCAATGGCTCTGTGGTTTTGTGTTTTTTTGTATTCCACTCCAAACCTTGATTTCATAATAAGTTTCCAGGCTGTTACATCCAGCATACGATAATGGAGAAGTTTTGAAAGTTGTGGCATATAGGCGTTGATGAAATTTCTGTCCTGGCTGATACTGTTTCCACAGAGAATGGCTTTTTCCTCTCCAAAATGTCTTGTCACCAGATCACAGAGTTTTTCCTCAACGGCCTCTTGTTTTGGAGCTTTGGGGACTTGGGAAATCAGACCGTTTTCACTGTGCTGCTTTGTGTTCCATTTGTCCATATTGTTCAGGAATTTCTGATCCTGGAAAACCACGGATTCAAAAGTTTCAAGGATATTGAATTGATTGTCAGTGATAATAGCACCCACTTCAATAATACGTTCCTGATTCACATCAAGACCTGTCATTTCCATGTCAACCCAGATGAATTTATCCATAGATAAAATATATAACACAAAAGGTTCAAAACACAGGAGCTTTTGTTTCTATTCAATGCGTGACGACGAAGACCCGGGGTCGGAAGCTAATTCGGGAATGATCTCTCGTACCCTAATGGCAGGATCAATTTGTTTCAGATTGGCAAAGACTGTCAATTTTGTTATCAAAAAAGCTTTCTATTTCTTGTATGACTTCAAGAGGTTGGCCGTTGGAACTGGTGTCAGACACAAAAAGTGCGTTCGATGGAACACATCCAGGCCGGGATGAGTAATAGATATCAAAATCATATTGATCCCATTGCCCTCGATTCATAACAAGACGGGGAAAACTACAGCCAAGCTCACGGGTTACAGAAGGGTCTCGTTTGTTTAAATTTTCCAGGGATTGTTCAATAAGATTTTTAAGTGTCTCTATTTCATTGGATGTCATGGATATTGATTTTTTACATTGATCGGCCTTGACATCAAATTGGGTTTCATTTTCGCCCTCAGTCCTCTTTATGGTAACAACAGTGGATTTGCATACAGCAAGATGAGTGGTTTCGTATTGAAAAAAGTTAACTCTCTCTTCTTCTTCCAAATTAAAGACAACAGAGCTTCCATCAGCAACTGATTCAAGTTTTTTATCCAGTTGGCCAATGTCCTCTCGATTTCTGAAATCATTGGCAGGTTTACATTTGTAATCGTCACCGTCAGCCCCATCTCCTTCACTACTCACTCTGGTGGCTTCCATTTTACCGCAATTCTGAAAGAAAAAAGATGTTGTTATGAAAATAATGAAAAATAAAAAAAGAAACCGTAAACGTTTCAAAAAACCCCCTGAGGATCTGCTATTGCTTTTTTAAAGGCAAAAAGCACCACTGACAACAGGACCTACCCACTTTTATTTTAATACAAAATGGAGGATTATTCATGATATTCTCATTGTGAGGCGGTCTTTTTTTCATAAACCGGCAAAAAAAATTAAAAAGTAAAAAAAGAACCGGATGTTTATGGGAATTCTTTTCCTTGCACGGAGATTTTTTTTGGTATAAATTTTCATGATTTTTCAGGAGAAGTAAAAAGAGAAATCAAATTGATTTGATGAGATAAGAGGTGAAAATGGTAAAAAAAAGAGCCCTTGTTTGTGGGGCTTCCCAGGGGATTGGTCAGGCCACGGCTTTTGAATTGGCGGATCTGGGTCTACAGGTGACCCTTTTTGCCCGTAACAGGGATCGGTTACAGAAACTTCTGGGAGAGCTTCCCGGCAGTGGTCATGACTTTCTGGATGCGGATATCCAAAAAAGGGATTTTTGGCAAAAAGAATTGGCCCGCAGGCATTTCCAAAACCCTTACAGTGTTGTCATTCTCAATTCAGGAGGCCCCAGGGGAGGTCCCATTTCACAGGCTCTGCCGGAAGAGTTCGCAGAGGCCATGGAAAAGCACCTGGTGGCCAATTCAGTCATGGTTCGTCTGTTTTTGGACTCTATGAAAAAGCAAGGATTTGGCCGGATTTTAACCATCACTTCCACTTCGGTAAGGGTTCCCATCCCCCATTTGGGTGTTTCCAATACGGTTCGCTCGGCTGTGGCCAGCTGGGCCAAGACCCTGTCCCTGGAGTTGGCTCCCTACCGGATCACTGTGAATAATGTGATGCCGGGCTTTACGAACACTCCCCGGCTGAAATCCCTGATTCAAACCCAGGCGGATCATCTCAATAAGAGTTATGGGGATGTTGAACAATCCTGGAAGGAAAAGGTTCCCATGAAAAGGTTCGCAGAACCTTCGGAAATAGCTTCTCTGATTGGTTTTCTTGTGTCTGAGAAGGCTTCTTATATCACCGGTCAAAGTGTTGCGGTGGACGGAGGACGACTGGATTGTCTATGAAGTTTGATATTTTTCTAGCTATTTGTCAAAACGAGGTAAAGGGTTTCATGCCCAGTGAAAGACAGATGTTTGAAAATTTTTTTTCCCAGATAAAACTTGCCGATGAATTGAATTTTGGAACAGCCTGGGTGGCTGAAACCCACCTCTCCTGTCAGATTCAAAAACAAAACCCCGGAGCCGTGATCCCTGATTTTCCAGGGGAGATAGGACTTAATACGGATATTTTGCAATTGGCCCATCTGGTTTTTTCCCGGACCAAAAAAATCCATGTGGGTTCAGCCATTCGTAATATTTTGTGCAATGGTGGACCCATAGCCCATGCGGAGGGGGTTAAAACTTTTTTAAGTCTTCATTCTCTCCACCACAGTGAGGATCGCAAACTGGAACTTGGTTTTGCTTCCGGTCGTTTTCCTTTTTCCACCCGTCCCTATGGAATGAGACCACGAAATCAGACAGAGAAAATGGCATGGCCTGTTTTGAAGAATCGTATTTTTCTTCAGGCTACAGAAATCTTTCTCAGGCTTCTCAAAGGGGAAAATCTCTCTATTAAGGATATAACACCCGTGGAACTCAAAGAGACGATGTTCCCTGATTCCAAAGACTGGGAAAAGGTGCTTGAGACTTACAGAAAAGAAAATTCAGTCACAGGTGAAATCCCTTCCCTGGAAATCCCTTCCCTTTGGCCCTTTGAAAAATTGGGAGTCATCCCCTTTGAGGTTCCCCTTGAATATCTCAGGTTGACCATTGGAGCTCACTGGGTTGAGGCCCATCAGGTGGCTAACCTCCATATGCCTTGCGGTGTTTTCAATTTATCCATCACTCCACCTGAAGTTATTGAAGCCACCCACAGGAGAATGGAAAAAATTTACCACAGGCAGGGTGGAAGCTGGCATCGAAGTCTGATGCCCCGTACAGTGCTGGTTTTTCTCAGTGATGATCCAAAAAAAAGTGTTGAGGAAAACGATGGGGTAGCCAAAACCAAAGCCTTTGATGCCAATCAGACTTACTGGAAAGCCATTCAGGGAACCATTGATCCGGTGAAGCTGGCCCGGGCTGTTGACAATGCCCTTGTCGGGCACCCGGAGACCATTGTTCATCAGATCCGGGAGCGTTTTCATCCCGAAGATCGTCTGATGTTGTGGTTTGATTTTAACAATCATGATAACCGGGATGTTTGTTTTTCAATGAAGACATTTATGGAAAAAGTGGCCCCTCATTTTAGGGATTCTTCCTTTGGGGGAATCCAGACTGAATCGATAGAGAAAATTTGAAGTGGGTATGAAAACTCAAACACGATCAGTATAATGGAGATTGAATAGTGATGGCTCAGGAAAATTTATGTTGAAGATAAAAAATTTTATTGATGGTCAGTGGCTTGAGCCTGTTTTGGGCGAGTCCATTGATAATTATTCCCCTGTGACGGGAAAAGTTTACTCTCAGGTGGCCAATTCCTCAAAAGAGGATGTGGATCTTGCTGTGGTGGCTGCACAGAGGGCTTTTAAAACCTGGTCAAAAACTTCGGTTGAAGAACGGGTGCATTGGATATTAAAGCTTGCTGATCTCATTGAAAAAAATTCTGAAAAACTGGCGGCTGCTGAAAGTTTTGATCAGGGAAAACCGGTTTGGCTGGCTCGTTCCGTGGATATTCCACGGGGAAGTGGTAATCTTCGGTTTTTTGCCCACGGGGTTATGAGCCGTCGATCTGTTTCCTTTACAGACAGGGAGAATGTGGTGGAGTGGATCCATCGCCCGCCCATTGGTCCCTGTGCCCTTATTTCCCCTGGAATTTGCCTCTGTATCTTTTGACCTGGAAGATTGCCCCCTGCATTGCCACAGGTAACACAGCCATTTGTAAGCCCTCCGAACTGACTCCCATGACGGCCCACCTGTTCAGTGAACTGGTGGTTGAGTCCGGTTTTCCGAAAGGGGTTATTAACATTGTCCATGGTCGGGGTCCGGGGGCCGGACAGGCCCTTGTGGAACACCCTGATGTGCCGGTGGTGTCTTTTACCGGTGGAACAAAAACAGGGGGTCAGATAGCAAAAAGTATCGCCCCTCTTTTTAAGAAGAGCAGTTTTGAATTGGGTGGGAAAAATCCCAATATTATTTTTTCAGATTGTGATTTTAAAAAAACTTTAAAAATGTCTTTACGTTCCAGTTTTCTCAATCAGGGGGAAATTTGTCTCTGTGGTTCCAGGATTTTTGTTGAAAAGGATATTTATGAAAAATTTTTGGATCAATTTGTTGTTGAAACGGAAAAGCTCCAGGTGGGGGATCCCCAGGATGATAAAACCTTTATGGGGGCTTTGGTTTCAAAATCCCATTTGGAGAAAGTTCTTTCCTATGTGAAACTGGCCCGTGATGAAGGAGGGCATATAAGGACCCATTCTGAGGTCAAAGGGCTTGGTGAAAAAATTCAGGAAGGTTATTACATGAGGCCCACTGTGATCACAGATCTTGATCCAAAATGCTCCGTTCAGCAGGAGGAAATTTTTGGACCCGTTGTAACTGTCACTCCCTTTGAAACTGAGGAAGAGGTTTTGGAAATGGCCAACGGGACTCCTTATGGGCTTTCCGCAAGTCTCTGGACTTCGGATAACAGCAGGGTCCATCGTCTTTCAAAAAAAATTCAGGCCGGTACAGTCTGGGTGAACTCCTGGATGTATCGCAATCTCCGGGCCCCTTTGGGGGGCATGAAAAATTCAGGACTGGGTCGGGAAGGTGGAGAGTATTCTTTAAACTTTTTCACTGAAATTCAAAACGTCAGTATTCATTATTAGATCATGTCTTTCCAATTGAATCAGCGATGGCGTTGTTGCACATAAAGCAATTAGTTTCACCAAAGTCCAGGGAGCAAAAATAACATAAAAAAACGCCTCCCCATAGTTTAAAGTCAACTTGAAAGCAAAACTTAAACAACCAAGGATGGTTTTAACCAAGGATGGTTTTTATGGGAAAGCGTCTTAAAAAGATTAACTGGAAACCCTACAACAAGGAACTCATTAAACGGGGTTCCATCACTTTTTGGTTCTCAAAAGATGTAAAAAATGATTGGTTTGCAAATTCTGAGGGTGGTCGGGGCTTTCAACCCGTCTACTCAGACACAGCCATTAAAGCTATTTCCCTGATCCGTTTCCACTTTGGCCTGACTCTTCGCTCAGTCCAGGGATTTACCGAAAGTCTGTTAAAACTCATGGGAGTCTCTCTGCCTGTTCATGCCGTCATTGACTCTACGGGTTTGAAGGTTTTCGGAGAGGGGGAGTGGAAGGTTCGTCAGCACGGCTATGCAAAGAGAAGGACCTGGAGGAAACTTCATTTATGTCTTGATGAGGAAACTGGAGAGATTTTATCAACCTGTTTAACGGACAATTCCTTTAAGGATTCAGAGGTTTTTGAGGATTTGGTAGGATGATCTTGAGGATCATGTTTCCCGGATCAGTGCTGATGGGGCCTATGATTGCAGGGATTGTTGGGATCATTGCCAGAGAAACGATATTGAGGCTTTGATTCCACCGAGGAAGGGAGCCAGGATCGGGAAACATGGCAATAACAAGTCTCCTCCAAAGCAGAGGGATGAGGTGATTCGTTCTATTCGCAAAGGGGGAAAAAGGAAATGGAAAATAGAGAGTGGGTACAGTCGTCGGTCTATAGCTGAAACGGCCATGTATCGCTTTAAAAAACTCCTTGGTGAAAAACTCAGATCAAGGAATTTTACGAATCAGGCCATGGAGGTCTTTATAAAATCTAAAATCCTCAACCAAATGACAGTCCCTTCCGCTCTTTGATCTCAAATACTATAGGAAACTCTCATCTCAATTCTCTATGTGCAACAACGCCCTTTGAAATTGTTAAAAAGCAGGAACATAGATCTTGATAAAAAATTATCCGAAGTTGGTTTTGCACAAAAACAAGATTTTTTCTAATGGTGAACTTGTTGTTTATGTCAGATCCCAAAACCATATTGTGGTCAGTTCCAAAAAATTGGATATTAAAGCTAAAAACTTATTTTCTTTGGACAAAGAGCTCTCTATTCTTCTTGATAGGGGTCAAAGTGCCTTCCATTTTGAAAAGTTATTGTTTCCGGAAGCGGAAGCTGCTGTTGTAGCTATTATTCCTTATATTACTGTTTTAGGGACTGCGGCCATGAGAGTTGTTACTCTTGTAGGCAGACATGGACCCGCTGCCATAAAATTTGCAATGGCCAATTTGGGTCTTGGGGCCGGTCCTATTAAGGTTCTGGCTTCCGGTGTTGTGGGTGTGAAAGTTTTTAGAATGTTTAAAACAAAATATGATTTGGATGACAGTTTTACCTGTTCCGAGGGTGGTGACTGGATCTTTTGAAGGTCCTGTTGATTACACAAGTCAACTGTGGAATCCCCATGACAGTGCCACACGAAAGGTTTTTAAGCCTGAGGAATTTTATAATGAAATTGCGAGACATGATAAGAAATTGGCCGAAAGACTCAGTCATCGGGTTCGAGTTCGAAATCGAGGTCGAAGAAGCAGCATTAGCAGTAAAAATATCAGATGTAATGCCAGACCCTGGAAACATTCCAAACCCTTACTGAAGAAACCTCCCCTCCTGAAGAGGAAGTGTTGGGGTTGAGGATGCAATGGCCTCTCTCTCTGATTTTTTAATGTGCAATCCTGTTTGAAAAGTGTTATCTCCACGATTTAAAAAAGCGGGAAATTTTAGACATAATCTGTGCCGTGGAATCTTTGACTAAAAGGAAGCCGAAGCTTAATGTCAGGAGAATGAGACAGTGTAAGGTCCTGTTTGGTCTTTTTTTGGTGTTTTTAACCATAATTTTTTTGATTATTGTTTCAGTGGATCATTCTGTCCAAAACCTGATAAGGAAAAAACAATTTCTGACTCCTACCCTGTACTACGGAAGTCCAAAAAAGTTTTACAGGAACCAGGTGTACAGTTCCAATCAGTTTGAAAGTTATTTTAAGAGGCGGAATTATCGCAAAAGGGATTTTGGTTCCTCTATTCAAAAAGGTGATTTTATTCTGGGTCAGACAGAGGATTGCCATCAGGTCACAGGAATTCAGGAAAATGTTTTTTCCTGCCTTCTTTTTCGTAATCAGGACTCCCGGATCTATTTCATTGAACTTGATGAGCAGGACCGGATTTTGAATATTTTTTCCGGAGAGTCCGTGAATAAAGACTCGAAAATTTCTGTGGATAGAGCTTCTTTTACAACAGAACTTTATAAAAAATTCAAGCTCAATCCTGTTTTGTTTGCCCAAGGTGAGTCGGAAAGTTTTGCCCAGTTTCTTGGGGGTAAACCCATTCAACAAAAAAAAGTCCTGCTTGATGAGATTCCACGTTATTGTCTGGATGCCATCATAGCTATTGAGGATAACAATTTTTTGAAACATCAGGGGATAAGTTTTCGGGCTATTTTTAGGGCTTTACTTACCAATCTCCGCACAGGATCCTGGTCGCAGGGGGAAGCACAATCACCCAACAACTGGTGAAAAACTATTTTTTAACGGACGAAAAAACTTTGGTTCGTAAATTTAAGGAAATGATTATTTCCCTGATTCTTGAGTTTCGGATTCCCAAGGATGATATTCTGGAAACTTATCTCAATATTATTTATCTCGGTCAGAGTGGTGTTTTTGAAATCCGTGGATATGGTTCTGCCGCTGATTTTTATTTTCAAAATTCCATTGATAAATTGGACCTCAGTCAATGTGCCCTTTTGGCTGCCATTGTGAACAGTCCTGGTGTGTTTCATCCTGTAAAACACCCGGAAAGAGCTAAAAAAAGACGGGACAGGATTCTTACAAAGATGCTGGAGCGGGAAATGATCAGTCAGGAGGAATTCCAGGAAGCCGGGCTTTCCCCTTTACCCCGAAAGGTGAAAACCAATTTAGCAGCTTCAGTTCCCTATTATGTGGATGCCGTGAATAAAAAACTCAAAGAATTGGGAATTAAAAATCATTCCGGTTTGAAAGTGTATACAGCTATGGATTTTCAATCCCAGAAATTGGCTGAAAAGGCTGTTATCCGGGGGCTTGAACATTTTGAAAAAACTCATCCGGTGATTAAAAAAATAAAGGAGAAAAAATCCATCTCCCTGCAGGGAGTTCTTCTTGCCAGTAATCCGCAAACAGGAGAGGTCACCGCTATTGTCGGTGGTCGTCATTTTTCATCCAGCCCCTTTAACAGAGCCACGGAAACCCTACGTCAAGTGGGTTCTGTTTTTAAACCCATTGTTTATTTAACATCCATAATGTCTTTGGATAAGAAGGGGAAAGCTTATTCTCCACTGAGTCTTCTAAACAATTCCCCTTTTCATTATGAGTATGAAGGACAAATTTGGGAACCAAGGAATTATGACAACAATTTTTCCCCCCCTGTTCCCCTGTTTTACGCTTTTAAAGAGTCCATGAATGTACCCACAGCCCGGCTGGCTGTGGATGTGGGGCTTAAATCCATTATAAGTACAGCCCGATCCCTGGGGGTTGAGTCAGAACTTAAAGAATTTCCATCCCTTTCTTTGGGAGCTTTTGAACTTTCACCCCTTGAGGTTTTAAGGGTTTACAATACCCTTTCCCAAATGGGAATGAAGAGGAAGTTGCAGATTATAAAATCAGTCATTAACCATCGTGGCAAAATTTTGTACTCCCATGGGGATTCTTTCAGGGAGGATAGATCTTTTGAAGAATTATCCCCAAAAAAATCATCCGGGCCAGACCGGACCGAGCAAAGATTCTTTCAGAGAGTCGGAGGAACAAGAGAGGCTTTTGCTGTTCTTATTGGGATGATGAAGGAAATCTTCAAATCAGGCACAGCCAGGGTGGCTAAAAAAATGGGTTTTCATCGTATTGCCGCAGGTAAAACGGGAACCACATCAAAAACCAGAGATGCCTGGTTTGCCGGTTTTACCCCCTTTCACACGGCTGTGGTTTGGGTGGGTTATGATGATGGGACATCCCATACTCTCACCGGGGCCAGTGGAGCCCTTCCTATCTGGGTTCAATATATGAATGAAATTACAAAATTTCATATCAATCAGGATTTTGATTTTCCTGACACTGTGGAAAAAAGGAAATTCAGCGTCAAGGATCTTATTGAGTTGGGTGTTCCTCCTGAAAAGGCCGTGGATACAGAACTGATATTTAATTGATTTATTTTATGTTATCCAGTAAATTTCCCGATCAGGTGTGGAATTTTTTGTGGAAAAACAAAAAATTTTGGTAATTATACTGGTCCGGTTTGAATTTTCATGGAATTTCTCTGAGAGATCATTTATTCTATGCTGAATTTCTTTAGCCAAAATCCGCTTAAAACAAGTGGTCTCTCAAAAAAACATGAAAAACAAATGGTCTTCAGTATAAATAAAGGGGATTTAAAATGGCCAAACAAGTGACTATTGAGCTTTATGGCGACCGTTACAGTTTTGAGATCAGGGATGATGAGTCTATTTTGGATGCTGCCCTTCGCAATAATATTGATGCCCCCTATGCTTGTATGTCTGGCACCTGTCATTCCTGCCAGGCCAGTCTTCTTGAAGGGGAGGTCATCATGGAAGAGGCTGAGGCTCTCTCAGAGGATGAAATAAAAGAGGGTCAGATTCTCACCTGTTGTTCCCGTCCCAAGACGCAGAACCTGAAGGTCAAATATCCAGACTGAAAGGGATTGATTCTTTTGATTTTCCAAAGATTTGCAATTTAGGATATTTCTCTGTATGTTTTCCGGCGTTGACTCGCCTCATAAGAAAATGGTTTGTATTTCTTATCAAATTTTATTTGATTGTGATTTAATCCACGACTAAGATGCCATCTTCCATGACTTTTGATCTTCCACCAGAAGCATTCACCAAAGAAACTTTGCAGAAAGCCTTTTCCTGGTTGCAGGATCAATCAGAGGAACTGCGTAATACTATCCACACTTCTGAGAGACTTGTAAGCCTTTATCAAAAGTCCAAAAGACTTGACGGTCGGGAAGATTTTATGGAATCCGAAAAATTTATTCACAACCTGAAAAATCTGACGGATCATAAAATAACCAGCCGTGAAAACTCAGAGAGAAGTGAATCCGATAAAAGATCAGTCAGTCTGACAGAAAATGGTGAAAAAAATGAGAAATGGGTGGAACTGGACCCTCTCAGCAGGGAGCGGGTCAATGAGGTGAAAAAAAGGTTCAATTTGACTTCCGATTCGGAAGCCTTTCGCTTTTTAATCTCCCTTGGTTTTGAAAAGTTCATGCAATTCTAATAAAATTGAACTGATCATATTTGAAATGATGTATACTGATCGTGAATCGTGTTTGAATTTTTGTGATATTTTCATAACTCAGGAAAATTTAAAAAAAATCAATGCAACAAAGTGGGAGTTTTCAGTTGGATGACCATAAACAAGCCATAAAGAAATCCATTCATTTACCGAAAACCGCTTTTCCAATGAGGGCTGACCTTAACAGGCGGGAACCGGAAATTATTGAGACCTGGAGGGAAAATCTTATTTACCGGAAAATGGTGGATAAGAACAGAGACCATAAACCTTTTATTATGTCTGACGGCCCCCCCTATGCCAATGGTCATATTCATATAGGTCACACTTTGAACAAATGTCTTAAGGATTTTGTTATCAAATACAAAAACATGGCCGGTTTTTATGCCCCCTATATTCCCGGTTGGGATTGTCATGGTCTTCCCATTGAACATAAAGTCACAAAAAAACTGGGTTCCAGGGCAAGAGAAAAATCAAATCGTGAGTTGAGACAAATGTGCCGTGAAGAAGCTAAAAAGTGGGTGGATATTCAAAAGGATGAATTTATCCGTCTGGGTGTGTTGGGTCAGTGGGAAACCCCTTACCTGACCATGGACCCTGATTATGAAGCCGAAGAGGTTCGGGAGTTTGCCCGTAATTATAAAAAAGGTTTGATTGTCCGTGGTGAAAAACCGGTTTATTGGTGTATTCCTTTACAGACAGCTTTGGCTGAAGCTGAGATTGAATATATGGATCATCGCAGTCCTTCCGTTTATGTGAATTTTCCTTATAAACCAAAACCAAAAATTGGTTCCTTTGACAAACCTGTTTATTGTGTCATTTGGACCACGACCCCCTGGACTCTTCCCGCCAATCAGGCCATTGCTCTGAATGGAAATTATGAGTATGGTTTTTTTGAAAGCGATCATGGCTACCTTCTTCTTGCCAGGGAAATTAAGGAAAGATTTGAAGAACAAACGGAGATAAAACTCAAAAGTCCTCAAAAATATTTTTTAGGAAAGGAATTTGAATTTGAAAAAGCAAAACATCCCCTTGAAGACCGTTCTTCTCTTTTGATTCTTGGTGATCATGTCACGCTGGACACTGGAAGTGGCTTGGTTCATACAGCTCCCGGTCATGGACAGGATGATTATCTGGTGGGCTGTCAGTATCATCTTCCGATCATGAGTCCGGTTTCCTCCAATGGCCGGTTTACCAGTGAAGTTCCAAAATATCAGGGGCTTAATGTTTTTGAAGCCAACCCGGTTATTATTTCTGACCTGAAGGCTTCAAGTCATTTGTTGGCCCACAGGGATATTGTCCACAGCTATCCCCATTGTTGGAGGACTAAAACCCCTCTGATTTTCAGAACCACTGCCCAGTGGTTTATAAAGATGGATGAAAAGCATTATAATGTTCGGCAAAAGGCTTTAAAAGCAATCACGGAAATTCAGTTTGTTCCCGACTGGGGTATTAAACGCTTAAAGGCCATGATTGAGAATCGTCCCGACTGGTGCATCAGCCGTCAAAGAAATTGGGGTGTGCCATTACCGGTTCTTTACTGTGAGTCCTGTGATTATCCCTGGCTTGAGGAAGAGGTGATGGAAAAAATTGCCGGTACAATGGAAAAAGGTGCGGGGATAGAGGCTTATTATGACATACCGATAGATGAACTTGTTTTGGATCATGTTTGTGAAAAATGCGGAAACGGGAATTTTAAAAAAGGTTCGGATATTCTTGATGTTTGGTTCGATAGTGGTATTTGCCATGCTGCTGTTCAGAAGAAAAGAAAAGAACTTGGGTTTCCTGCAGATCTTTATCTTGAGGGAAGTGATCAACATCGGGGATGGTTTCAGACAAGTCTTCTGACCTCCATTGCCTCCAATGACCAAAGTCCATTCAAAGCTTTATTGACCCATAACTTTGTTAATGACAGTAAGGGAAGGAAAATGTCAAAAAGCCTTGGGAATGTGGTGGATCCTTTGGATCTTATTAAAAAATCGGGAGCCGAACTCTTACGCCTCTGGACGGCTTCCCAGGATTATGGTCAGGATATGAACTACAGTAACGAGGGTTTTCAAAGAGTTACGGAAACCTATCGTCGTTTGCGTAACACGACACGATTTCTTTTGGGTAATTTGCATGATTTTGATTTCAGGAAAGATGAAGTTTTATATGAAAAAATGCCTCCACTGGATCAGTGGATTCTGGATTGTTTTTATCAATTTTTGGAAACAGTGACGGAATATTATGATCGGTTTGAGTTTTATAAAGTTTATCATTGTCTTAATAATTTTTTCACTATTGATTTGTCCAATCATTATCTTGATATTATCAAAGACCGGCTTTATACCTGGAAAGCCCATGGATATTCAAGAAGGTCCTGCCAGACAGTGATCTGTTTTTTGGCGGGCAATCTTATAAAAATTATGGCTCCCATCACCTCTTTTTTAAGTGAAGAGGCTTATTGTTATTTTCCCGGGAAAACCAAAGACAGTGTGTTTATGGAGGAGTTTCCAAAGCCGAACCCCTCCTGGAAGAACGAACAGATACGGAGTTTGTTTATTGTTCTTTTTGAAGTTCGGTCAAAAGTTTCCAAAAAACTGGAGGAGGCAAGAACTTCCAAAAAAATAGGTTCCAGTCTTGAGGCCAGTGTCAAACTGAAGTTGACTGAAAAGGAAATGAAAGCTGTTAATAAACTTTCCAAAGCCCAACTTAAAGAGTTCTTTATTGTTTCAGAAGTTGACCTGATCCAGGTTGACAGTTCGGATGTTGATGTTCAGGTTCAAAAATCTTCCGGTGAAAAGTGTCCCCGTTGTTGGAATTATGGTATTCTTATGGAAACAGAAATTTACGGACAAATTTGTGAAAAATGCAATGAGGCTTTGAAATGAAAAAAAAATTACTCTATCTTTTTGCAATCGCTTTGGTTCTTGTTTTTCTGGATCAGATCACAAAAGCATCCATTTTAAAGAACTTTGAAGAGGGTCAGTCTCTTGAGGTGATTCAAAACTATTTTGATATCACCTATGTTCGCAACTATGGAGCGGCTTTTGGATTATTCGGTAAAATGCAATCAAGTATTCGAGATACTTTTTTCCTTGTCATACCTCCTGTTGCCATGGTGGTGATTTTATTTATGTTGAAAACGGTTACTCATGAGGAGAAAGCTAAAATCCTTGCACTGTGTTCCGTTTTTTCGGGGGCTGTTGGTAATTATATAGATCGACTTCGTTTTGGTTATGTGGTGGATTTTCTGGATTTTCATTATTATAAAGACTGGGCCTGGCCCGCTTTTAATGTGGCTGATATGTCCATTGTCTGTGGTATTTCTGTTCTTATTTTTCTTGAACTTTTCACTCCGTCCAAAAAATCTTCCGAACGCACTGATGTTTGATTTTTTAGGATTTTCAGGAAATCCTTTGTTTTCATGCTGGATATATTTATACTGGTTGTGTTTGAATTTTTCTGTTTTTTAATCTTGGAGATAATGCCTTTCAAAGTTCATTTGTTGTTTTTTGCTAGTAAAATAAAATGGGAGGTGAATTGAAAGAGAATCTGTTTCTTTTTCAGACTGCGGGGCCTCTGCCCTGGATTGAAATGGGTTCCCTGAAAATCCCCACTTATTATTTTATCATCAGTTTGGCCTGTTGTGTTTGTGTTCTTTGGTTTTACAAACGTTGCCGGTCTTTTGATCTCTCGCAAAAAAAAGGAATGGATATCAGTCTGATTCTTTTGATAACCGGCTTCATAGGTGCAAGACTTGTCCATATTCTATTTGAAAACCCTTCTTATTATTTAGCTCGCCCGGTGGAGATTTTTTATTTTTGGCAGGGGGGATTTGTTTTTTACGGGGGGGCTCTTTTAGCTTACCTGTCTGTTTTTATTTTTATTAAAAAATTAAAGCTGAATTTTTGGCTTTGGCATGATGTTTCGGCTCCTGTACTGGCTTTTGGATATGCTTTGGGGCGACTGGCCTGTTTTTTTGCGGGTTGTTGTTACGGGAAACTCTGTAATCTTCCCTGGGCTTTACCTCTCAAACAAATGGATATTCACAGTGGAAAAGTGGAGACCCTGCTGAGACACCCCACGGCTCTTTATACCAGTGGTCTGGAGTTGTTCATTTTGTTTTTTCTGCTTTGGTTTGAAACCAGAAAAACAAAGCCGGGACAGGTTTTTTTAATTTGGGTCCTCTGCCACAGTGTGAACCGGTTGATTATGGAAATTTTTCGGGATGATCCCCGTGGCCCGCAACCTTACGGTATCAGTCTGTCCATGGCCGTCAGTTTCATTCTTTTCTGTATTTCTGTTTTTCTGCTTGTTAAAAAATCAGTCCTGAAAAAGCCTGGATAACCCTTTGTTCTTCATGCTGTTTCTTTATGGAAATTCCATAAAAATTCAACATGATCAGTGTATTTCAAACTCCTGTGCTTCCAAAACCATCTGCTCCCCGTCCGGTTTGAGGCAATTCATTGACTTGTTCAAATTCAGCCTGAATCACCGGAGCTAAAACCAATTGGGCAATGCGGTCCTGATCCCTGATAGTAAAATCCTCCTGACCGAGATTGATGAGGATAATTTTTATCTCACCACGATAGTCGGCATCAATGGTGCCGGGACTATTTACAAGTCCAATACCTTTTTTAACGGCCAGTCCACTGCGGGGTCTGATCTGAATTTCAAACCCCCTTGGAATGGCAAAAGCCAGAGCGGTTGGAACCAAAACCCTCTCCCCAGGTCTGACTTTCAGGTTTTCTGTGAGTTGGGCTCTTACGTCAAAACCACTGGCAAGGTCTGATTCGTACCGGGGAAGGTCCCCTTTAAAGTTTTCAAGTTTTTTTACCTGGAGTTTCATTGGGATTCCTTGTTTGGTTGTTTTCACGGAAGACTTTTTGTTTTAAGCAAACTTCACTTATACTAAAGATCATTTATTTTTCATGCTATTTCCATAGAGACCACTTGTTTTAAGCGGATTTTGGCTAAAGAAATTCAGCATAGAATAAATGATCTCTCAGGGAAATTCCATGAAAACTCAAACACGATAGTTAATAAGGCAAGTCTGCTTATTTTTTCATTGAAATTCCGGGTCTCTAGTGGCAGGTTTTAAGGATCATTTGCAGGAGGAGTGGGTGAGTGGCTGAAACCAGCTGTTTGCTAAACAGCCGTACGGTGTCAAGCCGTACCGGGGGTTCGAATCCCCCCTCCTCCGCCATCGGACACACGGTCCTATTCCCAAATTTTTAAATACAAAATTCTTTTAGTTTCATCTGAATATACACCTATTTGGTAATAACCAAAACCATAAGTTTCACTTAATAATTTAGCTTCAGAAGGGTGCTTTAACGACTGAAAAAGATAAACATTTCCTTGTTGATTTTTTTCTGAATTCTCTCTTTTGCGGATGACTTCTTGAATGGCATATTTGGCAAGTACCGAAGAGTCATTAGAATCTTTACGAATCTTTGTGCCTGCTTCCATTTGTGTGTAAATTTGATTATAGTAATCGGATTTTTTAATTTTAATTTGATATCTTTCTTTGAAATAATCATGTTCAAAAAAGTCACCAAAAATTTAAAACAAGACTAAAGCTATTGCAGTAGTGATTTGATAGAAATTTTGTTTGAGGAAGTTAACCTCAAAAAATCCATATAACATATCCAGGAAGCATTTATTTCTCTCTTTTATTACAATAATTTATCAGGAAAAATGGCACAATACTGATAATTAGACCAGCATGAAAATGAATAATGTAAATAATAAACCAGCTATTTACAACATGGTTTGTCATTTATTTTTTACAATTCATTTTTTTTGAAACAAAGTCAGAAAAATTTCAGAGGGTCACGAATAGAAATTCAAAGGGTATGATAGATTTGTTTTGTGTTCTGTAAAAGATTTTCAGTAGAAATGTTTGGCTGAATTGGACTGAAAAAAATTGCCAAAAAAAGGTTGTAAAAATCAATTTTTCGGCACTGAGTCAAAGGGAGAATTTTGGAAGTCTGCTAGCAGACTTCTATCTTACACCTCTACGCAACGCAGAATATTTTCATGCACACCCAAACAACCCAGACAAACAAAAAAAGAAAACAACACCAAAAATAAATCAAAAAATGAACAAAATTAAAAACCAAAATGACAACATTTCAATGACAAAAGGAACAAAAATTCAAAGAACAAAAACACATCAGATCCAACCGCACTGGAAATTTCAATGGCTCCAAATGGATAACCCTTGAACCATCTCAGAGAATGGTTGAAAACCAATACGGGATTAGTCATATTGAAGATGATGTTGGAACCGACAATAAAAAAACCATTTGGGAAGCTCAATATTCATTCCACTTTTCGTAAAAATGCCAGAGTTGTTATCCATCCTGGAAATTGCATGGGGCTTCTTAAAAAAATTCCCAATGAATCCATACAGCTTATCATCACTTCTCCTCCTTACAATATTGGAAAAGAATATGAAAAAAAATTAAAACTGGACACTTACATTGAACAACAAACCCAGGTGATTAAAGAATGTGTGAGGGTTTTGTCCAAAAGAGGAAGTTTGTGCTGGCAGGTTGGAAATTATGTAAATAAAGGTTCCATTATTCCTTTGGATACGGTTTTGAGTCCTATCTTCATATCCTTTGATTTAAAAATGAGAAACCGTATTATCTGGCATTTTGAACATGGTCTTCATTGTACAAAAAGATTTTCGGGTCGCTATGAAACCATTTTATGGTTTACAAAATCAAATGATTATACATTTAACCTGGATCCTGTAAGAATTCTCCAGAAATATCCTGGGAAAAAGTATTTTAAAGGGCCAAAAGCCGGTCAATACTCCTGTCATCCTCTTGGGAAAAACCCCGGCGATCTTTGGGTAATTCCCAATGTGAAAAACAATCATGTGGAGAAAACAGATCATCCCTGTCAGTTTCCCGTTGAATTGGTGGAACGTCTTGTTCTTTCCATGACAAATAAAGACGATTGGGTTTTGGATCCTTTTATGGGATCTGGCACCAGTGGTATTGCAGCCCTCAGACAGGGGCGAAAAGCTGTAGGGGCTGAAACAAATGCCAAGTATATTAAAATAGCCCATGACAGACTTAAAAAATTGAAAAAAGGAGTTTTAAGAACAAGACTCATGAATACCCCTGTTTATGATCCAAAGAAACAAACAAAATCAAATCAGAAGGTTCAACAAAATAATAAACGCTCTCGCAAAACAAATTTATTTAATGGTGTTGATTTGGATTTTCTTTAAAAATGAGTTTTTATGTTTTTGATTTTTGAACTTCAAAAAGGTTATCAATTATACTGAAGACCATTTGTTTTTCATGGAGAAATTCCATGAAAATTCAAACCGGACCAGTATAAAGTTCTTAAAATTTTTTGTTTTAATGGTCCCTTTAAAGATTTTTCAAACTCAATTAAAACGAAGGTCTTTTAAAAACATGATCTTCTATGTTGTCGGGAAGATCGGATGTATTGCATCGAATGAAATAGTTAACAGAGTATATGAATTGTTCATCCCAGGCAAAAAAGTAGTGTTGTCCAAAAGAATAATCTCCCTCCAGGTCTTCTCTGTATTTATAAAGAGGGTCGTTTGATTGCAGGGCTGCTGATCTCAGATTTCTGGCCAGTTGGGAGTGTTGGTCCCAATTGGTGTCTTCAGGGAATGATTCTTTGGGAAAATTTCCTTTAAAGTGATTGAGAATATACTGATAACCCAGGCTTTCTGCTTGTTTAATGACATTTTCAACTTCAGGGCTGTCACTTCTTTCTTCAAAATAGACAGTGGCTTGTTGTGAAAACCCCTCAATGTTTAAAGGTCGAATTGTTATGAATCTTTCATCTGTTGACACAATACTTCGATGTATCGTGATTGTTTGTGCATAAAAGTGTTCAAAAGGTTCAAGCATTCTTAATTTCTGATCCAAGCGTTGTTTGAGCCATTGACTCAATTCAGGGTCCACTGGAGTGTTTCCATAAAGATGCTGATACCAAAGAGTCACATACTTTTGACGAACTTCATCGGTGAATGCTGACCATTTTTCTCTTAGTTGGAAAGCAACCGAATTTGAACTGTAGTCAAAAACACTTTCGTGTTTTTTGTATTCGGTCAATGTTTTCTCTCTTTCGGAGAGCCAGTTCTGTAGTTCAGGGTCCTGAATGTTTCCAAGTTCCTGCAACCATCGGCTTTTGAAAAAGTCAAATCTTTCAAAAGAATGATATTGCAGGTGATAGGCCTGAGAGTCAGAAAAGATGGGATGAAGACCACGTTCTGTCGGTTGGGCAATCAGTGCTAAAGGAGTCCTGATATGGGTGTGAAACAAACCTCCAGCATCAATGCTTTCGGCTGGTTGCAAGAAATTTCCATGGATGTCTTTTTGAGGTTTCAAAAGCTGTTGAACTTCCTGAGAAACTCGTGGAAGAATCCGGGTTCTAGCGTACTGAATGTGTTCATTAAGGTTGGCTTGAATATTACAGTCCATAGTCAATGTTGCTAAGTTTTCAGTTTTTTTATCAACATCAGAAAAAAATGGATTTTCAATGCTCTTCTCAGAGTGAATATTTTTAGTTAAACCGACATTTGGCAAAAAAATAAAGAGTAGAATAAATCCAATACCAGCCCTTTTGATGACCTTTTGTTTGAACTTATTTGTGTAATATCTTCTTATGATATCCATGCTGAAATCTTTTGTTAGTGGTGATAATGCTCTTATTATATGATGTGACCTGCATTATTTTAATAACAATATACGAATTCACTTCAAATTGCAAGTATACTGATCGTGTTTGAGTTTTCATGGAATTTCTCTATGGAAATAGCATGAAAAATAAATGATCTTTAGTATAAATTCCTGTTTGGTTGTATAGTTTCGGGAGTTGTTGGAAAGATTATTTCTGGAAAAGTGAAAGTCATGGACGAATTTTTTATTATTTTAACCTCTATGATAATTTTCAATTTTAACTTTTTTAACTTTCAGAAAAGTCTTATCTGAAACTGTTCTTCAGATTTCTTTTTATAAATTGAAGATATTTCAAACAGGATCAGTATAATTTTCTGGAAATAATTCTCTTTCCACAATTTCAATGACTGTGTGAATGAGTTTGATATGAACTTCCTGGATACGGTCACTGGTTTGGGCCGGAACCACGATGGCAATATCAGCCATGTTTTTAAGTGCCCCCCCTGTTTTTCCAAGTAGGGCTATACTTTTTATATTCTTTTTCCCAGCCACTTCAAAGGCGTTGATGACATTCCTGGATTGACCACTGGTGGAAAGGCCGATGAGAACATCCCCCGGACGACCGAGGGCTTCCAGTTGTCTTGAAAAAATATGTTCAAAACCATAATCATTGGCCACACAGGTTGTGTGAGAGGCCTCTCCCAAAGCCAGGGCGGCAAGGGGCATTCTTTCGTTCCGATAACGACCTGTCATTTCTTCAGAAAAATGCATCGCATCACAATGGGAGCCTCCGTTACCACAAGTAAAAACTGTCCCTTTGTTTTTATATGTTTCAATGAGTAAATCACTGAATTGGACACATTTTTCCATATTTTCAGAGTTGTTAATAAAACGGGAGAGAACTTCACCAGCCTCAGTGAGGGAATTTTGCCAGAATCCGGAAGACTTCATAGTTTTCCTTTTAAAAGGCCGTTTTTTTTAGATTCAACGGCCTGTTAAAAAATACCATCTATTTTGTTGCAATTTTCAGGTTTTACAAGAAAAAAACCGTGGAAAATTAAATGAAATCAGCATAGTCCCGGATTTCGTAGATGACAAGAGCTTGTTTTAAAACGGGAAATGACTTAAACAGATTTTAACCGGCCTTTGTAGCGGGAAATTTGTGATAAATACGGGTTGACTGCACTGGTAGCTCAGTTGGATAGAGTACTTGACTACGAATCAAGTGGTCGGGAGTTCGAATCTTCCCCAGTGCGCCAATTTTAATTTGTTTTTTATATTGAAAACCGTTTGTTTTTCATATGATTTAAATCCGTGAAAATTCAAACGCAATCAGTATAAGTTGGTTTTATGCCTTTAAGGATTTGGTTTAAAGTTGTTTTTCTTTTAATGTCACTGGTGGTGATCATTTTTGCCATTGTCTTGCTTAAACAGAATCATTTATCCGCTTTTTGGACAAGTCTGGGATTTAGTTCCAATCGTCTTAATTGGTGTGAAGAGCGGGTAAAAAGTCTTTATGTTTTTAATTTGGAGGCCAGACTTTATGAGACCGAAGGGGTTTGGCATTGGAAACAAAAAAATGAAAATTGGACATTGGATTATCTGCGGGTGGAAAAATGGTTTGCCAGGTATTGCCAAGTGGATGCGGACACTGTTGATTTTGTTGATTTCAATCAGGAGTCCAAGGTTGTTTTTGAAGTTGAGTTTCTCAATGGAGATCGTCTCAGTCTCCATGAAAGAGGAAATTATTTTGAAATTCGTGGGCAGCTTTTTCAATCAGAAACTTTACGCAGAGGTTTAAAAGAACTCCTCGCTTTTAGTCCCAAAATGGAGTAACTTATAAAATGGTTCTGTTGAGTTTTCAAGGGGGTTTTTAATATATACTGCTCATGTTTGAAGTTTCACGATTTTTCCCTTTTTGAAACGCCTGAATTTTCAAACAGGATCAATACATTCAGGAGTAGCTCAGTGGTAGAGCAAGCGGCTGTTAACCGCTCGGTCGGGGGTTCAAATCCCTCCTCCTGAGCCAATTTCTGGAAACCGAAAACCCGAAAACTCCGAAAACCCCAAAGTTTGTAAATGTTTAAAATCACTCAAAAGAGGCTTGCAATCACAAGCCAAAATTTCATGTAATCCTATGAAATTTCATCCGTTTGCTACTTCCATACTACTTTTTTACTACATCCTTTGATGGGTCTTTGATTCCAAAATTCGGATCGAAATCCAAAAACTGACCACAAGGTTTGAACCCTTGTGGTTTTTTTTTGCCCTTGGCAATCCATTTATCTTTCCAACCCTTTTCCTTTCAAACTGTCTTTGTTCATTTTTCCCTTTATTTCTTTTTTTATAAAAATTCCTTTCAAAAGTTGGTCCGAGATTCGGATGTTCTTTTCTCTTCTGTGTTTTCTCATCAGTCTGTTCTTTCTATTTTCCAACAAATCATCTTTTAACCTTGGCTTTGTCGTTGCATAGGCTTTCCCCTTTGTCTGGTTGTCTGTGCTTCCAGCCCTGCGGAGCGTCCCTTTTCCTTGCCCTCAATTCTCATGCCTTCCGGTCCTTTGGACATTCCAGGCATTCCAATTGCTTTCAGGCGGGCAAGGGGTCCGCACCACAGCTTCCAGCAATTTCCCCTTTCCCCAAGGGGGGAGGCTCAGATGAGCCCCCCTTGGGGGGGAAAGATTAACAACCAACAACAGGAGTAACAAATGCAAGCAATAAACAAAAACATCAAAAAAGTAAGATTCATTAAAAAATCAAACTCCCTGATGCTTATCACACAACAAGGTGAAAACCACTTTGTGAATCTCAATCTGGTCTTTTTTGAACTGGAAATTCCCTACACAAAAAAGAACGGGGAAAAAGTCACTAAAGAACAAATCTTGGAGATGAAAGCCAGGAATAAAGAAAAATACCAGGAAGCCATTACCAATAACTAAAAACCATTTCGGACCCGGTTCCCTGTGAATCAGGACACTGGGTCCTTTTACTAAAAAGGAGAAATTATCATGAATATTTACGATGCCATCAAAATCCTTGGAATCACTGACTTACCTGAAATCACAGAAGAAGACGTTAAGAAAGCCTATAGACAAGCCTCAAGAAAATATCATCCTGACTGTAACCCTTCAGGGGATGAGATGATGAAACTTGTCAATGAGGCCAATTTTGTCCTTGAAGAGGCCAGGTATCCCATCTCTGTCAACTCTGATGACAACTATGATTATGGCTCTGAAATCAATTCAGCCCTTAACGCTATCAACAACTTTCAGGGTTTATTATAGAAGTCTGCGGGGCCTGGGTCTGGGTTTCAGGTGAAACAAAAGTCCATAAGGACATACTCAAATCCCAGGGCTTTCTGTTCTCTGGAAATAAAAAGATGTGGTATTTCCGGCCAAAATCAAAAAAGCATTTCTTTAAAGGAAAAAGTAAGTATTCCATTGATGAAATCCGTTCCAAATACGGAACTCAGAAAGTCGAAAATCAAAAACCCTATGCTTTAAAGGCCCACGTTTGAGTGGGCCTTTTTTTTTTAAAAGATCATTTATTTTGAAAGGAGTAACAATTTATGGAAGAAAATCAAATCAACAAACTTGTAAAAAGCCTTGAATCTCATTTTTTTGGTTATACTGCCAAGGAAAACAAACTTAAAAACGATAGTGGTTTGGAGTTTTTATTTCAGGATATTTGGGGAAAAACAACAGTCAGTGGCCTTGGTGGGAAAAGTTGTCATAGCATTGGTTGTTCATTTACAAAACCCCTGGATAAAATTGCAAGAGATATAAAGCGTCGTCTTTTACCTGCTTATAGGGATGATTTTTTTGAATACAAAAAAAGAACAAAAACCAACTCAAGGAAAAAGAGGCTTTTGACAGAAAAAAACTCGCAGCCCTGGCTCAGGCTTCTAGCGGTAAGATAAGGACCCAATATGCCAACCACTGGGGAAAAGACAAATATGTCACTTTCAAAAACGGGTCAATTGAACAGACCTATAGTGGTAAATACAAAATCAAGATTGAGTCTGATTTTGGTGAGGCTTTAAAGATTGTTTCATTTTTAAAAGAATTGAACAAAATTTAAAAAAATTTATTTGAGGGTTTCATGAGTTTAATGAAGGATTCTATATATCTACTAACTTAGAAAGAGGAATTTCTAAGACAGTTGAGATTTTAAGTAAAGTACCCACTCTGGGGTCAACCTGTCCCGTTTCTAAACAATGGATGGTTCTTCTGGATAATTCGGCTTCCAAATAGAGGTGGTCCTGGCTGAACCCTTTTTCTTTTCTCAGCTTTGCTATACGACGGCCTAGTTTTTTTAGATAAACTTCTTTTTGCATACTGAGTCACAGTAATGCATGGTGCAGATGCTGACACCTTACTATAAGTTACCTTATTTAAATAAGGTAACTACATAAGAAAACTTTATGTATTAGTGGGAAAACTCTATATATCTACTAACTTGGAAAGAGGAATTTCTAAGACAGTTGAGATTTTAAGTAAAGTACCCACTCTGGAGTCAACCTGTCCCGTTTCTAAACAATGGATGGTTCTTCTGGATAATTCGGCTTCCAAATAGAGGTGATCCTGACTGAACCCTTTTTCTTTTCTCAGCTTTGCTATACGACGGCCTAATTTTTTTAAATAAACCTCTTTCTGCATACTGAGTCACAGTAATGCATGGTGCAGATGTTGACACCTTACTATATTATACCTTACTATAGTAAGGTATTGGTGACAATGATGGGTTTTTCAAACAAAAATAAATATCTAAGAAATGAAGCATACCATCTGTTATCAAGCGTTTTTTTATACAAGAAAAAATCAGCGTTAGCTGATCCAAGATTTGGGCTTGCTAAATAAAGAGTTATCACCTCGTTGTTTGTGCTTGCCCTGATCTTGGTCTTTTTTTGTCTTTAAATAAATGAATCAAAAAATGCTCAAGGAGGTGTAGCATGAGAAAAATAAAAAAATTAAACCAAAAAGGGTTTTCATTGATTGAATTGATGGTGGTCGTAGCCATTATTGCAATTCTGTCAACTATTGCCATTCCAGCTTACCAGTCTTTTCAGATAAAAGCCCGGCAGAAAGAAGCACAATCATCTTTAGGTGCTTACTTTATTGCAGCCCAGGCCTCCAAAGTAGAACATGGGGGGCATGCGGGAAATTTTGTGGCTATCGGTTTTAATCCTGCTGGACAATTAAAATATAGAATTACAGCAGTGGATAACAGTACAAACGTTCAAATAGGAACAGGTCCGAATGAGGTTGCCTGCATAGTTACTAATGTTACTTGTACTGGGTTTAAGCCTGCTTGGACAGAGTTGGGAGGAAGTGAAACAAACAAAAAGGTAGGCTGTGAAGCCCCTAAAGGACCTCTACTAGTTGCTGAAGTGACCAGTGATGCTTTTAAAGTCCTTGCTTCTGGAGTTATAAACCCAAGGGCAGGCAAACTTGTTGACACATGGGGAATCAACGAGGTGAAAACACTGGTTAATCTCCAGGATGGGGCTAATGAAGTGGCAAATGCTGACGGTTCTTTATAATCATTCATGAAGGAATACATACCTATGACCAGAGAAGAGTTTGAACATCTGAAATGGGAACTCAAAAGAATGTTCATGGTGTATTGGTTGGGTTCATGGCCTTGTGTTTTTGTATAACCTACAGTGTTGGTTATATCATAAAAGACAATAATAACGGACTTAGGGAAAGCATGAAAGATATGATGGGAATACAGAAATGCAGTAATTTAAAAAGGTGCTGTTTTCTAAACTACCTCAACTATCTCATCTAAAATGTTTGAAAGCCACTCAACCCTCACTTTATTTGTAAGAAAATGTCCAAACTCTTTAAAAATCATTTAAGAGTAAACTGTTTTATTTTACTTTTTTTTTCAGGATTCATTTTTCTAAACAAAAAATATTTCTCAGCCACCCCAAGATTTTTTAATGAAACCTATTATGCTATTCCAGAATATTTTGAGCTTTCAGAAAATTATTCTGAAGGCTTTGGCCCTTTAATTATAGGGAAAGAAGGAGATAGGAAAATCTACTCTTTTTTGGATTATGATCCAGGCTTTCCCATTCTTATCAGTTTTTTAGGTTATCTTGGAGTGGAGTTTCACAGCACAAATGATCTTAAACTCATCAATATCGTCCTGTTGTGGTTCTCTTTCTTTTTATTTTCTCTGATTTTTATAAAAAAAGAACCATTGGTCTTTTTGATTACCCAAGCCTTAATAATTCATTTTTTCTTTAACTTGGGGGGCAAACTTGTTTATGACTGGTCAGACTTTCATGGGACAGTTCCCGTCCTTGCTATTTTCACTTTTATTTTAATAGAGTTTTTTTCTAAAAAAGACAGTTATCCAAAAATCTTTACCTTCTCTATTTTGGGAGGTGTATTGGGGATGTTCAGAGGCTTCTTTACTCATGTTTTTGTTTTTCTTATTTGTTTGTCTTTTAGAAAAATATTGTCATTAAATAAACCCTACCAAGTGGCTGCTTCTGTTTTTGCTCTCCTCATTTGCTTTAATTTTAGCAACATTGTTCAGCATGGGGTTTATTACCATGTTATGACCAAATATCCAGACCTACCTTTCGGAGTTCCTAAATTAGCTCATGGAGATTACAATTTGTATAACGGTCCCCCTCCCTATAAGCATGGAGTTTGGCATAATACTTATATAGGTTTAGGCGTTTTTGAGAACAAATATGGAATAGATTATCAAGATATATTCGGAATTGAACACGCCTTACGTTTTGATCCAAACGTACAAACCTACTCTCCCAAATATTTTTCAATCCTTAAAAAACTTTACGTTAACTATTTGATGGAACATCCAGGAGAGTACATAAAAAATCACTTTTTAAAAGGATTGATGAGTTTTTTTCGTCTTATAATTTATGTTTTCAAACCTTTATTTCCAATTTTTTTTATCTCTTTGTTAGTCTTTTATCTTAGAAGGAAAAACCACTGGAATATGAACTTTATGAAACAAAAAATTTTCCACATAGAACCTTCTCATTTTGTACCATTCTTTTTATTTTTCACAATTCCTGTGATAACTATTTATTATCATGATCATGCCATTTTAACTTATTCATATCTTTTGGCCATAAGAATCATATCTGAAATGTGGGAACAAAACCCTATTTGACCATTTCAGATTGAACTTGTTTTTCTGAAATATAGAATAGTACAGACAAAAAACTGAAAAACAATCCCCGGATTTCATTGATTTTGAAAGCCGTACAGAAAATACCACTTGTTAAAAACACAATGGTAGAGGCAAAAAATCCAGCCTGTAAGATGGGATCACTTTTCAGGTAATGGGATTTAAAAATAATATTAAAAATTGAGAAAAAGAACCCCATTAAAACTAAAAGTCCCAAAGGACCCAAACCAACCAAGAACTCCAAATACATATTATGGGAATTGGTTATTTCTTTTGGGTTTTCTTTATCCTTATAAACAATGACTTGATTGTTTTTATAAAGTCCTATCCCCCAAAGTGGTGACTTCTTATAAGTTTTCCATGTGTCTTTAATGAGACCTATCCTTTGGGATTTTGAAACTTCATTTGTATCCGTAAAAGATTCAACTCTTTTACGAAACCCAGAATCAAATTGAAATAAAGTAAAACCCATTATTACCCCCGTGATAATAACGGGAAGTATCCATTGTTTCTTAATCATCCATAAAAAAGAAAGCAGGCCGAAACAAAAACTGATCCATCCTCCTCTGGAATAAGTCATTCCAAGAGAGACAACACCAAAAAGGAAAATCAGAGCGATTAAGGTCTTCTGTTTGATTGATTTTCCTCGAAAGAAAAGCAAAAGGAGGATCATTAAAGCAAGACTCAGAGAATAAGCGTAAACATTTGGATTGTAGAAAAACCCGGACACTCTGGGAACAAACACATCCTGAGCTATCTGAACCTCTGAATAATAACCCTCAAAAACCCGTGCTGGTCTCAAAAAACCATCAAGTAAATGAGTTTTTGTCTTCCACTCAATGATAGACAAAAGGGAACTTAAATAAGTTGAAAACAGTAAACCGCAAAAAAAAGTTGGTAGATTGTTGGGAGACAGCCTGAAAAAGAGACTTAAGAAATAAAGTGAAATAAACTCATGAAACCAAAAAGCCCCTGTGGTCATCGTGTTTTTGAACCCGTAACCATTCAGCGTTAAACTAAGAATATTTAAAAATATAAACAGGAGGAAACAAATACTACTTGGAGAAAAAAGCAAGGAGAAGTTCACTTTTTTTAAATAAAAATGAACTAAAATAATAACTGAGAGAGTGCTTAAAAAAATATATTTCAAAAAGTATTCAGAGGGCATAAAGAGTCTAAATCCATAAAAGAAGCCCAGAAACAGTAAGGGGAATCTCTTTAATTCCATGAATTAAAAATAACCTATTTCATAATGATAAATCAATCTTAACTTCCTTGGAGAACAGGATATAATGAGAAAAGTTTACGATTAAGAATATTCCAGA
>CBDCNX010000015.1:0-21728 GCA_965219545.1 Bdellovibrionales bacterium
TCCCAATAAAAATTCCCTCTTGGATAGAGAATGACCTGATCAGCCGCCGAGGCCACAATGTAATCACGTTCCCCATAACTTTCAGCATAAGCCATAACGAACTTTCCTGATTTTTTAAAACCCAGGATTTCCCTCCTCAAAGATTCAGCGTTGGCCGAACCGCTTTGAAAATTCCTGAATTCCATGAACAAACCCTTAATCCGATCATCCCGGGCCGCTTCCCTGAGAACACGGGTGATTTCATAAAGACCCATACCCGATTCACCGTCTAAGAGCAGGGAATAATAATCAGAAGAACCACCACGATCCTTAAGGGAACCATCCAGGACAATCGTTAAAACCGACGAATCCTTGATTTTGCCGAAATCAGTTTTCCATTGGGATTGATTTTTTGCCGTTGAAACAGCCAGGCTTATTGAAATAAAAATTACGGAAAAAACCAAAAAACCAAGGGCCATAAAAGTCCCTATCATTGAAGCAATGACTATTTTCACAAACTGTTTCATTTCCAAACTCCCATTAAACTTTATGTATACTGAAGACCATTTGTTTTTCATGTGACTTTCCAAGAGACTACTTGTTTTAAGCTGAACTTCTTATTAAGAAAAAAGTTTAAAACAAATGATCTCCCGGAGAAATTCCATGAAAATTCAAACCGGATCAGTATAAATCCTATTGGTTCATCTCCTGCGTCGAAGATGTGAAAAAATTTATAGGACAAACCATTATTCTATTCCCTTTATCATTTTTGCACAAGCCTGAACCCAATGGAAGTTGTCATTCAGACAGGGAATGAAGTGAAAGGCCTTCCCCCCCCCCTCAAGGAAAAGTCTTTTTCCCTTAATGGCAATCTCCTCAAGGGTTTCCAATCCATCCACGGAAAAGCCGGGACAAATAACAGCCAGTTTTCCAATACCCCTGCCAATCAAATAATTATAGATTTGCTCCGTAGGGGGGCCAATCCATCTGCCTGGTCCCAATCGGGATTGAAAACTCACTCCATAATCCTTTTCCGAAAGCCCTGAAGCCAGAGCAATAGCCCCTGCCGAATGAAAACACTGGGCCCGGTAACAGGTTCTTAAAATATCTTCAGGAACCCTGAAGCAACAATTTGCCCCAAAGGCATCACCATCCGGGACAGCGGACTTTTTATGGGAGTTTCGGCTCAGACAATGTTTTCCCGTGAAATCCGCTTTTTTTATGTGACTGACCGGTAACCCGTGAAAACTCATCAATAAATAATCAAAATCAAGGGTTTTTAAACAGGGCTCCAGAAAACGGGCACAGGCTCTTATGAACTCTGGATTTTTGTAATAAGGGGGAATCACCCGGGATTTTTCCTTTGGAAAATATTTATAAAAATGATGAAGACTTGTTTCCACTGTACTCACGGCATACTGGGGGTACTGGGGGAAAAAAATAACCCTCTGACAGCCTTTAAGTTCATCCCTGGCCTTTAAAAAATCAGGCGGGCCATAACGCATAGCAAAAGTCACCTTGTAATCAGAACCCAATTCCTTTTGCAAAGCCACAGAAAATTTTTTTGTCTGAACTGTCAGAGGGGAACCTTCAGCACTCCATATCTTTTTGTATTTTGAAGCTGTTCTTTTTTTTCTCAAAGGAACAATCACCCCTTTCACAAAAAGACTTCTGACCCACTTTGGACTCTGGATAACATGGGGGTCCATGAGAAACTCTGACAAATACTCCCCCACATCCACGGAACTGAAGCTCTTCGGAGTTCCAAGATTTGAAATCAAAACACCGGTTTTAGTGGTTCGTCCTGTAAATCTTTTCACCCCCGACTTGCTAGTGGCTCGTCCTGTAAATCTTTTCACCCCCAACTTGCTCTTTTTGACACTAGTCAAAATATCCTCCGACAACTTTTTCGGCATTGGCCTTTGCCCGCACTAAAATTTCACCCAACCCCAGTTGGCCCAGATAATTACCAACAAAAAGAGCTTTTCTTTTTTCCCCGTCCAGAGCTTTAATAAAAATCCTCAAATTTTTATCATAAACAGGAATGCTGTCCGGCCATTGAAAGATTTTAAACATCAGGGGTTTTTTCCAGGAACCCGTGAGTTGGTAACGATCCGACAAAACATAACGGAGAAGGGCTTCCTCACTCATACCACTAAAACCCATGACCTGATCCCCAAGAATCCAGGTTTCAGAACTTCCCCCGTCCACCCGTCCATCAAAAATATTGTGGTTAAACAAAACCCCAAGAGAGTGAAAACCAAACCCCCTTGGAAACAAACAACCAAAACCCTCTCTGTTAAAACTTTTATCTTCAAACATCAACGTCACTGAAGACAGAGAGGTTGTCCTTGTTTTTTTGATCTCACAGGGGATCCCTTTTTCACCCTGTTCACTGATTTTTTTAAGGGAAGCCATATCCACAGCCCAGAAAATGGGATCACGATCACCGGTTTGCACTTTATGATTTATGACAAATTCACAACCACGGGATTTCAGATAAATTCTCATTTTATCAACCCACTCCTGCATCCCCCCTGCCGGAGCCACAGAACCCTTCAAGCGACCCCTTGGTGATCTTTTTAAAGCCCTGAGAACCAGTTCCGCATCCAATTGGTCGGAACTGACGGCAAACACACCCTGCATGGCCGGTTCCAGGACAAAACGGGTGGCCGGTTCTCCAAAACACCTCTGTCCCCATTGTTTTAAGCTTTCTCCGTCCCCGACATTCCTGATTGCTTTTTTAAGCCCCCCCTTTAAAAAAAACATAAAAACAGGACCCAACTCCCTTAAAGAAAGAGGCCATCGGCATTTTTTTCCATTGCGATAAATAAATTTTTTGGACGCTTTTTTTTGAGCGGGAACAAGGCAAAGACCTATAATCCTTGAAATTCGCTCCAATTCGGCACTGGCCAAAAAAGCATTGGCCGCCTGCTCCACCAGAAAAGACTGACACCTGTGACTCCCAAGAAGTCCTCCCAAACGACTTTCTTTTTCCAGAACCACAGGCTTAAAACCTTTCTCAATCAGGTAAAAAGCCTGGACCAAGCCGGAAAAACCACCCCCCACAATCCGTATTCTTTTATTGATATTTGTCATAACCCGATTTTTCCTGTTCCTGACCCTCATTTCGACCAGACAGCTTGTCTGACCAATTCCCTATACTTTACAGGACTTTTTACAAATGACACAATTGATATTGAAACTCTTCCTTAAATACGAAAAGATTTACAATAATCATTATAGAGAAAGAGACTTTTAAGCACTGGAACCGCAATTTTTTTGCCTATAATAATTCTTTGGAGTTTTATGAAATTCCCGTGGAACAGGGACTTTACAATACAGTCAGGAATGTCCCCGGATACAAGGGAGAAGGTTCTACATTTGCTATCAGTGCCAGCCGTAAAAGTTGTTTCCCTTATCGGGACAAGGATGAAATTTGTCGTTATTTTGAAAAAGGAAAGCCCTGATGAAAATTATAAAACCCCTGATTATCAACACGTTGGCATTGGCCGAAAAAGTTCGTTCGGGGGCGACCTACAACCCCCTCTCAAAAAATGTTATGCAGAATCCTTACCCCGTGTTTGCAGACTTGCGTGAGAACAGTCCCATCCACCGCAGTCTCCTCACAGGTTGTTGGATTGTAAGCCGTTACAGTGATGCTGAGGCCATCCTGAAAGACCATGAAAATTTTTCCAATAACCCCGGGCTTCGCAGAGACAGGAAAGGACGTGTGCTGCCGCCGGGACCCGATGATTACAGTGTTCTACTGGTAGACCCTCCACACCACACATGGTCATCCTGTTTTTGGAAGCTCCTTTGAAGGTTTTGTTATTGAAAATATTATTTCCTCCCTCCCTCGCTGGCAGTTTTATTTTTATCGAACCAAAGTCGGAGCGGAAATAGATTTATTTATGGTTAAAGGATCCCGTCGACTGGCTATTGAGATAAAAACAGGAAAAAAGGAGATAGTCTGAATAGAAACAGTTGGAGATATACTGATCATGTTTGAATCTTCAGCAGTGGAACGCTTTAAGGAAATTTCAAGAAAGGCAAATAAAGAGATGCCTCAAATCGAACCCCGCCATCTTCATTATAAAACCACGCTCCTGGAGAATCAAAAATAAAAAGCGAACTTCACTCACCATTTTAAAATTAAGCAGACAAAGATCCTGAATGTTTTGGTTTCATAATTTGCAGGATTTTAGGGGGTTAAACTTCTTTTCCTTGCAAAAAATTATAACTTTTTCCTCTTAAAACCAAGAAATATAGCAACATTCAGACTTTTTCAGGGCCAACTGAATAATTACGATGCTTTACAAGTTTGGAATTTCTTGAGGCAACATAATGTCGATAAACAAATATTCGAATCATATACTCCACGCCTAGAGACCAATGCATAGAACCGAACGGGCGGTCTGGGGGATATCGGCTTTGACGGCACCCCCGGTATAGTGCCCCCAAAAGACATAGGGGTAGTATCCTTGTGCTCTTGAAAGCGTATCCGCCCAAAGAAACCTATGATTGTTTAGATACCTATGATGGTCTCGTCTATAATTGTAAATAACAGATGCATAATTCAAATGCTTCAGCAAGGCAAAATTTAAGTGATGATTAATATTCGTCGAATTCTTATCATCAAGGATTTTACTAGCTAGAGGGAGAGTCATTTTTATCTTCTCACCATTAATAACAATCTCTTTATTTTCGCAAACCTCTTTTGCCTCAGAAAAAGTATAACTTCCATCTTCAATATCTCCCACATAAATTATGTTTTCCCCTTTCCCCGAAAGACTTTGCAATTTATAACCATCCCTTCTATTTCCCACAAAAATATAAGCAGCTCTGCCCAGATGGACCGCCCAGATTTCCCTACCCCTTTCTTTTTTCACCAGAGTCCATCGAACATGGCAAACCCCCTGATTATACTCACGACATTTCCGATGGTCTACGTAACCTGTTCTGGACCTGCTGGTGGGGACCTTACAGGTATAGCCTACTTCCAAATTTTCAGCCTTAGTTTTAAGTTCCATCATAGTTTCAAAGTCCATCACAGCGGCAGGATTCGGATGGTCGAACCATCTGCGGACATAAGAAATGGGGCATATCTCAAGCTCTTCAAAGGGCGTGTTGTTATTTGATGGTGATCGAACAGAATTTTTTGCAGAGGAGACAGAGGGATTTGTAAGTGGACGTGTTGAGCAGCCCACCTCCAATAATATCGCCACCAAGAAAAATGCTTTCGCTATGTATGAAATTTTAATGATAAATACCTTCATTAATTTCATTTTAGCACTAATCAATTGAATTACAACCGAATCTGACACTCTACTTACCAAAGTTGGGATTAAGAATATAAGAAGGATAAAAGACATTTTTTGTAAAACTGAGAGATATTGCATCCTTGTTTTCCGGTTTTTTCTGATCTTTTTGTTTTGTGAATCCCATTGAATTCTATATTGAGGTCATTTGAATAGGGTTTTGATGAGGATTTATGACTCCAAGTCTGGGTTGGCTGGAAAAGTGAATTTTTGAATAAGGAAATCCATCACAGGGAAGATTGATTCCCCGTCAGAAGCAAAAGAAAACTCATGAAAATCCGAAACCGTCCTCTTCAGGTGAAGCTCTGGGAGAATGGGGTTGCGGGACTTTTGAATCCAACCCCAGATGGGTGAGAATCTTTTTGATAGGAGACCCTTTGTTTTAAGCTGAATCTGTTCAAAAAGAAAATAGCTTAGAATAAATGATCTTCAAGTCCTCTATTGAAGAAATGACCTTAAGCTTTCCCCCACACTCCGGGCAAATCTCAATGTCCATTCCAAAAGTCCTTTTAAGCCTCCTGGCCCATGTCATTGAAGAGGAGTTTCCGGGCTGTGTTGTTTGTTTTCCAAGACTTTTTGTTTTTGGAGTGATGAGGTGTCGATATTTGAAATTCGGTGCAAACACCCCATGGAACCTTATGAGATTGGTTCTGGGTCTTGGAACAAGGGAAGCCAGGCGGGAGAGAAAGTCCAGAGGATCAAGGATAATCCGGGTGGTTCCGTTTTCATAAGGGGTTTTTAACTGATAGATGATCTTTCCCTGTGAGTTCACAGAAAGCCTTTGTTCACTGAGGCTTGGTCTTGAAATGTAACGACAAATCCTTTCAAGCTTTTCCCTCTGGTGAGCTTTAGTGGAAACTCCTGCATGGAGACTGAAACCGGAATATTTTGACAGAAAAGGCTTTGTTTCCCCGTGGTTTGTTTCAGAGAGGGTCTTGAGTGTCAGGGTCTTTTGCCCTTTGTGTTTTCCAAGGGCAATCCGATAGGTGATGGAAGAAAAACTGACCTGGTCCATGGCCGAGGGGTCTGAGTCCTGTGACAAAAAGGCCTGATCCTCATCCCTTTGAATGAGTCCCTGTTTTTCCAGAAACCTGACGACTCTGTGAGCAAGACTTATAAGGAGTTTGTCCAGTTCCCGGGTTGAGGGAGGGTTTGTGAGGTGAAACTTTGATCTTCCATTCTCAAAGCTGTAGACACCCTGTGGAAACATCATGTGGAAATGGATATTGAGGTTAAGGCTTCCCCCGAAGCGTTGAATGAAGGTCACAGAACCTGTTCTGGCCCCGGACTTTCTGGTCAGTCCCGTTTTAATAAGGAATGTGGAAAGGGTCTTGTTGACAAGACTGAGAACCTCTCCCATGATTTTTGGTTCTCTGGCAAACAGAAACCTCAACTCAAAGGGAAAAGTTAAAACCCATTGTCTCATGGGTTTTTTGGGAAAAACCTCATCAACCAGATGGGTGGCAGCTTCAGCCATTCTCCTTGCTCCGCAACTGGGACAAAATCCCCTTACACATGAACAAGTAGGCTTACAGCTCCATTGATGAGGAGTTTCCGAGCATGACGGTACTCTTTCACACCTCCAAGACATTGATAACTTGCTCCCACATAGAGCCTTACCGGCCTGACAGACATGGCTTACCTGTCAGTTCACCAGTCCTTTCCACAAAAAATTTTCTGCTTAAGAAGGCTGACAAGACCCACTTACAGCTCTCTCTGAGAGACCTTTTCAAGCATAAGACAAGCTCTTTCCAGTCCCAAAAACTTCAGTAAGTCCTCACAGCAAGTCGTCTTACCTGCCTGAAACCTGCTCCTTACTGCTCAAGTTTCCACTACCTTTCAACTTCTTAGACCATTCCTTTACCGCAGTTTCCCGCTCCCTTTTCAATTTCTTTTATTTCCTTTCTTCTTCTCTTTCACTCCATATATCTATACCTCAAATCTAATTATTTACATTTATCTCATTCCTAATCACCACCGCTTATCTCGATGAGTGGGGGTGATTAGGAATGAGATAAACTAAAAACCCTTTGTTTATAAAGATTTGCAGGTCTTTTGAAAAAGTATGACTACATACCCGACTACACACTTTAAATTGAGCAAATCTATTTCTAAACAGATCTCACAGACTGACAAAAATAGCCATTAAAAGCTATTTTTTTAGTCATCAAAATCTTTGAGTCTCGCTATTACTTTGATTGGATTAAATTCCCCTTTTCCTCAAGCCCCTACAAAAGGGTAAGGGGCTCTGCGGAAGGGGAATTTATTTTGATATTGGATTTTACTTGAAAAATTTTGTAAATTGTAAAAGTCTATTACTTCTATAGTAATTTTTATAATGCGGAGAGCTAAAAACAATGGTCAATAACACTTCTGACTTTGTAGTTGATACCCATAAGGAAATTTTAAATATAGAAAATACGGCTGAGCTATTAGGAATTTCAACAGCAACTGTTCGTAATTGGATTAAATGCGGACAGCTCCCCACATATAATAAAAATAATAGATATTTTTTTTATAAAGCTGATATTGAAAATATTAAGTCAAAGCTTTTAAATGGAGAATTGGAAAAGTTAAACAAACGAGCAAATAAAATAAAAGCTAAAAGAACATTTATCCCTGAAGAACATATAAAAACTCAAGTCCACTTTGACAAATTTAATCATATTATTAATTTTATACAAAAAAACAATATAAAAACGACTATTGCTCTTTTCCTGCTTAGTCTAAATTTCTTAAAAAAGGAAAAGGTATTATTGAAAATAAATATTCAAGACATTGTAAAAGGTAAAAAATTACTCTTTACAAATAAACAAATTCAAGAAGAGATAAATTCATGGCTTTTGGAAATTAAAAACGAATACATCAAACCGCATTTTTCTTTCTTACTGGATTGTGAGCTTCTAGAACAAAGAGACATTTTGGGGATATTTTATCAATCCCTTTTATTTGAAGGAAAAAAATCTAAAAGCGGATCTTATTACACACCATCAAGTATAGTAAATGATATAATAACAGACTATTTAATTAAAAAAGACTCCAAAGTTTTAGATCCTTGTTGTGGAACTGGTCAGTTTTTACTGGCTTTTGCTGATATTGTAGAAAATCCATTAAACATTTATGGTATTGATTATGATAAAACAGCAGTTAAAATTGCCAGACTTAACATTCTAATAAGATTTAAAAACAAAAACTTTGTACCAAATATCTTTTATAAAAATACTCTTTTTGATATTGGCAACGATGACTTATTCAGCTTTCATGATGATAAAAATATAAAAGATTTTGATGTTATAGCTACAAATCCACCTTGGGGGGTGCATTTTTCTAAAGCAGAGGTGAAAAAACTAAAAAACCTTTATCCTCAAATCACTTCTTTTGAATCTTTTTCTTATTTTCTTACAAAAAGTCTTAACTTGCTTCGTTATTCTGGAGTAGTTTCATTCATTTTACCCGAATCTATTTTGAATGTCCGAACTCATAAGGATATAAGAGAAATCATTTTAAAAACGGTTCAAATTAAAAAAGTTATTTATCTCAATCGTATTTTTAAAAATGTTTTTACTCCCGTTATTCGTTTGGATTTAGAAAAAAATAACAAAAAAATAAAACAAACAGCTATCCACAACACAAATAAAAAACATAAAGTGCAACAAATAAAATGGATGAGCAATCATGATTTTATTTTTAATATTCATTCAAATAAATTTGATTCTAAAATTATTGATAAGATATATCAGACAAAGCATATCACATTAAAAGATAAGGCAAGATGGGCTTTGGGAATTGTAACTGGAAACAATAAACAGTTTATTATTTCTGAGAACAAACCAGGTTTTGAACCGATTTATAAAGGAAAAGATGTTAAAAAGTTTATTCTGGATAAACCTTCTTTCTATATTCAATTTCAACCTAAAAAATTTCAACAAGTAGCTCCAGAGGACAAATACCGAGTCAAAGAAAAACTAATTTACAAATTTATTTCAAAAAATTTAACTTTTGCTTATGATAATTGCAAAATGTTGACTTTGAACAGTGCTAATATACTTATCCCTGAAATTCCTAATTATCCCATAAAAGTTATTGCTGCTCTTTTCAACTCTTCCTTGTATCAATTTATATTTCAAAAAAAGTTTTCTAGTATAAAAGTATTGCGGAGTCACATTGAAGATCTGCCACTTCCTTTATGGGATAAAAATACTTTTTCAAAAATAATAAAACTAGTAGATAAAGTGATACAAAATCAAAATTCTTTTCAGGAATTGGATTACTATATTATAAGTAAATTTTTGCTTTCAGAAAAAGAACGAATCTATATCAATGAGGTTAAAAAGTAATATGGAAATTTTAAAGAAACATTTAGAAAAACTTATTAAAACTCTATCTTCTCAACAAAGAAATAAATTGAAAAATCGGCTTGATGATTTAATTTCAGTCTATCCATTTAATGAATATGAATATATTATTTCCAGTTTGCTGGGTTTAAGAAAAATCACATTTAAAGTATGATAATATAAAAGAATTTCAAAAGTATTCATCTAAATCAAATGAGCTGTTTGAAAAAATTACAGAGGTTTATAAAAGACAAAAAACTAATTAGTGGGCAATTTATGAAAATAAAAAATATAAATCAACTAACACTAAAAGAAAGTAAATATAATTTAAAAACAGATCAAATGAGACTTTTTCAGGATCAATTTTTTGTTCTTCTGTATTCCTACAGGGAAACTCCATCATCACCTTGTGAGTCATCATGTAGAAATTTTGGATTATCACCTTTTAAGTGTTCACAGCAGTATCTTTTCCCAGTTGAGATGTGGAGGAAGGAGTATAATAGGATAAGACCCCACAGTGCTTTGAAATATCGCCCTCCTGTTCCACAAACACAAACATATCATTTGGAGGAAAGGGCTTGTTAGTTTATAATAAAAAATGTAACTAAAAGGTGGACCAATTATGGGGACGTGTCAATCCGGTTTGAATTTTCATGGAATTTCTCTATGAAAGTCATATGAAAAACAAATGGTCTTCAGTATAATATCATTTTGTTATTTTGAAAAAGGAAAGCCCTGATGAAAATTATAAAACCCCTGATTATCAACACGTTGGCATTGGCCGAAAAAGTTCGTTCGGGGGCGACCTACAACCCTCTCTCAAAAAATGTTATGCAGAATCCTTACCCCGTGTTTGCAGACTTGCGTGAGAACAGTCCCATCCACCGCAGTCTCCTCACAGGTTGTTGGATTGTAAGCCGTTACAGTGATACGGAGTCTATCCTGAAAGACCATGAAAATTTTTCCAACAACCCCGGGCTTCGCAGAGACAGGAAAGGACGTGTGCTGCCGCCGGGACCCGATGATTACAGTGTTCTACTGGTAGACCCTCCACACCACACATGGCTGCGTAAAATTGTAAACAAAGGTTTTTCCTATCAGGCAATAATGGAGAGAGAGCCCATGATACGAAACGTAGTGGAGAATCTGATTGATAATATTTCCAATCCAAAGGATTTCGATTTTATGAAAGAAGTGGCCCGACCCCTTCCGATGATCGTAATCACCCGAATGTTGGGAATCCCCGATGAAGACCGAAAGAAGATTAAAAAATGGTCCGGGGATCGGGCACAATTACTGGAACTGACAGTCAGCCAGAAGGAAGGGAAGGAGGGTGTGGCGGCGGGAAAAGCCATGGCCGGGTATTTCACCTCACTGTGTGAAAAACGTCAGCTTCAACCGGCTAAAGACATCACAAGTCTTTTAGTCCATGAAAGTGAGGACGGGAAAGCCCTCAGTCTTAAGGAAGCTGTGGATATGCTGACCGTGCTTCTTGTGGCAGGCAATGAAACCACCGCCAACCTCATGGGAAATGGAATGCTGGCTCTATTAAAAAAGCCGGATCAGGTGGATCTTCTTCGTAAAAATCCCAGTGCCGACATGATTCAGAAAGCTGTCAGGGAAATGCTTCGCTATGACGGACCTGTGCAAAAAGATTTTCGCATTGCACGCAACAATTTCAAAATAAGGAGGGTCTCCATACAAAAGGGAGATGGATTGATCCTGCTCATCGGTGCAGCCAATAGGGATCCCGAAGTTTTTGAACGACCTGATGAGTTTGAAATCACAAGAACAGGTCCCAGACACCTGGCTTTTGGAAGAGGGATCCATCATTGTGTGGGATCCGGATTGGCACAGTTGCAGACACAAATTTTACTGGAAATACTACTGAAGAAATTTAAAGTTTTGGAACTGACAGACAAAATCCCCCGCTTTCAAAACAGAACAGTCGTACGAGGGCTTCAATCGCTGAACTTAAGGGCCATAAATTGAGGCTTAATCAGGACTTCTCATTCAAAAAAGAGATCAACCTTTCTTTCAAGGTTGCCCAGCCTCACATCAATATATTCGAAATCAAACTTTTTACCACGACTGGCACTTTTATCCAGGCGAATCCCGCTTTCACGGACCCTGGGACGGGGAAAAGTCACATCGTGATCTGACTGTTTGTTGTTTTTCCTGGCCTGTGGACCCTGTTTTTCAGACAGGACCTGAAATTTCTGATTCATCTCACCGGAGAGTTTCATCATGGCTTTTTTATTCTCAGAAATATGGTCAATAAAGCGATCTTCAACCACTGTCATTTTATCATCCAGAAAATTCAACCTGGTTTTAATTTCAGAAACTCTCGCATTCAGGATACGTTTTAAAAAAATGGCAACACCGACAACTGTCAGAAAAATGTTAATACCAATGATCATGGCCACTTCAACATCTCTTGAAAAAAACAATATCATTTTATCGTCAAACATAAAATCCCCGTTTACAGACACAGACTTTATAAATCATAGACAGCCAAATTTCAAACTCTTAATCTTAATTGGCATTGTTGCACAGACAACTTATTGATACAATTGGATTCATACAGAGAAATTTATGTTTTTTATAAATTTTTGTTTCACAAAATTAAGTTATTCCGGTAATTTATACACCACCTAACGTGGTTTTCCTCGGTTATCTCGATGAGTTTTATTCCCTGAAAATTGATTTCTGGAAATGGATACTCATGGCCGTCCCCCTGGGTTTAAGCCTTCTTGGAGCCATGCTGGTTTTATTGATTTTTCTCTTTCCTTTTCAACTGAATATTCCAAAAGAATTTTGGAATATTATTCAATCAAAAATAAAAAAACTGGGACCCCTTCAAAGCCCCCAAAAGATCACCCTTGCGGTTTTTGCTCTGGCTTCCTTTCTCTGGATTTTTAAAGCGGTGATTCATTCCCTCTGTGAATTCGAATTTCTAAATGACACCTTCAGGTCAGACAAAATCATCACTTCTATACTGATCGTGTTTGAGTTTTCATGGAATTTCCCTGAGAGATCATTTATTCTATGCTGAATTTCTTTAGCCAAAATCCGCTTAAAACAAGTGGTCTCTCATAAAAAATAAATGATCTTTAGTATAACTTTTACTTTTCATATTTCATACCATAAAGTGGTGACAAATAAGGGGACGGTATAAAAGAAGGACGGGGCGGGGTACAGAATAAAATATCTTTTGCCAGTTCAAGAAGATAATCAGTGACAAAGGGACGACTGTATTTTTTGTCTTTTTGGATTTTTTCCTT
This sequence comes from Bdellovibrionales bacterium, assembly GCA_965219545.1. Taxonomy (GTDB): domain Bacteria; phylum Bdellovibrionota; class Bdellovibrionia; order Bdellovibrionales; family JAGQZY01; genus JAGQZY01. The sequence continues at coordinate 12,919 of CBDCNX010000015.1, forward strand.
AAGAGTTTGACCCATTCGATCGGGCTTGTTAATGCAGTCATTTAATTTGGCCAGTTCCTCAGGACGATTTTGTTCCCATGGGCTATTTTCAAACTGAATATTATTAAAAAACACCTGATCTAAAAGAGAAGTATAATTAACCTCATTTTCAATGGGTTCACCGGTGTTTGTGAAACGAAGATCAGGGATAATTCCGGCTCCCTGGGGTGATCGCCCACTGCCCAAAACGTAGATCCCCGTAGTCATACTCAATTGAAGGGGCTTTAGGGGAGTGCTTTTATCTCCGGGTTTGGAAGTAAGCTGTATGGGAGGAGGGGATTCCTGTGCAATGCCTTTACCAAAGGTGCGATCACCGATCACCCAACCACGCCCCATATCCTGTATGACTCCGGCAAAAATTTCAGCAGCACTGGTAGAGAGTTGATCCACAATGACAACAATATTTTTATTGTAAGTCATCAGAGGAAGCTTGGGATTAGCAGAAGGAAAACCGCCCCATGTGAAATAATAAGTTTCGGATTCATCAGACTGGTTTATAATCTCACCATTTTTAATCGGTAAATAACGTGCCATAATTTCATTACTTTGAATAATGGTATTGAGCATACAGGCCACTTCATGGAAATTCCCCCCTTCATTATTACGAAGGTCAATAATCATTCCCCAGCTGAAAGGATTGTTAATATCTATGGTTTGCAGGAGAAGGAACTCAGCACACACAGGGTACATCGGCATCATTGAAGAATAATAAGGCATCAGTACTGAAATCGCTGCATCAGTCAATGAATTGCGTTGGGGAAACTGAAATGTTTTTAAAGGCAGGTAGGAAGCCTGAAGTTTAACAGAACCAGCGGAGTCCTGATCTTCAGGAATTTGTCCAACAGAAGAGCCTTCAGTGGACGGGTTTTCAGGTTCATCACAATCCATAACAGGTTCCTGTTGAGTGAGGTTCACAAAACGCTTGCTTTCCAACCAATGATGAACGGGCTTATCAGTGACTCCCCGCTTGACCTCAACTTCTTTTTCATGATTTTCACAAAAACCTAAAACCCTGAACCTTACCTGGCTATCCATCGGGCCTTTGAGTCTGCTAAGGAACTCATTTTTGACCTGTGGGTCATGAAAAGGCAATCCTCTGATATCAAAACCATCAATACCTAAAATAAGGTCTCCATCTCTAAGACCTGCGGCTTTGGCCGGTGAACCTTCAAAGGGATGAACAGCCAGGGCGATTTCCCCGTTTTCCAGTTTGTGAAATGGAAAAAAAGCCCCCACTTCAACAGAATCCTTATTGAATTTCGGAGATATCAGCTCCAGGGGATGCAAAGTGGTTTTTGGATCAAAAGCTTCTTTTAGGTAAGCGTTGTATGTGTCTCCCGCCAGTTTGCTTTGGTCTTCCCGGGGAATTTTCCAGGTGAATTTGAGGACTTGTTGAACAATATCATTAAACTCTTCAGTGCCGGGAAGTTGTGTTCTAAAAAGTAAACGGAAGGATTCTCTACGTTTTGCATTAGATGCCAGAAAATCCTCCAATGTCAAATGATCCGGTCTGGAAAATGGAACAATCTCCAGTTTATTGAGATCAGAGACTCTCAATTGGTGGGATTCATCCTCTATATCTTCTGAAAGCAATTGATGAAAGGCCATCAGACAGGCACTGAATTTTTTTTCAGATTCATAACAGGTTTCCACTGTGAGTTTTTGGATCAGTGTCTCAAAACCAAAACCCGTTTCAGCCCAGGCCTGTTTCTTTTCATCCTCTGTGAAATCCCCCCATGAGCTTGGAAACAGGAACACAGAGGAAACAGCAAAAAATATAAATAACCTCACACCTTCTCCTTGAATCTTAATAAGATATATACTGAAGACCATTTGTTTTTCATGTGACTTTGAGAGACCACTTGTTTTAAGCGGATTTTGGCTAAAGAAATTCAGCATAGAATAAATGATCTCTCAGGGAAATTCCATGAAAATTCAAACCGGATCAGTATAGTTTGAAAGGATTCTTTTAACCAATAGTTTTTTTTAATATAAAATATTATTTACACTGAAGACCCTTTGTTTTTATGTCGTTCCCATAAGCCCCATAAGAATACACATTTATAAAACATTGTAAAATTTACAAAAAAAGAAAAAAACTTTACATGATGCCAAAAGTGATATAGAAATCCCTCCATATCAACCAGGAGGCAAATAATGGGCACAGGACACTTTTTTATTATAATAGCAACATTTATTTTGGGATTTTCCAGTGCAAAGGCACAAGGAGACGATACAGGGACACCAACTCTCCAAGGGGATACAGTCCCGCAAGTTCCGACTCCGCCTGACGGCCACACAGAGGGTGATGATACGCTTTTGTCAGATTTTTTTAATGACATACTCCTGGAACAGGGAACAGAGCAGGATCAAAACAGGCACTTGGAAATAGAAGGATATTCCGGTCTGGAATATGATGCCCTGGAAAAAGCCCTGGATGACAGGATTGATACTCTGACTGATCTTAAAATTTTCACCACAAAAGAGGGTCCGTGTGCATTAGATGGTGCCCCCGTTAACTCAGTAATATGGAATGTAAAATGTTATTCCTTAGAGTTTTTTCACAACTTCACCAAAGTGACTCTTTCTTCTGCAAATAATGAAAATCTTTTTACTTGTAGCATGATAATTTATACTCATTATCCTGAACGAAAAATCGTGATCTCTAATTGTAAAAACAACACCCAAAGGATAAACTTTAAACCGCTTTATATTCATTCGCGAATAGATCCAAGCCCAGTTAAAACTCTTTTGGATTATGACGATCTTGATATCCAACCCCTTCCACCGGAGGACGACAAGACAATCATTCATTGAATAGGGTCAAAAACTCCTGTGTTGAAAGATGTGAAAAAATTTATATTTGTACTTTACCTCCCTCTTATTTTGATCTTTATTTCAGGAGCTGTTAACTCAGAAGTTGAATCTCCGGAAAAAGAAAGTCCGCCGGATGTCAATTGTGCCGACCTGGCCCTTCCCTACAAAGGGGCTCTGATTAATGTTCCCAAAAACACAAGACTGGGAATTCAAAAATTCTGTGTCTTTAAATATGAGGCCAGGGCCGCACGGGAAGCCAGTGCCAACTGGAGTCAAGAGTTAAAAAAGACCTCCTATGAGGTTCACCCTAATGGTTGCGAAAGCGAAGCTCCTGACTGCGAGGCAAGCCCACACAACTGGGGTGTAAAAGATTATATAGCCATTTCCACCCCCCAGGGGAAACCCTGGCGTATGATAAGCCGGGCTCAGGCCATGGATGAATGCCAAAGTTTAAATCATATTTTCAAAAATCAAATTGATGGATTGGAAATGAAATTTGCCCTCATGTCCAATAAAGAATGGTTGGCTATAGCCTGGAACCTAATTGATGTCCCCATCAATTGGTCCGATGGAGTCGTCGGAAAAGGGGGATGTCTTAAATCCGGAAACAATGGAGGTCAGAAGCCATGTGGCTATGATGGAGAAAACCCTGAAAGTGGAAGCAATCCGAAGGCCGAATTGTCTTTATCAAACACTGAGTCTATCTCGCACTTTCCGGGAAATGTCTGGGAGTGGATCAGTGATAACCATGACTTTAGACCCGGAAAAAATCAATATATGTCCATTTATTCGCCTCTGATGTCTATCGTCGCTTTGGACTCCCCCTGGAAAAAGATTATTTTTGCAATGAAAGCAATAATCACTGCAATTTTGGATGGGGCTGGTTTAATTTTTCATCCGGGGCAATCATTCGTGGGGGCAATTATAAATTAAATCGCTATGCCGGTGTTCTCGCAACCTATTTGTTCGTCCATCCCCTGGATGCTTACGAGGATGTGGGCTTTCGCTGTGTTCTCAGATTCGTTCATCCAACCGATTAAGTGATGAGCCTGTTTACCAGTTGGTTATTTATTTTGTTTAAAAACAGATATTTTAAAGAGGTCGTCATACCGGCGAGTCATTTCTTTTTGATAATTATCCAATTTGGATTCAATTTTATCCGTTCGTTCATCCAATTTGGATTCAATTTTATCCGTTCGTTCATCCAATTTGGATTCAATTTTATCCGTTCGTTCATCCAACCGATCAAATGTCCTGTCATTCATGTAAAATACAAATCCAAGTATTGCAATGACACCAGTCCAAACTGAAAGAGTGTCTTTCAAAAAATCTTTCATTTTTAACATCTCCCGATTTTTATATAATAATACCTTAAATTATAAACCCTGGCAATTTCAAAATTCCCCTTCTTCATCCTGTCTCGTCCATTTTTTCTTAAAATCCGTTTTTTTATACTAAAGATCATTTATTTTTCATGCTATTTCCATAGAGACCACTTGTTTTAAGCGGATTTTGGCTAAAGAAATTCAGCATAGAATAAATGATCTCTCAGGGAAATTCCATGAAAACTCAAACACGATCAGTATAAAAAGCAAAGGGTAAGCCAAAAACAACAGCCTCCAATCTTGAGTAAACTTCCATTTATCCGAAAATCGGAAACAAAAATCGGAGAACTGGTGGTTCATCCAATGAACCACTGGTTTCAGGACAGGATGGTTTTGTTAATAAAACAGTTTTTTAATAGCCTGCTTCTGACTGAATAAGCTCAGGAAATTTCTTTCTGCCATTCATCAAGTTTATTGAGGGCTTCAAGGGGGGTGAGTTTTTGAACCTCAAGATCACGGAGGGAAGTGATGAGCTTGTTTACCAGTTGGTTTTTCATTCTCTCTTTTTCCTCTTCTTCTCTGTTCTTTTTTTCACTGCTTTGTTTTTTACTGTCATCCCTTTCATCCACCTGAAACAGACTCATCTGACCAGGATTTATTGACGAGGGCTTCACTCTTTCAGATTCAAAATGTTGAAGGATCCGGCAGGCCCTTTTGACAAGGGTTTCCGGTAAACCGGCAAGTCTTGCCACCTGGACTCCATAGGATTTTCCCGCCGCCCCCTCAGTCAAATGATAACTGAATGAAATCCCCTTCTGACTCTCACTGAGGGTCATGTGTTTGTTAACAAGCCTCTCCCCGTCCTCCAGGACTGTGAGTTCATGGTAGTGGGTGGCAAAAAGAGTGTAGGATTTTTATATGGGTCATGAAGTATTCCAAAATGGCCTGGGCCAGACTCATCCCATCATAGGTGGATGTTCCCCGTCCCACCTCATCGAGAATGACCAAGGAACCGGGACCGGCCCCATGAAGCATTTCAGCAGTCTCCTGCATTTCAACCATAAAAGTGGAAAGTCCTTCACTGAGAAAATCACTGGCTCCAAGGCGGGTGAATATTTTATCCACCACAGGGATTTTAGCCGAAGAAACAGGAACAAAAGAACCTGTCTGGGCTAAAAGACCGGTCAGAGCCACCTGTTTCATAATCGTGCTTTTTCCGGCCATATTGGGTCCTGTTAAAAGAACACACTGATGGGGTTTTATGAGAATATCATTGGCAATGAAGTTGTTTTTAAGAATTTGTTCAGCCACGGGATGACGGCTTCCCTGAATCTCAAAAGCCCCTCCCTCTTTTAATTCCGGTTTCACATAATTCCATTCCAAAGCAAGCCAGGCCAGGGATGAGAAAACATCCAACTGTTTACAGCCTTCAGCCAAAAGCAAAAGCTCCTTAATGATTTTTAATCCCTGATTTTTCAGTGACTCAAAAATCTCCAGTTCAAGCTCCAATCGTTGGGTTTTTGCTGTAATGACTCTTTTTTCAAGATCCAACAACTCATCAGTGATATATCTTTCGGCATTGGTCAGAGTCTGCTTTCTCTGATAACGCTCCAGTGGAACCTTGTTTTTATGAACATGGGTCACTTCAATGTAATAACCAAACACATTATTGTAACGAACCTTGAGACTGGGAATACCGGTTTGTCTTTTCTCCCTTTCCTCCAGCTTCCGGATCTGACTCTGGGAATCCGTGGTCAGACTGATAAATTCATCAAGCCTTGGATCAAAGCCCTTTCTTATAAAACCCCCTTCACGATAGAGACCCGGAATGTCTTCAACAAGGGCCTGGTTGATCTCCCTGACAAACAGGGAAACGGCACGGGATAGAGAATCAGAATCTGAAAGATCTTTCATTTTTGGAATCAGTTTGAGGGCTGATTCCAGGGACTCACAAAGACTTTTCAAATCCCTGGGATGGGCCGTGGGTTGTGAAATTTTAGACAGCTTTCTTTCAAGATCACCCACCCCGGAAAGAAGTTTACGCACTTCCCGGAGAACTTCCATATCCCAAGTCCAGTGTTCCACCTGATCCTGTCTTTTTTTTATTTCCCTTAAATCAGTGAGGGGAAACCAGGATCCAGTTTTTAAGACGACGGGCTCCCCCCGCTGTTTTTGTTCGATTGACAGCGGAAAACAAAGTCCCACGGCTCTCCCCTTCATAATTCTTAAACACCTCAAGGTGACCCATGACCTTCATTGAAATTTCCATTCTGAACTCAGAACTTCGTTCTTCAAAATCCCGGAGACTGTCAGTCAGCCCGGAACCCTGGGTGAAAACCCCATAGTCCAGAAGTCTTCTGGCTGAAAGAGGCAAATCCTTATCAAAAAGTCCATCGTGGATACTGACAAAAACCCTTCCAGTGGGAAGGCTGTCTGTCGTTAAAAAAATCTTTCTGATCCCCACCCAAAACCACTTCCACAGGGTCAAGACTTGCAATGAGTTGTTTTTGTTTTTCAGGATTCTCAGTTAAATAGTAAAAACACTCCCCTGTTGTGCTGTCCATAAAAGCCAGACTCCGGGAATCCAGGGCACAGAGATAATTGGGGCAGTGGCCTTCCAGGGTTTCGGAATCATAAACCATACCTGGGGTGAGTATCCTGGTGACTTCACGCTTTACAAGCCCCTTTGCCAGTTTCCGATCTTCCACCTGATCACAAATAACCACCTTCTTCCCCGCTCCGAGAAGTTTGTTAATGGAACCACCGACACTTCGATGGGGAACTCCGCACATGGGAGTCTGATCCCCTGACTTTTTATTTCTTGTGGTTAAGGCAATTCCCAAAAGAGGGGCCGCCACCTGAGCGTCTTCGTAAAACATTTCAAAAAAGTCCCCCATCCGAAATAAAAGAATCTTATCAGGATGGGCCGACTTCACACTCCAATACTGTTTCATGAGGGGGGTACTGTTTTTGACCATAAAATTTCTATACCAGAAATCAGTTGTTTTTTATATGGTACAGGGTTTCATTATGGAAATGACACAAAAAACAAAATCCAGTATATGAAAACCCTTATGAATCAACTGAAAGTTCCCATTGGGTTTTTCCTCTGTTTTTTCCTTATCACCTGTCTGGCTGATCCCAATCGTAAAAAACTTCCCCATCCCAAAGGAAAATTTCTCAAAAAAACCGTAAGAAGTGTCTACAACCCATCCATTGATATTCTGTTTATCATTGATGATTCTGAAAGCATGGGACTTATCCGGAATCTTCTTGCAAAAAACGCTGATTTGTTTATAGACCGGTTCCTGAATATCCGTTTTATTGATTATCATATCGGTGTCACAACTTCATCAACATCAGATTATTTGTTAACGGATCGTTTTGATATTTCCGCAGAACAAAAAGTCCCTTCCATTGTCTATGACGGCAAGTTGGCAAAATGTCAAAGCCCCTTTGGGAGCCAGCTTATTGAACTCAATTATGTAGATAGAAACACCCCTGAAGGAGGCAAGTGTCTCAGAGAGATGATGCAAGTGGGGACGGAGGGAACCGGTCCGGAACAGTTTTTCAGTATTCCCAGTCTCACCTTATCAGAACAGAGAACCACAAAAAGTCCCTCTTTCTACCGTCCTGAAGCCCATCTGGCCATCATTGCCATAACCAATAGTTTTGATCAAAGTGATTTCAGTGCCAAAAGGGCCTATCAGTTTCTGTTGGATCTCAAAAAACGGTGACAATGAAAAACTCCATTATGCCGCCGGAATTATCACTCTCCCAATGCCCCAATACAATTGTCAGGATGAAGAAAGACTGCCCCTGAACTTCATGGAACTGTTGTATTTTTCGGGGACCGGGGTTATTATTTCAATCTCTGCAAGTTCAACTACGGTGGAGATATCGCCCATTTTGTAAAACACCTGGTGGATGCGGTTCTCAGTGTTCCTCTTGAAACATTACCCAATGTAAGCACCATAGAAGTTCGCTATACCCACAAGGGGAAAACCCGGTTGATTCCCACAAGTCCCGCAGGCTGGACCTATGATGCAAAAAATAACACTGTCCACTTATCCCAGAATATTAAGATTGGGGAAACAGGGGGAATATTCCACATTGAATATGAATCCCTGTATTAGATGTGTCTTCCACTGCGAAAGCCAGAAGTATACTGATCGTGTTTGAGTTTTCATGGAATTCCTCTATGGAAATAGCATGAAAAACAAATGGTCTTCAGTATATACTGATCGTGTTTGAGTTTTCATGGAATTCCTCTATGGAAATAGCATGAAAAACAAATGATCTTTAGTATACCATCCCCGATTTTTCAGACTGTTGGTTCCTTCACCTTTTTCAGTAAAAATCCCCCGATGATGAATAAAAGCAGAACACCTGTGAGGGAAAGACGTGGATTTCCCGTCAGCCAACCGGTCAGGCCCATAAGAGCGGGACCGAGAATGGCTGAAAATTTTCCAAACATATTGTAAAAACCAAAAAATTCCCCCGAACTTTGAGTTGGAATCAAACGGGCATAAAAAGAACGACTCAGAGCCTGAACGCCCCCCTGAACCAATCCCAAAATGGTGGCCAGAATGTAAAAGTGAATGGCCGTTGAGATAAACATCCCTCCAA
>CBDCNX010000016.1:0-65428 GCA_965219545.1 Bdellovibrionales bacterium
TTGGCAGGGCCGGTGATGTTGCTGATTATATAGAGAATGGTGGTCCTCCTCCCGATAATATAATACGGATTGAACGTAGATGATAGTGATCTTTGGTAATAGGTGGAACATAGCCAGCATCTGCTTTATCAAATCGAAGAGAAAGGAGAACATGAATGAGCTTTTTTAAGATCTGTAAAAATTTTGGACTGATCTCTATTTTAATGATGTGTTCAATAACAGTCCACGCCAATTGGCCACAATTAATACTGGACAATCTTGATGAAGTTGCAAGAGCAAATGATCTTTTTAGAAAAGCAGCAGAATCAAAACTTCTTTCCATATTGAAAAGACTCAATATAAAAAGAGAAGATCTTCCGGAAGAAGTTTTTGAGGAGTTGAAATATGCCATAGAAAATCCCTCAAGATTGTTTTATTACCGAGGTTTTCGAAAAATAAAAGAAAAGTATAGAGTTCCTCTTGATCAAGTCCCTCCAGAATACCGGCACACAGCAGAGAATATGCGAGATTATGACTGGGAATCCCCTCATTTTGATGTGTCACAACTTTTAAATTATCGATCCGCAATAGAGGTCCTGCAATCGGATATTCATAGAGCTTTTTTCTTTTCACTTTTTGATCCTTTGAATTCGGATCATGTCGAAGGTCTCCTTAAGGGGTTGAGAGTCCATAGAGTTTCTCACACAGAGATTGGCTTTGATGAAGTTGTGGAAATAGCCGATTTTATACAAACAAACAATATGTGGGACGATTGGATCTTGTTCAGGGGTATGGCCAAACAGGCTATTTCAGATGAACACCTGAAGGTGGAAATTGTTGACATTGAAGCCGCTTTTATCAGTACGACCAAACAAAGGGAGTTTCCTTTGGAATCGTACCGATCAGCTGTAGTGGAAGATTCTTTCTGGGCCTTTACTGATGAACTTGTTTCCAGGGCAGAGAAGTCGGGAAAACTGGTTGATTTGTACAGGAGTCCCTACTGCAATCTTCCCCTTAGAAGCCCTTACAGGGAAAAACTCCTCTCGGCTCTTCAAAAATCCGACCTGTCTGATAAGGATCTTATTCTTAAATGGTGGCAGGATGTGTCTTATCTTCCAGGAGGAAGACAGTGGAAGGGGAAAAAAGAACTCCTAAAAACCTATATTAAAGAGGCCTTTAATTCCGCAAAAAGAGGAAGGACAAGGGGAAGGGTTTTTGATGAAAAAGCCTTTATGGAAGACCCCTTCATTTCAAAACTCATGGAAGCAACAAAAGAGAATGAAAACCTTGGTGAGGCTGTCCGTGAAGTTCTGGACTCACTTTCGCAAACTTTTAGCCATCAGTCTGGCCACAATGTCGTGGTTGAGCCATAAAACAGGATGGGAGTCTTTCCAGGACTGGTGAAGAATCAGGAAGCCTGTGGCCTTAAAAACCTCTTCAGATAAAAGAAAGGTCATCAGATTTTTTGGATCCCTGTGCATGGAAATAAGATTGTCTGACAGATCCAGCATGGAGGCCATTTGCTCCACGGAATTGTGCTGTGGCCATTTGTCATAATCACTGAACTTTAAGGTCAAATCCTCTGTCATGTACTTTCCTGTCATATCCATAATTTCCTTAAAATCATGGTTCTCTTTGAGCAAAGCACGACAATTATCCAGAACTTTTTGGCAATAAGGGGAATCTTTTCCCTCCTTTTCAATGGCCCCAAGAAGGGGATACAGCGAAACCTCCACACCCTGAAAAATGCCTGAGGAATTGGTTAAAATTTCAGGACAGTTAAAAACTGTGCATGAAATCCCCTGCTCATTAAAATCCCCGGAATGTTTTTCCAGTTCCATTTTGGCCCAACCCTGAAAGTAGGGGGTGTAGGTCTGCCACTGGTACTGACCGTCAACAAGAACCTTTGTTCCGTGATAACTGTAGGCCACATAGGAGACTTTCCCCCCTTGGGTCTGAACGGATTCCCTCAAACCCCGACTCATTTCCACCAGATGTTTAAAGCTGTGGGCTGTGACCTCAAAAAAATTAAGTTGACTGAATTTTCCAAGCTGGGAACAAAACAATTTCTCAGAGGGAATAAACCGGTCCCCCCTTCCTTTAAAAACCTTGTTCATCACAGGCATTATGATTTTAGATCTTGGAACACCCCCTGCCATCGTATGAACAAAAAGAACATTGGCTCCCTTGGGAATATGGGATTCCAATTCCAGGAGATAGTCCCTGAGATGTTTCTTAAAACGGACAATACCCTTTTCCCTGGATTCCAGAACAGAATCCCAGTCCAGGTGGTCTTTTTCCCAGTCCTTCATTTTCAGACCCTGAAGCCGGTCACAGGGTGTGATCCCCTTTGAATCCGGTTCTTTGTCAAAACCCACTTCCAGGGGTTTGTTGATAAAGGGTTTTGGCATAAGGGCTGCTTCCTCATCATTCAAGGCCCTGAGTCGGTCTTCGTTATCCCTGCGACCCACAGTGGAATAAATAACAGTCAAACCCTGCCTTTTGGCTTCTTCAACAACCCCGTTGACATAACCTTTGGAGAACAGTTCTCCAAAAATAACAACCACATCCCCTTTTTTATAACCGGAAAGTTCCGGAATCTCTGACAATGATTCAATCATGGTAGAGGCCCTCTGTTTTCTATTTTATTTCTCTAATTTTTTTCTTCAATGACTTTTGTCTTTGCATTTGACATAACCTTCCTTTCAATCAATTGGATGACCTTCAACCTTGTAAACTGATGACCACCCTTACCCGGTCAGTCTGTAGGTCAGTCTGTAACAGGGATTGTATACAATATTATCAGTTAAACGCAAGCACTTAAAAAATGAACCAATACCCCCCAATCTTAAAAGACTAAAGGGTAAGACTTCTCAATATCCTGATTTTAATGAAGTACAGGGATCCAGATCGTGGAGTTTATGGCAATCCATGGTGATGGAACCGTCTTTTTTTCTCTCGATAATATTCACAAACTTTTTGTCGTAGACAATGTTCTCATGAGAAAAAATATGGTTGGCGTGAATTGTCTGTGAGGACCAGTCGTCAATACCCGTTAAAGAAATCAGAATACGGGCGTTTCCTTTTTTCAAATCCTCTGAAGTCATTTTTTCCAATGGACTTTTTGAGTCAATAATGTGCATGGGAACCCAATTGATTAAAAAAACAGGGGCCACGGAACGTGTGAGTTCAAGATCATAAATTTTTTCCGTAAACAACTCCTCTTCCGATTCCGGTTCATCCATATAAACAATAGCCGCTTTAATAGTGGCGTTGACAATATGAGAGTCCCTGGCATTGATGAGCCGAAACATAAGGGTCTTTTTGCCACGAAAATTATTGATGACACAATTCCTGCTAAAAATCACTCTGGCTGTGGGTCTTGCGAATTTGGCAAAGGTCAGACCTGTGACGATAGCCACAAAGATCATTCCCGAAATGGTATCAAAAACCACTATAATATCCGAATAATAATTGGCCGGTAAAAGATGACCGTAACCGATTGTGGAGCTTGTCTGAAAACTGAAAACAAAGGCATCCCAAAAAGAATTGGGGTTGGCATTGATAATATTGTCCCCCCCCACATAATAGAAACAGGCAAAAAGGAGATTAAGAACAATATAAAGAGTGACATTGATAAGAAAAAACTGAAACCAGGATGAAGCCAGAACCAGATGATAAATATCTGAAAAATATTTCTTATGTAAATAATTCTTATGAAGACCTTCTCGTACAACAGGAACTTTCAGGGAGGTCTTTTCTGATAAATGATCCTGTTCTAACATTGACCTTTTCTCACTTCCCAGGTTGTCCCATCAGGAGTGTCCTGAAGTTCAACACCCCATTGGACCAATTCATCACGCAAACGATCGGATTCCTTATAATCTTTTTCCTTACGGGCCATTCCACGGGCTGAAACCAGGGCATCCACCTCTGACCGGCTGATTTTCTTTTCCTCAAGCAGCATATCATCCAGGGTTTTTAAAAAATTTGGGGGTTCTTCCTGAAAAAGAGCCATGGGTTTTCCAAAATCCAAAATAAAACAGGAAAAAAGATCAGAGAGAAGCTCCACTTCCCTGTTTTTCCCGGTTCCTATGGGAACCAATTGATTATAAACCCGAATGGTGTCAAAAAGCTCCGCCATGGCCTGGGGGGTTGAAAAATCATCATTAAAAAAACCCTTACAGGCTTCTTGGGCTTTTTTCACCTGTTCTGACATCTTTTTGATTTTCGAGGTGACCTCTTTCACCAAAGTTTCCCGGAAACTGTCATTACTGTCATTATATTTTGTGGAACTTCTGTATTTCCACGCTTTGTTTAAAGCCGAGTAAATCCGGCCCAGAGCGGCTATGGCGTTGTGGATAGTGGTATCAGTAAAATCAGCCTCTGATCGGTAATGAACCGAAAGAACCATGTATTTGAATATTTCACCGTTAAATTTTCCAAGAAAATCACGCATACGGCGAATATTTCCAAGGGATTTGGACATTTTTGTGCCGCCAAAAGTAAACATATTGTTATGCATCCAATAACCCACATACTCTTTATCACTGGCCCCCTCGCTTTGTGCAATTTCATTTTCATGGTGAGGAAAAATCAGATCCCGGCCCCCGCCGTGAATATCTATCTGTTCTCCAAAAAGGGATCGGGTCATGGCCGAACACTCAATATGCCAGCCCGGTCTCCCCTCCCCCCAGGGTGAGGGCCAACAGTCCTCACCCTCCTTTGCCGGTTTCCAGAGACTGAAGTCCAGGGGGTTTTTCTTTTTCGGGTCCACTTTGATACGGGAGCCTGACTGCATATCACCGGGATTCTGGTGGCTCAGTTTTCCGTAAGCTTTAAATTTATCAATGGCATAAAAAACCTCCCCCTCAACAACATAAGCCCGACCCCGATCAATAATTTTTCCAATAAGATCAATAATGGAATCCATGTGTTCTGTAACCCTGGGGTTATGAGTGTGGGGGGAGAGTTTGAGAGCGTTAAAATCTTTCCAGAACTCGTCAATAAAACGATTGGCTATGGTTTGGGAGGAAACCCCCTCCTCCCTGGCTCTGTTTAAAATTTTGTCATCCACATCCGTGAAGTTATAGGCGTAAATGACTTTGTAACCCAGTTTTTCGAGCCAGTTAAAAACAAAATTATAAAACACAGCTCCCCGGAAATTTCCAACATGAAGAAAATCATAAACCGTGGGGCCACAACAGTACATCCTGACTTCAGGTTCTTTAAGAGGTGTAAAAATCTCTTTCTTTTGGGTCCGGGAGTTGTAAATTTTAAGATTCATAAAAAAAGCCCATCAGATTCAACCAAAACACAGTAAAAGTGGATCATTGGATTCATGTCCTCATAAAAAGCCCACCGGATTCCAGTTAAAATCCTATATCTATATATTATAGATATTGAATCACAGATGGATTCAAGACTGTACCAAAAAATGTCAACTTTTGGACAAAAAGTGTCAAAATGAGACAAATTTTTATTTATCCTTTTTGAATATTTTGTAAACAACTGACTAATAAATATTTAAAAAAAATGCAATAACCCCTCTAAAAGGCCCTTTTGTTTTTAAATTAAACATCCAAACTCAGGTTTGTCTCACCCCAACCCGATGAATTAAAAGTGGCAAACTTCTTGCTCTTAAGACTTCATATAATAAACAAAGTCTTTAAAATTTAGGAGAATTCTATGCCAAATCAAACTTGTCCAAGATGCTGCCAACCCATTAGCGTGGAAAAAATGTTGGAAAATGTTGTCGTCTGTTCCTGTGGATGGAGCGGTTCAAAATCCCATTTCCAGGGGGAAAGAAAAAAACGACCTTTTAAAAAACTTATCATCGCTTTTTTAATAGGATTGATTGGCTATATGGTTTACGATGCGAGAAGCTGGGGTCACTTTTACCCTGAAAAACTCTGGTATCAGACTCTCAGCAAACTGAGAATGACAACCGCCAAAGATGAAGCCCGAATGGCTTCTGTCTGCAAAAAACTTGGAAAACATCTCTGTGCCGTTCAGGCCTACACCATTGCACTGAATAAATCCCCAAAATCCTACAACTTAGCCGGAGCCCTTGGTATTGAGCTTTCCATCACCGGTCAATATGATCGGGCCATTCTGACTTTCCAGAACTACTTCGCCCACAGCAACGGAAACCATGAACACAAACGCCATTATGCCAGAGCCTTATCCAACCAGGATTATATAGAAGATGCCACTGAATGGTACTACAAGAGTCTTCAGGACAAAACCAAAAGTTTCAGTGTGGCTGAGGAGCTGATCCGGCATTTGGAAAAAAATGAACTTTACGAAGAAGCCCTGGGTGTTATCGGACACTACAACAACCTTTTTCCAAAAACCAAAAGAAAGTGGAACCACCTTATTGACGAAGTCAAGCAAAAGTACAGCAGCTACAATTCCAAGTACAGTATCACCGAGATGAAAATTATGGGCTTTAACAGATACCTCTACGCCCCCGGAAGTCTTGTTGAAAGCGGGGAAATCACACTCTTCATGGTTGATCCCAAGTCTGAATTCCTGACCCTTGATATCAACACTTTGAATGCACATAATTTAAGCTACAAAAAACTCGGTAAGAAAAAAGTCATGGCCACCAACGGTCAGTTTATCGAAGGTCTCAAAATTGTTTTACCGAAAATAAGCATCGGCCCCTTTCAACTTAAAAACGTAAAGGCCCTGGCCTGTGAAAACTGTGCCCCTCTTCTTGGTCGAAGAATCATGAAACGACTCAATTTCAAATACCAGGAAAACAACAAGGGCATTCAGTACATAACCCTTAAACAATAAAAACACAATTCAAACAAAAAACCAGCACCAGCCCTCACGGGGCTGGTGGTTTTTAAAAATAACCTTTACCTTTTTGACTCTTTATGTATTATTTTGATACATATTATACTGATCCGGTGTCTCTCAAAGTCACATAAAACAACAAATGGTCTTCAGTGTAAAAATACAAAAAAGGAACTAACAATGAAAAATACAAATTAATGAAAACCCCTCTTTTTTCCTGCCCAGTTACATGACGGATGCTAACACGATCATGGTAACCTATCCCGAAACATTACTGATATTAGGGCGTTTAGAAAACAACAGCAATGAAGCCTCTGTAAAAATTAAATGCACTGGAAAGAACCTGACACTTTTCACCACAATTTCTCATCTTGAGGAATTATTAAATGGTGTCGTTTCTTTTGTCGATCCCGTTTAGTCCCGAAAACTCAGCTCACTTTGAGTTTTAATCCTTCTTTATTAATCTGATGTTAAAGGGATAGCTTCACCAACCATTCAGGAGGAAGATTCAGAAGTATCAGCAAGCTCCTTACAAAGATGGATACTGATGTTTGTCCGGTTATGTTCCAAATCGCAAAGACGCTGTTTGGATATTCCCAAAAATTTAGCAAACTCAACCTGAGACATTTCTTCCCCCATCCTGTGTACTTTTAAAAACTCTCCCAATGATTTTGCCTTAGTATTCATGTTTGTTTACCTCCATGACTTCAATAATATCATATTTCTTTTTATTTGTTTATCAGAGACCATTTGTTTTCACGAAAAATCCATGTTATGAATAATTATGAACATGAAAAAATCCATTGATGAAAAAGCCCTTTCCCTGAATCTTATAAAACCCCTTTACGGAACTATTGCTGAAATCGGAGCCGGACAGGAAGTGGCCCGGTGGTTTTTCAAAGTGGGTGGGGCTGCCGGAACCATAGCAAAAGCCATGTCCGCTTACGATATGACTTTCAGTGACGATATCTATGGCAAAGAGGAAAGTGGTCGTTATGTGGTAAAATCCAGGGTTCTTAAAATGCTGGACCATGAATACTCCCTTCTTGATTCCCGATTGAAAAATCAAAAAAGTGAAAAATTATTCTTTGCTTTTGCCAACACAGTGGCCGCAAAGAGTTACAAATATCACGGAGACTGTCACGGTTGGTTGGGCTTGCGTTTTCAACAGATTCCGGGCAGTGTTCCAAGTCAGATGATCCTTCACGTTCGTATGCTGGATCAAAGCAACCTGCAACAACAGGAAGCTCTGGGCATCCTGGGGGTTAACCTGATCTACGCCTGCTATAACCACCACAAGAATCCTGATACTTTTCTGACTTCTCTTCTCGATGGGGATATTGCCCATCGTATTGAGATTAACATGATTCAGCCGGAAGGCCCCGTTTTTAGCACTTTCGATCATAATCTTGTTAATTTAAAACTTGTGGAACACAAACTGGCCCGGGCCATTCTTATTCCAAAGTCCGGGGAAGTCTCCCACACAGGTGAAGAACTTTACGAAAAACAAGTCATCGTTCACCGTGGAAAGTTTGACCCTCCCCTGAAAACCGACCTCAATCTTCTTGAATCCGCCAGGAAACATTATTGCGGTTCAAAAACAGAAAATTTTTGCGACCCCTATCTTATCAATGAAATTCACTTCAATGAAGAGGAAAAAACTGAAGACCTTTTAAAACGGATCAAAACTCTTCAGAAACACCAACAGAATGTCATGATTTCTGATTTTGACAGAACCTACAAGCTCACTGAATATGTGACCCAATGGACTGACAACCAGATCGCCGTTGTTTTTCGGGCCACAAAAATCATAGACATTCTTGAAAACAAACGTCTGGCCTCCCTGGATCGACTCAGTCGGATTTTCAATCAACGGACCCGAATGTATATCTATCCGGTGAATGCGGAAAAAATTCCTCTGGAAAACCGCAAAGACCCTTCCAGAAAAATATTCGGTCTTTCCGATTACAAACCCTCAGAACTTAATTATTATCTTTACAAACACCTTATCACTTCCGGCTCTCTCCAGGAGTTGACTGATTTTGACGAGTCTTTGGTTTTGAAAGATTCTGAATCCTTATAGTTTTCAAACAGACCCTGCAAACCCGTATGCTTATGTCACTTTCTTTTTTGTATGCGTATTTTTTGAAATATTCTTATTTTGTTAACATCTTTAATTGTAGAAAATGCATTCCCAGCTGACCAAAAACATCAGGATGATTGATCCAATTATTCATTTCTGAAATAAGTTTAATCTGATTTATTTTCCCTTGCAATGCCCTCCCTATTATTTCTGACATAAGTAAAAAAAGAACATAAAAATTTCTTGCATCCACTTTATTATTAATTTTGACAGCAATGGCTTGATTAATCTCAGGAGTAAATTTATAAAGAGAAGCTTTTCTATGAAGTTTTTCAACTCCACTTCTTTCTCCGCCTGATTGAAGCTGTATCTGGGCTAATGTTTGTATAAGACGATCCAGATTGGGGATCATTGGAGACCATTTGAGATAAGGATCATAGGAATCAATAATTAAAAGTCTTCCTCCGGGATTGAGATAATCACTCAATCCTTTAACCAACAATCCAAGCTGGGAAACATGTTGAATAACCAATCTGAGAATCAGATAATCAAATTTTTTCCGTTTATTTTGAGCCAACTGGTTGGAAATAAGTGCCAGGACATCTTTAGTCTTTTCTTTACCGGCTAATAAAATAGAAGTTGGAAGAGAAACATTAACATGATGTTTTGGAAAGTAGGGTGCTAAATGACCAATAACATAGCCATCATCACCAAATCCAATTTCCAGAACACTTTCAGATTCAAGAAAGTTTTGACTACCGTAAAGAAACCCAAGTTCAGTAACTTTAGTCATTTGAAATTGAAGTTCTAAACAAGCTCGCCATACTGTTTGATTGGGAGCTAATTTGAGTGCTAAAAGATTGTCTCTAAGTCCAAGAACAGGACCAATCCCGAGCAATATTTGTTCATTGGATGTATTTTCAGTCAGTTGAATTGTTGCAGGTTTCACAATCTTCTTGTCGGAACAAATAAAATTTTTCTAAAATACAAAAATCGTAAATATTTTTATGTTTTAGTCACTTTTTCTACCTAAAAAATAGCTTAAAATACATATAACTATTTATAATTACTTATTTTTTCTATTCTTTAATTATTGTAATTATTTGGCATTAAATTTGCTCTTTTACTAGGAAAAAACACTAAAGGAGATAAAATGTACTCAAAAAATAAGTTAATTTGTTCAATTTATAATATATATATAAATTATTGGACAAAATACTCCTCTAATTCTTCAGCTTTTCCCTTAAAAGATATATTCAATTGCCCAACCTGGAAAAAGGCCAAGGACAGGCTATCCCTACTTGATGACAGTGAACTCTGGGAAGAAATACTTCGTCTTCAAACAAAACTTTTAATTACTGAAGAAATGGATTTTCTTGAAAAATCTGAATACTGGAATTCTTGCAATTCAGTTTTGGAAATAGGCTGTGGAAAGGGAGCCTATTTAAAAGAATTGGCCTTAAAGTTTCCAAATAAAAAATATCTGGGAATCGAAATTCTTCCTGATTTTGCAAACAGAGCAAAGGAAAATTGCAAAGAACTCAAAAACATAGAAATTAAACAAGGTGATATCTATCATTTTAAAAGTCGCAAAAAATTCGATGTGATTATTCTCAGATTGGTACTACAACATTTGGATAAAATCCCTGAAGCTTTAAAAAAGGTTAGAAAACTTTTAAAACCGGAAGGTCTTGTAATAATAAAAGAAGCT
The DNA here is from genome assembly GCA_965219545.1 of Bdellovibrionales bacterium. Classification (GTDB taxonomy): domain Bacteria; phylum Bdellovibrionota; class Bdellovibrionia; order Bdellovibrionales; family JAGQZY01; genus JAGQZY01. Next base: position 10,581 of record CBDCNX010000016.1, read on the forward strand.
GATGATTCCTCAAAAAAGTATTCTCAAAAGTTAATCGAAGTGGGAAACGCTTATTCGCAACTAAAAAGTTCTCAAAAAGATACAGAAAACGCAAACAGGTCCATTGGCAAATCACTCCGTGACTATTTTAAGACACAAAATAAACCTGTTCTCGGATTTTCTTTAAATCATGTTAACTCTGCAGATAATGATTTCATCCCGATTACAAAAAAAAATATTCCATTACTTTGCCTGCATCATATACTGGTTTTTGAAATCGCAAAAAGACAATATGGTTTGAGAATCAATCAGAAAAGACTTTTTCATGAAATTTCTGAGTTTTGCATACAAAAAAAAGCCTGGGCCAGATTGGGGTTTATTCAATTCTCACTGGAGGCAGTATGATAAGATCATCCAAGGATTTCTTAAAAGAACTAAAAACACATAAAGATGCTCTCTCATTGGGAAATCTCGCATCCAGAAAAACTCAAGATCATAGATCTATTTACTATTTTGGGAATTTAAATCCAATAAATGATATTCCTGAAATCGCACAGGAAGCTAAAGGTATTGTTCTGCTCTTTACTGGTGCAGGCAGTAAAGGATCTACAGGTAAAGTCTATTATAAAATAGTTAATCGTATGGCCAAAAAAGGTTGGTCAGCAGTTACAATGGATTACCCTTTTCATGGAGACGGTCCAAAGAATAAAAAACTTTATGATTCTGGATATTTCCTTGATTACCTGGAGAAACATATTTTAAATTACGCTCAATTAAACAAACCTATTGTTCTTGTAGGAACGTCACTGGGTTCTATTGTGATTGACAGATTACTTATAAAAAAACCCAACCTTCATAAAATTATAAAAGGGATTATCCTTGCCGCACCAGGGGGACCAATCACTCAAGAGCTTGGAGAGCATTATCAATTGATTTGTACAAATGGTCAGTTTCTGAAGAATATCGAAAAATATAATGTCAAATTATGCAAAAAATCCCGAGAATGGATGTGGTCTATTCTCAGTGAAAAACCTTATTCTGATAAAAGATCGTTTTTGAATCCCGCTATTGTGCTTCGAGGAATTGATGACGATTGGAGTACTTCTGAAATGGCAAAAAAGTTAGCAGAGAAATATAATATGGGAGTTTTTAAAGAGTGTCCCACTGATCACATTAAAACTCTTACCGCAAGAGGAAAAAATGGCAAAGAGGGAACTCTGATTTTAGATCTCATTGAAGATATCCTGCCTGTCGGCCCTGGCATACCTTCACACAAAAACGAGCTAAAGAGAATTTGTTACCTATCCCCATTGGCAAATTCCTTTCTCAAAGAAATTGGGCTTTACCAAGATCAATTTTTAAATTTAAGTGATGAGCTTCAAAATAAAATAAATCAGATCTGGGCAGAAAAACAAAATCAATTTTTGTGTCAATTAGCATCTTTGTTAGAGATTTCCAATGTGGGGGATAAAATTTCTTTAAGCTCAGTAACACAAATTTTAAAGAAAACCATCGAAAAGTTGGATCCTGTCTTAGTTTGGACTTCTTTCTCTCACACCAGGCTCTTACAAACCGGTCTACAACCCTGTTGACAAAAACTATGGACTCACTCCACATACAGGGAGAGTGATTTGACTTGTTCTTCCGCCTTCCCTTATAAATTCTTCATTTGCAAACAGATCCCTGACCACGACATTTGAAGACTTCAGATCCTCTATTTGTTGAAGGGCCACATACAGTTCCAAACAATGTATTTTAAAAGGAGAGGGAAGACAGGCTGAAAACCTCATCTTTTTTTGATTTATCAATTGATTCACCAGGGTTTTCAACTCATCATCCATTTGGTGTAATTTACCGGAAAACTGATCATGATCCTTATCGTATTTCATTTCAAACCGTAAAAAAGAAAGTTTCAAAGGAGTCTCAAAACGACCTTTGGTACTGATTTTCAGTGCAGCCAGTGAAAGAGAGCCATCTCCCAAAAACCCATTGTTTTCATCATTGATTTCCAGTGCAGCCAATGAGGGGGACAGATAGGGAATAATCAGATCAAAAGGCTCTTCCGCCTTTTTGGAGGAATGAATACAAAAAGGGGTTTTGGGAAACCGCATTTTCAGACTTGGGGGAAGAACAGTGTCCAGGATGACAGAGGAAGAGGGAAATAAGGGTTCCCCGTTAAAAGCCTCATTTTTGGAATAAATCCGGGACATGAAAATTTCATTATGGTCTTCCCATTGAATTGTTTTATCTTTTGCAAAGATTGCTTCCAACTCATCAATCAGTTCCTCATCCAGGGTCAATCCATAGGTCTTTGAAGCAAAAAAACCTATGGAATTCATCTGGATGCTTGCCGCATCAAAGGCACAGGCCGGACTGGTATTTTCATTAAAGGGGGAAATACAATGGGCGTTCATCCCCATCAGAAGTTGTCGGTAATTAGAAAGCTCATGAATACTTCCCATAAAGTAAATATAACCTGAATCAAGATTCATACCGACAACCCCGGAAATCTTTCCTTCCCCGGAAATCAGACCTGCCCCTGAGTTGCCGGGTATAACATCATTATCACAAAAGAGGTTCAATAGGGGTGATTGGGGGTGGTTGTAGTAAACAGAGTTAAAGATATCCATATAAGAATGACAGGTATTCTTCCCTATGTTTCCTTTAACTGAGCTTTTAATTGCATTGGTTCCAACTTCAAGATTTTCAATGCTTTCAAGATAAAAAGGGAAAGCCCTTAAAAGGGTCTTATCGGGAACCCCGGAAATATCCACCACAACGGGCTTTCTTTTAACGGGACGAGAGAGTTGAAGAATCGCCCAGTCCAGGGTTACTTTTTCATTCGGATCATTTTTCCAGTCCAAAACACTCTGACAGGTCACACTCTCATAGGGACTCTGTTTTGTTTTGGGGAAAGCCACTATAATATCCTCACAAGAAAAATCAGTTTTAAAAAAATCTTCAGGGAGACAATGCCCATTGGTAAGTATCCTGTCTGAAGCAATGAGGGTTTGTGAACAGACACCCGTCTTATGGCTAAGAACACCCTCCTTGATTTCTTTTATGGGAAAGGCCAGAACTCCCGCAAAATCCGGACAATCCTCCATATCCAGACAGGAGATATTCAGTTCTATTAAACGTTCAACAGACTGCCCCCCTTCCGGTTGTCTTTTATCTTGAAACTCCTGGTGACTGTGAGCCATAAGCCTATGGGTATGACCTGCAAAAAAGAAAGAAAAGAAAACTAAAACCAGACTGATTATTCTGGTCGGGATATGAAAAGTCATGACAAAAGCAACATACGACTTCTCAAACAAAAAAGCAAATAACTTTGTCAAATAACCTTTATTTGAAATAGTGGGTTGAAGGACTCAAAGAGGTACAGGAAATAAGAAAATAATTAAGAAATATTAAGAAAAAAGAAACATACATCTTTTTTAAAAATCCTTTTATCTTCACCTTTCCTCCCTTCCAACAGAATCTGTTACTTCCGAAGCCTCCGGTTCATCAATCGGTTGCTGAAAAACCACTTCCATTGCAACCAAAGCCATCACGGATCAATTGATTAACAAGTGTATCAAAACCCCTATCACATTTTGACATATCTTCTATTCCAACGGTTTCCAGCATTCCTTGTTCGTCATCATCACTACTTTCCTTGCGAACAACAGCACAGGGGCCTTCCACCGTATCAATTACTGAAACAAAGACTTCATCCTCCCCGTTTTTACAGTTCATAGTCTTTCGCACAGCTTTTTGCTCCATCTCTAAAAAAGTTGATATATCCATAAACCGTGGAGCAGAAGGATCACCACCGTCTTCACCCCCGGAAGCATCCTCTCCCGGTTCGGCATCTCCAGTATCTCCTGTCCCATCATCTTCTGTATCTCCACCAACAGAAGTTGATCCGGTTCCACTATCATCGTCATCAGAACCTGTTTCCCCTCCATCTCCAGCAACTTCAAGGATATTCCCTTCACACTCAAAATAACCACTCAGATTGTTAATAATTTTTATATAGACATCTGTACAAAAATTCATATCATTCCTGGCATAGCCTACTATGCATCTTTTACCAAACTTCGAGTAAACAGGAACACAGTGACCCTCTTTGGTGTCAATCACTGAAATTTCCCGTACATCTGCCTTATTGGTTTCATGTGTGCAAACGGCTTTAAATCTTTGTGTACCCTCCACTTTGTCAGGAAATTCTCCATCACATTCATCTCCATTGATAACAATAACCTTATCCGGCATAGCAGCAGCATCTTCTGTCCCCGATGAAGCTGTCTCCCGATTTCCTGTCCCGGCACCTGCCCCATCGGCTCCCTGGCCCGAAGCACTGGAGAATTTTGTGGTTCCACCGGATTCATTAAAATCTGTTTCATCTGAGGAACAGGCTCCCAAGGCCAAAAAGACAAGTGTTAAAATTAAATATTTCATCGTTGAATCCTTTCCTGATTTTTTCTGAAATACCAAAGAATCTTTATTTTCACAGAGAGACCCTTTGTTTCAAACGGATTTTTTTTCAAAAAACTTCCGTTTAAAAGAGATGATCTTCAGGGAAAATTCTTTAGAATTCAGACATAACCAGTTTGTACGAAACTTATTAACAAAATTCCCAAAGGACATCTTATCACATTATCTGAAAATTCAGGGGTTTTTGCTTGGCGTTATTCCTGATTCCAAAAAACTATACGTTAGTGTTTTCTGGACCGACTTTTTGCTATCGACCATAGGCCAAGTTTTACAAATTGGTTCACTTTAGTATTGTTATTGAAACAAATGGTAAAAAAAACAGGACCTGCCCAAAAGGAAAGAGGCTGTTTTCCATGTGGTCAGAACCACTCCCCTCTGTTTAGATTACGAGCCAGAGCCTCAAGGGCTCTTCTTTCAAGAGTCCCCCTCCTGTACTCCTCCCTCATTCTTTCAAGGCTTTCAGTACTAATGTCAACCCGAACTCTGACGGGGACATCGGGAAGATCGTCCACAAGACGATCATATTCGGCACGAAATTCATCAATAAATTCCCGTGTTTTTGGTTTTAATCTCTCCATCAACTCATGATATCCCTCTCTTTCATTAGGTCCATCTCCAAAAGTCCTCATCAAAGGCTCAATATCCTTTTCCATGATAATATCCTCAAACTGTGTGGAAGAGAGTCGATCCAGTGGAAGAGAAGACCTTATCCAATCCTCCGGAATGTTTTCGACTTTAATTCCCTGAACCTGTTCGGGCTCCAGAGCAATAACAAGCCTGTTTCTGAACATTTCAAGTCTCTCTTTTGGAAAAGCCCCCATCTGTTCAGGGGTGAAAGTGATGACATCATGGGAGGTGAGTTCCGCAATCTCATCCCGACCAAACTGACGGGGAATATCCTCGGGGGCTGTGGATTGAATTTTGGCCACATTCGGGGCTTTTTCCGCTTTGTCCAGAAGTTGATTAACGTGTTTTAAAAAGTCATTGTTCTCATTTGTCGCATCCAGGATTGTGTCCATAAAAGGGCTACCCCTTCTTTCTATAAAATCCAAACGAATCATACGATCCAATCGGTTTAAATAGGCAGGACCCCTTCCAAACCATTCCAGAACAAGTTCAAAGTGACCCACAAGATGATGCTGTTCAATAGCCCTATGCAGATCTCTTCTCAAAAATGGATCTTTTCTCCAGAACCAGATAAGCCCCTGCACGCGCCTTTTATCAGTCACAAAACTGGAAAGATTCAAAATAATATAGTCTGACACTTTCCAATAATATTGGTTTCTATGAAGTCCTGAAAACACATAGAATCTGAAAAACAGAGGGCTGGAAAAAATATCCGCCAGTTCAAACTCAAAACCTCCAACCTTCACTTCGTACACATCACCATGTACATTGGTCTTCATTTTATTGCCAATTTATGGATTTTCTTTAGAGCTACTGGATTTGAGTGGCTCTGAAACAATTATTACACTGTACAGTCGGTCCTGTTTATTTTCTGTAAATATCCTTTCTGTCTCCAATTTTGACAATAAAAACCGTTTTTTTTGATTTCTCAATAAGAAAAATAACCCTATAATCTCCAACCCTGAGTCGTCTTAAGCCTTTCAGACTGTATTGCAAAGGTTTTCCAAATTCAAGAGGATTAAGAGTCAATTTCCTTTCAATGGCTTTTTTTATGGTTTTCCTGTCTGGAATAGATATTTTTTTAAGATCATCCGGGATATTCTTATGGAATTCAATTTTATATACTGAAGACCATTTGATTTTCATGTCTTTTCCATAGAGAAATTCCATGAAAATTCAAACCGGAGCAGTATACATTCAGTCCCAAACATCTTCAGACTTTAATCTCTTTGATTTTTCGGATAACCTTTTTTCCCCCACACGGGAAAAATAGAAGTCTTCCTGGAGTTCCAGGGCTTTTTCAAGAAGAGTATGACTGACTCTGGCCACAGAGGATTTTCTTTTCCTGGCAAGTTTGCTAAGATCCTCAAATATTCTGTCTTCCACCGTGAGATTGATTCTCCTTTTTGCTGTTGGCATCAGTCCTCCTTATTGCAGACATCATGAGTGTAACACTTTTGCATCACTCCTGTCAAATCACCAGCGACCGTAGTTGGATTTTTTTAAGACCACAAGGGCTACAAAATAAAAAACAAATGAAGTTATCATTGAAACAAACAGGGACGTTTCCATGGAAACATCAGAAATACCGAGAATACCGTAACGAACCCCGTTGATAAGATAAAGCAAGGGGTTCATCCTTGAAATATTTTGCCAGAAGGGATGGAGTCCCTCCAGTCCAAAAAACACCCCGCCCAGATAGATCAAAGGCAGAATAATAAAAGAGCCCACCCCACTGATATGGTCAAAGGTTTTTGCCCAAAAGGCAACGGCAATACCAAACATGGAAAAACCCAAACCCCCGACAATAAGAAAAACAGAGAGAACAAAAGGGTGTTCGGGAATCAAAAACTGACTTTGACTGATAAAATAAAAGATTTCACCCACTAAAAAGGTAATAAAACCCACAATAAGACCACGGGTAAGTCCTCCAAAAGACAGGGCCCATAATATTCCATGGGAACTCAGAGGGGCCACCCGCCAGTCTTCAAGTTCCCCACTGAATTTTCCCGATATAACGGAACTTGAAGAGTTCTGATAGCCGTTATTGAGAACGGACATCATCACAAGCCCCGGAATAAGAAAAGCCAGATAGGAAAGACCCTCTTTTAAAATGATTTTATCCCCAAGACTGACTCCAAAAATAAGAAGATAGAGGCCGGAACTCACAATGGGGGCACAGACTGTTTGTAAAATAACTCTGAAAAAACGTCTGATCTCACGATAATAAAGGGTTAAAAAAGGTCTTAAACCGGGAGGAATCCGAATCATTTTCTTTCCCCTTTATCGAGAACCCGGACAAAAGCCTCTTCCAGACTTCCCTCTGAAATGCGAATATCCTGCAAGTCATTCATATCACAATCAATGCCACCCAGTAATTTTCCAAGACCCAGGTGTTGGGGGATCATAAAATGGGCCCGGGAACCCTCAGAGTTTATAAGATAAGGGGATTTTATCCGTCCGCAATCCCTGTTAAAAATCAATGTCACTTTCCGTTCCGTGAGTTTTTTAATAAGATCTTCCGTGGGGGCCACAGCCCGCAGGTGACCTCTCTGCAAAATTCCAACATGATCGCAAAGCTCTTCAGCCTCTTCGAGATAATGGGTGGTCAGTAAAATGGAAATCCCCGATTCTTTAAGTTCCCTGACAAGTTTCCAGAGGGAAGCTCTCAATTCAATATCAACTCCGGCTGTGGGTTCATCGAGAAGCAGAAGTTTTGGACTGTGGACAAGGGCCTTGGCGATCAGCAGTCTTCTTTTCATACCCCCACTGAGGGCTTTGACCTTTTTATCCCGATGTCCGTAAAGTCCCAAACGATCCAAAAGATAGTGAATTCTGTCACGATTAAACCAGGTCTGAAAAAAGCCCGAATGAAATCCAAGAATCTCTTCAACAGTAAAATAACCATGATGAATGATCTCCTGGGGAACATAACCCGTAAGCATTTTTGTTTTTAAAGGGTCTTTGATGGGATTGAGACCAAAAACCCGACACTCTCCCAAAGTGGGTTTCTGAAGGGTCACAATACAGGAAATAATGGATGTTTTTCCCGCTCCATTGGGACCAAGAAGTCCAAAAATCTCCCCGGGCCTGACCTCAAAACTGACTTTGTCAACAGCGGTAAAATCCCCGTATTTTTTAACCAGTCCGTCAATTTTCAGGGGAACTTCAAGACTCACATCCATGAAGCCACCTCTTTTGAAAAGGGATATCCAAAAACAACCCCCCTGTTTTCCTTTTCAAGCCAGTTGAGATCCCACTGACTTTTAAGAAGAACCACCGGTCTCCCCTCCCCGTCCCTGTAAACCTTATGGGAACCGGCTATATTGTCCACCGGTTGACCTTTTCCATTTCTCGGCCAACGGGCCAGAGTCAAGGGGGACCTGTCAAGTCTTATCTCCAGCCCGTACTCATCCTGAAGACGAAATTTAAGAACCTCAAACTGAAGCTCTCCAATCACCCCGATAACAGGATCCTGCTCCCCCACCAGAGGATCCACAAAGAGTTGAACCACCCCCTCCCGGGAGAGTTCCCTTAAGGCTTTTTGGAGTTTTTTTCTTTTCATGGCATCACTGACAAAGATTCTGGTAAACAATTCAGGTGAAAACTGGGGAATCTTTTCAAAACTCAACTTTTTTCCGCAGGTCAGACTGTCCCCGATTCTAAAAAGTCCCGGATCATTAATTCCAACCACATCACCGGCAAAGGCCACTTCCAGAGTCTGCCGGTCCCGGGCCAGAAATCCTGAAGAATGGGACAGGCGAACTTCACGATTAAGTCTGATATGTCTGACTTTCATGCCCCGCTCAAAACGACCCGAACAGATTTTTAAAAAAGCCGTCCGGTCCCTGTGTTTGGGATCCATATTGGCCTGTATTTTAAAAATAAAACCTGAAAACTCCGAATCCGTGGGATTCACCTGACCTGTTTTTGTTTTCCTGAACCTTGGGGACGGAGACCAATTCACAAAATAATTCAAAAAACTTTCCACTCCAAAATTGAATTTGGCACTTCCCCAGAAAACAGGAGACAGTTTTCCGGCCATAAACTCTTCTATTGAGAATTCCTGACTGTCCAGATCAATGAGTTTTATTTCTTCCATCACAGAACCAAAAATATCAGGATGAATCCACTTCTTCCAAACCGGATCATCCAGGTCTTTTACGGAAATTTTTCCGACCTCCCCCTTTTTACCATTATAAAGAGTCACGGATTGGTCCCGACGGTCATACAGACCCCGAAAAAGTTCTCCCAAACCCAGGGGCCAGTTGACCGGAAAACACTTCATCTTTAAAGTGCTTTCAACTTCATCAATGAGTTCCAGGGGAACTTTACCCTCCCGGTCACACTTGTTGATAAAAGTAAAAATGGGAATTTTACGATAATTGCAGACCTCATAGAGTTTCCTTGTCCTCTCCTCGACTCCCTTGGCAACATCAATAAGCATTAAAGCCGTGTCAGCAGCCACCAGGGTCCGGTAAGTGTCTTCACTGAAATCCTTATGGCCTGGAGTATCAAGAAGATTGACCCGCCTGCCTCTGTAGTCAAAATGCAAAACACTGGAAGTCACTGAAATTCCACGCTCCCGTTCCACGGCCATCCAGTCCGAAGTGGCCGGTTTTTTGTCCGCCTTCCCTTTCACTTCACCCATCTTGTGGATGGCTCCCCCGATATATATCAGTTTTTCAGTGATGGTCGTTTTACCGGCATCGGGATGGGAGATAATGGCAAAGGTGCGTCTTCTGTCAATTTCCTCTTTATCACTCAATGATTCCATAACTTTTGAAAGGCTACCAACCTCCCCTTTAAAAATCAATCGGTCTTTTAAAAGACCATTTGTTTTATATCGCCCCATACTGCTATACTGATTTCCATAATTATACTGGTCCGGTTTGAATTTTCATGGAATTTCTCTACGAAAAAAACATGAAAAACAAATGGTCTTCAGTATAAAAAACAGGAAATTTCAAACAGGATCCGTGTGGAATAAGCAATCAGGGTTAAAAATGTTTTTAGACAAAAGAATCAAAAAACTGGAATCCCTTCAAAAAAGGATCTCAAGCCGATTGGAAAAAGTCCGGGGGTTTCGTCTGACACTGGGACTGGCTTTCTTTTTTCTCCTTGTTTTTTCACAAATCATCAGGGGTTTTTATCTTGAACTTTTGGCTTTTTTTCCAATTCTCCCCCTGTTTGTTTTTTATTTTCGAAAAAGCCTTTCCCTTAAAAACTTTAAAGACAATGTTGATGAATTGATCCGGTTTTATGAAAATCAACAGGCCTTCGCCCAGGGGCGTTCCACCGGTTTTTGTCATCCGGAAGAGATGTTTGACGCAAACCTTGCCAGGGATCTTGATCTGGGGATTTTGTACGCCAACATGGATTATTGCTCGTCCGTTGAATCGAGGACAAAACTCAACCAATGGCTTTGTCAGGAATTTGGAGATTCCAGTCGCAGTGTCCGACAATCCCAAATTCGTGAAATCCTGAAATACCCGGGCCTTTTGAGAAAAATCCAGAAAAAATCAAAAACCCATCTCATGGAATTCACAAAAATAAAAAAAGAGGTGCAACGCCCCTTTCTGCCACAGGCTCCATGGAAGTGGATCATTCCCTTTTCCTGGCTGGCACTGGTGATTTTTCTGTCAATGGGAATGACAGATTTTTTTTGGAAAGCCGCTCTGTTTGTTTATGTTGCGGGACTTTTGATTTACACCAAAAAAACACAATTCCTTTTTTCAAGACTCCAGGATATTCACAAGGACTTCAGTGAACTCAGGGTTCAGATGACTCTTTTTGAAAAACTGGGAAAACAACTCTCCTTTGCCAAAAGTCTGGCTGAAAGAGAAGCCTCCAGGGACACCAGGGGCCTTGGAAGACTGATCTCCCTGATAAGTTTAAGATCCAACCCCATTATTTTTTATATTGTCAATCTTCTCGCCCCCCTGGATTTTCTGTTCACGGAACTCAGTGAAAGATCAAGGAAAAAATTCTTCACTCACTTCAAACACTGGAGTAAGGAATGGATCCTCATGGAATGTCTGGGTTGCTTTGCCAATCTGAAAATTTATTACAGAACCCGGTGGGCACAGGTCAATACAGAGGAAAATCCTTTTGTGGAAGTTGAGGACCTTTGTCACCCCCTTATCGGTCAGGATTTTGTGGTCGGTAATTCCTTCAACCCGGAAAACAAAAAAGTGATCATGATCACCGGTTCCAACATGAGTGGAAAATCCACCTTCCTCCGGGCTGTGGGAGTCAACTACTGTCTTGCCAATATCGGAGCCCCCGTTTTTGCCAAAAGATTTTACTTCAAACCCATGAAAATCACAAGCTGCATCCGGGTGAATGACTCTCTCCGGGACGGACAGTCCTATTTTTTTGCTGAAGTTCAGAGGATGAAAAAAATTATCAATGATGCCAAAAGAGGTTCTCTTTTTTTTCTGATTGATGAACCCCTCAGGGGAACCAACAACCGTGAAAGACTCATGGGTAACCAAAGTTATGTCAATCAAATTATAAAGAGCGGGGCCTGTGGTTTTATAAGCACCCATGATCTGGAACTCACCCAACTTTCAGAAAACTCAGAGGCCATTGACAATTATCACTTCAGTGAACAGTGGAAAAACAACAATCTTTATTTTGATTATAAAATCAAACAGGGGGCTTCAAAAACCACCAATGCCCTGAAGATCCTGGAAAAAGAGGGTTTGTACAGGGAAAAGGAATGATTTGTTTTATACTGACCACATTTTTGAACTTTCCGGTCTTTTAAGAAAGAAAAATCCGTGAAATTTCAAACACGACACGATCAGTATAGCAGAAATTAGTCCTGTCCGTTCTTTTTGCAGCGAACACTTTTGAGATAATGGATTTTATCCCCTGCCGGATGAGTGAGAATCTCACCCTCGTCACGAAAACCAAAAACAGCATATCCATTTCTATCCATCCTTCTTGTTTCAGGAGGACATTCTCTATTACTTCTATGGTTTAAACCGTTATCCAAACACACCACATAAACTCTTCGCTCTATTTCGGTGGAAGGGGTTTCTGTTCCCTCAGTAAAATTGATCGCTCCGTCATCATAACCTTTGAGAATACAAAACCAATTGGCAACACCCCTTTTCCCACCCACACGATCGGGAAGAGCTTTGTCATGGGAAAGACTGATCCGGTATTTATGCACAGTGGTTTCTGGTTCGGCATCACCATTACGCACTGTTTCTGTAGATTCAAGATAAATATTACTAAATGATTTATACTCAAGACATTCCCCTGATTTAGGGTCACAGGCTTTTCCGCTGGGACACCGACCACGGGCACCAAGGCATTGATTATTCTCATCGTCATCCTCGGAACCAGGAGGATTGTCGGGATCATAGGGCTGGCTGATACCCCAGGGGTCTAAAGGGCCGCCAGGTCTTGGATTGTCAGGATCAGGGTCACAGTTTCCATTATTTAAAATTTCATATTTATCACAATCATTCTCTTCACAAGCCCTCAGACGAAATGTTCCAATCGTACCATTTGATTTAAGAAATTTTTTGGTCATAAGTACGCTTTCCACCGATTCCGCACTGACATGACCGGAGCTTTCGCATTTTGCATCGTCAATATCGGAATCATCCCCCACTTCCCACTTGACTATAGCTCCATCGGCAGAGCATTGATCACCGCCATTAAGCGGGACAGGGTCATTACAAAGACGGGAACACATGACATAACAATCACCACACTCTCTGGAACACTTGAGACCGTCTTTCCAGGTCATCAAGTTCGAAAACAAACCCCAACCTCCATGAATGGTCTTGGAAGATGATTCGATTCTGAAGTCCCGCCCCGGATTGATAAAAATAATATTATCACCTATTTCAATCAATTCACTGGCCCCACTTCTTTTTAAAGAAAATCCTGAAGAATTTTTAGAAGCTTCTTCAACGGGCTTCCGGTCCAAGTCAAAAACCCGTTCCCGATTCTCATCGGGCATATCCCCAACAATATCCAAAACAACTAATTTTTGTTGTTCTCCAAAACCTGAAATATACATCAGTTCTTTTACCCCGTTCTCAAGATCCACGTCGATGAGAAGCATTTTTATGCCAGGGGTCGGTTTATTTCTCACACTGATTCTTTTTACTTCCAGAAAACTTCCGGACCGAACCAAACGCAGAACAAAATGACTTAATAAATTTGTTTCCGGATCAGTATATCCGGAAAAAAAAACGGCGTTTTGAATGGTGTTTCCGTCAACATCCGAGAAAAGCACTCCATTGGAGGTTATCGTGTTGGAGTAGGCAAGAGTTGTTGATTCATTGGGCCAGGGATAAGAGTCCATTTCCCCATTCAAACCTGCATTTCCGTTTGATGATGACGAAGAGTTGCTTCCCTGTTTGGGCCTGGGTGCAAGACCGCCGCAATTGTTAAACAAAAGAACAACAAGGCTTCCAAAAACCAAAAACGACAAAAAAAATCGAAACCGACAAATAAAAATAACTCCCCCTGTTTTCCACCACTTAACCCTACACTGGTCACCCTTTTAGTTTCACGGAATCCTCTCAAAAGATTATTTATTTTATGCAAGATTCTTTTATTGGTAAAGCCCGCTTATAATCAAAAAATCTCCGTGAAAACAAATGACCTTCAGGATGAAGAAAAAAATCCAAGTATCTGCTATTATTATAATCTTTTTATCAATGAAATGAAATAAATTTGTCATTTTTGTTTCAAATTGAAATCCTCATCTGTAAACCTTTCTCAATATGAGATATTTTGATAGATTCCCACGGGCAAGCCTGGGTACTCTGCCTGACGGCCACATAGATATTCTTTCCCAGGAAAGCAAACTTATAAATTGAGAAAAATTTACAGACAGATTAAGCGTGATCGTAAGATTTGGAGTGGTCCTGCAAAAATGTTTCTTCTTTATACCTGGAAGCCACAAAAACGTAAACCAAACCGGCCACAGTAATAAGAATAGCAAAAAACCAATAATAGGAAGCCCCTTCCAGGGCAACGCTTCCGTCAGGTCTTTGAATAAATTTATTGACAGCCGCTGTAATCAAATTGCCTATGGACACTGAAAACAAAAACAAGGCCATCACCAGGGATTTCATGCTATTGGGAGCCTGGGAATAGGAAAATTCCAAAGCGGTAATGGAAATCAAAATCTCACCTGCTGTGATAATAATGAAAGCCAACAACTGCCACATTATGGACGGGCTGTGTCCCGCCTGAATCCACTGTTCTGTTATGGCAACCAAAACAAAAGACAGGGCTGTTACGAAAAAACCAACACCAATTCTTCTTAAAGGTGTGACTTTTGTGAATTTTCCAAAAAAAGGATAAACACCCAGAGTAAATAAAGGTATGAAAACCATAACCAAAACAGGATTTATTGCCTGAATTTGGGAGGGAAGAAGCTCAAAGGATACAAATCCCAAATCAACCATACGATCCATTTTATCCGCCTGTAAAACCCAACTGGAACCTGTTTGATCAAAAAGCGACCAAAAAAAGGCAATAAAAAAGTAAATACCACTTAATTTTAACAAAGCCTTTAGACCCCTTGGAGGGTTTCCTGTCTTGATGGAATTCCAGAAACCCCCGGGACCCACAAATTCTTTTTTATAAGTGGACCAGCCCACAGGGGGCATGGCAATAAACTCCCTGCGACCCAGGTAAAAAACAAGGGTGGCAATAAACATTAAAAGTCCGGGAACACCAAAGGCCACAGAAGGACCGTAATATTCCAATAATAAAGGGGTTAACAAAGTTGAAAAAAATGAACCAAAGTTAATGGCAAAGTAAAAAAAGCCAAACACCTTATCAAGAAGCTCTTTTTTACTTTCATCAAACTGATCCCCCACATGGGCGGAGACACAGGGTTTTATACCTCCGGAACCTATGGCAATAAGCCCCAGGCCTATGGCCAGCCATGTTCTGGGTTCGAGAATGGAAGCTGTAAAACCGATATCCATAAAAGCCAATGAAAGGTGACCCAGACAGTACACAATGGACAAGGTCATAATGGTTTTATACTTTCCCCAAAAAATATCTGAGATCAAAGCTCCAAGAAGGGGGAAAAAATAAACAAAGGCCGCAAAAGTATGAAACCAGGTCTTTGCCTGGGCCTCTGTCATAAAAATTTCATTTCCCTGACTGTCCAAAAGATATTTCGTCATGAAAATAACAAGAATGGTCCGCATTCCATAATAACTGAAACGTTCGGCAGCCTCATTTCCTACGATGTAAAAAATTCCCCCGGGCATTTTTTGTTTTTCAGACATAATTCCTTCTCTTTTTGCCTCTTTACTCCAATTTTCAGCCAAAAACCATGTAATTATTTCAATATATAAAAAAATCTTTCTATAAATCTTGACAAGATAAAAAAAATCAATAGAATCCGATCCAACTGAAAAACTAAAAAAGGAGGTTTAAAATGATCCCAAAAAAAACATCACTGTCTTTATTTCTGTTTGCGTCCATCACACTTGTCTCGGCCAATGCCCTGTCTTTCACAGAATACAATATGTGGGAAAAAATAATACCTGGGATCCACTGTATGAAGAGTTTCAACACCAATACCGGGGAGTCTCAAACTATCTTTGCTTGTAGTATAGAAGAAGAGGAAATAGATCATAAACAGCTTTTTGACAATCTCCTTGCCAGTAACTTGGAGCTCTATGGCAAGTTGAAGGGAGTTCAATGTCACAAAATTCATGAAACAAACCAAAGCATCTGTGAAGCGACAATACCGGGCATCTTATGCACACAAAGATATGAAGCGAACAGTCATGAAACAAAAATAATCGACACCTGGTGTGAAATAGAAAAGGACAGTATAAATAATGAAATCCTCTATAAATCACTGATTAATGTCGAGGCAGAATACATCAAATTCTGCTCTGATAAAGGAGACCCTGTAGACTGTCCGCCACTCCTGCAATAATACGGAAGCACCCCGGAAACCATCGGGTCACTTAGAATAAACGATCTTTTTAAGAATGATCTTCTATGGCCAGATCAATAATGGATTCCGAGGGCAAAACGTAGACAACCCTGAGTTCAACGGGCTGGAGTTTTTTGCTCTCAAAAATATCCCTGGCCCTTTGTAACCTTGGTTTTTGTTTGAAATTCAAACGAAAATGAATCTGATCGGGATGGGATAAAGATTTGACTTCAACGAGCAACCAATGCTTTTTCTTAAAAACAAGGTCAATTTCAATACCGGCAACTTTAAAATTGCGAGCCACCAGACAAAATTTTTTTTCTTCAAAATATTTGAGAACCAGCCCTTCACAATAAGAGCCCCTTTTTTGGCAGATGTTCCCTGACCCCTGAAAATCCGTTTCTGTGGATTTCAAGGGGGCCTTTTTCCCTGATAATCTGTCTGTGTCTGAACGTGCCATAACCCTTGTGATCTTCAAACCCATAGCCCGGATATTTTTCCCCAAACTCTTTCATCAACCGATCCCGACAGACCTTTGCCACAATGGAGGCCGCCGCCACAGGTTCAGCCCTCAAATCCCCTTTGATGAGGGTGGTTTGTCTGAAAGCAAGTCCGGGTATTTTATGATTTCCGTCAACCAAAACATGGGCCACTTTTTGCCTTAAAGACTCCACAGATCTTTTCATGGCCAGCAAAGAGGCCCATAAAATGTTCATTTCCCCAATCTCTTCAACTGTGGCAAAACCAAGGCCAACGGGACAGGCCGCTAAAATACAGGAGGAGAGTTTTTCCCTTTGTTTTTCGGACAATTTTTTGGAATCCGTCAGTTCCGAAGTCCCAAATCCCTTTGGAATAATCACAGCCCCGGCATAAACGGGACCTGCCAGACAACCCCGACCCACCTCGTCAACCCCGATGACAGGTTGTGGATTTAATTTTCTCCAATCAAAAGGATCCAATCCGGATTTCAACATTAAGAACCAAAAAGCACAATCAGTTGTTTTTTGTCTTCTGACGTTGTTCTCTCATAACAGCCAGTTCCGAACGCACTTTTGCAGCCCGCCCCTTGAGACTCCTGAGATAAAAAAGGCGGGATCTTCGGGTTTTTCCATAGGCAAGAATTTCAATCTCACTGACTATGGGACTTCTGAAGGGAAAGGTTTTTTCCACCCCGATCCCCTCTGAGATCTTTCGGACCGTGAAACTGCGACCGGGACCTGAACCCTGGATTTTTAAAACAATTCCCTTAAAAACCTGTATCCGTTCTTTTTCCCCCTCTTTAACCTTTATGGAAACACTGATGGTGTCCCCTGAAGAAAATGGAGGACAGGGTTTCATTTCCTGAATTCTCAAAACAGCCTGATTTGCGGGACTAAACATGGTCCAAACCTCCGATTCATAAGGAACTACCACGAGCCACGCAAACGGTCAAGACAGATGCTCACAGCCGACCGGACGGACAGATGACGGTAATCCTCATCTCCATAACCCCGTATGGGTTCAAGACAGGCATCGCAGATATGAAAAATTTCGGAAAAAAGTCCAAAACCCGTTCCAAAAACCAAAAGAACATTATTTTCGTCCAGGAGCCTGCGAACTTCCCTAAAATCCAATCCCAATGCTCCATGAACAGCTTTAACACCCATGTTTTCGACACTGGTTACAGCAGTGCTGGTGTCTGCGGCACTGGTGTCCACAACACCGGTATCCATAATACTGGCGGTGTCTTTGGCATTGGTCTCTATGTCACTGGTGTCTGCGGCATTGTCTTTGGCACTGGTGGCAATCACCTTTAAATGATCTTTTTGCCCATTGTCTGATTCTTCAATAAATTTCCCAAAATCCTCCACAGCCCGTTGAAGGGATTCCACAGGTTCCACCATGGTCAGAGCTGTCTTTCTCATGGGGTTAAAATGTTTCCCCGGCCCCACTTTCCAATGATCCAGCACTCTGGAAACAAACATCAACTGTTCCCTGGATGGATGGATGATATAATAACGATCCACCCCATAGACCCGACAGGCCCTGGCAATATCGTGAATATCAAAATGGGTGATATTGGTGGCCACTTTTTTTCCGGCTCTGTCAAAAACAGGATAGTGAACCAGGGCCACAGCCAGTTTTTTAATCATCCATCTTTTCCCTGATTTTGGTTAAAATCCCCTCCCTGGTTTCATTGCAAAAAACCAGATCCTGATCCCCGCAGTTTTGAAAATAAGTGTAAACCCGATTCCACGAAATTTGTTTTTTCTCCAAAAGTTCCGGTCGTTTCAACAGACTTGTCACAAGGGCTGTCATTTGCCGATACTCCTCAATTTTTTTGTGATCTCCGGAAAGAAGAATTTCCGGCACTTTCTGACCTCTCCACTCCCCGGGCCGGGTAAATCCCGGAGCTTCCAGTAAGCCCTCCTTAAAGGAATCCTCAGAAGCGGAACAGACATGGCCGAGAACCCCAGGAATATGGCGAACAACGCTGTCAATAAGAACAGAGGCCGCCAACTCCCCTCCACTTAAAACATAGTCTCCAATGGACACCTCCTCTATTCTGTTTTTCATGATAAAACGCCTGTCAACACCCCCATAGCGTCCGCAAACAAGGGTGACCTGATTTTCCCGACTCAGGGACCTGGCCATGGAATCCTTAAAAAGAACCCCCTGTGGAGACAGATAAATCAACCGGCCCGTTTCACCAACACTTTCCAGACAGAGTTGGAGGGGTTCGGCCATCATCATCATACCGTCCCCCCCGCCAAAGGGACGATCATCCACGCTCTGATGAATATCCCCGGCAAAATCCCTTGGATTGTAAAAATTGAGCTGACACAGATTTTTCTTAAAGGCAGCCCCCACCACTCCAAAATCCAGAAACTGTCCAATCAGTTCGGGCATCAGGGAAATAATATGAAATCTCATAATAACCGTCCAATCAGTTCAGGCATCAATAAAAAGAAAGTTAAACACAAAACTCAGAGATTAAACAATTTGGTCAAAAATTCAATTTAAAAATCAGGCTTCTGTTATTTGCGGGCATGGCCATGTCCTTTATAAGTTTGAACCCATGAACTTCAAGCTCACTGACAATATCCTCAAAATTTTTAATTCCACTTTCAGGGTTTTGTTTTTTAAGCCAGTCTTCAAATTTTCTGTTGCTCTCAGAGGTGAACTGACCCTGATAATTAAAAGCCCCGTAAACAATAAACAACCCACCTGGCAGGAGAACCCGACTGATATCATCAAACATTTTAAGGCAATAAGCCCAGGGAATCATATGAAGGGTGTTGGATGTGAAAACAACATCAAAGCGACCCTCCGGAAGTGAATCTTTTGGAATTTCATATTCAAAAGGACCTTTAATATTGGGATGGGGAAAATCCTCAAGCCATAATGATATCCCCCTGTGATTTTGTTTTCTGTCAACAAGGGTCCATGTCATGGAATCAAAACGGGGAGCCATAAAAATGGCGTGTTGCCCTGTCCCCGATCCAATTTCAAGTAAAGATTTTGAATGTCCCAAAAAAGACTGAAGAATTTTCAGAATGGGTCCGGCATTTTTATCACAGGAGGGAGCATAGGGTTTATCAGGCAAAACAAAGATAGTTTATCAAAAAAAATTTGATGTTATCAACAGAAATGTAGACCCATTTATTGATTTTAAAATCAAATCCTCAAAGACTCAATCCAACCATAAACTTTTAACTCCCCTGTCTATGGCCACTTTTTTGGCTTCCCTGTAACCTGCATCCACATGGCGAAGCACTCCGGTTGCCGGATCAGCAGTGAGAACCCGCTCAAGCCTTCGGGCGGCCTGATCCGTTCCGTCGGCCACAATCACCTGTCCCGCATGGAGGGAATAACCCATACCCACACCCCCTCCCTGATGAAAACTCACCCAGGTGGCTCCACAGGCCGTATTGACCAAAGCATTGAGAATGGGCCAGTCCCCCACGGCATCCGATCCATCCAGCATGGCTTCTGTTTCACGATTCGGGGAGGCCACGGAACCACAATCCAAATGATCCCGGCCAATCACGACAGGGGCTTCAATCTTTCCCTCTTTAACCATTTCATTAAACTTCAAACCCGCTTTAACCCTTTCTCCATACTCAAGCCAACAGATACGGGCGGGCAACCCCTGAAAGGCAATACGACGGGAAGCCATTTCAAGCCAGCGAATCAAATGCTTTTTATGGGGAAAAAGCTCTTTTAAAGCCTCATCAAGTCTGTGGATATCCCCCACCTGCCCACTGAGAGCCACAAAGCGAAAAGGACCACTTCCCTTACAAAACAGGGGCCGAATGTAAGCGGCCACAAAACCCGGAAAATCAAAGGCCCTTTCAACCCCAGCCTCCCAAGCCATGGCCCGAATATTATTACCATAATCAAAAGTGACAGAACCCCGTTTTTGTAATTCAAGCATGGCCTGAACATGATCCCCAATGGAAGCTTTTGATAGTTCAACATATTTTTTTGGATCTTTTTTACGCAGTTGACCGGCGGCCTCAAGACTGTGACCTTTTGGTATATAACCAACCAAAGGGTCATGGGCTGAGGTCTGATCGGTCAGAATATCCGGCACATAATTCTTTTTTACCATCTGCTGAATAATCTCAGCCATATTGCCCACCAGAGCCACGGAACGGGCTTTTCCTTTTTCCGCATAAGAATGGATTTTTTGCCAGGCCTCATCCAGATCAAGACAAACCTCATCCACATACCTTGTATCCATGCGTTTTTGAACCCGTGCCGGGTCCACTTCGACAGCCAGAACACAGGCTCCGGCAAAAACCCCGGCCAGGGGTTGGGCCCCGCCCATACCACCGAGACCGGCAGTGACAATAATTTTACCTTTCAGATCACCCTTAAAATACCTTCGGCCCACTTCCACAAAAGTCTCATAAGTGCCCTGAATAATCCCCTGACTGCCAATATAGATCCAGGAACCGGCTGTCATCTGCCCGTACATCATAAGACCCTTTTGATCCAATTCATGGAAATGATCCCAGTGGGCCCACTTGGGAACCAGATTGGAATTGGCAATCAAAACCCTTGGAGCCTCTTCATGGGTTTTGACAACCCCGATGGGTTTTCCCGACTGAACAAGAAGGGTCTCATGATTTTCCAGGGTTTTAAGGGCTTTTAGTATTTTATTAAAGCACTCCCAATTGCGGGCCGCTTTTCCCAAGCCTCCATAGACAATCAATTTTTCAGGAATTTCAGCCACCTCGGAATCCAGATTGTTCTGAATCATCCGAAAAGCGGCCTCCTGAAGCCAACCTTTACAGTTGAGTTTATTACCCCTTGGGGCCTTGATTTTTCCGGACTGATCTGATTTCATCATGGTCTGTCTATTCACCTGTCATCCTAGTACACCTTAACATAAATTAGCTAAATCCAAGTTAAATAATACATTACATTAAAAAATTTTATTGGCTAAAATCAATTTTTCCGTATATAAGCCTCAAGAGTATACTAATCCGGTTTGAATTTTCATGGAATTTCTCTATGAAAAAAACATGAAAAACAAATGGTCTTCAGTATATTAAATAATTATCTGAAAAAGTTGATAAATATTGATTAAAATTTAAGCGGTTTTTTATTTCCACACAAACCGGTTTGGAGGCAAAGTGATTCAATGGATCTTATCTTTTATTTTTATTTTCTCGTTCACAAGCTCATGGGGACAAACAACAGAGAAAGAAAACGGGTTAGCGAAAACAAAAAGGTTTTGGACAGAAACAAATTATGACTTTAACAGACTCTTCAACGAGGATTTATCCGCTGAAATATGTTTCAGTTCTGAAAAAGAATTTATCGGCTGTATGATGGCTTTCAATTCACTGCTTTCAAGACATGATAAACCTCACCAATTAAAAGTGCAGGGTTCTGATTTTAAGATTATTCCCCTTACAGAAAAGGAAACCCCAAAAACCTATGAAGAAACGACAGAAAATACAAAAAAACTTAAAGAGAACTTTCGTGCATTCTTTAGGGCCATTACCAGATCAACATAATAATGATGTGGAAAATTTGTACAACCTCACAAAACTTTGGAGAAAAAATGAAAAATTTTTTAAAAATAACAAGCTCCCTGCTCATGATTTTTACCATCAGTTGTTCCCGTCACGGTTCCAAAAACCCACCACCTTCTTCTGATCCTGATCCTGGTACACAGGCCGATGACAGATCAACATCAAAAATTCCATTTCATATTGAAAAATTCAATGATATCGTCAGGCAGGTCCGTCAGTTCGCCGATAAAACACCCCATGACTCACAAAGCTATTTTGCAGGGATCGCCTACAATACTTTCTTACGACAGGTCCATGGTCCCCATGCCAATATGTACCCTCTCGGAGACCCTCCGAAACCACAAAAGTTTTATGGGGTGGGAATAAAGATTACTAATGGATATTTAAACTTCGACGGGATTATAACAAACCCCATAAAAGGTTCTCCAGGCGAAAAAGCGGGTATTCAAAAAGGGGATGTTATAATAAGCGTTGATGATGTCAGTGTTGGGGATTTCCTGGGTCCCTTATCGGATGTTGAAGATATCAGCAAAGAAGAAAAAAGAGGTTTAATTATGATAAAGGCTGTAAACAGAATCAGGGGGGAAAAAGGAACCCCAGTCAAACTTGGAATGCTGGATATCTGTACTGACCAGGAAAAAGAAATTACTGTCATCCGCGGGCCAATTCTCACAGCTCCAAATTTCCTTGAAGACAGTTATTTTGTCAATCTCAATCAGGAAGAAATTTTCAAGAACTGTGATGAAACCCTGGATACCCGGAGCCAAACAGAACCCAAAGACCCCCTATCCCCCCATTCCTTTGAGGCCCTCTATGTTCCTTTACGTTCTTTTGGTATGGATGCAAGTATGTCACTCTGTGAACAATTTAAAGAACTGCAAAAAAAGGATCTTGATAACCCTTTAAGTATTGGAATGATTATTGATCTTCGAGGAAATTCGGGCGGTGTCCTTAGTGAAGTGGCCTGTATGCTCAACACGATCATTCCCGGTACAGAAGCCATTGTTAAGTCATTACCGGTGGAAAAAGGAATAGCTATAGAAGATCCTTCAAAAATATACGGTCTTTATTTCTCTGAAGGGGGACATATTGAATCTTCATCTGTTTATACGTCTTATAACAGAAACATTGTGGTTCTTGTCAGCCCTGCTTCAGCCAGTGCCTCTGAAATCTTTGCCGGAGTCGTACAGGAAACGGGACGGGGCTGGGTGGTCGGCCAACGCACTTTCGGCAAAGGAACCATTCAGACAGTTGAACCTCTTCAAATCAATAAAGGCAACAGAGTTCTTCATACAAAAATAACCACTGGAATATACACTTTTAACAGCGGACGGTCCCCCCAGGGTTACGGAGTGGTTCCCGATTTTTCTGTCTCCATAACAGGCGAGCCCATTGAAGTCAAAAGTGACTTTATTTCTTTAACCGACCGGCTGTTTTTTGATGCCCTTCAGTTTGAAAACACTCCGTGGGAACAAAACCGTCCTGATGAGCGAGCCTTCTTAGAGGAATGTGTCAACAAGGACGGAAAGCTAAATAAAGCCTATAGGGAAGACCGTGACAACCGGAATGAAAGACATAAACATCCCTTTATGTCTGATTATCAGATTGAACTGGCAAAGGACATTTTAACGTGTTCCTCTCTCAAAGACGATGTTCTGGAATGGAGTTTTCCGGGAAGGACTCCTCAATATACAGGTCAAATGCAAATGATGAGAAGGAGGATGCCCTCCCTCCCTGGAATTATGAAAAAATAAGACTGACTGACTGACACTGGCATAATAAAGAAAACCTCTCACCACTCCAGGGTCCCCACTGTTTTTTCGATGATTTCACAAAGGCTGTTATCCTGAATCATCCTCCTTATTTTTTCCACATCCTCTGAAAAAACCCTGTCTTTTTCAGCAAAAGGAACCTGTTTGCGAATTTCCCTGAAAACAGTTTTGACAGCTCCTTCAGGTTCCAGGGGTTTGAGCAAATCAAGGGCCTGGGTGGCCGAAAGCATTTCCATGGCAAGAATATATTCCGTATTTTTTACCACAGAACCAAACTTTCTGGCCGCAATGGTTCCCATACTTACATGATCCTCCTTGCCTGCTGAAGTGGGAATGCTGTCAACACTGGCCGGATGGGACAGGATTTTATTTTCACTCACAAGGGAGGCTGCGGCCACCTGGACAATCATATGCCCTGAATGAAGTCCCGGCTGTGGAGACAGAAAAGCGGGCAACCCACTTGCTGAAGGGTCGATCATCTTTTCGATACGACATTCGGAAATATTGCCAAGACAGCTTGTGGCGATACCGGCAAAATCCATGGCACAGGCCACAGGCTCACCGTGAAAGTTTCCACAACTTAAAATCCTGCCCTCTTTGGCAAAAACCAGGGGATTGTCCGTACTGGAATTGGCCTCAACTTCAAGAACCGAAAGAGCATGGCGTAAACTGTCTTTGGCGGCTCCGTGGACAGCGGGAATGCAACGAAGACTGTAGGCATCCTGAACTTTTTTACAATCCAGATGACTTTCAGCAATACCTGAAGTTTCACCCATAAGTCTTAAAAGATTCCGGGCTGTTTTGGCCTCACCGGGATGGGGTCTGCTGGCTGAGATCAGGGGATCAAAAGCTTTTCTGGATCCTTTAAGGGCTTCAAGTGTCATGGCCCCTGAAAGATCCGCTATCCACAGCAAACGCCTGGCACTGAAAAGATTCAAAAGACCCACAGCCGTCATAACCTGACAGCCGTTGATCATGGACAATCCCTCTTTAGCTTTTAATTCCAGGGGTTTTACGGATTTTTCTTCAAGTAATTGATGAACGGGAAGAAACTGATTGTCATCCCCCCAGACTTTCCCCTCCCCGATAATGGCCAAAGCCAGATGGGATAAAGGGGCCAGATCACCACTGGCTCCCACACTGCCCTTCTGTGGAATCACGGGAATAATATCATTATTGAGGTAATTCAAAAGAGTTTCGACCACCACCGGTCGAATCCCGCTATGACCACGGGCCAAAGCCCCCGCCCGCAAAAACAAAATGGCCCGGGTTTCCTCCCTGGTAAAAGCCTCCCCCACCCCCATGCAGTGGGAGCGAATCAGGTTTTTCTGGAGTTCAATAATCTCTTCCCTGGAAATCTTCACGTCACTAAAATGGCCAAAACCGGTGTTAACCCCATAGATCACGTCCCCTGAGTCCAAACGATTTTCAATAAACTGACGGGATTCCAGCATTTTTCCCCTGGCTTTTTCACTTAAGCTCACAGACTCTCCCCGGGAAACCTTAAAAACATCTTCCATTGTTATATTCTCACCGATGAGTTCAATCATGATTTCCCCCTCAATTCCCCAATAGCCCTCTTATAACCCCCAGGGTGTTTAAAAATAAAATTTCCAGCCACCAACACGTCTGCCCTGGCAAGTTTTTTCCTGGTCTCCCCGTTCACTCCACCATCGACCTGAATCCGGTATTTAAAACCATTTTCCTTTCTTATTTCGGCAAGTTCATCCACCTTTGCCACCTGATCCTCCATAAAAGTCTGACCCCCAAAACCCGGTTCCACAGTCATGACCAGGACCAGGTCCACCTGATCCAAATAGGGTTTTATTTCCCTTAAGGAAGTGGCCGGTTTCAAAGTGACACCCGCTTTGATCTTTTTTTGCTTAATCCCGGCAATCATTTCACCCGTATTCCCTTTGGATTCCACATGGAGAGTGATGTTATCGGCTCCGGCTTCCATAAAATCAGAAAGATATTTTCCCGGTTCTTCCATCATTAAATGACAATCCAGATAAATATCACTTATTTTTCTTAAGGATTTCACAACAGGGGGACCTAAAGTGAGATTTGGAACAAAATGACCATCCATAACATCCAGATGAATCCACGATGCCCCCGCCTCCATAAGACTTCTGATCTCAGCTTCAAGATTGGAAAAATCAGCCGATAAAAGGCTTGGAGCCACTTTAAAATAATTCAAACTAAAGTCGTTCAAAGGAAATCCTATCTATACCGGTTCCATTTGAGTTTTCGGTCATTTCAAGAGTGAAAAACCCTGAGAATTCAAACACAATCAGTATAAAATTAAAACTCAAAAATGTCCAAATGATTTCCAATGTCTTTATCAGTATAAACAGCAAAATTTAAAATCATGTTTTCTGCCAGTAAAAATTATAACGGGTCAACAGGAGAGCCAGAATATTGGGCCCCCATGTGGCAATAAGGGGGGGAAGTTGTCCGTGGCGGCCAAAGGATATAAAAAATGAGTGAAGAATCCAAAAAACAAAAGTCATGGCAATAATCAAAAAAACGTTTTTTGTAAATCCCGCTGACCTTTGATAACCGACTACAAAGGGAACAGCCATGAAAACCATAACAAAAATCGTAAAAGGAAAACTGAATTTACTATGATAATCCACTTCAAAACTTGTCATATCCAACCCGGCCTCCTTGTTCTTTTTTATATAACGACTCAATTCCCTGAGACTTAAAAAATCCGACGCTGAACTTGTACTTTGAATATCTGAAAGCTCCTTATCAACCAAAATGTTTTTTGTTTTAAATTTTTCCACCAAAGGAGTTGTCATATTATCAACGAACGTTATTCGTTTTCCATCCAGCAGTTCCCAGTTTCCCTCATGGATGACAGCCTCTTTTGAGGAAATCAATTGTTCCAAACGCCAATCCGGGGAGAAATAATGAAAAGTCACCCCAAAAGCCCTGTGCTTATCAGAATCAAGAAGTTTGATGTTAAAGAGAACCAACCCTGAACGATACCATATCTTATCTGTTTTCAGAGTTGAAAAAAGACCGGGTTTTTTTTTCATTTCCTTGTAATAGATATAATCCCGCTTTTGCTTTGTGATGGGAATCACCTGATCGCCTAAAAAAAAAGAAAAACCAAAAAGGATAAAGGCCCAGAAAAAAATGGGAAGAAGAATCCGGCCAAGGCTGACTCCCAGGCTGAAAAGGGCTGTCAATTCCTTGTTTCGATTGAGTTCTGAAAGTGTAAAGACAACCCCCACCATGGCCGCCACCGGGATAAACTGATAGCATATCTGAAAAGAATAGGCCCCGTAATAGCGACCCAGGGTCGACAGACCCACATCAAACCTCATCAAAGAGGTCACAAAATCAATAACAAAAAACAAAGTCAGAAAAACCGTAAGACCTGATAAAAAATGAATGAGAAAAGCCTTTGATATATGGCGATCAATCAGAGCAAACATACAACCCTTTAGTGCCCTTTATCTTAAAATTCCATGAAACCAGCGTCAAGGAGTTCAAGTCCCTTGACTCCGATACAAAACACGTTTTTACTAAACCCATGTCTTTACGCGTCTTGCTTGCCGACAAAAGCGTTTCCATTGAAAAGGTTTTCCGGGCGGGACTTCAGGATCTTGGGGCTGAAATCAAATCCGTTCAAAATGGACTGGATGTCCTGAAAACAGCCGAAACCTATCAGCCCCATATTATCTTTGTGGATATTCTGATGCAGAAAAAAAACGGCTATGAAATCACCAGGGAGCTGAATCAAAACCAAAAAACAAAGGACATTCCCGTGGTTTTAATGTGGAGTCCTTTTATGGAGTTGGATCAAAAAGAGTACCAAAACTGTGGTGCAAAAGCCGAACTTGAAAAACCCTTTGAAATTGAAGTTATGCGTCAAATATTCAACTCCCTGGTCAAAGAGTCACAAAATCAGAATATTTCCGAATTTCTGGATTTTCCCGAAGAAGAGATAAAAACAGATTCCACTCAGGAGGAGCAATCCCTGAAAACGGAAAACAAGGAAGACAGCCAGGATTTCTTTCCCCTTTCAGATCAAAAAAATCAGGAAAAAGAGGAGGACAAACAGAAACCCCTTGATAAAGAAAATATTTTTGCTGAGTCTTTTGAAAAATTCAAACCCGACAAACAGGACGATGAATCCCATTCCTTCTTTAACCTGAAAGTGCAAGAGGACTCCGGAGCCACAGAAATCAGTGATGAAGAAGACAAACAGAATTTAAAACAGGAAAACCGGGACGACCCAAACAACCGGGAAAAGGAGAGGTTTGATTTTTCCCTTGGGGAACCCTCATCCACGGAGGATTTTGAGGAAAGTGCAAAAAAGCCTGTTTTTTCATTCACGGAAGATTCATCAGATGATTTGTGGGAAGTTCAATCACTGGACAAACAGGACTCACAGGAC
The DNA here is from genome assembly GCA_965219545.1 of Bdellovibrionales bacterium. GTDB lineage: Bacteria > Bdellovibrionota > Bdellovibrionia > Bdellovibrionales > JAGQZY01 > JAGQZY01. The sequence goes on from CBDCNX010000016.1 coordinate 38,826, forward strand.
AGACCCTCCGACAAACCAATAACAAAAGACACTGAAATGGAGGAATCCGGTTCCCAACCCGGAGATTCACAAACCAAAGATTCACAAACTGATGAAAAACTGAAACTTCAAGACTTTCTTTACCAACCGGACTCTGAAGACCCTCCACCGGACACCCGACCGTCCCGGGGCGAATCAACACCTGACAAGCTCTCATCCCTTTCCCCTGAAATTCATTCTGTTCTTGAAAAAGCCATTAAAGACCAACTTCCAAAAATCGTGGAAAAAGTGGTCCGTGAAGAATTGGAGAAAATTTTCAAACAGGAAATGGCACTTAAAAAATCAAATAAAAAGTAAATTTAAAATCCATGGAAGATTTTCTCGAATCCGCTTTAAACAAAACACTTGCTGAAAACAAGATCAATGATCAGTTTTTCAGTTTCCCTGAAAAATTTGGAGTGGCCCAATTGGTGGCCAAACAGGATCTGGTCCTGTCAGGGACTCCTCTCTTTAAGTTTTGTCTCACCCAAATAGATCCCGATCTTAACTATGAAGAGCATTTCAACGCCGGTCAGGAAATTCTCTGTAATCAAAGTGTGTCTCAGGTGGATGGCAACCTGATTTCACTGTTAAAACTTCAAACAACAGCTCTGGATCTTCTGGGATTTTTCAGTGGCCTGGCCACACAGACCAGAAAATTCGTCAAAGTCTGTGAAAAAAGCCGAACCCGGATTCTCGATCATTGCAAATCCCTTCCAGGCTACACCCACTGGTACAGACAGGCCATGAAAGACGGAGGGGCTGTGACCCATCCCCCTTACCTGAAAAATCATTTCATCATGGGTGAGAGATACATCCAGGTGGCCGGTGGACTCCAACAGGCTGTCATGAATTTTCGAAATCGAAGCAATATTCCCATAACCGTGGAAGTTAAAAATATCGAAGAACTCAAAACAGCCTGTAAACTTGAAGTGAATCACATCAGATTCAAAAATGAAGACAGGCAAAACATAAAAGAGGGCTTACACCTTGTCCCCGAAAACATTAAAACTGAAATCCACAGTTCTGTCTGTCTGAAAGACATTCCTGAAATCCAGGAACTGGGAGTGGATTTTATAAATATTGAATCCCTGACCCATTCGTTTCATCCCGTCAGTTTTGAAATAATCTTCGACAGTGAATAAAGAAATATACTGATCCGGTTTGAATTTTCATGGAATTTCCCTGAGAGATCATTTATTCTATGCTGAATTTCTTTAGCCAAAATCCGCTTAAAACAAGTGGTCTCTCAAAGATCATTTATTCTATGCTGAATTTCTTTAGCCAAAATCCGCTTAAAACAAGTGGTCTCTCAAAGATCATTTATTCTATGCTGAATTTCTTTAGCCAAAATCCGCTTAAAACAAGTGGTCTCTCATGAAAAACAAGTGGTCTTCAGTATAAGCCTTGATTCCATAAAAATTTGCAAACTCTGTCCAATTTATGAAGTTTCTTTTCTGATAAAACCTGGATGATAATGTCCATAAAAAAACTTTTTTGTTAACCCCAGACCTGTCAGCACAGCCAGCAGCCAGGAAAGATTGTAGACAACACTGAAATTGTAAACATCTTCACTGACAAGCATAAATCCTCCAAAAAAGAATGAAAACAATCCATGGGGAAGGATCCACAATTTTTTAAAAATACCAAGTTTTTCATAATGGTTTAAAACACACAGGGCGGTTATGTGAGTGATTAAAAAGAAAAAGGATCCGCAATAAAGACCACATAAGAGTTTATTGGAATGAAGAATATGAAAAAACAGGGGATAATTGTTTTCCAAAAATCCAAGCCCTTTCTGGGGACAGAGAAACAAACTTATAAATCCGGCAGGTAAAAACACAAAAATGTATTTGAGAACAACTCTTTCCAAATGGGGGTTTGTGTATTCATTCATTTTGCTTTTAATTGTTTCAGATAAATGAGAAGGGGCGGATTCCCCCGGATTTTCCATAAAAAGTTCATATTCGTTTTCTTTTTCATCTGTTTTTTTCATGATCTCTCCAAAATGGTTTTTAATTTTTTAAGCCCCCTTGAAATTATTTTTCTGACATTGGCTTCCTTGATATTGAGGGCTTTTGCAATCTCACTGGTTTCCATATTCTTCAAATACCTCATTTCCAAAACATCCCTGTAAGGGGGTTTCAAGGCTTCAATGGGAATAAAAAGGGATTTCTCCTCATAATTTTTAAAAACACTTTCCCTTTCAAGAGATTGGATCAATTGATCCTGTTTTGAGAATTTTCTCAACTCATCAATAATTGCATTCCGGGTTATACCAAATAACCAGGATGAAAATTTTTTAGTATTTTTGAACGTATGAGCCTTTCTATACACTTTTTCCCAGACAACCTGATGGACATCTTCGGCCCTGTCCTCCCTGTTTTTCAATCTCAAAACAGCAAAACCGTATGTCTTGTCCGAATACCTCTCATAGAGTTTGTCAAACGCAAATGTATGCCCCAGGGCCAACTCCTTCATTAACATTTCATCTGTCTGATCCTTCATTGATTCCAAACATCCATAAATAATACGTCAGCCCTCTTTTATTTGTGACATTTTTATACCAAAAACTGTTTGTCCTGGCAAAAAACCATTCTTCTTATAAAAAATCCCTCTGAAACAAATGGTCTTTCAGAAAAGTTCACAAAAACTTAATATATTTGTCACAATCGGATTTTTTTAAACGTATTCACCTGTAGCAATGATAGGGAGTTTTTTTTAATTATACTGAAGACCATTTGTTTTTCATGTTTTTTTCATAGAGAAATTCCATGAAAATTCAAACCGGATCAGTATAAAACCTCTGAAAACCCGGTGTAACCAAAATGATAAAAACTGTTTTAGCTTGTATTTTCAGGGCTTTAAAAAATAAAGCTCATGGAAAACCTGAGATAAAGGGTTCGTTATTTATGGGTAAAATATTGAAAACATTTATAATATTAAGTTTTCTCACCTTTTCAGAGAATTTAAAAGCCCATCCCGTCTCCTTTGAGGGGGGATCAGCCATCATGTCCGAGATGAGCCCCGTGAATCAGGAGCTTTCTTTTGTGTACTCCCCCAAATGGTACCTGGGAACAGGACTTGTTTTTGACCGAAATACAGAAAACTGGAATTTAACTTCGTTGCATCTTGCCCTTCTGGCCAAAAGATGGAATTTGCCTGAAGCCCAGGGAAATCTTTATTTTTTTGGAGGTCCGGGGTTTTCCCAACTCAAACAAAAACCAAATAATAAGAAAAATTTCTTCTATCGAATGGGGGTTCAGGCGGATTTTGAAACCCGCAGAATCCATATTGCCGCAAGACTGACTGAAAACCGTCTTTTTTCTGAAAACAAAAAGATATATAACAGGTTGGATTTGACAACAGGCTTTGCCCCTTATCTGGCGAATTTTGATGAACTCAATTCCTGGGTTCTTTTCAGACTCAGAACCAATGTTCACTTTCACAAACCTTTGGCCATTGTGATAGTCCGGTTTTTTTACAAAAACTTTTTATGGGAACTGGGACAGGATTTCAGGGGCAACAGTCATTTAAACTTTATGGTCCGGTTTTTATACTAATTGAAGTTTGAAAAGGGGTTTAATAAATAGTTTTTTATAATTTGGAAAAAATCAAAAATTTAAAAAAGACTTAATTTTATAACAAAGGAGAATTTATGAAAAACTCATTACTGACAATTTTTATCGGTCTGTCAATAGGGGTTTCCTGTTCACTGAATCCCAAAGAGGTCTCTAAAGAGGAAAAAACCCTTACTGAACAACCGGTCGTGGAACCCGATAAGGATAGCAGAAATATCCCTGAAAAAAAGGAAATCACCGGTAAAAAACAACCCCAAAAAAATGACACTCGCTCAAAGTCAAAAGAAGTTCCACAGGACAAAAAGGCTTCCACAAAAAATCAAATCTCCAAAGGTCAGAAAAACAAATCTAAAGAGAAAATCCCGGAGGAAAAATCCACTGAATATCTGACTAAAATTATAAAAGTCCATGGGATGGTTTGTGCCTTTTGTTCAAATAGTATTGAGAAAAAATTTAAAAAACAAAAAGCCGTGAAATCCATAAAAGTGGACCTGGAGTCTAAAAAAGTCACTCTTGTCCTGAAATCCGGGGAGAGTTTTCCGGATGAGAAGATTAAAGAGTTAATCAAGGCCTCCGGGTTCCATCCGGTTTCCATAGAAGACAAAAAAACAAATTCAAAACAAGGGTCTAAAAGTGACCAATAAAAACCTGATTCTCTCCTGGCTTTCCCTTTTTACCTCCCTTGGAACCATTTTCTGCTGTGCCCTTCCAGCACTCCTTGTCCTTCTTGGATTGGGGGCCGGTTTTGCAGGACTCATAGGAATGTTTCCCCAAATAGTCTGGTTATCAGAAAACAAAGCACTGGTTTTTGGACTTTCAGCTCTACTGATTCTTCTTGGGTTTTTGTCAAATTATTTCAATCGGGAGACTTCCTGCCCTGTTGATCCAAATCAGGCAGAGGCTTGTCAAAAAGCCAAAAAGTGGTCTATGAGAATTCTTGTTTTTTCTGCTTCCCTGTGGCTCCTCGGAGCCTTTTTTGCCTTCATACTGCCTCTTGTTTTACTTTCATAATCTTTCATAGCAATATCACCAGAGCAAAATTATTTTACTGCTGAAATTTAATTACAAAACATACCCATGTGCCTCTGGCTAAAGACTCTTTGTATTTTTTATGAATTCAATCTCCGGGGATATTTAATATGAATCAGGCCAATCCGCCGCCGCCAAAGCCGTAGGAAGGTTTGTCTTCTTTAAGGGGTGTCATTTTCCGCATGAGGCGTTCAACACTATCACTAAAACCTGAGTCATTATTAGCGGCTTCCTGAACTGTTTGCCAAAAAGGATCATTGTCAAGTGTCTGCCTGGCATTGGAGGTCAGAGCGGCTTCATTAAACGAAGCCTTAACAAGAGTGTTAAATTGATCGTCCATCAGAACAGAGAAACCAAACTCCCGCCACCACTTGATAAGAAGATCCATGTTACCTGCGAGATGATGTCTTTTCATAAACTTGGAATCAACAATAAATTTTCTAAAAGGTGGATCCTCCCAGAGAGTAAAAAATGCTTTTTCGTCAAAACCATTCTCAAAACAACTATCGGCCATTTTTTTGAAAATATCATTTCTATAGAGTTTTACCATAATTTCGTCAGCCCATTTTTGATAGGCACTTTCCTCAAAACTGTCATGTTTACAAAGAAAACGGAGAACATCATCAGGAGTTATCTCGGAATCAGAGTATCTGTCCAGGAGATTTCTAAGACGATACATCTGTTCTCTATTTTTAGGATCAAGTCGTTTTTGAAAAAAAGCCCGATAAATATCCCTGTAAGCAAGGGTCTGTTCTGTGAACTGACCTGGAAGTGGAATTTGATTTACGAGTCCTCTGAGATTAAAATTCACAGCACTTGCAAATTCCTGAGGATTGTCAGGATCAAAGAGTCTCAGAGGATCCATTGTGGCGGCTCTCAACTCATCCAGCATGGCTTCAGGAAGGTTTTCTATTTGTCTTGTTTCCAGAATTTCATCCAGAGTACGGTTGAATTGTTCGTCAACGATTCCGGATAAATGATCAATGACATCCCCGGAGATTCTACGGGTGTCACCTATTGATCGATTATGTTCTTGTCTGACATAATTTGCCACTTCTTCAGCCGTGGGGCCTGATGGGGACTCAACGGGTACTGACTCCGTGGGTTTTCCACCAAGAATGAGTCTAAGAAAACGATTAGCCGCAAAGCTGTTAAAAGAAAACAGTAAACACAGAATAAAAATTCCAACCGGAAAAGGATTTTTTGATGGTGATTTTTGTGAAAATGCTTTGATTCTCAATGAATCAGACAACATCTTTGGAAACAAATAAATGATTTTCAATTCAGATAATGATTTTTTAGAATTATGCATTTTTGCTCTCCTTATAAATGTTAAATATCAATAGTCTTTTCCGGTCAGTTTATATAGCACAGAATTGATGGATATTAAATAGAAACCTTTGACCATGTAAAATTTACAAAGGGTTTTAAGGGGATTCTTAAAGGGATTCATCAAAAAAACTTTCCAGAATTTCATCAAAAAAATGTCTAAAACCCTCACTTTCAGCAGAAGCTTCCATGAAAGATCTTATAAAAACATTATCAGCCTCACCCAGGGCTGCAAGTACAATTTTCTTTGCATCTTCACCCGAAAGGGGCAGGTCATTTTCACCTATAAAATCATCCATTGCTTTCACAATATGTTTTTCAAGAATTGTTTTTTCCAATTCCATGACATGATACCTGCTGCCTTTTTTATCCCACAGATCACGATTCCACCTGTTCACCTCGATCCACTCCAGGTCTTCCCAGACTTTTAAAACAACCTCCCTGCTTCCGGAAAGACTGGAAGGGTTTTCCATAACGGGAACCGCAATTTCATCCCAATGGACATCATTGGGATTCAATCGGAAATGGGGATTGGTGTAAATTTCCGTGAGTTTTTGTATTTCCTCTTCCGTGTACTGGTAAGGGGTTTTCGATCTTTTGGCTTTCACACCCTCTTCCGCATTGATATCGGGCAAATAACGATACCGACCCGGTTTGAATTCCCCTCCCCAGACAATAAGGTGGAAAAGTGCATGGGGTTTTACATCGTAACCCATTAATGAAACATAGGGCCTGCCCAGAATCTCCGCCAGTCTGTTTCTGTCACGATTTATAGATGTGACGTTCCCTGGTATATTTCCGTTGGCCTGTAGATGTTGATCAAGAGCGGCTCTCATTTGAGGTGTGAGCATAAAATAAAGTGACTCCTCAGCACTGCGAACAACTCTGTTTGGATGCAGATTGTACATACCGAGCAAATCGTCGCCGTAATGTAGAGGAAGACCCGTGTCTCCCGGTTTTTTAAAAACACTCAAAAGGGCTGCCTGCAAATCCGTTTCAAGACCGGGTTTAAGCCGATGGGATTGAATCCCCTTTTTCAATGCATTCATAAATTTTTCCCAAATAATAGTAAGCGATTCAATATCCGTTTTATCCCAGAATGCTCTAAACGCATGGGGATAAAGTTCCGCTTCCTGATCCAGTAATTCAGCCAGTCTTTTCATTTGCTTTTCATTGGAGAGATCAAGACGTGAAAAGAAAAAAGGACCGAAGACATCAGACTCCAAAATGGTATTGAAATCGGGTCCCGTTTTCGGGTCAACTTCAACCAACTTCAATGGATCATCCATGGCCTCTTCCAACCTTTTTAGAATCTGCTTCTGAAGAAGTCCCGGATTGATTCTCAGATCATCAAGGACCCCTGGTAATCCCAGCGATGAGGACCGTTTTGCAAGACGGGCACCGAAATCAAAAACATTACCTCCAGCCCCCTGAGCTAAAACGGGAATCAAAAATATGAAAAACAGATACCTCACTTGGGTTTCCTCTAAAAAATTCAGTTTTTTATGATTGCTTTTGAAACTCCTGAATTTTCAAACAGAATTCATTATTATATTACAGAACAAAAAAATCTATCGGTTTTTTAACTTTTGTAAAAAAGAAAAGTACATGATGTAAAAATTTCAAATTTGTCAGAAAAAATTGAAATAAATTGTTAAAAATTAACTTTACAGTGTACTAGTGATGCCAATTCTTGATATGACGACATTTCATACCTTGGCTCTCCAGTTCTTCAACCTTTGATGTTTTTTCCTCTATGCTTATCGGCGGTACAGACTCTGATTCCATACCCGAACCGGAAGAACCACTTTTTCTGCTTGCCACCCATCCGGGGGTATCCCAGCCATTATTTATTTTCCAACAAGTGCTCATCGCATCCCATTTGGCAAACATCATATTGTATCCGTATCCTTTAACTCTGATTTTTTTTTGAAAAACAGCAATACCCCCTCCGGAAGGAGTGGTGGTCTCAGGACCGGCGGCAGCCATATCAGCTGGTGCTTCTACAGCCCTCACCCTAGGTCAAAACACACCAAAGGCCGTCAAAGTTGCCGGAGGAGGAACTGTAGGGGCTGCCATCCTTTGCGGTGAAATTGCTTACAACAATTAGAATAACGCTACAACTAAGAGCAACATCCTTAATCGACTCTATGAAAAAATCTGTAGGACAAACCACTGGTATTCATTCATCGGAGGAAGAAACATTATCAGGAAAACTCAACAGAAACTGTTTCCATCAACTCCTATAACCCTGAACCCTGACTCCCTGATTTTTTTTACCGAAGGGGGAAGTTGGTCCCGGATCACTTTTTTTAAACTTTGAATAATATCCTTTTTCCAGTGGGAGCGGAGAAAAACAAGACTCACCTCCCTTGAAGGGGACAGAGGTTTGAAGCAGCGAACCTGCTTTTTTTCACCGGCACTGAGATTATCAATATTCAATTGTGGTAAAAAGGTGTATCCATGGACTTTTTCCACCAAAGCTTTAAGAGTTTCAAGAGTTCCACTCTGAAAATGAACATTTTTAAAAGTTTCCATGGAATCCATATTACAAAAATTGAGAACCTGATTTTTAAAACAGTGACCGTCAGACAAAATCCAAAGATCTTTTTGTTTTTTCAAATCATTTATTTTAAGAAAACTCTTTTCCAAAAGAGGATGATTTTCTGAACAATAAACACTGAAAGCCTCATAAAAAAGAATCTTTTTTTCCAGGTTTTTTTCACCCAGGGGGGTTGCAAGAATCCCGGCATCCATCTCATCCATATTTAAGGACTGAATGATGTTTTCCGTGGTCAATTCGTTAATAAAAAGTTCCACTTTTGGATATTTTTCTGAAAATTCCTTTAAGAAAAGAGGAATCACCGAGGAGGAAAGGGTGGGGATCACCGCCAGCCGAAAACTTCCCTTTATTTCCCGGGTCTCAGATCTTGAAAGACTTAAAAGTTTTTTATACTCCCCCACGGTTTTCTGGGCCTGTTCAATAACCACCTTACCCTTCTGGGTTGGAACAACGGGTTTTTTGTTTCGATTAAAGATTTGAATTTCCAGCTCTTCCTCAGCTTTTTGTATCTGGATGCTGAGACTGGGTTGGGAGACATGGCAATGCTCCGAGGCTTTCCCAAAATGACCCGCTTTCGCTACGGCCAGAATGTATTCCAGTTGGGTGAGAGTCGGCATAAACTCTAATAACTCCAAGGGTTTAACCATACTGATCGGGTTTGGGATTTCATAAACTTTTTCCCGTTGAAACATCGAAAATCAAACAGGATCAGTAGTAATATACAAAAACTATTGTACTATAAAAACAATATATTTCATATATTATAAAAAATCAACCATATTTGAATCCATGGGTTTGTAAAGGCCCTGATAAGGGATCCGGTCCGGGTTGGAAAATTTAAATAAAAACCCGGACAGGATAAAAATAAAAACCGACCCCAACAGGGATTATTTAAATCCAGATAAAACAAATGGTCTCTCTGCAAAAAGGTCAAAAACGAAAGGAGAGTGTTATGAAAGGACTTGGAGAAAATTTTCCACAATTCCAACTCAAAGCGGTGGTTTCTGATGATATGAAAACGGCTTTTAAGGATGTTAACAATGAAACATATAAGGACAAATGGCTTGTCTTTTTCTTTTATCCCAAAGATTTTACCTTCGTCTGTCCCACGGAGATCAAGGGTTTTTCAGACCTGAATTCAGAGTTTCAGGATCGGGATGCCCAGATTCTCACAGCCAGTATTGATTCGGAATTTGTCCATCTGGCCTGGCGTAAAAGTGAGGAGGATTTAAAAAATCTGCCCTTTCCCATGCTCTCTGACATCAAGCGGGCACTTTCAGAAAAGTTGGGCATTCTGGATGCAAAGGAAGGGGTTTCCCAAAGAGCCACATACATTATAGACCCCCAGGGGTTTATCCGTTTTGTTTACGCCACTGACCTCAATGTGGGACGAAACCCCCAGGAGGTTTTAAGAGTTCTGGACGGCCTTCAAACCGATGAACTCTGTCCATGCAACTGGAAAAAAGGAGAGGAGACAATTCAGGTTTAAGTTTTACAATAAAGCCTTTCCGAAAAAATACTTGGGAAGGATTAAAATGAGATCAGATGGTTTAAATCAAAGGGTCTCTTAAAAAAAGGAGTGAATATGAATTTGGAAAATATTAGAGAAGAAATAGGTGACTTATCAAGGGACGTGAAAATCAACATCAGTTTTGTACTTAATGAAAAGGGAACTCCCGATCTTAAACAAAACCAGATTTCAGGGGCGGCTCTGGCCTGTGCTTACGCCACCAGAAATTCTGATTTGATCTCGGCCATAAAAAATTCATCTGATTTAGGTCAAAATGAAATTCAGGCGGCCCGGACGGCCTCCATTCTCATGGCCATGAACAACATCTACTATCGATTTGTTCATCTCAGCGAGGATTCTGAAATTGAAAACCTACCGGCAAGATTGAGGATGACAGCCATGGCCAATCCGGGGGTGGATAAAATTGATTTTGAAATTTATTCCCTGGCCGTTTCAGTGCTTTCCGGCTGTGGTTTGTGTATCAAGGCCCACAGTCAGACATTAAAAAAATCCGGCCTTTCCCCTGAGGGAATCCAATCCATTGCCAGGATTGCCTCGGTGGTCAATTCAGCCGCCCAGGCATTAAGTGTTAAAAACCATAACAAGGAGGTTTAAAATGAAATTAAATATCGGTATTGAAGAATCAGCCAGAAAAAACATCGCAGAGGGGTTGTCAAAAGTCTTAGCGGACTCCTACACCCTCTATCTTAAAACACACAATTATCATTGGAACGTAAAGGGTCCCATGTTTCAAACCCTTCATCTCATGTTTGAGGGACAGTACACGGAACTGGCAACAGCCGTTGACGAGATCGCTGAACGCATTCGCTCCCTTGGTGAGAGGGCACCGGGCTCCTACGCCGAGTTCTCAAAGCTCACATCCATCGGGGAGGAAGAGGGAACCCCCAAGGCCAAAGACATGATTGCCAATCTGGTCACAGCCCATGAAACCCTTATCCGTACAGCCCGAAATGTCTTTCCCAAAGCGGAAGAGGCCAACGATGAGGCAACAGCGGATCTGATGACCCAGAGGATTCAGGTCCATGAAAAAACAGCCTGGATGCTCCGCTCTCTGCTTGAAGATTAACCCTTCTTATAGGGAAAAATTTCAGGACCTTATCCAAGCCCTTTACCACTTGATTCTTTTATCAGTCCTGTGTACTAAATGGATACAAATCATTGCGGGTGTAGCTCAGTTGGCTAGAGTGCAACCTTGCCAAGGTTGAGGCCGTGGGTTCGAGCCCCATCACCCGCTCCATTTTCTGGACCAAAAAAGTCCAGAATTTAAAAAACCTCAATAAAGCCAAATACTTAAAATCACTAAAGAAGACTGACAATCACAGCTTGTAAATTTCAGGAAAATCCATGAAATTTCATCCGTTTGCTACCAGGATACTACTTTTTTACTACCGACATCAAAACCAGGTCTATCAGGAAGATCAAGGTCTTTTCTTCGCATTATCAAGTCGCCTGAATAAGTGAGACAATAGACTAAGGGCATCCAAACAATCTTTTTCTGTAAATAAACCGGAATTTTTTAGGTCGTTAAATTCTTCATGAGCTAAAGGATTTCTACATCCTGCTACAACCCCCTGACTTAGATACATTTGTCCTGCTTCTATATTATCTCTTGTCCCTTTTTCAAATTCTGAACCTCCTGATTTTTTAAATTTTTCAGTTACTGTTAGTTTTCCAGTTTTTTCACTGAAAGCTTTACCCATTAAGTCTTTATCACCAATTTCATTAAGATTTGACTTCTCTTTCACTTTATTGACATATCTCTTTACTGATTCAAAGAAGGCCCCATAATAATCTTTATTTTCATATTTTTCCCTTGCTACATCCTTGATTCCCTCATGTAGGTGCCTCCAGTGATATTTCGGATATTCGGGAACTAATTGACGTACTTTCTCCACAGTTTCTTGTTGTTTCTCTTCTGATAACTCAGACTCATCAATAACATTTTGAACTATGAATTCAACTGAGCTTTTTATCTCATGTTCTTCAGGTAATTTTGAAAACCAATTCTCGATATCTATTCCTTTTGTTTTTATCTTTTTTCTTCTCTCTTTTTTTCTCTTTTTTCTCCAATCTGTTTGAAGAAAACCAATCAATCCTTTCAAATATTCCTGCAAATTTTTCATATCTTCTTGGTCCCAGTTTAAAGACTGTCTGTTTGTTGCTATAACATCATCTGAAAGATCATCTATAAAATCCACTTCCAAATAGCCGGTTAAATAATTAAAAAAGTTACTTGAAGTGCTATTTGAAAAATATTCCGGATTGTTTACTAACTTCTTTCTTGAAAAAAGAGTAATCCCCCTCATTTTAGTACTTGGCTTTATAGGTTTTTTTGTTGCAATTAGAAGTCCTTTTATTTGATTTGCTCTGTCGTAACTATGAGTAGAATAGTCAGAAAGAGGGAAATTCCATTCGACTTCCTTTTCCAAATCCTTGTACTTCATATCGTCTTTAATTACAATTTTTTTTTCGTTGTGTTTTACAGTAATTTTAAAATCAGAACTGACTATAAACATCCTAGATAAAGAAACAGCCAATTGTTCAGAAACAAAATCAGTTTTTCTTTGAATTTTTCTTAAAATAATTTTGGTTCCATTCCTTTTTTCAGAATATTCTTTTCTTTTTATTTCAGGTTCGTAATCTCCATTTTCTATTTTTTTAATTTTTTCCCATGACATGACAAACACAGTTTCTTTTTCTTCTTTTCTTGTAATAATCTCCGCCTCATGTGCAATTCCAAAAAAACATAATTTTCCCAACCCTTTTTTTCCTATTACTTTTCTGTTCTTTATCGGTGTCACATCAGGCTCTCTCTGCCTTCTATTCTGTCCAATCCTTAAAAATTTTTTGTTAATTTCATCAAACGACATTCCCGTTCCATCATCTTCTATAATAATTTCTTTTTCCTTATTATTATCACTTAACGTCAAAATGACATTTTCCGCATCAGCATCATAAGCATTGGCTATCAATTCCGTTAATACAGGTGGTAATGTTGTGTACATACGGGCACCAAGATGCTCTATTGTATTGGGGTCAAACGTCATTTGCAGTATTTCTTCAGACATAATATATTACCTCATTTAATAGATTTAATAATTTGTTTCCCTATTACCCTGGCAAATTTTGGAGGAACAGCATTACCTATCATTTTTGCCGTTAATGTTATTTTTTCTTCAACAAATCTATATTTCTTTGGAAAGGTCTGCAAGGTGGCCCCTTCTCTTAGAGAAAGACCTCTATCCTCTTCTGGATGAGCGAATCGTCCGTTACTAATACTGATGAACTTCGTGGTAATAGTGGGTGCAGGTTGATCCCACCACATACGCCCGTAAGTATCATAAAAAATATCCTTACCTTTAGAATAACAAGAAAGCTGAAACTTTCTCCTACTCATCCAGACAGATCTATCACCTCCATTTTTTTCTGTCATTTTTAAACGCTGTATATTTTTTTCACTAAGACTGGAGGTGGAATGTAAAAAATGTGTTATATCTTTTGTTCCCGCTTCAATTTGCGGAAAACCATTTTCTTTTCCAAGAATATCTCTTACAGTAAGCCTTTTCTGTTTTGGCTTTGGAAAAGAAATCTTGGAAATTCGGGAGGCCAGAAGAGTAAAACGTTTTCTGTTTTGAGGTATTCCGTATAGAGACATATCAATTATGGAAGAATTTACATGATATTTGAAGGTTTTAAGAGTATCTATAAATTTTTTAATTGGTGTTTTTGATGATACACCGGGAACATTTTCCATAACAACGAACCCCGGTTCAAAATATTTAACAAATCTTTTAAAATCCAGAATTAAGTTTTTTGTTTCTTTCGATTTATTTTTATTTGTTTGAATGTTTGTCCAAAATTGGCAGGGAGCACAAGCGACAAAAATCATATTGTCATCTCTTTTTTTTATCTTCAATTCTCTCTCAAGAGCGACCGGGGAATATTTTGAAATATCTTTCTTAACAAATAGTGTCTTTTCATTATTCTTTTCAAAAGTGGCTTTACAGGTTTTATCATTATCTATTCCCGCAAGCACATGAATACCGGCAGTTCTTAGACCATAAGTCAGTCCACCGGCACCACAAAAAAAATCTATTGCCTTTAGCTTAATATTTTTCATGCTTATTCTTTTTAAGTAAAAATTTTATTATTTTGTTTGCCGTTTTCTCAGGACCCTTATTAACATCATGTTCCCAAACTCTAATCACTCTCCAGCCTTCTTTTTTTAAATGAATATTTATCTTATTATCTCTTTCTTTATTTTTTGATATTTTCTCATTCCAGAATTTTTTATTTGTTGATGGAGGCCGATAATGTTTTGGACAACTATGCCAAAAACATCCGTCTATAAAAACAACAACATTGTAAAAAGGAAAAACCATATCAGGTTTTCCTTTAAGACCGTGTTCTATTCTATATCTGAATCCCTTTTGCCAGATTAACTTTCTAATAGTAACTTCCAGTTTTGTATTTCGACCTCTCACCTGAGACATACAGTAACTTCTTTGTTGTTTTGTTAATACATCAGCCATCTCATAACCAAAAGACATTTTTACTTATATTATACAATCCCTCATTTTAAATGAAATTTTTAGAATTATCAATTCAATGTCAAACTTTGCCAGGGATTTTAAAAATATTTGTATTATTATCCTCAGTTTTTTAATTTATGGGACAAGTTTTTATTTGTGATAGTATTTTAATGAGACATCGGTGTTTGCATAGAGGTTTCATTTTGACGAAAATCCTGTAAATAATTTATACAAGGTGTCGTAGAATGATTTGTAATATGACTTTACATAACACATTATGCTCAAATAGAATTTTTTCATGGAGAAAATGTGATTACACCTGAGAAAGATTCATTTTCAATAATTCAAAAACATTCTGACCTAGAGTTTCAAAAAGACTTGAGAGTTTTAAGCTTATTTAGTGGTTGTGGTGGTATGGATTTGGGTTTTGAAGGAGCATTTGAGGTACATGAATTTTGTATAAATAAAAACATTCACCCAGATTGGGCTTTAAATTCAACAAGAACAAACTGGTTTAAATTACCACCTACTAGATTTAAAACTGTTTTTGCTAATGATATAAGGCCAGGATCTCAAAAAGTGTGGAGAAATTTTTTTAGTAGAAATTTTAATGCAAAACCAGAATGGTTTCATTTGGAAAGTATTGTGGACAAAGTAAAAAGACACTGGGATAATCAAGACTCATTTCCAAAAAATGTAGATGTAATAACAGGGGGATTCCCCTGCCAGGATTTTTCAATTGCAGGTAAAAGGAAAGGATTTAATTCGCACAAAAATCATAAAGGTTATTTGATTGAACATCCAAATGAAGAAAATAGAGGCAAACTTTATATGTGGATGAGAGAAGTTATAGACATTATTCAACCAAAAATTTTTATAGCTGAAAATGTCAAAGGTTTAATTTCACTTGGAGACACCAAGGAAATCATTCAAAGTGACTTTCAAAATATTGGTGATAATGGATATATGGTTATTGATGGGAGAGTTCTCAATGCTGGAGAATTTGGAGTTCCTCAAGCTAGAGAGAGGGTGTTTTTCATTGGCTTCAGAAAAGATACTCTCAAGGAATCAGCCCTAATAGCTTTAATGAAGAAAAATATACCAAGGGAATATACTCCTTTCCCTCAAGCAACACATTCATTAGTAAAAAGTAATAATCCAAATCTATTACCGTCAGTGCCGTTAAGAAAAATTTTTGAAGATCTAAAAGAACCTAATGCCACAGAGGATTGGGATCAAAAATCATTTTCTAAAGCCAAATGGTATGGAAAGCATTGCCAAGGGAATCGAGAAGTTGATTTAGATAAAATAGGGCCAACCATTAGAGCAGAACATCACGGAAATATTGAGTTTCGAAGACTTTCTAAGAAATATGGTGGAAAAAATGAACTTGAATTAAACAAAGGTCTAAAAGAGCGTCGCTTGACAATCCGTGAATGCTGTAGAATTCAAACTTTCCCAGACAATTATAAGTTTACCGATAAAAAACGAGGGCAAGGTGTCAGTACTTCTGAGGCATATAAACTTATTGGCAATGCAGTTCCTCCTCTCCTTGCTTTTCATTTAGCAAAAAGACTTGAGGAAGTTTGGCCAAGATTGTTCAAAAAGGCAGATAGAAAAAATAAATATAGAAAAAAAGAATATTCGTCACAAAAAACAGGTATATGTTAAGAGGAAAAATGACTTTTACTGAACCAGATAAAATCAACAAGACATCCAGGAAGAAATTTCGAGAATACCTTATTACAGATAGTATTCCACTAATTAAATCTCAAAGACCGTATGCATTTATTTTCTCCGGACAAACTGAAAATTTAGATTCAATCTTAAATTATAAACTCAAAGAAATTAGTCCAACAACATATTTAGGAATTAGGGAAGATATCTTGAATTTTGGATTTTCCTTTGAACAGTTTATTGAATTGATAAGTAATGGAAAATTAAGTAAGCTGTCGATTGAAAAAAACATGAAATATATTATCAAAAATGAAAAGTTGAAGAATGATTTATTTTTATCAAGAGAAGACGAGTTGGATATTTTAGCGGAGTTTTTTAAAACCTAATTATGCCATTAATAGTATCTGATATTCACGAAATTTCTGTTATGATTGGAATCTGTGGCAAGTCTTTTACGGATCAGATAGTGCAGGAAAAGTTTAACATCTTCTGTAAGTTTACTCAAAATTATGGAATCAAAATTACATTTGAAAATTTCAAAAAATATGAAACTTTATTTGATCGAGGGTTAAAATTGGGAAATCTTCTTAAAAAAAAGTATGACCTAAAGGGACAAAGTTTGTCGTGGTCGGCTGCTGAAAACCATAAAGAAGATTCATCGGATATATACGTTGATGGTATAGGTATTTCACTTAAAGACTCCAGTAAAATAATTAGAAACAGTGGTTTTAGACAACTAATTCAAACTTTTCATAAAAACCCCAGAAAAACTTTTACAGATCCATTCTGGGAGTTCGCTCCTTCGCTCAGTGTTGAATATTTAAGAATCGTTGTTTCTGACTGTAATAGCCGTAAATTTTTTTATATAAAGAATTCTGAGATATACATAGGTGGTAAAAAAAGGGGAGATTTTTTTGGAAATATCTCTGATTTTTTAGAATTATCTTTAAAAGAATTAATTTTAAAAATAAATAAATCAGATATAAAAAATCTGGTGAAGGATTTTTCAAAAAATGGATGTACTTCAAAGCTCCTTTATATAAGAAAGAAGCTAACTGAAGATGTTTCACATAAGGTTGTTTCGTATTTGAAAGAGGGTTTGATTCAAGATTCAAATCATTTTTCTGAACAAGTAAAATATATGCTTCAATACCGTGATACTCATAAACTATTTGGCTTTAGTAGCTCTAAAGCAATTTATTCTGGAAAGATTGTGACAAAGGATATTGTTAATATTCAACCAGCAGGAATGATTTATACAGAACCACCTCAATTAACCGAGAAAACAACAGGACTTCAAATTAACTTATATACTCCTATTAAAGTAAAAATATTCAATACAATTAATTTTCTTAAGTTACAGAATCAACTACGTTACAAACATCGTACTTTTAGCTGTGCTCCTGAAGGAAACTTTCACCTTCTTGATTATTCAGATTGGAGAAAATTATATCCAGATAACATTTAGCAATCCAACCTTTTAGGCAGAATCTTTAAAACTCAAAAAGGTCCTAGGAAAACTCACAAAAAAACGGCAAAAAAGATTTTTTAATTTTTTTTGAAGTCTTAAAATTTCTTAAAATAGTCTTGAGAAGAAATATAAGCCTTAATGAGTTTTTGAAAATTAAGATTGCCTAAATTTTAGGCTCTTGATTTGCTAAAAATAGCAATTTCATGGGGGACATTTTCAACATTATATGAGAGGGCTTTTATATTTTTAACTCAATGCGAAATAAAAAATAAAAAATCTCTTGCAAATTTAAAATGTTTGGATGAGAAAGTAGGGTTTGTTTGAAAATCAGGCGATTTTCATCCAGGGGAGAACTGTATCCAAAATCAGGAAACTCTCCCCTACAGAACTCTTTTTGAATAATCCTTATTGATAAAAAATCCCGAATTTATTTTTGAAAAATAAAAAATTGTTGGAAGTTCATAAGAAGCAAGTTTTGTCAGCTTTTTTCCTATGACCTTTTAATAAAAATTTATTCTGAAGATTCAGTGCAATTCATTGCACTCCACTTGATGCCAAATCCGAATATCCAAACATTTTAAACCATTTTTTTTTAAAGGAGGTTTAGCTATGGGCTATGGCAATGAAGATGAAGACTTGAGCCAGGCAATAACTCTTGGTTTCATCTTTTTAATAATCATCATTTATCAGAAGTTTCATTACATTGAGATGTTCTTTTATGGAATTAAAATCAGGTTTTTAATGAGAGTTCACCAAATATTAGAGTTTTTTAACAGGCCCAGTGTCAAGCTGATTTTGATCCTGATTGTAGCTGTTGTATTCTTTCTTGTTATCTGGAAAGTCCTTTTATGGGTTGAAAAGAAAATAAACCAATACAAAAAACGTAAAACTAAGAAGTCCCGTAAAAATTTTAAAAAACCCAATCCTCTTTTCCCAGAGGTTCATAGAAAACCGGGAATGTTTCAAGGAATTTTCCGGAAAAATGGAAAAGCAGATGAGTCTTTTTTTCAATCAAGGGGATTTGAAGAGAATGATGATGGAGAGGAAGAAGAGGGCATGGATATAGTGGAAGACATTCCATGTCCATCACAGGAAATACCAAAGATCATAGAAAACAAAGCAAAGGAGGTGATGAAAAATCAAAGAGATCAAATAAAAAAGAAAGTCAAAAAAAGTTCGTTTTCCGAGGATACAGATATCCTCGGCCTAAGATAAGGGAGATTTTATGGAAAAAGATAAAGATAAAGATAAAAATAAAAACATTTTAGTCCTAAAACTGAGAGGTGCCTGATGGCAAGACCCTACACACTTCCAGAAAAGGAAATAAAATTTGCTGCAAGATCCGGGTTTCTCACAAGGAAACTCTGGGATGAGTTTTTTAACTCCAGGACCAAGGGTTGGTCCAGTATCCGTTGGAGAGGCTTTCAGTCAAGAAAGCTTTTTAGAAGACACACTTCAAAACTGGCTGAGAATTGTCTGGTTTTAAACAAGGCTTCTCCTGATGTTCAAAGGCTTGTTGGTAAAAGGATATTACCTCCACCCTCAGTGAACTATCTCCACGAGGATATTATTGTGGCAAGACTCATGCTGAAGCTCCAGGAAAATGGTCTCATCCATGATGACGGATATTACATGAGGCTTGGACTCCGCAGGATGTACAAGGAGAACGGACTGTGGGGTTCTGAGGACTGTTTGTATCTCCCCAAGGCTGTTTTTGTGATGAAATCCAATAGAAATTTTTTAAGAGTGGCCCTTGAGGTGGAATTGGAATTTACAAGAAAGGATCCATTCAAATACAGAAGAATGGTTCAATCTTATTCCAGGAGAAAGAAGATAGACCGTGTTGTGGTTGTCTATCGGGGTGAAAATATTAAAAGGTCTTTTGAGAAGATGGCACTCGGACACGATTATCCCTATTCTGAAAGACCCATATTTTTTATCGCACTGGAAAGTCTTTTTTCAGAGGATTATTGTTTCTATTTTTTCAGAAGTGTCGTTTGTAAGTTTTAACTTTGATGCGTTTTGTTATCGAAACGTAATTAAAATAATAATGCGTTTTGGAGTTTCGATAATTCTTGTTTTTAAATTTCGATAACCCATTTAAGTTTTTCAAAAAAAACAGAAACTTACCCCCTGCCCCTCACTTTATCCTCTTTCTTTTAGATTGGTGACCACTCCCACACTACCAAGGCAGGTGAGAGTGGTCACCAATCTAAAGAAATCGAGTTCGGGGGTGGTAAAGGTAAGTGGTTAGGAAGGAGGTAAGAGGTCATATAAGAGGGATGAGAGAGGGAGGAAAAGCAAAGGGAAAGAAAGGGGGAAAGTTTTGAAATGAGAGTACAGGATAGTAAAAAAATAACAGAGAAAGAAGTAAAAACATGGATAAGAAATAATCATAGAAAAATAAAAATTCAAATCTAAGAATAAAAAAAGCAATGTCTGGAAACATATTTTTGACCTTTCAGGATCATAAAATTAAAAATCCTAGAAGGGTCATTTTTGAAATTCTACAACAGTCTTTATCTAAGATAACTCAGGACATTGCAGAAATCATACAACGATAAAAACAAAATCCTGGAAAATCTTTTATGGAATCGACAATGACAGGGATTTTTTTCACCTGGTCTCTTAAAAGGTTCCAGGAAGAACACTTTGATCTTCTTCAAAGAAAGAAATGAAGAAAAAACATCCTGTTTTCCACCTCCCAAGTTTCGGGCATCCATGCCCGAACCCAAAAAGCCTGATGGCTTTTGGGGTCAACTTGGGAGGTCCTGAAACAAGATGACTATCATTATTTTGTAAAAAACCAATGATTCTTTGAAGATCAAAACAAAGTCCAGGAAACCGAAAATCAAATCCGAGAATCAATTTTAAATTTTATCAATTCTGATTATTCCAGCCGACAATCCTTCTAATTTTAAACTTGTCAAACTTTTTAAAAAAGGGGTATGTTATGGAACATAACAAATTTATGGACTCTCATGGGTCCGGTTTCTTTGGCAATCGAATAGGTGTAGAAAAGTGGTTATCCTGCGAGCAAGCGGCTAACTATCTTTCAATTTCTCCCACAGCACTGAGGATCATGGTTCATCGTGACCAGATCAAATATTATAAGCTTGGGAGAAGATTGAGATTTAGGTTGAGCGATTGTCAGTCTCTTTTTCAAAAGAAAGGAGACTGATTATGTCGATAAAAAGTTATTATCAAAATGGAAAAAAGTTTTTTGAAGTTTACATTGGCGGCCATGATTCAGGTGGCCGCCGTGTTCAGTTCAGAAGAAGGTCTGTTCCCACATTGAAAAAAGCTGAAAAGATTCAGTTTGAACTCAAAAGGGAATTGGCTAAACGCAAGGAGCAAAGGGTCCCCTTCAGATGGGATGAGTGGTTTAAGGAGTGCCTTAAACGCATGAGGCTTACTCTGAAACGATCCACAGTTATTGGCTATGATACACAACTTAAAAAGTGGATCAGTCCCAGGTGGGGTAAAAAAAGAGATTCACACTATTACAAAGACAGATGTTTATAATCTGATCTTTGATGAGGTGGAATCAAAATTTTCTCCCCACACCAGAAGAACCATCCTAAAACAGGTCAGGAGAATTTTCCAAATGGCTGTTGAGGAGGGAATCCTGGACCGCAACCCTTGTCTTGGTATTCAAGTTAAGGTCCCGGAGGTTGAACAAGAGGTTCTCAGCAGTGATGAAGTGGGAATCTTTCTCAGAGAAGCCAAAGCCACAAACCATCGGTTTTATCCGATATGGACAATGGCTTTAATGACCGGGATGAGGTCAGGAGAACTCTTTGCTCTAAAGTGGTCAGATGTTGATCTGGATGCCCGTATTATTTCCGTTTCAAGGCAATGGACAAATAAGAATGGATTTGGTCCCACAAAGACCCAGAAAAACCGAGTGGTGCCAATTTCTGATGATCTCTTGAAGTTTTTAAAGGAACTAAAGTTAAAGAGAGTCAGGGAAAACGATTTTGTCCTCTCTCAGCTTGAGGAATGGAAGCATGGGGACCAGGCTAAAGTGACCAGAGGCTTTTGTGAAGCCATAGGAGTGACTTCCGTAAAGTTTCACGATTTAAGGGCCACTTTCATTACCAACCTCTTATCCAGGGGGGTGTCTTTAGCCAGAGTGATGTCCATTGTCGGGCACAGGGAAATAAAGACCACCAATGGTTATTTAAGAAAGGCTGGGGTGGAAGTAAAGGGTGCAACCAATGAATTGGGTTACAGGATTCCGGAAATAAAACCGGCTCAGGTTTTATCTCTGGTCGAATCCTAAAAACTCACCGGGTTAGTGAATTTTTATTTACTACCAAATTCTATTATGAGATGAAAAAGCTTTGTTGAAACAAAGGTTTGGGGTGGGACGTGTCTCCCGCTCCATTTTACGTCCGTAGTCAGAGTCCGTTTTTCAGAAATCCCAACTAAGTCATTAAAATTTATAAACTAATAGTTTCAGTCACTTAACGCATTAGTTCAGCTTCAGAAATTTCTCAAGTTTTCCCGGAATTTTTTGAAAATGCTACTCTTGGCTACCCATTTGGCTACCAGAGTAGCAAGTCAATTTTTTGCTCGTATCGTAGCACTTCCTCCAAGTCATCCTATTGAATTTTTTAAATAAAATTCGCAGCACTTTGCTTGCAAAAATGGCTACTCTGCCAGCAAGCCGGTCGCTTGCTCAACCGGGGTCAAAAGTCAAAAACCCCAGGAGGAAAAAGTATGGAAAACGAAGGAAAAATTGATGCAGTCACTTTGAGAAAATTGCGTGAAATTCGAGGTCTAAATCGCAAAGAGGCCGCCGTTCTTTTGGGCATAGGTCACAAAAGTGTTGAAAAGTTTGAAAACGGGAGAACGATTCTCAATAAAGCCCGGATTGAACAAGCTATCAAGGTCTATGGTCTCACCTATGAGGATTTTCTGTTATGTCGTGAAGGAAAAAGTGAACATATTCAAAAAAGATTTTGTCACAAAAAAGAAAAACCTATTAGCAAACAGAGAAAACGCCGATTTCTTAAAAAGATTATCACAAAAGAAGCCCGTGTTTTACGGATGTTGAGAAACCTAAAAAAACTCAGTCAATACAAAGCCAGCCTTATTTGTGGTTATCATAAAGGAGCTATTGGTCATATTGAGATGGGTCGGATTCAGCTTCCAAAAAACAGAATAATTCATATTGTAAAATCCTATGGCTTCAAAGTAGAGGATTTTGAGTCTCACATGAAAGCTGAAGTTTTGGTCACAGAAATTCAAGATGAGTGCATATCCATCATAAAAGGTTTGTGCGAAAAGAATCTTAAAGCTGTTCACCCATTGTTATTGAATTTTAAATCATGATTTGGACAACAAGGGAGTTTTTTCAATTGCCAAGTCCCGGATGGATTTTTCTGTGTAACATAACGTCACATTTTATCAGCACCACTTAATGATTTTTGGATTTTTGGTTTAGGACTTTTAACCCTTCACAGCCTTTTTTATCCCCACCCTCACAGGCTTTTTTGTAAGCGGCTCTGGCCAATCCTTTGTTTTTTTGTTCCTCTTCCAAAAACCCAAGGTAAGTACAACCCAACATAACTCCACCCTCACAGGCTTTTTTGTATTCACTTTCAGTCTGTCCAAAAACAGGGAAAACAAAAAAAGAAATAATAAGGATAAGGGGAAATTTCATACTGACTTATCGGGAAAATTTACAAAAAACTTGATAGCAGTTAGTTTTTCTTTTTGTTCTTTCCGGGAGATCATGCCTCAAAGTCTTTCCAAAAACTGTTTTAATCTCTTACACGAAGTTTAATGAAAAAAGATAGTCGAGATGGTCTGAAAATCTTTTCCTTTTTCAAATTGTTTTTTCATTCACTTTTTTCCTTTATTTCTTTTTTTAGAGAGATTCCTTTCAAAAGTTGATCCGAGATTCGGATATTTTTCCTCTTTGGTATTTTCTCATCGGTCTATTCTTTCTATTTTCAAATAAATCTCCTTTTCAAGACATGGATTTGTAATTGCATAGATAGGTGCAGGATCAAGCCGGATCCCAATAGCCAAAAAAAAAGCCCACCTTTTGGTGGGCTTTTTTTTTGGAGTCATCCTTCCCCCCTCCTAACTTTTGTTCATTTCCTTTAAAAAAGAAACAATCTTTAAAGCCTCCCCAAAACCAGCTTCAACCTTGATCTTGTACTTTCCATCATAGCTCTGTGCAACGGACCCGTTTTTGAAAGAGGCATACTTGTCTGTCCTCCAAAAGCTGGAATATTGATTTTTTATCCTTCCCCTGGAAGCCTGGGCCAAGGCTGCCAGTTTTTTTCTGTCGAAAGCCTCTTTGTCTTTGAGTTCTTTCTGTTCTCTTTTGTTTTCAAAAAAATCATCCCGGTACTTGGGTAAAAGGCGACGCTTTATATCCTTGGCAATTTTATCAAGCGGCTTTGTGAAAGAACAGCCAATGCTTTGGTAACTTTTCCCACCAAGCCCACTGACTGTTGTCTTTCCCCAGTTGTCTTGAAATAAAAACTCCAAACCATTGTCGTTTTTAAGCCTATTTTCCTTGGCCGTGTAACCAAAAAAATAAGGTTCAAGATTCTTTACAATTTTAAAAATCTCCTCGTCTTTCATCTCTTTATCTGTCATAATTATTTCCTCCTTTCAAAAGACCATTTGTTTTAAGCTGAAATTCTTTTCATTGAAAAATCAGTTTAAGAATAAATGATCTTTTTAAAAAAAAGACCCACGTTAAGCGTGAGCCTTTAAAGCGTAATGGTGTTTATGTTTGTTTTCGACTTTCTGACTTCCGTATTTTGACCTGATTTCATCAATGGAAAACTGACTCTTTCCCTTCCAGGAACACTTTTGGGACTTTGGTCTGAAGTACCACATCTTTTTATTTCCAGAGAATAAAAAGCCCTGGGATTTTAATACATCCTTATGAGCCTTTGTTTCCCCAGAAACCCACACCCAGGCCCCACAGACCTCTATAAATAAATCCTGGAGGTTGTTTATAGCATTAAGGGCTGAATTGATTTCTGCTCCATAGTCGTAAGTGTCGCTTGAATTGACAAGGATGGGATACCTGGCATTTTCAAGGACAGAATTGGCCTCATTAACAAGTTTCATCATCTCATCACCTGAAGGGTTACAATCAGGATGATATTTTCTTGAGGCTTCCCTATAAGCCTTTTTAACGTCTTCCTGAGTGATTTCCTCTAAATCGGTGATTCCCAAAATTTTAATGGCATCGTAAATATTCATGATAATTTCTCCTTTTTGGTTAAAAGACCCCGTTTTGATTTCAGACTGGGGTTTATGGTTTGTTTCTTTTTGTCTTGCACTTTCTTTTCCCTCCTTTATTTGATTTGTGCGGTGTTAAAAAATTTCCCCCTCCTTTCGGGGGGCTCAACCGAGCCTCCCCCCCGAAAGGGAAGGGGAAGAAGGAAAAAGCTGCTGTAAGACTGTGGTACGGACCCCTGCCCGCCAAGCAGAGCGGCAATTTAAATGCCTGGAGTGTCCCCAAAGGGGACCGTAAGGCATGAGAATTGAGGGCAGGAAAAGGGACGCTCCGCAGGCTGGAAGCAGGACAATAATAAGAAAAGAGGATCTTAACTATTGGCCCCTTAGACGAGTTAATGAAAGTGATCTTATCAAATAAAAGATCAATTAACTTAGAAGTTTTAAAAGAGAACTTTATAAGTTATTTTACGAGCAAGAAAATATTTTGTGACAATGGAGTGTTTTAGTTTAAGTAAAGTGCAGTGCAGTGGAACTTTAAAAAAGTGGCCGTTTGCTCTTGTGGCTACTTGAAGATAAAACTATTAAATTTTTATTGGTTCTATTATGTAAAATGGGAAACTTTGGCATTAGTAATTGTAAATCTGAACAAATAAAATTTATTGGAATACGATCATATAGGAACTTGAGTTTTTCAATATTGGAACATTCTCTCAATTTTTTATTTCCACATGGACAAGGCCAGTCCCCCCTAATTTTTGGTTTTAACAAATAAGAGAGAGCTTTTAAAACACTTTTTTTATTACAAGGAATCTCTAATTTTTCACTGTAAAACTCCAGCATACCTTTTAAATCGTGAGGACGTTCTCCAAATGGCCACTTTTTATGATAGATATAAAATAACTGGGAAAAGAAAAAACTTTTTACAGGGCCATCTAAAAATTTTTTAAATTGAAATGATTCATCTTTTGGAAAGTGTATATATCTCTCAGTTGGGTAAAATAAACAGGCAGAGCCATCATTGTAAAAATGAGTATCTGCATTTTTTATTTTTATACGACCTCCGGTTTCATAAACTTTTGGAAGACTATTAGGATAATCATTGGGGAAAACTATTTTTATTAGAAAACTCTCAAGGTGTTTTTTTTCTTCAACATCCCCATATACTGGCCATGCTCCTGAAACTATAAAAAAATTATTTTCTATACAATAACGAAGACCAGGATATTGATTAACATCCTTTATAACTTTTTCTTTAATATCTGGTCTTACTTCCCACCAGGGTTTATTTCGTTCTTGCATAAGGTTTTAAAAGGAGTTTTATAAGTTGAAGCAACTGATAGTAAAGCGGACTTTTTGCCAGTTACATCAACATTGTTTTCTTCCAGAGGAAAATCATTTCCAAACTGTTTTCTCATAATTTCACAAGCATTTTTTAGGTCATCAGAGTTTCTTGCATCCAGTAAAGCATCATGTAATTCTTCAAACCTCTGAATCAATACCCTCATTCCTTCATCGCTTATCTTCTCAAAAACATCCTCTTGGGTATCCGGCTTATAGGCAGAGATTCTATTGCTATTTTTTGCTTTTTCGGAAAGATCTATTAGAGCCTGTAAATCATTAGGATTTTCTTGATGGTCAAGAAAAAAATATTGCA
>CBDCNX010000017.1:0-28453 GCA_965219545.1 Bdellovibrionales bacterium
AGGAGGTTTATTTCATTTCAAACAGTGCCAATCTTTTTCGCCTGGATTTAAAACAGAAAAAGAGAAATCCTTTTTTATGGAGTTATAACCCTTGAATCTTTCATATCTTATGGCTTTTATTTGTGTTGTCACTTTGATTTCACGACTTTGATTTTCGCAGCCTGCAGTACGGGGCATTGTCGTCGTAATTCTTCCGGTATTGAGAGTGGAGTTCTGAAAAAGGTCAACCCCAAACCTCCAGCCAGTTATAAACAGAGAAATTTTAGGGAAATAACCATTGCCAAGGCCGATGGAAGTTTGCAATGTGAACCAAATTCGGTTTGGGTTTAAATCAAATGGCTGAAAAACAATTGGAGGGCATAGAAACACTTTCATCGTTGAAGCAAAATGACGGTCTTGTCAGAATTCAGCTTTGTGGAGAGGAAACGGGGATGCTCAACACTTACAGGATTTATGGCAAAGACCTGATTAAAGCCCAGAAAGCGGGTTTTACTTTGTTTGAGGTTAAATGAGAAAGCCCTCTGAGGTAAGAATTATATTACAGTGTACTAGCGGATTGGCATGGATTTGGAAAATAAATTAAAGGTGGTTCCCGACTTTCCAAAAAAAGGGGTTAATTTTCTTGATATTTCCCCTTTGTTATTGGATCAGGAGCTTTTCAGACAATTGATTTATGATCTTGGTCGCAGAGTTGAAAAATTTGATTTTGATAAGATTGTAGCCGTGGAATCAAGGGGTTTTATCCTGGGGGGGCTTTGGCTTTGCATTTGAATAAGGGTTTTGTGATGGTTCGTAAAAAAGGAAAACTTCCCGGTGAAACTGTCAGTTGCACCTATGATTTGGAATACGGAACAGACAGTATTGAAATGACTTCCTCAAGTGTTCAAAAAGATGAAAAACTTCTGATTCTGGATGATGTTCTGGCCACAGGTGGTACAGCCAGAGCAACCTGTGAATTGGTAAGAAAAATGGGTGGTTGTATTGAGGCCTGTGTGTTTTTTATAGAATTGGCGTTTTTAGGGGGCAGGAAAACCCTTGACTGTCCAACGGAAGCTCTGGTGATTAGGGATTTTTGATATGATACAGATTCTTGTGGGAACAAACCGTCCCAATTCCCGTAGTCTTCAGGTGGCCCGTTTTATTGAGCCTATGTATCAGTCCCAGGGTTTTGAGACCGGTCTTATGGAATTGGGTGAAGTGGGAAATCCATCAACTCAACGGAACCCATTATGAGGCTGAAAAAGCCAAAAAGGATAACTCTGGCTGTTGATAAATTTGATGAACTCAGAGGGCCTTGTCATTGTTTGCCCTGAGTACAATGGATCCATGCCCGGAGCCCTTAAGTATTTTATTGATCATTGGAAATACCCGGATTCTTTTGAACACCGTCCTGTTTGCTTTATAGGGTCTGGGAGGTCGTTTTGGGGGACTCAGACCTGTGGAGCATCTGCAACAGATATTTGGCTATCGTAACAGTTTTATCTATCCGGATCGGGTTTTTATTACCAATATCTGGGATCAACTGGAAGACGGAAAAATCAGGGATTCTGCCATCAGAGAGCTTTTGGAAAAGCAATCACAGGGCTTTTGTCTGTTTATCAGGGCTCTTCAATCAAAAAATCTTCATCCCCTATTGTAAAAAGAAAAAATAGTATTATAATTATTATAAATGGTACGTTTTTTTGTTTTTTTTGTTTTTTCTTTCCTTTTTGACTTATTGTGGTCATAACAAGACTCGTGTTCCGGCGGGTCACTTTTCTTCTGTAACCGTTGAAAACTTCAGGAGATATTTACTCTGAAGAGGGTGGGGCAAACTCCCAGATTGACCTTTTTGGAAAATTGTCTTCCGGGGCAGTCCCGTTGTTTATATTGAAATAGATAGAAAAATGATGGCTGCAAATTGCCGTAAGGGCCATTATATTCTTTCTGTTAACTTACCAAAGTCTTTTATAAAAAAGACTTTAAAAACAAAAAAAGAACGAAGCCCTTCTTCGGCAGAGCGGTTGAAAAAAAGGGTGTCTGTTTTCCATAGAGATCAAAAAGATTCAAGAGTGACTTCTTTCCTTGTCATTGATCCTCTGAAAAAAAGAGGCGACTTTTATAAAAGATAAAAGATAAAACGTCGGACTGGTGACACTAGTGAAGAGATTCTGCGTCATTCATGTGACTTCTTCAGGACCGACTCATTATTATTTTATTGGCAGGAGAATCCGGCTTTTTCCAGGTTGGCCTGAATCCGTTTTTTGACTTCTTCACAGTATTCAGTGCCAATATTGGCAGTGGCCACTGACTGGGTTTTCCCGAATTTTGTATAAAAAAGTTCACAACCGCCAAACTTGGTCTTTTTGACTTCCATGATCCGGGTGTCTTTATTTGAGACACAGGTGGATTGGTTGGTCATTGGCTTGGGTTTTGGCGGGACATCTGAATTTTTATTGGTGTCTTCGGTTGGAGACAGGGATTGGTGTTTGCCGGTCTCAGTGGTCGTCGCATCTTTATCAGGTGTCACACAGGAAGTCAGCACCAGAAAAAAAACAAAAAATCTCAGTGGGTTTTTCATAAGATCCTCCTTGTGGAAAACTATGGAACGCTTTAACGGACTGTTCAAAAAGAACCATCTGTTTTTTTTCAACAGCCCGACAGAATTATTTTACAATCATGTTGTTTTGATTTTCAAGTCTTTTTCAATTAGTCCTGGAGAAGAAAGGTTTTTGAAGAGATATTATGGATCAGCAATATTTACTGTCTATTGACCAGGGGACAACGGGCACCACTGTTGTTTTGATGGATACCAGGGGTCGGATAAGGGGGAAAGCGGCCAGGGAATTCAGGCAATTGTTCCCGAAACCCGGTTGGGGTGGAACACAATCCGGGGGATCTCTGGCAATCCACTTTAAGCACTATCAGGAAAGTCATGCTTCAGACAGGGGCCAAAGCCCGGCAGGTTATCAGTATTGGAATAACCAACCAGAGGGAAACAGTGGTGGCCTGGGACAGGGAGACAGGAAAACCGGTGGGTCCAGCCATTGTCTGGCAATGCCGACGGACAAGTTCCTTTTGTGAACTTCTCAAAAAAAGAATTATCAGAAAAAGGTCAGTCAAATCACAGGTCTTGTTCTCGATCCTTATTTTTCAGGAACCAAAAATGAGGTGGATTTTAAAAAACAATACTGAAGCCAGAAAACTGGCCGGAAAGTCCAGACTTTGTTTTGGCACGGTTGACAGCTTTCTTGTCTGGAAGCTCACCGGTGGAAAAAGTTTTGTAACGGATGTTTCCAATGCTTCAAGGACTCTTCTGATGGATCTTAAAACTTTGGATTACAGTGATGAGATGTTGAAACTTTTTGATCTTAAAAAGGAAATGCTTCCGGCAATTCAACCATCTTCCGGGATTTTTTGGAAAAACCAACAAAGTTGCCGGTCTCATGGCGGGAACCCCCATAACCGGTGTTATGGGGGATCAGCAATCCGCTCTTTTTGGTCAACTCTGCTTTGGCCTGGGAGAAGCGAAAATCACTTTTGGAACGGGAAGTTTCCTTTTGATGAATACCAGGAACCGAAAAATACCATCTTCCAAATGGTTTGTTGACAACCATTGCCTGGGCAATTGCAGGGGGACAAAAAGGCAACCCATGCTCTTGAAGGCGGGGCTTTTATTTGTGGGGCCGCTGTTCCCAGTGGTTAAGGGATCAGTTGGGTCTGATTTCATCGAGTTCTGAGATTGAGAAATTGGGCCCGAAAAACTTTGGACACAGAAGGTTTGGAGTTTGTTCCCAGCTTTTCCGGTCTTGGAACTCCTTTTTGGGATCCCCTGGTCAGGGGCACACTCTTTGGGATCACCCGTGGGAAGTGAACCAGGACACATAGCCAGAGCCACCCTTGAAGCCTTGGCCCCTTCAGAACCTCGATATTGTTAATACCATGTTAAAGGAGGCCCGCCTTGCCCTTGGAAGGGTTCGGGTTGACGGTGGAGCGGCTTCAAACAATCTTCTCATGCAGATTCAGGCGGACTTTCTTGGGGTGGATGTGGTTCGCCCTAAAATCATTGAAAACAACGGCTCTGGGGGCCGGTTTTATGGCCGGTCTTGGGGTGGGAGTCTGGTCTTCTTTAGACCAACTTAAAAAAACTGGATTCTGTTGATCCGGATTTTCAAGCCCCAAATACGTTTGAACGAAAGAAAAAAACGTTTGAAAAAATGGCATAAAGCGATTGAGGCCATGCGAAGTTACTATAATGAAAAATAATCGATTTATACTGAAGACCATTTTGTTTTTCATGTGATTTTAAGAGACCACTTGTTTTAAGCAGTCCTTCTTAATAAACAAGTCCAGCATAGAATAAATGAACTCTCAGAGAAATTCCATGAAAATTTAAACCAGATCAGTATAAAAACGGGAAGCACTGACAGTTTTGAAATAGAGAGTCATTTTCCCACATTTGAATCCACATATCGAATGAGTAATGGGGTTAACCTTACAATTGCGGATGGCAAATTTGTATCAAATGAATATGTGTCGGTCCTGAAAAAGTCTCATCCAGCCCTCTTTTTGTGGGCTGGATGTTACGTCTTTGTTTGCTTTTAAAAGTTCCCTGGTTCCATTGGGAGGAGTACTTTAGTCGTGTGCTGGTGGTGCTGGTTCACTTGGAACACCAATGACACCCCCATCACCAGGAGAATTATCAATTGGATACTCTGCATAACCCACACATAAATTAGATAGCCACTTCAACTTTTCTATTTCCTCTTCTGTGTCCGGAAGGCAGCCATTCATGGTACAAAGCCATTGATTATCAGGTTGCAGGGAACATATATTACACCCTTGCGAATCATATTTTTCGATGCAATACTCATTTATCAAGCTGTCTCCAAGCTTGTCGCCTTTACGGTATAATACACATTGATTAGCCCTGTTGTTCAACTCTTCTTTTTCCTCTTCTGTGTCCGGAAGGCAGCCCTTCATGGTACAAAGCCAATTATCAGGTTGCAGGGAGCATATATTGCACCCTTGCGAATCATATTTTGCTACACAAAACTTTTTTTGTTCAGAAGGACCACCGGGATGGCCATCAGGTGGTTCGGGTTCAAGAAAAGGACTATTATCAAGAAGAAGAGAACTTTTCGGGAAGACTTTCGGAGTGAACAGTTATTATGTCACCTTCCCCCGAAAGAACCATCATTCTGATCTTGTATAGTTTTGTTGTTTGAATTATTCAAATCATAAGAAGAATAGAGATTATCTCCCTCTTTTTGATCGCAGTTTTGATAACTTCCTATAATAATGAAAATTAAGAAAAAGTAAGAAAACGACTGAAAGACGTTTCTCTTTGTAAAAATTTTAAACATAATATATTACCCCCTGTTTTTTTGTTACAACCCTAATCATAAGAATTGTTCATTTGACTTTTAAGCAAGACTGATACCAATAAAGTGAATGAACTGGTTTGGATACGAAATTCAAAAATATCGGCAATAGATAAAATTAACAAATTGTAAACACTGAGATATCACTGTTTATAAAAGGAAAAGATGTCAGATTTTTTTACGATCCATTTTGATACACGGGTGGTTAACAGGGGTCAGGGTTTTTGGGAACCCATGAGTTCATTCAGACTTAAGTGGGTCAGTTTTGAAAGGTTTTTCAGACAGTAATAAAAAAGACTGGTGGTGATGACCATAAGAGGCAGGGCGATGACCACATATCCCATCCAGGTCATGTCGGCAATTTGGGTATTGAGTATTTCCGCTCTCTCTTTTTCCGGAAGACCAGATGGTATTTCCTTAAAAAATGGATAGGGCCAGGACAAAATTCAAAAGAGCACTGAAAAAAAATGTTCCTGAAAAGAGAAAAGTGCATTTTTTTATAAGTGCCTTGTAGTTTTCCTGATTGTTAAATTCCCGGAGACGTTGTTGGATTTTTTCTATGAAAAAAATCCCCGGTTGATTGAGGAAAAAGGAAAACAAAGGGGTTTTTGAAAAGCAGGAAAAAAAAAACAAAAAGACCGATAAGAGTCGGAAAACCGGCCTCCTTGATGGCAAACCAAATGCCCTCAAGTTTCATAAGAGCAAGTCCTCCTGTGAAGAGAACATTCAACAGACCGAGAAAAGAGACCCAGTTGATCTTTTTTTCTTTTAGGAAATCAAACAACCCATGACCAAAGGGCAGGGAAAGGGCAATAAGAAGGGAGTAAAGGGGACCCTGTTCTCCGAGAAAACCCGAGAGTTTATTGAGGATCAATACGGGCAGGATGATGTCAATAACCAGATTGGCCCAAAGTTTTTTGGAACTTGGCGGGGTTTTATTGTTCATTTTTAAATTGTAGGGACGGGATTGATTGGAGTCAAATGTCCTATTGTACCAAAGCCTGTTTGTTTCCCCCCAAAAGCTCATTTATTTTCTAAGGACTTGTCTGTTTTCTGGAAAACCCTGTTTGTTTTAATACTTTTCTACAGGAATGTATAAAGATTTCAGACAGGGTCAGTCTATGTCTGGTTTCTTTTGTTTAAATAAGCTATACTTTGGTTTATGTGTCGTATTTTTGGTTTTCGGTCTGTTTTACAAAGCGGGGTTCATAAAAGTCTTGTGGATTCTCACAATTCCATATTGCATCAGAGCCAAAGACATCCCGATGGCTGGGGAGTGGCTTATTACAGATTGGGAAACCCCCATGTTAT
Source organism: Bdellovibrionales bacterium (assembly GCA_965219545.1). GTDB lineage: Bacteria > Bdellovibrionota > Bdellovibrionia > Bdellovibrionales > JAGQZY01 > JAGQZY01. The sequence continues at coordinate 6,675 of CBDCNX010000017.1, forward strand.
CAAGCTTGGAAACCAGGCAAAGCAATGTAAGATTTTTGAGAAAATTTCCGGTGTGGTGTCCTCTGACACTGTGGTTGCCCATATCAGAAAATCAACTGTTGGTTCCGTGGGGCCTCTGAATACCCACCCCTTTCAGTTTGGTCCCTGGGTTTTTGCCCACAACGGGAATGTTAAAAATTTTCAGGATGTCAAACCCCGTTTCCTGGAATGTATTGATAAGGAACTGAGATCCTTTATTCTCGGAGAAACGGACAGTGAGCATTTGTTTTTTCTTATCCTTTCTCTGATGAAAAAAAGAGGACAGCTTGATGAATCCCTTACTTTCTTTGAACCGGAGGCTGTTGTGGATGAGTTTATGGAATTATTTAAAAAGCTGGCAGGACCTTTATCCCTTTCACAAGGGGATGATGACAGGAATTATGTCAGTTTTTGTTCTCACCAATGGAAGAGCCATGCTGGCCTATCATGGTGGCAAGGAACTTTCTTCAGCACTCATAAGACGAGATGTTCTGAAAGGGAAACCTGTTCTTATTTTAAACCCCTTTGTGAAAGTCCGGCTGCAAATGCTGATAAAATCCAGCATTTTTTGATCAGTTCTGAAAAAATCACGAATGAAAATGTCTGGACAGCATTAAAATTTGGTGAAATGGCTTTTGTTGACAGTCATTTTATTTTTCAAAGAGTGCAGATTGGTGGAGAAAACCTGTCTTAAATGATGCCATTAAATTAAATTTCAGTTTTTTATAGGGGTCTAATCAGGCTTTTATATTTTTTATTTTTTCTATGGAAAAAAATGGTTTTAAAAGTATTCATGTCACAAAAAGGAAAATTAGTTCAAAAAATCTTACCCCCTATAGAAACTATATAGGGCAGTTCACAAAAAGACCTGATACAAAAAGAGTATATAGTTATGAATTTATTACAGGTAAAAAAGGCTGAATAGGGAAACAGTCACAACCTGCTTACGGCCACAGTTTTGGGTTTACAATTCCATCCAGGAGACAGTCTCCTGGTTGTTGGTTAAGTCACAGTGGGGACTGACATCCAGATATTTTTTATCTTCCGGTAAATCAAAATTAAGGGCTGATTTGAGTTTTTCGGTATCTTCATGTGACAGATGTTTCCTCTGCCCTTTTTCTATGGCTTCTTGAAAGGATCTGTGGAGTTTTTGTACAAAAAGAAAACCAGAGTTTGTCATTTATTTTCCATGGAGGTTGTCAGGAAAGTGGTGGACTGATCCAGTTGGGGGGAGTTGGAAAACATTGAGCCCCAGTCCGACCATCAGAAAAAAGCGGTCTCCCTGTTGGATGGATTCGACCAAAAGTCCTCCCATCTTGGCATTATTCAGATAGAGATCATTGGGAGCCTTGATTCTTAAAAGCCAGATCTTTTTTTATTTCCAGAAGGGAGGATCGAAGGGCCAGGCCCAGCAAAGGGGTGATAATGGGTTGGGGGCTTTGTTGTGGCCTGAAACACCAGGTGCTTAACAGAGCTTCGCCTTTATTGAGATCTTTCCAGGAAGTTCCTTTTCTTCCCCGTCCCCGGCTCTGGTGATCCGCCAGATAAAGATGAAAAATCTCTTTACTTTCCGGAAAAGAGGCTTTGGCAATATCATTGGTGCTTGTGGTTTCCTTAAAGAAAATGCTTTTAAGGCGATTTTCCTGTGCCCACTGGTGGCCTCAAAAAATTGATGGACAAAAATTGACTACTTGTTTTTCAGTCTTTTGCACTTGTATTCTCCCTTAAAGTGGGTGGCCGTGGCAATTTGATCCCCGTTTGAATCAATCCACAATGAACCTTCCCCTTTAATGGGCTTCCTGTTTTTTTCCTTTGTTATCAATGACATCGGGATATTCAGCGTACCAGTTCAGTTTCTCTTTCCTTTCTTTAAGCTCATGTTTTACTTTTATGGGATATAATGTGTTGTTTCTGTAAAGGGGATAATATCTCCACATTCCATCCAAAATCTGAACACTTGCTTTATAGGGTCCGAGTTTTTCAGCAGTATTTGCCCCTTCATATTTTTATTACGATGAGATCAACTCCATTGACAACCTGATGCTCACTGGTACTCTCATAAGCTGTCCATTGGTTGTTATCCCCTTTATAATCAGGACAACTGAACCGGCCTGAAAATTTTTGAAGCGGGGGGTGTTGCACAACCAAAGAGAAAGATGGAAACAAACGAAACAATACAAAATAATTTGGAATTCATGGGAGCTCCTCAATTTTATGTTTATGTGGTTAAATTGTTTTTAGACTGTTTTTGTGTAGAATCCTTTTTATTTTATGTCAAACCTTTTATAAGAACTGTTGGAAAAGCGGCATTTATTTCGTTGCAATCGCTTAAATCTCACTTTGATGAACTTCAAAGATTTCTCCATTCGATTTAAACCCGAACACCTCATATTTGGTATTTTTTCAATGATCCCTATTGGGAGACTTGAAAGATGAGAAAAATCAAATGGTTTATACATAGCATCAACTTTTTTAAAGGAAAGAAGAAAGGTGGTAAATTCCCAACGGATGCTCTTTTCTTTTAAAAATGTTTTTATATGGTCAGGTGGATGGAGAGATTTCTAAAATCAGGGGTACAATTGATGAAGGTTCTGAGGAGGCGTTTAATTTCGAAGCGGCTATGTACAGTGTTGCATTGAGGTCTGAACAGTTGGAATTTTCTCCAAGGGAAGCTTGTGAAAAAACTGGCCGATAATTTTGTTTCCCACTTACTTGATGAGTGTTCGATAAATGAAGCGGGGAAATTTGGACTTGACAATATTATTTGGAAAGTTTAAAACCTCCAGTAAAGTCCAAGTGCTAAAGGTATAGATCCTCCTACGTTAACATCTCCTCCCGCACGGGTTAGATATTTAGCATTGACGTTAAAGGCAAATCCTTTTGTAAACCAAAAATTCATTCCCAGTGTGAATTGCATATAGGAGTAAGTGGCAATTTCTTCACCAGGTTTATAAGCGTTACCAATATCAATGAAACTGTTGTCTTTATCTGATTTTGAATCATCTTCAAACCCTTCCCAATGCCATTTGCCAAGGTTGTAGGTGAGTACGAGATAAGGTTCCCACCAGTCTGATTTATAACTTAGGACCGGTCCCAGACGAAATCCGGAATTGCTTCCCCCAAAAATATTTCCTGTATAAATTCCTCCAAACAGGGCAAAGGATGTTCCATTTTCTGAGTTGTTCACAAAGGAATACTTTCCGGACAGTTCCGTGTTAAAACCAAATTGCATTTCAACAGTCAAACCGGCATCAAAATTTTCTGAAAATCCCCGGTTCACTGAAAGATAGACCGGGCTGGCCCCCGCATCAACTTCCCAATGGCCTTCCCCAAGACTTCTCCCTGTTTTTGGAGTGGTTAAGGGGGCTATGGAGCAGGATATTGAAAAGACAGCTGACAGAAAAACGAGAACAATTTTAGTGAAAATCCCCGGTGATTTTAAGAATTTCAATTGGGTATAATGTTGTCTTGGTTTCATGGTATGCCCTCCATGTTTTGCGTTGCATTCACTATAGAGATATACTGCTCCGGTTTGAATTTTCATGGAATTTCCCTGAGAGATCATTTATTCTATGCTGAATTTCTTTAGCCAAAATCCGCTTAAAACAAGTGGTCTCTATGGAAATAGCATGAAAAATAAATGATCTTTAGTATAACTGTATCAGCAATAATTTGATTTGTTGTTTTGCATTGCATACATCGTAATGACATATCATATTATGCCTATAATCCAGGCATGGAAATGATTCGATAGGTTTTAAATATTGGTTGATTTTTTTGTGAAATACAGATAAACGAACTGATCCTGTTTGGAAAAAATCAAATTCTTCAAAAGAACATGGAAGGTTTAAACGTGATCGGTATAAAGTCAAAAAGTTCAAATTGGATATTTAAAAGTTTTCCTTTATGAATTTTTTTGTTTTTTTATTCTCAGTTCATCTCCTTCTTTTTTCTTCTGAAAAAGAGATCTTAGATCCATTTGGTTTTCATCAGAATAAAAACTTTTCCCGCCAAAATATTTTAATAGCCGGGATGGAAAACTTACCGGAATATGACAACAGGGAATCCGGTGAACCCGGACTTGTTGATTATTTTTCCAATATTGTTTTTGAAAACACCTTATGCAAGTGTGGTGGTCCCAGCCGTTGTACAAGAGGTTGTGTGAGAAACGGGGTCTTTCCACAGCTTCGATGTTATGGAAGAAGAACGAAAAGGGAGAGATGTACGCGATATGTTCATGCCGCTATAATGAATACTGTTTATGCTTTTTTTGATGAGCATTGTCCACCTTTTGATAGTGACTCCTGTGATAAGATGAAAGCCGGGCAGGGAACACTGTGTGATCAGGGTTTTATTTTCCCTTCAGCCTTATGTCTTTTGAGTCTGGACGGAGAGGACAGGTATAAAATCATTGAAAAAAGATCTGTTCGTTCAGGTTGTAAAGGATGGTTCAGGCATAATAAAAATTTAATATTTGTTGATGTTTTAACAGAAACAGGAGAGAATTTAACTATACCACTGTTTCAAAGAATTGATATGCCGGAATATCTGGGGGATTTACCGAAGGGTTCCATTATTGTTTCAAAAAGTGACAGTGTTCATGGTCATGTTGAAATAAAAACCGATAAAAAAGAATGTGGAAGGGATGGAAAGGATACTTGTTTTTGCAGTGATTTTTGCACTTCCCGTAAAGGTGGATACAGGTGGCCCTTTAGACCCCAAACTGTTTTTCAGTGGAATCCGGAGTTTGTTTATTATTTTGAAAAAAATGGACAATCCATTTAAAATGTTCTTGTGGTGATAAGACAGTTTCCTGGAGGCTTGCAATCTGAAACAGATTGGGTGGTGTATCATTCATGAAAGAGAGATCATTTAGAGATATCATTTGTTTTAGGTTAAATATCTTTCAGGATCAGTATAATAAGGAAAAACGGGGGTTTCAAATGGGAAGAATTTTTCTTTTTTATTTCGGTGTTTTTTTTGTTTTATCCTGTAGTCAGCTTCCGTGGGTTGAAAAAAAGGATTCTTTTTTATGGTTGGAGGAAGTGGAAGGAAAAAAAGCCCTTTCCTGGGTTAAAAAACAGAATAAAAAAACACTGGATGAGTTAACTCAAGGGAAAAGGTTTAAGAGTCTTGAAACCTCAGCCCTTGAAATTTTTCAGGCTAAAGACAAAATTCCCTGGATTTCCCTGCGTGGTTCCCATGTTTATAACTTTTGGCAGGACGATAAATCCATAAGGGGAGTGTGGAGAAAAACCTCTGTTAAAAGCTATAAAAGAAAGAATCCAAAATGGGAGACACTTCTTGATATAGACAAACTGGCAGAAAAAGAAAAAGAGAACTGGGTTTATCATGGGGTCCAGTGCCTTCCTCCAAAGTGGAGATATTGTCTTGTCTCTCTTTCCCGTGGGGGAAAAGACGCTTCCGTTGTCAGGGAGTTTGACACCCTTAAAAAGAAGTTTGTTAAAAAAGGTTTTTATTTACCTGAAGCCAAAAGTGTTTTGACCTGGTTGGATAAGGACCATGTTCTGGTGGGAACGGATTTTGGCAAAGACAGTCTGACGGAATCCGGTTATCCCCGTTTGCTCAAACTCTGGAAAAAGGGTACGGATATTCAACAGGCTTCTCTGGTTTTTGAAGCCAAAAAAACGGATATGATAGTCTATTCTTACAAAATCATGAATCTTGAAGATCAGGTGACAGTAATCTCCAGAGACGACAGTTTTTTTACCCGTTTTTACTGGCTTTATGAAAATGGAATCTTAAAAAAACTGTCTTTGCAGAAAACAGCCAGAATTATGAGTTTATTTCATGGTTTTTTAATTGTTTCCTTAAAAGAGGATTGGTCAGTGGGGGGAAAGACTTTTCCACAGGGTTCCCTTGTGGCTGTTGATAAAAAAGTGGCCGGGAATGAAAAAATTTCCGAGGATCAGGTTCAGCTTCTTTACGCTCCCGATGAAAAATCAGCTGTCAGTGTACATTGGGGCGGTGGCTCTGTAACTAAAGGCAGACTTCTTATCAGTGTTCTGGAAAATGTCAGGGGAAAAATTTTTCAGGTAACCCTTTCCAAAAAGAATTTCGGAAAAACCTCCCAAAAAAAATCTTTTAAAGTGGAACCCATGAATCTCATTCCGGGAGTCCATTTGAAGTTGGCTGCCGCAAGTTTTGATTCTCCTGATTTTTTTGTTTATAGAGAGGACTTTTTAAAACCGGATGCTTTATACTTTTTAAAGCGGTTGTCTGCGGAGTGCCCCTTCTTGATATGATTCGCTATTCACAACTTTTGACCGGGGCCAGTTGGGTGGGTGAGTACGGAGACCCAAAAAATAAGAAAATGAGAAAATATCTTCTCTCCTATTCCCCTTATCACAATGTTAAGGCCCGTAAAGATCAGGTTTATCCTGAATTGTTTCTCATCACTTCAACAAAGGACGATCGGGTTCATCCGGGTCACGCCAGAAAGATGGCCGCCAAAATGATGAGTTTTGGTCACACGAATGTGCATTATTATGAAAATATTGAAGGGGGTCACGGGGCTGCGGCCAATCTCAAGCAAAAAGCCAGGAAAAAGGCTTTGATTTTTGAATTTTTATCAAAAACTCTTAAATTATAATCTTTATATTGACTTTGTTCAGAAAATAGCGTTAAAATTCTGAATATGATTCAGAGACATTGTAAGCTATCAAAAACAAACAGTTTTTTTCTGTTCGGAGCCAGGGGGACAGGGAAAACAACTCTATTACATGAGCTTTTCCCAAAAAAAGACACGGTTTTTATTGATCTTCTGAATGTCAGCTTATTTGAAGAGTTTTTGTTTGATATCAACCGTTTTGAAGCTCTTATTGATTCAAAGGAAAATAAAAACAAAAGGGTGGTTGTGGATGAAGTGCAAAAACTTCCCCGTCTTTTGGATGTTATTCATAAGCAAATCCACGAAAGAAAAAGACAGTTTGTCTTAACCGGTTCGAGCAGTCGTCGGTTAAAACAAAAAGGGACCAACCTATTGGCCGGAAGGGCTTGGGTGTATCACCTGTATCCTTTTTCCAGTTTTGAAATAAAGGAAAAATTTGAATTAAAATCAGCTTTGGAGTGGGGAGGCCTTCCGGAAACTGTTCTTGCAAAGAATAAAGAAGATGCCAGAGAGTATCTGAACGCTTATGTCGGAACTTATCTGGAAAAAGAAATCCAACAGGAGCAATGGGTTAGAAAGTTACATCCTTTTAGAAAATTTTTGGCCATAGCGGCCCAAATGAATGGAAAAGTTATCAATAAATCCAAAATTGCCAGAGATGTGGGAGTTGATGATGTGACTGTGTCACATTATTTTGAAATACTGGAGGACACTTTATTGGGGATCATGCTGCCAGCTTTTCATCTCTCCGTGAGAAAGGCCCAAAAGCAGGCCCCAAAGTTTTATTTTATTGATCCGGGCATAAAAAGAGCCTTGTCCAAAACATTGACCGTGGAGCTTCTTCCCCAGACATTCGCTTTTGGAGAGGCCTTTGAGCATTGGGTTTTGCTTGAGATTATAAAAAATGCTTCATACCACCGGAAGGACTGGACCTACTCTTATCTGAGAACAAAAGACGGGGTGGAAATTGATCTTATTGTTCATCGTCCTGAAGGTCTTTTATTGATAGAAATAAAATCCGGGGATCGGGTGGATAAGGATGATATAAAGTCCCTGGAAACTTTGGGTAAAGATATTGACCCCAAAGCGGATCAGTGGCTTATTTCAAATGATCCTCTGGAAAGACATTTTGGTTCCGTCCGTGCCTTCCATTGGCAAAAGGCTTTAAAGGAACTTTTTTATTGAATCGATCATTTATTTTTCATGCTATTTCCATAGAGACCACTTGTTTTAAGCGGATTTTGGCTAAAGAAATTCAGCATAGAATAAATGATCTCTCAGGGAAATTCCATGAAAACTCAAACACGATCAATATAATAAGGAAAAACGGGAGGTTTTAAATGGTAAGAATTTTTCTTTTTTATTTCGGTGTTTTTTTTATTCTATCCTGTAGTCAGCTTCCGTGGGTTGAAAAAAAGGATTCTTTTTTATGGTTGGAGGAAGTGGAAGGGCAAAAAGCCCTTTCCTGGGTTAAGAAACAGAATAAAAAAACACTGGATGAGTTAACTCAAGGGAAAAGGTTTAAGAGTTTTGAAACCTCAGCCCTTGAAATTTTTCAGGCTAAAGACAAAATTCCCAGGATTTCCCTGCATGGTTCCCATGTTTACAATTTTTGGCAGGATGACAAATCCGTAAGGGGAGTATGGAGAAAAACCTCTGTTAAAAGCTATAAAAGAAAAAATCCAAAATGGGAGACACTTCTTGATATAGACAAACTGGCAAAAAAAGAAAAAGAGAACTGGGTTTACAGCCGTTGGACAGGCGGGTGTCTTTCTCCCGGATGGAAACGTTGTCTTATTGCTCTTTCCCTTGGGGGAAAAGATGCCTCTGTCATAAGGGAATTTGACACTGTCAAAAAGAAATTTGTGAAAAAAGGTTTTTATCTTCCTGAAGCCAAGAATTTAGTCACCTGGCTGGATAAGGATCATATTCTGGTGGGAACGGATTTTGGAAGGGGCAGCCTGACGGACTCCGGTTACCCCCGTTTGCTCAAACTCTGGAAGAGGGGCACAGATCTTAAAGAGGCTTCTCTGGTTCTTGAAGCCAAAAAGACGGATATGATGGTTGAGTCTTATAACTTTAGGCATCTTAAGGATCAGGTGACAGTGGTTATCCGTCGGGACAGTTTTTTCACAGCTTTTTACTGGCTTTATGAAAACGGAACATTAAAAAGTCTGCCTTTACAAAAGACGGCTGAAGTTCTTGGTTTTTTTCATGGCTTTTTGATCGTTCATCTCAAGGAAAATTGGTCAATGGGGAAAAAGACTTTCCCCCAGGGCTCTCTTGTGGCTATTGATAAAAAGGTGGCTGGAAGTAAAAGTGTTTCCAAAGACCAGATTCAACTTCTCTACACTCCCGATAAAAAATCGGCTATCAGTGGATATTGGGGAGGCTCTGTATCTGTAACCAAAGACAGGCTTCTTATCAGTGTTCTGGAAAATGTCAGGGGAAAATTTTTCCAGGTGACCTTTTCCAAAAAGGATTCCAAGAAAAATTCCCGGAAAAAGTCTTTTAATACAGAACCCATGGATTTGATTCCGGGAGCCCACTTGAGATTGGCCGCCGCAAGTTTTGATTCCCCTGATTTTTTTGTTTATAAAAAAGATTTTTTAAAACCGGATACTTTATATTTTTATAATAACAGAAAAAGAAAAATTTCAAAAATAAAGTCCCTGCCCCCTCGATTTAAAAGTAAAGGCATGGTGGTTTTGCAAAAATGGGCCACAAGTCAGGACGGCACCAAAGTGCCCTATTTCTTAGTGGGTAAAAGGTCTCAAATAGAAAAAGGAAAGGCTCCCGCTTTACTTTATGGTTATGGTGGGTTTGAAATTTCAATAACTCCTTTTTATGATGGATTTTTAGGTCGGGCCTGGCTTGAAAAAAGGGGTGTGTATGCAGTGGCCAATATCCGTGGGGGAGGTGAGTTTGGGCCCAAGTGGCATCGCTCCGCCCAAAAGATGAATCGCCATAAAGCCTATGATGATTTTATTGCGGTGGCCGAAGACCTTATTAAAACCGGAGTGACAGTTAAGGACAAACTGGCTATTACAGGAAGAAGTAATGGAGGACTTCTGGTGGGAGCTGTTATGACAAGGAGACCTGATCTTTTTAAAGCGGTTGTCTGCGGAGTGCCCCTTCTTGATATGATCCGCTATTCACAGCTTCTGGCCGGGGCCAGTTGGGTGGGTGAGTACGGAGATCCAAAAAATAAGGAAATGAGAAAATATCTTCTCTCCTATTCCCCTTACCACAATATAAAACCCCCTAAAGATCAGATTTATCCTGAATTGTTTCTCATCACTTCAACAAAGGACGATCGGGTTCATCCGGGTCACGCCAGAAAGATGGCCGCCAAAATGATGAGTTTTGGTCACACGAATGTGCGTTATTATGAAAACATTGAAGGGGGTCATGGGGCTGCGGCCAATCTCAAGCAAAAAGCCAGGAAAAAGGCTTTGATTTTTGAGTTTTTATCCAAAACTTTTAAATTATAAATTTCATTGATATTTTGGTTATAAACTTTTTGATTTTTTGATAGATTAAGTTGCTCCCAGCCCTATAGATGTGCGGATGATATTCAGGTTGTGTTAAATGAAGGAGATGTTGTTTTTAATTTTGAAAGGAATGGTGGTTATGGTGGTGTGGATCGTCCAAAGGTTTTCTCTAATATTAATAGTGGCCGACAAAGAGAGCGAAGAACACATTCAGAATATACAGGATCGCCTCTTCGGGTGGCAGAGACTGTTACAGAAAATACAACTCTAAAACAAAAAGATGGATGTGTGGAATTAAAGTATGACTTTAAGGAAAAGGAGGATTGGCATTGGTTGTCTTCTATTGAATTAACAAAAGTTTCTTTTGATATGGAAGCAGGTGTTTTAAGATATAAGCATGAAGATCAAAGGACATCAGGTAAGAATCTTCGATGGAAATTGGCAGAGTTTATTGGCGAACGGATGTTTCCTGGCATGAAGGCTGATGCTGATTATGATAAGGATTGTCTTTATGTGAAAGCCGATGTGAATGTGGAAGATGATGGGGTAGAAGCGTGTAAAATAGACCTTGCTCCACAAAATAACGATGACCGTGGACCGTAAAAATTGTTAAGTCTTCTAATAGTGATAGGGTTCTGTGGGACCCAGGCAGGTTAAAATATCCTTTGCCAGTTCGAGGTGATAATCCGCAACGATGGGACGACTGTATCTTTCATCATTTTTGACTTTATCCAAAAACCTGGAACTCACTGTACTTTCCCCGTGAATGCAGTCACCCAATTCGGCCACCTTATCAGGACGGTTTTGTATCCATGGATTGTGGCTTTTGAATTCAATATTGTTGAAATAAAGTTTTTGTCCAGGGGAAACATGGTCATCCTCTCCAAATTTAATGGATTGTCCTGTTCTTGAAAAATAAAAATCAGGAATGATCCCATGATTGTGAGGTGACCAATTATTGCCAAAGGTATAAATATGGGTGGTTTTTTTCATGGCAAGATATTTTCCGTTGGAATTTGGAATCCTAAAGAGTTTGATGTTCTGTATACTTCCCTTACCAAAGGTGCGGTTTCCCACCACCCAGCCACGCTTTTTTTCCTGTATGACTCCGGCAAAAATCTCGGAAGAACTCAAAGAGAACCCATCCACCAGGACAATAATGTGTTTGTTATAAAATACAGGGATGCCTGGGTCATCAGGATGGAGAATCGGCCCCTTGTCCGTGAGATGATAGGAGGTTACTTTCGCACTGTTTTCCTCCACTTTACCGTCAACAACAGGTAATCTTTTTAACATGACATCTGTTCCTGGAATAATGGTTTTTAACAAACACAGGGCTATTTGGAGTTGACCTCCAAAGTTTTCCCGAAGGTCAATAATCATTCCAAGACTTTTGGAATTTTGTAAATCCCTTTTTTGCAATTCAACAAACTCCATGCATAAATGAAGGGGTTCTTTTCCGGCGGTTTGCTCAAAAGATTTTAAGGGAACATAGAGAGCCTGGGAACCTTTCCTGTCCACAGTGGGGTCATTTTCACAACCTAAGGGGTTTTCTTCCAGAACATTTATAAAATAACTGTCTTTTAATAAATCAAAGGAGTCAATGACAGGTTTTCGTGTAACCGGAATGGTTCTTTCATTATTGTTGCAAAGATCCCGAACAGTCAAAGTGACTTTGCTTCCTTCAGTTCCCCCAACCCTGTCCATTGCCTGGGTCAGTGTTTCTGTTTTCACGGACACACCGTCAACAGCCAAAAGGAGATCTCCTTTTTTTAAACCAACGGATTTGGCTGGTGAACCGTCAAGGGGATCAATAACAATAAAGTTGTTGAGGTCTTCATTCTCTGTTTTGTATTTCCTGGCTATAATTCCCGTTCCCACATATTTTACGGGTTGTCTTTCTGTCCTGAGTGCCATGGGGTAGATGGCCGCTTCAGAATCGATACTTTCCTGTAACAAGGTGTTATAGACTCCACTCATAAAATAGGGTTGGTCCTCTTCAGGCACATGATCCTGAACAAGTTTTACACTTTTTTGTAAAATGTCAGCAAATCCTTTGATAAAGAAAACTTGTCCTTTCTGTCCTTCCGGTTTTTTTGAGCGGAAAAAGACCCGAAAGGATTCTCTGCGTTTTTGTGTGTGGTTGTTTCTGAAAGTTAAAAAATCGTATATGGTTCTTGAATTAATTTTAAGAAAATTTTCCTGATCCTCCAGATCTTTTTTTTCAGGGTAGGGGATAATTTCCAATTCATTGAGGTCAGAAACCCGCAATTGCCGGGGGTCGTCTTTATTTGCTGTGGAGACCATTTGGTGAAAACTCATCATACAGGCGACAAAAAGTTTTTCGGAATGATGACATCGGTTTATCATTGTTGTGATGACGAAATCCAGGTTGAATCCCGTTTCTCTCCATTCTCTTTTGAGTCTTTCCTTTTTAATATCTCTCTCAGGGATGATTGAAATTCCTTGCCTTGTAGGTGATGGTTGTTCAGTGGAGTTTCCAGAGGCGTTAAAAAAAGAGACAATAAAAAAGACAATAATCCGAATCAATTTCCTCTCCTGATCTCATAGTTTAAAAAGTTGGAATACCATGATAGATATCACCTTTTTTTGATGTCTTTGTCAAAGTTTTCAAAGTTTCTCCCACAGAGTCAGATCTCCGTAGCTGAAAAGTCGGAATTTTCTTTCTATGGCCCACTGGTAGCTTTTTTTCACCTTATCAACACCTGCAAAGGCCATGACCATGGCCAGGAGTGTGCTTTTTGGTGTGTGAAAATTGGTTATAAGGACATCCACGATTTTAAATTCAAAATAAGGTTTTATAAAAAGATCCGTGGATCCAAAAAAGCGGGTGTTATTTTTTTTTTTAACATGGAAAGAGCCATGGATTCAAGGGCTCTGGTGACAGTGGAACCCAGGGCCCAGACTTTGCCTCCTGATTTTTTGCAGTTTTTTACCGCTTCCCAGGTGTCTTCCGGTATTTCAACAAATTCGGAATGCATTTTATGATCCTCCAGAAGTTCACTGTGTATGGGTAAAAAGGTTCCCGGTCCCACATGAAGGCTGAGACTTTTAACCGGAGTCCCCCTGATTTTTATTTTTTTCAGGTCCTCCATCGAAAAATGAAGACTGGCCGTGGGGGCAGCCAGGCTTCCCGGTTTTTTTGCCCAGGCACTTTGGTACATTTGAACGTCTTCCGGTCTGGAACGTCTTTCCCCCCGGGCCTTTTGAATATAGGGGGGCAGGGGTGTGTCTCCGTATTTTTCAAAGTATTGCTCATCCGGGGCCTGGCTGACTTCAATAATCTGGGTTTTTCCTTTTTGAACAAGTTGAACTTCAATATTTCCTGGAATTTTAAGACATTGGTTTTTGGGCCATTGTTTGGCTGAACATAAAACTTCCCAGCGTTTTTGCCCAAGATTTTTAATAAAAAGAATTTCTAAACCTTCTTCCGCATAAATGCGGGCGGGGATCACCTTACTGTTGTTAATCACAAGGAGATCATTGGGATTCATCTGACTGATGAGTCCTGAAAGGGTGATTTCCACAGGTTCAGTGTCGTAGACAGTCATCACCCGTGATCTGGGTTTTCTATAAGTGGCCACGAGATGGGATGGATAACTGTAGTTTAAATCTGATTTTTTCACAGGCTATTATAAATGATCTTTTGGAAAAATTCAATGGAATCAGTTTAGTCAGTTTTGAAAAAATAACAGGAAAACAATCAGGATTATGAAAAATTTTCAAAAAATATCTTCAACCTTTACAAAAGGGAAAATCCGGAGAGAATTCCATTAACAGATAAATATACTGATCGTGTTTGAGTTTTCATGGAATTTCCCTGAGAGATCATTTATTCTATGCTGAATTTCTTTAGCCAAAATCCGCTTAAAACAAGTGGTCTCTCAAAAATAGCATGAAAAATAAATGATCTTTAGTATATACTGATTCTTTTTGAATTTTCAGGGGTTTTCCATTTTTGAAATAATCAAAAATTTAACAAGAGGCATATATAAGGGGGAGACAAACGACATGATGAGATTTGAACCGGATTTATCTTTTTTCCCGTTGATCTTTTTTGGTTTTTTTAATCTGTTTTTTATTGAAGGTTTTGCTTTCGTGGAGACAAGAAGTTTTCCGGACGTGGAGTATTCCTGGGAAGCCGGATATGATATTCGACTTTCAAGTTGCCCGGCGGTTTATCGGATGTACAGATGCTTTCCCGATATTAATGGAAATATTGATGATTCTGAAAACACCTGTGAGGGGGTTGTTCCTGATTATTTTCATGGATGCAGACGTTTGGATGCTTTTAAAAAGGGAAGCTGGATTAAAATCACCAGTGTTCATGATGAGGATGGAAATGATATCACTCACAATATTTCCCCGTGTTTTGAAAATCCCGATCAGTGTTTTCTTGGGATTGTCATGAGAGATGATGAGAGTATTGGTTATATTCCCATTGTCAATATTTACAGTGAAGGCAATCAGAAAGTGTTTTTTAAGGATATAAAAAGGGATTTATCCTTTTTACAGAGAAATATTCAGGAGGAAAGGAATTATTTTCTTGAACAAAGAAGATCCAGAATAAAAGGAAAACAAACCTCTCCCAATTTGGAGAAACCGGAAATTTCAGTTTTACCCTCTGGAGAGCCTTCTTTGGTCGTGGATTCAACAGTGGATTCAAAAGGGGTTATTGAATATGAAAGCTGTAACAGGGAAAATGATTACCTGGAGGATTTGCTGGCTGAAGACCCTATGACCGGCATCCAGGGTTTCATTGAAGGTCTTCCCAGTGCCTGTACTTATACGGCTCTAAAGGATAAGATCAAAGGACATCGCTATTGTACCTGGGGTAAGTCTTATTACAGAAAAACCCCTCCCTGTTTAAGTGAAAAATATCATAAAATTGTTCACAACAGTCTGATGCTTGTTTCCCGTTGTGTTGGAATTGATGAAAAAATTTTATTTGACCTTTTTAATACGGAATCCTCTTTGCATTTAAGTGTTGGCAGCAGTTCCATTGCAGGGGGTCCGGCCCAGTTAACTGGGATTTTTATCAAAAATGTCAATCAACGACTTTTGGATCAGACTGATGACTGGAACAGTGAAGCCTGTTTGGAAGTAAAATTTTTCATGCCTGAAAAGGAAATGTCACCTGAAAAAATCTGTGACAGATTTCCCTCTGATTACGGCAGTTCTTTACAGAATATGTTTTATGGAGCTGTTGGGTTTCGGGATATAATAAGTCAATTGATGGTGATTTATGGTTTTGACACGGAAAATTCCGAAAATTTAAGTCCATTTGGTGCTTACAATCAACTTGATCCTGATACCAAAAAGATTATCACGGAAGCGGCCATGTATGCCTATAATCATGGAATAAACTTTTTGAAGGACTATTTTAAGGAGTTTATGGCAAAATATGGAAAAATCAAGTATGAGGAGTTTACAGGTCCCTGGGGGCAATGGTTAAGTTTTGTTGTTCCAAGAACTGAAAATCTGAGCCGTAACAAAAGGGAACTTGTGAATTTTATTTATCAGACCTCAGCGGCTCTTCCGGGTTATAAAAGCAACACAGTGGGGAAAGTGATAAACATGAGTGAAGATCTTAAGGCTCTGAATGTTTCTCCGGACAAATGCAGTTATTATTAGGTCCTATAAATCTTTTCATAAATTGATTTTTTTTTAATTTCAGGGTATGAGACTGGCATGGTCAGACTCAGTGTGAATGTTAATAAAATCGCTACCTTACGAAATGCCCGTGGCAGGGACCGACCCAATGTTCTCTCTGAATCCCAAAAAATTATTCGGGCCGGAGCCCAGGGAATCACTGTTCACCCCCGTCCTGACGGTCGTCATATTCTTTGGAGTGATATCAAAGAGTTAAAAGAAAACATTCAAGTGGAATTGAATGTTGAGGGTTATCCCAGTGAGTCTTTTCTGGAAAAGATTCTGGAGTTAAAACCCTCCCAATGCACGTTGGTTCCCGATCCGCCGGAGGTCCTTACTTCCAATGCGGGATGGAAGGTTTTTGAGTCCGGGGAATTGTTGACCCGGGCAATAAGTCTTTTAAAATCAAAATCCATTCGGACTTCTGTTTTTGTGGATCCAAAAACTATTGGAATGAGAGAGCTTCTTTTTCTCAGAGACACGGGTGTGGATCGTATTGAACTTTATACGGAATTCTATGCCAGTTCCTATGAACATGGGGAGGGGATCAGGGGAATTGAGGGCTATAAAAAATGGGCCCGGATAGCTGACTCTATGGGGCTTGCCATAAATGCCGGTCATGATCTGAATCTCAATAACCTGAAATTTTTCTGTCGTCAGATACCTGAACTCAAAGAGGTTTCTATCGGTCATGCTCTTATTTGTGATGCTCTCAATTGGGGTTGGACGGAAACCGTTAAAAAATATCTTTCCTGTTTGAGTGGGGAGTCCTGTGAATCGAATTTCTAAAAAGATTTTCCTGACGATCATTTCGTTTTCTGTTGGAATTTACTTTTTGACTTTTATTGTCAGCTATCTTTTTTACGGTTTTTCCTTTTTGATTTCAGGTGATTTTTTGTTTACTGAAATTCTGGATTGGACTTTGACCGGTTTGTGTTTTTCTTTTTTGGCAAGTCTCTGTGCCTGGCCTTTTTCCCTTTCTCTTGTCACATTGTTGAGGCGGCATCAGTTTCATCCCCTGAGTCGGTGGATATTCAGACTTATCCATTTTTCGGCTTCGTTGCCTCTGGTTCTGTTTCTTTATGTTTTTGTGGAAGTTGTGGGACCTGAGATTCTTGCGGTTTTCAGGGACTTCTGGACAGACACACTGGCCTCCGGAAACGCTTTGACAAAAGCTCTGGCTTTTATTCTGACTGTGTTTTTCTATCCGATCAATTCTCTTCTGTTTTTTTCAGAGGCTCAGACAACGGATGTTTTTTTTGATAAAATGTTAAGAAACGTCATTGAATTTTTCCAGTTTGGTTTGCTCAGTTCCACTCTTATTTTTGCTCTCACAATTTTTATTATTCCGAAGATGGTGATTACCATGCACCAGTGCCTTATGAAAAACAGGGATATTCGTGGTCTTGAGGTTGTTCAGTCCGTGGGAGGGACCCGGTGGGAAAGCGTTTCCATCACCATGATTCAATTCATGAGGGATCATTTTAACATGATCCTTATTCGTTTTATCCGTATTTGTTTTTTTGAGTCTCTTATTATGTTTTCCGTTTTGAGATTCTTTTTTTTCCTTGATATTTCCCACGGGGATCATCGGGGCTCCACTTTGACTTCCAACTTTGTTTTTGAATCTTTGAAATTTGGGGAGCACAATCATGATTTTTTATTGATTTTAGCGGGCTTCCTCGGTTTTTGTTATTTATTGTTAATGATTGTTGAAAGGTATTATTCAAAACCTTTGTTAAAAGATAAGGTGGAAATTTTTTAATGTTTAAAAAAAGTTATTCAAGATTATTGAACCTTTATTTTTTGGGAACTTTTGTTGTTTTGATTTATAGTTTATTGTTTGCAATGACGGTTTTTCATTTGGTCTCCCGTTTTTCTTTTGTGGGATTTTATGATTTTATGGATTCGTTGATTCCCAGTTTGAAATTGATTACAATTTCTGTACTTGTCGGTGTTCCTTTTGCCTCGGCTGTTTGTGTTTTTGTTTTGGTTGGTTCCGGTTTTCGTTATATCAGGGGGATACATAATTTTCTGTTGTTTATTGATCGATCCCCTTTAATTCTTTTTGGGCTGGCTTTTTTTGTTGTTTTTGGTGAGAAAAATTTCAGTTTATACTGTATAGGTTCCCTGGTTGCCTGTTCAAAAATATCCCGTCGATGGATTCAACAATCCAAAGAGATCTCCTCTCCGGAGTTTGAGGCGGCCCGATCCTTTGGAATAAGTTTCCCTGAAATTATAAAAACCCTTTATCTTAAAAGGTTTTTGACCCTTTATCTGGGACATATTTTTTCAGTCGCCGGTTTTTTGTTGACGGCTGTATCCCCTTTTGTTTACTTTCTTCCCTTTAAGGAGGATGTTTTAAAACTTTTTGGCCTTTCTTTTTTTGTTCAATTGGGTGAGAGTTCGGAACAATTGTCCATCATGGTCTTGATTTTGCTGGCTGTTTACTTTTTAAAATTCCTTTTTGATTCAAAGACCGGTTTTATTGAGGTGGAGCATGGCTAAGAAAATCATGGAGGTTCAGAATTTACAGGTCTGGTCCTCTTCCCATCAGGTTCTCCACAGTGTTAATTTTGATATCAGTAATAAGAAAATTCTCTCAATTATCGGACCACAGGGAAGTGGTAAATCCACTCTGCTCCGTTGTCTTAACCGTCTTATTGAAGAAAGAGCGGGTTATAGGGTGAGTGGTCAGGTCACGTTTGAGGGGCAAAATATTTATGATAAATTTATTGATTTACTGAAGTTGAGAAGACAGATATCCATGGTTTTTTCACAACCCACTGTTTTTGAACATCTTTCAATTTTTGAAAATGTGATTCTTGGTTTAAGATTTGACAAACAGGAGTCCGTGGGTTTTATTGACGATGCCGTTGAGAAAATTCTGTCGCGTCTGGAATTATGGGATGAGTTCAGGGATCAACTCCATAAAAGTCCTCAAAAACTTTCAGTGGAACAAAAACAGTTTATATGTCTGGCCCGCAGTTTGATACTCAAGCCAAAGTTGATATTGATGGACGAACCGACTACAAGGCTTGATTTGCAGTTTACCCTGCTTTTTGAGCAAATTATTAAGGAGTTTTCAAGAAAAACAGCCATAGTTATGACCACAAGCAGTCGGAAACAGGCCGCCCGTATTTCCAATTCAACGGCTTTTTTATTAAATGGTGAATTGATTGAAATCGGGAGAACTTCTGATCTTTTTATGAACCCCCAGGACAACCGGACAGAGGATTTTTTAACAGGTCGGTTTGGATAGGAATTTTTAATGGATAATTTATTACAACAGTATCTGAATGATTTAAAATCCAGTGTCAATCAGATGGCCGGACTTGTTGAGGAAAGTCTTGCTATCGCAATTAAGGCCATTTCGGAAAAGAGTGAAGGGAATCTTGATCGGGTTTTTGATCTTGAATCCCAGATCAATGATTATCACAAAAAGATAGATCATGGTTGTTTCAGGTTTTTGGCCAGACAGTCTCCCGTGGCCGGTGATCTGCGGCTTATTATTGTTATTATCAAGATGGGGGTTGATTTGGAGAGGATGGGGGATATGGCCTGCTCCATAACCCATCATCTGAAAAATTATTTTAAGGCTCAACCGGTTACTCTGGCCGATGAAGTTCCAAAGATGTCTGATCTTGTCAGAATGATGGTCAGCAAGGGTATTGAGGCTTTTATGCAAAATGACGGCACCCTGGCCCGTGAGGTTTTAACCATGGAGGAACAGGTGAATCAGTATCGTGATTTTCTCAATAACAATCTGTATGCAGCCATGAAACAGAACTCCCATCATCTGGAATCCAATCTTGAGATCTTTTCCATTGTCAGGAGTCTGGAAAGAATCGGGGATCATGCCGCAAATGTTGCTGAAGAGGTTATCTTTCTTATATCGGGTGAGGACATCAGGGGGAAACATTAAGGCATTGTACTGATCCGGTTTGAATTTTCATGGAATTTCCCCATGAAAAATAAATGATCTTTAGTATAATATCAATTTTACTGTTATTCCGGGATTCTAAAAACTTCCGTTAAGATGGGCCGGGTTGATTTTAAAAGGTATGGGAGGAAAAATGAAAGAAAGGGTAGAGAGAATACTTATTGTTGAAGATGAAATGGATATCAGTCGTCTTTTGCAATTGCAGGTTGATTCCATGGGGTACGGGTCTGATGCTGTTTCCTCAGGAGAGTGGGCTCTTGATTCCCTGAATGAAAAAATTTATGGTTTGATAATTCTGGACTGGATGCTGCCGGGACTCAGTGGTATTGAAATGACCAGACAGATCAGAAAAAAAAGCTCTTTTAGGGATATTCCCATTTTAATGCTTACGGCAAAAAGTGATCCCGAAAATATTGTGGAAGGTCTTGAAGCCGGAGTGGATGACTATGTGACAAAACCTTTCAGGCCGGAGGTTCTCAAGGCCCGGATCATAGCCCTTTTAAGAAGAGCCAGACGCACTCGTCAGAAAGAGAGCATGGGTGAAGGTGATGAAATAAAAATGGGACCTTTAAGGGTTTCCCTGAAATCCTATAAAGCTTATCTTGAGGGGGAGATGTTGAATTTGACTCCCTCGGAAATCAAGCTGTTGATCACCATGCTTAAGTTTCGGGGCCGGGTTCTGACCAGGGATCGTCTTATAGAGGAAGTGCAGGGGGAGGGGGTATCGGTTGTCGGTCGGACTGTTGACACCCATGTTTTTGGTTTGCGTAAAAAATTTGGAGTTTATTCGGAAATTATTGAAACGGTCCGGGGTGTTGGCTATCGGGTCAGAGATGATGTTTTCTAAAAATGTAAAATCCATCAGTTGGAAAGTCTTTGGATGGCTGTTTGGTTTTTATGTTATCAGTCTGCTGATAACAGGGGCCGTTGTCCATGTCCATCTTCGTCAGACAATGGGGAATCCTTTTCCGGGGTTTTTAGCTTCCATTGATGAAGTTTTGATCTATGCCTTTTGGGCCTTGACTCTTCTTATGGCGGGGTTTGGAGTTCTTTTTATCAGGTATTTTCTATCTCCCCTTGAAGCTCTGACAGTCAAGGCCATATCCATAGGAAAGGGGCAATACAATACTAAAAACAATCCTGTTATCGGGGAGAGTTGGGGGGAGTGGTACCAACTGGACAGGGTTTTAAATAAAATTTCCAGGGATTTAAAAAAGCGTAAGGCGGAACTGGAAAAGGAAAGGGGAGAGCTTGAGGCTGTGATCGCAGCGGCCAACGATGCTATTTTGGCTGTGGACAGGGATATGAACATCCGTTATTACAATGGGGCTCTGTCTCTGTTTTTCGATCAAAAAGAGGAGGAAACTCTGGGGCACAACCTCAGGGAGGTGATTCGAAACAGTCCCATTATAGAGGCTTTTCAGAGGGCTTTAAAAGAGCGTACTCCCCAAAGGATCCAGACAGAACTGGAATTTTCCAGGGATTCAAGCCTTCATTTTTTTGAAATTTCCATTTCCCCTTTTTTTGATGAGAAAAAATCCGTGCCCACGGGGCTGTGGCTATTTTCCATGATATGACTGAGCATAAGAGAATTGGAAGGGTTCGTATGGATTTTGTGGCCAATGCCTCTCACGAATTAAAAACACCTTTAACGTCGGTTCAGGGCTATATGGATCATATCAGAGAGGCTTGTTCGGAAAAAAACCAACTCAATGAAGCCTTTGAAGTGGTTGAGAACAATTTAAATCGTTTGAGTCGATTGATCAATGATCTCCTCGAACTTTCCAAAATAGAATCCGCTGAAACCATAGAGAAACACAGGGTTCAGATTTCAGAGGTGACGGAAAATGTTCTCCTTCAATTACAGTCTTCCATTAAGAACAAAAAGCATAAATTATCCACTGTTTATGATCTGGAGGAGTTGACAACAAACAGGGAGATTTTGGAACAGGTTATAACCAATCTTATGGAAAACGCCATTAAGTATTGCCCGGATTCTTCTGAAATTAAACTCCATTGG
>CBDCNX010000018.1:0-74624 GCA_965219545.1 Bdellovibrionales bacterium
CGTGGATTTGTCGGGTCGTAGCTTAAAGCTTCCTCATCCTCATCAAGAAGTCCATCCATATCACTGTCGCTTTTGTAAACACCATTTCTATGGTTCAAACTCAAAATAACAGACATCAGAGAGTCTGAATTGGTTTCCACGCCAAAACGGCTTGAAATCAGATCACATAAAACATCCGTATTCCCCTGAAAACTATCCAGCCTCTCGGCCCGACCGCCCTCCCTGGTGATTTGGGCCAACTCATCAAGAAAACGATAATCCCCTTGGGTTGTGAGACCATAACCCACTGTGAGCAGATTAACATTCCGGTGAATGGGTCCCACTTCATAAACACTGTTTTTAAAAGGATCCACAGCACCTTTAGCATAGCAATCATCTTTTGCCGCCTGATCGGAATGCTTCTCACAGGAGGGGTTTTCAATGTAACAGTCAGGCTTTTTCTGCTCACATTGAGTCTTTTTCTGACCGGTCTTGCATTTACAGCTACAAGGATCATAATCCTCCGGTCTTCCGTCGGAGATAAAAATAATATGATAATTATCAACGTCTTCCTCAAAGGATGAGATCAGATCCCTGCTTATGATTCTATTGGAACATTTTGCGGCTTTGGAATAAGAGGTGTGATACAAAGCTTTAGATCTACAACTTTCAGGTTCTGGACGGGAAAAATAAGAACTTGGACGGATCCATTGTGCGTGATGTGTTTTCTCAAATTCATGAGCGGTTTTAAATTGATCCAGGATTCTTTTGGCAGCCTCTTTTCCCCCAAAGGAGATGGAGTCACTGCAATTCAGTTTTGGCCGGTTGGGCTGGCTATTACAGCCATAGGATCCCGGCCTTAAAAGTTGCCCGGCCTCTGTACTGAAACCAATAATGGCAAATTTATTGTTAGACGAGTTGGCACAGGAGTCAATGAAATTTCTCACAGCATCAAAACGCTTCCCATCGGGATCCTTTGCGAAACTTGAATCCCAATAAAAAGGAGCCTGCGGACAAAGGGGAGGCTGTTGTTCCCATCTGCCAATATTGGATCGGGACATATCCATAATAAAAAGAAATTTATTGTGTTCATCATCCATAAAAGACACTTCGGGGCAAATACTCGTTCTCAGGACCAGTCTCGAAGATTTTGAATGTTCCGAGGGCATTCTAACTAAAACAGCAGGTTGTTCAGAACAGTTTTGAAAACTGCTCATCAGAAAAATAATTCCAATAAGAAAAATCAAATAGGTTTTTTTCAATCATCAACCTCGTCAAAACATCAAAATCATGAAATCACCGAGTTTAAAAACACTGGTTTCATCGTTTCGTGAAAAATCAAACTTCATTATTTTCCAAACAATGTTTTTCTCATTGTCCCTACCCCGCAATCTCAACAAAGCCACACCTTTATTGGAATCCGGTTGTGAAACAGTGTGAAAAAGCAACTCATCGGATTTAATGGGATTATGGACACAGGGATCACCATTTTGGATCCGGCTGTTATAAAGAAGACAGGAGTGTTGTGAAGGTATCTGACCATTTATAATTTGAAGTCCAAAGGGTATATTTTCAAGATCAATGGTAAAGGCACTGATCCACATATCCCCATGTTTCTGATCCGTAACTCCCTCATTGATCTGAAACCTGACAAGAGCGTTTTGATCAATATTCGTAAAACTGTGGGAAGGACCAAGACCGGCCAGAAAAGCCTTTAAATTGGTCGTCCCGTCCCCATTGGTGTCATGGTTTGTTTCATCAAGCAGGGGATTGAACCCATAAGTCCACTCAAAATAATCAGGGATCATGTCATTGTCCGTGTCAAAGTCACGATGATTGGTCCCAAGAAGTTTTTCCTCACAATCGTTAAGTGAGTCCATATCCCTGTCAAGACGGGGATCACAGTCAGGAATCTGGGTAAAGGATGTACATTTTTCCTGATAGGCGGGATGAATGGCCAGACTGTCCAGACAGACCCGTTGGATCTTGGATTGAGAGGATCTGTTCCGGCTGTCTCTTCCTCACTATCAGAAAGACCATCGGCATCGGAGTCATGTTCCAGGGAACCACCCGTATTCATACGAACATTGGGGTTTAAAATAATCAAACCGGTTAGTGAAAAGTTCTGGTATTCAACTTGATTCACAGCCAGATCAAAGGGAAGCTCGTCACCATTAAGTTTCCAGTACTTGTAAGGATATTTGTACTTTTCAAATTCCTCACGAAGAATCTCAAACAGACTGTCAACATAGCCGTAAACCTTTTCATAATAATCATGATTAACCTGTATAAAATGGTTAAACATCCGACCGGCTCCGAAAAAATCTGTTAAAGCCTGGATCTTTCCCATTTTCAAAACAAACATCACGTTGGTGTTAAGATCGGGGTCCCCGACAGCCTTTATCAGCTCACTTCTAATTTCCCCGCAGACACTGTCACAGGTTCCTCCGGAATCGCATCCATCACATTTGTGATGGATTTTAACAGCAAGATCAATCTGTTCCTTAATGGGTGTCAACATTCCATCAGAAAGAAAAAGCATATTGTAACGGGCTCTCCTCAAAAGACCTTTCTTGGATGAGTTGTCTTCATCAATAATATCACCATTTTCATCCCTGATAATACCTTGGGACAAATCATCCATATCACTGAGGATCACTTCAAAGAGCCGGTCAAATACCTCAGTGGGTGATGAGGCCCCCATGGCCCGATCCTCCCAACGGTGAAAATTATCCACGTTCGCGGCCTTCTGGAAAGTCTGATCGTGAAGCTGTTTGAGGTTATTGAGAAGAGTATCCAGGGCACTGTCATTCAAATGATGAAACTGAAAATTATCAAAGTCAAAGTTTATCCGGCTGGCCAGACGATCCTTTGCAGCCCCTGAAGTGTAGGGAACAATCAACACCTGGGCGACTTTTTTTCGCTCCTCACTTAAGTTGGCTCTCAACTGGGCAATCCACTTTGTCACAACGGACAACCGGTTGGCTTGATAATCGGAACCCACAATGGTTGCGTTCTGGACTGGATCAGAGCTTACTGTGAAATTTTGACCACAAATTTCGATATGAATGACACCAGTACCCCCATAAGTTTGTGATGACATCAGATTTGGAACACGATAAGGCAGAGAAGAAAAATCATCAGCTCCTTTCTGGGGATCCACATAACAGTCAAAGGCTGCACTTTGCTGATAATCAGAGATTGAGCGACCGGGCAAACATTTGTTTGGATCCCATTGATTTACTGTTCTTCGTGGCTCATTTCTGTCAAAAATAACATTGCTGTCCACGTCCTGGGGGCAGGGACCAGAGACCATGGAAAAACTCATGTCCACAAGAAAAATATAACGATCAATTTTTTTCGCTTTGACAGGGGCCTGCAGATCAACACTTGAAACGGACCTAAAGCCTCGTCCTAAAAATGATCTCTGTGACAAATTCATATCCTGCTGGGAGCAGTTTTGGTACAAAAACAATAACAGGACCAAAGGCAGGCCGACACCCGCTGACACCCAACGCTTTCTGGATTTCCAATATTTTTTTATTTTAAAAATCACAATTTCCCCCACGATAAAGAACAAACTTTACTTTAGTATAAAGACACTTATACTATTCTTAGATTATCATCTTTTAACTGAATTCTAAAATAAAATGAGGTTTATTCTCAAATCGAGACATAATAAATTTCACACGGATTTTTTTGAAATTTTAAAGTTTTTCCAGATTGTATATTGTATATGATTTTTTTTAAATTCGTCTCATTTTGAAATGATGAATATAATGAAGACCATTTGTTTTTCAGGGAGAATTCCATGAAAATTCAGACACGATCAGTATATCCGTCAAAAAGTTTGACTCCGGTTTTATAATTTCAGACAATACATTAAAGCCATTTTAATACATATTCATCCAATTCTTGGGAGGTTCCCCATCCAGCAGGTCCAGACTCACCCACTTGCCTCCAGGGGAACTCTTCTAAATCCCTTTGTTGACTTTTTCATGATCGGAGGGCTTTCTTTAATTTTTCTTCCTTTGTTTTTCCTGTTCATTCCGGAAAATCAGAATGTTTACAGGATCAGCATTATTATGTTTTACATGGCCTTTGCGGTTAATTACCCCCACTTTCTTATCTCCTACCAGTTTTTGTACATGGACAATCTCAAACAAATTACAAAAAACTGGAGACTGTTTCTTGCCGGTATTATTGTCCCCGTGGTTCTTGTCACTTACATCGTTCTTTCTCTTGTTCAATCATCGGGAACATTGCTTGGTTATATGACTAATTTTATGTTTTTTTCCGTAGGCCACCACTATGTTAAACAGATTATTGGTTGTGTTGTTGTCACCTCAGCTCTCAAAGGGGTTTATTTTAACAAATGGGATCGCTCTTTCCTGGCCATAAATATGCTGGCCCTGTGGATGATTTCCTTTCTCAACGGCAACATAGGAACCCGTACACTGGAACTGCACGGAATCAAATACCAGACATTCGACTTTCCCCGATTAAGTCTTTCTGTCTGCTATGGTTTTATTCTGCTTTCCCTGATCGCATTGTCCTGGCAAATCGTACGGAAATTCATCCAAACGGGAAAGTGGGTTCCCCTTAACGGGCTTGTCGCTCTTGCCTCCATTTACGCCTGGCACATTCCTGTTTTTTATCATCCAAGCTACTTTTACATGATTCCCTTTTTTCATTCCCTGCAATACCTGTTATTTGCTTTTGCTTATGTAAAAAACCGCTCTCAATCGGATTTATTCGACCGCGATCCCGTGAAATACAAAAAGAAATGGATTCAGGGAACGGTAAATTATATTTCAGTCAGTGTGGCTCTGGGAATTATGTTTTTTTATTCCTTTCCAAAAACACTGGACAAACTGGTGAACTATAATAATGCTGTTTTTGGCCCTGAACTTTTTATGTTTATCTTTGTTATTTTTATCAATATTCACCATTATTTCATTGATTTTGCCATCTGGAGAAGAGACAACAAAAATATCCGTAAATACCTTTTCCAACAACAGACATAGAAATAAAATCTGTTTCACATAGAATTTTCAGGTGGTTTTTGATTTTCTTTTACCAGCCTTCCTCTTTTGGCTGATACGATCAATAATCCCAAAGGTCTCAACACGAAGATCATTTTCATAAATAAAGCGGTAAAAACCCTCTATTTCAGGACTCTGACGAAATTTTTTCAATGAAGGGGGAAGGTGACTTTCTTCAGTTTCTTTATTTGTGGATTTCTTCTTGGCCATTCTGTTTCCCCTTCATCCTGCAATCAGTATATTGGATTTTCAGGCTTTGTCAAATAAGGTCAGTATCACTTGATTTTGTTCCGATCTCTGGTAAATTTTGCTTTCATACTGATCCTGTGAAGATTCAGGGGATTCAAAGGGAAAGCCGCCACACAGTTGTTTTGGTTCAATCACCACCACCCGAACGAATCACATGAACGAAGCCGGATCCAAAGGGCCACCTTCACCGAAAGTGTGCCCGAATGGACCGAGACAGGCAGTATAAAGGAGTTTCCATGAAATCCATGGACGGTCGCAGTCTGGCTTTAGAACGTCGGGAGTCCCTGAAAAAAGAAGTTCATCTTTTTTCCGAAAAACAGGGCTTTCTCCCTTGTCTGGCCGTCATTTTAGTCGGTGACAACCCGGCAAGCCATGTCTATGTAAAAAATAAAATAAAAGCCTGTGCCTCAGCAGGTATTAAAAGTCTTGAACATCAATTAAAAAAAGAAACCCCGGAAAAAGAACTGACCCAGTTGCTCCACTCTCTCAACAAGGACCCCCGTGTTCACGCTGTTCTGGTTCAACTGCCACTGCCCGAACACATGAACGAAGCCAGAATTCTCGCCCACCTCGATCCCCTGAAAGATGCCGACGGTCTCTGCATTGAAAATTTGGGACTTTTGCTAAATGGCCGCAAAAGAGTGGCTCCCTGCACCCCTGCCGGTGTTATTGAAATTCTAAAAAAATACAAAATCCCCATTGAAGGTCAAAATGCGGTGGTCGTGGGACGCAGCCAGATTGTTGGAAAACCCATGGCTCTTCTCCTTCTTCAGGAAAACGCCACAGTGACCCTCTGCCATTCAAAAACAAGGGATCTGGACTTCCATTTAAAGAAAGCGGATATTGTCATCGTGGCTGCCGGAAAACCCGAATTTCTGGGAGCGGAAAATTTTTCCAAGGGCAGCGTGATCGTGGACGTGGGTATTCACCGTAAAGACGAAGGCGGCCTCTGTGGCGATGTTCGTTACAATGAATTGGAAAAAGTGGCCAAAGCGGCCACTCCGGTCCCCGGAGGAGTGGGTCCCATGACCATTGCCATGCTCCTTGAAAACACTTTAAAACTGGCTGAACTCCAAACAGAGAAAAAAGAATGACAAAAGAACCAAAAAAAACCCCTCTCTTTGAAGCCCATATCAGACGTTCCGGGAAAATGATGGAGTTTGCAGGCTGGCAAATGCCCCTTCAGTTTAAGGGAATCCGCAGGGAACACCTCCATGTTCGTAAAAACCTCGGACTCTTTGATGTCTCCCACATGGGTGAAATCAGGGTCCGTGGAAGGGAAGCCCTTAAAACCCTCCAGTGGTTAACAACCAACGACGTTTCAAAGTTACAGCAGGGACAGGCCCAGTACAATCTTCTTTCCAATAAACAGGGGGGAGTGACCGATGATCTGATCGTCTACTGTTTTAAACCGGAAGAAGACTATCTCTTGTGTGTCAATGCCGCTAACATTGAAAAAGATTTTAAATTTTTAATGGAAAACAATCACGGAGCCATTATTGAAGATGAAAGCAACCAATGGGGACAGATTGCCGTTCAGGGGCCACTGGCTTTGGACTGTCTTGAAAAAGTCACAGGACTTTCCATTAAAAATTGTCCGATTTTTGGTTTTCTGGAATGGCCATGGAAAGAACAAATTTGCTATGTGGCCCGCACAGGCTATACAGGAGAACAGGGGGCTGAAATTTTTGTCCCCCGGACATTGACAGAAAATTTGTGGGAAAAGTTTTTTAAAGAATGTCCGGAGGCTGAACCCATAGGACTTGGAGCCAGGGACACTTTACGCATGGAAATGGCCTATCCCCTCTATGGTCAGGACATCAATGAAACAACCTTCCCCCAGGAAGTGGGCTTGGGATGGGTTGTCAAAATTCATAAGGGGGATTTTCTGGGTCGCTCCGCAATGATGAAGGCCATAAAAAAAAGAGCCATGGGAAAACGGGTGGGAATCGAACTGACAGGAAGAGGGATTGCACGCAATGGTTACAAAGTGTTTTCAATTGACAGTAAAGAAATTGGAGTTGTAACTAGTGGGACCTTATCACCCAGCCTGGATAAGGCCATTGCGATGGTTCGTCTTTTCCCCAAAGTGGGTAAAATGGGTGAAAAAGTTTTGGTGGAAATGAGAAATAAAAGAGTGGAAGGGAGAATTGTAAAAACCCCTTTCTACAAAAAAAAAGAGGAGTAAAAAGTGGTTTATGTTCCAGAGGATTACTATTATACAAAAGATCATGAATGGGCTCAGGTGGATGAGAACGTCGTCACTGTGGGAATCACCGATTACGCCCAGGAACAACTGGGTGAGGTGGTCTATGTGGATCTTCCGGAGGAAGGGCAAAAGGTCAACCAAAACGAAAGTTTTGGAGCCGTAGAAAGTGTCAAGGCGGTCAGTGACCTCATCGCCCCTGTCTCAGGAACGGTAATCCAGGTAAATACCTCCCACCTTGATAACAGCGGATTTATTAACGATGACCCCATGAATGACGGATGGTTGATTCGCATTGAAATGGATACGGAAAAGGAGTTGGCCGCTTTACTGAAAGCCTCTGATTACAAAAAACTCATATCAGAAAAGAAATAACAAAACTTGCGCCTGTGGTGGAACTGGTAGACACGCTAGACTTAGGATCTAGTGCCGTAAGGCGTGGGGGTTCGACTCCCTCCAGGCGTACCATTCGGATGGATGGTTCATTTCCCAAATTTTGTAAGTATTTTAAATAACAGGAAACCCTTTAGAGTCGTCTAATCCAAAGGATTTTGAGATGAGTCACCTGAAGTCACACCAAGTCACATTCCGTGGCTTCATTTTGTCTTCACTTTGGCTTCATGAAAAATGCCTTGATGGGCGAGGATAAGCTGTCAGTCTCTTTAGTGGGTAACAAAACGGAAGGTCTTCGGGTCTTCTCCATTAACGGGGGCAAACGACAGTGTTACTTTCTAAGTTATACCAAAATCATACCGGCCTTATTGGGATCAAACCCATCGGGAAATATGGTTTTTGAATCATATTTCGCCCCTTTAAGATCAACTTCTGTAAGATCTGTTTCAGCTAAATTTGCTCCTTTGAGATTGGCTTCTGTAAGATCTGCTTTCACAAAACTTTGTCTTATTTTTATACCCCTGTTTATTTCCTCTTTACTTAAACCTTCACGTTCGTTAATTGATTTGGAATTTGGATCAATTGGTATATCATTCTGAAATTCTATCTTTCCAAGGTTTACTTGTACAAGTTTTGCCTTTTCAAGATTTGCTCCCTTAAAAAGTGCCCCCCTGAGATCTGATTTTGTAAGATCTGTCTTATTGAGATTAGCCCCAGTAAAATTTTAAATAAACTTTCTAGTTTGTTAATAAGAATAGAGAAGTTAATTTCACCAGAAACTGAGCGAGATGTTTTTGTCATGTTCTGAAATTTAATCCAGAGTTCATCTGCATTACCACTAATTAATGCCGAAGTCAGGTTATCGTATACCTCTTTCAGATGAAGCGACGTTGGATCATCAAGATTGATATCTAAGTGAATTAATCGTTCGATAATCTCAGCTGGCTGTATGCCTTGATTACAATCCACAACTGAGGGTTTTGAAAAACTTTCAAATAGATTACGGACTTGCTGACTTGTGAATTCTGGCTGCCTGATATGGATACCTAGGTCAGACCCCTTGTGTTTTGATGCAAAGTCGCAAAGTTTTCTATATGAATTAATAGCAACAGTTGATGCACCTGAGGTTATAAGTCCTAAGTAGTCGTGTTTGGATCTAAAGGGATTTTTTTCCGTCTTACAAAACTGTTTCCAGATTAACTTCACAAAATCAGCAGGAAATTTATTAGCTGTAATATAAGAATTGCTTTTTACCGAGAAAGCGAGCTTCTTCTCTATACCATTCGATTCAAATTCTAGGATAATATCGTCAAATTCCCAATCTTCTATTTTTCTTTGAAATTTTATAGTCTTGATGTTGCCCAATTGTAGCGAAGGAAATGGGGGCTTCCCAGTCAGGAGGAAAGATAAGAAATACGCACCAATTTTGTCTTCAAAATCGAAGCCCCCTCCTCCTGTTGACTTTGGATCAAATTTTCCCATGAATTACTCATTTGTTATACACTTTGAACTTAAATTGCCTATACCATAGCATCGACTGTATGGCCAATCAGATTAGAAAGTACAACTGAAGGTGAATCAATAATTATAATGCCTCTATGCTTAATATCGACTTCAGATATTTCATTTCTATATATTCTGATTAAAAAGGACTTCAGAGATTGTTTTTTCTTCATAGCTCTCGCCAGAAGGTCTGCTGTTTCATGTATGTTTTCAGTTTTTTTCTGCACTCTCACCAGAACAGGAGTTCCTTTATATTGTTTAACCAATATTGCATCAACACCCTTGTTTCGTTGAACAGGTATAAATTCCAATCCAATCAATAAACTTAATGCTTCCTGATCTGCTGTCAGGTATGAATCACGTCCCTTTTTTAATAAATTTGATTCTGTTTTTACTGGTAATTTCAGACGTTGATTTGAAAGTTTGACTGCATCCTTGGAAATGTCTATGCCAATAAATAAACGGTTCATCATTTTTGCAGCAACACAAGTTGTTCCACTGCCACAAAAGGGATCAAGAACAACATCACCTTCATCAGTAACAAGTTTGATAATACGTTCCAATAACAGGAGTGGCTTTTGAGTTGGATAGCCAACCCTCTCTCTCGCTTTAGGGTTAAGATATGGAATATCCCAAACATCACTGAGTGGAACACCTTTCTTTTCACCTGAGATAATAGTTTTTCCGTTCTTGCCAAATTTATAAACTGATTTATTATGTTCATCACGAGTTCTGCCTTGTAAAATTTGATCCACATTTGTTGATTCAGAGTAGGGAGTAAATATTTTATTAAACTTAAATTTTTTGGACTTTGAATAAAAATAAATATTCTGATGTGCTGGTAACAAACCCTTTCTGGAATTTGACCACCGTTTATAGTACCAGATTATTTCTGATTGAAACTTATCTTCACCAAATATGCGATCCAGTAACGCACGAACTATATGCTCACCATTTTTATCACAGTGAACAAAAATGCTCCCTGTATCACATAATGCATTATACATTTCAAGCATACGAACATAAAGAAATTCAGCATACTCTCTGTCAGATTCCCAAATATCGTCAAAATTGAATTCAATGGTTCTATCCCTACTCTTCAATTTGTGTTTTTGATCAGTAAAAAAGGGTGGATCAAGATAAATCAGATCAACACTATTGGGTTTTATTGATTTCAAAATATCCAGACAATCACCACAGTAAATAATATTTTGGTTATTTGTTTTTATGTCCATTTTCCTTTGCAATCTTTTCAAGAATTCCTTTTAAGTTCACCCCAGTTTGTTCTTTCACATATTTCCATGCTTTATCACCCCAATAATATTCACCGCCAACACCTTTGTACAGAGCTTCAAGTGTACTTTGAATTTTCATTGCTTGTTGACGCTGCGGATAATAAAACATGACTCTGACTGGTTTGTAGCCAGCCTGTTTAATGTTTTGTATTCGAGTATGTTCCTTGGTAATATGGTCGCCATCTGTTGTTGCATCACGCCATTTAATTTCAATAGCCTTTGAGTTCACAAGACAATCAATTTCAAAAGTTTTTGGTCTCTGGCCAATAGTGTTTGGTATACGAATACTCCCAGATTTTGAAAATTTATTCTTGAAACATAGTTTAGTGACCTCTTCCAAAAATGAACCTGCATACTTGTACACAAAACGTCCTTTTTTGATACATATCAATCATGTGACCCTCTTTAGTAGTAATTCCCAAAACTTGATAAACAAGAAAATGTGAACGATCATCTTCTTTCATTTCTTCAAGACGAGATTCAATTTTGCTGTTAAGTTTTCCTGCGTAATTTTTTGCAAGACTTCTAATTTGCTGTTCAATAGTCATAATTTTTCCCATGCTATTTTCATCTGTTTCAGAGGTTATAGTAGAGGCTAATTTTTATCAAATTCAAATATATTCCAGATTATAACTCCTGGAATTTTCAAACTATTTTCCTTTTGAAATTTTAATTTCAAAAAGTCCGCATAACTGATTCATGAAACATCCTCTTTTCCTTCTTTTCAAATCTTTGCATCTTCTTGTATTGGAGGCAACGTTTTAAAGAGAGGTCAGAATCATCGGTTTAAGAAGGGCCGTTTGTTGAAAAGATAAAACTCTGCCCTTAACCCCTTGGCCATAACCATTAGGAGTCCGTCATTGTTATTTAAAACCTACTAAAACCCTCTTCTATCCACCCCCCCCCCTATAAAATTGTTAAGAGCCAATTCATTTCAAAAATAGCTTTGAAATAAAATTCAATGAAACTAAATTTGGATGACAAAAGGGGTTTATTGAAGGTTCTTTGAAAGAATCCTATTCTTTTTTTCTTCTTCAGTAGTTACCAAAACTCTACTCTCCTTAATTCTTTTTAAAAACTCAGGAATTAAATGTTTACAATGATTCTTTTTTTATGTTTTATTAACATCAAAATAGGTTTTCCGCGACATTGATAGAGTTCAAGAGACTTTTGCTTAGGTTCCACAGTATCACCCACACCAATATCAATTTGAATGGAGTCTCTCATCTTTCCGAAAGTTATCTTTAATTTCACTCTATAACCAGGATAATCCATAAGGATTTGATCAAGTTGGGAAATATTTAAATATGAAAACTGGAAACCGTCGTTAGCATCGATGGAAGATATAATTTCAAAGGCCTTAATAATATTTTCTTCCTCGGCATTTAGAAATTGAACTAAAAAATCGATATCCTTTGTTTCTCTTCCGATTTTAAGATAATAAGAAAGAAGAAGTCCACCTTTAAAAACAAAATTATTAGAATATTCTGACTGAGAAAGTCGAATGAGTATCCTCTCCAGGACTAAACGTTTCCAAACATTGTTGAAAGAAGAATTTTCTTCCTTGGCAATGTATTTTAATTTTTCTTTCAGAGCTTGCTCATTCATGTAGTCACCGTCAAAAGATAAGGGGCTATATCAAATCTTAGTGTTTTTGCATAATCCCGGAGCTTTTTAAGATTAAGTTTCTGAACCCCTTTCTTTTTGAGGCTCTCTTTAAGAGCTTTAATGGCAATTTCTTTTGTGAGGTACCGGAAAGAATCCACTATAGTTCTCTCTCGATCGAAAATAACTATTTTTTGATCACCCACCTTAATGGTTGTTTTTCCCAGGTCAGTATTTCTCATCCGAATGATTCGAGTTTTTGGTCGTTTTGGTGCTTTGGATTCATTGGGAACGGCAATCCAATGTTCTCGTAGCATTTCATCAGTGAGGTCATATATAGCTAGGGCAGAGATAAGGCAAACCACGCCATTTGGAATTGTTTGAGCTGTCACTACTAGGTCTTCCCATTGAAAATCGACCTTAGATTTAAACTTAGGGTTCTGGTAAACTCCGTGAGAAAGGCGAGTCAGAAGACCTATTTTGGCATAATAGGCCAGCACACTTGGGTGAACTCCGTATTGTCTGGCTTCCTTTGTAGTAAAGGAAGGCTTGTTCATAAGCGGCTTTAGCTTTTCAATTTCGGCCAGTGACTTCATGATCTTATTTTAATATAAGAACTCAAAAAGTCAATATGAGTACATATATTAAAATATAAGTAGATATATCACAAAGATGTTTCGGGGCCCTATAGACCCGCATTGGCCTAATTTATTACAGTCAACCTCGAATCTTCCGCAGCATCTGACCGATGGTGATCGGACTACGCTGGAAATAGTCGGCAAGCCGGTTGACGGACCATTGCTCATCTTTGTAGAGTTTTGCCAGTTCCGCAAGGTCAACCTTGGGTCGCCACCACTGAACCCCCACTTCTTGGACCACTGTTAAGGGGTTAGGATGTTCAACCACTTTAGGACGTGGGATACCATCGAATGTTCGGTTCTATTCCCAAAATGAAATAAAGGTCAGAAACAGCCCTGAAAGGATTATTTCGAATTAAGTACAAAAGCCGAGTGAGAATCAATTGATCCTGTAAAATTTCAAAACAGTTAAACTTTGACGTGGTTGACACTGGAAATTCATTGATAAAAACCTGGTTGTCATCCAGGGCTGTGAAAAATTTTCAAAAATCTTGTTGAAACTTGATTTTTTAGAGAAACTGAGCGATTTTTCATAAAGTGAAATCAATAGTCATAGTTGTCATTTTATCTGTTATTCATTTTAAGGCTTACTCCAGTGAATGCGTTTTTCAGGGAAAAGTCCACCCTTCTGAAAAAACTGAAAAGGACCTCCAATCTGAACACCTAATGAAGAGGAAACGCTGATATGTCTTGGAGACGGCCTGGGAGAAACAATAAGTTCATTATTAAATATTTCACCAATAACATTCTCTGGTAAATCACAAAGATTTTCCCATAAATTATCATGCTTTTTTGCTTTCTTGGCTTCACTCATATCACCTTTTATAATTGGTTCATTATCAGTCAACGCTAAAAGAAATGTTTTCTAAACCATTCTCTGGTTTTGCTTTTTGGCTCGGATTTGTTCCTGTTTTCGGTGACATTAATTGTTCCTGGTTCTTGTGGTTTGACTAACATATGTTCATTATCCACAAAACTATCATTGTCGACTGTTCTTTTATATTCCGCAAGTTCTCCACGATCATAATCTCTTTCATTAGCATAACGTCTCATTATCTGACTTGTGTAATCTTCATAATTAGGATGAACACTTTCTGTATAATTACTATCAATAATAGCCACAATCTTGTTTGTCTTGGGATTTATGACTTCAATCCATGCATGACGACCCCCCGGAATTGATCCTGTGACAACTTTAGAAGTCAATCCATATTCTGCAAAAAAAACATGCCCGGCAATACTCAACTCTCTACAGACAGCGGCTTCTTGTGAAGTAATATCTCCTATTGCGGCACGTCCTCCAAATCCATCTATGATATTCTCTCTGTTTTTGCCATAATTTCTTTTTTCTTTGGAGGCTATTTTTGGAACTATATCATTTTGCCATACATCAAAGATCTTTTTTTGATGCCTGGGGTTATCGGGATTAAAGTCTTTTGGTTTAATGCCAACACGATGGAGACCCTCATTTCCATTATAAACAGCATTTGTAATAAAATTTCTGTTACTGGGGTGCTTCATATTAAAATGAATACGATCCCGTGACACAGATATAGATCTATATTCATCAATAACCATTGCATTTGTCTTGTGATCGCGAAGAACATCACCGGCTCCATCTTTTTTCATAAAATATTCTTTAGCTGTGGCACTGACCTGCATATCTTTAAAATGATCCTCATCAATTCTATATGTTTTACCATCAAGACCTTGAACAAAAACGCTATTTCCATCCATAGAAAGAACTTTTGCCGGAATTCGTTCCCTTTGACCCGGTATGGAAACATACTGGTCATCCCCCGTGAACCGACCCTCACGAAGAGCCTGTTGTACAAAGTTTTCTCTTGCTATGGTACTGACCCGTATATTATTGAGATCTTTTCCATCAATCTGGTATATGAAACCATCTGCAGTTTTAATAAAGATACTTTCATCATCAAAAGAGATAATTTTTCCCGCTTGTCTTTGCCCTCCTTCATCATAAAAAGAAACATACTGGTTATTTCCTTTTATCTTTCCTTCATTAAAGCCTTCTCTAAAAAGATCATATTGTCTTTTTCCAGTCATTGCTAACGGCATTCGATCTCCAACAACGCCCTTTCTTATAAGGTCTCGACGTTGTTCTTTTGAAAATCCAGCCCGGGCCAGAATCCTGATTTTTTCTCTGATTTGCTCTTCGGTGTAATTTTCAACGGAAGCAGTTTTACCGTTCCTACCCGGCTTTCCCCGTCCCACTCTATGAGCCTTTAATATAGCCTCTTTTTGTTCCCGGGTTAACGATCTTAAGGGTATTCCCAAAGCCTCCTGAGCCTTGACTAAAGTGGATTGATCATCAGGGGTTAAACTTCGCTCCCAGGCTTTCTGACGGATTCTTTTCTGAATGGCCTCTTTTGCAACCGCAGCACCCACCCCTCCTGTCACCATTGATGCAATGGTGGCAATGTTTCCACAGGCCACTTCAGCCAAATACTGACCACTGGAACACTGGTATTGTTTTTTCAAACGGGTGACAATCCCCTCTACATCATCCTTCTTTTCTCCGTCAGTGTCAGAATCCTCTTCATCAGCAACAGAAATCTCTCCTTTTTGAATTTTTTTCAAAGCAACCAGAAAATTTTTTTCTCTTTCATTTAACTCTCTTTTAAATTTTGGATATGTTCGTGAAAGATTCCTTAAAAATCTTTCTTTTTTTCTAGGGTTTGAAGAGGATTCTTTCTCTATAAATTTTTTTCTTTCTTCATATCTTTCCTGTGCTATTTTTTTAGTTTGAATCCTGCCGA
Source organism: Bdellovibrionales bacterium (assembly GCA_965219545.1). GTDB lineage: Bacteria > Bdellovibrionota > Bdellovibrionia > Bdellovibrionales > JAGQZY01 > JAGQZY01. The sequence goes on from CBDCNX010000018.1 coordinate 15,694, forward strand.
GTATTTTTTGAGTTTTTCTGCGTGCAATGGAAAGGAATCGGGCACAGGTATTTGATTTTTTATAGCTGTCAGCCAGGTCTTTATCGTGATAAGAGGCAAAAACCAGCCAGGCGACCCTCAATGCCGCTTTATTTTTTTTCCGGCAGGATTTGTCAGCGGATTCCACCGCTCTTAAAACCCCGTATCCAACACCTCCCACAATCGCAATAGGAGCGGCAACTCCTATTGCTGCAGCTTTTGCCCCCGTCAGGGAAATTCCGAGAATTCCCAACCCCTTGGCTGCTCCATAAAAAACAGCACCAGTAACAACATCAATAACGATTTCCTCACCTGCGGCTTTCAGGCAGGCTACTTTGATCTGTTTGTCTGTTTCAGAACAATTTAAGAAGTACTCACGGGGCACTTCAGGTGAAGCATCAATCATTTTCTGGCACTTGTATCTTGCAAAACGTGACTGACAATCCGATTGTTCATCTGAAATGGAATGATGACTTCGGGTTCCTGTTTCGGATCTTGTTGTTTCAGTATGGCCTTCCGGGAAGAAGCCAAAGAACAAAAAAAGAAAAAAGAGCAGAGTTTTCATTTTGTTTAGACCCTGGGATTTTTCAAACTCAACCAAATTCTTTTATGACCTCTCAGGGAAGGGCTTTCACGATCGGCTTTGATTTTCAGAATCATTAAATTCCCCCTGTATGATCAAGATTAAGTTTCAAATGGATGTTTTATAAAGCAACCCTCACTTATACTGCTCCGGTTTGAATTTTCATGGAATTTCTCTATGGAAAAGACATGAAAATCAAATGGTCTTCAGTATAAATTATAAATCACATTTTTTGTTTTTTTAAACAAATTAAGGACGATTGTTCCAAAATGAAACGAACTTTCTCACCGGACATCGCCTGGAAGTTTGATTGGTAACAGGAATTATGAATTTTTCGGAACTTCTCACCGGACACCACCCGGAAGGGAGGGTTTTTTATGGTTTTTGCCATTTTCCTGAAAAAAATTAAAAACTGACAATTTTCAGATAGTCATTCATTCGTTTTTCAAAACTTTCCTTACTGACATTGACCATGGAAGACAGGCCAAACTGTTCAACGGTAAAACTGGCAATCACAGCTCCATGAATGCAGGCCTGTTTGAGATTTTCAAAACTGATCTCCCGGTTTTTTGATGCCAGATAACCAAAAAAACCACCGGCAAAAGAATCACCGGCTCCGGTGGGATCCACCACACGGGAAACGGGAAAAGCGGGAAGGGCGAAAAACCGATGATCCATCTTCAGAATAAAACCGTACTCACCTCTTTTGATAACAACGGCTTTTGGTCCCATCTTCAAAATCTCCCCACTGGCGGCAATGGCATTTTTCTGTTCTGTCAGAAGAATGGACTCCCCTTCATTGATAACAAGAACATCCACCCTTTTGAGAACCTCCAAAAGCTCCTGTTTTTTGGACGTGATCCAAAAGTTCATAGTGTCAGAAGCCACCACTTTGGGTGACTGAACCTGACTGAGAACATCCATCTGCAAATGGGGATCAATATTGGCCAGAAAAACAAAAGAGGAATCTTTGAAACTATCGGGAACCACGGGTTTGAAGTTTTCAAAAACATTAAGTTCTGTGTTCAAAGTGATGGCTTCATTCATATCCTCTTCATATTTCCCCTCCCAGTGGAAGGTTTTACCATCAATAACCTGCAAACCCTCCATATCCACATTCCTTGAAGAGAGAAGTTCCCGGTCCTTGTCCCTGTAATCACGACCCACAACTCCAACCAACCGGAGTTTTGCAAAGTGATAAGCCGCCAGAGAAAAATAATTGGCAGACCCCCCAAGAGTTTTTTCCACCTTTCCTTCGGGACTTTTAATGGAATCATAGGCCAGACTCCCGACAACCAATATTTCAGACATGATAGATCTCTCCTTTACAACCAGTCTCTATAAAAATCTCCATGAAATCCCGGGTTTAATGAGTTTGTCAACCCACAATCCCCGTGGGAACACTTTGTTGCTGTGGCTGGCCTTTTCTGTAAAGAGAGGTCAACTGACCACAGGCTGCAAAAATATCACGACCCATGGTCCTGCGAATGGTGACATGAAAACCCCGGTCCAGCAAATACTTTTGAAACAAAAAAACCCGATCCCTGTGGGGGCGTTGATAACCGGAATCAGGGTGTTCATTAAAAGGAATCAGATTGATCTTACAGGGAATTTTTTTTACAAGATCCCCCAACTGACGGGCGTGATCCCTTTGATCGTTCACATTTTTCAAAAGAACGTATTCAAAAGTCACCCGATCCCTGGTTTCGCTGATATGGGTTTTACAGGCTTCCATAAGATTCCTAATGGGATACTTGCGGTTGACGGGCATAATCTGATTGCGGATCCTGTCATTGGGGGCATTGAGACTCACAGCCAACCGAACCCCTGCCTTTGAGACCTCACTCATCCAGGGAATGAGTCCCGATGTGGAAACAGTAATTTTTTTGCGACTGATATTCAGGCCAAAGTCAGACTTGAAAATCTCAATGGCGGAAAACACACCGGGAATATTATTCAGGGGTTCCCCCATTCCCATAAAAACAATGTTTGTGATTCTCTCATCTCCCATATCCTTTTGAATTTGCAGAAACTGCCCCACAATCTCCCCTGCTGTGAGTTTTCTTTTAAGTTTTTGCTTACCGGTAAAACAAAAAGTGCAGGCCATGTTGCAACCCACTTCCGAAGACAAACAGAGAGTGATTCTGTCTGTGGAGGGAATCATAACAGCCTCCACCTCTTCGCCTCCACTGATACCAAAAAGATACTTACGGGTTCCATCAAGGCTGATTTTGCGACTCAACAATTCGGAAAGTTTAAATTCAAAAAGTTCTCTCACCTCCCCTCTGAATTTTTCAGAAAGATTGGTCATTTGCCTGAAATCAGTCACATTCTTTTCATAAACCCATTGAAAGAGTTGTCTTGCCCGAAACTTTTTATGACCCCTTTGTTCAAAAAAAGTCTCCAGCTCCGAAAGGGGAAGATCGTAAAAATTGATTTTTTTTTCTGATTTCATACTGTGATCTATACCAATCATGTTTGAATTTTTCCTGTTTTTTTTGATTATGAAGATAAAATCCACGAATTGAATTTACGAAATTTCAGACACAATCAGTATACTCTATTCTATTTTTATGCAAGTTTTTTATGCAAAAACACCTGAAAGATCTTCCAGGGAACAGGCCACAGCCCCCACCTGACCCACCACAACCCCGGCTGCCAGATTGGCTAAAATCCCCCCTTCCTCCAGGCTCCAACCGGCACAGAGAGCCAGGGCAAAAGCGGCGATCACGGTGTCTCCGGCTCCTGTCACATCAAAAACCTGACGGGCAAAAGTGGGAAGTTTTGAAATATTTTCACCATCAAAGAGTTTCATCCCCTGATCCCCCAGGGTGATAACCATTTGCGGGGACTTTAAAATGTTCATGAATTCAGGACCGATGGCATCCAGGTTTCCCCAGATATCAGGTTTTGGAATCTGTCTGGCCAGCTCCAGGGCTTCATCCCGATTGGGAGTTATCAATCGGGCCCCTTTATAAAATTCCAAAGGGGTGCTGCGATGGGGATCAACAAGAACAGGTTTGTTTTTCTCTTTTGACCACTGGATCAGTTTTTGACAGGATTCCCTGTTTACAAGACCTTTGGCGTAATCCTGAATCACCACACAGTGACATTCATCCAAAGCTTTCAATAATTGATCCCGGCACTGCAATAAAATTTCCTGTGAGGCGGATTTCTTACTTTCAAAATCCACCCGCACAATATGCTGATGGGAAGACATGATTCTCAATTTTCTGGTTGTTCTCCTCCGGGGATCTTCCACAAGGTACTGAGTCGAAATGTTCCGCTCCCTGAGAAGAGCTTTTAAACTTTCCCCGTTGGAATCCCCACCAATAATGGAAAACAACAGGGGTTCCCCTCCAAGGGATTGCAGGTTGGCAGCCACATTGGCCGAAAGCCCCAGCTTTTGATCCCTTGTTTTCACGTCAACCACGGGAACGGGAGCCTCAGGACTGATTCTCACCACATCCCCCTGAATATACTCATCCACTCCAACATCTCCGAAAACAAGAACCCTGCCTCCTTTGAGTTCGGAGAGTTTTTCAAGAACTTTCCGGCTTTTGGTTTTAAAATCCGACATGGGATATATATACTTCCTCTTATTCATTTTATGAAACAGAAAATACAGATTGTCAAAAAAGACGGATCACCTGCATTTTTCATAAGTTTCCTTTGCAAGAGGACCAAAATGCCTATCCATAAGGCATTGCGGACTGAAAACGGCTGAAGCCCCGGTGGTTTGTCTCTGTTGAAGTTGATCGCAACGAAATAGATGATCCTTTAATATTTCCCTTGACAGACCAGCCTCCATCTTTCTTAAATCTTCATATTGGGAATATTAAATAAAACAAATAAGGATCCTGTTTGAGTTCATTGGCTTCCCTTTACAAAGCCTGAAAATTCAAACAGGAACAGATTCATTTTCATTTGGGAGTTTAACATGGAAAATTTAATATCAGGAGAACTGTTCAGAAACGTGATGGAAGCTCTTGACGAGGCTTCTGATCTTATCAACTGTGATCCCAATGTGCTGGTACGACTAAAATATCCCCGCCGTTCCATGATTTTTAGCATTCCCGTTCGTATGGATGACGGCCATGTGAAGGCTTTTTCAGGTTATCGGGTTCAGTACTGCTCCTCACTGGGACCTTTTAAAGGTGGAATTCGTTATCATCAGGAAGTGAGTCTCAGTGAGGTGGCCGCCCTGGCGGCACTCATGACCTTTAAAACCTCCCTGCTCAATCTTCCCCTGGGGGGAGCCAAGGGGGGTGTGAGGGTGAATCCGGGACAATTGTCCCGCACTGAAAAACAAAGCCTGACCAGACGTTTTACCACAGAACTGGGTCCTTTTATCGGCCCCCACGAGGACATCCCCGCACCGGACATGGGAACAGATGCCCAGACTATGGCCTGGATGATGGACACTTACTCCCAACAAAAAGGTTTTGCCCAACCTGGTGTGGTCACAGGCAAGCCTGTTGACATCGGCGGTTCCCTGGGGAGGGACACTTCCACCGGTCACGGAGTTATCTATGTGGCGGAAAAATCCTGTGCCGTCAAATCCATCAAGTTTAAAAATACCACTCTGGCCGTACAGGGCTTTGGAAATGTGGGACAAAATGTTTGCGATCTGGCCTACACAATGGGGGCCAAAATAGTGGCTGTCAGTGATGTCAGTGGAGGTTTGTTCAAAGCAGACGGTCTGGATATACCGACTCTTTTAAATTACATTAAAGATAACAAAGTGATAAAAAATTTTCCAGGGGCAGAGAGTATAACCAATGAGGAACTGCTTCAATTGGATGTGGATATACTGGCTCCCTGTGCCCTTGGAGGTGTCATCAATGAAACCAATGCCAAGGATGTGAAAGCTAAAATCATTGTTGAGGGAGCCAACGGTCCAACCACCATGGAAGCTGATCGCATCCTGACAGAAAAAAATTGTATGCTGATTCCCGACATTCTGGCCAACGGTGGCGGTGTTATTGTCAGTTACTTCGAATGGGTTCAGGATACACAAAATTACTATTGGGATGTGGAACAGGTGGATAAAAACATGAAAAGAATAATTACCAAAGCCTTTGATAAAGTTTATCAATTCTCTCAGAAAGAAAAAATCAGTATGCGAACAGCCGCCATGGCGGTTTCAGTAAAACATCTGGAAAAAGCCATGCTGCTGAGGGGGCTTTATCCACGATGAACAGGGACTTCATCGAAAAAATTAAGAAATGAAGATGGAAAAAAATCATTTTCATCCCTGGCTGTGGCTTCCCGCCAGACTGGCCCATGACATTTCCCCTTATGTTCTTCCCCTGGTATCCACCCTGACTCCAAAGTTTGACAATCAGTGGTCCCCCCTGAAATGGAGAAATCTCAATTTTGCCAACCCTTTGGGACTGGCCGGTGGAGTGGATAAAAACGGTTCCAACCTAACTTCCTGGAAAAAACTGGGAGTGGGCTTTCTGGAAGTGGGAACAGTCACCCCGAAACCCCAGGGACCCAATCCAGGTCAAATCCTGTCCAGGGATAAAAAAACCAAAGCCCTGTGGAATAAAATGGGTTTTCCAAACAGGGGTGCGGATCGACTGGCCCGAAACTTAAAAAAACTAAAAAAGGGAAAAACCCCTCTTTTTATCAACATCGGGAAAAACCGTTGGACAAAACAAGGGAAAGCCTTTCTGGATTATGTTCACTGCATTGAAAAACTCCACACTTATGCTGACGGGTTTATTATCAACCTGAGCAGTCCCAACACCCGGGGACTTCGTGACCTGTTACAGACCCCTGAACTGAAAGTCTTTTTATCTTCCCTTTGCAACCATATAGCTGACAGAAACCTGGACAAACCCCTCCTTCTTAAACTCAGTCCCGACATGGATGAGAACACTTTAAAAAAAACACTGGAAGTCTCTCTGGATTTTGTGGATGGCTGGGTACTGACCAACAGTACAAAAAGCCGATACCCCTCAAGCCCTTTTCCCCAAAAAGAGGGAGGCGTTTCCGGTCAACCTCTGGCAGAGCTTTCCCGAAGGGCATTGGCCGTTGCTGCCCCTTATAAGAAACAAAATCCCAAAAAACTTATCATCTCCACAGGGGGAATTGACAGTGATCGGGAAATTTTAGAAAGACTGAAAATGGGAGCAGACCTGATCCAGGTTTATTCAGCCCTCGTTTTCTCCGGACCTTTGTTTTTTAAACACCAGATTGAACAGCTCAGGAAACAGGGATAAATTCAACGAGATACACTCCTTATTCTCCTTATCCACAACAGGTCATGACACCATAAGCTTCCTGTATTAGAATTTTAAAAATGTCCAACCGAAAACCCACCTGGATTCCTGTTGTCACCGCCATGATCCGAAAAGGACCCCAGGTTCTTGTCGGCTGTCGTCCTGACGGCCACAGTCTGGCCGGTCAGTGGGAATTTCCCGGCGGAAAAGTTGAAATGGGTGAATCCCCCCAGGAAGCCCTGGCCAGGGAACTCAAAGAAGAGTTGGGAATACAGGCCGAAATCGGGGCCGCCCGCACAGCATCCACCCAATTCTACCCCGAAGTGGGGATTCTTCTGATTTTTTTTGAAATCTGGTTCTGGAAAGGGGAACCCAGACCCATTCACCATTCAGATATAAAATGGATTTTCCCTGAAGACTTGAAAAATCTAAAAATTCCCGAAGCAAACCGTCGCCTTTTACCCACTCTTTTGGAAATTTTAAAGGATAACAGAGTTCCATGAATCCCGAAAAACCTTCTGTCTTCAGACCATTGAAAATATGTTTAATCTCAGAGAAATTTCCGGTTATCGGTGCCAGCCACACCCGTGGATTCATTGGTCCCATAGCCCACGGTCTTGTAAAAGCCGGTCACAGGGTCTTTGTTATCGCCTGGGATAACCCCATGAAAGAAAAAAAAATTGACCAGGACGGAGTGAAAATCCACTTCGTATCAAAAAGCAGATCCCATTCCACGAGCTTTCTTCAGAAAAAAATAGGACAAAAGTTTTTTCAACTCCACAATGAGGAGCCCTTTCACATTGTTCACAGTCTCACCCACCTGACCCATCCCGTGGGACTTCGAAAAAAAACTCTGGGTCTGGCCATGGCCTATGATGTCACAGCCACTCAAATGTCAGAACTTTTTTCAATCATGGCTATGGCCGAAAACAACGGACCCAGTCAATTGAAAACAGCCTACAAAGTGGTTTATCAGTTTCTGAAAAGTTTTTATACAAGGGATCGTCTTCTCTTAAAAAATGCCGATGCTGTTTTTGTTTACAGTCATCAGGAGCAACTGGCCCTGGAACGCTATTACCTCTACCCGGAAAGAAAAACTTTTAACATTCCCTACGGAGTGGAAATTGAGGATCTGTCAAAAAGACAGGCTTCTGATAAATTAAAGGAAAAACTCAATATTCCAAAATCAGAACAGGTGGTGGTGACTGTCTCTGATATGATTGAAAAACAGGACATGGTAAACATTTTAAGATCTTTCCAGAAAGTGGCCATCAAAAAACCCTCATCACGACTTATTATCATTGGTGAGGGTCCCGCCTTTAAGGATATTGAATATGAAATGCTCAACCTGGCTCTTGGAAGCCATGTGATTTTAGCGGGAGCCATTCCCCACCATGAGATCTCCTCTTATATTGACCTGGCCAATGTCTTTATCAACATCAGTGGACATATTTCCGGTTATGATCCTTATTTGCTTGAAGCTATGACCCAGGAAAAAATAATTATCGGATCTGAAATGGGTTCCATTTCCACTATTATCGAACAGACTGTGGAGGGATTTCTTATTCGACCTGCTGACACGGCAACCTTAACCCAATTGCTTTTGGGACTTTTTTCCGGTCAGATTGACTCCGGAAAAATGGGACAAAACGCACGAGCCAAAGCCTTGAACCTGTTCAATACAAAAAACATGATCCAGGAAATTCTCAAAGCCTATGAAAAAATCCTCCAGAAAACCCCCTGGGTTCACACCTGATTTATGAAGTTTCTTTTCTGACAGCACACCTTGAATTTTCAGAAATCTATTATCTTAAAATTCTCAAAATGTTACAGTAAAATTGACTCTTCCGGAAGCTACTGGTATCCTTTATTTATATTTTATTGTTGTTTAAAGTACGATTCTTCCGGCTAGAAGTGCTGAAAACACAATCAACGTCCATTAAGAAAAAATTATGATAATTCATTGTTTCATTCCAGTTTTATTCTTTCTGGCAGCCACTGTGAATTCCCCAGGTGAAGCCAGATCTCATAGAAAAACAGCATCTGTCTCTTCTGCAAATAATATGAGTCAAAGGGCATTAAAAAACCAAAAAGTGCAATTGGGCGGGGTTCTGATTGTATTTAACAAATGGCCCGGCAAAAAGGAAAAAAAGAAAATTCTTCTGGAAACAAAAAAAGGGGAACTTAAAATAGCGGAAAAAGTATCCAAACCAAAAATGTGGAGCTTTGAGTGGCTGAATTCCAAAAACAACAGCCTGGAGAATTTCTCAAGCTTTAAAACAGCCCTGGATGTCTGTGAGAAACTTGAAAACCTTCGTTCCATAAAGTACTGCCGACTGGAATTTATACCAATATTACATAAAGGTTTCAGCCAAAGCACTCCGCTTGTTCCCAGACAGGGAATAAACTCATGTGAGGAAAAAATATTTGACCTCGGCAAAGAAAAAATAAATACACCCGTATCCGATAAAGACCCCCCTCCCCCTAAAAGACACTCTTTTTGGGGACAGAAAATGATTGGCAGTGATTTGGCAAAAGAGGAAATGGAAGGGGTCAACAATCTGCCTTCAAACTCCCAAAATCTGCTATCCGTCTTTGACGGGGCTATTGATATAGGTCCCGGAACACATAAAGAACTGGTACAAAATATGGCGGTTGGAAACGGGAAACAGGCCGTATCGGAACCCGCCGGTGTGGAAACTTACTATAATTATAAGAGAATCCAGGAATATGTTTCTGATTTTGAGAAAGAGTATCTTTCCTGCTCTTCACGTTCAAACAGAAAAGCCTGTCAAAACACTCACTATCCCGCCATTGCCAATCTGTCCTTCGGAATAATGGATTCAGATCATTTTAACAAAACTTTGGAGAATTTCTATCAGGAAAATACAACCAAACTCTCACACAATCAGCCCTTTTATTCAAAACTTGTTGGGAAAGTGGTGTCCTCTGACAAGGACAGGAACGAGCTGACTGCTTTGTTAAGGACCATAAGGGAGAATCTTGATTCACCAACACCTTTTTATCTGAAACAGGATCAGGCTATTGAAAAAATGAATGAAAGAGGAACTCTTCTTGTTCAGGCTGCCGGAAACAAAGGAAACGAACCCATTGATTCCTATACAGTAAAAGCCGCAGGATACGGTGCCATTGTGGTGGGAGGTGTAAACTCCAGAGGAGAAAGGTACGAAGTTTCTCAGAACAACGGTTCTCAGCGGGGAGACTCCGTATTCATCACAGGACCGGGAGAAGGTGTGACTGCTGCCAATGACAGGGGTGAATTCCATCAACTGAATGGAACAAGCCTGGCCACTCCCATGGTGTCAGGTTCTTTAAGAAACTTTATCCTTGGTTCAGGCCATCGTTTAACCAGCGATGAAGCCAAAGCTCTTATGAAAGAAACAGCCATTCCCCATAACGCAGGCCCTGGAAACGGAGTGGGTATTGTTAATGCTTATAAGATAGCAATGGTTGGAAAAAGATTGCATGAGATTTGCGGAAACAACGAACGCTGTAAAAGCCACAGAATTAAAGAGGAAGGTGGCAGTCTTTATCGCTTTAAAACAGATCCAAATATTTTAAAGGAAGTTGAAATGTATTTTCCCCAGTGTGCATCCAAATCATCAAATCCTTTTAGTGTACTCTGTGACAGAAATTGCGATAAAAAAGCAAATCTTTTAAAAAAACTCAGAAAGGAATTTTTGTTAAATCCGGAAAACACTTTGTTAGCTGAGTACCTGGCCTGCATTTATTCCAGTCACGGATACGAGGAAACAGCAGCTTTTTATCTGAGGAGTGGAAGATATATGCACCTGCAACAGGCTCTCAGGTGTCACGGTCTTCCGAAAAGTCCACAAGAGGGTCGTCAGACCCAAACCAGAGGCTCAACAGTCACACAATAACAGGTTGATCTGAAAAAGTCTAAACCCCACTTCAAGACCGGTTTCTTAAAAATTCAGAAGTTTTTTAGCCGTGACAGGAAAAAGTCCAAGAAGGCAAAATGAAAAAACAAGGGCGGGGGATAAGAGACCTTCAGGGGATTCCACTTTACCCAACTGGGTTCCGGCATTGACAAAAAGAATTGTTGCGGGAAGCATTCCCAACTGACTGATAAAAAAGAAAGTTCCCGTCTTCATGGGTGTCAGGCCCATAATCAAATTGATCACAAAAAAGGGAAACAGGGGAACCAATCTCAGGGCAAAGAGATAAAAAGCCCCTTCTTCCTCAATACCCCTGTTGATTTTCTCCAAAGAAGAGCCAAAACGTTTTTGAACCCGGCCTCTCAGGATAAATCGTGAAACCAGAAAAGCGAGCGTGGCCCCTATGGTGCTGGCAAAAGAGACAATGAGAGTTCCCGCAACAACTCCAAAAAGGGCTCCGGCAACAAGAGTGAGTACGATAGCCCCCGGAATGGACAGAGCCACACTGACTATATAAAAACACATATAGACAAGAAGAGTCTGAATGGGTTTTTCCCGATAAAAACTGACAAATTCCTCCTGTTGGTTTTTCAAAAAATCCAGACTGAGAAACCTGTCAAGGTCCATGTAAAAGAAGAAAGAAAACAACAGTATTAAAAAAAATGTCAGAACAAAAACCCATTTGTTTTTATCTTTCATTTGTTTTTACCTCAGGAAATTTGACATAACATGAGTTCATCTTAGGATCCGTGTAAGATTTTAAAAGTGTCAAAATCCAAACAGAACGATGAGACGAATCCCCCGGAACGTTGAATCAATGGGATTCGTTTGATTCAGCACCATTTAACAGGGGGATCCAATTTCCCCTGACTTTCCAGTTCGGCAAGTTCGGCAAAACCCCCAATGAGTTTATCATCAATAAAAATCTGGGGAACAGTGAGCATTCCCGATTTTTCCTTGAGTTCGGAAAAGAGTTTGGGATCCTTATCCACCATAATTTCTTCAAAAGACACCTTCTTCTGATTTAGCAGATTCTTTGCACGAACACAAAAAGGACAATAATCTTTACTGTAAAGAATGATTTTTGCCATACAAACTATTATAGGATTGTTCCATCAGGATTTTCAAGGAAATCTTTTCATGGCAAATGACCCTTGTTGACCCTCCTTGAAATTTCAGGGGAACAACAAACCCTGAATGTCCAGAAAGTGTCAATTCAGGACATTCCAGATCAAAATTAAGACGCTTTTTGCTGTTTCATGAAAGCAGGACTTGATCTTATTGACCATCGACAATTCAGTCCTCCTGAAATCCAGCCAGACCCAGGGGAAACTTGTCAGAATATGTTATACTGAAGACCATTTGTTTTTCATGTTTTTTTGAGAGACCACTTGTTTTAAGCGGATTTTGGCTAAAGAAATTCAGCATAGAATAAATGATCTCTCAGGGAAATTCCATGAAAATTCAAACCGGACCAGTATAACAACCTCAATCCCGAAAAAACTTCCAGGACTTTCAATTTGTTCGACCTTGAAAGTAAAAAAGGAGAAGGCTATAATAAAAGGGAAATAACTGATTTGAAAGAATCAGGACACATTGAAACTTCAAAAACAAAAAGAGTCATCCATGAACCATGAAGAAGTACAACCATTTTTGGAAGAGCGGGATTTAAGGGATCTTCTGACAAAAGAGGAAAGTGAGTGCATTGAAAGATGTGAATCCCCAAAGGCAACAGACAAAATTGCCAAAGCCATTTGTGCTTTTTCCAACAATCTGAACAATACAAAAAAACCAATGGTTATCTTCGTGGGTCTTAAAGACGATGGGAAATGTGCCGGGCTTTCCGTAACCGATGAAATGCAAAGAAACATAACCTCCATTAGAAGTGACGGGAATCTGCTACCTCTCCCGGTCATAAGTGTAACAAAGCTTGTCGACGAACAATATGAAGTCATTGCCATACAGGTTATAGCTTCGGAAAACCCACCAATGAGATATAAAAACTGTTGTTGGGTCCGTGTAGGTCCTTCAGTACGAAGAGCCTCTGAAGAGGATGAAAGACTCCTCATGGAAAAACGAAAGGCAAACTCTCTGCCTGAGGATATGAAAGGACTTGTTGATGCCAGTATAGAGACCGATTTAAACATGGAATATTTTAAAACACAGTATTTACCACATTCTGTTTCCTCAGACATTCTTCTTGAGAATCATCGGAATATAAAAACACAGATGCGTTCATTAAGGTTGGTGGATCACCGCCTTGTCCCCACAATGACCGCCATACTTGTTATGGGAATCAACCCGAGAAATTGGGTGCCTGGAGCTTATATCCAGTTTATCCGTTTTGAAGGATCAGAATTAACCGACCCCATCAAAAATCAAAGAGAAATCTCAGGTTCTCTTCCGGAACAGATTATCGGAATTGAAGAGCTTCTAAAAGCCAACGTTTCCATACCCCTCACACTTTCAGAAAAACAACACCTTCAGGCACCGGACTACCCCATGACAGCCTTAAGCCAGATTGTCAGAAATGCCGTAATTCACCGAGATTACCGAAATTACAACCCCATACGAATCCATTGGTTTAATGACCGAATAGAGATTCAAAGTCCTGGTGGGCCTTACGGGGAGGTAAATACAAACAACTTTGGTACGACAGGACTCACTTCCTATAGAAATCCAACCATTGCGGAAGCTCTTAAAAATCTGGGGTTTGTCGAACGCTTTGGATTTGGAATACCCCAGGCAAAAAAATCCCTTCAGGACAACGGCAACCCCGAAATGGAGTGCAAACCTGAAATATCAATCATTCTCGTCGCAATAAGGAAAGCCCGATGAAAACCATCACCTTTTTTAACAATAAAGGGGGAGTGGGAAAAACCTCCCTGGCCTACCATGTCTCCTGGATGCTCAAAGAACTTGGAAATAAAGTTCTCTCTGTTGATCTTGATCCTCAGGCCAACCTGACGGGTATGTTTATGGATGAGTCCGGAATTGAAAAAATCCTGGATAAAAAAGAAAGTATCTACTCAGCAATGGAACCTTTAATGAAAGGAAGAGGGGATATTGAATCGGCTACCATCTTTAAAGCGGATGAAGATCTTGGCCTGCTTCCGGGAGACTTGAGACTCTCAGGCATTGAAGCCGACTTTTCCGTCAGTTGGCCAAAATGTCTTGATAGAGAGGAACGTGCTTTTCGGGTAACAACAGCTTTTAACCGCCTGATAATACAAGCCGGAGAGGAAATGTTCGCCAAATGGGCTATTATTGATATGGGACCCAATTTGGGAAGCATTAACCGATCTGTTCTTATAGCCAGCGATTATGTGGTCTTCCCACTGGGACCTGATTTATTTTCCTATCAGGGTTTGAAAAATGTTGGAAAATTCCTCAACGATTGGAGAAATGGTTGGAAAGAACGTCGGTCCAAAAAACCGGATGATCTGGATTTTCCCCTGCCAGAGGGGAGTATGACTCCTTTGGGTTATATTATGATGAGACACTCCATCCGTCATGACAGACCCGTAAAAACCTATCAAAGGTGGATGGACAAAATGCCAGAGGCTTATAATAAATATGTGTTGAATGATGATACCTCTCCACCTCCTGGAGAAAGCAATCTTCTGGCTCATCTGAAAGATTACCGCTCCCTGATGCCCCTGGCCCATGAAAAAATAAAACCCATGTTTCTCTTAAAACCGGGGGACGGGGCCATTGGTTCCCATTATCAGGCTGTCCAATCCTGTTACGATGACTTCAAAAAGCTGACAGAAAACATCGTCTCCAGAATCCACACATAAATCAGGGCTATAACCTGCGTCTAATTTCAGGATCGACTAGGAAAATTCGTTGTTAACAAAAAAGGTTCCTTGGCAGAATCAGTGGGTAATCAAGTCACTTTTTAGTTTTATAAAAAAGGTCTTTTATTCTTCTTATATCACTGACAGAGAAAAATTCGGACTCATACTTCCTGAATGATTTTTTTTGCCAAACTCTGATAGGCCGTACTGGTCACATCCCCGCTTTTTTGGGCTGTGTAGGGAATACCCATTTCAGAGGCCATGGCCACATCCTGCACTATGGGAAGTTCAGCCAAATATTCAATTCCCCTGCTTTTAAGAAAGGAATTCAGATCTCCTTTTGGAAAAATCTGAATTTTTTCTTCCGGTCTTTTTAAATCAACAAAATAAGACATATTCTCAACAACACCGAGAATCGGCACCCCCACCCTTTCAAACATATCAATGGATTTTCTAACATCAGCCAGAGCAACGTTCTGTGGTGTACAGACAGTCACAGCCCCACTGACAGGAACTTTTTGTACCATACTCAGGGACACGTCCCCTGTTCCCGGAGGCAAATCAATGAGAAGATAATCCAGTTCCCCCCAGGCCACATCGTAAAAAAGCTGATTCATGGCCTTAAAGAGCATGGGGCCACGCCAGGGCACAGCCACATCCTCTTCCACCAAAAATCCCATTCCCATGATTTTCACCCCATGGCGTTCAATGGGTTTTATCTGATTGTCCTTTGTGATCTCAGGTCTTTGGTTTAAGGCCCCCATCATCCGGGGTTGGCTGGGGCCATAAATATCGGCATCAAGAAGCCCCACTTTCTTTTCGTTTTGGACCAGAGCAATGGCCAGATTGGACGAAACCGTGCTTTTCCCAACACCCCCTTTACCGGAACTGATGGCAATGATTTTTTCCACGCCCGCAATGGGCTTTTGTTGATCAAAGGGATTCTGGCTCATAATTGATTTTTGACGCTAAATATTAAAAGTCTTTTTCTTTCTCCTAAACCCATGAGATGATTTTCCCCATGAGTCAACAAAAATTTTTAATCTTTTATGGTTTGGTGGCTGCCATTCTTTCAGTGATGTTTTTGAGATTAAAATTCAAAAAAGACCGACCCACATCCTTAAACCTGCGTAAAACCCGGCCTTCCACGACAAAAAACATAGACATTAATAACGAAGAGGAGCTTAACATTTACTTCAAATTTCGGGGACAAATGCGGGATGCCTATGAAATTATTGGAGTTCCCGCAGGCAGCTCCATGAATGAGGTGGAAAAGGCTTATACCAGAATGTCCTCACAGGACAATCCCTCCAGGGAACTTCTGGACATGGCTTATAAAGCCATTGAACAAAAATTATCCCACAAAAAAAACTCCTAACCCGCATTTTTCAGATGATTCGGCAATCGCAGTAGAAATCCTGTGAACAATGCGGATTTACCCGTCTTTCTCATAGGTTTTTTTTGCAACATGAAATTTATGAAAAATGCGGATTATACTGATCGTGTTTGAGTTTTCATGGAATTTCTCTATGGAAATAGCATGAAAAATAAATGATCTTTAGTATAACTGTGTTTCCCCTGAATTTGTATAAGGGGTTTTCGTTGACTCCCGGACTGAAGTTCCCATACTATTTGATTTCCTGGAGGTTTTCCCTTGGAAATCAAAAAACTCAACGACCTGCAAACTCTGGTTTCCCTGTGTAAAAGACGGGGTTTCATTTTCCAGAGCAGTGAAATTTACGGAGGCCTTAACTCCTGTTGGGATTATGGCCCTCTGGGAGTGGAACTCAAAATGAATCTTAAAAACATCTGGTGGAAAGCCATGACCCAAAGACCGGATGTCGTGGGTCTTGATTCATCCATTTTAATGCATCCCCATGTCTGGAAGGCTTCAGGCCATCTGGATCATTTTTCTGACCCTATGGTGGATTGCAAGGATTGCAAAAACCGTCACAGAGCGGATCAACTTAAAGGAAAAAACTGTCCCCACTGTGGATCAGAAAACCTCACCGAACCAAGGGACTTTAATCTCATGTTTAAAACCCACATGGGTCCGATCAGTGATGAGGCCAATGTGGTTTACCTGAGACCGGAAACAGCCCAGGGTATTTTTGTCAACTTTGAAAACGTACAAAGCACTCAACGCCTGAAACTCCCCTTTGGAATCGCCCAGATTGGAAAATCCTTTCGCAACGAAATCACTCCGGGCCATTTTATCTTTCGCACCCGTGAATTTGAACAAATGGAAATGCAGTACTTTGTTCCCCCCGGAAAAGACACTGACTCCTTTGAAGAATGGAAAAATCAACGTCTGGAATTTTACAAAAGCATCGGACTCAATTCTGAAAACATCCGTTTCACTCCCCACGGACCAAAAGAACTGGCTCATTACGCCAGACAGGCCGGGGACTTTGAATACAATCTTCCAATGGGTTGGCAGGAACTTGAAGGAATCCACAACCGGGGGGACTTTGATTTGACAGAACATGAAAAACAAAGCGGGAAAAGTTTAAAATATTTCGATCAGGCCAGAGGGGAAAAATACATTCCCTATGTCATAGAAACAGCCATTGGTTGCGATCGTCTGTTCCTGGCCGTTCTCTGTGATGCCTATCGGGAGGAGTGCGGGGAAAAGGAAAAGAGGGTGGTCTTTGGTTTTCACCAAAAACTGGCTCCTGTTCAGGTGGCTTTTTTACCTCTCTCAAAAAAACCGGAACTTCAGGAAGTGGGTCTCCGATTGCAGACCCAAATAAACAAAGCCGGTTTCAAAACCCAATACGATGAATCCCAGAGCATTGGAAAACGCTACAGAAGACAGGATGAAATAGGAACCCCCCTTTGTGTTACCGTTGACTTTGAAAGCCTTGAAGAC
This sequence comes from Bdellovibrionales bacterium, assembly GCA_965219545.1. GTDB lineage: Bacteria > Bdellovibrionota > Bdellovibrionia > Bdellovibrionales > JAGQZY01 > JAGQZY01. Next base: position 33,117 of record CBDCNX010000018.1, read on the forward strand.
AAACAGGTCACAGTCCGCAATCGTGACAGTATGGAACAAAAACGGGTGACACAGGACCAGTTGCAAAGTTATTTAACAAATGAGTTATCCGATTGTACAACTTGAGGTTGTTTTATGGATTTTAAAAAACAGGTCTATCTTTTTGCCAAAGGCCAAACCCAGGGTAACGCTTCAATGAAAGACATTCTGGGTGGCAAGGGGGCCAATCTGGCTGAAATGACAAATCTCGGACTTCCGGTGCCCCCCGGATTTACTATTGCCACTTCTGTTTGCAGGGAGTTTTACGACGAAAACCAAAAACTTTCTGATAATGTCCGCTCTCAGGTTGGAGAGGCTCTTTTGACTGTTGAAAAAAAAACAGGGAAGAAATTTGGTGACCCGTCAAATCCCCTTCTTGTCAGTGTCAGGTCCGGTGCCAGGGTTTCCATGCCCGGAATGATGGATACTATTTTAAATCTGGGACTCAATGACAAAACCGTTAAAGGACTGGCTGACTCTTCAAACAATGAATGTTTTGCCTGGGATTCCTACCGGCGTTTCATACAAATGTACTCCAACGTTGTTTTTGGTATGAATATTTCTCTTCTGGAAATAAGCCTTGAAGACATGAAAGAGGACAGGGGTTATAAAAAAGACAGTGATTTAAAAGCTTCCGATCTTAAAGAACTGGTGGACCAGTTTAAAAATCAGATTGTTCAGACAACAGGAAAAAGTTTTCCCATGGATCCCAGAGAGCAATTATGGGGAGCCATTGAAGCGGTGTTTGCCAGTTGGAACAACGATCGGGCTGTCACCTACAGAAGACTTAACGGAATCCCCCACCACTGGGGAACCGCCGTGAATGTTCAGGCCATGGTCTTTGGCAACAGAGGCGAGGATTCAGGAACGGGGGTGGCTTTTACCCGCAACCCCTCAACCGGAGAAAAACTTTTCTTTGGAGAATATCTTATAAACGCCCAGGGGGAGGATGTGGTGGCCGGAATCAGAACCCCCCAGCCTCTTACAAAAACCGCCGCCATGGGAACGGACTTGGTTTCCCTTGAGGAGTCTTTTCCTGAAATTTTCAAAGAACTCGTAAGTATTCAAAAAAAACTGGAACACCATTATCGGGATATGCAGGATATTGAGTTCACCATAGAAAAGGGCCAACTGTGGATGCTTCAGACAAGAACGGGGAAGAGAACAGCCAGAGCGTCCCTGAAAATTGCCATGGACATGATCGACGAGGGACTTATTGACAAAAAGGACGCTCTTTTACGAATTGATCCTCTAAGCCTGGATCAGCTTCTTCACCCAACCTTGGATCCCAAAGGGGAACGGACTCTTTTGACCAGAGGACTTCCGGCAAGCCCCGGAGGGGTTTCCGGTAAAGTGGTTTTTTCCAGTCAGGAGGCAAGCCTTATGGGTGAAAAAGGGGAAAAAGTCATCCTCATTCGCATTGAAACATCCCCTGAAGACATCGAGGGGATGGTGGCCGCCCAGGGGATTTTAACCTCCCGTGGGGGAATGACCTCCCATGCGGCTGTTGTGGCCAGAGGCATGGGTAAGTGCTGTGTTGCCGGATGCGGGGACGTGAATGTGAATGAACCTGAAAAAGAATTCCGGGTGAACGGATATGTGATCAAAAAAGGGGAACTCATCACCCTGGACGGTTCCACAGGTGAGGTTTTTCTCGGTAAAGTCAAAACCCTTCCCCCCCGTCTCGAAGGTCCCTTTGAGAGAGTTATGGACTTGTCTGACAAATTTAAAAAAATCGGAGTCAGAGCCAATGCGGACAATCCCAAGGATGCGAAAACAGCCATAGAGTTTGGAGCTGAAGGTCTCGGTCTCTGTCGAACGGAACATATGTTCTTTGCCCCTGAGAGAATTGATTGGGTCAGAAGAATGATTCTCTCTGAAAACAGGGAACAACGGGAAGAGGCCCTCAGGGAACTTCTTCCCATGCAACGTCAGGATTTTTATGAAATTTTAAAAATCATGGGGGACAGACCCGTGACCATTCGTCTTTTGGATCCCCCATTGCATGAGTTTTTACCCCATACAGACGATGAAGCCAAAGAACTGTCCCAACGCCTGGAGGTCCCCTTCAGTGAACTGCGTAACAAAATCAGAGTCCTTCATGAATTCAATCCCATGTTGGGGCACCGGGGCTGTCGCCTGGGGATCACTTATCCCGAAGTTTACGGGATGCAGGCCCGGGCCATTGCCCTGGCCACAGCCCAATTGATAAAAGAGGGACACGAACTCGTTCCTGAAATCATGATCCCCCTGGTGGGAGAGGCCGAAGAACTCTCCCTTCTCAGAAAACTTGTCACAAAAACCGTTGAAACTGTCAAAGAACAGGAAAAAGTGAATTTCAAATATTTGATTGGCACCATGATTGAACTTCCAAGGGCCGCTCTTACAGCCGACGAAGTGGCCCTGTCTGCGGATTTCTTTAGTTTTGGAACCAATGACCTGACCCAAACCACTCTGGGACTATCCCGTGATGATTCAACCCGTTTTCTCAACACCTATGTCTCCAAAGGGATCTATGGCAACGACCCTTTTGTTTGCCTGGATCAAAAAGGGGTTGGAAAATTGGTTCAAATGGGTGTTGAACTGGGCCGAAAAAGCAAACCGGAGTTAAAAATCGGCATTTGCGGGGAACATGGAGGCGACCCCGCAAGTATTGATTTCTTCACTTCCCTTGGCATGGATTATGTCAGTTGTTCCCCCTTTCGATTGCCCGCAGCCCGCCTGGCGGCAGCCCAGGCCACTGTCCGAATGGAAAAAGAAGGAAATAAAGATTTACCACTCATTTAGACTTTTGGAGTTAGCCCAAAAAACCCCGACCAAACCATTGGAGGATCTGCGAAGGATCTCCACAAGCCCCTGCACATGAAGCCCGCCAACAACCACAACAAAATCCTTTTTTTCATCCAGGGCCAGACAATAAATTTTTGCCAGGTTTTCCGCCATCTTAAAATTCCGCCATTTAACGGCAATTTCATTCATAAATTTCTTTTCTTTTTCAACACTCCCCGGGTTTCTGATCAAATCATAGTAAGATGACATATCAGGCAGGTTTTCCTTGCGAGAGTATTTCTCCCGGGCCAATGCCACGACCCTTGTTGCCAATACCCTGGATAGCCTGACAAAAGCCTCATCCTTTCCCTTTTGACTGACAATTTCCGTGACTTCTTTGTTAAGAAAATCAATATATTCCCTTGTACTCATTTGAGGAATATCCCCATTGGAAACAATCCTGTCAACAATCCGGGCTAATTCCTCATCCTCCGGCTCAGGAAAGGGCCGATCAATCTGTCTCCATGCTTCCTGGATATAAGATTCATTGAAGCTGACAAAAAAATCAACTTTTCTTCTGGATAGAAAAGACTTTTCTCCGTGCAAATTGTTAGCTCCACGATACAATTTCATATAATTCACAAGAGCTATGGTCAGACTGTAAGAAAATCCGTCTTCATAACCAAACAATCTGGATTCTTCATCAGCATCGTAAGAGTATTCCCAATATTTTTCATTGGCCGGATCACCATAAACCATCCCCTCCATTCCAACATAAATATCTCCCCGAACACCGGCTCGTTGCAATTGTCGGGTCCTGTTCATATCCAGCAGAGATTTATGATTTTCACCCCAAATGGTTATATCCGTATGAGTTTTCACATCATGGGAAAACGCACAGGGAAAGTAAACAACCGTATTTTGATCTGAACCCTGATAAAAACCTTCAGCCAGTCTGCAAATTGTGAACAAAAAGAAAAAAAAACAAATAGAAAATTTTTCATAAAGAACTCCATCAGGTTTGTTACTGATCGCATTTGAATTTTTACGGGGCCTGACAGATCATTTATATTGAGGCTATACGGAAAAAGAAACAAGAGCCCCTGTAAAAAAGACAGGGTTGTTTAACTATTTTACAGATTCTGGTAAAGAGGCAAATAATCATTTGTAATTTTTACAAAAACTCCACTAAAATTCTGAACACTCCTGTCATTTTTACAGAGCCCCTTGTTTTTTTAAGAAAGCTCCACTATAAATCTCTTTGCCTCTATGAAATACTTAATGATTTGCCTCTTTCTTTTTTTCGTCCATCCCAATAAGTCCATGGCAAATAACAGCCAGGGGGTTGGTACCAAAGGACAACCGGAAGGTGGTGAATTCACTGAACATTCACTGGAGATAAATATCTCCTGTGCCGACCTGGAGGATTGCCCGGATTATGCGGGGGGCCTGGCCTATCCCGTAAGTGAAGTCATCCAGAGAAAAATGATATACGGCGTACAGGGATGTTCACAAACTCTCATAGCCCCGGACCAAATAATCACTAACAGACACTGCTTACCCCAGGACTCTGTAAAAGTGGGGGCTTCCTGCGACAATATCACAGTGGTCTTTCCCCAAACAAAGCAAAGTCCCCGTGAAAGCCTTGCCTGCCAGACCATCCTGGAGGTGAGTCCCCTATATCCTGATCCAAACAGGCTTGAAACTTTCCCGGACTGGGCGATTCTCCAACTGGTCCACCCTGTTCAAAGAAATCCCATTGAAGTGGACACCTCCGGCGTTCCCCATAAGACCACTTTAAAAACCTTTCCTGTTTACTATGAATATGCAAAAACAAAAAACATTGAAGTCGAAACCAACTCAATTAAAACTGTGGCCAGTGGAAACATAAAAAAAACCTCCTGTCGCTCGTATATGGATCTTTTTTCTTCTTATTATTACAACCATCCTCACTCACCCCTTTTAAATTTCATTTGCGACAGTGACACCATATATGGCAACTCAGGTGCGGGGCTGATTTCCCGGGAGGGAAAAATTTCAGGAGTTGGAAGTATGATTCACCCCACAAACTTCACTCCCTTTATGGGTGCCCGACGCAACCTCCCTCTCTACAAGCGAACTATCACAGGGAGTAATGTCCACTGCATTCATCCCCTTAACACCGATAGAAGTGCAGCCTGTGGTTTTGATGCAACAAGTGTCCAGATGTATTCCATAGGTTTTTTTGCTTCAATCACTCACGGAAAAACTCCGAGTGAGGCTGTACTCCGGGAATTGGAAGCGGCCATCGCAAAAGACAAAACAATTCAGTGGGAGGATCATAATGAAATTTTTGTGTCCCAAATTTATGCCCTGGAGAACACCTTTCAGGGAGAGCCATTACTTCCCTCCTCTTCTGCCATCCTTGACTATGTCAAACCTATTGATTTGCAAAAGAGTTTCCCTAAAACCCCCCTTTGTATTCACTCCTCAAGAAAAGAAAAGTCATTCCATTTAATGCTTCCACGTCTGTCCTTTCCATGGGCTAAACTGAATATCAGTAAAAAAGAGGGGCGTTTTCTCTCTCCTTTGGAACTCTCTTTTCTACAGTTTGAGATGGAGTATGATGCAATCAATGACCGGTTTTCCGGTCAATTGTCCCTCATGGGGGTTGATATGAAAAACCGATTTGATGAACTCATGATCCAAATAGTTAGGGGTTTTTACAACTGTCTTTACTCTCCTTTTGAAGCCTATTGTCGTGAACTGCACTATGCCACTGAACAAATAGAGAACTTAAAATCTTCAAGTGTCACCACTGCAAATTTATTTACAAATGAACATTTCATTGCAGACAACCCAAAGGGAACAAATAAAATAACCATTCCCGTATGCGGTAACTAATCCCTGGGGCAGTGTTTGCGGTTGTCGGGAATGCTGTGAGACCTGGCGTAGTTGTCGTAATGTTCACAGATGTTCTGAAAAAGCGAGGTTCGTGAACTTCCAAACTCAGGACTGTTTGCAAGATTTCTGCGTCTCATGTTCCGGTTAAAATTCTCCCTCAAAATATCTTCGGGACTTTTAAGCCTTCCCTTGGAAGCTTTGGATGCTGTTTTCAGCTTCCCTTGACCGGAACTCTTCCCTCTGTAAAAATTACCTGAACTTCCTCCACCACTGCCACCACCAAAGTAACGACCCAAACCCACCTTACTTGCAAGTTTTGACAGAAAACCTTTTTCCTTCTTTTTTCCTGTGTTTGACGAGTGGGCTCCTGAAGCACTTCCACCAAGACCTCCGGAACCGGAAGGGGCAACACTTGGCGGGCCTCCTCCCCTTTGATTTCCTCCATTTCCAGAAGTACCTCCCGGCTCCCCTCGATTGCTTCTGTTAAGAGAGGCCAGATTAGAGGAATAGGCTCCACCCCCTTCTATGCGGATCTTTTTAGCCTCATTCACTCCACCAAGGCTTGTCCCTCCCACTTTTGAGCCACGGACCTGACCACCTGCCGCACCCATCGCTGAAAACCGGGAACCTCCTGCTCCCTGGGCCTGGCTCCCACCAGCACCGGAACCGGAACCCCACCCGGAAGCCTGAGCCTGAGCAGAGTCCTGGGGGTTTTCTTCAGTCCCTGGATTCTCCGCAGTATCCTGTGGCGGATCTGTATTTGTATTCTGAGTACCGGCGGCTGTCGCAGTGGCTTTTATACTTCGGGACTCGGATGGTATATCAAACCTTATATTCCTGGCTTCCGTTTTTCTTTGAATCCCAATATTTGCAGCCAGACTATCAACTTCATCAACACTGTCTTCCTTGGGACAAAACAATTCATCACATTGAGTGAAATCAGAAGTACCAAAGCTCCAGGCCCCCTGTCCCCAAAAAAGGAAAAGAGTGAATAAAGAAAAGAATTTATTTTTTTCTGAAAATTTCATATTTCTGATTTTTTTAATCATCTCTTTTATTGACCATCCCTGGAGGCTGTTTCCCTTGAATGATCGGCTTCCCTGGCATTCAGCTTTTGTGTGGCCTCATTCAATTCCCTATCAAGAGTTTTCACAAAATTCACAATTTTAATGGTACAGAGCCTGGCCCGGATATGATCGTTTTTAATGTCTTCATATTGTTTTACATACGAAGAATCTTTTTTCGCAAATTTTTTAAATTCAGTCATATAATTTTCAACAGCCTCAGTTGTGCAGTTTTTTGCCACCAGATTGGCAATTTCATCGTTTAAAACATTATTGAAGGCATCAAAACATTTTTTTTCTTTAATTATATACCCCATTTTCATTGCACAGTATCTGTATCCATAAAAATAGCCAGGACGGCTTCTCACATGGGGCGGACCTCCATCTCCATCTCGAAGCCTTAAAGCCTGTCCATAAAGATCCGTCCTAATGATCCGTAAATTTTTTCGATATATCAATATCCATAGTGGGACGAAATTTCGCCACTTTTCTGACCTGTAGAGCCAAGGCCCCTTTGAGAATAAAAGAATCCGCATAATCAGACTGGGATAAACGATAAAGAAATCGTTCCATAGCATAATGTTGGACCAAATCGGTAAAAAGCCGGTTGTTTTCTCTGGATATATTCAAAAGCCTTTGTCTCACCGAGGCGGGAATATTTTTAACTTGTTTTTTTGTCATATTATGCTTTCCACATAGGGTTTCATGACATTTTCAACCTGACAGATTTTTGCGTGTTTAAACAGTTTTGACGGATTAAATTCCTTTCTTTCCCTGTAAAAGGACAGAGCCTCCAGGACAATGTTCATCCCAATTTTATTTCTGAATTTAAAACAATCCGCTATTGTTTTTTCAGGACTGTATATCTTAACGGAAATTTTATCAAAAATGTGTTTTTCAATGCCTGAAGAAAAACTTTTATTTGAAAACTGATGGATGGAAACAGGAGGGTATTTTATCCTTGGTTTGAAGGCATCTCTGCGAACAGCTATCCAGACTTTACGGGGGATCTGCGTTGTTAAATGATGAAAGGCCAGAGCGGAAATCAAACAAATAACCCCATTGGGAACTCTCAGGGACACTGTTACAAAGTCGGGGTTTGCAATCTCATTGTGTTTTAGTTTATACAGACCGTAGGAAACCCGCTCCAAAGTCCCCTTGTCCCGCAAGCTGTATAAAGTTCTTGGATGAATACGCTTTTTAATGGCTTTATTTGTGCGTATAATACCTCTGTTGGCCTTAATAATGCGAATGGCGTTTTTTTCTTTGGAAAGACCCATCGGATAGTTTTCTCCTCATTTATCTATATATGAGGATAATTCTATCCATATTTAAAGTCAAGTTATGTTTTTCCAACTGCTTTTTAAGATTGGCACATGAATCATCATTATTGAGGATTGTCACACGATCATAACCCAGACCAACAAGGCGTTGGATCAGATTTTTTTCCAATTGTTCTTCAGATTGAATTTTGTTCATTTTTAATTTCCTCTATTCCTTCATTATAAACAAAGAGTGTGTAACAAGACCTTTGAAAAGATAAACGTGGTTTTCAGTAAAGGACATGGCAGTAGAAATGATAAATCTAGCAGGACAAATGATGAACTGCAATGAAGTTATAAAAACTTGTCTGTTATTATTGTCGAGTATTAGAGAATGTCAAAAAAAACGATTGAATTAATTTTCAAAGAAGTAATTAAACTGACCATTTATTCATATTTATTATTCTCTATATATTTCTTTTTATCAAAGGACTTAACAGCTTTGGACCAAACATCTGATTCTTTAAACTCTTTGAGATTTTCTTTAATTTTAGAGTGATTCGGAGTGTATTCAATTAAATAATTCAGCAATTGAGAAATATTTTCTGATTTCTCCTTTTCAGGAAAGATTGTATTTATTTTTTCAATAATCTCAACAATGTCTTCTTTTTCTAAATTATCTTTATTGAGAAAACTCCTGTACGCTTTTATCAGACTTTCTTTGGAATCGGGAATATCTCCAAGATAAATAACTTTTCCCAAAGTTCCTTTTTTATTTGTTGAACTTCAAATAATTATAGCTATTGATGGGCAGGTGTTTCCTGTTTCTTCTTTTCCTTCAACATATCAAGAGCTTCAAGAATAATTTCATCAAGATCGTTATAGCTGGAGTCTTCTTGAAGGATTTTGTTAATTTCATCAAAGAAAACCTTTTGATTACTACAAACTTATGTTCGGAAGAAAAACCCTCTTTATTAAGAATTGACTTTATTTCGTCAATAAATTTTCCTGTTTTTTCTGATTCTCGTGACCGCTCCAAACGATCAAACTTATCAATAATTGCAGCAAATTTTGTGATATTCCCCCGTAAGAGTCTTTCAAAATATCTGTTGTCACCACCTTATAATCATTGTGTCCACTCAATTGCATATTGTGAGCAGGATCAAGAAGAACCACCTGAAAAGTTTGTTTATAATCAAAAAAACCAATGACCCGACCTTTACTTTTTCCAATCTGAAATTGAATAATATCAGTTTCTTCCGCCCTGTATTCTTCTGGAATATAACTGTAAAACTTTTCCTTGGTTATTGAACTTCTATTACTCCAGTTAATTTTATGAAGACGATAGGACACTTTGGCTGCACTATTCAATGTAATATCCTCGATATTCTTTGATGATAAATCTTTTAGTCTGTTTAATAAATCCACAAACCATCGTTTTGAAACCTTCTCGTGTTTCAATCCAAAAAAATCTCTCTGTGCCCAATTTTGAAACGAAAATTCCCACTTCTTATTGGGAGGTTTTTCTTTAACTCCTGGAACCCTTTTTTCTTTTTTTGAAAGACCTTCAGTAGCTCCTTTGGGAATAGAAAATTTTTTTCCCTTTTTTGTATGGACTTTTTTTGGCATGAATTTATTTTATCTAAGATGAGAATAGTAATCTTTCATAGACTCTTTAGAGATGACTGCACTACAAGGCTCACTTGGGGCCAGGGTGCCACGAGCCTTTATCCAAGGGTCTTCTCTATGGGTTAACATTTCCAGTTGTGGACCTGAAAAATCCCCATAAGTATTCAACACATTTTCAATGTGAGAATTCACCTGATCGAAATTCACAATATTATCTTTGTTTACAATACTTAAATCCCTCTGTAGTACATCAGAATACATGGTTTTATTTCTGAATCTTTCAAAAATTTTTCTACAAACAGGTCCATGAACCCAGGCTTCAAAATCATCATCAAATAACTTTTCATTGAAAAAAACCAGATACCATGCTTCAACATAATAAAGCAGCTTGTGGAGTTTCAATACGGATAAAGGACCACTATCAGCAACAAATTTTGATGCTATTAGATCGGTCACTTTATTTACGTCCAGCCGTAAAGACTTCATAAAAACTCCCTCATCACTTTATTATTAAGTAATTACAATTACTTAACTACAGAATAACACTAATTATACAAAAAATACATGAATTTCATTCAATTTCAAGTCTTTTAAATTAACAATTAGAGTCGATATATAAATTTTTCTTATCCTTTTATCGGATATTTCTGAAAAAATATAAAAAATTGTCTTCATGAAAAAGTTTCTCAAGTTCAACAAAAAATACAACAAAAAATAGGGGGCTTTTCTCTAAAAACCCCGGCTTCAATAATATCAAGCCTTTCAATAACAGTTTTCTCTTCAGCCATTTTTCTTTTTAAATACCGGTTTAAAAAAGTCTGATAACCCATACTGTTCTTTTTGCCCAGAGAAACTCTTAAGTTGACAAATGCACAAATATGTGCAAAATGAACAAATGAAGCGTAAAGAAAAAATTATCATCAGGGAGATCAAAGCCGGTCGCTTCAGCTTAACAGTTCATGCCCGCAAGAGAATGAATGAGAGATTTGTTTCGGAGGCCGATATTATCCACGTTGCAAACAATCTGAAATCCATTCGGTTTCAGGAAGAAAAAGACACTTTCCTATTGGCTGGAAAAAGTGAATGGGGAAACCCTCTTTTTATTTCAGCCGCTTTGCGGAATGATGTGATTATCGTAACAGTCTTTTTTGAGGATGATTATGAAAACAACAACGATTAAAAATTTTTCAGGATTGACCTATGTAACAATCACCAGTGTTCCCGTTAAAAAAACAGATTTCGGGGACGTGATTGACATGAACCCAGGGGAATTGGAACAATTGGTTTCCAGGGCACTGATTGAAAACAGGATTCCCCTTCGGGGAATGGAGTTCCGGGTTATGAAAAGTGCTTTGAGACTTTCCAATGAAGCCATTGGAAAGAAACTTGGAATCAGTCGTAACACCGTCCTGAAGTGGGGCAAAAATCCTGAAACAAGGCTACCGATCCCCTATGAAATGCTTTTCAGAATTCTGATTGCTGAACTTTTAGGGCTTGACATAACTCCGACCATGGCCGGACTTCGGGCTGCCAATAAAACAAAACGAATCAACATTAAAGCCGCATCATAGATGAAGACACCAATCAGTCCCTGGGGCAGTGTTTGCGGTTGTCGGGAATGCTGTGAGACCTGGCGTAGTTGTCGTAATGTTCACAGATGTTCTGAAAAAGCGAGGTTCGTGAACTTCCAAACTCAGGACTGTTTGCAAGATTTCTGCGTCTCATGTTCCGGTTAAAATTCTCCCTCAAAATATCTTCGGGACTTTTAAGCCTTCCCTTGGAAGTCTTGGATGCTGTTTTCAGCTTCCCTTGACCGGAACTCTTCCCTCTGTAAAAATTACCTGAACTTCCTCCACCACTGCCACCACCAAAGTAACGACCCAAACCCACCTTACTTGCAAGTTTTGACAGAAAACCTTTTCTCTTCTTTTTTCCTGTGTTTGACGAGTGGGCTCCTGAAGCACTTCCACCAAGACCTCCGGAACCGGAAGGGGCAACACTTGGCGGGCCTCCTCCCCTTTGATTTCCTCCATTTCCAGAAGTGCCTCCCGGCTCCCCTCGATTGCTTCTGTTAAGAGAGGCCAGATTAGAGGAATAGGCTCCACCCCCTTCTATGCGTATCTTTTTAGCCTCATTCACTCCACCAAGGCTTGTCCCACCTACTTTTGAGCCACGGACCTGACCTCCCGCTGCACCCATCGCTGAAAACCGGGAACCTCCTGCTCCCTGGGCCTGGCTGCCACCACCAGCACCGGAACCGGAACCCCACCCGGAAGCCTGAGCCTGGGCAGGGTCTTGGGGGTCTTCCCCAGCAGTCTCTGGATTCTCCGCAGTATCCGAAGTCGGATTCTCATCAGTCTCAACACCAGCCGTAGTGATTCCCTCACCAATTTTTTCCTCTGATCTTTGGGAATTCTGACCAATATCAAACTTTATAGCCCTTGGGACTTCGACTCTTTCTGAAATCCAATATTCCTGAGAGCCAAAAGCATCAATATCATTTGGAGCTTTTTTGTAACTGCCATCGTTTTTGTCGACACAAAACAACTCATCACAGTCATAGAACCTCTTTATATCTATATTTGTATTTGTATTCTGTATCAAAAGTCATCAGAAGTATCAAAACAAAAGGCCCCTGTCCCCAGAAAAACAGAAAGGAGTCAATAAAAATAAAGACATTTATCTTTTCCTAAAAATTTCAAATCTCTGGCTTTTTTCAATCATATCTTTTAAAGACCATCCCTACCGGGTCTTTCCCTATCCGTTTCCATACACCTTTACCTTTTAACGACCGCCATTGGAGGCCGTTTCCCTGGATGTTGAATGATCGGCTGCATTGAGTTTTTCCGTGGCTTCCTTTAAACCCTTATCCAGTTTCTCTGCAAATCTTACAATCTTAATGGTACAAAGCCTGGCCAAGGCATAATTATTTTTAATTTCTGAAAATACCTTCATAGGGCCATTTTGCTTATTTACAATTTTTTTAAATGTTTTCACATACTCATCAATAGCCTTGGGTGTGCATTCATCTTTTTCCAATTGTTTTAAGCCGTCAAAAACAATATCGTAAACCTCAAAACACCTTTTTTGAGAAGCATATTTTATTCCATCTAAACACTCTTCATACCCATCCTTGGATGGTCTATCTACTCCATCCTTAAGGACAACGGCTTTTGCGAAAAGACGATCCCTGTATTCTGTCCAATACTTTATACTTTCAGGAGTCAGAGAACCCTTTGTTTCAGTAAATCTTTTTTGAATTTCTGTTCCCGCCAACCCATTAGCACAATGCTTACCGAAATTAACATCCTCCTTACCACAGGCTGCTCCAAGAGCTTTTTCTTTCACACCTTCACATACTTTTCCAGTAATTTCAAAATGACATTTTTCTTTTATGGCCTTCCCGATTTTAGAAACAAGAGTTTCTCCACCAATTTTGCATTGGTCATTTCGATTTTTTTCCGCTTCGAAGGTTGTATAAACATTATTAGTTCCGTTTGAATGCATTCTATCCAGTATTTCTTGAATTTTGTCTCTTAAATGCGGATTAGTATAAATATCCCTAATCTCAAATAATGTTTCAACATCAGAATTGTGGAAATTGACTTCACGAGCGTGTTCTCTCACGGCATCATTAAAACCCGTTTTTGTTAAGACCATTTCTGTATTTTTTTCCTGAGTTCGCTTTATTTCCTCTATAAGTTGATTGGCTTTTTCTCTTAGTTTTCCCTCGTTATATTGATACTCGTAAGGCATTTTGACTCCATACTCACAGGATATAATCTCTATCTCTGCATTTACCTGCCAGGTGCTAAAAAGAAAAAAAGTAAAAAGAAATATTTTCATCATCTTTAAAATCATCGGATTTTTGGGAGAGATTTTAAAATCCCTCTGAAATTAAACTTCTATCCTTTTGAGGATAGCATTTTTTAACTGTTTTTTAAAGTTTTTATGATTAAAATCAAGGGGATAGTCTTATTCTGAGACAAAAAATTCATGGAAAAAGATATTGTAAAAATTTTAAACACTCTTGTCTTTTTTACAGGGTCCCTTGTTTTCTTAAAAAAATTCCGCTATAAGTTTTTTAACTAAACAATAAAAACTTTGCTAAGGAGACCTAAAAATGAAACACCTAATGATTTTAATTCTTTTCTTTTCAACGGTCAGGGTTTTTGCAGAAGAGGGCAACAGCCTTGTCCGCTTTGTCTGTCAAGGTTATAGTGTATCCGATGGTGAGCTTTTTAACAAAGTGGTGATTGTGGAGCAGACCTCACTAAAAGAAGTCGATAGTTCTGAAATTGTTGACGGCTCCGTCATGATAGATTCCAAAGGGGAATACTACACCGGAGACACAGAAGCCAGAATGAGAATTTACAATGGAGTGAGCCTTGTCTCTGATGAAAAAACAAAAGAGGAAATCATTAACGAGCTTCTAAAAAAACAGGCCAGCAGGGATATTGAAGGTACTTTGATGGATTTTACAGGAATAGGAGGACGGTTGACATCAACATTTGGTTTTGACTCCATAACCCCCTATGAGTTTAAAGGCTTTATTCTCGATCTAAAGGATTTAACCTACGGGCGAATAATAACAAACAATGGTGCCGCCAGAATGCATGAAGATGGTCGCTACAGATGCGAAGAACCTGTCCTTATGCCTGTTTCAGAATAGCAGCAGTAATAAATTTCCCCAGGCTTGTCGAACGGAATAATTATTGATACAGGATCAAATCTTGTATTTGAATTTTTCAGTTTTTATGGAAAAGAAAAGATCATGAAATCTTAAATTTCAAATAAGATTCAGTATATTTACCAACTAGATGGTTTGTGTAGGACTTTGCCATCTTTAAGAGTCACAGTAGGTGGGAATTGAGCCACCTGAAGAACACCATTTCTTATTTTTTTATAAAAAGTCGCCTTGTTCTGCAAAGCCTTTGCCGGTTTCTTATGAGGAGAAATAATACCAATATTTTTCTTCAGATCATCCTTTACAACTTGAATTGTTGTAACAAAATCTGAATCATTGGAAATCACTACAGCAGAATCATACCTGTCCTTGAAACCATCTAATAGTAAATGAGTGGCTAAATTGACATCAGAACCTTTTTCTTCAGTATGGATAATATCTACAAATTTCTTTCCGGAAATTGGCTGAGCAAGAGGAGCCTTTTTGATATTTGACAAATAAAAACCGTAATAAATTTCACAACAACCCAAGGACTCAAGGGCACGAATATAAGTGTATTGTCTTTTATGACAATTTAAATCGTAAGTTTGAGGTGAAACCTTCGCAGTAAAATATTTAATTTTTAAAATTTCATGCTTTGGCAATAAAAGTTTGGACAATTCCAATAGATTAAGCCACTTATACGAAGAACCTTTTAAGCATCCATAATAGAGATTAAATCCATCAACATAAACAATTGTTCTCAAGGGAAACCTATAAAAAGCAAAGGCTACGACCTGAGTCACAGCCTTGCACCCTGCCCGATTAAGCAGGGGCTGTTCTTATTTCTTTATCGGATAAAATTTTCCAAAACTCAAGTAAAAAATAATGTGCCGTATAATAAACCCATGGATCGGCCTCCTCTGACGGCCACACAGAGTAAAAGTCTTTATTGGATGGTTTTCCCGGAAAACGGATCAATAAGCGGGAAGGCTATAACCATAGAGTGACATTGACAAGTCCTGAAAACTGACTGTAGAAAACTTCAGTACCGACAATGACGATGAAGCTCATTTGAGGACTTATGGAAAAATTTGGGGCCACCATAAAGTGGTAACCCAGGCTGGTTCCAAGGCTGGCTCTTACACTGTTTTCATCCAACAACAGATATCCATTGTAGTTTGGAACACTGGTTTTGACTTGGGTGACTCCAAGCAAGCCACTGATCCAGAAACCGTTTTCATCCACTTTATTGATGTAATAAGTGAATTCAGCCAGAAAATTATTAAAAGTGAAATGATAATCATATTTTGAGTTGACAATCTCGCATGAATTTTGAAATAAACAGTCCGGTGCGGAAAGGTGACGTATTTCTTTTTTTACAATGAAAGTTTTGCTGGTGTATCTTTGAAGGTGAACCCCGGCAGATACATGGTCGTTAAACAAAATCCCAAATCTGAAACCAAAACTGATATCTAAATCAAAAGAGAAACTCATTCCTTCACCATAGGAATAAGCACTTGTTCCTGTAGTGGCATTCATTGTGGTTGAATTTACTCCAAGAAGCCCCGAAGTATAAAAACCGTCCTTGCTCTGGGCAGTAAAGGGAGCCAAAAAACTTAAGATAATAAAAATTTTTTTCATAAAAAATCTTCGAATAAAAGTGACCCATTCCCATAATCGGTTCACCTTTAGTTATACCTTTTAAAAATATAAAAACAAGGATTTTCATGTATTTCCCGACTTTGACAGCAGCAGATGCATCAAATCAGTGATTTTGAACACTTAACGCTTATTGTCTGGTTTTGTACCACTACATTCTATGGGTTTTTAGGATTTTTGGAGGAAGCCCCACACAAGCCGCCCTGAACAAAGCCAGAGCATTTCCTGTAACATCAGTACGAGTCCATACAATTTGGTCACGGATTTTGACGGGTATGGCTCTGACCTCCTTGAGGCTTTGCATGGCTTCCACAACACTCAGAGGGCGAGGCTTTACATGACTCTTACCAAGGGCAGGGCTTTTGAACATCAGCTTCTTTTCCCTCAACCGTTTGGTTAAGTGGGCCTCACAAAGATAAGATAAAAAACACAATGTTAAATGACCGATGATTCTGTGGTCTGACCAATGGAAAACGGGACGGGCTTTCAGATTGCCCTTGAGTTCCCCGAAGGCATCCTCTATTTTCCACAACTCTTTGTAGTTCATAATGATTGAACTCGCATCAAGGTCTTTGACATTTGTCAAAACGGCAAAGAAACCATCCTTTGTGGACTCTTTTTCTATTTGCTTTTCATTGAGAGTTGGCTTTTGATTTTTCTCATTAGGTATGGTCACATATTTTTTATATCCTTTGTTGGATACAAAGGAAGATGCCTTTACACTTTTTGCAGAGAGCTTCTTCTCAATTTTTTCGAGAAGTGAGGCTCTGGCCTTTTGATCTCTGTCGGCTCTTTTCTTAGACCAGGTGATAATACATCTATTCCCCTCATACTCACTTTCATAAACAGCCAACTCTTCCGGTATGACCCAGTGGAAATTGTCAATGTTGTAAAACTCCTCTTGCCTGTCCTTGGCCAAAGAGCCCAACTTCATGCCAACGATGAACTCCCCCTTGTCCTCTCCAAGCTTTTCTATATTCCCTCTTGACAGAAGACCCCTGTCTGCAACAAAAATAAAACGGCGGACTTTAAACTTCTTTTTCATCTTATCAACAATATCTGAAAGAGTTTTACCTTCAAAAGTATTGCCAGGGTAAACCTCAAAGCCCAGTGGAATCCCATCCCTGTCCACTAATAAGCCAAACACAACCTGGGTGCAATCGGATCGCCTCTCCTTGCTATAGCCAAACTGACGAAGTTCGCCCAGATCTGTTCTTGTACTCTCGAACCGAAGAGTCGTCAGGTCATACAAAACAATATCAACCTCTAAATTAAACAAGTCCCTGCCGTGCCAATACAGCGACTTCTCTATCTCCCCTTTATGGGAGCAAAGCAAATCCATGGTCCGGTAAATATGTTGAAGGTCCAGGTCCCCCTCTATCATCTCCGGATAAAAAGACTTCTGCCAATGCTCAAAAACCTTTAGCTTGGAACTTGGGTGAACAAAACGGCTGACAACCAAAGTGAATATGATTTTCTTCAAATCAAAACTCAAACGGGGATGAGAATCCTTAATATGTTCTATCACCTTGTTGATCCCCAAGTCCTCAAAGAGTTTTTCCAGGATTAAAAGGGGGCCTAAAATAAAAGTCTTTTCAGTGGAAAGTTCTTTGGCCAGTTGGGAGGCTGTGAGAATATCCAGGTGACGACCGGCTGATTGGACAAGGGCTTCCAGGTTCCCATCCTCGATTCTTCCCAAAGAAAGTAAGGTGCGTTGACGGACTTTTTTGCCCTCTCGATAGGATTCCACGATGTGGTAGTAGGTTTGACCGGTTGGATTTTTTATCTTTCGTATGAACATAGATATATATCATTACAAAAAATACTAAAAATCAATAAAAAAAGTAAATTAAACTGATTTTGTTCACTACACTTTTTTCTCAAAATGGCTGATTTTGGCTTCTATACCACCTCTGTTTGAACTGAACACTTTTGACGCATAGGCTGCTGTCAAAGTCGGGACTCCAAGCAAGCCACTGATCCAGAAACCGTTTTCATCCACTTTATTGATGTAATAAGTGAATTCAGCCAGAAAATTATTAAAAGTGAAATGATAATCATATTTTGAGTTGACAATCTCGCATGAATTTTGAAATAAACAGTCCGGTGCGGAAAGGTGACGTATTTCTTTTTTTACAATGAAAGTTTTGCTGGTGTATCTTTGAAGGTGAACCCCGGCAGATACATGGTCGTTAAACAAAATCCCAAATCTGAAACCAAAACTGATATCTAAATCAAAAGAGAAACTCATTCCTTCACCATAGGAATAAGCACTTGTTCCTGTAGTGGCATTCATTGTGGTTGAATTTACTCCAAGAAGCCCCGAAGTATAAAAACCGTCCTTGCTCTGGGCAGTAAAGGGAGCCAAAAAACTTAAGATAATAAAAATTTTTTTCATAAAAAATCTTCGAATAAAAGTGACCCATTCCCATAATCGGTTCACCTTTAGTTATACCTTTTAAAAATATAAAAACAAGGATTTTCATGTATTTTTTAAATTCAAACATGATGCCGCCCTTTGATGGCTTCTCAGATATAAAGTCTTTTCTTGAAGTTGTTATCATATTATGATAACACTATAAAATGATACTTAACTTTGGCAATACTCTGGCGGAAGATATTTTTTATGAGAGGAAAACAAAGAAGACACTTAAATTTCCCTCACGGCTTTACCAGGTGGCAAGAAGAAAATTACTTTATTTATATGAAGCTGAAAGGTTAAAGGATCTTCGCATACCGCCTAATAACAAACTGAAATCTTTAAAAGGAGAATTAAAAGGTTACTATTCAATCCGAATTAACAAACAGTGGATGATCCTGTTTAAATGGTCAAACAATACTGCCAGTGAAGTTCAAATCATTGATTATCACTAAAATGGGAGGTCAATATGCCGGTCAATACACCTAAAAACCCTTTTCATCCCGGAGAAATTCTTCTGGAAGAGTTTATCATTCCCAATGAATGGACTCACTCGTTTGTAGCCAAACAACTGGGTTGGACAAAGGCAAAACTCAGTGAACTGATCAATAAAAAACGTGGTATTACCGCAGAAACAGCATTGGATTTGTCCGAGTTTCTTGGAACAACCGCAAAATTGTGGATGAACTTCCAGGCAACCTATGATCTGGACAGGGCAAAAAGGAAAAGAGCCGCATAACTTAATGATGCTAATGAATAGACACTATGAGACTTTATAACATCCATGCCCTATCTTAGCATGGTTTGCAAGTATCACTCGTCGGGTTCATTCACCCACGGGCAAGCCCGGGGTCCTCTGCCTGACGGCCACATAGAAAGAGATTGACAATTATCCAATTCTTATTATAAAAACTTATACTATTGTTGGTTGTGTTTGCTGTTTTTTTAATCATGGAAAGATGTCTTTCCATTGCCCTTATGATTATGATTGAATGGAAAAAACCGGAGAATGAGCTTTGAGAATCAAAAAACTGGAACTGATAGGGTTTAAATCCTTTAAAGACCGCACGGTTATTCATTTCGATTCGGGGATCACAGGGGTTGTGGGCCCCAATGGCTGCGGAAAATCCAATATCGTGGATGCCCTGATCTGGGTTATGGGTGAAATGTCAGCCAAACACCTGCGTGGTTCCAGTATGGAAGACGTGATTTTCTCAGGAGCCGATGGCTATGCCCCCATGGGGCTGTGCGAAGTCTCCTTAGTCCTTGAAAATGAGGGGGGCTCATTCCCGGCCCAGTATCTCAACCACTCCGAGTTAATGGTGACCCGCCGTCTCCACCGCTCCGGAGACTCGGAATACCTTATTAACAAACAACCGACCCGACTCCGGGATATTCAGGAAGTTTTCATGGACACGGGGGCCGGAGCCAAGGGTTTCAGTATTGTCGAGCAGGGAGCCATCGGTAAACTGGTCACTGCAAAACCCGAAGAGCGTCGGGTTTTGATTGAAGAGGCCGCAGGGATCACCAAGTTCAGAAACCGCAAAAGGGAGTCCCGGAGAAAGATTAAAACCACAGAGGCCAACCTGGTTCGCCTTCAGGATATTATCCGTGAACTAAAACGCCAGATGGACAGTCTTCAAAGACAGACCCGGAGAGCCGAAAGATACCGCAAACTTAAAACAGAACTGGAGGATATCGAACTCTGGATCTCCTCAAAGGAGTTTTTGGAGTTAAAGGACAAAACCCGTCTGGCCCAAACGGAGTTTCATCAGGCCCAGGATAAACAAGTGGAACTGGAAACAAAAACGACAGAACTTGAAGCCCGGTTGGCTGAGTTGCGTAGTCAGCTTTTAAGCGGAGAAAAGGTCATTGAAAGTTTCAGGGGCACACTTCAGGAAACCCAGCAAGAGGTCCGAAACAAAGAATCTGAAATTCAGGAGATGGGTTTTCAGATTGAACAGGCCAGACGTTCAAAGGAAATGGCGAGCTCCCTTTTTACGGAAAATCAGATCCGGGAAAAAACCTTTTCCGAAGATTTTGAAACTCTCACCAAACGCCTGACCCAAACCACACAGAAAGCTGAAGAATTAAAAAATCAATACGAAACCCAAAAAAATCAACACGATAAAAAGCGGGATCTCATTGGGGAGTATGAAAGACAGTTGGGGAAAAAAAGAAAAGAGCTTTCCTCCCTGACAGAAGCGGAGCTTGAAGCCCGTACCAGACAGGGGCGGTTGGATGAAACCATCTCCCACATTAAAACAGAAGTGAGTCGGGCCAAAAACACACTGGATGAACTGGAGGACAGAAAAAAAGAATGTGACAAAAGTCACAAAAAAGCCCTGGAGAGCTTTCAAAAAGAACGTCAGGTCCAAATGGATCTTTCCGGCGACCTGGAATCCCTGAAAGACCAAAAGGAAAGTTTGAATAAAGAACTGGAACTGAAGACCTCGGAACTTACAGAGTTTAAGGAAAAGCTCAACGAGGTGACTTCAAGACTCTATGGCCTGGAAAACCTGCGGGATAACTTTGAGGGGTTTGAAGAGGGCGTGAAATCCATCATGCTCCGGCAAAAGCAAAATCTTGAAGGCTTGAGTGAAGAACAAAGGCAGTCCCTTGAAAATTTCACACCGGTCTCAGAGATTCTCAGAGTGCCTGAAACCTTTGAAATGGCTCTGGAAGCTGTTCTCGGCCCCAGACTGCAAATGCTGATAAGCCAGAACAGGGAAGAATCCTTAAAAGCCCTTGAATACTTAAAAGAAAGAAAATCAGGACGATCCACCTTTTATTCCGCAAGTGGTGCCCTGCAAACCCATGACGATTCAGAAAGCTCCCTTATAAAAAGTTCCCGGGGGGTTAAGGCCCTGCTCAATGAAGTGGTTCAGGTGCCTGAAAAGCAACGTCTGCTTGTGGAGAGACTGACCCATAAAGTGGCCGTAGTCGGGGATATTCACACGGCCTTAAATCTTCAACCACAGTTTCCGTCCTGGAATTTTGTCACCCTGGAGGGGGATCTGCTCACCGGTGATGGAATTCTCAGTGGTGGTCACAAAGGGGATGTTTCCAGTGGTGTTCTTCAACGGGAAAGGGAAATTGATGAATTAAAAAAATCCGGGGAGGAGTGGGCCGGTAAACTGGCTCTGACCAAAGCCTCCATGAAAAAACTTGAAAACCGGATGAACCAGGTCAGTGAAAACCTTGAAAAAGCCCGAAAAGATGAAACAGATAAGGAAATCCTGATTAGTGGTCTCAAAAAAGATTTACAGAGAACGGAACTGGAACAGACTGATGTCAATCAGGCTTTGAACAAACAGGAACAAAAACTGGATGAAGTTTTAAAGATGGAAAAACAAACCCAGAAGCAGCTCTCCGATCTGGGTTTCAACATTCAGAAAATGATGGATCAAAAGAAGGAACTGGAGCTTGGCATTGAAAAATTGACAACAGTTATCGGGGAGGAAAAATCCAGCTTCAATGATTTACAAGACAGAGTCACTCACTTACAGGTGGAAAACGCCAAAAAACAACAGGAATTGATCGGCGTGGACCTGGAACACAGGAGGATTGAAAAGTCCCTGACTGAAATCCGGGAGAAGATGAGCCGGATGGATGAGGAATCCTCTAAAAACACCCAACTCATGACAAAAACCCGGGTTCTCCTTGAAGAAAAAAAAGCAAAACTTGAGATTCTTATTCAAAAAACAGAGGAAAAGGAATCAAAATTGGCTGTTTTAAAAGACGAGTTTGAAAAGTCCAACTCAAAACTTTTTGAAGTTCAGGAATTTTTATCAAAAACCACAACAGAGAAAAACAAACAACAATCCAAAATGAACGAAGCCCAGTTGCTGTTTGAACAGTGCAGGATGAATGAGCAAAACCTGACAGAAAGAATCCGGGAACGCTACCAGAAAGACCTCTCCCTGGTGGCCGGAGAACTGGCCGCACAGGATAAAGACAGGGAGTCCTCTGAAGAGAGAATGAACTCCTTAAAGGAAAAACTGGAACACATGGGTCCGGTGAACCTTTCAGCCATTGAAGAGTACAGGGAACTGGCCACCCGATTTGATTTCTTAAGCGAGCAGTATGAAGATCTGACAAGTGCCAAGTCCCAACTCATCAAAGTCATTGAGAAAATCAATCGCATCTGTTCAAAACGCTTCAGGGAAACCTTTGAAGCGGTCAATGGCCGGTTTGAAAAGGTTTTCCCCATGCTTTTTGGCGGCGGTGAGGCCCGCCTGATCCTGGTTGAAGACCCGGAAAAAGAGGATATGGGCATTGATATTGTTTCAAAACCCCCGGGGAAAAAACTCCAAAGCGTCTCTTTACTCTCAGGAGGGGAAAAAGCCCTGACGGCTGTTTCCCTGATTTTTTCCATCTTTCTGGTAAAACCCTCCCCTTATTGCTTACTGGACGAGGTGGATGCCCCTTTAGACGATGCCAATGTCATGCGTTTTAATGATCTTGTCAGGGAGATGGCCAAATGCTCACAGGTGATTCTCGTCACCCACAACAAATACACTATGGAAGTGGCTGAAAAACTCTATGGAGTCACCATGGAGGAAAAAGGGGTTTCCAAAATGGTCTCCGTGGACCTGGATGCCTCCGGTTAAAAACACAAATCCACCTCGCCATATTTCGATTTTAAGGCCCTGAATATTGGACCCATCCGATGATGTGGACACCGGAAAACCTCACCTGGACAAAATATGACAGGAATCAGGAGAAATCAGACTTAATCATGGCCATTAAAATTCTGTGGTTATTGGGATTGAGTCAATTTGATTTACAAGAGATTAAACACCATCTTACCAACCATGTTACTGATACCGATAAAAGGATCGGTGACCTTCAAAAGAGTATGGCCAAGGTGATTGACTGGATCGACAAACAACCTTCTTAAAAATAACTCTTATTTTTCAAAGTCCATTTTTAGTTTTCAAAATTTGCACTGTCAGCATTATTAAGAATTAAGTTTTATGGCCATGAAAACCCGTTATATTTGAGTTGGCCATTTTTATCAACATAACCTATTGTTTATATACTTAAATAAAGATAAAAAATATTAAAACAATAAAAAATATATGTAAATAAAGATAAAATATGATAAAATTATGGAAAATAGACTTAAATAAAGATAAAAGTAGCCGTAAAGATTTAGTGATGGATATTTCAGACTTTATAAAACAAAGAAGAAAAGAACGGGGAATCAGCCAAAAACAACTGGCGGAATACGCCGGGGTCAGCTTCACTCTGGTTAACAGAATTGAAAATGGTGACTTAAACCTCCAGGTCATACCTTTAAACAAAATACTGGATGTTTTTGGTTATAAATTGGGAGCCATCCCCCCAGAAAAAAACTGAAAATAAAATGGAAATAAATGGAAATTGATTTTAAGAATATTGTAAAGGTCCATATTCGTTTCCGTGGGGAACTGGCCGGAATATTGGAAAAAGATTCAGAAGAAAATTACAGATTTCAGTATGACAAAAAATACCTGAAGAAAAATTCCATCGAAATCGCCACATCCTTTCCCCTGTCAGAAGATTCCTATGAATCAAAATATCTGCATCCTTTTTTTGATAATATTATTATTGAGGGTTGGCTTCTTCAATATGCCGAAAAAATTCTACACATAGAAAAATCCAATCGTTTTTCCCTTTTAATGGCCACAGGTCAAAACACCATTGGAGCTGTTACGGTCCATCCTCTGGATAAAAATGAAAATGAAATAGATACAAACCGTTTATTCCAACCCAACCTTAAAAGAGAAAACCTAAAACCCTATCCAAATAAATCCATGGAAAATTTTCACCGTTGTCCCTCTTGTTTTAAAAATATTTCCGGTTCCATTCATAACACCTGTAAAGAAAAAATGTGGGGAAGTGTTAAAAACATCAGTATTGAACTTGATCCAGAGGATCCCAAAAGTTCTTTTTCCAGAGTCATCTTTGGCGGCTCCATATCAGGAGCCCAGAGAAAAGGAATGTTTCGCTTTGATTCATCCAAAGGGAGATTGATCCCAACTCCCCATGAATCCCAGTACATTTTAAAACCCCAGGGGAATTATCCTGAACTTCCGGAAAATGAACACGTCACTATGGCTATTGCAAAAAAAACAGGTTTTGATGTTCCCCCTTTTTCCATACTTAACTTTGATAAAGTGGGCCTTGTTTTTGCCATTAAAAGATTTGACAGGTTGGAAGACAAGCCTTTGAGAATGGAGGATATGTGCCAAACCAATAAAGTCCTCTGTAAAGACAAATACAATTCCAGTTGTGAAAAAGTAGCCAAATCCATAGCGAGGTTTTCATTGGCTCCAAAAGTGGATTTAACAGAATTTTATCGCAGAATTATTTTCTCCTACTTTATAGGCAACGGGGATATGCACTTAAAAAACTGGGCTCTTCTGGAAAGCCCAAAGTCAGAGGGCCGATTGATGCTCTCCCCCTGTTATGATCTCCTCAACACACGATTACCCATACCTGGGGAAAGAGAGGACATCGGGCTTTCATTAAACGGGAAAAAAAGAAATTTTCAAAGAAGTTACTTTCAAAAGTTTGGCGAAAAACTGGGATTAACCGAAAAAGCCATTGAAACCCCCTTTTCCAACTTAAGTCACTGGTGGGCTGTAACAGAAGAGTTTGTGACCCACTGTCTGTTGTCAGAACAATCAAAAGAAAAGTATCTGGAAATAGTCCACAGACGTTACAATTCACTAAAAAGTTGATTGTTTAGTCAGTCTTGAAAAAATCTCATCTGACTTTATTTTATCTGACTGCTTTTCAGATTCCTTTTTGTAAATTTCTTTTCCAGAGCAGTTAATGTTTTGTATTAAAAGATTTAATTGGATAAAAGTATTTTTTTTGATATAAGTCTTTCAGATAATCAAAGACCTGTTATTTTCATGTGATGTCCATAGGGAAATTCCATGAAAATTCAAACACGATCAATATATTCATTCATTGAGAGAAAGTGTTTCTTTAAGGGGGAAAATGTTAAGAGAAAAAATGAATCCATTTGTCTTTTTTATTACCTTTATATTTATCTTTATATTTTCATTTTCAAATTCATGGGGAAACTATACAGAGGATGACACCAAAAAGATATGGGCGGATACGAATTACAATTTTGAATTCCTGTTTGAAACATTGAATGTGGATCATTGTTACCAGTCCAGAAGAAAATTCACCGCCTGTCTGATGGCTTTTAATAAATTGCTTGGCTCTATTAACAGGAATGGTCAGGAAGGGGAATTTTATCAATTAAAAGTGTCTGATACTGATAAACTGAAGATTGTTCCTTTTTCAAAAAAGGAACACCAGGAACCTGGGGACCTTTCGGCATGGAAGAAAAAACGCAGGGAATCCTTTGATTCCCATTCAGAATCACCTCCCAATGTTCAGGAATTCAATAACCTCGTTCAACAGATTATTGAGTTGACAAAAGAGATTCCCCAAAAGGATCAGAGTTACATGGCAGGCACGACCTATGATTTTTATCTGAAAGAGGCTTTTGATCCACACAGTGGTTTTTATCCTCTGGCCTTACACACTCCAAGGCCTCACAAGTTTTTTGGAATAGGGACTCTCACCCAACTTTACAGAACAAAGAACGGAAGGACCGGTTTGGTGGTTGACCCCTATGAAGATTCACCCGCCAGGGCTTCCGGTCTTAAAAAGGGGGATTTGATTCTCGGCATTGATGATTTTGATATCACGGGATTGGCCATCAACAGCAAAACCATGAATGATCTGTCCAACAGACTCAGAGGTCGGAAGGGAACACAGGTCAGATTGAAAGTTCAAAGTGTTTGTGACAATGACGATCATGAAAAGAAAATTGTGGTCACCCGGAGACTCACTTCTTACTTTCCCAATTGGCTTAATGACAATCGTTTTATAAACCTCAATGAACAGGAAACATCGGACTGTGAAACCAAAGAGCGGGCAATCACAAAGAGTTTATATACTGCATCCCGAAACAATCAAGACGGGTCGATGGTTACCAACCTGGTTCCTGATTCTGTTTCCGGCCCCCGTGCCCTTTATGTGCCTTTGAAAGCTTTTGAGGCTATTGGGGGTGGCCCTTTTTACCGCATGAAACATCCCCTGTGTCACGAGTTTCTTACTTTACAGAAATTTGAAATGTCAGACCCTTATAGCCGTGGAATGATTATTGATCTTCGTGGCAACCAGGGAGGACTCCTCAGAGAAGCGGCCTGTATGTTAAACACTGTTATTGAGAGTAATGACGTTATAGTCCGCACATTGCTCTTCAAAGAAGGAAAACTTTCGAAAAAACCCGATGGAATAAAGGCATGGACTTATTATTTTACTGACGGTGGTTTTCGTATCAATCCGTCCTCATCTCCCTTTATTTACAATAAAAATATTGTTGTTCTTGTGGATGAAAATTCCATCAGTGCCTCTGAAGTTTTTGCAGGGACCATACAGGAGATGAAACGAGGTTGGGTGGTGGGTCGTCGTACCTTTGGCAAGGGGACCATACAAAAGCCACTGACCCCTTTTTCGCTTTTTGACGGGAAACCTCTCCAGATATTCGTCACTGCGGGAATTTACGCTTTAAACAGTGGACGTTCACCCCAGGGTTATGGAATCATTCCGGATTTTCATGTTTCCAGGACAGGTGAACCTGTTGGGGAAAATTCCGATGATGTTTCTCCTGAGGACCAGACATTCCTTAATAATATTCAATTTGAAAACAGTCCGTGGATTCAGAACCGTCCTGAAGAACTGGCCCAATTGAGTGAGTGTGTTAACAAAGAAGGCCGTTTGGGCAGGGCTCTCAGGGAAAAGATTCAGGAGGATGAAAGATACGGTCGTCCTTACATCGGTGATTATTCCCTCGAATTGGCAAAGGATATTCTTATGTGTGCCCCTCCCCGTCCTGATAGGATATTACAATCTCATTTGTCCCCACCTTATTTGAAGAAAAAGGAAACAATAGAGTAACCCTGGTTTTCATTGGATGACTCAAGAGTGTTGTAAAGACTCTTCCGTTTTCGTGGAGAACCTGATACACCACAAATGCACAGTCTTTCTTATACTGATCGTGTTTGAATTTTCATGAATTCAAACACGATCAATATAACTCGATAACTAATCCAGTATAAGCACTTGCAAATATATTATGTAATATTATAGCAAGTATAGATAAGATTTTTATTTGCTCCTGTTATTTGCTCTTAAACACCATCCAAATTCATTTATAAATTTCAAACCTGAACCAAAACAGTAAAAAATGAATTTTTAAAACACCTACTAATTCAAAACTCCAAAAAGCTGGACGTGGTATTAAAAATAGTATATCCAGAATAACCATCTATGGAAAAAATGATCCGAGTTCTTTTCTTTTTTATTGTTTTTACTTTTAGTTTATCTTCAAAAGCATTCTACGAATTTACAGAAAGGGAACTCAAAGAGACATGGAGAGATTCGGGATTCAACTCAGTATTCTTTCGTATTCGTATAAAACAACAATGTTATACACACAGTATAAACACACAAGAGATTGCTTTTAGTTCCTGCATGATGGTCCTCCACCATCTGGTTTCCAACATCACCAAAGACAAACCCATGCAGGTAAGGGTCTCCCCTTCCAACAATCTGGAAATTGTTCCTTACCCTGAGGGACAGACCCCGGAAACTCCGGGAGATGAATCCTGGAATAAACGAAAGGAATCTTTTATTGCGTTTTTTCAATCCCAAGTAAAAGAAAATGAACAACACACTTCTATTGAGGGGTTCAATGATATTTTGGAACAAAGTCTGGACCTTCTGGGGGAAAATATTTCAAGTGATGATCAGGCTTATTATCTGGGTATGAGTTACAGCCAATATTTTATAGAGAACAACAATGACCCTTACAGTATGATATATCCACAATCTCTGTCGAGAGAATCCGATAATTCTGAATATATTGGAATAGGAGTCAATCTTGCTCCCTACAAAACAAAATATGAAAATCTCAACGGGATTCCGGTAATCAATCCTTTTAAGGGATCACCTGCCGAGGCTGCAGGTCTCAGAAAAGGAGATCTTCTTTTGGCTGTCAATGGGGAGTCTGTTAAAGAAAAACCTCTCTCTGAGATCAGAGACCAAATACAACCTCTGGAGGGAGATTCCGTAAAACTCACTGTCCAAAGTTTCTGTAAAGGTGAAACGAACGATATTACAATCACCAGTAAAAAAGGGGCTCACTCCTTTGATATAACAGAAGAAAGTTATTTTATAAATATTGAACAACCCGAACCTCTGAACTGTAATCACCAACCTCCTCCTGCTGATGAAAAAAGCCTTCAGGCTCTCTATGTTCCTTTAAAAACCCTTCTGTCCCCAAAGAAAAAAATTTCCTCGGAGCAAAGCTCTGTCGATTTTTCTGTTGATACTTTACATTTTTGTGATAAATTCATTCAATTACAGAAAAAGGACCTTCAAAATCCAAAAAGTCTTGGAATGATTATTGATCTTCGAGGCAATCAGGGAGGAAGATTGCGTGAAGTGGCCTGTATGTTGAACACTATTATTTCTGATACAGACCTTATGATAAAGAAAATACCCCTTGAATTCGGCAAGATTACAGATAATGGTCCTTCAACTTATTATTTTACAGATGCAGGTCCAATCATGGACATCAAAGAAGGCATTCCTCATACCTCTTTACCTTCATCCTATAATAAAAACATTGTTGTCCTTGTGGATGAAATCTCCATGAGTGGTTCTGAATTGTTTGCCGGAATTTTTCAAGATAAAAAACGCGGTTGGGTCATTGGTGATCGTACCGTTGGTAAAGGAAGTGCATACAGTATGTCGTACATTGCTCTTGGAAACAAACTTACCAAACCTGTTCTTTTACGTGAGACCACAGCTATTTACACTTTTAACAGTGGTCGAACCATTCAAGATGTGGGTGTTATTCCTGACTTTCGTTTTTCCAATACAGGGGAACCCATTGAAGATGATGACTCTTCCATGAAGGACAGACATTATTTTAAACATTTCAACCTTGACACCCAATGGGAACAAAGTCGTCCTGACAAAGTGGCAAGTCTCACGGCCTGTGCCAATCAGGATCATAAAGTCAGTGCAACTTTTAAAAGAAAAATACAACAGAAGGAAAAGTACAACCGACCCTTTGTGGCCGATTACCAACTTGAACTGGCAAAAGACATTCTAACCTGCTCTCCCCCTGTGGAATCTTATATTGTCCACTCAGAATCATACAGTATTTTCGAGGAACCTTATAAAAAGATCATAGAATAATTTTCTTAAAGATAGAAAGAGGACGACGTATCTTTTTTACTAAATGTTCTTTCTTAAAACCCAAGAACTATACTGATCCGGTTTGAATTTTCATGGAATTTCTCTATAGAAAAAGGATGAAAAACAAATGGTCTTTAGTATAAAAGCCTATCCAAAGTTTTTCATGACCAATTAAGCGACTTTTTCCACACCAATCCTGGTTTTTAAACCAAACGGAACCAACAGACGATCGAGGGTTTCAACTTTTGGCAAATGTTCCTGTGACAGCAAACGGGAAATTCCTGATCTTTCCATTCCAACAAGATCGGAAAATTCCGTAACTCCCATCGTGTTAACAGTTTCTTTCAGAGCGTCGAAAAGAGAAAGTCCCTCTTCATCATCAACAGTTGTCATAAGTTGCAACAAATATTCCCGTCTGTAATCATAATCCTGAAGCTGTTCTGACAGATACTCATCAAAGTTTTTTGTTCTCATTATACTGCCTCCAATATTCTTTTGCTCTCAATGGAGAACAGAGTCCAGAAGTTTTTTTGTGTAACCACTTCCCGGATTATCATAGATTTGGCTGGCTTTGGCCATTTCCACAATCTTTCCCTGATTCATAACGGCCACTTCATCGGAAATAAACTTCACAACAGCCAGGTCATGGGAAATGAAAATATAGGTAAGTTTCATCTCCTCTTTTAAATCCATTAAAAGATTAAGAATCTGGGCCTGAATGGAAACATCAAGGGCCGATACAGACTCATCACAAATAATAAATTCAGGTTCAACGGCAAGGGCACGGGCGATACAGACCCTTTGGCGTTGCCCCCCTGAAAACTCATGGGGGTAACGATTGAAACAATCTCCGGTCAGTCCCACTTTTTCCATAAGAAAAACAGTTTTATCGAAACGATCCTTTTTGCTGTCTCCCAGTTTATGAACCACCATGGGTTCCATAATGGCCGAACCCACTGTCATACGGGGATTGAGACTGGCATAAGGGTCCTGAAAAACAATCTGCATTTTTCGACGCATCTGACGCATTTGTCTGGAATTCAGAGTTCCAAGATCTTCTCCCCCGTAGAAAACCTTCCCTGAGGAGGGCTGAATCAGCCGGAGAAGGCTTTTCCCCAATGTGGTTTTACCACATCCGGATTCTCCCACAAGCCCCAGAGTGCGTCCCCTGTGGATACTTAAACTCACATCATCAACTGCTTTAATCCAGGTCTTCACCTTTCCAAACAAACCGGATTTTACAGGATAATATTTTTTAAGGTTTTTAACTTCCAAAAGAGGATTTTCCTTTGGATCCAGGGGACAGTCCTCACGAAAGCCCAATTGGGCCTTGTCAAAATCCCTGGCTCTTCCCCTCTCATCCATGAAGTCATGGATAGTGGCAAGCCTCCTGTAAGATTCATTGAGGGACGGGCGACAGGCTAAAAGACCCCTTGTATAGGGATGCTTTGGTTTTTTAAACAAAGAGGAGGCCACTTCCTCTTCCACAACCTGCCCTTTATGCATAACCAGAATATGATCGGCAATAGACCTGATAACACCCAGATCATGGGTGATGAAAAGCAAACTCATATTGTATTGGTTCTGTAAACTGACCATAAGCTCAAGAATCTGTTTTTGAATGGTCACATCAAGGGCTGTTGTGGGTTCATCAGCAATCAACAAATCAGGTTCACAGGCCATGGCCATTGCAATCATTACCCTCTGTCTCTGTCCCCCGCTCATTTCATGGGGATAGGATTTTACTCTGGACAGGGGATTTTTAATCCCCACCTTATCCAACAAGTCAGTGGCTTTCTTCCAGGACTCTTTTCTTCCAAGCTTTTGATGGAGTCTGAGAACCTCAACAATCTGGTATCCCACAGTAAAAACCGGATTGAGGCTTGTCATGGGTTCCTGAAAGATCATGGAAATATGATTCCCCCGGATTTTTCGCATTTCCGGTCCGGAAAGTTTGAGAAGGTCTTTTTTTTCAAAAAAAATCTCACCGGATTTAATATGGGCCGGTGGAAAATGGAGAAGCCTCATAATGGACAGAGCCGTAACACTTTTTCCGGAACCGGACTCCCCCACAAGCCCCAGGGTCTGCCCCCTATTGATACCAAATGAAATATTTTTCAGAGCCTGGACCCTGTTTTCAAGAGTCAAAAAATCAAGGCTTAAATTTTTAATTTCAAGTAGATTTTTCATGGAATCAAACAAGCCTCTCTTTTTTGGCTAATACAATTTAGAGATAATAAATTTCAAACACGATTCCCAGTTTTTTTTCAAAAATGGTTCATAAAATAAGTGGCTATAACCCATAAAATAGCTATAATATGGTTTATAGAGAGGAAAAACACCACCATGTGGAACTGGGAACAAAAAGACTGGCCGGATTTTAGTTATGATACCAGGGCTTTAGTGGAGTTTGAAACCCAATTTCTAAAAAAATCGGGAGAACATCTAGGAACACTCAGGCACATTTCCAGCCAGGACAGGGACATTTTAAAAGTCGAACTCATCAGTGAAGAAGCCCTGAAAACATCAAGGATAGAAGGTGAGTTTTTAGACAGGGAAAGTCTTCAATCCTCCATCTGTCGTCAATTCGGACTCAAAACCGACAACCGTTCCATTCCACCGGCGGAACAGGGTATTGCCCTCATGATGGTTGATCTTTACAAAACATTCCACAAAAAAATGGACCATCAGCTCCTATGGGATTGGCATACAATGCTCATGAATGGCCGTCAGGATATTCAGATTGGCACTTATCGCAAACATGAATATCCCATGCAGATTGTTTCAGGTCCCGTGTATAATCCAAAGATTCATTTTCAGGCCCCTCCGTCAAAAGCTGTACCACAGGAAATGGATTTGTTCATAAAATGGTTTAACAAGACAGAACCAAAGGGACAAAAACCCCTGTCGGCGTTAACCCGTGCCGGGATTTCCCATCTTTATTTTGTCTGCATTCATCCCTTTGAAGATGGAAACGGTCGCATTGGACGTGCCATTGCGGAAAAATCGCTGGCCCAAAACCTGGGGCAACCCACATTGATCGCACTGGCTGACACCATTGAACATTCACGAAAGGATTATTACAAAGCCCTGGAGTACGCTAACAAAAGCAACGAAATCACTGACTGGTTGATCCACTTTGCCAAAACAGTTTTGGATGCCCAGAAAAATACAGGTCAACGAATTGAGTTTATTATTGAAAAAACAAAGCTGTACAGTTCATTGCGAGGCCAGTTAAATGCACGACAGGAAAAGGTCCTTCAACGTCTTTTTCGTGAAGGTGTTGCCGGTTTTAAAGGAGGACTGAGTGCGGAAAAATACATTGCCATGACCTCGGCTCCCCGTACAACAGTCACAAGGGATTTGAATGATTTGGTAACCAAAAAAGCCCTTGTTAAAACAGGCCAACTTAAACACACACGTTATTACCTGAACATATCGGGGCAGTTCCCTGAGTAAGTCTTCTGTTCAAACTCTACAGAATATTGGAGGCCAGTTCCGCCAGTTCGGACCTCTCCCCTTTAACAAGAGTGTTGTGGGCTGAAATACCGTGATGTTTAAATTTTTCCACCGAGTAGGTCAGGCCACTGGTGGTACTGTCCACATAGGGGTTGTCTATCTGGTAACAGTCTCCCGTGAGGACCACTTTGGTTCCGGAACCCGCCCTGGTCACAATGGTCTTGATCTCATGGGGGGTTAAATTCTGGGCTTCATCAACAATGAGAAACTGATTGGGGATACTCCGACCCCGGATATAAGTGAGTGGTTCAATGTTGAGCATTCCCTGATTCATGAGTTCCTGGGCCCGTCCAGCAGCCTTCTGACCTGAACCCATAAGAAATTCCACATTGTCAAAAATAGGTTGCATCCAGGGATTGAGCTTTTGTTCCACATCGCCGGGCAAATAACCAATATCCCGACCCATGGGAAAAATGGGACGACTGACAAGGAGTCTCTGAAAACGTCCTTCATCCAAAGTCTTACAAAGCCCCGCAGCCAAAGCCAAAAGGGTTTTCCCTGTTCCCGCTTTCCCCACCAGTGAAACAAAGAGAATATCATCATCAAGCAAACTATCAAGAGCAAAGGACTGCTCCACATTGCGTGGATGAATCCCCCAGATTCCCTCATTCATATCAATCAACGGAACCATGGCCTTTTGTTTTTCACTATAACGTCCCAAAGCACTGTGATTTTCATTGGAAGCGTCTTTGGCAAGAATATACTGATTGGCAAAAAACTTTTCCTTATCCGAAAGAACCAGAGTTTTTTCCCTGTAAAACTGATTGATTAACTCAGAAGAAAGAGTGATTCCCTTATATCCCGTATACATTTCCTCAAAGGGAACTTTTTCCGGCTCATAATCCCTGGCGGAAATACCAAAGACATCGGCTTTGATACGGAGGTTGATATCCTTGGTAATCAACTCAACCTGACTTAAAGGATCCTGCTTTTTAAGGAAAAGAGCTATGGATAAAATACGGTTGTCTGTTTTTTTCTCAGACAGGGAAATGGGTTCTCCCCCGACCTCCTGATCAGCAATGACAAAAATTCTGGAATCATTCTTTTCCCCCACAGGCACTCCCTCGGAAAGGGAACCCTTGGAACGTAAAATATCAATAAAACGGCTAAATTGACGGGCATTGCGACCATTTTCACCAGGATCCTTCTTAAAACGATCCACTTCCTCAATCACTGAAATGGGAATATACACATGGGCATTGTTGAATTTATTTACAGCCAAAGCGTCAAATAAGATCACATTTGTATCAACCACCACTTTTCTGATTGCTTGAGGCAAAAATCCTCCTTTTAAAATTTTCTGCCTGGACGGCTGTCTCAAACACGATCAGTATCTTACGGGTTTTTCCGGGGAATTCAATGTGAAAAATGGGATTTATATTGATCCGGTTTGAATTTTCATGGAATTTCTCTATGGAAATAGCATGAAAAATAAATGATCTTTAGTATATTATATATTGACCACATCTGAATTTTCCTGGCTTTCAAGAGAAGAAAACCTGTGAAATTTCAATCAAGATTGGAAACAATCACATCCCCATGATCTGTTTTTAAACTGGCACTGACTGATTCGATAAAGCGTATAAAATGCCCAATGGCTTCCTGATTGAATGAGTTTTTTACAAAAGAGGCTCCGTGACGATAAACAGCCTCTTCCTTTATAAGACGGAAGGAACGGACTTTCACAAGAAAACCAAAGTAAGTTTTATGGTTCAGATAAACTCTCATCTGTACCTCCTCACCTGGCTGAAAATGCCCTTTTTTTTCCTCAAGATCAAAAGAAACACCACCACCTGATTCATCAGAGGAAATATCATGGAGAGAACACCTCAAAAGACCATTGTGAAAGGTGCTTTTCCGATGACGGTTTTCGGGAACCACCACATGAACCCCGATAAACCCGTTGAGAATGGTTCTTTTCACGGACCGTCTCTCATTCTGAATAATTTCATCCCTTTTGGCCACAATATCGACCACACTGGCTTTTGGATGATCTCCTTCAGACTCTTTTGTGAGCTTCTTTTTTAGGGGAAACAAAAGCACTTTACCCTCTATACTCACCTCTCCTCCCTATGATAAAATAACAATACTGTCTTTTGGATTTTCAGGACCTTTTGAGAAGAAAACCCCTTGAAAATCCAAAAGGTATCACTATAATTATTCGGTCTACTGGAACTCCAACTTTAGACATTTTTGGGAGGGTTTTATTCAGGATCCTGAGTTTAAATCACTTTTTGCATTTACGGTCAGTCTGGGGTTTCATATCCTGCTGGCTGCCTTGCTTTCCCATTTACACGAACAAAAGAACCTTACAAAAGAGAAGAATGAACCCCTGGAAATTGTCTTTCAGGAACGAAACAAGCCCCTGTTTATACAAGCTCCTGAAAATCAAAAGTCTCTGGATAAAAAACCAGAAAAAGAAGTTCAATTGAAATCCGACAGGACCCAAAGAACAAGCCTTGAAACCTGGAAGAAACCGGAAAAAAGAACTCCCCTGGAATCCTTCATGAGTTCTTCAGGCCAAAAGGGAAACAACCAAAAGAATTTCCACAGGCAACAGGACAACCCGTCCCGGTTCCTTGTAGCCAATAAAAAACAACGGAAAAACCAAAATGAGTTTTCCGTAACCAGAAAAAAGCAATGGCTTCATAATTCTGATAAAAATTCAACGGATAAAGACAGAAAACCCCTTAAACTTCCGGGTTTTGGATACTCTGACAACCCCCATATTCCCACCTTTGTTCAACGGAGACTTCCCCCCGGAGTCCGTCTTGGAAATATCACAGCCCTCAATACCGATCAACATCGTTTTTACAGTTTTAATCAAAGACTTCTCGCACGTTTTTTACCCTTATGGGGTTCACAGGTCTCAACAATCATGCACCAATGGATTAAGAAAAACAACGCACCCCTTATCAGCAAAAGCTGGATCACCCAGGTGGAAGTCAT
Source organism: Bdellovibrionales bacterium (assembly GCA_965219545.1). Lineage (GTDB taxonomy): Bacteria > Bdellovibrionota > Bdellovibrionia > Bdellovibrionales > JAGQZY01 > JAGQZY01. Next base: position 69,243 of record CBDCNX010000018.1, read on the forward strand.
CATGGATAAAAAAGGTGAAATTATCGAAATCCAGCCTTTTCGACTTTCCGGATTTTGGTCCATGGACAACGCCACCATTGAATCTTTTAAAAAAGTCAATAATGTTCCCAATCCACCGGAAGAAATGATTGATAAAAATGGTTATATTCATCTTCAGTTCCAGACCGAGGTCCTGTGGATCCCACAACCCCACCTGCGTTTTCAGGGCCGCCAATCAAATTAGGCTGTGTCTCATCTGACCCTGTAAAAATTTTAAACAACCCTGTCTTTTTTACAAGGGGTCTTTTTTTTTATCCGGAATGATATATAAGTTTGTTATAAAATTTTTAAAACCACCAAAGGAGAATAAAATGAAATCATTATTTATTGTTATGGCACTGCTTTTGCCTCAATTGAGCCAGGCAAATTTTGCAGAGGAAGATCTCTTTAAAAAATGGGGAAAACCTTTTATTGAGGAAAGTCTTGGTATTATTCATTTGAATCTGGCATTGGCTGTTTTTATGTCTGATTATTACGAGGCCTGCCTGAAGGATGAAAAACAAACAGACAATGATTCTTGGTTTGATAGAGAAAAAGTGATCTATCCCAATAACCCTTTTTTGGAAGAAAAAAGAAGATCTAGATCATCACTTTTCTCTAAAAGGTTTTGTAACGACCAGCTGTTTTTAACAAGAGAGGATATTAAAGAAAAATATCCTCTGATGAGAGCCTATATGATAATTGCCATGAATAATTCTCCCGGATATGTCAGTTTCCAGAGCTTTTATGGTCTGGCTGAAATTCCTGATTTTTCTGAGGATGAAAAACGTCTGGCCAAACAAATATTTGACAAAAATGTCTCTGCCAGAAAATCTCTTTTAGAAAATTCAGATAAACTCCCGCCAGAGCTTCAAGGTGATCCCCAGGTTGTCTGTGCTTTTTCAACAAAAGTTAATGAGTCCGAAATACGAAGCTGTTTTCATAGAAGGTATTTGGAACTTATCGTTGGTAATAAAGAAACTCGCAGTCTCGGGATTCCCATTCCCCTTCTTGCATTTGTCACCTCTGAAAATCCATCAAATGATGAATTGATTGAAGGCATCAGGAAAATCAGGCAGAATGGCTCTGAACTCCTTGATGATTTCAAAAAGGAATATGGGGCAACTATGGATGAAAAGGGTAACACCATTTTTGGAAAATCCTTTGATAATCTCAGCAACTCCGACATGGAGGGGTATTTTCTTGTTTGGTGGCATCGCCTGAGAACTGAGTTTGACGGTTATCAAAAACTCAAGGAGGCCGGAGCTACAGATGATGAAATCCAAAGACTCCTGTCTTCTATTGTGGATTACCTTTCTCAAGATGCAGAAGAAACCGTCTGTATAGAAGATTATTATGAATTTGTAGATGAAATTATAAAATATATTCTTTACAGGCCCGACGGTGCCAGACCTTCCTATATCCCTGTTAGATACTTGCCCCTTTCAATACAATTTGCCGGCAGAGACCCCATGGAGATCAAGAGCATAGATGATAATAATAATCTCTGGAACATTATTAACAATTCATGTCCCGGTAAACAATGATCTCTCAGACCAACAGGCGGCCTCCCGTACCACGGATGGTCGTCTTTTTTTAGGATGAACTAAAGGGATGTGACCCGGTTTCGTCCCGAGTTTTTGGAGGCATAGAGGGCTGAATCCGCCTTGGCAAAAAGTTCATCAAATGACCTCATTTCTTTTTCCTGACTGGCAATCCCCATGGAAATAGTGACAGGTAATTTTTTTCCATCAAATTTAAATTCATGTTTTTCAATGGTGGCCCGAATCCTCTCCCCGATTTCTTCGGCCTGTTGGATAGTGGAACCAAAGAGCAAAATGACAAATTCCTCCCCTCCAAAACGGGCGAAATAATCATCACTTCGAATCAATCTTGATTGAATAATGTGAGCCGTTTTTTCAAGAACACTGTCTCCGGCCTGATGACTGTAAGTATCATTGACTTTTTTAAAGTGATCGAGATCAAAGATCGCAAGACTTAAGGGAACCTCCAACAGTTTGGCCCGGTTGAAAAATTCCGGTCCCTTTATGGAAAGGGCTCTTTTATTCCATATCTTCGTCAGGGAATCCTTCTCACTTTCCTGTTGCAGGTTCTGGTGAACAGCAGCCTCAATACTCCCCTCCTCAAGATATTTAAACAACACCTTACCAATTTTAATCTGATCGTTGTTATTGAGTTTTTTGGGAACAAAAGGTGGAATAGCGACCCCGTTAACCACTGTCTTATTGGTGGAATCAAGATCAATAACAGCCACATCCCCAAAAGAAACCGTCAGTTTGGCATGGGATTTTGAAACACTGCGATCATCAATAAAAATAGAAGAGGTCATGGACCGGCCAATCACAATATCCGAGTTGTCAATAATCCATTGACGACTGACGTATCCAACAGGCCCCACAAGAAGAACCAGACTGGGCGGAACCTTGGTGGCCTGCTTGAAATTTTTTGAAAAACTGCCACCTTCCCTTATGATGGAGGTTTTTTCCTCAGTATTGGTCTGGAAATCGTCAAAAACTCTTCAAGTTTTTTATTGTCACTCATAGTTATATTATGTTAATCTTTTTTTTAAACGAACTCAACAAAGCTGACTCAAAATATGACAGGTTTTTATTTTCCAGGACCCAATTCCAGGTTAATTAAAAAATGAGACTTTTGTATTGAAAAGATTGCCACCGGACTTTCATAAAATAAAAGACCACTAACTCTATCATATTAAAAAGACTGGAAAATAAACGTAAAAGAGGATTTCCAAAATAACAATTATTGAATATTTCGGGGAAATGTTGCAAAGCTGGCTTGAAAATATGGTCGTATATTTATGATGTTGCTCACACTCTGTGAGGATTATTCAAAACATCTTCCATTATTTCTTCAACAAAATATCTTAAATATTCACTTTCAAAGGATAATCTTATGATCATTTCTACAAAGGGATCTTCTATCAGCTTTTTTTGAAGCTGTGATCCTGAAAGAATACTTGCAGATTCGTCCTTTACATTACGGATGGAATTGTCAACAAATTGCCTCAATTTTTTATCTGCCACTGTGACACTATCGCTTCTCAACCCTAAAGAAAAATATCTGTTACGCATGATTATCATGCGAAGACTCTTCCTGGACTGGGCCATTTCCAACCATTTCCAAAAAAGTCTATCATTATCAATAAGATGTTCCTTTGTAACAAGATAAAAAATCTCGTTCTTAAAATTTCCCAAATCCCAAAGTCGCAGGAAAACATAACTGGTTTCCTGCACCCCTTTATGTCTGCTAAACCAGATTAAATAGTTTTGAAGAGCAGACTCGTTATTAAACCAGGCACGGATACCGGCAAAGGCTATATCAACATTTCCATCACCGATAAGGTCTACCAAATAAGGATTCTTTTCCAGAAGAGAACGAATCCGGTCTCCCTGAGTCTTAGGTATTTTTTTTCCACCAAACATGAGTAATCTGTATACACTATTGGGACTTGCAAAACCATTCACGGAAAAGAGAATTGAAACGACAAAAAGTTTTGTAAAAAGACCTTTCATTATTATTTTTCTCATTCGAACCCCTCTCTGTGTGATCTCAAAGAAAATCCGGTCTGATTTTTTTTACAAATTTTCTCTTTATAGAAATTCAATTAACAGACATTTTGATTTTTGTAAAGGAAAATCTGAAGAATCAAGTTCGTCTCACTAAGACTTGCATCTACAACAACATCAACGCCCCTGGCATTAGCCTCCCTGATTCTTGCTTCCATATCCCGATGACTGAAGGCTGGACCCAATGAACGATTATGCTTCTTTCCACCGGTTACTCCCTCAACTTTTAAAATACTTCTAACAGGGAGGTCTTCAGGGTTAAACCCTGTGGCTTTTACAGATCCTCCCTTGATTTTAGCTGTAAGGTATCCGTCCATATTTCCCATTTCTCTGTAAGAAACTCCCATTTTATCAAGCTGTTCAACTTCCCTTTTATGGGCTTCCACAAATTTTCTTTTTGTAATGGATCTAACGGTGTCCGGTATGGGATCAGTACTGAATCGTCTTTTGACTTTTGATATCACACCCCTTTGAGCCTCAGAGATTTCCTTATTTTGTTTTCCCAGAACAACATGGTCCTTTGAATCAATCCCCTTATCCCCGGCGGACCGGACAAGGCCCCTTATCTTCTTTATGGCAATTTTTGCCGATAATGCACCTGGCAAAATGACTTTTTTCCCTACATTCCACGGCCTCTTCCCTCCGTTTAATTTGACACAACCAGGAGTTTTTGAGACTACCTCTCTGGTCAAACAATCATAGGACTGTGTAAAACCCCCCAGACTGCCATCCATTGTATTGATAACATATTTTTGAAATTCATTTTCCAGAGTGGTACATTGGGGAGATTGTTGTACAACATCCTCTTCCCCGTTTACTGCATCTTCTACGAAGGTCGTCTCGGCATAAACAAAAAATGAAGCATGAATCAATCCGTTAATGATAAAAAGAGACAGAGGGTTCATGGTTCATTTTCGGAATTTTCAGGGGGTTTCTTTACCATAACTCAAAATATGATTGGTTTCTTTTTTCCCGAATTCAACCCCGGGTTGGTTAAAAGCATCAATATTAAAAAGTTCTCCAAGAGTTCCAACGACCAACATCCACAGCCCCATAAGTTGTGAAAGACTTTCTGCCGTAAGTTCTTTAGTGGTTAAAGTCAGGGTCTGACAACCTGACTCACAAACGGCTTTCCCGGTTGCCAGCATTTCAGCATTTAAAAGCTCTCCCAACCCCTTCCCGTCCATCAAAGAATTTTCAATAGCCCCCCCGGAGACTTTGAAAGCACTGACTTCTGATACCTGAACCTGATGGAACAGAACAAACTTTTTTTCAACACCTTCAACAATCTGCTGGAGAACAGAATGCTGATCGGAAACCCCACGGCAGGCAATAAAGGTGCTGTTAACCGGAGCGGGTGATCCTGTTCGATCCTTTTTTTTGGACAGGGACTCTGACCAAAGTTGCTGAAGCCAAAAAGACCAGTCTCTTAAATCATCACAGTATTGAAAACTGTATAAATTCACTTCTTTTCTTAAATGAGAGGTCCATAACTGACCGGCCACCTCAATCACCTGCTGTCTTTCAGCCAAAGATTTTCTATAACCTTTCACCAGAGCCTTTAATGAAACACCCATGAAGGCCAAAGGGAAAAACCCCACTGACGTGAAAGCGGAAAAACGCCCACCAACATCAAAAGGGATGGAAAGCAGGGGGCGTTTTTTTTCCACCGCAAAGTCATAAAGAGGACTCTTTTTAAGCTCGGTAATCACCGCCGTGTTTTCAATAATGGAGAAAGCCTTTTCCCGAAAAAGCA
>CBDCNX010000019.1:0-23220 GCA_965219545.1 Bdellovibrionales bacterium
ACTGTCCGTGTAACACCCCCGATCTGATTGGACACCTCCACATAATATTCCGATGATCCCTCCGCACTCCGAGACACATAGAGGACAGACTGGTCTTTACCTTCCAAAGAAGAACCATTCTTATACCATTGATATGTCAAACGATCACGGTTGTCAGGAAGGCGGGCTGCATCCGCCTCCACTTCAAGTTTGAAACTTGCAGCAAATGATACGACAGAAACACCTCCCACGGGTTGTCTGACAATCCACGGGGTTCCTGTTGACAAAAAATTGACTGTGACTTCATTGGATTGGATTGTTGAATTTGTTCCGTTGGAAACCTCCACATAATAGTTTGACTGTTTGGGAGAAGGCCCCACGGGGCGGTTGACAAGAGTTAAAGTGGATCCCGTTTCACTATTCAGGGGGGAGCCGTCTTTATACCATTGATACTCCAGAGTTTCATTGGAGGCGGCTGTGGCCTGAACGCTTAACTCCAGAGAGGCTCCATCCTGAATATCCCCCCCTGCAGGTTGTTGCGTAATAACCAGATGTCTTGGAAAATAGATTTTAACTTCAGCGGAACCCCAACCACCTTCATTGCGGGCCTCCGCACGATACAGGGCTGAACCCCCTGAGTGGGAAGAGGCATTCAGAGTCAAAGTGGAACTCTCACTGCCGGACAGTAAAGAGTTGTCCTTATACCAGCGATATTCCAAAACTGAACTGGATGAGGAAACAACAGCACTCAGTTCAAGGGACCCATCACCGGGGATATTATTCCCCTGAGGTTGTTGTGCTATTGTCACCTTTGGAGTGTTATCTATGTAAATATCCCTGATAACAGGGGACAATTCACGCATGGTCCTTGAACAGTTATTATAATCCGCCGTTCCCATGGGTATCCCCAATAATGTGATATCAGGATTGGAAAAATAATGAACTCTTGGATTCCTGAAATTGTAGGACATGATCGTTGAAAATTCTCCGCCAGAGGAGGCAAAACCGTAATGATAGCCGGAATATCCAGATCCGGGAGAATTGTCATGATCACACCCCATGATATGCCCTATTTCATGGGCCGTCACATAGGACTTGCAGGTTGCGGACGCATAAGCAACCGCATGACGACGGAAACCTGAAGAGGTGTCATCCTGTCCTAAAATTTCACCTGCTTTTCCACAAAAAATATCCACTCCTTCTGTTTCAAGAACCATGAGTGCCACATCTGATTTTGTCTGATATCTTCTGTGCATGAAAAAATGATGGGGATTATCTGGATCATAGTCGCTCTCACTTTCCCCAAGTCTCACCGAATCAGCCAAACTCATGGATTCTATGTGATTGACAGGTTCTTCAAGAGAGGAGGCTTTCACGTTCAACCGGAGGATCTCCTTGGTGTTAAACGTGACTCCTGTCTGGGAGTTTCTGTGAGCCGTGTTGTTTACAGCCAGATACAGATTCATCAGGGCAATGGCTGCGGCCTGGCTGCCTTCTGAAGTTTCAATAAGATAAGAGTATCCCAAAATGACATCTATGACCCTGTTTGCAGTTGAACTTCCCGTCTGGGTTGAAGTCAATAAACTTTCATCACCCGTGCTTCTGGAAGTGGATGTAACACCACCCGCTATTGAAGCACTCATAGCGTAACTGTTTTTGTCAATCTTTGGATACTGACTTTGATTCAGTGTGCGTATAATATTTTTACCCTCTGAAAGCTGTTTGATTTCATAACTGGCCACTTGTGTTTCGATACTTCCCACAAAAGATTTATGATGAAAGGATAAATGAAAAGATTTCGTTTTATCACCCGTTGCGTGACCGACCCAGACAAAACTGTCTTTATTTTTAAAATCAACGTGATTGCGTACAAACTCTTTTGTCTTTCCGCCGGGTAGTGGAACACTTAACTTTTTTGGAAGTTCTTCCCGGGTTTTCACCTGAAAAAGTTTGTCATTGATTTTCAAACCGGAAATATCAAGAGTCCTCTCTTTTGGCTCGTATCTTCTTTTGTGAAATGATTTTATTTCAAGAGGACTTAATTGAAATGTTTTAAAAGCGGTGTTTTCAGAGACCGGAAAATCATTTTTTCCGCTTTCATTGTTTTCATGTTGTTCGGATTTGGAATTAGAATTATTGTTTTTTGTAGTGGATGATCCCGCCACAAAGGATACATCGGAAGATAAAACTCTTTTTTGTTTATCAAACTTTTTATCCGACTTTTTATCCGATGTCGTCAAAAATTCTTTATCTGGAATCAAATCAACTCCAAACCTGAATACGGCAAACATTACACAAGCAAAAACGAACAGACCTAAAAAATTTTTTTTCATTGGTATAACCTCCTTATTATTATTACCAAAAATTGATATTAAACTTAAAAAACTGTTTTTTATTTTTTAATTGAAGACAAAAATCCCCTGGAAAACACAAACGATGACACTAAAAACTCTTTTTGTGTTTTATGGATTACCAATTAAGATAATATCTTTTTTCACCAGGGGATTGGCCGGAGAAACTCCGTGAAACCAGGTGATAAATTATTTAACAACTATTATGCCATTTCATCCTGAAACCTCTTTGTGAATTCCCGCAATGAGAATTATGAAATTTATACTAAAGATCATTTATTTTTCATGCTATTTCCATAGAGACCACTTGTTTTAAGCGGATTTTGGTTAAAGAAATTCAGCATAGAATAAATGATCTCTCAGGGAAATTCCATGAAAACTCAAACACGATCAGTATAAAATCCGTTAAAAACAAAACAGTCAGGCGATCGGCATTTTAAAAATTAACTTAAGGGTTTTTTTAAAAAAAAATTATTATCTCATTTCGATAGAGTGAAAAACATTTTTTGTATCAGTTTGATTTTTTAAATTGTCTTCACTTTAAACAATAGAAAAATTTTTTGTCATGCTGTCCAAAAACTTTTCACCTGTTTGTAAAAAATAAAGTCACTGGCTTTTAGTTGTTGATTTTTCAAAAAAAATATACAGATATATATAAATATGGCATAAAGGATCCTATGATAAACAAGAACCCGGTTTTTCTTTCGGCTGAATGGAACAACCTTATACTGTGCAATTATCCAGTGGACGAGGCTTGTTTGAAACCTTATCTTCCCCCGGGCTGTGAACTGGATCGCTTTGAGGACAGGGCCTTTGTCAGCCTGGTGGCTTTTCAGTTTTTAAACACCCGTGTGTTCGGTTTCAAGTGGCCGGGGTTTACTCATTTTCTGGAAGTTAATCTGAGATTTTATATTAAGTTTAAAGCCCAAAGGGGGGTTTGCTTTATTCGTGAGTATGTCCCCTCCCTCTTTATTGCCGGATTGGCACGATTTATTTATAATGAACCTTATAAGACAGCATCCATTTCAGGCACAATTGATAAAACCCGGAACCAGGTCTCCGCATTGTATCAACTGAGTTCAGATCATGGATCCATGTTATTGGATATCGTTGGGAAAAACTCCCCTTACCGACCCTCTCCCTCATCCATGGAACACTTTTTCAAGGAACATGAACTGGGTGTCGGAAAGTCACGGACAGGTGAAACCCTTACATACAAAGTGGAACACCCCCATTGGGATGTTTACCCGATTCTCAACACCAGGATTCAAATGGACTGGACAATTTTGTATGGATCCCGGTTTGGTTTTTTGAACCGGCAAAAGCCCCATTCCATTGTCTTCGCCAAAGGGTCGAAAATCAAGGTTTTCAAAGCTGAAAAGCACCGCTAAAATTTATCCAAAGGGATGCTTGTATATGTTTACCGCTCTTTGATGCAATATAAAATCATCCACATCCGGGGAACAGGATAAAATATCTTTTGCCAGTTCAAGTTGATAGTCCATCATAAGGGGTTGGGTGTATCTTTTTTCATTTTTTGCTCTTTTTTGTTTGAAAACAGAACCCATTTTACCATCCAGGTGAATACAGGTATTTAATTCAGCCACTTCATCGGGACGGTTTTGTTCCCATTGATTATTTTGATTATTTTCAAACCCAATGCTGTTGGAAAAAAACAATCTTTCAATGGAGATATATTCAGACGGATCTTCCATCTCAATAGGTTCACCTCTGCGGGAAAAACGAAAATCAGGTATGATCCCGTAACCCTGTGGAGATTTTCCATTACCGAGGGTGTAAACGGCCACTGTTTTTTTTATGACCAAAGGGGTGTTTAATTTTTCACTATCCTGAGAAGGGGATTGGGCAAACTCATGCAGGTTTTCCGGAGGAAAGTTAAAAAAACTCTGCACACTGCCTTTACCGCCGGTACGGTCACCAACCACCCAGCCTCGTTTTTTATTTTGTATGGTTCCCGCAAAAATTTCAGAGCCACTGGCGGAAAATCTATCCACGAGAACAATGATATGTTTATTGTAAGATACAGGGACTTTCAAACCGGAAGAAAGAGTCGCAATAATGGAGCTTCCATTGGTAAAATAAAAGGAAGTGCTTTTTTCATCGACAACTTCACCAGATTCAACCGGCATTTTTTTAACCAGGACATCTGTTCCATGAATAATAGTATTCAACATACACATAACCGTATAGAGGGTGCCACCCCTGTTCCCACGAAGATCAATAATCATCCCAAGACTTCTTGGGTTTCCCAGATCTTCTTTTTGTAACGTAACAAATTCATTGCATCCTTCGGAAGGATGTTCTCCCTGTGAAGTATGAAAGGATTTCAGTCGAACATAGAGAGCCTGGGGACTTTTTCCGTCATCAGTCGCATCATCATCCGGGCAGCCAGGAGATTCCTGTTGATCAATGTTGACAACACGACTTTCCTCTATCCAGCCCGAAGGAACAGTTATTTGTTGGCGGGTTACCCAAACATCCTTTTTTTCGCCATCGCAAAAACTCTGAACAGTAAGTTTCACCCGGGATTTTTCAGGCCCTTTGATCTTTTCCATTTCTTTAGCGGGTTTTCCCTGAAGAGACACGTCATCAACAGCCAAAATGATATCCCCCCTTCTTAAACCCGCATTCCAGGCCGGTAAACCTTTTAAAGATCTGTCAATCAACAAACCAAGGCCAATAGTACCCGTTTTTTTTGGTTTATAACTCGTGACACGAACCCCTATTCCAGCAAGTTTTTTAGATCTCGGCCCATGATGAATTGTTAAAGGCCGCACAGAGGTGTGTGAACCAATGGCCTCTGACAGAAAGACATTATAAGTCCTGCTCAGAAAATAAATTTGATCCTCTTCAGGGATATGATTTCCAAAGAGTGTCATACTCTGTTGCAGGATATCGTCAAGAATTCCCTTGATGGGATTGGATTCGTCGATTTGTCTTCCATTTGTTTGTAAACGAAAAAAAGCACGGAAGGATTCCCTACGTTTGTTTTCGGATGCTGAAAAACTGTCCAGGCTTTTTAAATCCTCGTCTCTGTTGAAATAAGGAACAATTTCCAATTCGTTGGAACCAGAAACCCGCAACTGCAGAAAATTATCTTTATCCGTATCGTTGGAAATCAACTCATGGAGAGCCATCATACAGCCACTAAAGAATCTTTCAGATATTTGACAGTCTGCACTCATCCTTTCTAAAAAGAAATTCATATTGAATCCCGCATCCTCCCACTGCCGCCTGACTTCATCTTCCATATATGTTTTTTTCCCAAAAACATTTGAAGACAGAACAACAAAAAAAAGAAAAAAGAAAATAATACGACTCAATTTTTTCTCCTCATATATTTATTTGAAGAACAAAGTTATTTTTTGCAAAAAAATTCCTTGAAAATATAATCAGTAAAGATCAAGTATGGGGCTTTAAAGAATAATAAAAATTTTCCAGAGCCAGCAGTTTATCCACATTACCCCAAAGGTCTTTTTCAAAAGATTGTAACTGTTCAAAAACAAAACTAATATCTTTCGGGTCTGAAGGTAACCAGTGAAGATTCTCATCTTCCCTATGGAGTTTTTTATGAAGGGCATGACTCCATATCTCCAGACAAAACTCCCTCTGTCCGTCTTTTGAAAAAAACCATGGGAATTTTTTTTTCCAATCCCGGGGCTCTTCACAAAGAAGGGAATGAAAAAATTTCAAACTCTCATCAAGTTGTTCCTGGTTTTCAGCCTCCTCCAGGAAAAAAGCCCGATCCGCAGATCCCCGGGACCAGTCAAGGGCCTTGGCACTGAAACTGTGTATCTGAACAAGCTCCTCCTTACTTAAACCGGTAAAGGGAATTTTCTGGCAACGGGAACGGACTGTGGTTATAAGACTTCCCAGGCGATTGGTAAGAAGAAAAAAGTAGGTTTTTTCGGGAGATTCCTCCAAAAGTTTTAAAAGAGCATTGGATGCGGCTATGGACAGCCGATCAGCAGAATCAACAATAATAAACCGGACAGGATGCAGGGGTTTTAAGGATAACTGTTGACGCAAATCCCTGACCTGATCCACGGAAATATTTTTTTTCGACTGAAGATTTAACTCATGGATAAATTCATTTCTTTCCTCAAGACTGCGAACACAGAGGGAACAACAGCCACAGGCAAGTTCCGCCTCCTGACAATTAGCCACCTGCAAAAGAGCCCGAACCAGCTTTTTTTTTCCCACACCCTCAGGGCCGTGAAAAATAAAGGCGGAGGCCAGTTGTCTGTTCTTAAGATTTTGGAGCAGACTTTGTTTTTGCTCTTCGTGACCCACCAACTGTTCCATAAGACAGGGAGTTGCCGTTTCTACGAAAGCCACTTTCGCCTCCTGATTTCAGCCAACATACGATCCAACAATTCTTCCGGCGTTTTACTTCCATCAAGGGATAACCAGTCCTTTGGATTCTCTTTTGCCTGGTACAGATAACCCTCCCTGACTTTGTTTTGAAATTCCAGATTTTCCCGTTCCATCCGGTCCTGGACAAGTTTCAACTCTTTAGCTCTCTGAGTTTTTCTCCTTTGGCTTTCCTCAACCGAAATATCCAGAAAAACAAAAAGATCAGGCTTGCAGTCACGGGCCACAAAATCATTAAGACGCTCTATATCCCCGGGATCCAAACCCCTGGCAAAAACCTGGAAGGCCACCGTACTGGAATAAAACCGGTCACATAAAACCCATCTGGATTCAGCCAGAGCGGGCAAAATATTTTTTTCCACCATCTGAACCCGGGCGGCCTCATAAAGAAGAACCTCAGCCCGTGGACAGGGAACTTCTCCGTGGATATCAAGTATGATGTTGCGAATCTTTTCCCCCAGCAAAGTGGTTCCCGGATCACGAAGAATCACTGAACTTATCCCCTGTTTATGGAGATAATCCTTAAATTTACCAATCAAAGTGGATTTTCCCGAAGCATCGAGACCTTCAAAAACAATAAACGCCATAACTATGGTTTTTCTGCCAGGTGGCTTTGGAGTCACGATATTTTGTTTTTTATACAAGGCATCACAAAAAAATCAGACACTATCATCGGTACACAGACAACAATATTAAAAAAACCGATAAAGACTTGACATAAATATATGTTTTTTCTAAGAAAGGTCGTTAAAAAGAAGCCAACAGCCCGTCCCTGAGGAGTGTTATGCTTTCCATTCTTGCCGTTGTTCATATCGTGTTGTCCATTTTTTTGGTCCTTTTGGTTCTTATCCAGGATCCCAAAGGAGGGTCTGTGGGAGGAATGTTTGGAGGCGGGGGGGGAGCCAATTCTCTGTTTGGAGCCACAGGGGCTCCCACCTTTTTAGCCCGTCTCACCCGTTGGATAGCCGTTGTGTTTGCCGCCTCATGCATTGCCATGACTATTTTCATCAAACCTAAAAGTGAATCCGTTCTGGACAGTGTTTCCATTCCAAAAACCCAATCATCAGAAGACCCGTCTGACCAAGAGGAAACCGGCCAGGACAATCCAACGGACAGCGAAAACACCCCAACAACCACAGAAGAAATAGACCGGGAAATAGAAAAGGAAACAAAACCCGTCAGGGAACCGGAACAATAAACCAATCTGACTTTGAATTTTCAGTATCCTGTATGGATGGTCGTCACGAAAAGCAATAGACTATACAGGAAAGAAACTTGTAAAAAATCTAATATGTAAAATGATTGGTTTCCAGTTTATGAAATGGATTATTATTATTTTAATTATTTTAACAATACTTCTTGTTGTTTTTGACAGGAATCTGCGTTCTTTTCAAAAAGATCAACCGGAAAGCCTGGGTCGTATTCTATCCCTCCGGGGACAGGTTATGGGTCAAGCCGGAGACGAGGAGTCTTTTAAAAATCTGGACCTGAACTCCCCCCTTCTTCAATCACAAAAAATAAGAACCGGTTTTGACAGCCAGGTTTTAATGGAATTTGGAGATCAGTTTCTTTTAAAAGAGGAAAGTCTGATTTTTCTTTTGAAACTGGGCACCCAGTACCAGGTTCAACTCTTATCAGGGGAGATCCGAAGGTATTCAAAAGACAAAAGCACCCGGTTTCTGGTTGATAACCGGATGATCCATGAAAACCTGATCCAGGTTCCTGTAAAAAAAGAGTTTTCTCCAAAAAAAGATAAAGTTTTCAAACAACAGACTTCAGTCAAAACAACCCCTGAACCCAAAATCCAGAATCTTTTGACAAAAACCTTTAAACTCCATCAACCCTTTATGGAAAAATGTTTTATCAAACATTATGAACGAAAAAAGGGACAAACCCAAAGCGGTCATGTGTTGCTGTCTTTTTATATTGAAAAAACAGGAAGACTTTCCGAAGTGACTTTGAAAAAAAGTGACTATCAGGATGCCGATCTCCATTTGTGTTTAAAGGAAGTGGCTTCAAGAGTGCAAATCAAGAATTACAGGGATTCCAGAATCCGGGTGGATTTTCCCATTGAAATCAAACTCCCCTCAATTTAGCGGTCAATTTGTCATCAGAACAACGGAAGACATTCACAGGCAATTGGCCTTTGAAGCAAAGGAAAAAGGTGTGTCCATCAACAGATTGGTTAACAAAAAACTGGCAACAGGTTAATTGACCCTATCGAAAATAAACCTTGAGTGTTTCTTTGACTTTGGAACCCGCTTTCGGACGGGTTTTTACAACCTCGCCCCGACCGTAAAACTTCACTTTCAGATCATAACCATGAAGATGGGAGAGAACTTCCCTGAGAGTCAGACCTTTGAGATCGGGAACATGGGTTATTTTGGCCTTAACACCGGGAATTTCAACAAGACTCTGTTTAAGTCTTTTTTCAGACTCCAAAGCTCCGGCCACTTGTTTTTGCTGAACCAGATCAGCCTCTGATATGAAAATGGGAGTGGAACGATCTTTTCTTAAAGCAAACTCCGCAATATTGCGAAAAACAGGTGCCGCCACCATAGAAGCATAGTAACTCTTTTTTCTTGGAGTGTCGATGGCCACATAAATAACATAGGAAGGATTGTTGGCGGGTACAAAACCGGCAAAGTTGGCGATATAAGCCCCTGAAAGATAGCCACGACTATTGGGCTTGACTTTCTGGGCTGTTCCCGTTTTTCCCGCCACGGGAAAACCGTGAACCCGGGCCTGAATTCCCGAACCCTGAACCACCGCCGAAGACAACATCATTTTAACAAGACCGGCGTTTTCCCTGTCCAACACTCTGCGAATGGTTTTTTTCCGGGTCCTGATCATCTCCCCTTTTTCCACATCCCGAATCTCCTTAACAACAAAGGGTCGGTTTAATTCACCCCCATTGGCAATGGCCGCATAGGCGTTGGCCACCTGCAAAGCGGTCACAGCCACTCCATGACCAAAAGAAATATTGGCTGTGAGATGATCCCTCCAGGGAGGAGGGGATAAAAGTCCCCGGGCCTCTCCAGGTAAACCCACCCCGGATTTCCGACCAAAACCAAAATTCACCAAAGTCCGGTAAAGAAGTTCATCGGTCATCTTCAGGGCAATCTTGGAGGTTCCCACATTTGATGAATAGGAGAGAATATCACCCACTGTCATTTCCTTAAAAATATGGTCCCTGTCAGCTTCAGTGATATTTCTATTCCCCACCCTGAAAACCCCACCTTCCGTATTGATCTTTGTATTGGGTTTAACAAGCCCGTAATTCAAAGCCCCTCCCACGGAAAAAGTTTTCATCACACTTCCTGTTTCATAGACATCATGAATGGTTTTATTTCTCCGTCTTCGGGAACGAACTTTTAGAGCCCTGTTGGAATCAAAAGAGGGATAAGAGGCCATGGCCAGGATTTCCGAATTTTCAGGATTGAGAACCACAGCCCAGGCCCCTTTTGCCTGATTCTCCCTGACCGCTTTTTGCAGTTGGGATTCCACCCAAAACTGTAACTCCTTATCAATGGTTAAGTAGATATCCGAACCCTCCGGAGGAGAGGCAAAAATACGACCGTCTTCCACAAGAACCCGCCCTCTGGCATCTCTCTGCACCCTGACTTTACGACCGGCCCCACTGAGAACTTCCTCAAATTTTTTCTCAAGTCCTCCCAGACCCTGTTGTTCATTGCCCACAAAACCCAGAACAGAGGCAGCCAAAGTCTTGTTTGGATAAACACGTTTATACTCTTCCTTAAAAGCCAGACCCCGAATGTTCCAGGATTTTATTTCCCTGTAATTTTTTAAAGCCAAACGTCTTTTAATCCAGACAAAACGACGTTTTTTTCCAATAACTCTCAAATACATTTTACGGAAAGGTTCCTTGAAATAACCGGAAAGACGTTTGGCCACAGAATAGGGGTCAGAGATAATCTTGGGGTCCGCAAACAGGGAGTACGAGGTGACTGAAACGGCCAACTCCCGGCCCTTGTGATCCAGAATGTCCCCTCGACGGGAACTCAGTCGCACCATTCTGTTGAATTGTTTTCTTTTGATTTTTTCAAATTGGGCATTGGGCACGAGTTGAAGATAAGCCCCCCGCACAAACAACAGAGCCCACAGCCCCACCACAAAAAAGAAAACCAAAATAACCCGGCTTTTTATCACCAAAACACCTACTGTATAATAGCCATACCCTTGTTGGTCATATGGATGACCTGTCCCTCACCCGCTTTTTTCATGGGAAGTTTTTTTGTCACCAGAAGCTGCACTCTTTGGGGGCTGAGTATCCGGGCCAACTCAACGGCCTTCTGTCTCTGCCTGTCCCTCATATCCTTTTCCTTTCGGGCCAGTTTGATAAAAGAATATCCCATCCGTCGATTTTCCATTTTAATAAAAGCAACACCAAACAGGAATCCCATCATTAAAAGAACACTAAAAAAAGGTTTCAATGTTTTCACCTGTTGTTCACCCATGGATTATCCTCTCCACTACTTTACGGTTTTTTGTTTTTTCAAAAACCCTGAGTTTGGCACTGCGGGAACGTCTGTTTCTTAACTGCTCCTGTCTTGTCGGCTTTATCACTTTCTTATGAACCGGTTGACCACAGTCTGTATTTTTAAAGAATTGTTTAACAATGCGATCCTCCAGGGAATGAAAACTGATCACCACAAGGCGACCCCCCGGATTGAGCCTTGGAACCAAAACCCCAAGCCCCTCCTTCAGGTCTTCAAGTTCCCTGTTCACAACAAGTCTCAAGGCCAAAAAATATCGGGTGGCGGGGTGTTTCCCCTTTTTTTTCCAACCCACCGATTTCTCTATGATCCTGGAAAGCTCACCCGTTGAGATAATGGCCGTCTTTTCCCTTTCCCTTAAAATTCCCCTCACCGTATTTCCGGGGTTGTGAATTTCACCATAATTTTTAAAAAGTCCGATCAACTCCTCCTCACTCCACTTATTGATAATCTCCCCTGCGGTGAGAAAAGTTCTCTGATCCATTCTCATATCAAGAAAACCATTTTCATAAAAAGAAAATCCCCTTGAACTTTCATCCAACTGCGGGGAACTCACCCCAAGATCCAATAAGATCATATCATAACGGGAGGGCCAGTTTCTTTGACTGATAACCTCATCCAATTGGGAAAATCCGGCCTGTTCAATAAAGAATTTTTTATTCTTTATTTCCTCCTTCCATTGAACCTGGGCATAATCCACAGCCTGGTGATCCTTATCGAGAGCGTAAATTTCAAGTTTCGGAAATTTCCGACTGATCCCAAGACTATGACCTCCCCTGCCAAATGTCCCATCAAGGTAGTTTTCCGGTTTCTCAACAGAAACCTGCTGAAAAGCCTCTATGACTTCTCCAGGCATGACCGGATCATGCTCTGATAATTTTTTGAAAAAATCCGCTTTGATCTTCTCCACAACCACCAGCTTAAAATAACCGACAAAATGCGTCAAATACCATTTATACCAAAGACCATTTGTTTTTCAAAAGAGATCACTTGTTTTTCAAAAAAGACCATTTGTTTTCCAAAAGAGACCATTTGTTTTAAACAATTCTCCTCCGGGGTTATTTGTGCTAGGCTTTTAACAGAAGAGTAATCGGGCCGGGTTTTCATGTATACTGAAAACCACTTGTTTTTTTATGGGAAGATATTATTTTAAACCAAAACCCACGAAAATTAAAACACGATCAGTATAAGCTTTTCAAAGGGGAAATCCTTGAAGTTTTAAACCGGATCAGTAAACAGGTTTGAAGACATGATGATCAATTGTCCAAAATGCAATCTCCTACAACCCAAGGACCACTATTGTGTCCAGTGTGGAATTGATCTGAAAAACTGGAATCCAAAGAAAAAACCAATTTGGAAGGGGGTGATGGGGCATTGGATTTTTCAGGTGGCCCTTCTGTTTTCAGTGATTTTTCTGGTGGTTTTAAGGGATAGTTTTAAAGATCAAACAAATGAAGATGAAGTCCCGCCCATAGCTGAAAAACCGCTCAAGGCTCAGACCAAAGACCGGAGTTTTTCAGAACTTTCAAAAAACCCCCCTGAAAAAATTCAGGAAAAATACGCAAAAGCCAGTCTCTCCGCTAATCCTGAAACAACAACAGAGGGAGCCACAGTAACAGCCGCAACCGCAACCACAGCTTTAAAGAAAAATGTCACCTTCAGAGTGGCCCTAATGAGTCGTAAAACCATTGAAGATTTAATGGGAAACAGCCAAAGACTGGAGGAAAACGTCCTGATTGTTGAAGCCCAACGTCTTTTTAAAGCAATCACCCAGTCTCAGGCAAAAACCATAGGTCTGACTATGGGCGTTTATCAGTTCAATCAGGAAGTTTCCCTTTTTATTGGAGAGGAAGACTCTGAAGAAAATTCCAGCCCCGGTTTTTATTTACAAACCACTGTTTTTGAGGAAAGTCATCCTGAAAGCATTCATTTTGGAATCCAAAGCTGGTATCAGTTTAAAACCGATGAGTCCGGTCCCCGGAAGGAATGGGATGTCACCATGAATAATTCCTCCTCCCTGGTCATTGTTCACCCTGAAGTCCATGATATCCCTTTTTCCAAAGAGGACCTTCAGTTCTTTGAATCCAGTCGGAAACTCAAAGCTCTGGGAAGTGAAGATTTTAACGAGGACAGTGATATCGTCTTTGTTGTGGGGGTTAGATAAACCCATGACTCCCCTTCATCTCACTGAACTCATAAACCCCGATGAAATTCAAAAAAAAGTGAGTGAAATGGGCCAAAAAATAACCAAAGAATTTTCCGGAGAACAGTTAACAGCGATATGCATCCTTAAAGACTCCTCTCTTTTTTTTGCGGATTTGATTCGCTATATTGATCTGGATATTCATTGTGAATTTCTCAGCATTTCCCATTATGATGATGAACCCCTTCAGTCAGGGGAAAGCAGAATCAATCTGGATTTGACAGAAACCATTGAAAACAAAAATGTTCTCCTGGTTAAGGATATCATAGACACCGGTCGCACCCTCAAATACCTTGAAAAAAACATTCTCTCCAGAATGCCAAAAAAACTCATCACGGCTGCTTTGCTTTTAAAACCGGCTGCTTTCACAACCCAATGTCAGGTGGACTATGTGGGTTTTGAAATAGAAAACCGTTTTGTTGTGGGATACGGACTGGGCTATCACGATCACTACTGGAACTTACCCTACATCGCCCAAAGCTCGGATTTTAATTAAATAACTCCAACTGAGTACAGGTAAAACAGATCCTGAAAGAGTCTGAATACCACTATAGCTCCTGGTTTATGGTTGGACGGTCACAGCAGGAAGTTTGTGAGAAATGCGGGTTAGTGTTTTTCCAACTGGCTTATTTTAAAAACTCCAAGAGAACTTTTCAAAAGGTTTTCAGCACTGACTTTATAGTGGATAGGTCGGGAACCCAGGCTGTCCCGAATCAGAAAATAAGGGCCTTTTCTTAAAGTAAAAGGATCTATATCCTCTGTTCCATATCCCACCACAACAAATATATGTTCAAAGCGTCCGTTTCCGGTAATCCTGATCCAGTCTTCCACTTCCTCTCTGGCATCAGAGTCAATGTGCAAAATAGGAGGCTTTTTGTGGTCAATCATGGTTTTTAACAAAGAAAAAGTGATTTCACCCTCATATTTTTCAATATTCTTTATAGATACATAACCCGTATGTTTCAATTTATCTTTCCAAACAGAAGCAAGGCAAAAATCCGTCTTTGTTACAAGATCATAAAAAGATTCAGACTCAATACCCAAATCCCCTTCCCAGCCTCCTCTGGCCATTATCTCAGAAGAAACATATAATTCCAAACACTTAGAAGATTGCATTCCACTTTCCTGATAAAGAAGAGAGGCATAAACCAAAAAAGGGGATAGAATTTCATTCTGTCTTAATTGACGTTTTTGTTGCAATTCAACCTCCATATCAGCGGCCAGAGCAAACCCGACACAGGCTTTTGATTGTCCCTGGGAAGAAGAAGCTGTTCTGTAGAAGTTGGACAAATCCTTTTGTGCAAAATAAGGTGTTGGACCACTGATTCCCAAACGGTTTAGAAAATCAAAAGCTTTTTCCGATAAAGGATCCTCTCCTTCCCCTAAATCCACTGTTTGAGAATGCAGAAAACCAGCCCCTCTTTGAAAGTTCAGAAAATCCGTTGGGACTGTAGCAATAAAAGAATGTCGTAGTGACTCCTCAAAAGATGAAGTCATAACAGCCCAGAGGTCCCGGCCCCGTCCATATCCTGCTTTTGAAAAACTCTTTGAAAAGGTGTTTGCCGTATATCCGTTTGTATTTGTAAATACCCCCATGTTTACCAAATCACTTAGGGATTCAAACCTATCTTTATGATTAAAGTCTTCAGAAGAAACAATTTCCAAAGCCTGTTTTAAAGCCTCCAGCTGATTTCTTTTTATTGTTAATCTCTCCATGAGAGCCTGGGTTTGCCATTCATGTGCTGTGAACATAAAACGTCCGTTAACACTCATCTGAGACATTTGATGCCGGATTCTGGCCATATGAGTGAGTACAAAAAGTCTGTTATGAATTTTATAGAAAGTTTTTCGTGTTCCTGGTTCCCCATCCTCCACATCATCAGACTTTTGAGCAAAAAAAACATCCGTCAGAGCCAATAAAGCTTCTATTCCTTCTTCATAAGAAATTGCATCCTGGTTGGAAAGAAGAGTGATCTCCTCCAGGGAGGAATCATCGAATTTGGCTACCGCATTGAAAGCTATGGTCAGCAATACCAGAATTACTTTATGTTTCATCAATCCTTCTCCTGACTGGTAAATATTTTTGTAAAATCTTAATGCAAAATATATACCTCGATGAGTTGCCTTGAAAAAATCTCAGATTTTATTTTCAGATTTCTTTTTCGATGATTTCGGTTTCCTTAAATTTTTGCTGCCAATGTGCTTGACATTCCTGGACTTATTGACTTTAAGCGGCTCCCAAAAAGACCTTTTGATTTGAGCCAAATCTGTTTGATAAAAGCATTCAGCATAGAAATATTTCCAATGGTTACAAATTAAAAAAGAGGTCAAAGTCTGTTAAAAATAAAACAACCCATGTAAAAATTACATGATCCCCTGATTATTCAGACTTTGGAAGATGATTTACCGTGGCTTTCTGCAAACTTCGGTTTTTTTCAAGAAGAGATCGGCTCAGATTTTCCGGACTGGGAATAAGTTCCTTTTTGTAAACATCAACAATTCCAAGGCCCAGAGTCTGAATCATATCCGTGGGAGTCAAAGACGGACTTCCTTCCATAGTGTCCCTTATCCAGGAACGCATGGAGTAAACTGAAAATAAGGATCGCTTTTGTTCCAATCATCATTGTAAGGATAACCTTCAATGGAAAGGCCACTTACAAAATCACGGTGATAAAGAATCCTTGATACAACTCTCTGCTTGTCTTCATCGGACAGTCTCAAAGAAACTCCACCTACAGCATGGAACATCAAAGATTCAAACATATCAGGACTATGATTTCTCATATTCTCAAATACGGGAGCCAGAGAGTTTCTAAAAACAGACCAGTCCCCAAGGACCAACACCGCCACCATATCGGCAAAAAGTTCAGTAAAGGGAGATAAAGCCTCTCCGGATCTAAACCGGTTTAAAGGATAGGGGCTTTGGGCCTGAATCTGTTGGGCCTGAGTGAGTTTCTTCAATATTTTCTCATCCCTTGACAGGGACTGTTCTATACGGGCAATGTTTTCTTTTCTCCACTCCTCCTTATCAGGGGGCAGAACCATTGACTTCCAATCTTCAAGTTCCTTTCTACGGGTTGCAATCACTTCAACATATCTGGGCTTGACCTGATTGATATCCTGAAAATTAACCAGTTTCCAACTAATATAATACTGCCAGAAGGAGGACTGCCTTCTCATCAGATCATCAATGACAACATGAGCGTACTCATGAACAAAAAAGGGTTTTTCACAGGTGCCCAAAACAATCACTTTTTCAAAAATTCTTTCGATGTTTCTTCTATTATCATGGTATCTGTAAATATAAAAATATCCGCCACTATAGTATTTTCCAGTCCAATAGTTCACATGAAAATCAGTGGGAATCCAACTTTCGGGTAACATTTTATCTGTCTCACCAATCCATCTCTGAACTTTTTTCTTGCAATCCATGGCCTCATCCGTGTCCGGAAAATAAAATACGACTTTCGCCAAAGCAGAACTTGAGACAAATAAAAAAACAATAATTGTTAACAATCGCATAAGGATCCCATGCTATATAACCCCTCTTTCTTTAATTTGTTGCTGTATCAATAGTGTGACCAACTTTTACATTATCTGTGTCTTTTACAAAATAATGCTGCGTATTAATACCTTCAGCAGACCGTCGCATTTGAGTTTTTAAAGATTTCCCTGTGAAATAAAATACATATAAAAATATTGTGGACTATACAATTAAAAAATAAATTTCTATTAAAAATCTTTCATAACCTGTGTTAGATCTCCACCGAGTCAGTGTTTTAATCCTTATAAGGATTTTTTCAATAACAGGAGTTTCAGGAAAACAAAAGAAGATAAAAAATGAAATTTTTATTTGTACTCACAACTTTATCCGGTTTCACTGCCATGGCGGCAGATCTTTCAAGTTACTATGGAGTGAAACAATCTTCCACATCCATCGCTGGAGCCGCAGTGAAATGCACTGAAGAGTACACTTCCTATCACCTCAATATCCATGCCAGAAATTTTCTCTCTATAAGCTTCCCCATCGGTAAAATGAAAGAAATAAGCTGTTCCGAAGGACTTATCCTGACAGGGACTTTGTCTTTTAAGGACGGAAAAAAATTCAATCCCTCCAATCCGGATAAAAACAAAAACCTTCAGGTCAATCCCCAGTCCTCATCAACAAAAATTGAAGTCCCTACCACGAGTGAAGTGGTTTTTGAACTTCCGGTTCATTTTGAGGGGGAGGTGAATGGGAACAAAGTCCATCTGACTTTTGAAGACAGTGCAGGAAAAATTATTCTCGAAGGTGAGATTGGTCCAAATGACGAGGGAACCCTGGTTTTTTCCGCACCCTTTCAGTACTCCGTTTACCCCCGTAAGGGAGGAGATGAAGAATTTCAAAATCCGTCACACACCCACTCCCATGGAGAACCTGTGGAAAAACCCCTTGAGAAGCCTCTTGAGCAACCTCTTGAAGGAATCATCGGTTTGTTTGAAGTCCCTGTCTGTGAGTTTTTTGACTGTACTGAGCCAGAATAGAC
Organism: Bdellovibrionales bacterium; assembly: GCA_965219545.1. Lineage (GTDB taxonomy): Bacteria > Bdellovibrionota > Bdellovibrionia > Bdellovibrionales > JAGQZY01 > JAGQZY01. The sequence continues at coordinate 17,972 of CBDCNX010000019.1, forward strand.
TCTACAAAGAGGCAAACTTCATATACTGGTCCGGTTTGAATTTTCATGGAATTTCTCCATGAAAAACAAATGGTCTTCAGTATAAATTGAGTCATAAAACAAGATAAATACGCCAGAGAAGCTTGTCAAAAAGGGCCTGAACCTTCCAATCATACCGACTGGGTCCATTGTAAAAGAAGACAAAAGTTATGGGCGGGCCTCCCTTTGGAGATTCCATGTATCCGGCCAGACCCACCACCCCTGCGATATGACCGGTCTTGGCCCTGACTTTTTTCTTCATAAACCGGGTCATCCTGCCCTTAAGAGTCCCGTCCGTTCCACTGATGGGAAGGGAGACGAGAAATTCCGGAGCCAACTGAAAATTCCCAATGGATTTTTTAAGGAGGGAACCCAGGCGATCCGGTCTCATTTTGTTATCACGGGTCAATCCCGAAGGATTCACAAATTGAAATTCCGAATCCTTCCAACCCTGTTCTTTCAGATAGTCTTTTATCTCCAGCAGACCCTGATGAATGTTTCCCGGTTTTCCATTCTTTTTCCCCAAATGTTTTGTCAACATTTCAGCCACAAAATTATTTGAAAACTTTGAAAGGGCGGACAAAACACGGGCCATATCCCAACTGTCTTGTTCCACAAGAAGATCCGCCTGATCCGGAACTTTTTTCTTCTTAACAGATCCTTTATATTGAATCCCCAGATGATTTAAAAAGGATTTAAAACTGTAACCGGTCCAAAGGGAGGGGTCTCCCCCCAGACTCCTGTAAAAAGTTTTCTCCCCACCGGAAAAAGGAATTTTCCCACTGATTTTGAGAACAATTCTTTCACCTTCCAGGACTCTGTCCAATTGAATGGATGTTTTTCTCCCGCCGGTTGTTTTGACTTTGTTTTCAACCCTTATAAAATCCAGGTCGGGATCAATATGGATAAAAGCCGGTGTGCCTTTTTTGGTTCCGGGTCTCACATAAACGGAAACAGAGTTCCAGTTAAAGGAAAGGGCACTGACCGGAGCATCATAGGCCCGATCCACCCTCCGGTTCTGTCTTCCACGGGAATAATAATCCGAATCAAAATAACTTTCATCCACGAAAAGCTGACCCTCAATTTTTTTGATATTGGAACGCTTTAACTCCCTGACCATCATCCACAGGGACTCATTGACAAAAGTGGGATCCCCACCCCCTTTTAAATAAAGATCCCCCTTGAGAACCCCATTTTCCACAGGACCTGTTTTATATATCCATGTATGAAAATACTGATCCATGGAATTTTTATTCAAAAAGGCAAGGGCCGTTGGAATTTTTGAAAGGGAAGCGGGTATAAAAAGTTTTGTCTCATTGAGACCAACCACCTCTTCCCCCTGACTCAACCAAAATCCAAAATGATTTTCAGACAAAGACAATTCAGGAAGAACCTTTTTTATGGTCTTCTTAACTTTATCCCCCCAGGAACCGGCTTGTCGGGAACCAACTTGTCGGGAATCGGCCAAAACAGGGTTTATAATAAAAAAAATCAATAAGACAACAGAAAATCCCATAACAAAACAGCTTTTACTTTCTTTACACTGATTCCATTCCAAAGAACACCTTCTGTTTTTTCAACCATGGGAGAATATTCATATTATGGACATAAATTTTTGATTATCACAAATACTGGTTTTTAGTCCAGAGTTAATAGGGTATGACAAGCCCATAAAAAATCATGAAAAATCCGGGCCTTTCCCAAATGACACCCGCTCTGGACCTTTCTTAAGACAATCTGAAGAATCACAGTGAAAATCAAATCCGTATCAATGGCGAGATCGTAAAAAGTGGAGTTGTGGGATCAATTCCATGGCTTTATACTGGTCTTTAAAAGATTATTTATTTTAAGCTGTCTTTCTCAACGAATGGAATCAGCCTAAAACAAAGGATCTTTTGATCATTGATTCCAAATAAAGTCGATTGAGCGTAAAATAAAGGATCTTTGGTGTAGCAATGAAGAAAAACGATTGGTTCTGGGTCTTGGGTTCCCTGTTTATTGTGATTGTCGTGGATCAGATTTCAAAATATCTGGTTCTTCAATGGAATCCCCGTATTCATACAAGTTTCTTTCATATCGTCCTCCATTTCAACAAAGGGGCCATGCTTGGACTTTTTTCCGATCTGCCTCCCATTCTCCGAATTGTCTCCCTGTCCACGGGAGGAGCCTTTCTTTTGTTCTCTTTTTTCATTCTCCAGTATCTGCTCCCCACCCGTTCCTTAAACCTGAGAGTGGGAATGTCCATATTGATTGGTGGGGTCCTTGGAAACGTCATTGATCGTATTGTCTCGGGTTATGTCGTGGATTTTCTAGTGATAGGCGTTGAAGGGATGAGTACCGGAGTTTTTAATCTTGCCGACGTTCTTCAATGGCTGGGCTATATCATTATGGGCTACGCCATTATCAGGGACAGTGATAATTTCTGGCCCAAGGACAACTTGAGAAAAATGGCCTGGATCAATCCCCGTTTTCAACTCAGATACTGTTATATTCTCATGATCTGTGGTCTTGGGTTTTCATTGATCGCCGGAGTTTTTTCCTACACTTTTTTAAGATTTGTTGTCATTGATCTGATTGGCAACAATCCAAAACTCCTCGATCAGTTTTTAACACCCTTTTTACTGACTTTTGCGTTAGTGAGTCTGGCTTTTACGGGAATTCTGTTTGTCGTGGGAATGCATCTCTCCCACCGGATTGTGGGTCCCGTCCACGCCTTTAAAAAATTTGTGGAGAATTTCATTGAAGGCAACACCTATAAACTCCGCCTGCGTCGGGGGGATGAACTCCCGGAACTGGAAGAACTGGCCGATAGAATCTCCTCTGAATTTAAAGTGATGAAAAAAACAGAGGAGGACCAGGAAGAAAATAATCAGAAACAAGGCAACCAAACAGAAGACGATCAAAGGGAAGATAACCAAACAGAAGACGATCAGGGGGATAATTGAGCCAATCTTTGGATTTTCTGGATCATACCCAATATTATTCGGGTAAATATTGGGTTAAGTCCCAAACAGTCTTCAACCTATGACAAAAAAAGAAAAAGTAAAAATTATCATCAAAAAACTGGAAAAGTATTATCCAAATCCACCCATCCCCTTAAAACACAAGGATACCTACACACTGCTGATTGCCGTCCTGCTTTCAGCCCGTTGCACGGACAAAAGAGTCAACCAGACCACACCCCTTTTGTTCAAAAAAGCGGACAGTCCTGAAAAAATGATCCGTCTTTCCGTCAATGAAATTCAAAAAATCATTAAACCCTGTGGTTTAAGTCCCCAAAAAGCCAAATCCATTTACGGGCTTTCCAAAATTCTGATTGAAGTTCACAATAAAAAAGTTCCAAAAAGTTTTGAGGAACTGGAAGCCCTTCCCGGGGTGGGACACAAAACAGCCAGTGTGGTTATGAGTCAGGCTTTTGGTTATCCCGCTTTTCCCGTGGACACCCACATTCACCGTCTGGCCCAACGCTGGAAACTCACAAGCGGCCAAAATGTCGTTCAGACTGAAAAGGATCTGAAAAAACTTTTTCCAAAAAAGAGTTGGAATAAACTTCATCTGCAAATCATATTTTACGGGCGGGAGCATTGCCCGGCCCGCAGTTGTTACGGACTTCAGTGTGATATATGCAGGACAGTCAACCCGGGACGCAAAAAACCCATTGTCATCAAAAAAGCCTGATTCCAAATCCTACCAAATAGTGATTTTTGCGTAATCTTCCGGGTATCAGCGGTTATAAGAAGTCTTGAGATGACAAAAATTCTGAAAAACGCTCAGATGGGACCCTTTCAGGGCCGATTAAAATGATCTATATATAGATCATAAAATACCTTTACGATCTATATTATGTTATTAAGTATTTACAAACTTTGGTTTTTTTAAAAAAACTTTCTTAATGACCTAGAACAATTTCAGGATCGACTAGAAATTTTTAAATCATTAAAATCATTAAACTTCATTTTTGCCAGGTCACCCACGGTCACCCAAACTCTCCTCTACTTTCTCAAACCCTCAAAAAGAAGACAGAGAAAAAACGTTTTCCTGGTTGAATCTTCCCGGCAACCGGTAACCTATCTTACTTGTTGCCCCATTGATATTCACTCCTGAAAACCTCAAGTATTCATCCGTTGTGGACATATTCCTATGTCCCACAATGGACATCACCTGAACCAACGGAACACCCTGGGAGAGCATATTGGTAATAAAAGTGGCCCTCAAATCATGAAAACGAATGATGGGAACTCTTATGGATTTACAAAAATCCCTCAAAATTTTTGACTGGATCCCTGTCTCCCATTCCCTAAGCCTTGGTAAAACAAGATCATTGAAAATGACTTTTGTTTTAATCCGACTGTCCCAAAACTCTTGAGAGTTACCTTTTTCCTCTGCTCTAAGCTCCCTCAAGAAGGTCCTTAAATCCTCATTGATTGGAACAATACGGGCCTCTCTAGTCTTGGGTAATGAGATTCCATCCTTTTTTGTCCACTGCTTATTCACTGAAACAAAGCCCCTTTGAAGGTCAATGTCTTTCCAGCAAAGAGCGAACAGTTCCCCGGACCGCATCCCAGTCATTAAAGCCAAAGCCCAAACTCTGTAAAACAAATGCTTTGCTTTAAAGGCTTCATCCAAAAGAATTGTAGCCTCTTTGGAATTAAGGACTTTTTTCTCTGACTTTGGCACTTTCACCTGAAGACCCAGGGTTGAGTTTCTCAAAAGGATTCCCTCTTCCACAGCCATCCCAAAAATGCGTTTTATCATCTTTAAAAGCATTCTCTGGGAAAAAAGAGAAGTTCTCTCCCCAATTGTCTCAAAGATCAGTTCATGAACATCCTGGGTTTTAATATCCTCAAGATATTTGTTCACAAAGTCCTCTGTGAGCCATTTCTTTAATCTTCCATCATATTCCATGATAGTAGCATTTTTTAGAGAAAGTTTCATCCTGTTGAGGCATTCCTGGTGCCAAGCTCTCCAGGTCCATTTGAAGGACTGACTGTTAATGAGTTTATGAAGTTCATTTTTAAATTGAAATTCAATTTTTCTGGCTTTTCTCTGTGAAGGAATGTTTTTTTTCTTCCGGCAGTATTGTTTCCGCTTGGAATCTTTTTTTGTAACAATCACTTCATAGAGTTTTTTGCCGTTTTTAAAGTAAGGTTTAATCATAGTACCCCTCCTTTGTTGAAAGGAGAAGGGTTCCACAACACCCCCTACTTCTGAATCTCAGCAGGCTTTCAAAT
>CBDCNX010000020.1:0-23354 GCA_965219545.1 Bdellovibrionales bacterium
ATCCAGAGAATTTATGAACTTGAGGAAAGAGCCTTTGTCAACGCCCTTCTCAAACTTACAAAACCATCCAAGAAACTGTATTTTCTTGAACTCAAGGATGAAAGAAGTATTGAGAATAATTCCACTTTTGGTCTCACGGGTCTCAAACAACAGCTTGAAAGACTTCACTATCAGGTGGACCGCATAGGTTCCCTGGAAAAACTTCCCGGGGACATGGTGGTTCTGGCCCTTGTGGGTTCCCGTAAACCCTTTTCCGAAAAAGAGCGGGAGCAATTGAACCTCTATTTACAAAGGGGAGGCTCCCTCCTTGTAGCCCTTGACCCTGGTGAAGATCACAACCTGAACCCTCTCCTTGAAACCTATGGTGTGCGGGTTGATAATAATTTTATTTTTTCCGATCAGGCCCAAACCGGTCAATCCAGACTCCTGGTACTGACCCACAAGGGGGAACAACCCCACAAGCTAAACCAGGGGCTAAAAGAAGGACACAACCCCCTGTTTTTTATCTCCTCTTCTGTCAGCATTCCGGATAAAAATTCAAACTCCGGTTCCCATAAAAATTCCATGGAAAAATCCGCTTCGGAAACTCCCCCTAAAAAAGAGAATATGACCTCTTCTTATAATCTTTCCAAAGGGAAGACTCCCACCAATTTGAAGGTGACTCCCCTTCTTGAACATCTTCCCACCTCCAGGGGACATAAGGATATTGACCCTTCAAGCCCTGTGATAAGCGAGGGTCGTCTATGGGCTTCCGTAATCAGCGAAGGACTGTGGAAAGACAAAATCTTTCGCCTGGCTGTTGTGGGGGACAGTGACTTTTTGACCAATCAGTTTTACTCCCAGGAAACCAACTTTGACTTTGCCTTTAACCTTTTTTCCTACCTTTCCCAGGATGAAGATTTATTGAAAATCAAAACCATTCTCCCAAAAACCACTTACCTGATACTCACCCAAACCCGGATGAATCATTATTTCATATTTTTCATCTTACCTTTTCCCTTTCTCTTTTTTATATTGGCGGTCTTTTTTAAGTTACGGAGATTTTTTTGAAAAAAATTCTGATTTTTTCAGTCCTTGTTTTTTCAGTGGTCTTTTACGCCTATTTCCAGGTTTATCTGAAAAAACAGAAAAGGGAATCTGAAAAACCCGTTCTTATTGAAAAAAAGAAACTGGTGGGTCTTCATCTGACAACAGCCTCCTCTGAAATCGAAATAAAACTTGAAGACGGTCTGTGGTATCTGATCCAACCCCACTTTTATCCGGCAGACCAAAACTTTGTGAAACAAAACCTTGAACTCATGACCAAAGCCCCGATCCTTTCCACTTTTACCCTCCGGAAAGATCATTTTGGATTAAAACCGGGTAAAGCCTTCATGGAGTTTGTTTATTCTGACAGTTTGAGAAGGCGTTTGATTATTGGAAAAAAAAAGGGATCAAAAGACAGTCTTTACATTCTCGATAAGGACAGTAAACAGGTTTTTCTGGTTCACAATATTTTTGGACAATTTCTCTATTATCCTCTATCCATGTTTTTTCACAAAAATCTGCCCATCCCCGGAAAAAAGATCCAATCTTTAAAAAAGATTCAATTTTTAAAACCGGAACAATCTTCTGAAATTCTCTGGAAAATTACAACAACAGGTGAAACTGAGGCTCTGGTTCACCTGGGTGAACAAAGTAAAAAAATACCAAAAGAAAAACTGCTTTCATTTTTTAAAAAAATAAAGGAATTTCAAATAAGGAATCATCAGTTTGAAAAACCAAAATCATTTAAAAAAACCACAAGCCTGTTCGTAAAAACAGAGGAAACCTCCATAACCTTTGACTTTGACAATCAGACAGGCCGGGTCCATTCCAAAACCCAAAATGTTTTTGCCCGCTTTGAACCCTCCTTTCTAAAAGCCCTGGATGACGAATTAAAAAAAGTGATGGAAGACGAAAAATAAGATCTATACTGAAGATTGTTTATTCTATTTTAAAAATATACCGAAGATTTTTTGTTTTCTATATGAGTTTTAAGAGAAATTCCACGGAAATTCAAACACGATCAGTTTATTGAAATCCAAATGATACTCTTAATGAAAAGATTTTGAATTTGAAAATGAAGTGATCAGTCTAATGAAAGGGTTTTGATCTTCCTCGTAAAAAAAATCTTTTTTTCTTGTCAAAACTTCACGAAATATGATTAAATCCCAAACGTAAAAACCAACCGATTCTTTTTTGGGCTTTCAGTGCTTTTTTAAAAAAACTCATTGAAAGTTTATACAGATAGGGTTTGAATTTCCACAAGTTTTTTAAAACACGGAAAAGCCCCGGCAAGACGGGATATTTATTGATTTGAATTTTCCTTCCGGTTTTTTAAAAAACTTTTAGAACCATGACCAAATATATGGTGTCCCAATTCATGTCCGCAAGTGTACCTTCTTCTACCGAGTGGTCTTTCACTTCCTATAATTATCGCAAGACTTGGACTTGTGGAATACATTCCCTCAAGATTAGAGTTTGGAAGAAGTCTCATTGAAATACCAAGGTTGTGTCCCAAATCAAAAGGACATAACCCCTGAAATGGAGGCATATTATTTGATACTCTCAGGCGAGATGCTTTGTAAACAGCCTGTTTTGCGAGGAAACTTTTATTCACTTTTTTTGGACCCTGACTTTTTTATACTTGAAAGTAAACGCAAGATTTTATTAAGATCATCATTATTTAATTTTGCTAAATTTCTAGCGGCGAGTTCTATTTTTGGATCTAAATTATTTTCATTTTCAGAGTTAATTAACCAATCAGTAGATACTTCATAAATTTTTGAAAATTTAACTAACTCCTCCGTATTAACCTTTCTTCGTCCAGCTTCAATTTCACTAATCGTAGGTCGATGAAAATTTAACATTTTTGCAACTTGTCCCTGGGAAAGTCCAGCTTGTTCTCTTGCAATCCGTAAACGTTGTGCAACTTTATTCATTTTTTAATTCCTCATTTTTTATCTTTTTTTCAACTTTATCTGTGATCTCATTTATTGAAAGTGCTTTCTGACCATCATCTGAAATAAAGATTGATGGGTTTGATCCATCTACCAGCTCACCGCATCCAAGTTTTTCCTCAATTAAAACTGTCACTTCGACTGAAAGAAGGGAATCAAAGCCATCTAGGTCCCTTATGGGAACTGAGTTTGAATCTAAATCATTCCATTCTTTCCCACATATATTTTGAACTTCTTTAAGTGTCTCAATGATTATTGTTTGGATATTTTTTTCCACTTATTGATCTCCTCAAGTAATAAACATATAGTAGTAAGAATATCTTACTCTTTGTAAGAATACAAGTGTTGTCAAAAATTTATTATAATTCTATAAATATCTGAAATAATTTAATTAATATGCATTCTAAAGTTTGGTAAGAGTATTTGAAAATTCACTTTTAAAAAAATCCCAAATCAATACAAAAACAACTATATCGTCTGGTGAAGTACTCTGTTTGGTATTTGAAATGTATCATCAAGATCAAATAATTTTGTCTGTTTTTTTATTCCCTTTTTTAAATAAATATTTATACTTTCTGCCACATACTTTGCCAATTCAACTGGAACTGCATTCCCTATCATTTGTTCCAAATTTGTTTTTGTCCCATGAAACTTAAATGTTTTCGGAAACGTTTGTATATAACTTCTTTCAATAGTTGTTAATGGACGTATCATTCTAAGATTGACCCCGGTAGGATCACATTTATTCAACTTATAGCCGGAAGGTATTGGTCTGTTGACCCCCCTTACTGTTGGACTCGGTTCATTAACTGAAAAAACTCCACGTCTGTTATAGTTCCTTGGATGTCTATAATAAAAGTCCACACCTAATGAATCACCAAAATAATCTTTAAGTGTCATTGGTTTTCTTGATAATCCTGCACTAAAAACCTGATTCAATTGATTGTGCTTGTCCCCCAGATGACCAATAAGAAAAAACCTTGTTCTTGATTGAGGCACCCCACAATAGGATGAATTTAATATAACAGACGATAGTCCATATTTTTTATTAGTAAATTGAAGTATAATTTCTTTTAAGATATGACTCTTTTTGATTTGTTCAACATTTTCCATAACAAACCATTTCGGCTTTATTGCACAGACAATATTAGCAAAATGATAAGTAAGATTGGCACTTCCAAGAGATGTATCCCGTTTTCCGGCACTGGAGAAATCCTGGCATGGCGGACCACCCATAATCAATTCCGGATTATGATGATGAATTTCTTTTATTGCTTCAATCTCATTTGCCAGATCAAAATTTTTAATTAAATGAGAAAAATTTCTTTTATAAACATCTATGGCAGGTTGCCAATTGTCATAGGCCACAATCAAATTAAACCCTGCCCTCTTGAAACCCAGGGATAACCCTCCACAACCACAAAAAAGATCCACACATTTCATCATCAGAACAACTCTGGTGAATTAAAAATAATCGCATCAAATCTTCGTTCTGGACTCAGCATATTTTGACCACCTCCCAAAATAATATTTCTTATCTCTGAGCGGGATACTATAGGGGTTTCCAGTCTTGGACATGACATATATTGATTGGTTATATTTCCAGAAGAAGCAAAAGCTTTGTCATTTTTAGTATTATAGGATAGACTATCTATTATTTCTTCATGATTGAATCTTCCATGATTACAAATATCCAATAGCATTTTAAAAAGCCATATTGCTGTTCTTGTTTGCCGTGTTATATTTCCAGGATTTTTTTCAGTAATTTTAGATATAAAATTGGTAAATCCAGCATCACTCCATACGAAGACATCCAAACACTGTTCGGTGAGCTTTGAAGACTTACCCTGTGTTTTCCATATTGGCTGGAGTAAAAATGATTTTTGATCCTTTTCAAGACTTATAGAAAGTGATTCCAATGATTCAACAATTTCTCTTGTTTTAGGTAAAATCTGGATTGCATCATTCCAGTTGGAAATTTCAATTTTTGGAATATACCGGGTCAGTTGACCTTTAAAACTTGAAGCAATGCTGCAGGCCAAATAGACAATTGTGTCAGGACGAACTACAATTTCACTACCATAAGAACTTTCACTGCAATCACAAGTTGTGTTATCCGGCAAAGCTGTCAGTTTAATTTCAAGCCCGGATAAACACTCTCCTGTATTTTCATTCTGTATAACCAAATCTATCCTTGGCAAGGAACCAATGACATATTTTTGATAAGGAGTATATTGAGTTTCAAATGCAAAATATAATTCACTGCTTTTAGTGGAAATACCAAATACATCTTCAATAGGTATAAGGTTAGGAGAAAAAATACCTTTTTTAACAGATAAATAATTTGCCTGAATACCTTTGGACTCAAGGTAGCAACACAATGAAGTTGGAAAAGATGAATTAAATTGGTTTTTCCCCCAAGTTTCTTTTTTATTGAAATCTCTATTTGTTTTTTTTAAACCAAATAAACTCGGTTTTGTAATGGACATATAAACTCTTATTACTGATTTTGTTTGTTTTCCTATTGGGAATAAAAACTCCAAAACACGACTAATATTATGTTATAATTTTGTTTCAAACTATACAATAATTACCGTTTGAATTTGGAGAATCACCCAAAAGTCACCCAACTTTGAAATCTGCTGAAAGATCCAGAAATAAGAGGCATTGCGTCGCCTTCTCCCTTGTGTGTTATTAAATACTTACAAACTTTGGTTTTTTTAAAATTTTCTTCCCAATGACTTAGTACAATTTCAGGACCGACTAAAGATTTTCCAACTGAGGCGTATAGAAGGGTTCATATTTAAAAATAAACTCTCCTTCTTTTTTGCCATCCAATTGTATATTCCTGGATAAACGAACAACATTGTTTTCTCCATCATAAGTCCAACCGTTGGAACCTTTTGGAATCAATTGTTTCCCAATCTCATTTTTGTAATAAACCTCTATACTGTCCATATTGGGTAAAGAATCAAGGGGGATAGTAAGAGCTGAATCCACCAGATGATCGGCAAAGTGGGCAAGCTCTTTCCCATAATCAAATTGACAGAGACTGAATATGTAACCCCGACTGCCAAAAAGTTTTGCCATCCTGACAAAATCAGTGTTAGGCCCGCCATCAGCCACACAGCCATATTCACGCATTTCACGGGTAATAATTGCAGCAGCATAGTGAAGTTTCTTTTCATCACCTTTTTTAAGGTGCAACAAAAATTCATAGGCCTCCTTATAGGGTGTATTACTCTGGTCAAAACTATCTGTTACTATAAAAACAGCTAAATGAGCCTCGGGTCGATAAAAATCGGAATTTTTCATAGACATCAGTCCCGATAGAGACAAAATAATAATATTAAAGAAAAACTCGTCAGTCTGGGATTTTACTCCAACTTTCATCATCTCTTTAAGGCATTGACTCCCCTGAGGGGTGTTCTTGTCCACATAATTTTTATAAGGATAACCGGTTTTTTCAGCCAAATTTTTACATATTGCCAGATCACCATCCGTCGCATAAGGAGGAGGAAGAATATCATCAGGTGACTCTTTAGTCCAGAGACTCTTTAGAGGTCCATAGGATGAGGTGGTCACGGCAATATGATAATCAATAAATTCCGTACTCAGGAACCGGTCAATAAACAATTCAGCATTCCTTGCCAAATTAATCTGGAAACTACCCATACTCCCCGAATTATCAATGACAAACAGGACATCAATGGACGGATTATAATTGGAGGTAACAGACTTGCTAATAACCTGTTTGGAATGGGGATATTTTTTGGAACCGGAGTCCATATGACAACTTAAAAAACAAAAACATTGAAAAAAGATAATAAGTGTTCCAAGTTTTTTCAAAAGACCCTCTGATACCTGATCCTATGTGAATTTTCATGAAACTTCTCTGAACATGGCATAAAAAACGATTCCAGTACAAAAACAGCAAAACCTGTGATGAAATAATTTTTTTTTAAACATAATTTTATGCAAGACTTCCAAACAATTTCAACTTTTCCATACCTTTACATTATTTATTTTTGTAATTTCAGTAGCTTATGAATGCCAAATTCATGATATGCTGTGTAATAAAGAAATGAACTAAAAATGAAAATTTTTCATCCATACTTCAAGCCAAAAATAAAAAATATCCTCCAGTATCATTTTTAATTAAAAATAATAATGAAAACGGTTTTTCTAAAATCCCTATGGAGTTTTCAGGAAAAATCGGACAAACTGATGGAATATGAAAAATGAGGCTTTCATCCAGTCCCCCATCCGTATTGATTTTGCAGGGGGAACCCTTGATTGCCAGCCCATCAATGTTTTACTCAGCCCGGTTATCACCATCAACGGGGCCATTAACCTTTACACCTCCTGCCGGATTCAACAACGACAGGATAAAAGAATTATTATCAAATCCGGGACAAACCGTGAAAATTATGAGTTTTCCAACCTGGAGGAGCTTTTAAAATATGAAACATTCTTAAAATACAACAATCAGAATTTTCGTTTTTTCAGGGAAATCATCGCCTACCAGAAGCCGAACTATGGCTTTCATCTATCAACTCAGAGCCAAAGTCCCATGGGCGGGGGACTGGGTGGAAGCTCCAGCCTCTGCATCTCTATTTTCAAAGCCTTTTTTGCCATGGATGATTCTTCCTTTGATGACCACAGACTGGTCCGAATCTGCTCTGAAGTGGAGGCCAGGATTTTAAACAAGCCCACCGGCACCCAGGATTATTTTCCGCCCCTTAAAGGGGGGGTGAATATTATCAACTATCACCTGGGGGAAATCAGGGTTGAACACCTGCCTGCAGACAATCTTGATATAAATCAAAACATTTCCCTGTTTTTTACGGGAAAGAGTCATCATTCGGGAATCAACAATTGGGAAGTGATTAAAAAATTTGTGGATGGTGACAAGTCCACCATAAAAGCCCTTGAAACCATAAAAATGGTGGCTGAAAAAACAAGGAATGTTTTCCTAAAGGGTGACTGGCAAACTCTGCCGGAGCTTTTTAAAGAGGAATTTGAAGCCAGAAAAAATTTAAGTGAAAACTTCTCGTCCCCTGAAATTGAAAAACTGGCACAGATTGCCCAGGGTCAAGGGGCTGAAGGTGTTCATATTTGTGGAGCCGGAGGGGGAGGTTGCGTTTTCACCTGGTCCAGACCTGAGAGAAAAAACCAGATCATTAAAGCCTGTGTCCAGGCCGGTTTCAAACACCTGGATGTCACTCTCGTATAACCAAATAGGGCAAATAGGGTTCTTGTTGCTTTTATTCCTTTTTTGAGGCTAAAATAAGAATATAAATTTCCATATTCCTTTTTTGAGGCTAAAATAAGAATATAAATTTCCATATTCCTTTTTTGAGGCTAAAATAAGAATATAAACTGAGTTTAAAAATAGGAAAGAAATCCAATGTTTAAAGCCGGAGAATACAAACAACAATTTGAATATAAAAGTTTCACTCCATCTTTTATAAACAAAACCCATGAGGTGTCAGACAATCAGATCATTCTTCTGTTGGAAGATGCCAGAGGTTACCTGGGGGAACTCAATGCCTATGCCAGTCTTGTTCCCGATGTGGACTTCTTTATTAAAATGCACATCAAAAAAGAGGCGATAAAATCCAGTAAAATTGAAGGCACAAAAACAGAGCTTGATGATGTTGTCCTTCCAGAAAACGAAGTGAATCCGGAAAAACGTGATGACTGGTCCGAAGTCATCAATTACATAAAGGCAATAAATTATGCCATCACAGAACTCAATAAACTTCCCCTGTCTTTCAGACTGATAAAAGAAACCCACAAATATTTATTATCAGGAGTAAGAGGACAAAAAAAATTACCTGGAGAGATAAGGAAAAGTCAGAATTGGATCGGTGGCTCGAATCTAAAGGATGCATTTTTCATCCCTCCCCATAAACAGGAACTTCCCGGATTACTGACAGATTTTGAAAAGTTTTGGCACAATGGAAATCTGGAAATTCCCGTTCTGATAAAAATAGCCATAAGTCATTACCAATTTGAAACCATCCATCCTTTTCTGGACGGAAACGGTCGCATAGGCAGGCTTCTCATTATATTGCAACTGATTGATGCCGGTATCCTGGAAAAACCCTGTCTTTATTTGTCTGATTTTTTTGAAAAAAACAAAGGTTCCTATTATGACTCACTCACTGTCGTCAGAAATTCCAATGATTTAAATCAATGGATAAAATTTTTCCTCTCAGGATTTCTTGAAACAGCAAAAGATGGAAAAAAAACCTTACAATCCATTGTTCAATTAAGAAAAAAATATGAAGCCAAAATCATAACCCTTAACAGGAGGGCTAAAAACGGACAAAAACTATTATTATTTCTTTTCTCCAATCCCATTGTTTCTGTTTCTCAGGTCAGTAAACATTTAAAGATGAGCCCCGACCCGGCCAACAGACTGGTTCATTCCTTTCAGGAACTTGGCCTGTTAAAAGAGTTAACAGGATTCTCAAGAAACAGACTGTTCGTTTTGGATGACTATTTAAACCTGTTCAAATAGTCAAACCCGGGTTTTTAGACAGCCTTGTTTTTATCTGTCTCTTCTGACTCTCAGAAAAAACAACTTACATATTAGGGTAACCAGTCCCAGAATTTAAGACTGGTCATCCGTACCTTCTAATTACTGAACATGAGTGTTTCCATTAACCTGTCTGCTTCCATAAATTTTTGCCCGACCGTAAACCCGTGCGTTTCCATGAACTTTTGCCTGATTGGAAACCCGTGCATGACCATAAACTTTCCCGTTTTCATAAACCTTTGCCTCCTGGGAAATAATTGAATAACCATAAACCCGGGCATTTCCATAGATCTGTGCTTCACCGGCAATATACGGATACTCATAAATCTGGGCATCACCGGAAATTGCTCCACTGCCGGTAATATGACCTCCCCTAACCCGTGCATTACCAAGTATATAAAGAAAATTACCACTTTCAGCATCACCATAAACCATTGCGTTCATATAAACTCTGGCATCACCACCAACTCTGGTTCCCCTGTAAACAAAAGCATGATTGAAAACTCTCGCCTCACCGTAAACCCTGACATCATCATAAACCCTGGCATCATCGTAAACCCTGGCATCATCGTAAACCCTGGCATCACCATAAACCCTGGCATCACCGGAAACTGTCGCATTTCCTGAAATATAAGTTTTACCGGAAACATTTGCATCACCGTAGACATGGGCATCACCATAAACTTTGGCATCACCATAAACTATTGCCCGACCGGAAACCCTGGCATCATCGTAAACCCTGGCATTGTCTTTTATCTGTGCATAACCCTCAATTCTCGCATTTTCCGTAACCCGTGCTGATCCACAAACAAATGCTTTGCTTCCAACATAAGCTGTACTTGAAACCGTGGCCGTAGAGGCGACAAAACCCCCTCCATTACTGTGGGCGGCCCCAGCCACATTACCACATCTTTTTGTTTCCAAAGTACTGGGCTGCGGACTTCCTTTATCAATACTTGTATTGGAGTAAACTATTGAATAGTTATGAACCCTTGCAGTCCCATAAACCTTGGCTTCACCAGTAACCCGTGCATGACCATAGACCCATGCACCACCATAAATTTGTGCTTTACCGTAAGCCATAGCATGATCGAAAATCCTTGCAGTCCCATAAACCTGTGCTTCGCTGGAAACCCTGGCATCACCGTAAACCCTGGCATCGTCTTTTATCTGTGCATGACCGGAAATCCATACATGATCCTTAACCCTGGCTTCACCGGAAATTTTGGCATCACCGTAAACCCGGGCATAACCATAAACCCACGCATCACCAAAAATCTGAATGTCACCGGAAACTCTGGCATCACCAAAAACCTTTGCGTTATTCATAATTTCCCCACCGGCAACCCGTACCCGATGGTAAACCTTGGCATTCCCGGAAACATTTGCATCACCGTAAACCCGGGCATAACCATAAACTTCTGCACTATCCGAAACCTCTGCGTCCCCATAAACCCACGCATCACCGGAAATTTGTACATCCCCTGAAATGCGGGCTTTATCAAAAACTCTCGCATAACCTCTGATCTGTACGTTCCCTGAAACATTTGCCGATTCGCAAACAACAGCACGAAGCCCCACATGAACCGTGTCGGAAACAGTGGCTGTGGATGCCACAAAGCCCCCTCCATTGGGATGAAAACCTCCCTGGACTGCACCACAACCTCTGTTCACAACAACATCCGAATTGGGGGGAATAAAACCCTCCGCAAGGGAAATAGTGGCTGAAGCCTGAGGGGCTCCCACTCCATTTTGTGAGTAATGATCGGCAAGAAACAGTTATTGGCATCGAAGTGTTCAAAGGCACATCATTAAAATCAACCGCCACCTGCCAGCTTCCTGAGCTACAATTCGGTGGCACGGTTAAAGAAGTCCCCTGAATACTGATATCAACAGGTTGACTGTCTTTGGAACACTCACCAGTGATTGGGTAATCTGTATAATTGGACTGATTGAGTTTGGGAAGAGCGGACTCATTGATGGACACAGAGGCGATTTGATCTTCGGGAATGCAGTCAGTACTCTGCTGATCCGTACAGGGACTGAGAACATTCCATGAATGACTCAAAGAACTTTGTTCTCCCTCTCCATTGGATGCTGAAACAGTAAAGTTGTGTTCTCCCAAACTCAGATCACTCAGGTACACGGGTGTATTGGGAGTGCATTCCACCACATTCTGATCAAGAGTGCATCGAACAGAACCCTCATCCATTGAAAGACCAATGGAAAAAAGAACACGGGCTGTTTCAGAAGGTGTATGGCTTCCCGGCAGGATATCAAATCGAATTTTGAAATTCAAACCCGTTACACTTTTACCTTTGGCCTTACCCGATTCTACTTTGGTACAATTCTGGTAACTGAACAGAATAATTAAAACAGACAAAAAAGTAAAAACACCCCATATATTTTTTTTATTTTTCATGAACCCCCCTAAAAATTTAATTAACCTTAAATTTAAATTGTAAGATAAATAAAAAAAAAGTCAATACAAATGGATTGATTGATTCATACTGAGACAGTCTGGACTGATTGTGTTTATGATTTGTTTCAATACAATACATATCATTCCAAACTCAATCCAACTTCGTTCCCGACGTTTTCAGAAATTCAACAATCAAACGGATGACAACACAACAAATACCGATAAGAAATATTTTGAAAAGGAAACACGGATTAAAGGTCAATTAGGTTAAATCAAAGGAAATTATAGAAATTATTATGCGGTTTTTTTGTATTTAAAAAACTTTTTCCAACACCAGCACTTTCATTGTAACGTCTGTTGTATTTATTTATTCCACTCTGGATCTTTTTACAAATTATTCCACTTTGGAATTTAAAAGATTGGCTGTTTTCTCAAGCCCTTTGAAAATAAGTCCCTCAATACCGTCACTGACTCTCCCCAGAATATCAGGAAGATTCTTCTGCTCTTGTTTTGAAAAAGGGGACAGGACGTAATCCTTAACCTCTCTGACAGGAAGACCAAGATCGACATTAAGATGATCCCCGAAATGATCACCTCCTGAAAAGGGGGATACAAAATTATCAGATTCTTTTTTTGGACTCACCGGCCTTCCCACTCCAATGCGAATACGATAATAATCATTGGTGCTTAATTTTTCATGGATGTCACGAATACCGTTATGCCCTCCATGACCCCGTCCCCTCTGAACCTTTATCTGTTTGAAAGGATGTTCAATCTCATCATGCAAAACAATAAGATGATCGGAGTCAATTCTGTAATAATGACAGAGAGCCTGGATCGCCTCCCCTGAATGATTCATAAAAGTCCGGGGCTTTACCATCAGGATCTTTTCACCATCCACTGCAAAGGAGTAAGTCAGGGATTTATGCTCTTTTTTTTGAGGGGGACTGCCAATACCATTGAGATAAGAGTCAACGGCCATAAAGCCAACATTATGACGGGTGAGAGAGTATTTTCTCCCCGGATTTCCAAGTCCCGCCACTAACCACACTATTTTTTTGTTTCCCCTTTTTTGGTTTCCGCCTTTTTACCATCACCGGCCTCAGCCGCTTTTGAGTCCCCTGCCGCCTGATCCGTCTCATCAGTGCCTTCAACCACTTCCTCAACCACTTTTTCTTTCTTGGGATGATTGACAGTAACGATCGTTCTGTCCGGAGCTGTCATAGGGGTTACACCTGACGGAAAGTTCATTTCAGAGACGTGCATGGACTGCCCCACCTTTAGATGGGAAATATCCACCTGAATTTCTTCGGGGATTTCATTGGGGTTGCACTCCACTTCTATCTGACCCTGGGTGATCTGGCGAATCCCACCATCCTTTTTCACTCCCACGGGTTCACCGACAAATTTAATGGTCACATTCACCCGAATGGAGGCTTCCATATCAAGGGCATAGAGGTCCACATGAATGGGTCTCCCTGTGGTGGGGTGAACCTGAATTTTTTTAAGCATCACTTTTAAGGAATCCATTAAAGAGTCTTCGCTTTTTGTTTCAAAAATAGAGCTTTCATGCTTGCTGCCGCTGTGCTTGATCACAAAGAGTTCATCCATCATCACATTTTGATTTTTTGTTTTCGGACCATAAATCACAGCGGGAATTTTATGCTTTTTACGCAATCCCCTGGAGTTTCCCTTTCCGGTATTTCTTGCATCCACATTGATTTTCTCACTGACAATCATTGAGTACCTCTTTTTTTATTTATCCAAAGACCCTTTGTTTTTCGTTTCATTTCCCTGAAAATTTAAAACAGCAAAGTCTATCAGTCATTAAAAAGGGATGAAACTGAATCATTCCCATAAATTCTGAGAAGAGCTTCAGCCACCACGGAAGCCACACTCACAACTTTCACTTTATCACAGGCCTCCCCTTTTCCGTTCAGAGGTATGGTGTCTGTTACCAAAACCTTTTCAATTTTGGATTTTGTCAGACGTTCCACAGCCGGACCGGAAAACAAAGCATGGGTGGCCACTGCAAACACCTTTTCTGCCCCATTATCAACAAGACTGTCAATAGCTTGTGTTAATGTTCCGGCCGTATCAATAATGTCATCCACAATAATGGCCGTTTTACCTTCCACATCACCAATCAGGTGGAAGGCCCTGGCCTCATTGGGTCCTGAACGCCGCTTGTCCACAATGGCCATAGCACAATTCACTCTCTTGGCAAAGGCTCTGGCCCTTTCCACCCCCCCTGCATCAGGGCTGACCACCACAAAGTCCTCACCGGTTCCATAGGATTTTTTCCACTCCAGAGCCAGGGTGGGAATGGCAAAAAGATGATCCACGGGACAATTGAAAAAACCCTGTATCTGGGCCGCATGGAGATCCACACAGACCACCCGTGTGGCCCCTGCCGCAGTCACAAGATCAGCCATGCATTTGGCTGATATGGGAGCCCGGGGAGCCACCTTCCTGTCCTGCCTTGCGTATCCATAATAGGGAATAACAGCTGTCACTTCTTTGGCGGAAGCCCTTTTCAAGGCATCCAGAACAATAAAAAGCTCCATGTAATTCTGATTCACAGGAGGACAGGCACTCTGAATAACAAAAACACTGTCCCCCCGAACACTTTCATGGATTTCCACCTGAACTTCACCGTCGGCAAAACGGGTGATTTCACTCCGACCTAAGGGGACTCCGGCAAAGCCCGCCACTTTTTTTGAAAAATCCCTGTTGGAAGTGCCTGAGAAGATTTTAATGTGTGGCATGGTTTACCTCATATCACAGGTTTTTTTCTTTTAACATTTCAAAAAGACTTTTTAGGGCCTTTGCTCTGTGGGAAATAACATTTTTTTCATCCAGACTCATCTCGGCAAGACTGCGGCTTTCCCCCTGGGGAATAAAAAGAGGATCATAGCCAAAGCCACTCTGACCTGACAAAGTTCTGGCAATTTCCCCCTGAAGTTCCCCATGAAAAACAAACTCCTCATCTTCAGGGCTGACAGCCAGCAAACAACAATGGAAACAGGCCCTGCGATTGGTGGCCCGGCGAAGTTCCATCATTTTCAGAAGTTTGGCATTGTTCTCCAAAGGCCGGGCCCTGGGACCGGCATAACGGGCTGAATGAATCCCCGGCAAACCCTCCAAAGCCTCCACCGCAAGACCCGAATCATCGGCCACTGTCCAGGTCTCCGGTTTTACAGCGTGAAGAGCCCTGGCCTTGATACGGGCATTGTCCTCAAAACTCTGTCCGTCCTCAGAAGGTGGTGAAAAATAAGGGAGTTCACTCTGGCTGTGAATTTCAAAAGAAAGGGGGGAGAGGAGTTTTTTTAATTCCGTCACCTTCCCCTTGTTCCCTGTGGCAAGCCAGAGTTCCATAAAACCTTCTCTCCTCGTTCCAGTACGCTGAACTTCTTTGTCGAAAAGATCAGCTTAAAACAAGTGGCCTCTTCTAACCAGCTATTCCGTCTATGGATGAACCACTGGAACCACTCAAAGCCAATAACTCTAAAGAAAATCCACAAACAAATTGGTAACAAATACTATAAAAAACCAAATTTATACTAAAGATCATTTATTTTTCATGCTATTTCCATAGAGACCACTTGTTTTAAGCGGATTTTGGCTAAAGAAATTCAGCATAGAATAAATGATCTCTCAGGGAAATTCCATGAAAATTCAAACCGGATCAGTATAACCTTTCCCCAGAGGTTTTACACCCAGTTGTTCCAAAGTGTCTGCCTGAATCCTGTGAAGTTTCCGGCACCCTTGAAGAGCCATATCCAACATCCCATCAAACTGATTTCGGGTAAAAGAATTCTCCTCGGCTGTCCCCTGAATTTCAACCAGTTCCATGGAACTGTTGATAACAAAATTGCAATCCGTATCAGCCACACTGTCTTCCCTGTAACAGAGATCCAACAAAGACTGACCCTCCAGAATTCCCACACTGATGGCGGATACCTGAGTTTTCAATGGATTTTTTAAAATTTCCTTTTTTTTCTGAAGATAGAAAAGGGCCAGGGCCAGGGCCACAAACCCCCCCGTGATGGCCACCGTCCGGGTTCCCCCATCGGCCTGTAAAACATCACAGTCAACGGTAATCTGAATGTTTTTAAGCTGGTAAAGGTTCACACAACTTCTCAAAGATCTTCCAATAAGCCTTGAAATTTCCCGGGTTCGGCCCGAAGTGCTGGTCCTATCCCTTTTCATACGCTCGTGGGTGGACCGGGGAAGCATACCGTACTCGGCTGTCACCCAGCCCCGATCCTGACCCTGAAGCCATTTGGGAAGTTGATTTTCCACACTGGCATTGCAGACCACTTTGGTGTTTCCGGACTGAATCAACACACTACCCTCAGCGTAACGACTGAAATGGGGAGTGATGGTCACAGGGCGAAGCTCGTCGGCTTTTCGTTTATCGTATCTCGACATCCCCTGCTTTTAAAATGTTCCATGGAAGTTTGTCCACATTTTTCGCATAGTCCTTTAAAGCCCCGTGAATTTTTCGGGCAATGGCCCTTTGGACTTTGATTTGGGTGAGTTTTCGCCTTTCCCGTCTATTGGTGATATAACCCACCTCTATAAGAATGGCCGGAGCTGAATTCTGACTGAGAACATAAAAAGGAGCCTGTCTGATTCTTCTTTTCTTGTTCTGCCTCCAGTGCCTGCGGACAAGGGTCCCCAACTGGTAGCTTTCAAGCAAACGGCCCGATTGCCGGAGGTCAGAGACAATACTTTCCACATCCCCTCTGAACTGACTTCCTCCGGCTTCTTTATGAAAATTTCTTTTCTGTCTTTTTCCGTTTCTGTTTCCATTTCCGTTGTGACTTGTCAAGAATCTTTCCCGGAGTCTCTCCCGGGGTCTCTCCGGTTGTTGAATATAAAATTCAGACCCGTGAACTTTCCGGTTTTTGTGGGCATTGGCATGAATGCTGATAAAGAGATCACTTCCAAACTGTCTGGACATTCTGAGCCTTGTGGGAAGCTCCAGGTCCCTGTCTGTTTTCCTTAAAAGCAGCACTTCAAAATCAGGGTCTCTTTTCAATCGTTTATAAAGTCTTTTGGCAATCTTTAAATTGAGGTTTGATTCCCTGATTTTTCCATGGATGGCCCCCCGGTCCCGACCCCCGTGACCCGGATCAATACTGACCCGCAAAGCCCTGCCCTGTACCACTGAAGACCCTAAAAAAAGAAAGGAAATGATCCATTGAAGACCCATTCCCCCATTTTAAATGACTTGCGGCATTGTTTTCTAAAAAAACCGGATTTTCAGGTCCTTGGACCACAGAAATCGCAGAATTTCCAATTTAAAAGTCCATGACAATTCCCAAGATCAGATTGTTATGATGGACTGTTGAAAAAGACCCTCTTTTTCAACAGTCCAATGAACCCAATGAAGCAGGACAAGAACTAAAAATCCTGGCGATAGGCCAGAAAGAAAGTTCTCTCTGCAGAGTAAAGAGGGGTATAAACTCTGTATCTGTTGGAAAAATCATATTCCGGCTGTTGTTTAAAGACATTGATGGCTCCCAGTTGGAAACTCCCACCCCAGGGGGCTTTGTAAGACGTGCTTAAATCAAACTGGGTAAAATCAGGAGTGAAACCCAGCCTGTTTTGTTTTTCCACTTTTGGAGTGCTTCGGGAGGTGAAAGTCCCACTGTAAGAACCCAAACTATAGGTCAGAGAGGAAACATTTTTCCAACGGGGTGTGGTCTGTCGGCCCAAAACCTCTTCCATCCCAAGTTCCTCATAAAATCCCTTGCGATAGGAAAACATATAGGTGAAATCCGTACTTAAAATCAGAGAACCTTTGAAAAAAGGATCAATCATTTTAAAAGTGCCATTAAAATCAAGACCGTGGGCCTGTTCCTTGCCAAGGTTTTGCAAAGAAGCATCCAGGAATTCTATCGTGCCATCTTTCTTGCGTTTGACTTCAACTCCGTACTTTTTAGGAGCATCCGGGTTTATGGCTTCCGCCCGTAAAATCCCCTGGGGATCACTGCCAATGGCCCCGTCAACAGTGACATTCCAGTAATCAAGGGAGAAAAAGAGATTTTCAAGGGGTTGCAGAATCATGCCAAAGTTAAAACTCCGGGAGGTCTCCTCTTTTAAATTGGGATTGGCTCCGTGAACACCTTGAAAACCGTAGGCGACACACTTGGCTCCATCCAACCCTTTGTCTTTACAATACCTGTAATCAATTTCGTTATTGGCAAAATAGTTCCTTTTTGACCCATAGGCCTCATGCAAAGTGGGGGCCTTAAAACCGGTTCCAAAGGAGGTTCTCAGGGTCAACCAGTTCAATGCTTGATACCTGAAAGCAATTTTGGGATTGAAAGTGGAACCAAAATCAGAATAGGTATCATATCTTAATGACAATTGGCCTTCAACATTACGCCAGACTCCATTGAACTCCGCAAAAACAGCATAAAGTTGACGCTCACCCTCCCCTCTGGTGCCGGTAAAGCTATGATATTCACCTTTGATAACCGCTTCATCCCTTTCATCCTGGTATTCAAAATGAGCGGCGGAAACACCAAAGGCCGAAGCCCAGTCAATACCCAAAAAATCACCCAAAGAACCACTGGCTTTCATATCAAGCCAATTCACCTGATACCGGTTCCACATATTCGCTTTCCGGGTAAAACCTTCCGTGTCGTTCTGGGAAGGGTCTCCAAAGGGATTGTAAGTTCCATTTTTCAGAGCTTCTGTGACCGGGGCAATAAGGGCCGTATTATATTGAGGATTCTCTCCCCGGTTAAGCTGATTATTAACAGTGACATCCCATATCCAATCATTAAACAAATAACCCTTGGCTCCCACAATCAAACCGGTTGAAAGAAAATTCTCATCTTCTTCCCGGTCCGGAAGCTCTGTAAGTCTGTGAAAAAGAGTGAGTTCTGTTCCGGGGCTCAAACCCGGAGCCTTCCAGCTTGGAAGAGCTTTTCCTTTAAAAGGTGGGGAAAGAAAGGATTCATACCTTTTTCTTTTAAGTGTTTCATAGCCAACATAGAGAGTGGAATAAAGTTTGATATCATCAAAAACTTCATACTCAGCATCTGTCACCCAATTAAAACCATGATAGGGACCATCAACATACTGGGAATCCAGATGATCCAGGCAGGCTCCCTGCCAATCCACCTTATCACTAAGTGGTGGACCATTGTAAAATCGGTTGCATCCCGGGCCGGGTCTCACCTTATCTTCCCCTTTAATTTGATAATTTGTGGAAAACATGGGTCTTATATCAGTAAAATAAGCAATACGCTCCAGATCGGAACGACGGGCTTTTGTGCCATGGGCGTACTGAAAACTTGTTAAAAAATTACCACGGCTGCTGGTTTTCCCGTAGGCCATGCTGGTCCGAAGACTGTCCCCCCCTTTGTAATCAGTCACGTTGAGTTTGGCCAACACAGCCATACCGTCCCAGTTTTTACGGGTGATAATATTGATCACACCTCCCAGAGCATCTGACCCATAGGTGGCTGAAGCCCCATCTTTAAGGATTTCAACCCTCTCAACAGCCGCTAATGGAATAATGCTTGTACTGGCAACACTGGCTCCTTCAATGGCATAAGAATCAGCGTTACCGGGAACCCTTTGCCCGTTGACAAGAACCAGAGTCCGAACAGACCCAAGCCCCCTGATTCCTCCTTCTCCTTCATAACCGGATCCAAAAGGAAGAACTGCCGTATGTCTGCTAAGAAAACTACCCACAGAATCAAAACCGGAGTTTTCAATCTGTTCCCTGTCAAAAACAACAATGGGTGAGGGGCCTTCAATGTCCGAGCGGCGAATATAGGACCCTGTCACCTCCAGGGTTTCAACATTATCATTTGATGGGGTAGAAGTTGACTGATTGGTTTTGGAACCGGTTTTCTTATCATCAGCTTTCTTATCATTCACATTTTTAACAGACTCTTTAACATCCGGGGTCTTTGGCTTTTCTTTTTCAGGTTCCCCGGACTGGGCAAAACCCGTAAAAGACCAAAAAACAAACATCAACAAAACAAAAACCCAACTCCTTGATAAATTCATAAACCCTCCCATCTTTATTAGGATTAAATTTTTTTTTTAAGTGCATACACTATATTTATGCTGAAGACCATTTGTTTTTCATGTGATTTTCATAAAGAAATTCCATGAAAATTCAAACCGGATCAGTATACACAAGCCACAATACCCACCTATAACATTAAAACAAACACCGAAATCCACAATTAAACATTAGAACATTAAGTTAATGAAAATTATGGAAATACACATAAAAAATTATGACAGATTCTTAAAAAAGTTTGGTAACCCTTACCTGCTATAATCCAATTGACAGGAAGCCCAATCCGGGCTAGAAGTAAGCTTTTATGGAGGTAAAAATGAGGTTCCCGGTAATAATAATATTATCATTGTTGATAGGTTTTTCCTTCTCACAAGCCAGAGAAGACTGTTCTGATGAAAATACAAAGACATTGGTATCAATTGATGAGGAGGCGGCTTCAAAAGAAGATCTATTAAAAATCATGCGTCTTTTTGGGGTCATTGGATTTGAAGAAGATATTCTATCCAGTGGCACATCATTTTTTCTCTCTTTTGACTCTCGCAAGGCTCCCATTGAGTCCTTAAACAAACACTATTCAGAATTGGAATCCATTGATTCTGTAACAATAAAAGTGTTTTGTGATACCCCTGATGGTCTGCTCCCCCTAACTCTTCCCTCATCTCCATAATCCCTCCATAATTGATGCCGATAAATGCGACTTATACTGATCCGGTTTGGATTTTCATGGAATTTCTCTGAAAGATCATTTATTCTATGCTGAATTTCTTTAGCCAAAATCCGCTTAAAACAAGTGGTCTCTCAAACAAATGGTCTTCAGTATAGTTAAAACCAATCACTCAAAAAAATCCCCTTTTTTGGGATGATAACCGCAAATAAAATCCCTTACTTTCATTTTTGATTTGCTTTCCGGTTGAACGACAAGAAGCTCCAGTGCGTCCCGACCACAGGATACAACAAGAGACTTTTCTTTAAGATCAATAATTTCCCCGGGTTTTATTCCATGATCCATTTTCAACCACCGGCTCTGATGAAGTTTTAAGATTTTTTTCTTATAATAAGCACTGGCAAAAGGTTTTCCCCGATTCAAACCACGAATTTTATTATGAATCTCAAAGGCCGGGCTTTTCCAGTCAATCCGGGCCTCCTGTTTTAAAATTTTTGGAGCATAACTGACTTGGGTTTCATCCTGGGGTATGACCTCAATATCCCCCCTTAAAAAGGCTTTTAAATCCCCGGTGAGTAACTCAGCCCCCAAGTGGCTGAGTTTTTCATAAAGTTCAATGGCTCCCATATTTTCAGTCAGATCTATTTTCCTCGTACTAATAATATCCCCGGCATCAAGTTTTCTGACTATTTTTTGAAGACTCACGCCTGTCCGGGAGTCCCCGGCCATAATGGCCCTTTCCATGGGAGCCGCCCCCCGCCAACGGGGAAGAAGACTTGAATGAACATTCACACAACCCCTGGGGAAAGCATCCAGAAAGTCCCGGGTGAGAATCTGACCAAAGGCCACCACCACAGCCATTTCCCAATTCTTCTGTTTCGCTTCTGAAATGATATCCATTGTGGAAATTTTTTCAGGTGCGGCCACCTCCAGTCCCTGCTTTAAAGCCCAGGCTTTTACAGGGCTGGGCTGAAGTCTCTGACCACGACCGGAAATTCGATCCGGTTGACTGAAAACTTTGTTAATAACAAAATCAGGATCCTTATTTAAAGCTTCAAGGGAGGGAATGGCAAATTCCGGTGTGCCACAAAAAACAATTCCATAGGCCATAAAAAGCTTTTTAATCTATCAGGCGGGTTTTTCTTCTTTTTCGGATTCAGATTCAGGATCCGGGTAACCAAATTTTTTGATCTTGGCCTTAATACGATTCGATTTGATGGGACTGAGACGATCAATAAAAACCTTACCATCCAGATGGTCGATCTCATGTTGCATACAAATGGAAAGAAGACCATCCAATTTGTATTCAACAGGCTTTCCCTTCCTGTCCAAACCCTTGACTTCAATGTATTTGGAACGCTCCACCTTTTCAAAAAATCCAGGCACACTCAGACAACCTTCTTCAAAAATGGTTCGGTCTTCTTTTTTTGTAATTTCAGGGTTGAAAATAACAATGGGCATTTTCACCGCTTTTTCCAGTTCGGTCATGTTTTCAAGATCATAGCGGTTACCCCCGGGGTCCTGGGGGGTGATGTCAATCACCAGAAGACGAACATCCACCCCCACCTGAATGGCTGCAAGACCAACTCCCTTTTGATCGTACATGGTTTCAAGCATATTTTCGGAAAGCTCCAGAAGTTCCGGAGTTATCTCACTGACAGGTTCCGCCTTGTGACGAAGTCTGGGGTCCGGGTATTTGAGAACATTGAGCAAAGCCATAGTTCATAATAGACTGATCCTGTTTCAAATTTCAAGGGAATATGTGCCATCTGACTGTTGTCAGCCTCCACCTTTTTCAGAAGAACAGGTAACAATATTATCAGGAATACAAGCATCCTGGTCAGTATTGAGTCTGAAACCTGAAGGACAGGAAATATTATCAGGAATACAGGTTGTCTGATCGTTATTAGGTTTAAAACCCGGACCACAGGAAATAAACGGGATTTCCACCATTTTTTCACTCATCAAACCAAAATCAATAATCCGACCATCTGGAACAAAAGGCATGAGTGCCGAACTTTCCCGACTGCCCTTTTCTTTCAAAAAAGTTTCAACAGAAGCGGAAGTGTAACTGATCTCATTGGTTTTAAGATAACCAATAAGAAAAGCGGCAGCGGCAGCCACAACAGGGGATGCCATGGATGTCCCTGACATTCGTCCATACCTACCATCATGTATTGTGGATAAAATTCCTGTTCGCGGACTTGTCTGAGAGTTTTCAGAACCGGGAGCCGCAATATCCAGATTACCATAATTGGAGAAACTTGAACGATTTCCTGAAACGGTATCCACGGAGGCTACTGTCAAAGCCCCTTCCACAAACTGACCAAAGCAACCCAAAGAGGGACAATAATCCGAAGTTATCTGTTTATTCACATTGCCTGCGGCAACAACCACAACAGTCCCTGCATTGACGGCCTTGGTAATGGCCTGAAGATACAATATGAGTCCATATTTTATCTGTCCTGTCTTCGTTGTTCCCAGACTCATGTTAATAACATCAGCCCCTTTGGCAATAGCATACTCAATCCCATTGTAAATATCCGCCGCATATCCTGTGCCATCATCACCGAGTACCTTTACACCCATAATCCGGGTAAAATTTCCGGTAAGCCCTATTACTCCTTCGTTATTATTCTGTTTGGCGGCAATAATTCCAGCAACATGGGTTCCATGCCCAT
>CBDCNX010000021.1:0-284790 GCA_965219545.1 Bdellovibrionales bacterium
GGAAGAGAAGTTTATCAATTCAGGTAAAAATAAAAAAACTGATTTATCAAACGAAGAAACAAAAAAGAATTTAAAGGATAGTTTAATATCCCAATATCAAAAATACTGGGGTCATAAAAGTTACAGAAAAATCTTTGCTTCCGTTCCAAGTGTTGCCATGTGGGATGACCATGACATTACGGACGGATGGGGAAGTCGCCCGGAATCTTTTGACAACAAAAATGAGACAGGTTTTAAAGACAACTGGTGGGAATATTTTAAAACTGCCAGAGAAGCGTTTGCGGCTTATCAAACATCCCGTAACAATGAGAAAATAAATAATGTCCCGGAAAATGCGTTTTCCTCTTGTTTGGATTGGGGTGAAAGCAGATTTATTTTGTGTGATTTTCGATCTGAAAGAAACTCCAAAAAACATATTTTATGGAGCAAAGAACATAAAGAAGCGGTTTTTGATTTTATAAAAAACTCGCCTGAACAAATAAGAAAAATATTTTTTCTCACACCCGTTGTTCCTTTGAGAACAAATTTTTCAGGAGACAAAAGATTAAGTCAATTCTCTCTTCTGTTTTTTAAATTAAGAAGATATATTAAAAAAGAAAAACCCTGGTATATCCTTCAAAACAAATGGTGGTGGCTTTTACCACTATTCGGGTTTTTAAGTCCGATTATAGCTTCATGTTTTTCTAATTGCTTTACAGATATTTCAAGTGTTTTATTTTCAATAAAATCCGTTGCTTATATATTGTTTTCCACGGTTTTTCCTTTTCTTGGTGTATTAGCATTTCTTTCTTTAATCATATCCCACTTAATTAAACTTATTGGAAATATAAAAGAAATACCGGATTTAAGTGATGATCTGGAAGACGGTTTAAGCTCTGAATCCAACAGAGAGTCCTTAAAGGAAATTTTAGACGTTCTCACAGAAACCATAAAAGAAAAAACAAGGAAATATTTATATTATCCGGTGATATTCATTTGAGTGGATTGACGGAAATCATAGATACACGGGATGAGAAAAAAATCTCTATTTTACAAATAGTGTCTTCCCCCATTGCCTACAAACCCATGCCAAAAGTGGTGGAGGGTCTGACAACGACAACTTCAGAACTAATCTTAAGAGAAAAAACAGATAACGAACGATTATTCGCCAGAAATATATTTTATGTTTCAAAAAGAAATTTCGCACAAATTATTCCTGAAAAAATAAATGAAGGAAAGGGCATCAGATTTTTTCTGGAAGGACATCAATGGCCTTTGGTATTTCCCAAAAGATTTTATGAATAATACCAAGGATTGATTTTGTGATTGCAATGATAAAAATTTTAGAGATAAGTTTAACAGTTATAATGAGAAAATTAAAGATGCTTTTAATGAAAAGGGCCACGACAAGAGCGTTAAAAAATGGCGTAAATTATTTGGTGACGAATTTGGAATTTTAGTAAATTCTGAAAAATCTTCCAACAAAAAATCAATGAATTTTGTACCTGCGGCAACAGTAACAGCAACTAAGCCCTTTGCAAATGATGATTAAATATTCAAAGAAGGAATTTAATAACATAAAAAAATACTTTCCAAATCTTGAGTATCTTCCAGATCGTAATCAAATAATCGGAGAGATAATTGTCGGTCCATGCCATTATATAAAAAAGGAGACTATACAGGGAAGATTTCAATGGATAGTAGAGCCATGTGATGAAAATCAGACTGATGTGGTAATGGGAGAGTATTTAATTCTTATTGATCTCAATCTGGAAGGAAATTGGGGCATGGGAGCAAAAGTATGGGAGGTTGGTGAAAAAATTGAAAGATTAGCTAAGAGTTTGGATAAATCACTTATGGATTTACATTTGTTTCCTCAGGATAAGAGTTGTTGCCTTGGAATTAAAATTGAAAAACAACAAATTTTACTGAGTGATTTTATTTTTAATGAGGTCTATCCATATTTTGTTTGGCAGGCTTATTATGCTAAATATAGAAGAGTACCACCTTGTGGGGAATATTCTCATGACAAAGGGAAGGAAGAGGCGGTCCAAGATTATAAAAATACTATGACTTCAGTACCAACTCTTGGAAGAAATGAAAAATGCCCATGTGGAAGCAGGAAAAAATACAAGAAATACTGTCTGCATGAAGATAAGAAAAAGAAAATTCATTTATTGAAATGGGAGAATGAAATAAGAATAGAGAAAAACTTCTTAAGAAAATGAAAAAGATAAGACTTCAACAAAAGGAAAATACCAATGACTCCAGATGAAATCCTCCAACTTCACAGCCAGTGGCTTAAAGTTTGTCCACTGCCTGAAGAGAACCATAAGGCTTTGTGGCAGTGGATCCGTATGCGGTTTAATCACACTTCAAACCATATTGAGGGAAACACTCTCACCTACAGTGAAACCCAACTGCTTCTCATTCACGGGCGAGCTTCAGGGGATCATAAGCTCCGGGAGTATGAAGAAATGAAAGCTCACAATGTGGCCTTTAACCACATGATGAGGCTTTCTCAGGAAAAAAGACCCATTAGCGAGGGGGATATTAGGGATCTAAATAAAATTTGTTTGAAAGAGCCTTTTTATAAAATGGCCAAAACTCCTGACGGGGAATCCACACGGAAAAAAATCATCCCTGGAGAATACAAAACATTACCCAATCATGTTCTTACAGAAACAGGGGAGATTTTTCAGTTTGCCACACCTGAAGAAACACCTGCAAAGATGACAGAACTTGTTCAATGGATGGAACAGTGGCTTCAGGAGAGCTTGGAAGATCAACACAAAGGTCTTATTTCTTTTTTAGCTGAACTTCATAAGCGTTTTATACTGATTCATCCTTTTGATGATGGAAACGGGAGAGTGGTTCGTCTTTTAATGGGCTATGTTCTTGTTCGCCTGGATTTTCTCCCTATCATTATTCATGACAGAAAAGGGCGTTGTTGCACATAGGGATTTGAGATGAAGTTGACCTTATTATTTTGAGATCAGAGTGAGGAAGGGACAGTCGTTTGATTGAGGATTTTGCATTTTATGAAGACCTCGTTAGCCTGATTCATAAAATCCCTTGAGCTGAGTTTTCCTCCAACAAGCTGTTTGAAACGATACATGGCTGTCTCGGCAATAGACCGACGACTGTAACCACTCTCCTTTTTCCATTTCTTCTTGCCTCCTTTGCGAATAAAACGAATCACTTCATCCCTCTGTTTGGGAGGAGACTTGTTGTTTCCATGTTCCCTGATCCTGGCCCCCTTCCTCGGTGGAATCAATGTCTCAATATCATTGCTTTGACAATGCTCCCAACAATCCTTGCAATCATAAGCCCCATCAGCACTGATCCGGGAAACATGATCCTCAAGACCATCGACCAGGTCCTCAAAAACCTCTGAATCCTTAAAGGAATTGTCCGTTAAACAGGTTGATAAAATCTCCCCTGTCTTCTCATCCAGACACAAATGAAGCTTCTTCCAGGTCCTTCTCTTTGCATACCCGTGCTGACGAACCTTCCACTCACCCTCTCCGAAAACCTTCAAACCCGTGGAATCAATAACAGCGTGAACAGGTTCTTTTGATTTGATTTTGCCCAGATCTATGGAACATTTTCTCAAACGACGGCTCAAGGTGGAATAATCGGGAACAGGAAGAAAGATTTCCATGAGTTTTAACAGACTTTCGGTAAATCCCTGGACTGAGCGAAGAGTCAGGCCAAAGTGGAAACGGATCAGGGAAATAACTTCAATAGCCGTGTCTGAGTAGACGGGTTGAAAGCCCCGTCCACCATCAGAAATGAACAACCAATCGTTTTCCACATCTTCTGAGAACCAAAAAGTGATGGAACCCCGTTTAATGAGTTCCTTGTTGTAGGTTTTCCAGTTAATCTTTTTAAGACGCTTTCCCATAAAAACCATCCTTGGTATTTGGTTGAAGTTTAAGACGCTTTCCCATAAAGCCATCCTTGGTTGTTTAAGTTTTGTTTTTAAATTGACTTTAAACTATGGGGAGGCGTTTTTTTATGTTATTTTTGCTGCCTGGACTTTGGTGAAACTCATCCCTTTATGTGCAACAACGCCACAGAAAAGATACATTAAAGCCATACAGTTTTCAGATGCCGGAGACATAAAACCCCTTGAGGAGTTATTTGCCACCAATATAATCATGATGCTTGAAAAAGGTCTTCTTGCCAAAAAAAGTCAGATAAATCTTGATGAACCTCTAATGGAGGTCAGGGTTCTTAATTCAGAAAGTTAAAAACTTTTTTAAGAAGTCTGTCAATAAAACCTCTGTCTTTGCGAACTGTTTTAGTTTGAAACCGACAAACGGATCTTTTCGGGAAAGAATTGATGGTCTTTATGGAACTAAAAAAATCAAATCCAATGAAGGAATTTAAAAAAGCATGAGAGTTATTCCCCTCTTCCTCCAGGTCCAGACAGGCACAGATGGGTTCAGTATAATCTTCATAATAAGATGCCTCATAGTTTTCAAAATAGGTCCAGTCCATTTCCCTTTGGAACTGAAAAAGCCTTCCAAAGTGACATAATCATCATCTTCAAAACGATCCTCTGCCTGAACGCAAAATTGTCCCGATGAAGTGATAAATTTGATTTTCTCCATAGTATCAAAGCAGGACTCCATGGAAAAAACGGGTCTTCTTGTTGAAAAGCTGTACTCTTTTTCATCATAAATAAATTGACCCTCCAGGAAGAAAATGTCTTCTGCTTCAGGATCTGGATATCTAAGAGTGATGTGTCCATTAATACATTCAAGAGAAGTTAACTTTTTGGAACAAAATGAGACAGGATTTGTAAGAGCCTGTAAAGGACAACAGAATAAAAATGCCAATAAAAATATCAGATTATTCTCGATGACTTTTGAGTTTTTCATATTTTTTAATAACATCTTTAACCTCTCTGTGATCTAAAGTTTTCCTTCCCTTGTACTCCATAACGGCCTCAAGCCAGGTTGCTTTGACATCCTTCTGTTTGATTTTGGCAGAGGCAATCTCTTTTTTACGAAAAAGCCATCTGACTCCTGCCGCAATATTGAGAACGGGATCGTTAATATCTTTCAGGTCAATTTGTAACAGATGGTTGCGAAGCTCTTTTCTGTAACCTCCCAGGTATTTAACAGTGGATGTTAATATCTGCGTTAAACCGTAAGCTATCTGATCTTTTGGTGCAGGAGTTTTAATTTTCGGATCAAAAGAGGATTCAGTCATAATCAGAGCTTTGACAAGATCGGGATCGAGGGGAACTTTTGGTTTAAAAACATCATTCCAGTATTGGGTCCAGCCTGCAATGAGGGAGTTGAATTTATTTCCCCGACGGGATCCAAGATTGTTTTTACTGATCTTTGATTTTAGTTTTGGAAAGTACAAATCAGCAATACGGTGAAGTTCATCCTCATACATTACATCCTGGCCTGATGGGTTTTTTACGCAGGCTCCTTTTCTGTAATGGGCTTTAACCTGATCCCCTTTTCTTAAGTGAGCATCTACATGAGAAGAGCTTCGCCAGTGATAGCCGGGTTGGCATTTTCTCCAGGGGTGTTTTTTGGCTTTCGGCACAGTCATCCTCCAGGTTCTTTGAAGTTTTTCTAAAAACCCATTCTCTTTGATAATCAGAAAGGGATTCATGAATCTTTATTATTCAATGAAATCCCGGTTTTTGGCAAAGATTTTTTATTATTTTTCATGATTCAGTTTTTTATGAAAAAAATCTTCAAAATTCTTTACGTTTTATTCTTGAAATCCGGTATTTGTTTTCTTTGTCCGGTTTTCGGATAAGATACTAAAAAGAACATGGTTTTATTGACCCCTCTGAGAATATATATCCTTTGATCTTATCAAAAAGCCTCTTACACTGGTCCGGTTTGAATTTTCAGGGTTTTTTCTTTTTGAAAAACCGGAAATCTCAAACACGATCAGTATAAATAAAAAACCTCCCTTTTTTTAGAGAGACTTTTTTAATCATTAAAGGCTTGTTTTATAGAAAAAATTCCTACAATATAGAAAATGGAAAAAGGCCGGAGAATGATAAAATCCATCTCTTCAAAAAATCTTAAATTCATCCTTGAAAAAGGGGAAGATTATAAAACAGAGTTCAAAGCACAGGCAGACAAAAGCCTTGACAGAGAAATAGTCGCCTTTGCCAATTCCTCTGGTGGACATATTTATATTGGTATTACAGATGAAGGGAAGGTCAAAGGTATAAATATCACAAATAAATTAAAAAGTCAGATACAGGATATTGCCAATAACTGTGACCCTAAAATAGATATTTCATTCCAGGAAATAAAAAAAGAAAAAGTTTTAATAATAGAAGTTAAAGACAGTGTGGATAAACCTCATAAATGCTCTTCAGGTTTTTATATTCGTTCCGGAGCTTCTTCCCAAAAGTTGACCAGAGATGAAATAAGAATCTTTATGGAAGAAAAGGGCATCCTAAGATTTGACTCTCTTCCTTGTAAAAAATTCCTTTACAAGGAGCATTTTGATAAGGGAAAGTTGTTTTCCTTTTTAGATAAATCCAAGGTTAAATACAATCGAAGAGATTATCTTCAAATACTTGAAAATCTTGAAGTCGCTGAAAAGCAAGGTTCAAAAATCATTTTCAATAATACCGGGGCTTTATTTTTTTCCAAAAACCTAAAGAAAATATTTTTTCAAACAGAAATAATTTGTGGTCTTTTTAAAGGAAAAGATAAAGGGGATCTTGTCCTCAATAATGAAAACTTTAATAGTGACATCATTGGAAATATAGAAGGAGCTATGGAGTTTTTATGGAAGAGTTTAAGAGCTCGGCATGAACTGATTCCCAGAACAGCACGCAGGATAGATGTTTTGGAAATTCCTGAAAAAGCCTTAAGAGAAGCTCTCATCAATGCTGTCATTCATACAAATTATTTGGAGGAGGGAACATCCGTAACTGTTGAGGTTTATGATGACAGAGTGGAAATTTCCAACTTTGGTGGATTGCCCGCAGGATTAAAAAGAGAACAATTTGGGAAAAAGAGCGTTCGCAGAAATCCTCTTGTGGCGGATTTGATGACCAGAACCGGATACATTGAAAGAATGGGGACAGGAATTAAAAAAATGAGAAACCTGGTTAAGGCAGAGGGGTTGCCTCCAATAAAATTTGAGTTTGATAATTTTACCACAGTAACATTTTATAGAAAATCCATATTGGAAAAAGATTTCCAAGAACCTTTAAAGGTTAATAAAGAGTTAAATGAAGCTCTTGGTAAAAAGTTTAATATCACAACCAAGAGAGCGGAGAAAATTGCTAAAATACTTCGATCTATAGAGGATGGAAGTTTTTCTGTAGAGTCTTTTTCCAAAGGCTTGCAGATTTCTTCAAGAAGTGTGGAAAAAGATATACGATTTTTAAAACAACATGATTTTATTGAATTTGAAGGTTCTCGTAAATTTGGAAAATATAAGCTGACTGAAAAATATAGAAAATTGAAAAAGAAGTCACAGGGGGTGCAAAGTTCGGAATAAAGTTCGGAATAAAGTTCGGAATAAAGTTCGGTATAAATGATGGAGTCGTATTCATTTATGAATGAAAAAGAGTTCAATACAATGGAATTGGCAAAGGGTGATTTTTAATGATGAAATAAAAATTCTTGATAAGAAGCTGAAGAGGTTGAATGAATCAAAAAAAGGACTGATGTAACAACTTTTAACAGGAAAAAGAAGGGTTGGCCATGAACAACAAATTTAAAAGAATAATAAATTTTAAACATTGAAAACAATATGAATAATTCAAAAAGGAGAGTTTATAATGTATGATTGGAAAATAATTGACCAAAAAAAAGCACAACTAGACCAATTGCGTCCTTTTCCAAAAGGCTCTCTTAAAAATCTTCAGGAAACAATGGCATTAGAATGGACTTACCACTCTAATGCTATAGAAGGCAACACCTTAACACTTAAAGAAACAAAGGTGGCTTTAGAGGGAATCACTATCGGAGGGAAAAGTATTAGAGAACATTTAGAAGTTATCAACCATAGTGAAGCCATTCAATACTTAAGCGAAATTGTCCAACAAAAAGAAAGCCTCAGTGAGTGGCAGATTAAACAAATACACTTTATTGTATTAAAGCAAATTGATCAAAACAATGCTGGCGTTTACAGGAAAGAAAATGTACTTATTTCTGGAGCTGAACATAAACCTCCAGACTATACTCTTGTTCCTGATGAAATGCAAAGACTGATGAAATCGTATCATAATAAATGGAATCTATTATATTCTGTAGAACGAGCCTCCCTGTTACATAGTGGTTTTGTTAAAATTCATCCATTCGTGGATGGTAATGGAAGGACTGCTCGCTTACTTCAAAATTTTGAGTTAATAAAATCTGGTTTTCCACCTGTTGTATTTAAAAAAGAAAAACGTTTGGATTATTATAATGCTTTAGATAAAGCACACACTACAGGAGAGACAGAAGATTTTATAAAACTAACTGCTGAATGCTTAAATCATTCGTTGGATTTATATTTAAAAATCTTGCAGAAGTAAAATCCACACAACATGAAAGAATAAAATAAAATGACCTACATACAAGAAATACTAGATCTGTATAAACAATGGCGGGAGGCTTGTCCACTGTCTGAAGAAAACCATAAGGCTTTGTGGCAGTGGATCCGTATGCGGTTTAACCATACCTCAAACCATATTGAAGGGAACACTCTTACTTATAGTGAAACCCAAATGCTTCTTATTCATGGCAGAGCTTCAGGGGATCATAAACTCCGGGAGTATGAAGAAATGAAAGCCCACAATGTGGCCTTTAACCACATGGTTCGGTTGGCTCAGGAAAAAAGACCTATCAATGAAGGAGATATTAGGGATCTAAATAAAATTTGTCTGAAAGAGCCTTTTTATAAGATGGCCAGGACTCCTGACGGGGAATCCACACGGAAAAAAATCATCCCTGGAGAGTACAAAACACAACCCAATCATGTTCTTACAGAAACAGGGGAGATTTTTCAGTTTGCCATACCTGAAGAAACACCATCACTGATGGCGGAACTCGTTCAATGGATGGGTGAATGGCTTAAACAGAGCTTGGAGAATCAACACAAAAATCTTGTTTCTTTTTTAGCTGAACTTCATAAGCGTTTTATACTGATTCATCCCTTTGATGATGGAAACGGGAGAGTTGTTCGGCTTTTGATGGGCTATGTTCTTGTTCGCCTGAATTTTCTCCCTATTATTATCCATGACAGGAAGGAATACATTAAAGCCATACAGTTTTCCGATGTCGGAGACCTAAAACCCCTTGAGGAGTTATTTGCTGCCCATATAACCATGATGCTTAAAAAAGGTTTTCTCGCCAAAGAAAGTAAGATAAGTCTTGATGAACCTCTAATGGATGATTGAAATTATGAATAAAAATATTTACTGTTCTCTTTTGCTTTTCTTCATCCACATTCCATCTTTTTCAGATGATTCGTGCAAACAATGGTTTGAGCAAGGCAAAATATCCACTAAATCCTCTGATTGTCTTATCAAATGTACCTCACTTGTAACAGATATGGGGACTTTTCATTGCCCTGATGAATGTGATAATTTATGTCGTTCTTCAACCAGAGAAAAATTGCTTTTCAGATATGTTTATTATCCTGCTTTAACAAAAGCTGAAAGGGCTTTGATAGCAAAGTATCCAAAAAAAGCCTATATAGCCTACAAACAAAAACACTTAGCCACAAGTCGAACAGATTTTTATTTTCCAAGAGGTTTGGTCAATGATGAAAGTGATGCTTTTAGACATTTTATATGGGCTGGACTATTGAGAAAGGAGCTTGGATTAAATTTTGCTCAAATGTTTTTGGATGCTCACGAAAACAATGTTTATCAAACAGAAACTGAAAAAGCCATGGATCTTGCCAATAATCGTGCGGGATTATTGGAATCTGAAAGGCTTGAAAAACAAAAAAAACTAAATCTCAAAAATCTGGAAAAAGTAGCCCTTAAGCATTTAAGAGAACAAAAATTAGTTGTATTGAAAAAACGTCTGGCTATTCCCAGTGGAGTTAAAAAATGAAATCAGTCCTTTTAAAAATTTTTATTTTTATTCTTATAATAAACCCGATTGAACCTTGTTTTGCACAGGATCTATTAAAAACCTATGAATATATGAAACTGAGTGAAGCGGAAAAGAAATGGGGAAGTCGGAGTTTTGATACAAAAAGATTCAAGTCAGGAAGTGTCAGATTGAGGGCACAAATGACCCATTCTCTGGTAAAAAATAAAAAGTATGTTGGGGTTTCAATAAAAAAAGTCTTTTCCGATCTGGGTCCATCCACGGGTTATTTTTTTAGTGAATCGATCCCCGCTTATGTTATCCAAAGTGGAGGTCAGAGAATCAGGGATGTCTGGCAAATTATATTCCTTCCTGAAGAGAATTCAGAAAAGGTTAAAGAGGTTCTTATTCAAAAAAAGTGCTGTTATACTGATCGTGTTTGAATTTTCGGACAATTTCAACCTTACGATTGGTCCCATCTGAACCTTTCAATTGGCCCCCTTGAATTTTACGATTGGCCCCTTTTTGTTTGACAACCTGATCTTACACCAATACCCTTAAACAGATGCCTGAAGTTCAAAGAACACCTCAATGAAACAGATTGGTTGAAGAGGCAACGATATGGCCATTGCAAAACACACAGAGGATATGGCCTCCCATGGGCCTGCTCTTTATTTACTCTGTCAGCTTAAATATAAAAATGCGGGTTATGAGTATTTGACCCCTTCTGAAACTGTGGAATTAAGGGGTGCAAACCTCAGTCGCTGTGTTCTTGAGCCTGTTCTTAAAAAATGGCTTCTGGAAAATAACAGGATTCAGGGAAAAAGTGAAACCCACACCTTTAGCGAGAACAATATCCGTTACGCTGTGGATGCCATGACCAAGATCTCAGGCGACCATCTTCTTGGCAATAATGAAAAGGTCTATGATTTTTTGACTCTTGGAAAAAGTTTTGACCAGAGCATTGATGGGGTTTCAAAGTCCCGACAACTCCAGTACATCAACTGGAAAGAGCCGGAAAAGAATGTGTACCATGTCACAGATGAGTTTGAGGTGGAAAGAACAAACTCCCACAAAACAAGAAGGCCGGACATTGTTGTTTTTGTTAATGGCATCCCCCTTGTTATTATTGAGTGTAAAAGACCGGGGCTTCATAAAGACGCTGTTAAGGAGGGGATCAGTCAACATTTAAGAAATCAAAAATCTGATGAAATCCCGGAGCTTTTTAATTTTTCCCAACTGTTGTTAAGTCTTGCCCAGAACAGTGGAAAATACGCCACAACAGGAACCCCCCAGGAGTTTTGGTCCACATGGAAAGAAAGGGAAGTGGCAAACCAAAAAGAGGAACTTAAAAAACTTATTAACAACCCTTTGCCTGAATCTGTTAAGAAAAAAATATTTTCAGAAAAAAAACCGTATCAGAGAAAAGAGATGGAAAAAATCCGGTCTTTAGGCATCAGGCTCCCATCGGACCAGGACCGGTTGATTCACTCTCTGTTAAGACCAGAAAGACTTATGAAATTGATTTATCAGTTTATTGTCTTTGACAATAAGGAAAAAAAGATCTGTCGCCATCAGCAATACTTTGCGGTTCAGGCCACTCTTGAACGTGTCACCAGGATGGATGATGGAAAACATCAGGGGGGTGTCATCTGGCATACAACAGGATCCAGCAAATCCCTGACAATGGTCATGATGGCAAAGGCTCTGGCTCTTAATGAATCCATAAAAAATCCAAGAATTATTCTGGTCACGGATCGGGTGAATCTGGATGATCAGATTTATAAAACATTTTTAGCCTGTGGAAAGGGTGATGTTCTTGAAAAAGCCAAAACCGGAAAGCATTTGATCTCTCTTCTTGAAGAGGGAAAAAAATCAATCATTACAACCATTATTGATAAATTTGAATCGGCCAGTCAGAGGAAAAACCTGAAAATAGAAAGTCCTGATATTTTTGTTTTGGTTGATGAGAGTCACAGATCCCAATATGGTGTGAGTCATGCAAAAATGTTTAATATACTGCCCAATGCCTGTTATATAGGCTTTACGGGAACTCCCCTTTTAAAAAAAGACAAATCCACTTCCAAAAAGTTTGGTGGATTTATTCACAAATACACCATGAATCAGGCCGTTCAGGACGGGGCTGTTGTTCCTCTCCTGTATGAGGGACGAATGAGTGAGATTCACGGGGATAAGGACAAATTGGACAAATGGTTTGACCGGATCACAGAAGATCTCACTGAAAAACAAAAATCGGATTTAAAAAATAAGTTTAAAAAAGAAAATATTGTTCTTGGGGTTGAGCAAAGGTTGGGGGAGATCGCCTTTGATATACAAACTCACTTTATAAAGAATTTCAAAGGGACCGGAGCCAAGGGACAGCTTGTCTGTTCAAGTAAACGGGAGGCTATTCAATTTAAGAAACTTTTTGATGATTTTGGAAAAATAAAGACAGAGGTGATTATTTCCCCTCCCGATACGAGGGAAAACCATGAGAGTATTGATGAGTCCAAAACGCCTGAAATTCAGACCTTTTGGAAGAGTATGATGAAACTTTACGGAACAGAATCGAAATACAATGATGCCATTATCAGGTCTTTTAAATATTCAGAACACCCTGAAATCATCATTGTTGTTGATAAACTGCTCACAGGGTTTGATGCTCCGGTAAACAGTGTTCTCTATATCGACAAGAGGTTAAAGGATCACAACAT
Organism: Bdellovibrionales bacterium; assembly: GCA_965219545.1. GTDB lineage: Bacteria > Bdellovibrionota > Bdellovibrionia > Bdellovibrionales > JAGQZY01 > JAGQZY01. Next base: position 12,728 of record CBDCNX010000021.1, read on the forward strand.
TTTACAGGCCATAGCCAGGGTGAACAGGGTTTTTGAGCATAAGACCCATGGGTTGATTATTGATTATCGGGGAGTGTTCGGTCATTTGAATGATGCCATAGACACCTATGCCGCCCTTGAAAATGAGGGGTTTGATAAAGAGGATATTGAAGGCACTCTTTATCACATTGATGAGGAGATCAGGGAGCTGGCCCAAAGACATTCCAATTTGTGGGAAATCTTTAAAGAAGTGGGGAACAAAGGGGATACCGAGTCCCTTCAACGAGCCCTTGAGCCTCTTGATATAAGAGAGGACTTTTACAAAAAACTCAATTTATTCTCAAAAACATGGCAATGGGCCAAAAGTAATGCAAAATTTCAGGATGAAACCCCTGAAGAAACAAAAAAAAGATACGATGGGGATCTGAAAATGTTCGTGGGACTTAGGGCTGCGGTGAAGCAACGCTATGGTGAAACGGTGGACTATTCCCAATATGAAAAACAACTGGAAAAAATGGTGAGTCAATCTGTTTCAGCAGACCCGGTGGAGGTCATCATCGAGCAGGCCGATATTTTTAACCATAAGACTTTTGAAAAGGAGGTGAGTTCTGTCAAAGGGGATGTGGCCAAAGCTGATGTTATTTCCAATAGAATGAAGCGAAGTCTTTCTGAAAAAATGGAGGAAAACCCGGCCTTCTATAAAGAACTTTCAAAATTGATTGAAGAGACCATTACAGCCCACCGGGAAAAAAGAATTTCTGATGCACAATACTTAGAGCAGGTCAGAGACCATTTACGCAGATCCCAGGGGAAAAGTAAAGAAGACTACCCTGAAAAGATACGCAATAACGAAAATGCAAAGGCGTATTTCGGAACCCTTAAGGAAAAAATCTCTTTAAAACCGGACATTCTTTCGGACATTTCTCTTGAAATAGACAAGTCAATTAAAAAGCACGTTATCCGGGACTGGGTTTATAATCAGGACGTGCAGAACAAAATGATGACAGATATTGAAGGCATACTTTTTGCTTCAAAGGAAAAACATGGTTTGGATCTGTCCTATGAAATCATCGAGGAACTCATGGAGGCATTTATAACAGTGGCAAAAAACAGGGAGTCCTGTTGAAAGTCATTTACAGGATTCAATCAGACCGGATCAATGGAATAAGGATTGAGAAAAGGAAGTTTTGATGGAGCATTTTGTCTTTTACGGGAAATCAAAAATTCATTACAGCCTCAGACATTCCAAAAGAAAGACCTTGGGCATTACGGTTGATAGAAATGGAAAGGTTCAGGTGTCAGTTCCCCATGGAATTCCAAACCATAAGGTGCAGGAAGTTCTGATTAAAAAAGGGGCCTGGATTATGGATAAACTAGGGATTGTTTCAAAGCTCCCTGTGCCTGAAACAAAGAGAAGGGCCTTATCCGGTGAAAGTTATTACTTTCTTGGACGGCAGTATCGCCTGAAGGTTTTTGAGGCCAATTATGACGGAGTGGATATTTACTCTGATCGCATTATTATGAATTGCTCTTTTCCCGAAGAAGAGGAGTTAAAACTCAATTTATTAAGAAAATGGTATTTTAAGCAAGCCCATAAGGTTTTTACTGAAAGATTTGAAATTCATAAAAATCTGTTTGACGGAATCAATAAAGAATCAGGGGTTAAAACGAACCAAAGCGGTTTGGATATTTCTTCTGATCCTATGATATCCTCTGTTGATTCAGAGAAAATCTTTCTGAGTGTTAAAAAACTCCACAAATCCTGGGGAAAGTACCATCCCAGGGAGAGAAAAATCACCCTGAATGTGGAACTCATTGTGGCCCCCATGGACTGTATTGATTATGTGATTATTCATGAACTTTGCCACTCTCAAATCCTCAATCACGGGAAGGCTTTTAATCACTTGATGGGCTCAAAGATGCCAAACTGGAAACACCTCAAGGAAAAACTTGAAGGCTTCTCCAATGGCTTACAGTCTCTCTGGTTATGACTTTTCATAGTTGTAACCCCAACTTTTGCACGACCTTTTATGTAGCCTCTTTTTTTGCTATTCGGAGTTCATGAATATTGAAGAATTAAGAGAGTTAAGTGATAGGATTCGTTCTGAGAACAAAGACCGCCCCCGTGTTTCCTGGCCAAGAAGTTTTAAACAAATCGTTGTTAAAGAGCTTTCCAATGGGAAGAAAGTCCTGGCTGTGAAGTTCCCGGATTCCACCAGAGTCTATGTCTACCAAAACCCCATTGATATGCGATGGGGATATGAACGTCTGAGTTATCTGGTTGTTGAACAAATGGGCCAGCAGAATGGACACTGAAAGAACATGGATTAAATATCAGCCCCCAGGAACTTATTGACACCCTTAAGGATGTGGAGACAACAATTCTTTGAAACAGGGTAAAGATTCCTCCCAAGGTTTATGGTCTTCCTCGTAAGTTATCCGAAAAAGCTGAGAAAATTTATAAAGCTTTTGGGCAAGAGTTCCCAACGAGGGCGTACGAGATAAAGTGATATGATCTCAAATGTCTGGGAGATTAGTGTCGTGTAGCAACTTGTAGTATGTCTTTTAAATTGATTGTCTGAGTAAATTGATTTATTTCAAATAGATAATGCAGTGGCTAAATCTGAAAGGGCAAACTCAGGAGGATTACCCGGCGGTGGTCCTCACAGGGCCACGGCAATAGAGCCTCGTTAAAACCATACCTTTGTTCAGTAGAAAAAAATAATTTTTTTGATAAGCTTTAAGAAAGAGGCTTTTTTATGGGAGGTATCATTATGTGGAAATTTTTCTTATTCATTTTGTTTCTTGGATTTGGAGTGGGTTGTGCCACTCATAAAGCCAAAACCACGGACTCTTCCCTTCATTCCAAATCCTATGCCCATAAAGAGGGAAAAAAACGGCAACCCCAGGCAGCCAGTGACTGCCCCGATCTGACAGGAACCTACATTGCTCCCCCAATTTTTTTCCCCGGAAAAAGTGTCAAAAAGGCTCAACACGAGGAAAAAGAAATAGTGACTATCAGTCAGACGGAAGAGGGATATGTTACGAATTACAAGGCAGACAACGGCGAAACTGTTCTTCTTTTTTCAGCTGCTGGTGGTGCATTTAGAGTTGAAGAGAATAAAGAAATGACTGATCAAAATACAGATGCCAAAAGTTATAGCCGGGCTATCCATTATTGCAAAGATCAGGAAGTGGTTATAATGGAATTGGAATTTGATGAAAAAATGCAGCTTCAATGGGCCCTGTATTCTACAATAAAGAGGCTTCGCTCTGGTATAGAAGTTAAGTCAACAAGTTTAAGTAATGGGGTATCAGCCGCAGAAACAGATTTGTATATCCAGAAATAAAGAACATTGTTTTACAGATTCTATTTTGTATCCTGAAAGATCCGTTTCAAAGCAGTTCCATATAACACTTCCAGTAAAGATAAATTAAGGATATAAGTAAATACTGTTTTTAAGTGTCCCACCCCGGGGAGAACTTCCAGTTTCTCAAAACTTTTTGGAACTTTTTTATTGTGAATTTCAATTAGAATTTTGGAAAGCCCGTGAATGGATTTTGCCGAAAGCAGGACGGCAATCAGCAGTGTGTAGGTATCCTTGGTTTTAACGGGATGGGTGGATTTGGATAATACTTTTCCAGTTTTTTGTAATGATCTTTACTTTTTCTTTTTTTGTCATAGATTGAAGACTATTGTTTTAATCTAACTCTCCTTTTTTTTGATCGTTCTCTGTTTGACTATCTTCCCCTTGAATGTCCTCTGTTTTTTAAATATTGTTTTGTTCTATATTGCCTTACCTCCTTATTAAGTTTTAAAATCCCAGGCTGAAACCACGCTCTTTTTGAATGGCCTTTTCCATAGATAGAGAGGGGTTCAACTGAAATATTGAGAAATTTGAGTTTATTTTTTTGCCGGTCAATAAAGTCTTTTTGATTGATCTGTTGCTCTTTATTTTCGGACTTAATAAACTCAATGCTTTTAATATCCGGTCTTGTTGAAAGGAAAATATGGAAAGCCTTTTCATTGAAACCCTTTAAAACAAGGGTTCCCCTGAACTTTCCATTCAATGCTTTTTTGCCACCAATTCCTAGAAAATCGAGAAAATCCGTATAAACTCTGAGACGATTCCCATTTGTATAGGATTGGAAAAAGGGGAGGGTGTCGTTGTTGCCATAGTGGTGGGCTTTGTATTGACTTTGTTTTTTGGTTTTGTTGCTTTTATTCGGGTCCAGTGTGTACTGTATGGCCTCTTTTTGATTTTCATCGGAATAAAACCAGACATCTCCTTTTTTATCCACCTGGACTCTTTTTTCTTTGAAAAGATCATCAGCTAAACTTTCATTGATTTTATGATGCTTTAGAAATTGTTTGATTTTTAATTTTGCAATCTTTGGATGTTCCTTTTCTATTTTTGGAACATAAAAAGACTTGTAGGATCTTTTGACCTCTCCAAAATACTCTTCCAAAAGCAAAAGGTTTTTATTGTCTGTAATTTTGGCAATGGCTGACAAATAGGTGGTCTCATCGTGAAAACTGACAAATTCAATAAGAGATCCTGTGGTCTTGTTTTTTGTGTTCGTCCACCTGTTGCCATTGATAACAACGTGTTCTCTTCCCTTTAAAACTGTGTTTCCCTTTTCGTTTGTTTTGCAGGCTATGTTGTTTGTCTTACAGTATTCCAAAATGTTACTGTTTGAGGCCCTTCTTATCTCACTGATGGGTATGATATTAGAATCCTTATGGTCTGAAGAATGATAAATCCTTCCAGAATGATGATGAATTTTAGTGTAAAGACTGTGATCTTTTTCTTCTGGTTTCCGTGTATTTCCTGCAAACGGAAATCGTGACATTGAAGTTTCCAGGGAGTCTCTTCTTCCATCCTGAAAATCACTGATTCCATCCCTGATTTTCCTTCTTAACTGTGGTTGTTTTTCAAATAATTCATTATTTGATTTGAACTTCTCTATAAGACCTGGTTTGTCATAATTACTACCCAGTCTTTTCCCCCTGATTCCTTTTTCATGGCCTGTGTAATAATAGGAAATAGTCTTTTCAGTCATTCCCACCTGGATGGAAAATTCATTTAAAATACCCACATACTCATCAAAATTTGTGGCATAACTTCTGGCAAAATCCGCTTTCTGAAAAAGGTCCAGTCTGTAAGAACTCCCACCCCGACGTTGAATTTCCCTGACTTCTTTAGGAAAGTTTTTGCTTTTGACTCTGTCAGTTTCCCTGATAATGGAAAGACCATTTTCCCTTGAAATGTCGTTAGAAATAGCCCGGAGGTTGTAGAGATGTTTCTTTTTATCTGTCACATCCCTTTTTCCTGTCTTTTCATTCACTGGATTGACTAAAATGTGATTGTGGGTCTTGTCCGTATTTGTATGAGTAACCACAACAAATTCATGATCCGGGAAATAGCGTTTTGCCAACTCTGTCCCCATGAAACTGACCTTTTCTGCTGATAAAAGTTTACTTTCCTGGGGGCTGAAACTGTGAATCACTTCAAAGGCCAGGTTAACATTTTGACCTCGACGAGACTTATTTTTCCCATGCAGGGCTTGAGTGTATTCAAATTGTTGAACAGCACTTCCTAAAAGACAATTATGACAGTTCACCACAAGTTCAGATCCCCTTTCTTTAAGCAGGTATTTCTCATAATTTTTCGCCGACATTCCCTGATTTTTTGGAATATCTTTTCTCCATTTAATTTTTAGGTACGCCATAGCCGTAATAAATTTGACTCGTTAAATTTTGAAATTCTTCCAGAACCAGATCCAGTTTGTTACTCCAGCCTTTCATGAGGCCAGCGTTTAATTTTCTGGCAATTTGATTAAGATTATTCCCGATGCGGTTTAAATCTTTTCTTAAAATGTTCAGATCATTTTTGTTAAGAAGCACTTTTATTGGAAGTTTTCCAAAGTAAGAGTCCCTTAAAAGTGCAGGAATGGACTTTCCTGAAACCTTACTGTCGTTTTTAATTTGTTTGTATTCGAGCGGGGACATTCTCACATAGCTGGCTTCTCTGGGGATCAGTTTTGATTTTCTGTTTTCATTCATTTTTTCCTCCCATTTGTTTAGTTTTAAATTTATGTTTTCCATTTTTTATGAATTATCCGAAATTTTTTTTATTTTTTTGATTGTTATTTTTTTGTAATTTTTTCAGAATTTTAATTTACTAATTTGGTTTAAAAACCCGTGATGAATGATTTGAATATTTCAGAGAAATTAAAGAATTTGAGAAAGACCCAGAAACATGATCCAGTCCAAACTTGACAAAATGGCGGGGTTGATTCCCGCTTCTGTTTCAAAGATTGAAAACGGAAAGCAAACCATGAGTGCTTTAAAACTCATAAGTCTTGCAAAGGCTCTTAAAGTCAGAGTCACCGCTTTTTTAGGCAGAGAGATTTTTCTTTTATAAAAAAAGAAAATTCAATTAAGTATAAGGTTTATTTTAGTTCTTATCTGGATTAGAAAAAGTGGATACCAATTCAGAAAAACCTGAAGGTTTGTATTTTTCAAATTCTGTCTGTTTGACATAAAGAGCGGTGATCTTCACCTTTTTCTGGGCCTGGTTAATGTCCTCACACCATTGAGATAGCCTTTTTATCTTTTCAATGTCATCCAGGTCCTCTCTGCCCTTGGTTTCAACAATGTAGATTTCTTTTTCAGAGACTTTGACGAAAAAATCAGGATAATAGTCCTTTATTTCTCCATCCGCATTTTGATAATCAATTTTAAAATGAACAGCAAAATAATTTCTGGCATAGGAAATAATATCATCACACTTTTCCAGAAAAGCGGCAAATTCCAGTTCAAAATGACTGTCTCCTGTTATTTTATTAAAAACACTTTTTCCCGGAACGATAAAAGCCTGGTCTTTGACAACAAAGGGACGGGACTGACTGACCTTTATATAGTTTCTTATTTCAGTTTCCCCCTTATCAACTACCGTCAGGTTGTTTATTTCCTTTTTAAAACTTTCAATGATTGTTTTTGTGGCAGAAAGTTCTGAAAGATTCCGAAGAGTGTTTAAATCCTCAAGTTTAACCCTTTCTGTAAAAAGGTGATTGATAACAAAATCCTTGACCTTCCCGTATAAAATATCATGACCTGAAACCAGGTGTAATTCTCTTCTGATAGTCTCGGCAAAATAGCCTATGACACTTTGGTAAGAAGGGGTAAAACCACTTTCAAACAGGGTCTTGTGTGTGATTTCATTTGTTGTAATATCTTTAAAGACAATTTCTTTTTTCTCCTCTTCATTGAATTGCTTTACCTCTATTTTCTCATGGGAGAATTGACCGGGATTGAGTTCTGAAAGATTTTTGTACTCCCTGTATATTCTGGGAGTTAAAACAGGAATTTCAATATCCAGTTTCTCAATGTCTTTTTTTACATTCTCCCTATCCACTTCGATAAGTAAAGGGGCTTTGGGTGTTGTTCCCGCTCCCATACTGGTAGTTTCAAGTTCCACTCCCTCATTTTTTATGGACTCTACAAAGTCCATAAAAGCCGGAGTCCCCACAACGCTGACATACTCTGTAATATCATTCCTTCCCCTGTACATTCGTCTTAAACCCCTTCCAAGGGTCTGCTCTGGTAAGATATTGGCTTTTGCCGTATAAGCCCTGAGTCCCACAATGGTTGTGACATTTTTCACATCCCAGCCTTCTTTGAGCATAAGAACCGATACAATAGCCTTATAGGGACTTTCACAGTCATCAATCCCACCTGCGGCTTTTCTTAAATCCTCCAGCTCCTTTTCCTTTTTTCCTGTGACTTTCTCGGAAATATCTCCATTGTTTTTTGTATGAATAGTGAGGACTGCATCTTTTAACTCAGGATATGTCCTTTGAAGATAATCGTTCACATGGTCGCAGTTTTTGGTATCATCTGTCATAATGAAAAGAACAGACTTTTTTGTTTTTTTAAGTCTCTCATAAGTTTTTTTCCATTCCAGAAAACCCAGATGAATATAATCCTTGTATCTTTCCTCAAACTTAATGCTTTCATATTCTCTCAACTTGGAGCGACTGGCCTGATCCGGCAAGACAGGATGTTTGACAACATTCTGGGCAATGGCCTCCATCAGGGGATAATCTGAAACAGTCTGGACAAAAATTCCCCCGTTATTGTGTTTTGGTGTGGCTGTCACGTCAATTTGGAGGGAAAGAGAACCTCCCTTCATTTTCAGTTTGTTATTGATGTCTTCAATGGATTGAAACCAGGCCAGCCTTTCGTCATGGATATGATGAGCCTCATCATTTAAGATCATGAGTTCGTCAATATCCCGAACAATGTCCCCTAAAGACACTTTTGAATCCGTTGTTTTGGTAACAGGTTTTTCTCCCAGAAAATAATCCATTGTGTTTTTATCATCAGGACTTGGAATATTCTCCTGACTTGTATAAATCCGGTGAATATTTGTGAGAAAAATGTTCCCGGACTTTCTCACAAGACCAACATTATCCTGCAAGTGAATTGTCAGTTGAAAGTCATTTCTCCAGTCCTGTCCTTCAAAACCATTTTCAGGCAACACGGGATCATTGAAAAAAAATATTTTAAGTCCATCAAAATCAGAGCGGATACGATCCAGGACAATAATATTGGGGGTGACAAGTAAAAAATTACGGGCAAGGCCGGAGTCTTTCTCATAAATTTTATGAAAATAGCTCCAGGCAACAAGAAGGCTCATAACCTTTGTTTTTCCAGAACCTGTGGCCATTTTTATGACCATTCTCAACCACTCTTCAGGAAACAAACCTGCACTGACAATGCCAGAGCTATCATACCGGATCAGATCATGTTTTCCCCTGGTTCCTGCCACTTCATAGAGCCAAATAACAGTTTCAATGGCTTCTCTTTGTGCAAAATAGTATTGAAAATAATTGACACCTTCTTCTATCTCCACAGGGTGTCTTGTTTGAAACCACCATTTCAAAAGAGCTTTACTGGTGGGGCTCACCCCCTGATAATGACTATCTCTAAGAACAAACCGATCAAACGGAACCCGACCCGGGGGCTCACCCCCTGATAATGACTATCTCTCCATTTTTCGACTTCTTTTCTGAGTTTATGAACCAGAGGGGGGAGCAGTTTCCCATAACCCTGTTTTCGCAAGTCTTCATCTGCCGGAAACCATCTGATTTCAGGATTGAGTATTTCATGAGGGGATTTTGGAAAGTCTTTATGGAGTGCCATTTATGTCCTCAGATGGGCATATCATCCCAAGTACGACCGTCAAGCAATCGTCCTGTTTTATGCTTTCTTACTCCTCCCCATTGCTTAAAAAAGAAGGGTACCTCTTTTTTTATACATTGATCCCTAATTTGTGTGACCCACCTGTAATCCATAGGACGAGCCTTTGAACCAGATTCTCCACCCACTATAACCCAATCAATGCCTTTAAGACTTATTCTTGGAAGAGGTCCTAGTAAAGGTTCTAAAGATAAAAATTTTATTTTTGCTTCTGTTTTGAGAAGATTTTTTATTCTTGATTTATAATTTTCATTTTCCACACTGACTCCCATCCAGATATTATCAGTCCATTGAAGTTGTGAAGAAATTTGTTCCAACCTCTCAGCCCTTTTGGTTAAAATCTGAAATTGGTGCTGGGGACAGTGATTCATCGTATGAAAAACTTTTTTAATAAAAGAAATGGGAACTTCTTTATTAAAAAGATCACTCATGGAATTAACAAAGACTACTCTTTGTTTTTTCCATTTTAGGGGATCCATCAAAGCATTTTCATGCAAAGTAAGTTTAAAGTTATTCTTGTACTTGGAAACTCCCATTCTGTGAAGCCGGTATGACAATTTTTCAGCATAACAGTTTTTGCATCCGGGACTGATTTTATTACAACCAGTCAAAGGATTCCAAGTTGTCTCTGTCCATTCAATGTTTGATAATGTAGCCATCTTTAAACCTTTTTTATCAGTTCAATTTTTACAAACTTTTTCTGACTAATACATGAATCATAGCTTATTGGCATTTGGCCTTTATACTGAATGATCTTTTCTTCTTTTAGTTTTTTAAGAGCATCTTTAGCATACTTTGGGATGAATCCATTAGATATGGTGTATTTGTAAATTTGTATATTGTCTGTTATTATTTCTTTCTGGATTTTATCTTGTAAAGATTTCTCAAAATCCTGTATTTTTGTCAGATTTTCTTTTTCAAAAAAAGAAAGTTGTTTGCGAAAATCTTCATTTATATCAAAATTTGCCTCTCCATTTATTTTGTTTTCATTCCAGGCAATTCTCAAGAATTTATCCGCAGCAAGGATATGCTTAGAGCAAAAAATTAAACCATAAACATTATTTCCTTTTTTTATTGAAAATGGGATAACGTAATTGTCTTTACCAGCCAGTTCCTTATATTCTTGTACGACAGTTCTGTGTATATATTTTGGCTCCTCATTTTTTATATTTTGATTCATCCACCACAATGTACTTTGAAACTCTTCTGTATCAAGAAATCTTCTTATAGAATGAGAAGAGATAAAAAAGATAAAATCTGTTCCAGGTATTTTCAGAAAGTCTTTAAAGATTTCCTTTGTGACTTCCTTTATACCAAATTGATCCAAGAAAATGAAGTTTGCTGAGTTATGTAAAGATTTTTTTTCTTTGTTAAATAATGACTTAAACTCTTGTGATTCAAGTCTTATATTAAGTTTATCATTAAGCTCTTTAAAATTGTTACTAATATGGTTTTCTAAGGCTTTAATATAACTGCTCTCTTTATCATTAAAGAGCAATTCTATTTCTTTGCTTTTTACCTTCTCTGACAAACTTCCTTTATAAAATTCATCCAAAATTTCAAGGATTTTAAGAGGGCTTCCATAATTTCCCGCTTCGTCTTTTCCTGGGCCACAAAAAAAGTCAATAATTTTAATATTTTTTACATGGTTTTGCATAAGAAAAACAGGCAACCATGATTTTATATATCCAGATAAAAGCTCTAGTTTTATCTTTGTTTCTTCACCAAAGTTTTCATAAAAAAATTTATCTTTCATAAATCGCTATACCTTGGTCATTGTAAGTTTTGCTGTCAAAGCAAAATATTTTTAAATTTTGCTTTTTCAAATTCTGACTTCAATAACTTTCATTGTATCATTGCCAAAAATATCTACAACTTTAACAGCAATCTTTCGGGGACCTTTACTGCACTCATGGGGAATACTTTTTAACTCAAGGGAACGATCTTTTTTTGTACGAAAGGATTGCCACTCGTTTTCAAAGACATAATCACCGGTCCACTTCTCTTCAAAATCCCCTTTATCATTTTTAACCCGTATAATCTCTTTTTTACTTTCAAAGTCAAAGTCCACAGCCCAATAGTCAATCCAGTCTGTCCATTTTTTTGTCAAAACCTCACGTTGAATAATACCCTGTTTATCTTTTAAAACTTTAATGATGGCCCCTTTTTCAACGATGATTTGGTTTTTACCTTTTCTTAAAGAAGCTACCACATTGTCCATAATATCCTGATTGTAATAAACTGAAAAGTCTGTTAATTCAACGGCAACTTGGTTCTTATCAACATGGGGCTTGATTTCAATATAGGATACATCATGAAATTGGACTTGATTCTTTTCAACAGCCTGTTTATCAAAGACTTCCTTTGGTATGTATTTAAGAGCAAGACTTACGCCCTGATCCCTAGCTTCCTCCTGAATTTTTGGGAAAAGGCCCATTTCATATTCAAAGGAAAGAATATCCACCTTGGTAATTTGATTTTGTAAACATTCCTTGATGACTTCTCCGACAAACAGACGGGAGGCAGGGAGGTCGATAGGGCCAACAGCCACAAGCCTTGCGTTCTTTTTAGCCACAAAAGTTTTAAAACCTTTAATCTTCTGAGCCTTATAAGCCCTGACAATAAGGTCAATATAATTTTTCTCTTTTTCCAGTAATTGTTTTTCCTGATCTTCCGTTTTCAAATCCATATTAACACCGATATAATACTGGCGTTCATATTTTCCGAGATTGAGAATTTCAAAAGCTCTAAAGTCTTTCCCTGATTTTTTCATTTCCCGTTGAACACCAATCATCCTTTTTCTTGTGGTGTGAATGGCGAACTTTCCAAGATCAGAGCCTATCCACTTTCTCCCCAGTTTCTCAGCTACAGCACAAGTGGTTCCTGATCCACAAAAGAAGTCTGCCACAAGATCCCCCTCATTGGATGAGGCTTTAATAATACGTTCAAGGAGAGCTTCCGGTTTTTGGGTTGGGTAGTTAAGTCTTTCTTGGGCTTGTGAGTTGATATAATTTATTTTCCATACATCATACATCAGGAGCAATAGTTTCTCCTGTATTCACTTTGACGATACGAGCATAGTCATCTATGATTATTTGCTTTTCTTTAATGGCCACATCTACTTTTTCCTGGTCATAAACTAATAATTGAGGCTGTCTCTTTCCATCTATTAAAACGGAGTTTCTATCCCATCCTTTAATATGTTTCTTTTTTTGACCTTCCGTCGTTTCAACATATACCGAATTTAAGATAAAATTATCTGACTTTGAATAGAAAAGCAATATATCGTGCATCTTTTGGAAGCTATTGCTACCAGCAGTCCATCTACGGTAGTGCCAAATAATATTATTTTTAAAATTATCTTTTCCAAAAATTTCATCCATTGCCAGCCGGATATAACTATTCACTCGCCAGTCACAATGAACATAAATACTTCCATCATCAGAAAGCAAATCATGCATTAAAGACAATCTTTCATAGTTCCTATATATCCACCCTCACTTCCGATGTAACCCATAGAGTGTGCAGGGTCTTCATATTCATGAGAAATACGTTCTATAATAAACTCTATCATCTCTAAAGTACTGCATACTTTAGAGTTAAGATCACAATAATCACAATTATCTTTGAAGCCATTCTGTATAATCCATTCTCTAAGGCCTGCTTCACTTACACATTGATGACAAATATATTCCCTCATAAAATGATAAGATCATTTTTAAAAATAGCTTGCAAGGATAAGATGAAGCTTAACCAAGTATCATTCTAAAGTCTTGATAATAATCTAAACTCCCGAATAACAGGCATTTATTTCTTCTTTAAATCGAATTTTTCCTCTTTAATATTATGATTTAAAAGTCAGTAGCAAAGAATGAACAGCTTTGAGGTTTTTTTCACATAAACCTTTTATAATAGAAATGCACTCGTCCTGAATTTCTGTGACCAAAACATCGGCTTTCATGTGACGTTCAAAATCTTTCATCTTGAATCCATAGGACTGTACAATATATTGAATCCGAGACTGAGGAAGCTGAATCCGACCATTCTCAATATAACCAATAGCCCCTTTATGATAACCACAAACAAAGCTGGCCTTGTATTGACTGAAATTTTTTAATTTTCTCAACATCTGTAAAACACGGGCTTCTTTGGTGATGACTTTTTTAAGAAACCGGTCCCTCCGTTTAATGGTTTTCTTTCTTTTATGACAAAATCTCTGCTGAATTTGCTTACTTTTTCCCTCACGACATAGCAAAAAGTCTTCATAAGTGAAGCCATAGGCCCTGACGGTTTGTTCAATCCGGTTTTTGCTTAGATTCGTTCTTCCATTTTCAAATTTCTCAATACTTTTGTGGCCCATACCCAAAAGAACGGCGGCCTCTTTGCGACTGAGTCCTCTAACTTCACGCAATTTCCTCAAAGTAACTGCATCAATTTTTCCTTCGTTTTTCATACCTTTTCCTCCTGGAGTTTTGATTTTTAACCCCGGTTGAGCAAGCAACCTGCTTGTTGACAAAGTAGCCATTTTTGCAAGCAAGGTACTGCGATTTTTTTTAAGAAAATTCAACAAGATGACTTGGAAGGAGTGCTACGATATGAGCAAAAAATTGACTTGCTACTCTGGTAGCCAAATGGGTAGCCAAGAGTAGCTGTTTAAAGAAATTCCGGGAAAACTTGAGAAACTTCTGAAGCTGAACTAATGCGTTAAACGACTGAAACCATTAGTTTATAAATTCTAATGACTTAATCGGGATTTCTGAAAAACGGACTCTGACTACTGACGTAAAATGGTGCTGATGGAGAGAATCGAACTCTCGACCTCACCCTTACCAAGGGTGTGCTCTACCACTGAGCCACATCAGCAAAATTTTGGCCCCCAAAGCCCTATAGTATAATCGAACACTTAAGCAGTATTGCCAACAGGATTGTAGACCACTTTGAAAAGATTATTTATATTGTTGACAAACATGATGCTTTGCATCATTTCCAATGGCTTAACTTGGTCCAGTATCTTCAACGGTTCTCAGATGATTACCGAGGAAAACTTACCAACATATCAGTAAGCAAAGTAAATATAATTATTTCAAGCACTTATGTTATTATGCATTCTATATCCCAGACTTTTATTTAGTATTATCTTTACTACATAATTAAATCGTAGTATCTTTACTACATAATATAGTTGTGGTATAAATACCATAATGAGGAGTGGCTGCGTGAACCAAATTTGCTATATGTGTAATCAGCAAATTCCAGAAACTGATAATAAACTTCATGGCCTCCATGTTGGTTGTTTCCAACACGAGTTCTCCATTGGTGAAGGAGTAGACTTTAAAGACGTATCACTAAGGCATCAAGCAAGTAGTGGGAACCCTACTGGCACAAATGAGTCTAAGCACAAAACCAGTTTTTTCCATGGTAAATTTAGAAAGTATTCCGCCACTCTTGGAGGACAAAATTATATCCTAAAAATGCAAGAGGAAGGCTATAAAGAGCTTCCTGTAACAGAGTTTCTGTGTAACCAAATAGCAAAACAATTAAGATTTAAGGTTCCAAAATTCAGCTTAATAAAATTTCAAAATAACATAATCACATTTGTAACACGAAATTTCATGCAAGATTATACAGCAAGTAACTTGGTCCACCTCTATCACTTTGTTGAAAATGAAAAAGATTGGAACTGTGAAAAAATCATAAAACAGTTAGAGAAAACAACTAGCAGGCTTTCTGAGATGGAAAAATTTGTTAAAATTTGTTTGTTTGATGCCCTTATAGGCAATAATGATCGACATGGTCGCAATTTGGGTTTAATAAACCGAAAAAACCGATATCTATTGTCCCCTTTTTATGACAATCCATCAAATATTGGGGTTGAGATAGAGAGCCTCCTTGGTGCACAACTGGAACCAAAAGGATCCATTGCTACAATGGCAACAACTGAGCCTTCAATGAAAGATTATGTAATCGAATTTAAAAGATTAGAGTATGGGGATGTTTGTAAACAATTTCTTGAAAATGTTCAGAAAAACAAACTCGCAATCAAAAATCTTATTAATAATTCTTTCTTAAGCCCAAATAGGAAGAAAGCACTGCGAGATCTTATGAATCGAAGATATAAGGAGTTAGTAAAAAATGTTTAAGTCAAAGTTTGCTTCGCCAAAAGATATTGTTGGAATTTATATATATTTAGAGTTCAAGAAAGCAAGAAGATATGTTGGCAAATTAGAAATGTTAAATTCTGAATATAAATTTTATGTTTTTACATATGATATAAACTATATGAATCAGCCAAACTCAATAGAGATTGGTCCAGACTTATCACTCACAAGAAGAGTTTATAAATCAAAAACCTTGTTTAAATCTATAAAAGACAGGATTCCTTCAAAGGGTAACCCAGCTTATAAAGAATACTGTGAAGATGCTGGAATTAATCCTACAGAAAAAGATAAAATAATTCTTTTGGCTACAATTGGGAGAAGAGGGCCGTCCTCTTTTGCTTTTGAACCAATTTACAGAGAACTTATATCTCAAGAAGATCGAAGTTCCTTTAGGAAGAAGTTGGGTCTGACAATTCGTGAGTTTTCTTCTGCTTTCGATTTTTCTACCAAAACAGTGCAAAAAATAGAAAAAGGTGAATCCATAGCGAGAGACTCACAAAAGAGGTTTGATACTTACATAATCTTTCCAGAGGTTGCCACATTTGATTTAATACGCCTAGGTGGAAGCCTAATGCCTGAAAAAAGAATGGAGGCACTCAAAGTCTTAAACAAAGGAACCTTTCCATGAATGGTTCGATAGCCTTGATAAGAGAACTCAGGCAAAGATACACACTTTTATTGATCGGGTGGCTTTTGGTGGTGGAAAGAAGAATATAAAGGCTATAGGAGATGGAGTTTTTGAAATTAAGATTAATTTTGGTCCTGGTTATCGAGTGTATTTTGGTGAAGATGGAAAGTGTATTATCTTACTTCTCCTTGGGAGTGCGGGGAATTCTGTCATGCTCGAAAACCTATACTGGTCCGGTTTGAAATTTCATGGAATTTCCCTGAGAGATCATTTATTCTATGCTGAATTTCTTTAGCCAAAATCCGCTTAAAACAAGTGGTTTCTTAAAAAAACATGAAAAATAAACGGTCTTCAGTATAAGTAGGTTTTCGGATTGGTGCGCCAGAGAGGACTTGAACCTCTACGGGGAAACCCCCACCAGGCCCTCAACCTGGCTCGTCTACCAATTCCGACACTAGCGCAGAATGACAACCTTCTTGTTAAAGGCTTTCAAACTCCAAAGTCAAGGAGAACTTTTGAAGATGAAATTACAACGGGTCAAAATTTCTTTATTCCGGGATCGCAATGGAGCTTATACTAAAGATCATTTATTTTTCATACTATTTCCATAGAGAAATTCCATGAAATTTCAAACCGGACCAGTATACACTGAATTTTCAATCAACATTTTTTTCATGCACAATATAAGGTCTGGATGGCAATTCCAAAGAGGCAGAAATGATGTCAGAACGTGAAGAGGCACACATTAAAATATCCTTTGCCAATTCAATATGGTAGTCACTAACAAAGGGACGATGATATTTTTCATCCTCCTGAATTTTCCTTTTAAGGGTTTCACCCATCCGATCCATTTTTCCAATACAATCTTTTAATTGGTTCATTTCATCAGGACGGTTTTGTTCCCAGGGATTATTTTCAAATTGAATGTTATTAAAAAACAATAAGTCTTTGTAAGAAATACTATCGGCCTTATCTTCAACAGGCTCACCTGTTCGGGAAAAATGAAAATCCGGAATGATTCCATAGCCCTGGGGGGACCGGCCACTGTTTAAAGTGTAAATCGCTTTGGTTACACTCAATTCAAGGGGTTTAAAAGGAGCATCGACTCCCTCTTTAGGAGATATTTCTCTATAAGGAACAGGATATTGAACACTACCTTTACCCAAAGTACGTTTACCAACAACCCAGCCTCGTTTCATATCCTGTATGGTTCCGGCAAAGATTTCAGAAGCACTGGCTGAAAACCCGTCTACAAGAACCACAACATTTTTGTTATAGGTTAACGAAGAAAGACGAGGGTTGATGGGAACCCCGTTTGTGGTGAAAAAAAGAGTTTTTGTTTTATCTTTACCTGAATCTTGATCCAGAACCTCACTTCCTTTAACAGGTAACTGACGGAGAATAATACCATCACTCTTAATAAGAGAGTTCAACATACAGGCAGCCTCATGAACATATCCCCCTAAGTTGTCACGAAGATCAATAATCATCCCCCGACTTCGGGGGTTTTCAATGTCCTTGGACTGAAAATACATAAATTCAGCACACAAAGGAAAATCTGCAATTTCTGGCATATAGTCTTTTAAAAAATTAATTATCAAATGAGTCGCCGGATGGGGAAAACCTTTAAAAGCTCTTAAGTCCAAATAAAGAGCCTGAGGATCGGAAGAACTGAGTTCAACGGATGAAACCTGTTGCCCATTTTCCGGGAAAATTCAGAAGATGGTTTTTCCGTTTCACAGTCCAGAGGTTCCTGTTGAGTCAGACTGATATAACGATGGGTTTCTATCCAGTTAAGAGTGTGTCTGAAGCGGCCACGGGTGACCCTAATTTCTTTTTCATTGTTATCACAAATGCTTAGAATTTTAAGTCTTACCTCAGTGCCTTCCCGCCCCCTGAGTCTGTCTAACAGATTTCTTTTTGTTTGCATACTAACGGGTAAATCTCCAATGTCAAAATCATCAATACTTAAAATAAGATCTCCTTTTTTTAATCCCGCATTTTCTGCCGGAGAATTTTTATAAGGAGAAACAGACCAGGTTGTTTTCCCATTCCTTATTTTGTGAAACAGAAGGTAGACTCCTATTCCAACGGAGTCCTCTTTAAAGTTTGAGTTTCCCAATTCTACCGGCGATAGAGAACTGTCAGGATCAAAGGATTCGCTCAGGTAAACATTGTATGTGCCTCCGGCTATCTTGCTTCGATCTTTCAAAGGAATTTTTTCCGTAAACTCAAGAATCTGTTGAACAATATCATGGAATTCTTTTGGATCGGGCAACCGTGTCTGAAAAAGCAGACGAAAGGATTCCCTGCGTTTGGCTTCAGATTCCATATATTTATCCACAACCCCTCTGTAACCGGACTCAGACTCCCAGATATCTTTGAATGCCACATTTTGCAATCCGGAAAAAGGAATAATTTCCAATTTGTCAGATTCAGAAACCATCAACTGATAGGATTCACCCTTTTTGGCTGTTGAAAGCAATCCATGGAAAGCCATCAGACAGGCACTGAATCTTTTTTCAGATTTATAACAGTGTTCCACCCCCAAATCCTCAAAGAGAATTTCAAAGCTGTAACCTGTCTCTGTCCATGCTTTTTTAATTTCGCCTTCTGAAAGACTTCTCCCCCATGAATCTAAAAATATAAAAATAATAAGAATAAAAAAAACAAGTGGATTTATTTTCTCTCTTAACATTTTCATTTTCCCCCTTAAAGAAACACTTTTTCCCAATAAATAAATCTATTGATCGTGCTTGAATTTCCATGGAGTTTCTCAAGGAGATCATTTATTTTAAACAGGTTTTTTCTTAATAAGAAATTCAGCTTAAAACAAGTAGTCTCTTGGAAAACCACACGAAAATAAATCATCTTCAGGCAGATAAGATAAAATGTCTTTCTATCAATTTGTCAAATAATATCAACTGTAAGTTGATATAAGTTTTTTTTAAAAATCCACTCTCTCAGCCCTTTGCTCCTGTCTGAGGAGGGCTCCAATGCTGCTGGTTTCACCCATCCGGAAAAGGATCCAGATTTGATCCCATGTTGGTTTTCATGTGACTTTGAGAGACCACTTGTTTTAAGCGGATTTTGGCTAAAGAAATTCAGCATAGAATAAATGATCTCTCAGAGAAATTCCATGAAAATTCAAACCGGATCAGTATATTTTTTCCCTCTCTTCCCTAAAAGCCGGTGAAAAATCAGATTTTATTATCTCAGGATGACGGGAAGGGGCACACTTTAAAATATCCTTTGCCAATTCAATATGGTAATCACTGACAAAGGGACGATGATATTTTTCATCCTCCTGAATTTTCCTTTTAAGGGTTTCACCCATCCGATCCATTTTTCCAATACAATCTTTTAATTGGTTCATTTCATCAGGACGGTTTTGTTCCCAGGGATTATTTTCAAATTGAATGTTATTAAAAAACAATAAGTCTTTGTAAGAAATACTATCGGCCTTATCTTCAACAGGCTCACCTGTTCGGGAAAAATGAAAATCGGGGATAATTCCATAGCCCTGGGGGGACCGGCCACTGTTTAAAGTGTAAATTCCTGTAGTACGAATAAATTCAATGGTTTTTGGCATAATCCCTTCATCATTGAATTCTTTAGAGGCTACGGGGGTTTTCCCCTGCACGGTTCCTTTGGCAAAAGTGCGGTTACCAACGACCCAACCCCGCTTCATGTCCTGTATGGTTCCGGCAAAGATTTCAGAAGCACTGGCGGAGAGTTCATCCACCAGAACAACAATGTTTTTATTATAAATAACAGGATCAGAGATATGCGGTCTGAAAGAAAAACCGCCTTCAGTAAAATAATGAGTGACAACTTCCATTTGTCCATCAGGGGCTTTTAAAAACTGTCCGTCATTTATTGGTAAATAACGTAACAGGGCGTTGTTGCTTTCAATAAGAGTGTTTAACATACAGGACACTTCAAGCATATTTCCCCCTGTGTTGCCACGCAGGTCAATAATCATTCCCAGGCTGTTGGAATCAAGGAATTCTCTTTTTTGTAAAGCAAGAAATTCCTGACACAAGGGGAGTTGTACACCACTAAAAGCCCCTCCTTTAATGGGATGGAAAGATTCCAAAGGCACATAAAAAGCACGAAGTTCAGAAAGACCGGTCGGATTGTCCTGCTCAGGGGATGTTGTTGATTGTTCAGGCTCATCACAGACCCAGGGTTCCTGTTGATCGAGATTTACAAAACGGCTTCCAATAAACAGTATGGAAGATAAAAAAATGGACTCCGGGTGACTGTAATTTCTTTTTCCCTGGGCTTTCCGTTATCACAAATTTTTTGAACTTTAAGATTTACTTGACTGTCTACCAGACCTTTTGTCATCTCATGCACTCTATCCAGAGTCTCTTTGTCTGCATCCAAAGGCAATGCTGTGATATCAAAAGCATCAATGCTTAAAATTATATCCCCCCTTTGGAGACCGGCTTTTTCAGCCGGTGAACCTTTTATGGGATAGACCACCAGGCCCCTGGTTCCATCTTCTGTTTCATAAAATTCACTGAAAATCCCTATTCCAACGGATTTATAGGATGCATAGGATTTTTGGTTATCCAATTCTGAAGGATAAAAATCACTATAAGGATCCCCTTCTTTTAGGTAAAACTTATATGTTTGACCGGCCAGATAGCACTCATCTTCTCCGGGAACTGTTTTTGCCAATTCAAGAATTTTTTGGACAAGATTATCAAACTGCTGAATATGGGGGGGTGATTCCAAACCAAGCTCCCCAGATCTATTCATTAAGGCTATGATATTATTTTGGTAAAATGATTGAAAGGATTCCCTGCGTCTATCTCTAAGAGCCTGGAGGTCCTCTGCTCCGGGAAAATTCTTTTTTGAGAAAAAAACAATCTCCAGTTCGTTGGTCTCAGAGACCCTTAATTGGTAGGACTCACCATCCTTACCATCCCTTTTGATGGACAAAAGCAATTCATTAAATGCCATCAAACACTCTCCAAACTTTTTTTCAGATTTATGACATTTTCTTGCATTCAATCGCTGAAACAGGGCTTTAAAATCAAATTCCGTGTCCACCCACATTTTTTTGATTTCATCTTCCGTGTAATTTGCCCATAAGTTTGAAAACGAAAGCAAAAAAACAATAATAAAACAGAGACATTGATTCATTTTTTTCCTTATGGAGGTTAAAAGAAAAACCCTAAGCTATACTGATCCGGTTTGAATTTTCATGGAATTTCTCTGAGAGATCATTTATTCTATGCTGAATTTCTTTAGCCAAAATCCGCTTAAAACAAGTGGTCTCTCAAAGATCATTTATCCTATGCTGAATTTCTTTAGCCAAAATCCGCTTAAAACAAGTGGTCTCTCAAAGATCATTTATCCTATGCTGAATTTCTTTAGCCAAAATCCGCTTAAAACAAGTGGTCTCTCAAAGATCATTTATCCTATGCTGAATTTCTTTAGCCAAAATCCGCTTAAAACAAGTGGTCTCTCAAAGTCACATGAAAAACAAATGGTCTTCAGTATAACAAACACATACAAGTATGTGTTTGTTTAAAGAAGTCAACACACTACCATTTTTAAGAAAAAAGAAAACAAAAAAAACTTTTTTGTAAAAATGACAAAACAATGACAAAGTTGAGCGTTTATTACTTTTTTAGTTAGATTCTTAAAAGGATCTAAAAGACATTAAAATTTAATTTTTTGGAAAACCAACCCTTAAAACAAGCTTTTAAAATATTGAAAATACTTTATTTATTGCATAATATCCTGTATTTCCTCTCCCTGCTATGACAAATTCTTATAGAATGGATTATCCGTTTTTCATTGACAGAGACACATTAAGAATGCAATTCATTTTTGTCAGATAACTCATGTAAAGAATTTCAATATGAAACCAACACATTCTTTAATAATTATAATTTTTGTTCTGGCTAAAATTTCCAGTGCTGAAACCAATGAACAAAAAACCGGGGCTGTTTACCAACTCATCAATGAACTTCACCAATACATCATCGAAAATAATGCTTTATTTGCTGAAATGGATGAACTCAATAAAGGAGTTACTGATAGACTTCGAATTGAAATATTGAGTAATGACGAACTTCAAAAAAAATACCAGGAACATACTGGGGATAATGCCCAAAAAGTTGAATCTTTCTATGAAGTAAAAACCAAAACAATATATCTTCATGATCAACTTGACCTTTCCACTTTGGAAGGAAGGTCTACTATTCTTCACGAATATGTCCATTTTTTACAATTTGCATACGGGTTGGACCAATCCATTTCTGTATGTATAAATGAACTTGAAAAAGATGCCTATGAATTGGAAATAAAATATTTAACAGACAATGGTGAACCCAAAGACAGCGATATTATACAATCACTTCGATTTCGTAAACTTCTCAATTCGGATTGCGGTCCTCCATCGAGGAGACGAAAATTCACCTGTAAACATAACTTATGTAAAGATTTTCCAATATGAAACCAACATATTTTTTAATAATTATAATTTTTCTTCTGGCTAAAATTTCCAGTGCTGAAACCAATGAACAAAAAACCGGGGCAGTTTATCAACTTATCGATGAACTTCACCAATACATCATCGAAAATAATGCTTTATTTGCTGAAATGGATGAACTCAATAAAGGAGTTACTGATAGACTTCGAATTGAAATATTGAGTGATGATGAATTACAAAAGAAACACTATGGAGATAATGTGGATAATGCCCCGAAAGTTGAAGCTTTCTACAATAGAAAAACAAAAACAATATATCTTCATGATCAAACTGATTTTTCCACTTTGGAAGGAAAATCCACTATTCTCCACGAATATGTCCATTTTTTACAATTTGCATACGGGTTGGACCAATCTGTTTCTGTATGTATAGATGAACTTGAAAAAGATGCCCATGAATTGGGAATAAAATATTTAATAGACAATGGTGAACCTAAAGACAGCGATATTATACAATCACTTCGATTTCGTAGACTTTTCTCCTCAGGCTGTGGGCCACAGAGATGAAAAGAAAATCAAGGAAAATGCGATACAATGATGAATTAAGAACAACAGAACCTTTATCATTCAGAATAGCTCAAACAACTGGCAATCGTTTATTTTACGGTTTTCACAAAGAAGATAATCAAACAAAATCCTTTATTATCAATAAGATTCAATCTGTTGAAGTAACAAATACTCCCTATGTGGAAAGAAAATATCTCATACCGGTATGTCGGAAAAAATACAGAATGGCTTAAATACTTACAAAAATATTAAGCAACCTTGACACAATCATACAAAGAAAAAAACAATTAAAAAGAAATCCAGTGAGAGTAGCGTTTTTCACGGTTATTTGAAAAATAAAACAGAGAATACTGACTGGCAGCTTTCAGACTCACAAGAAAAAAAGTCAGATTAAAAGTGGTGTGATAAAGATTTTTCCAGAAAGACAGACCCTCTCCTTCAGTTAACAACATGGCAAGATGATAGTCGGGAAGCCAAGAGATATAGGAAGAGGAGAAAAAAGCCGTTCCGCAAAACAACAAATAAATGGGTAAAGAGTATTGTCCCGATTCCCTTTGGTTTTCCGAAAACAAACCTATGATTATTCCCAAAAAACAAAGAGTACCGGCAACAAGAGCTATGTTTAAAATAATAAAAGGCTGAAACAACAGATCGATTCCCGAAAGACAGGCACTCACCAAACACATTGACAGAGACATAATAAGGCTTGTAAAGAAAATTCCCAAAACCCATTCCATTCCCCGGAGAGGAGTTATTAAAAGAGCAAGAAGGGTTCCTCTCTCCTTTTCCCGGATAATTGAGGAAGATGTAAAGAGAACTCCAAAATAAGTAATAGAAAATATGACCATCATAAAGGTTTTTATCCCTGCTGTTTGTTCCAATGGCATAATAACGAGACCGTACAAAAAAGCAAAAGGTGTCAAAACCGAACTCAACAGAACTCTTCCGTTAGCCAGTAACCAGATGAATTCTTTTTTTATAATAATCAAAATAGGATGTACACTTGTCACTTCAGTACCCTAAGATAAATCTTTTAATATTTAGATAAACATCTGTGGATTTTGAGCTTTCCCCATATTTGACTTACCTTTTAATTACATTTTTTATTATTAAATGACAAGCTCTTTCCTCCAAATAATATGTTTTAAGAGTAGGACAGAGGGGCCGCAGAAATAAATCTTGATCAAGTTCGAGATTAAAGATTCCAATTAAAAGTTCTGGTGAAATATATTGTTATAGTGATTGTGTTCTTTTATAATAGTTTTGGCCTTTTCTCCCACAGACACTACCAACCCAATTTTACAAAGAGCATGGGCGGCTTGTCTTTCCAAGCTCGACATACTCCACTTATTGGTGAGACGTTGGGCCAGAGCCACTTGGGCTGACTCATTTTGATTGTCTTTTAACTTTTCCAGAAAAACCAAAATGCTTTCTTAGAGCTTCTTGAATGTCGGTTGGAAGATTCCCACCTCTGACATTGTGGATTCCTTCAAAAGGCCCTGTAACATTTTCTTTTCGTCAATGTAGAGTTCCCTCAAAGTAGGGAGGGGAGTACAGAGAACTGGGAGTTGTGTCGGGATCTTTTTGAAAATCTCCTCTCCCGTGGGCTTAGAAGTGATGTTTGAAAACTTGCAAATTCTGACTCAATTTATGAGTTTTCTTTCATCCACAGAGTCCGGTACAATGCCAAGTTCGTCAAAAGAAATAAACTCCTCTCTTCCCTCAGGAGTTATTGCCAGGCGAAATTCATTATTTTCGCAGCGATAAAGAGAAACCTCCAGAGGATAATAAGTACCAATTGTGATCCTACAACCAAATATATCCTGCGAGAGTCCTCTTCTAATGTGAGCAGCATGGAAAATCATCTCATAACATTCCACACTCCATATCTCTGCATCAATAGGTTTGCCATTCATCAAACATGGATACTTTGTTATACTTGATATGTTTATATCGGTCAAATCTTTGACTCTTTTCTGTAAAGCTATTTCCAGTGTTCCGTAGCTCAAATCGGAATAGCCTCTTATTTTAATGTTTTCACCCTCCTGGTACTCACCATGACTCTCAACTGAAAAATGGACTGTGATGTCCCCTCCCCTATCTGGTGGCTGGGCCTTTGCACTATAAACTCCTAAGATAAATGTTGCTGTCACAAAGAAATGTCCCATATTCATTTTGCCTCCCGTAAATATACTGAAGACCATTTGTTTTCATGCTGGTTTCCCTGCAATCAGTATTGATTCCAGGCGAAACTTATCCTGTTAAAACAAAGAGTCTATTGCCTTTAAAGGCTGATATACACTGATTTTAGAACTTAAACAAGTTTTTTCTTTTGAAACCAGTTCTAGTTAAAATCCGAGCTTTGGGCGATGTAGGGTAGATTCCTGAATTTTTGAAAAGACTCTAAAGGGTTTCCTGTTATTTAAAATACTTACAAATTTGGGAATAGAACCGATGGTTCGATGGTGGTCTCTACTGAACACCATTTAAACCTCTGAATTAACACATTTTCAAACCTAAAAAAAGAGTCAAATAGTAAACAATTTTTGCTTCTCCAGTAGAGATAAAATCTTCCCTGAATTTTCCTCTGGAAGTTGGTAACCCAACTGTTCCGTAGCTTCCTTAACTTCCACCCCGGCCTTTCTCAAATAAACATTCGTTGTCTTCATCTCGGTATGTCCAACAATGGACATCACTCTTACCAAAGCCACTCCATGTGATAAGAGATTGGTGATAAAGGTGGCTCTTAAATCATGAAACTTCACAGAGGTGATCCCTATGGCCTCGCAAAATTCTCTGGTTACCCTAGCTTGCTCTCCTGTTTTCCATTCACTTAAATGGGGTAAAACAAATTCATCACCCCTGATTCTCTTAATTTTAAAAGATTATCAGAAATTGGTACCACACGACTTCTTTGGGTCTTTGTGGAACAGAACCCGTTTTTACTCGTCCACTGTCTGGAAACAGAAATTATTCTTGCTTCCAAATCAATGTCGGACCATTTCAAAGCAAAAAGTTCTCCTGACCTCATCCCAGTCATTAAAGCCATAGCCCATACAGGATAAAACCGATGGTTTGTAATCCTGGCCTCTCTAAGAAATATCTCAACTTCCTGATTAGTAAAAACTTTCTGTTCTGGTTCAGGAACTTTGACATTAATCCCCAAGCAAGGGTTACGGTTCAAAAACCCCTCCTCTACCGCCATTTGAAGAATTCTACTCGATTGTTTGAGAATATTCTTCCTGGTTCGAGGAGAAAAACTGGGATCCAATTCTTCAAAAACCAATTTGTAAACATCAGCTTTAGTAATGGATTGAATTTCTATTTCACCCCATCTGGGACTAACCCACTTCTTAAGCTGTTTACTATATTGAATAACAGTGGATGGTCTATTGATGAACTTCATCTGTTTAAGACATTCATCAAGCCATTCATCCCATCGGGGTGGAATCCTTTCCTCCTTGAGTTTAGCTATCTCTCTTTTGAGTTCAAACTGAATCTTTTCAGCTTTTTTTTTTATGTTCTTATCTACTTTACTTACCATCTCATTGAAAGGAAGATCATCGTTGTCCATAATAGAAGAAGGTGGACCGGGGTTAACTACGTTTGCAACATAACACAGGCATTGCTTCTTTCGGATGTCTTCAATTTCTTTCAGAGCTATCCTTAAGTTTTAGGACAATCTTTCCCACAATTTCATCATGGGGAATCTGAAGAGCCAGTGGGGGAGATGATATTTCACTGTTGACAATCTTTTTAATCTCAGAGGATTTCTGATTGAGAATCAAACAATCCCTGGCTAGTGGTGATCTATGATCCATAAACAATTTTCTTGATCTAAAACCTCTCCAACGAATACTGGCCCATCCTCTTGTATGCCGATTAAAAAACTCCTCCCAAAGGTCTCTTGTCAAAAAACCCGCTTTGGCTGCAAATTTTATTTCTTTTTTTGGAATGATGTAATGTCTTGGCATCATTGCCCCCAATGGGTGGGTTCCACGATAATGTACTCAAAATGACCCTCAATGTATTTGTCACCGACAATGCGACCCTCCACCCAACGAGTCTCAACCCTGGGTTTTATTAGATCAGGCATTTTTCTTCATGGGATTAGTCATAATCTGTTCATAGGTTGTAAACTTCTTTTTCTCTTTTACCTCCCTGTCCTGTTTGTGGATAATACTGGCTATTCCCATCCCCACAAGACCACCCAGGGCGGAGCTTAATATCACAGTCTTTGTTTGAAAATTTTTGCTGTAATTGGAAGTGGCAAGGCCACCAAAGGAACCTACGGCTCCAACCCCAAGGGCTCCTCCCAAAAACATACTCTTATCAAGAGTGGAACATCCAGAAATCAAAATCAATAAAACTGCTAATATTTGAATGCTTGTAGTGTTTGTAATATTTTTTTTCATAAATCCCCCTTTTCCATGATGTTCATTGGATCAGATCCTTTTTTCGGAGATTGATCTTTTTGCCTCTTTTTTTTGCACTTGATTTGTCTTTGGTTCTCTCGGTTTTATCTTCTTAACTTTTGGCATTGTCGGAACCTTAATATCAGGGGCCATTTCAAATTTCACATCAAGGGTCCTTGAACAGTTAAAAAAAGGAATCACCATAACAGCCTCCCCTGTACCCATATCCTTTTTAAATCTGTTCGGGTGGACAATAAATTCATCAACTTCCCTGATTGACTGGTCTCCTGTTGCATTTTGACTCCCCCAGGTCTTCTTGTGTCTTTCAGTCACTCTCCGGGACTTTCTTGTCCCAATAAGTTTTGAAAAATACTCAGCAGAGTCCGGGTCTGTGTTTCTCATGAAAATCTTCAGGTTTGAGTTTGTCAGTATGGAGTTTGCCACCCCATCCCCAAGGGTCCTGATGTCTCCAAGGGCCTGGTGGGAAAACACCACCCCCACATTGGCACTCCTTGACTTATTCAAAATGGAAACAAACCCCGGATACAGGTATTCAGTAAAATCATCCAAAAACAGGGAATAAAACTTTGGTTTTTTCCCTCCTCCCCTGTGCCTGTTAGCCACAGCGTTCTGAAGGCTCTGTAAAACCATCTTCCCCGTGGCCCTTCCAAGAAAGGGGTGTAAAAGGACAGGGAGCTGAAAATAAATGATCTTGTTCTTCTTAAAAGCCACATTCAGATCAATGTGGGGCTGTATGCTGTCAAATAACTCTGAAGTCCTCCCCTGGGCAAATTGACTGATGGAAGCCTTCAGGCCACTGACTCTTTTCTCTCGCTCTGTGAGTGAGAGAGCCAAAAAGCCAGTGACCCACTCTTTAAGTTCCCTGTCCTTATGCCCCTCCTGGTCCAGGGTTCTGAGACAATCATCATTTGTAAGAACCATGTGGAGTCTTTTGAAGGTCAAAGGGGTTTTTGAGTGAAAGAACAGCCAAATGAGGTTTGAAAAAACTTCGTATTGGATATTTCTGTAATAGCTGTCATCAAACTCAAAAGCCGAAAAGACCCTTTCAATGACTTCCTCCGGGTTTTTTCCAACCAAGGGATTATATTGAAAGGACTTATCCATGTGGGATAAAGAAAACAGAAGAAAGTCCCTTTTTCTTCCAGCCTCACAGGTATAAGCCCAGAGTTTATTCAAAAGACTTCTGTCAGACTTTCCATCAATGATAATCAGTCCATGACCTTTATAAATGTCCTGAATAGCCCAGGGGAGGATCACCGATTCCGTTTTACCTGCATTTGTAGTCCCCACAATCTGGGTGTGCATGGTTCTCTGGGAATGGGTAATATAAATGGACTTTCCTGATTTTTTGTCAAACCCGCAGGAAACAGAATCTTCAGTTTCCCTGTAGGGGTTTTCTCTTCTGAGTCTCTCCATGGACTTGTATTTCGTTTTGATTTTTTTAATCAGGAAAAAAACCCTCTCAAAAACAAAAGGAACAAAGAGAAGTCCAATCAAAATCAGAATCACTTTTCCCCGGAAGCTGTGATAAAATTCCAGAGTAAAAACCTCGATTCTGTGAAGCACTCCATTGATGGCATCAAGATAGGGGTTAATCATTACGAACCCAAAGAAAATGAGAACCATCAGTAAAAAACTAAAGTGATTTTCATCTTTTTTATTATTTGCACTGTTATTACTCATGACTGGTCCCTCCCAGGGAAAAAGGTTTTGTGACAAGGGCATAGAGTCTGGTCTCAGGAGGCACTGTGATCCACCTGATCTTTCTTTTCATATTTTCTGTGAGATTGTCCCCGTATTCCGTTGCCACCTGAGTTGCGGCGTTTCTCAGGCCATTTTTGTGGCCACCCCTGTTTTGTCCAAACACAGTGGTTTCCATTGACCCTCTGGCATAGGCCCCTATGACATTTGAAAGACCACTGCCCATAAGGTTTTTTGAAAAGTTCCCTTCAATCTTTCCGGGAACCCCAAGCCTTCCATCCATCCCAAGGGAAAGGACCTCTATCTTTTTCTGAATACCAACTGGGAACTGGACCAAATGCCATTTGATCTGAACCCTCTCAAGTTCAGAAAAACCGGCATGGCCGAAAAATGAGGACCCTTTCGGGATAACGAGGTTTTTCCTGTAAAAAACATCCTCTGTGACAAGGGCTTTAACCGGTATTTCGGTGTTTCCATCAATTTTAAGCCCTTTGGATAAAGTAAGAGGAACCTGGGAGCTTATGGGCAGAGTGTTCCCCGAAAACCCATCCCTTGAAATAATCATGGAATCAGAGGAGTTGTCCTGTCTTCTGCTCCTACCACTATCCTGGCTATTGCCTGAGTCCAGATAAAGGTAACTGAGACTTTTTGGAGTTCTCCTGAAGCTGTTATTTCCGGAAAGAGTTTTCAGGGTTTGTTGATTGATGGCTTCCAGTTCAGAGTCCAGTCCAGACGAGTCTGATCCAAATAAGTCTGGTCCAGATAAATCTGGTCCAGACGAGTCCGGTTCATTGAGTTTTTCAGTTGTTCTAAAAGTTTCATTTTCACTCTGTGAGTTTCTCCGGTCGGGGAGAACCAGCAGTAAAAGCACAAGCCCCCCAGTGCAGATAAAAAGCAGTTTTTTGATATTTTTTGTTTTAATATCTCTTTTTTTTGTAAAGGGTTTTTCTTTTTTAAAGAAAAAATTCTTTATTTTTTCTACCATTTTTGAATCTCCTTAATTGTAACCCCAACTTTCAGGCGGTCTTGCTTTTTTTTCTGATCCCAGTGATTCAATGTGTAATTGATCGCCTTTAATAAATGACTCTCACTACGGGCCTCAGGCTTCTTCTCAAACAACCAATCCCTGATCTGTTTCGTTAATTCTCCTGATTCCTCTTTTCTCAACTTCCTTAAAAACTCATAATTTGAGGCCCTCCTCTCAATTTCAAAAAGCCTCCCTATCTTGTCCAGTATCTCTCCACAAGGCCCTGGATAATTCCCCTCTATGTCCGTAAACTTACGCCTCACATGAGACCAGCAAAAAGCCAAATCCACACCATAACTCTCCCTCAAGCCCGACTTGTAACCACTGTAACCATCAACAACCACCGGGCCCCCATAAGGGCCCAACAACTCTTTGGCTATTTTTCCGCTCCTTGTCGGCTCAAATCGGTAATAACTCCCCCCCTGGTTACTCAAAACCCACAAATAACCATCACTCTGCTTACTGTTACCTATCGGCCAGGAAGTCTCATCCAAATGAACACACAAACCACAGGACAATATCTCACCCCTGATCCTCTCCGCCATATCCTCCAAATAACAGTGAACAAAAAAACAAAGACCATACAAGGTCTTCGTGGCCACCCTCAATCCCCCTGATTCCATCACTCTGCGAATCCTCTCCAGGGGAAGGTGGTACAAATACTTCTTCATCACCACATCCACTGAAAAATTTTTAATTGATTGATTTAAAACCCTTTTAAAAAGTTTCTGATTTTCAACAATAAAGTCTTTATTGTCGAGTTTTTTCCCATTTATAAAAGGGCATTGCATATGATTCCTAAAAAACAATGAATGGATGCGATAAAGTAAACCACTGATGAGGCTTTCGTGTTCATACTCTTTGGAGTTTTCTTTGTACCATTTAAGTTCATCTGTCCACCATCTGGTAATTAGTTTCTGAAGATCAATTGAGTACTGAAAGTCCGGCATGATGACCTCTTTATATTTAAACTGTTCCTTTCTTCTTTCTTTATCTTTTTCATTCGATCTTTTTCTTGCCGTTTTTTCGGCACAATAAAGAAGAAAACTGTTTGAAATATTTTTTTGATGTTCTGTAATAGTTTCTAAAATTTCAAAGTTTATTTTGTTTTCCATAAAAAAGCCCTTTCTTTTTTAAAATCTGGAATAAATATACCGGTCCGGTTTGAATTTTCATGGAATTTTTCTATGAAAGTCACATGAAAAACAAATGGTCTTCAGTATAATATTAAACACATGGAATTATTTCTTATAAGTTATGTCCTGAAAATGAACTATGGTTAACTGGAAAAAATTCTCATTATTTCATTTAATCATGGATTATTTTAAAATCAAAACCTGATGAATCAGTATGAAACAAAATAATTAGTGTAAATTTTTCTCACAAAATTTGGGAATAGAACCGGTGGTTCATTGGTCGGCCCGACTGGATTTGAACCCTTATAACATTCAACTTTGAAAGCTGAACTGATTAAGAAAAACTGATTCTTATTTCAGGTTTCGGATCCGAATTTTGGAATCAAAGACCCAGCAAAGGATGTAGTAAAAAAGTAGTATCCAAGTAGTAAACGGATGAAATTTCATGGAATGTCATGAAATTTTAGCCTGCAATTGTGAGCCTCTTTTGAGTGATTTTAAATACTTACAAATTTTGTGTTTTTCAGAGATTTTGGATTTTTGGTGTCCAGAACTGGTGGTCTCTACTGGGCTCGAACCAGTGACCTCCTCCATGTCAAGGAGACGCGCTACCAACTGTGCCAAGAGACCTTGTTGTAATCGGAAATTTCCATATTTTATCAAGAAAGTCAATGGAACCCATGGAAAAAGTTGATGTAAAACAATCAACCCATGATTGAAAAAGTGTTTCCATGGAAGGGGGTTGAATGTGAAAAGCCATTTGGTCCATGGGTTGATCCTTAACTCCACAGACGGGAATTTTTCTGAAATCCTCAAGATCATTTGTGACATTAACACAGAGACCGTGACAGGAAACTCCCTGTCTGATCCCCACCCCGAACATGGCTATCTTTCCCCCCTTTGTGAAAAGTCCCGGTTCCTTTCCCCGAAAAGTCCCAATACCAAAAGAACTCAAAAGCCTTTCGGTAACTTCCGTCAACAAAGTCAGATAAGCCCGAACACTTAAACCAAGCTCTCTGATAGGAACAATGGGATAAATAACCAACTGACCCGGATTATGGATGACCAGATGTCCTCCCCGTCTTATCAAAAACACCTGGGGGAAAAGTTTTTCATAAAACCCAATCAAAGGGTCTCTGTGGGATCTTAACCCAAGGGTTAAAACCAAAGGGTGTTCCATTCCCAGGAAACAAGGCTGACGATTTTGTTTGACCCTTTGAAAAACCTGATTCTGCTGATTCAAAGCTTCCGGGAAAGGTGTAAGACCTATCCAATGAGATTCTCCTTTAATGAATTTCATCAGTAAAAATCCCTACTGCATGGGTCTTACATCAAGAATGATCTGACCCGGTTGGCTTGAGACCACCTGGCTGACAAAACCCTCAAACCTGGTTCTCTTTAACTTTCCAAGAAGAGTTTCAATCCCTTCGGAATAGTCCATTTCAAAAGTGACACGTCCCGGTTCAAACAATCTCTCTGTGGGACCGTTTTTTATCCTTAATTGCTGACTGAAAAGTTTTTTGAATTTTTGAATCTGCCATTGATTGAGATCACCTGTTAAAACCAACTTCAAAACCTGGGACTCAAAGGCACCCCTTTGCCAAAGATCATAGACTTGACCGGCCAGATCCCGACTGGCTTCAAGAGCCAGTTTCTTTACATCCCCGGAGATATGGTTCAATGATTTTCCTGAAACCGTATCCACAGAAATTGTCATCTGTGCCACAGTTCGACCATTTGAGGACTGCTTGCAATTGATTTGGGCCCGGATTCTGTAAGCATTTTCCCTTAAAGGACTGGCTAAAATATTCACCTGACCACTGAGGTAAAGTTGCCCCTTTTTAAAATCCGTAATCTGGACCATTTCCGTTTGAGTGAGATAAACTTTCCTCAAAAAAGCGGGAATCATGTGAACCATCTTAAAAGCCTGGGGACGCAACATAAAAAAACCCTTTTCAAAAAACCCCCGATAAAGCTCCTTTTCAAAATCCCGGGCCATGGTTTCAAGTTCTTTTGAAACACTTAAACCCGAAGACCACCAATGATAGGACTCCCCGTTGATCTGATTGTTAACTTCAATAAAGGGAAGAATGATGCCTGTTTTTTTATGACCTGTAAAAAGACCCCTTTCCTTTAAAACCTGCCTGAGATCTTTCCGGGAAACCTTAAGTTCAACTTCAAAATGATAGGAGTCCTGAACTTTTTCTGATTTTAAAATTTTAAAAAAGGGAATGAATCGCTTTTTTAAAACATCCATGTCCTCTTTGATTTTTTCTGAATTTTCCTGAAAACGCTGGTCTCCGATTTCCTTTTTGATCATGTCAAGAGCGACACCGTCAGTGATCTTATCCACAGCCTTGCGACGGGCCTTTCTTTCACTGGCAGCTTTAATGACCTGTTTTTTTGTCACAGTGACATGGGCTGAATAAGCTGAAAACGCAAACCCAAAACAAATTAAAAAATACAGTGTCTTTATCAACTTATCCAACCCCTCTACACAGAAATATCAATAAACTCCATACTTCCAAAGTCACGCTGCAAAGCCTCTAACAAATCACTGGAAAGATGAATCCCCTTTGGATCATAAACATCATAAACAACCTTTTTATCCAGGGAATCCAGGGCCAACTCTATTTTGACCTGTGTCTTACCCGGGTTTTTATCAATCTTTTCCCTTAATTTGTCCAATTTTTCCCTCATTTGGGAATTCACCCTAAAAGTGACAGACTTAACATTTTTTATCCCCCCGGACAAAGTGATGATCTTACCGGCAAGGATTTTACAAACTCCCTCTTTTTTTTCGAGAACCCCTGAAATAATAAGGGGCTCCTCACTTTTTATCAGAGCCTCACACTGACTGTATGTATCGGGAAAGACCGTGACTTCAATGTTTGATTCCATCCGGTCTTCAAACTGAAGAAAAGCCATGCGGGTTCCCTTCTTGGTAATAATCTCCCGATAGCGACTCACCATTCCCGCCATGGTCACTTCATCCTTGTTTCTACGATCCTGAAGACTTGAAACACTGGTCCGAAACCAGAGTTCACAAATATCCTCATAACCGTTCAGGGGATGGTCACTTAAAAAGAACCCAAGAACCTCTTTTTCATAACGGAGTTTTGTCATCTTTGACCAGGGGTCACACTCCGAAAGAGAGACCATGGTCATTTTCTGTTCCTCATCACCCAGAAGGGAAAACAGGGATCTCTGCCCCACTTCCCTGTCCAAACGCCTGCTCTCCGCAGCTTCAACAAGTTTTTCAAAACCCTTATAGAGCTGACAACGATGAAACCCAAAATCGTCCAAAGCCCCCGCCTTAATTAAAGACTCTATGCCTTTCTTGTTCACACGCCTTAAATCCACCGTTTCAAAAAAATGATCCAGGGATTCAAATTTCCCGTTTTTTGTTTTATTGCGGGCTTCAAGAATGGCCTCCACTGCGGACTGACCCAATCCCTTGCAGGCCGCAAGACTGTAATAAAGAGTTTCATCTTTCACAGTGAATTTATAGTTTGAATAATTGATATGGGGAGGGTGAATGTCAATTTTTTGTTGACGACAGATTTTAATATACTTGACGACCTTATCCGTGTCACTCATCTCTGTTGAAAGAATGGCCGCATAGAACTCAATAGGATAATGGGCCTTAAGCCAGCCTGTCTGGGCGGCAATCACACAATAAGCCGCCGAATGGGACTTGTTGAATCCATATTTGGCGAACTCAGCCATCAGATTAAAAAGCTTTTCAGAGCCCACTTTATCATAACCGTTTTGTTCGGCTCCCTTGAGAAACCGCTCCCTCTGCTGGTTCATTTCCCTGGCAATCTTCTTTCCCATGGCCCGTCTGAGAATATCCGCCTCACCCAAAGAGTAAGAGGCAATCACTGAAGCAATCAACTGAACCTGTTCCTGATAAATAATCACCCCGCAGGTTTCCTTTAAAATATCCTCCAGTTCCGGGAAAATATATTCCACTTTTGATTCCCCATGCTTTCGCTTTGTGTACTCAGGAATCATCTCCATGGGACCCGGACGATAAAGAGCATTGATGGCCATGATATCCTCAAAACAGGTGGGTTTGATTTTTTTCAGGGCATTGGTGATTCCATCCCCCTCAAACTGAAAGATCCCCGCAGAATCCCCCTTAGACATCAACTCATAGATCTTTGGATCGTCAATATCAATTTCATGGATATGAATCTTATGACCGTGGTTTTCATGAATTAAAGACAGAGCGTACTGAATGTAAGTCAGGGTTTTAAGACCGAGAAAATCAAATTTGATAAGTCCGATTTTTTCAGCGTGTTTCATATCGTATTGAATCACGTTCTCGCCATCCACCCCTTTGTAAAGAGGAGTGTGTTTGACCAACTCCCCGTCGGCGATAATCACTCCCGCCGCATGAATCCCCGCATGACGAACCAAACCCTCCACCTTAAGGGCAATTGTGATCATATTGTTCACCTGTGGGTCTGTTTCCATTTGCTCCCTGATCCTCGTTTCAGTCTCTATGGCCTCTTTAAGAGTGATACCCAGTTTATCAGGAATAAGTTTTGCCATGACATCCACTTCGGAATAACTCATTCCCAAAACCCGTCCCACATCCCTTAAAGCCGCCCTGGCCTGTAATTTTCCGTAAGTAATGATCTGTGAAACCGAGTCCTTTCCGTATTTTTCAATGACATATTTAATAACTTCAGGTCGTCTCTCCTGACAGAAATCAATATCAAAATCCGGCATACTGATTCTTTCAGGGTTTAAAAAACGCTCAAAAATCAAATTATAGTGAACCGGATCAAGATCTGTTATTTTCAGACAATAAGCCACCAGGGAACCGGCCCCCGAACCCCGTCCCGGACCCACGGGAATTTCTTTTTCCTTGGCCCAGTTGATAAAATCCTGAACAATCAGGAAGTAGCCCGTAAAGCCCATACTATCAATGACACCAATTTCATAATCCAGACGACTGAAATATTTTTCATGCTTTTTTTCAGGAATTTCCTGATCCTTGTTTCTGGCCTCTTCAAACCGGTCCTCAAGACCTTTTTTTGTAAGACGGTTGAGTTCCTCCAGAATACTGACATTGTTTTCAGTGGGAAAACTGGGCAGATGGTAAATGTTTTTTCCCGATTTGTCCTTAAAACGAAACTCCACATCACAACGCTGACTGATTTCAACAGTCTGCTGACAAAGCTCAGGACAATCCTGAAAGAGGTCGTGCATTTCCTCTGAAGACTTGAAGTAGTGTTCCTCACTTTCCGACCACACGGCACTTTTATCCTGAAGAGTTTTGTTTGTCCCGATACAGATCAGAACCTGCTGGGCCAGTCTGTCCTCTTTATTGAGATAATAAACATCATTGGTCGCCACCAGGGGAACAGATTCCCTTTGGGCCAGTTCAAACAGAAAAGGCTCAGACTCCCTCCACTGCCTGGAACCCACCCGATTGATCTCAATATAAAGCCTGTCGCCAAAAACATCCTTGAGTTTTAAAAGACGCTCTCTGGCCTCCTTTTCCCCATACCTTCTCAAGTGATGGAAAACATCCCCCGAAAACCCGCCTGTCAGAGCGATAATGCCGTCTCCATATTGTTTCAGACAATCCCAGTCAATCCGGGGTTTGTAATAAAAACCCTCCTGATAACCTATGGAACTGAGCCTGCAAAGGTTTTGGTAACCTCTGTAGTTTTGAGCCAAAAGAACAAGACGGGTGTTGGGTTGATAGTCGGCACTGCGTTTGTAATTTTTTGTGAAACGATCCTGGGGAGCCAGGTAAGCGTCAAAACCCAAAATGGGTTTGATCCCGGCTTTTTTTGCGGCCAGATAAAACTCCATGGCCCCGAACATATTTCCGTTATCCGTCAGAGCCATGGCCGACATACCAAAGGATTTGGCTTTTTCCAGTGTGTCAGTGGTCCGACAACAGGCTTCGAGCAAAGAATACTGACTGTGTAAATGTAAATGAACAAAGTCTTTTGGCATCCTGTGTGTTCCTTCGTAAAAAAAAGAATCCATGGAAAGACAGGATATTGTCAAGGAAATAATCAAGGCAATGAGTTTATCTATATCTTTTGAAGTTTTTCAATCTTCTTATCGGTATCCGTAACATGGTTGGTAAGGTGATGTTTAATTTCCTAATTCATTATTCCTAAGATGCTCTGCTTTGCTATCGACTGTTTTCCAACTCAATTTTTCGGATTTCCTCCTCAGACAAACCCGTAACCCTGGAAATAAAAGAAATTTCTGACTTCTCTCTAAGCATCATGGAAACAGTCTCTTTGATGCCTTCTTTCCGACCTTTCTCAATGCCTTTTTCAAGAACATAAGCTTCACGGGCCTTCTGATCCATAATATGCTTCTGACGATTCTCCTCGATTAACTGCAACTTCTCGTCACGGGATAATTCCAAAAAATGGTTCACTGCTTCTGACATCTCTCCTCCACCGCTTTTC
Organism: Bdellovibrionales bacterium; assembly: GCA_965219545.1. GTDB lineage: Bacteria > Bdellovibrionota > Bdellovibrionia > Bdellovibrionales > JAGQZY01 > JAGQZY01. The sequence goes on from CBDCNX010000021.1 coordinate 50,533, forward strand.
AAAAGACTCCGGGCCTCCTCCTCACTCATGCGATCCGACTCCTTTAAAAGATAACTCCATTTCTCCCTCATGTCAACCAAATCACACACCCTCCCCTTTCTAAAACGATTCAACTCCACAAACACCATTCGCAAATCCCCACTCAACGAAAAAAACGGGGGATCATCCGAACGGATGGAAAAGGAACGGTAAAACCCCTCGTGTTCTGGAAACAAACTGAAATCCGTAAAGATCAGGTGAAAATCAAAAAACTAGACCCACAGTGGCCGCAAAATCCCGTCTTTTTTAATTAAAATTCTCACGGGTTATTGTTGCTTAAAAACTTTTTGCATAAGTGTTGACCAGGTTTGAGTTTAAAAAGTCTGTCCTGTTCTTTTGATTCCAGATAGATTTTTGTCGTGTTGATGTTTGAATGTCTCATAAGGTTGGTTACCTGGGTTATATCGTTGGTAGATTCCAAGGCAATTATGGCAGCTGTGTGGCGTGTACTGTGTAAACTGTATAAATCATCATCCATGCCCGCAGCCTTCATATAGCTTTTGGCCATGACTGACATGGAAGCCAAGGCGAGTCTGGCCACACCGGAAAGATTCTGTGATTCCGAAACAAAAAGAGCTGGGTTTTTATCTACTCTGGACTCAAGATATTTCTTTAGAGGCTGGTAAACTTCTTTTTCCAGAATGACAGGGGCTTTTTCGTCTTGCCCTTTTCCCATAACCCAGAGGACTTTTTCCCCTTTGTGATCCTGGATGTCTGTAATGTTTGCCCTGTGCAATTCACACCGGCGGCATCCTGTCCCCAGGGCACAAAAAAAAAAAAGCTATATCTCTTTTATTCCCACCCGGAAGGTTTTTTATTCTCTCTTTTGTTATTCCGTTGCGGGTTTCCTTGAAAGTGAATTGACCGCCGTTGTGTAACACATTTAAAAGGCTTTTTATTTGTTCCGGTTCCATGGCCTCTTTCCTGAATTTTCTTTTGAATTTGGGGGGAGCCACGCCGTCGGCTGGATTGATGTTTGTTATTCCCTGGGTTTTACACCAGTTGAAAAAGACTCTTATGGCGGTTGTTCGGCCTGAAATGCTTGTGGGTTTATGACCTTTACCTTCCATGTACTTTTGAAATTTGACAATGGTCCCCTGTGTAAGGGTTCCCTGATGGCCCGACTCGATCAGGAATTTAAAGAATTGATTAAGGCTATCATGATAAGAGTTTTTGGTTTTGGTTCTGGAGTATTTTTCAAGCCATTTTTCAATATGAGGTTGGATGGTGTCGAGTTTGGCCAAGGTTTTTGTTTTGTTGATTGCCTTCATTCTTTAAGCATGGCACAACATAACCTTACAGACAAATAGGTTATGTTGATAAAAATGGTCAACTCAAATATAACGGGTTTTCATGGCCTTAAAAAATCAATAGAATCTTGTATGAAAATTGCTGCTTACAAACACTCTTTGGGAAAGCAGGATTTTCTTACGGAAAGTGACAAAAGATATTTTTTAAATAAATCAGTAGCTATGTATTCAGGCATCTGTTTTTTAAAAACAGAAACAAGACAATTATCTATGCGTATTTCGGCCTGTAAATACGCCGCACAGATACAGGAGAAAAGGGGGGAGGGGTACCATTCAGGTACTCTTAGAAGTACAGGGTGTTCTATAGAAGTGGAATTGTATAAAAAAGAAAATTCCTTTACTTCTATTCCCCATCAATTTTTTAACTGTATGAGACTTGGTTTTAATGAGAACCCAGAATTGGCTTATATGTTTTGTCGGGAATCAGACAAAAATAGGGAAGAAAGAAAAGAATCCAGCCACGGGGTTTCACAATAAAATTTGACCAATAGATAGACACTGGAAAATCGGACTTTTTGTTTCCAATAAAAAACTGATTCACTCTGAAACACTTTGAAAGATATTTCTCTTTGATCCGGGAAATATGATTTATTCTGGAGAGAATGAAACAGGTTATTTTACTCTTTTTTGTTTTTCTTTTGGCTTGTGGTGACGACAATGGAACAAGCCAAAATGCCTCAGAGAATCCCATAAATCCTGATACTCCTATAAGACGGGGAACTCCCGGAGAGAATTTAATGCTTGATGAGATACCCGGAGTCACAGACGACAATGCCGCAAGCCTGACTTTATCAGGGACCTGATAGATGTCAAGTGTCTTTGTCTGTGGACTCTGTGGTGCTTAGTGATCCCGTGGATTGTGTCAATGGCCGTTTCCAGGTCACAGTTGATCTTTCTGATCTTCCAAAGCGGTCCCGTGAAAAATTATTGAAAATGGAGTTTTTTTAATATAGAAAGGGAAACAATGAAAAAAATGTCAATTCCAAATTGTAGGGACATATTACTGTTATCAAACAGGACTGTCATTTATCTTTAAGCGGTCCCGTTTTTTTAAATTGGATGAAATTAAAGACCATTATGAAATATTTTGTTTTCATTTTAATTTTCATGACTGGATGTTCTTCCCTTGGGTTTTTTGAAGACAGCCAAGGCAACATTTCCAAAGCCAGAGCCGCTTATAAAAAAGCCTGTAAACCCGGAGATTTGTGGAGATGTGTTTTCCTTGGGGATTTTGAATACAGCCAAGGCAACATTTCCAAAGCCAGAGCCGCTTATAAAAAATCCTGTGACGGGGGATATTTGCGGGGATGTTCTTCCCTTGGGGATTTGGAAAGAAACCAAGGCAACATTTCCAAAGCCAGAGCCGCTTTAAAAAAAGCCTGTGACGGGGGAAATTTGCAGGGATGTTCTTCCCTTGGGTATTTTGAAGAAGACAGCCAAGGCAACATTTCCAAAGCCAGAGCCGCTTTAAAAAAAGCCTGTGACGGGGGAAATTTGGATGGATGTTCTTCCCTTGGGTTTTTTGAAGACAGCCAAGGCAACATTTCCAGAGCCATAGCCGCTTTTAAAAAAGCCTGTAAACCCGGAGATTTGTGGGGATGTGTTTTCCTTGGGGATTTTGAAGAAGACAGCCAAGGCAACATTTCCAAAGCCAGAGCCGCTTTAAAAAAAGCCTGTGACGGGGGAAATTTGGATGGATGTACTTCCCTTGGGCTTTTTGAAGACAGCCAAGGCGACGTTTCCGAAGCCAGAGCCAGAGCCGCTTATAAAAAAGCCTGTGACGGGGGAAATTTTCATGGATGTAAAATCTTAAAGAGAAGGTACCGGTAGAGTGAAACATTCCCCGGTTTCGGATTAACCTTTCATTATAGTTTTTTTATGTTTTATGATCCAGTTTTTTTTCTTTTGTTAATGTAACATAATAACCCTTATCGGCCTCAAACTCTTAAATTTTTTAGGAGAGGCTCAACCCCAGGATGAAGATGTTTTAAATACCATGGTTCAGGTTCTCCTTACCCAGTTTGAAAATCCGAAAGATCCCGTTCTCGCCAAAATTTATGAGGCTGTGGCCGGGACATTTTTCGATATAAAACCCCAATCCCTCAATATTCAAAGGCAACTGTTTGATATAATGAGGCGTACAGTATATGAAAATGTTTTAGGTCGTTTGAGAAGTGCTTTGGGAAGTGCCAAACCCACTGATGACGATCTTTTAATAGACATTGCCTATATGGCGATGGATGTCCATCTCCACAACATTCATACTGTTGGTCTTTTTGGCAGAACCCTTGTTGAAATTCGGTCACAAAGCGAAAAACTGACCAATTTTTTAGGTGAGGCTTTGGCAAAAGAAAACCGGAGACATATTCATGTCAGCCGACTCCTTGATATAGTAACGGCTTTTAGTTACACACGCTCTCAAAACAGTGAGTTCCATATATCATTAACAGAAATCGTAATGGACGACACCCTACAGGGTTACGAGACCTTTGTACGAAGAGCGGCCATTCAGGCTTTGGGGAACATGGGTGCCAAAGGGGCCAAAGTTCAAGAGACCTTAATTGCGGTCATTGAACCCGAATTCCCCGATATAATGAGATCCTCGGCACTTTGGAATTTATCAAGAATTGGTCTACAGGATGAAAACACTGATAAGGCTTTAACACGAGCGATAAGTGGTGGAGACTTCGATTATGGAAATAGTTACTATGAATTTGATTTTAAAAGCACGGCTCTTAAATCCATGCACGGGTAAAGACCCAATCCCCGGAAGCACAGGAGGCCATCGTTCGTGTACTGGTACATAGTAATGATATACATGATAATACTACCAAACTGAAAATCACAGACAGTTATACACTGAGAGGCATGGCAGCTGCAACTCTCGGAGCCATTGGATATGTGAATGAACCAACCCAGGATGCTCTGGCCCGGATTTTCGCCGATAGTACATGGTACGGCAATAAAGAATATGTAGCCCATGCCCTTTGTAAAATCGGGCTGGTCGTGCCTGTGGGAGAGGAGACCAAAGCTCTTATAAAACAGAACAGTCGATATAACGATATATTCACTAAATTCTTTAACTGGAATCTTTAATCTTCAACTTGGAATCCATGGAAAGACAGGATATTGTCAAGAAAATATACGATACATTGAAGATATAATACAGTAACTATTATTTTTTGTGTATCCAAAAAGTGAGTTTAAAAATATGTTATACTAATTGCGTTTGAAATTTCGTGATTTCAATTCACGGGTTTTACTTTTCAAAGTTCATTTATTGTCTTTTCGGGACGGCCATCCATGGCCTCAGCCAGCTTCTCCTTCCATGGGCTGGAGCCACTCAAAGACAATAAATGAACTTTGAAAGGTATTATCTCCATAATCAAAAATAAGAAATTTCAAACACGATCAGCATAATTAAGAAGTTAAACAGGGATCAATGGAGATCACTAATTTTTAGACACCCCAAAATCCAAAAACGGAACTACTTGTCTTAAAGTGTAGTTTTTCAAAAAATTTCATAAAAACCTCACTTCGGACAAGCTTTTTGTTCATTAAGAGTCATATCGTAATAAACAGGATTATATTTTCTGTGATCCCCTGTGTGAACCATAATATTAATCATATAAACCCCTTCCTTCAAGTTAGAATAACGCAGAGTCTTCTCGTCACTAAGTCCTCCATCAAAGACTTCTCGATTTGAAGTAATCATATCCTGCTGCCTTCCAAAAACATAATCATCCGCATAAAGAAAAATATCAAGAGGTGGTGGTGGGCAATTGTCGGGTTTATTATCGAATTTATCTTTTGGACAATTTTCCTGATCATGACCCCTGTATGCCAAATCCAGTTCAAAGAAGCCTCCTTCATGCCGGTATTCATAAAAATCATTGGAATCAAACATATTGGATTTCATAAAAGAACCGTCTTCGGGTTGTTTTTCAGGAATATCCCGGGCCTGGATCTTTACACTTCCACAAGTGCCTCCCAACTCAAGGGAATTACCATAATCCCTCACACCAACTCTCAGTTTTTCCGCTGCAATAACTTCAGACCAGTCTCTTTCGCTTTCAGGAAGCTGTGTCTGCAACTCAAGGAGTCTGCCCACATTATTGAAATAAAAATTCTTATTGGCAAGCCCCACTGTTTCTGAAGTAAAGAGAGTCCAGAACTCAGCAAAAGAAGCTGTGAGTTGATCAATTCCCACTCCTTCATTATTTTCATCAAAGATATCAACCAAAGTCCGGGTGATGGCAAACTCCCGAAAGTTTCCCTCCCCTTCCATTGTGGCCACATCACTTTTTTGTGGAGATGAAGATTGTGAGGGTCCGCATATGGAATCCCCTTCCTCCAGATCCCTTTCATAAACAATAGCTTTGCCGTCAATAGTTCCTACCGTATCCCTGTAACAGGAAGCCTCCCACAGACACTCCTCACGTTCATTTTCAACTGTATCCGGGTTATCATCGGGACAAAAATGGGCTTTTACCTGTGTCTGTAAAAAATTGGCCCAGGCTTCCGCGAAAGCCAATCTCGGGTCAATGATATCATTGCCATCATGCTCCCCGTTGGGGGATGTCAGATTGGAATAAAATTTTTCAATAAAATGCCCGTATTCATGAATAATAATGGTATCGTCAAAATGATCTGTATCAGAACGATCCACATCACCATCTTTACCTCCAATGATATAGATCTGATTTTTTTCATGGGCATAAAAACTCTCACCGGAGTAAAGGCCAAAACTTTTCTGAGTGCCCAAATATTCATCATGGGGATTGACTCCCTCAGACCAGTAAACAGTGGTAAACTCACCCACAGTAAAGGGATTGCAATTGGAAAATTGATTCTGGCAATTCTTTGTTTTTTCCCTTAAAAAATCATTTGTGTCTAAAATTTTGTCAAGAATATTAAAAGCTCCCCCTTCAAGGGATCCCGTAGCCGGAGCCACAAGAGAACCTATACTTTTTGAGTTATCAAGAACAACTTCCCTCTCAAGACTGTGAAAAACGTTGGTTTTTGGATCTTTTAAAACATAGAGTTTTAAAAAATTATTGTAAGCCCTGGAAACAACAGAAATAAGGGCTGTGGAATCATCTTTTGGTAAACTCACTGAAAAATTCCCCTGGCTATCCGTTTCAGTACACTGAATGATTTCTCCGTCGACATTGGTGACTCTCACTTCAGCATGACGGATGGGATTGGGGCCTGAAACCCCTCCATTCCCACGAGCCCGATACTGATATTGGGCCTTTCCGGTTATCGTTACGGAATCAGAATAGGTCTTTGAATGGAAACAGTAGGGAACAGGTTCAGTTGGATTAAATTTAATCAAAGCATAAGTATATTTGACCTTGACGTTTGAACATTTTGACCAACCATAAAAGTTTGCGGTTTTGGAATAAAATACATAGTCACCCAGGTTTTCTAAAGTTGAAACAGTCAAATCAATATAGGATTTCCCTTCTTCTACTATTCCTTTGGCTTTTGGTGAATCATTACAAAGGGGTGTGGTATGCAGTAAAACTGTATTTCCTGGACTGACTCCCAAGACCCCTATGGTTGGTGTTGGATTTCCTCCCGGTGAGATGCTTGGTTCCACCAGAATCATGGCTGCTGGAACCCGTGGAGCCCCGGGATCAGGATCTAAAAAATACTCCAGATATTCCTGAGAACATCCACTGGAACCCCTGTCATTTGATGATTTTTCATAGAATTTATAATGCCCTGGTGTTAGTTGATCCTCATGACAGGTTGTTATCGGGATAGAGCGATAACCATAATTGTAAGGAGTTATATCATCAGTGAACCAATCCCATGTTTCTGAGAAAGAATCTATCCAGTGCCTTTGTGCATGGGCATGGGCATAGAAGTTTCTCAATCCTGCTTTACATATAGTCAAGTCAACAGATGTGGCGTTGTTTGGCGGAACATCTCCAATAGCCACCCTATGAGTGCATTCGCTATCAGTGAACAATTCAACAGTATCCCCTGGTTTTCTGTCCTTGACTCTGATAACCGGATTGGTGTTTTCACTGGGAGAACTTTCAGGGTCGACCAATTCCATAAAGCTGGGGATTATTGGTTGAACTGGAGGAGGGTCAGTGATTGTTACATTGGTTGTCAGAGAGTCAGTGATTGTTTGGCCGTCTTTTTCTTGGGAAATGCTTATTTCCATTGTGTTTGAATCAGAAGAAAAACTTTCTAAATCTGCCATCAAGGAAAAACGTCCATTTGTGCATGAAATATTTTCACCGATAACTTCATCTTCCACAGTAATAGTAATTAAACTACCACCATCAAGACAGGTTCCTGAAATTGTAAAATTGTTTTTATTGGCATCTGCGACTTCTGTAAGTTGATCCAGTTTCAAATCCTGCCCGGGGACTCCTCGTGGATCCCCTGGATTTAGCAAAGGAGATTGAATAGTTTCATTCTTATTATTACCACAACCAAAAAGAAAAGAAGAAAAAAACAATGAGAAATAAATAATCTTACGTTCATATCTTGATTCCATTATTCTTAGAAAAAACATTTTTATTAAAAACTATTTCTCACAAACCTTTTTTATATCTATCGGTAAAAAATCATAAATTTTAAATACCATGGTATTTAAAATTCGGGTTGTTATCATATGAAACATGAGATACGAAGTTAAGTATTTAAAATTACTTGAAAGATTGTCTCGCAATCTTAAAAAATACAGGAAAAAAACAGGACTTACTCAGGAAAAGTTGTCCGAACAAGTTGGTTTCACTACAAGGTATTACCAGAGACTGGAAAGTGGAACGCAATCACCAAATCTTCTTACTTTGTACAAAGTTTCCAAGTGTTTAAAAATTGACGTATCATTATTATTGGAGAAATAAACGTGAGGAATTGAGAATCCAAAAACTCTGAAAAATCCAAATTTATGTTTAAAATCACTTAAAAGAAGCTGCAATCACGGCTGTTTTAGAAGCAGATAAGGAGTCGATCCTGAAAAAGTCTTTTCTGCTCTATTTTTCATATTTTTTTTATACTTTCATTCCGTATAACATTAATCACTCCCACTCAATAGTACCGGGAGGTTTGCTTGTCACATCATAAACCACCCGGTTAATACCTTCCACCTTATTGGTGATACGATCAGAAACATTTTTCAGAAATTCATGGGAAAAGGTGAACCAATCGGCTGTCATTGCATCATCACTGATCACAGCTCTCAGGGCCAAAACCTTGGAATAGGTTCTGGCATCCCCCTGAACACCCACTGTGTTTACCGGTAAAAGGACACAAAAGGCCTGCCAGATCTTATAATAAAGCCCCGCCCTTTTAAGCTCTGAAATATAAATGGCATCAGCAGCTCTGAGAGTTTCAAGGGATTTTTTATCCACCTCACCTAAAATTCTAATGGCCAGTCCCGGACCCGGAAAAGGGTGCCGCCAAAGACTTTCACGGGAAAGACCCAACTCAGACCCTATGGCCCTGACTTCATCCTTAAAAAGTTCACGGAGAGGTTCCAGGAGTTTTAAATTCATCTGTTCCGGTAAACCTCCCACATTGTGATGGGTTTTGATCGTGACAGACTCCCCTCTGGGGGAAACACTTTCAATCACATCGGGATAAAGGGTCCCCTGAACCAGCCACTGGGGCCTGGGGCTGAGTTGTTTGACAGAGTCCTCAAAAACCCGGATAAAGGCGTGACCAATTTTTTTGCGTTTTTCCTCAGGCTCTGAAACCCCTTTTAGCTCCCCTAAAAAAAGTTTTTCCCCGTCAATTCCTGTCACATTGAGACCCTGGGTTTTATAGGCATTTAAAACTTCCTCGTACTCCCCCTTTCTCAACAAACCATTATTGACAAACAGACAGTGAACACGCCTGATCCCCAAAGCCTTTGTAACAAGTGTGGCGGCCACTGTTGAATCCACCCCACCACTTAATCCCACGATCACATGATCCTCATTTTTTACTTTTCTTAAAATTTCCGATTTCAGATTTTCAATAATGCAACGGGGTTGCCAATCGGGTTTGATCCGGGCCATGCCGAAAATAAAATACTTTAAAACATCTGTTCCGCAAATTGTGTGACTGACTTCAGGATGAAACTGAACGGCAAAAATATTTTTTCCTTCGAGAACAGCGGGGTGCCCCTCATCTGATCTGGCCAGTGTTTCAAATCCCCCGGGGCATTTTTCAACCACATCCCCGTGACTCATCCACACTTTTTGTTCCCCGGGGACATTTTCAATACCCTTTTCCCAAAAGACTTTCTTTTGACCATATTCCCGGACTTTGGCTTTCTTAACGATTCCCCCACACTGATGGGCTATAAGCTGCATTCCATAACAGATTCCCATCACCGGAGCGATACTCAAAAGTTCTTTAACATCCCTTGTGGGGGAGGTTTTGTCATTTACCGAAAGGGGACCACCACTGAGAATAATGGCCCCCGGTTCTCTTTTCTGAAGTTCATCAATGGGAAAGTTATAGGGATGAAGTTCCGAATAAACATGAAGTTCACGGAGGCGACGGGCTATGAGTTGGGTCACCTGAGAACCAAAATCAAGAATGACGACTCCTTTATTCATCGACTCCAGTCTGCCACTTTCCATCTACTCTAACCTGTAATTGGGAGCCTCTTTGGTGATTGTGACATCATGGACATGGGATTCCTTAAGCCCCTGACTGCTCACTCTTATAAACCTGGCTTTTTTCTGAAGTTCATCAATGGTTTTAGCTCCCACATAACCCATTCCCGATTTCACTCCGCCGAGCAATTGATGAACAATGGTACGAACCGAACCACGGTAGGGAACTTTTCCCTCAATCCCCTCAGGGACCAGTTTTTCCTCTTCCCTGACATCCCCCTGAAAGTAACGGTCCCTGGAACCCATTTGCATGGCTCCAAGGCTTCCCATACCACGGTAAACCTTATAGGTCCGCCTCTGGTACAAAATGGTTTCCCCCGGGCTTTCCTCAGAACCCGCCAAAAGATTGCCAAGCATAACGGTACCGGCCCCCAGGGCCAAAGCCTTAACCATATCCCCTGAATACTTAATCCCTCCGTCGGCAATAATGGTTCTCCTGTATTTTTTAGCCACGGGAACACATTCCCTAATGGCTGACACCTGAGGCATCCCCACACCGGTCACCATACGGGTGGTACAAATACTTCCCGGACCCACTCCCACCTTGACCACATCAGCCCCTTTTTCATAAAGAGCCTCACAACCGGAGGCTGTTACAACATTTCCGGCCACCAGCACTCCATCGGGAAACTCTTTTCTCACCCACTCCACCATCTCCAAAACATTTTTTGAGTGTCCATGGGCTGTGTCCACAACCAGTACATCCACATTTTTTTCCACCAAAGCCTGAACTCTCTTCCTGGACACATCATCCGTGCCAATAGCGGCCCCGACCAGCAAGCACCCCCTGCTGTCTTTTGATGACTGGGGGTAATTGGTGGATTTTTCAATATCCTTGATGGTAATCAAACCCTTGAGTTCCATGGAGTCGTTAACCACAAGAAGTTTTTCAATACGATGTTTTTGCAAAATGCTTTTAGCCTCTTCAAGGGTTGTTCCCTGACTGGTGGTGATTAAATTGTCCCTGGTCATAATATTTGAAACCGGTTGGGAAGTGTTGGTTTCAAAACGCAGATCCCTGTGGGTTAAAATACCCACAAGTTTTTTATTGGTTGTTATGGGAACCCCGCTGATGGAAAACCGGTCCATGAGCCTTAAAGCTTCTTCCACAGTGGCCTCAGGGGCCAAAGTGATGGGGTCAAAGATCACCCCGCTTTCATATTTTTTCACCCTTTCAACTTCAAGGGCCTGATCTTCAGGATCCATGTTTTTATGAATCACTCCAAGTCCGCCCAGTTGGGCCAACACCCTGGCCATGTGTGATTCTGTCACTGTGTCCATGGCCGCTCCAATCACCGGAGCATTGAAACTGATTTCTCTGGCAAAAAAACTACGGGTGGAAATCTGGGAGGGAACAACTTCGGAGTACCGGGGAACCATGAGAATATCGTCATAAGTTAAAGCTTCATTCTCTTTTTTCAGGTCCACGATTCCCCCTTATTTCAAAGAAGTTTATCATGCTATTTTGGTCGTTTGACAAATTATTTTTTCCCTATTTGCCTGTTCTTTTCTTTCATATTCAACTTGATCTTCCTCAAATTGACTTCCGGCCAGTCCTTTGTCGTCAAGCATTGAATATGAAAGAAAATTCCTACACAACTAAGGGAAAAAAATAATTTGTCAAACGACTGGTTTCGTTGCAATTTTCATTCTGCACGGGCTTTCGGTATTGTGCATCAAAACCCAAACGCTGAAAACAAGTTCCAGTCCCCAGTGAAAAACAGATGAAAAACAGAGGTCTTTTAAATTGAAATCAATATGAAGACCATTCCGGCATATTTTAGCTTTATAGGTTTAATGAATCCCCTGGAAATCCTGATTTTTTGGACAAAGCGGGATCACAGCCGGGTTGTGGGAAAAACGACCATATATAATTTTGGGATTTTCAGGATATTTGGGTGAAGGTCTTTCCGAGGTAAATCTTACGATAAATTTCCAATCTTCAGGGCTGGCAAAACCGTTTTCTATTTCTTCCGTATCATCACTGCCTAAAAGCAATTTTGCTTCCAGATAAGTGATTTTATAATAGGTGTCCACTTTTCGATCCTCTGTTTTAGTTAAAGCAATCTCTGTCATGGGAATTTGAACTGAAGTTTCAATGCGACCTCTATCAGAAACAAAGTTTCTGCGAATGCATTTGGGATAAACAGGTATCTCATGTTGCATATAATACATCATAGTTTCTTCCCCTATTTTTTCTTCAAATCTTTCAATTTCACTATTGAAGCGTGAAACATAGGATTTCGGCATATTCCTCCAGTTCTCAGAGTTGACTTGCCGCCACTGGATAGGATTATTTTCATCCCCGATTAAATGCCTGAATTCTTCATCAATTTCAACTTTGGATTTCTTAAGAGTTTTCGTATATATTCTTTTTATATGATCTTCTTTCTTATCGGGATCAAACTCACAAAATTCAGGTTCTTCACCTTCACCCATACAAATAACCTGACTGATAACACTCCTCCTCTCTGATTCTTTTCCAAGAGAATGGGAATGGTTTCCTACAGGAAAGTATTGTTGATCCTCTCCTTTTTGAAACAATGTCATTCCTGAAAAGCCGGATCCCAGAGGATGGTCACATTGTAAAAGAGCCAGAGGACTTAAATCATCATTGAATTCAGGTAAACTCAGACTGTTTTGAATAGCCTGGCATTTGATCCGGGCAATTGAAACTTCCCCTGTTCCTGGATTTTCAAGAGTCGAGAAAGCAAAAAGAGATTCATTATCAGAGATTCCCCTGGCATTATCCGTATCCGGTTTTAAAAACCGTCCGGGAGACTTGCTTTTTAATTTGATAATAGCCCAATCAGGCTGGAAGTTCTCTTTTGGCAAACCCTCATAAGTCCTTGAGACCCTTATCAACTGATCGCAATCCAATATCTCCATGGGTTTGTCATGACTGATTTGTGGTAAAATCACCTTAACATCTTCACAGGAATCTCCGGGACTGAGATAGCTGGGAAGACAATGGCGGGCTGTAAGAAAAAGATCTTCATCAATGAGGCTTCCCTGACATCTTTTTGTAAATGTCAAAGTTTCACCATCGTGAGGTAAATCAATTTTTCTAATCAAATGTCCAAAAGAGGGAGGACAGTCCTGACATTCAAGCTGCTTAAACCTGTCTTCCAGTTCATCCAGATTATCCCATTGAAACCTCAGAAGTTCGAGAACTTCTTCTGTTGGTGGGGCTGCTTGACCCTCTTCTGGAACTTCAGCAGGACACTCCACCGGAGCTTGCTGCTGTTCTCCTGTTGTTGGTGGAGCCTCTTTTTGTTCACCTGAGCTTACTGGTGGTCGCCCACTGATTCCCATTGGGGAAAACCGTCTGCCCGCCCCCTCCGGTGTGGCCGGAATCTCTTCTGGCTTCTGTTCTTCTCTCTGTTCAACCACTCTTCTTGGTGGAGGAATCATCCTCTGTTCACCCGTTGATGGAACCTCTTTTTGTTCACCTGAGCTTACTGGTGGTCGCCCACTGATTCCCATTGGCGGAAATCGTCTGCCCGCTCTCTCTGGTGAAAAGGATTCACTTCCTGGGCCTGGTAAAACCGGTTCATCTACCAGGTCCGGTGAAATCATATCCACTACTTCCGGTGGAACCAGCTTCACCACTGGTGGGGGTATGAGCCTCACTTCTTCCAGGGGAACCCCACTCCACTCTTCCACTGTTGGAGGAACCTCTCTCTGTGTTGTCGGAGGATGTTGATCCCCTGCCGGTGGTGGTCCGTGTCTACCACCAACTGATCCCACCAAAGGCACTTCCCTCTGTTCAACCGCTCTTCTTGGTGGAGGAATCCTCCTCTGTTCACCCGTTGATGGACCCTCTTTTTGTTCACCTGAGCTTACTGGTGGTCGTCCACTGATTCCCATTGGCGGAAATCGTCTGCCCGCCCCCTCCGGTGTGGCCGGAATCTCTTCTGGCTTCTGTTCTTCTCTCTGTTCCTGATCCTCTTCCCGGGGCAAAGGGGATTCCGGGTCTCCATCTTTTCCACCGATTTGACAACGTGGACATTCCCTATTGGAATAACAGGCTGTCAGAAACAAAATGACAACTACAAGAAAAATTTTTGGAATTTTTACAGACATTTGTTGAAATATACGGTTTTTAGGCTCTCTTTTCCAGACCCTTTGAAAAAAAAACAGACTTGTTTGAAATATGGTGTCTAAAGTTTAAACAAAAGTAAGACATCGGCTCTGAAAAAGTCTGAACACCCCTTTAATTCTTACAAACTGTTATCAAATTTATCAGAATCTGTTATGAATGGGATCCCATATAAGATTTGTGAACCAATCACTTCCCCTTCTTTTGGCTTCATCCGTAAATTTTAAAACAATATCAGAATTTCCCAGAAAATATAAAAAACTTAATCATTTAAACATTCCAGGGTTTTGTAAATTTTACATAACAAATTAATTTTGTTTACAAACATTTCTTACTTGGACTATTAAATTAAATGTAAAAAACAAAAAAATCCTTATTAATTTTGAAATTATGAACTTTATTTAAAATATTTAAAATGGAGAAAAAATGAAACAATTAAAAATCACCTTATCACTTTTCATATTTACAAGTCTAAGCCTCTCGGCTGTCGCTCATGCCAATTTGGTTAATGCAGGTGAAAGTTTCATGCGAATGGCCCAGGATGCTTTATCTAAAGGATTTGCTCACACACCAAGACAGCAACTCCTGGATCTATTGGAAGCAGAAAGAGCTCCCCTTGGCAGAGGAGATACAATAGATAACATAAGATCCAGTTCCCTGAAAAAAGAATTCAAGTCTTTCGTTCAAAAGCATTACCTGGAATTAACCCGCAAGGTCATTCCTGAAAAAGGATTTGATGAAGTCATTGCTGAAGACCCAATTGTTCAAGCCCTGTTGAGAGCCGGACAGGAATTGGATGAAAGAGAATTCCGAACTTTTATTACTGAAATACTTGAGCCCTTCATGAGGATGTCGGATGACCAAAGTGGACGTGCTGCTTCGGAAACAGCAGATTCAGGAATCGTAGAAACCAACGGATAACAAGTGGTCTTCAGTATAAAAGGAACAATAATTGGATTCACCTGTAGAAAGCCACTTCCTGCGGGTATGATCTTTTCAATAAATTTCTAACTAAAAATGTAAAATTTACAATATTTGCAATATTCATTGAAAACCCAGTGAAATGAGTTTAAAAGTCTACACTGATCGTGTTTGGATTTTCATCTATTTCAAGGAGAAAAAACCAGAAAATTCAAATACGACCAGTATATTTAACAACAATAAAAACAATAAAGGAGTTTAAAAATGCACATACTTATTTCCATTTTAATAGGGCTTGGTATCAGTTTATCAAATTTTTCCAAAGCACAGGCCAATACCTGTATTTCAATGACACACCAACTGGGTCAGATTTTGACAAATGATGATCTTTCAAATCCCGTATCAACTTTCAGTGGAGACACCATTGAAATAACAGCCCATTCAGAATGGGAACCCCGTTCCTCCTCTTATATAATAAGAAAAGGGCTTCATTCCAGAACCTATACATTCAGAGACACATCAGATGGTTGTGTATTAGAGAAAATTGATCTCTCTTTTCAACCTAGTGGTAAGTTCTACATTGAAAAAGATTCTTTATCAAAAGCCGAGTGTGCCGCCCTTGTTGAGGCCTATGATAAAGAACAAGATCGAAGAGAGGAATCAATACTTCACAGCAACATTTATATGTCTTTGCTGGATTCCACCACAGAGGGATATGGACGTATATGCAGCCAGGTTAATGAAGCCCTGCAAACGATGATTTGATCTATACTGGTGGTCGTATGTTTGAAATTTCACGGGGTTTCTTTTTTGAAACACCTGAATTTTCAAATAATTCAGTATAAAGCGGAAAACTTTAAATGATCTTCTTGCGAGAACAAAAATGATTGTTAATAAAAATGTCATCTTCATTCTGTGTTTATTATTTTGTTCCAAGGCACTCTCCTATGGAGGACTGGTGAGAAGTCTTCTTGAATCCATCCAGACAGGTTCACAAAAAGTTCACAAGCTTTTTGGAAGTGCTAAACCTTCAGATGAAGTGATTGACGGGGAATTTAACCGGATGTTGGATGAAATCCTTGAAATGAAGGGAGTGAGTCGTAGAGATCTTAGTGAACGGGAATTACATGAGTTAAGAAGTACCGTAACAGATCCTCTGAAGTTGATTTATAATGAAGAATATGCAATGCTACAAAGATATTCTTCCCGGTTTTCTGTACCACCTGAAATATATATGTTTGAGACTTTTCATCCCTATGGCATCATAATCACTGAAGAGGTTAGGGATCTCTTTCGGACTTTTCTTCAACGAAGACTTGATATCACTGATCAACGACAAATGAAACGCCTTAGAAAGTCTGTTAATAAAATAGCCAGAGAACACAATCTGCCCCCTTACGAGGTTCTGTACCTTCTTTGCAGACATAATAGTTTTAAAGACTCTGATTTTATCTGGTTTGAAGATCTTTATTTGGTTATTATGAAAGGAAAGAGTGCCAGGAAAATCGCCGATCAAAAGAAAAAGGCTCTACAGAATATGGCCCATAGTTGCTTTTTTAGAATAGAATATTCTGATTCCGGTGGTTGGATGCCAGTTCGTGTTACGTTTAATAAAGATATGTTTTTTACTTATTGGGAGGGGCAGGCCTTCAGGGACTACATTATTGATTTCAATTTTATGAACAGATACCATCTGGTTGATACACACCTTCTTCTCAGTTGGGCTAATGAACTTAAAAGAAAAACAGGACGTTTTGGTCAACTTCCTGCTTTTATCAGATTTTCCTTTGAAGACGTTCTCGTTGATTATGATGACGTTTGGATAGCTATGAGTGAACATCCATTCCTAAAAACAGTTTTTAGAGCAACAAAAGAAGACGATGATTTTGCCAAGGAAGTGGAACGCATACTGAGATCCATTGTACTGAAAAGAGATGAACCTTCCCTGTGGGATAGGGTTCACAACCCATCAGGACTGTAATAAGGTGAACAAGGAAGGAACACACATTAAAAAATATAAATATACAATACTGGCAATTGTTTTATTTTTATTCCACTCCAAGGCCTATTCCAATGAATGTGTTTTTCAGGCAGTCGTGGAACCCTCTGAAAAAACTGATACAGTAAAAGAGCTTTACGGTATTGCCTGTCACTTTTTCATTGAAACTTTCGGTGCCAAATTAAATCCGAAAATCAAATTAAACAATGTTCGTTATATTGATGATTGGAGTCTCGTTTCCGATAATGATGAAAGCATGACCCATGGGATGTTCGTTGATTGGGACAAACCTGAAATAAACGATATTTACATAAATCCGGGTAATTTTGGAAAAACCTTTACAGAAGATGACATTGTGGAAAAATCAGTTGTTTTTCACGAGTTGATTCATTTTTTTATCAAGTCCGCAAACTTTGAATATGTTCGTGAAAATGAAATAAGCAGAGACGGAATCATGGAGGAAGCTCTGTGTCTCTGGGCTCAAAGCAAATATGTGGAAACAGCGACAGGAGACAGGAATTTAATGGATTACATTCTTCCAGACGATGAGGATATTTCTATAACCAAACATTTTATTTATTTTTCATTTCTTATGTTCCATGATACGTCCAAATGGAAAAGATTTGTCAATAATTCAATTCATTTTTTTAATGATGATCCAAAAGGAAAATACAACAGGGTTACAAAAGGTATCTATAAAAAAGCCTTTGAATCCGCTTTCGGTGGATTTAAAAGACCAAGAAGAACAGAAAAGTAAAGAAATCACATTTGATACATTCCCTGGAGTGATTGGATGATGAATCCTAGTGGTTTGTCCTATAAATCTTTTCACATCTTCGACGCAGGAATTTTTGATTCTATTCAATGCACGACGACGAAGGACTGGCTGGGAGTCAATTCGAGGAGGAGCAAATTGAATAGAAAAGTACATGAAACGAATCAAATTGATACTTTATTGACTTCTGCAAATGAAATGACACAAAAAAATACCGAGGAGTCCTTATAGCAATGTCGTTTCCCATTGCATCTTTTTATACGCAGAAATTAATGATTAAGGAAATCAAGAAAGAAACCGAATAATACCCTGATTCTGTTTTTAGAATTCTTAAATTTAATAATAAAAAATACGGAATCAGGCAAATCCGCCGTCACCACTACCGTAGGAAGGTTTGTCTTCTTTAAGGGGTGTCATTTTCCGCATGAGGCGTTCAACACTATCACTAAAACCTGAGTCATTATTAGCGGCTTCCTGAACTGTTTGCCAAAAAGGATCATTGTCAAGTGTCTGCCTGGCATTGGAGGTCAGAGCGGCTTCATTAAACGAAGCCTTAACAAGAGTGTTAAATTGATCGTCCATCAGAACAGAGAAACCAAACTCCCGCCACCACTTGATAAGAAGATCCATGTTACCTGCGAGATGATGTCTTTTCATAAACTTGGAATCAACAATAAATTTTCTAAAAGGTGGATCCTCCCAGAGAGTAAAAAATGCTTTTTCGTCAAAACCATTCTCAAAACAACTATCGGCCATTTTTTTGAAAATATCATTTCTATAGAGTTTTACCATAATTTCGTCAGCCCATTTTTGATAGGCACTTTCCTCAAAACTGTCATGTTTACAAAGAAAACGGAGAACATCATCAGGAGTTATCTCGGAATCAGAGTATCTGTCCAGGAGATTTCTAAGACGATACATCTGTTCTCTATTTTTAGGATCAAGTCGTTTTTGAAAAAAAGCCCGATAAATATCCCTGTAAGCAAGGGTCTGTTCTGTGAACTGACCTGGAAGTGGAATTTGATTTACGAGTCCTCTGAGATTAAAATTCACAGCACTTGCAAATTCCTGAGGATTGTCAGGATCAAAGAGTCTCAGAGGATCCATTGTGGCGGCTCTCAACTCATCCAGCATGGCTTCAGGAAGGTTTTCTATTTGTCTTGTTTCCAGAATTTCATCCAGAGTACGGTTGAATTGTTCGTCAACGATTCCGGATAAATGATCAATGACATCCCCGGAGATTCTACGGGTGTCACCTATTGATCGATTATGTTCTTGTCTGACATAATTTGCCACTTCTTCAGCCGTGGGGCCTGATGGGGACTCAACGGGTACTGACTCCGTGGGTTTTCCACCAAGAATGAGTCTAAGAAAACGATTAGCCGCAAAGCTGTTAAAAGAAAACAGTAAACACAGAATAAAAATTCCAACCGGAAAAGGATTTTTTGATGGTGATTTTTGTGAAAATGCTTTGATTCTCAATGAATCAGACAACATCTTTGGAAACAAATAAATGATTTTCAATTCAGATAATGATTTTTTAGAATTATGCATTTTTGCTCTCCTTATAAATGTTAAATATCAATAGTCTTTTCCGGTCAGTTTATATAGCACAGAATTGATGGATATTAAATAGAAACCTTTGACCATGTAAAATTTACAAAGGGTTTTAAGGGGATTCTTAAAGGGATTCATCAAAAAAACTTTCCAGAATTTCATCAAAAAAATGTCTAAAACCCTCACTTTCAGCAGAAGCTTCCATGAAAGATCTTATAAAAACATTATCAGCCTCACCCAGGGCTGCAAGTACAATTTTCTTTGCATCTTCACCCGAAAGGAACAAGTCATTTTCATCTATAAAAGGTTTCTATAAGATTTAAATCTTGTTGACCATGATCACATAATGAGGAGTTTCAATGTCCCACAATAATAAAGAAAAAATTAGCGAAACAATTAAAAAACTCAAAGAAAAAATACTGGAAGTGGAGAGAAAATCTATAAAAGCTTTATGTGTGCAATCTGTACACTTAATTTTTGGTTTTTCACAAATTCCACGAACCCACTCATTGGAACAAACAGGGGAATATCCTTTTTTACCGGTTTTCTTGTTTTCCCAAAATTTTGGAAAAACATCCGTTCTACAAACAAAGAGTTTCAAAAAAAGATCAATCTTTTCATCCGGTGTCGTTGGAATCTTTGAAGATATTCTATCACCAATTGGAGGATGATTTGTTTCTTCAGGAATCCTCCGGGATTGTAATAAAGATAGTTTAGAAAGAAGTCCTCTTTTCTCCCTTTCCAGTTCCTCAAGTCGTTTTTTTATGGTTTTAACAGACTGTTCACTCATATCTTCCCAATGATTCAATAGATATTGCTGCTGTCCGTGTAAATGTTTTTATCCATCTCATACTGAAATATTGAGATTTTCAAGTTCTCCGGTTTTCAGGTCATAAACCAGGCCGTGAATTTCCAAATCCTGTCCCTGTTCCCAGGCTTCCTGAACAATGGGGTTTTCTTTAAGACGGGAGACCTGTTCATGGATGTTGAGTTCCACAAGACGGTTGACTTTTTCTTCAAAATTTTGGATATCCCGATCCAACAGGTTTTGATGTTTTTCATAGACCTCTTCAACGTTTTCAAGCCATTCTCCAATGGGACCAGAGGTGTTTTGCTCCAGGGCGGCTTTCACCCCTCCGCACCCCGTATGACCACAGACGATGATATGCCTGACTTTTAAAACGAGAACAGCGTATTGGAGAACGGACATAAAACTTGTGTCCGTTGGAATAACGAGATTGGCGATATTGCGATGGACAAAGATATCCCCCGGTTTTAAACCGCAAACCTGGGTGGCGGGGACCCTGCTGTCAGAACAACCAATCCATAAATAAGGGGGGCTTTGACCTTTGGACAGGTTTTTAAAAAAATCAGGAGAATCCTTTTTTATGGTATCAGCCCAGGCTTTGTTGTTTGTAAGCAGTTGTTCCATTTTTCCTCCCTTTTCATTCGGTGGCTCTAACTCTTCTCTCCTTTTAGGTTCTGCGGCTTTTGCCGTCTTTATTGTAAAAAAACTGAAAGAAAAAAAAATTGTCGGCCACCATAACAGTTTTTTGATGAAATCCCGTCGAAACATTTCTAACAATCCCGTTTAAATATCATGTTTTAATCCCTCCACTTATTCAGGGATGTCTCGTCCGAAAGGGGGCAGGAACAGGAAACAGGTTTCCTGCCGGAGCAATCTGGACAGCCCCCTGCTTAGGGTTAGTTTTAAAGGTTGTCAAGGACACTCTATGAGGTGGAGGTGCCAGTTTTAAAGAAGAGACTCCAAACCCAATCTTTTTGTTTGAAGAGTAAGACTCAATGGTTTTTCTGTCCTTGACTGTCCCTTTTTACTTAACTCCACACCGCCTGAAAACCCGGATTACAGCTTAATAGCACACTTTCACTCTATATTCCCTAACTATGGCAAATCTTTGATAAAAAGCCTGTTTGGTTTGATTTTTGATGGCAATTCTATTTCCTCTGAAGACTTACATGATAGAATCTTAGCTTGTCTATCGTCTCCCATGGCAAATATAGAAAAGCCTACTAGACTATCGCCATCAGAGTCAAAGCTCATACTTATCGACTCTGGAACTCCAGCGGGAGCGACTACATACGGTGTATTTGCTAATTTACTCAAGGAAAATCCTCGATAAACACTAATTCGGAGTCGTAGCTCCTCTTCAACCTTTTCCAACTCACCAACTGTTACAAATGCTTCGGGGAACCCAAATCTGGCAAATGGACGCTGTCTCATTGGTTCAACGTAATGGGATAACGGTAAACTGAAAGAGATTTGAACATCGATTTCCACAAAGTTGCCGTCCACAACTGAGTTTCCTTTGCCCGACATTTCTATTTTGAGACTCTGACCAGCAGTATCTTCAGCAATATTAATACTACAGCCATCTCTGTATTCTCGATTGCCCTCGGAACTCGTCACTTCCGATTTTAGTAATATTTCCCCTTTAGGAAGAGATTCAGACAAATGATCTAAGTTAATCGCCATTTTAGGGTTATCCCATGGAAAGGGTAGATCATCGACTGATGGATAGACTGTTCCAGCTAACGCACTCAATGAAAATGATGAGAAAAAGAAAAAGAAAAAGAAAAATCTTAGAGTCGAAAGAGCAAATTTTTTGAATGTCAACATAATATAAACCTCCGTTTAGTAGATCCAAATGTGAAAAAGGGTAAGTTCATAAATAATAAAGTGAACAACTTTTCTCTCAATAATGCAAATTCATGACCACTCTCAGGCCCAATGTTATGAGGGTTTGAGAGTCTTATTAATGTCTATATTTGAGACAATCTTTTTTTTGTCACCTCAATGATGGCCGTCTTGGACCGAAACAGGCAGTGAGTTAAAACTGATCTTAAGCAGCCGTTTTTGTATCTAAATAATTTATAAAATTTAAAACTTTACTAACATTTTCCAGGGTAGGATCAGACCCCGGTTCACACATCCTATAAAGGGCGCTTTTCGATAAACCCGTTTTTTTTGTGATTTCTTTATAATCGCATTTGTCCAATAATAAAGCGATGCA
This sequence comes from Bdellovibrionales bacterium, assembly GCA_965219545.1. GTDB lineage: Bacteria > Bdellovibrionota > Bdellovibrionia > Bdellovibrionales > JAGQZY01 > JAGQZY01. The sequence goes on from CBDCNX010000021.1 coordinate 72,901, forward strand.
ACCTTTAAAAGTCTCAAAGTCTGTTTCAAATAAAGCCTCTATAATAGCGGACTTTAAACCTTCTACAGAGACATCAGTACCCGCTTTATAAGCCTGCCTCAAAGGTTTCCCTTTTGAGAATTTGACGGGCTTTTTTGATATTTTTTTCCTGGGCATTTTTAAAACCTCCCAAAAGAATAACAACCACTTCTTCTTTTTTTATTAACGTATAATACACCCTACGTCCATTTTTCCATCTTAATTCCAACAGCTGATTTCCAAGTGACTTATGGTCTCCGAAATAATTGTACAACTCTATATTCTTAAATCTGGCATCTATTTGAGCTTTGGATTTTTCAGTTTGTGTATCAAACCACTCCTTAAATTCAGGTGTCCGTTGAATTTTCACAGATACTATATTCCCATATATAAGAATTTTGTCAAGACTTTAAAATAAAAAAATTTGTTTTTTTGATGCTTTTTTGTTGTCTATTGATCCATTTTTTGGCCTCTAAATTGAATTGCCTTAACTTTCTCCTTTGGCTTCAAATGATTTTGAGGATATACTCGATAGCCTGGAAACCACATGATTTGGATTTACGGGAACTGACAAAACTCTGATGGATTTCATAAACGGTCAAGTCAGCAAAGTTAGTGTCTCTTTTCGGGCGAAAGCCGGAATACCAAGGATATTGGTCGGATTTGAAAATTTATTAGTAACGGCTGAAATCAATTATTGATGATTTTTATTACTTGATGGTTGAAGGTGATTCAATTTTATAACCCATACTCCGATAAGTTTTCGCTCGTTTTTTAAACATGGAAAGGGTCAAAGCTGACCATGGATCAACATAATCATAAATTCTGACTTCATTTTTACCTTCAACAGGTCTATGAATACGACCGGCATACTGAATGACTCTTCCTTTGAATGCAATTGGCATCGTTAAAAACAAGGTATCCAAAGCAGGTAAATCAAACCCCTCACCAACGAGTGAACCAGTGGTGAGAATACAAACAGAATTTTTTCTGTCTATAGCAGTATTAATCTTATCAAGAATCAGGTTTCTTTGTTTTTTGGAAAGATCCCCATCAAGAACAAAAACACGGTTTTTAGAAACATTTTTACTTATAAGATTTTTTCTCAATAACTGTAAATGTTCTCTCCTCTCAGAAAGAACAAGAGGGGACTCTGGCTTCATTCAGGTTGTCAATAATATCATCTGATACAAGTTCAAGTCTTTCTTTATCGTTGATAAGATGACTCCAAACCTGGTGAACAGGAGGTTGTGGACCGGCTTCATCTGGAAGTCTGAAATCCGAGTTTCTGACAATCACTCTTTTTGAGTCAAACTTAATTTCTTCCCCAGATATTTCATAACGAATAGGGCCAGATTGCATATGAATAATAGCCTGATGACCATCTTTCCTGTAAGGAGTCGCTGTCAGACCGAGAACATAACGGGCTGATGAGTTCTTTAAAATCAGCTCAAAGGTAAAAGCTGCAATATGATGGCATTCATCCACAACAATTTGTTCATACTTACTCAATAATTTCTGAAGATCACCTTCATCCATTTTGCTAAGAGTTTGCATCATAGCTATGTCAATTTTCTCTTGAGGTTTTTTCTTTTGACCATCAATGATTCCAATTTTTTTGACATCAAATTTGACAAATTCAGAAAGTCTCTGTCTCCACTGGTCAAGAAGCGGGGCTCTGTGAACAAGAATGAGGGTGGTGGATTTTCTTTTTGAAATAACAGCACAACCCACTACTGTTTTTCCCGATCCGGGAGGAGCAACAAACACACCATTTTCATGTTGAATGATTTCTTCCACAGCTTTTTTTTGCTCTTTTTTAAGTTTGCCTTTAAAAGAAACTTTAAACTTACGATGATTGGGTCTGTTATCTCTAATATTCAGTCTGGCACCGGCATTTTTACAAATTTCCTCGACTTTTTCCAAAAGACCAATTGGTAAAATGAGATAACTGTCTCTCAGTTCTCCACAAAATATGTATTTTGGAATATTCCAGGTTGAAAATCTCATTTTTTGTTTTTGAAAGAACTCAGGATTTGCAAATGTGGCAAGCCTTTTAAAAGCAGCCACAAGTTTTGAAGACACACCTTCGGTATTGATATAAAGCTGGGATGACAGTTTTGCCGAAATTTCCTGTCCAAAACACTGATTTTTAATTTGTTCAGTCATCATATCAAGAGATTTTTCAGACCATGACTGACTCTTATCTTCAGCAGAAGTATCAATCTTTTCAAAAGATGATGATAGTTTATTCACCAAATTCAATACCTCCAAATGACTTAAAGTCCGAATGGATGACATAAATTCCCATTGATTTTCAATGACCTTGAAGTCATCGGAAACAAAAACACTGTTACCCGTTCGCCTTGGCACTTTTTGAAGTGGCAGAGCTATGAGATTTCCAAAACCACCTTTGGGCATATAGTCCTGATTGGGGAAAAACCGATCATACGAAGAAAGATCAAACCTCGTTGAACTCATAATGGCTCTGGTCATAATAACGGAACCAAGTCGTCTGGCCAGTGAAGCTGGTATAAATTCTGAAAAGAATATCCAGGCGTGACCACCATGACCGGATCGGGACCTCTCAATAGCAACGTCAATACCCAGTTTTTCAGCTTCTTTTTTAAACAATATAATATCCTGTTCCCACTTCTTGTCATCAAAGTCAGCAGCCAGGAATTTACAACTATCATCATTTTTAATTGTGTAGGTTCCCAGAGTTATTTTTCCTGTGAGATGATCTGAAATTGCTTTTTCATCAAGTTGTTTAAAAGCTTTATGTGTGCAATCTGTACACTTAATTTTTGGTTTTTCACAAATTCCACGAACCCACTCATTGGAACAAACAGGGGAGTATCCTTTTTTACCGGTTTTCTTGTTTTCCCAAAATTTTGGAAAAACATCCGTTCTACAAACAAAGAGTTTCAAAAAAAGATCAATCTTTTCACCCGGTGTCGTTGGAATCTTTGAAGATATTCTATCACCAATTGGAGGATGATTTGTTTCTTCAGGAATCCTCCGGGATTGTAATAAAGATAGTTTAGAAAGAAGCTTTTTCTTCTCCCTTTCCAGTTCCTCAAGTCGTTTTTTTATGGTTTTAACAGACTGTTCACTCATATCTTCCCAATGATTCAATAAACTTTTTTGCAATTTGAGAAACAGTCATAATAAGAAATAAGTCCAAGATCAAGGGGAAAACCGTATAAAAATCAAAATAAGACTTACTATTAACTTTTTCTTTTTTTCTGTATTTTACCCTGATTGTTTTGCAGCAATAAAAGTAAAATCAATCCGATCATCTTTTCTTTGTCTTTTGGACTGCTTTCAGCCACCAGAAGGGTTAAGGCTGTCAGGGCTTCCGGTGTCAGGTTTTCAGGAAGTTTTGAGGCTTTTTTCAAAAACCAGATAAAAGTAAAGGCTCCACTTCGTTTATTACCATCAGTAAAAGGATGGTTTTTTACCATGAAATAAAAAAGATGGGCCGCTTTGTCTTCCACAGATGGGTATAAATCCTTTCCACCAAATGTTTGAAAGATATTTCCGACAATTCCACTAACAGAGTTTTTTTCCTTTTCCTGTGCAAATAAGGCATTTGCCTGTTTTTTCACAATAAGATCCTGTTTGAGTTTATCCAAAGAGTTGTTGAGTTCTTTGGCCGTAAAAGAGATCTGCTTTTTTGTCCACCCCTTTTTTGGAAAACTGGATTTATCATAGGCATCAAGGGAAAACCAGGTGTTGGCAAAAACACTGATAAGGTCAATAGCCTCTTTTGTGGGAAGAGACTGACCTTCGGGCAAAAGGGTTTTTATATTTTCCAGACTTTTTTGAAATTTCTGGTAATTTTTAGCAAGCTGTTTTTTGTTGATGGTGTAACCTTCAAGAAGATGCTGTTTTAAGGTCTTTGTGGTCCATTTTCTAAACGAAATGGCTTTTTCTGAATTTGTCTTATATCCTACTGATAATATAATATCCAAAGAATAAAATTTTACAGGTTTATCTGAAAAAGCAATGTGCATTTTTTGCACATTGCTTTTTTCGTCAACTTCACCATCTTTTATTATTTTTCCTATATGTTTCGTAACAACTGACCTGTCAATTTCAAAAACATCCGCAATTTGTTTTTGTGTTCCCCATACTGTATCTTTCTTTAAATCCCCACGAAATTCAATTTTTCCGCTCCTAGATTGATAAATAAGTATATTTTTACTCATACTTCCTTCTTTCCTTATTCCCAATCAAGTATTCGGATAAAATCACTTCACTCTGATTCTAAAAGACCTACATGACTGAAGTATGTCAATTTTTCCATCCCAGCCAGTCTTCAGCTAGTGTTCGCCAAATTGAGTTACCTAACCTTTCTCCTCTGGCATCTATAGCTTGTTCACCCAAATAATGATTATCATCCAAATCATGTTGCTCTTTATAAGAAACAATCTCTTTTAGAATTGGAATATACGGCATATCATTTGAATCTTGATTTATACAATCGTTGTATATTTTCTTTTTTTCTGGAAAAGATTTATTTCCAACTTTACTGTTTATATTTTGAGGCAATAAAATCAAATTGCCTATTTTGTCTATAGATTTGTAGCTTCTTGGAGTGATATGTTCAACAGTTTTATAATCATTACCATGCCAGTTATCTACTGTTAAAAATTTTAATTTGGATATTTCCAATTTTTTATTTTCGAATTTTCTTTTATGAAAGGCTATAAACAATAAAAAGCGACTTAGCTTTTTCTGTTTATAAATATCAATAGTTTTAAACTTATCAATCCATTTTTCTTTATTTAAAAGCTCTCCTCTATCTCTTTCTTTTAGAAGTTTCAGCATATAATTTTTTAACGATTGTATATTACAATTATTCTTAAAAAGACTTTTTATTATTTCTTCATATTGCTTATCTATACGATCAGTCCCAGCACTCGGATGAAACCCTCTCCACAAACAGGTAAATCCAGCACAAGATTTCACAATACTACCCAATTCTTTAGAATCTTTAAAAGAATATAAAACCGGAAGAACCCTATCATGTCCAATGGATTGAAGAAAATCGAATATTATCCAATCTTCTCCATAATTGTGCATATAGTTTGGATGATCAAGAGAAAACTCCTTTTTTTCCCAATATTTCAAAATAAAATCATGCAAAGAATACATTTCTTTTGTACACTTTTGAGTACCATTTTTTTTTAAGTTTAAAATGTTATCAAGAATTTCTTTTTTGTCCCGGAAGCTAGTGGTTTTTTCACTCTGAAGACCTGGAGTCATCATATTTATAAATAAAATCAATCTGTCTGTGTACTTATTTTGTTTTCCTTTTTTTATTTTCTCTTTATCAAGTTGTTTTTCAATCTCATTGAACTTCTCTGTTAATTCTTCTTGCACTTCCTTTTTGTCATTGAATTTTTTATGAACTAGGGATTTTAAAATTTCAAAAGCTGTGAGTGGTTCTCCTGTGGAATTTAAAGAGTTAAAAATATCTATAGCATAATCTTCTGACTTGCCTCCTGTTACGGTAAGGAAACAGAAGCTACACTTTTTTAAAACATAATCCAAAAACTTTTTAACATCTTGTGTATCCACTTCTTCATCGAACAATTCTTTAATCTTTTTTATTTCCGTGTCATTTGAAGATTCTTTTTGATTAAAAATATATTTTAAAACATTTTGTTCCAAGGCTTCAGAGCTTTGAGATTCTCTTTCAATTCTCCCTGGTTTTAATATTTTTTCAATTCCTTCTAAGCAATCCTTATACTCTTTCTTTTTTTCCTCATTATCTCTTTTTTTATTTACATATTTTTCAAATAATTGCATATCCGGTTTTCTTTTTGCTTCTTCTTTCAGTTTTTCCATTTCCTTTATATTTTCATCTATCTCCTGAATACCATTTCTCAACTTAATGCGAACAAGTTTTAATAAGAGTAAAAAAGAAGTGATTCTCTGCTGACCATCAATCAACAAATAATTTTGTCCACCCGGAAAATCTGATGTTTCATTTTGTTTTAAAGCCACTATAACAGAACCTAAAAAAGCAGCACGTTTTTGCTCTCTATTTTCCTTTATAGTTTCCAATAGATCTTTAAAATGATTATGATCCCAGGCATAGGGTCTTTGAAAAAGAGGAATAATAAACTTATATTCAAGCAAATTACTCAGTCTGGCAAGCTGAAGCCCTTCACTCTCATTTTTAACAAATTTAATTTCAGGTTCAGACATTAACTCTTCTCCTCCTCACAAATCACAAATCAGACAGGCATCTTCCTGGTCATCATCGCTGACAACATCTTTAAAAACATCAGTGATATTTTTTCCCTTCTGGTTTTGTTTTGCTTTTTCCATGCGTTCTTTATGGTTCAATTTGATTTTCTCTTTGTCTCTTTCTATATCCTCAAGGGTTGATCCATCAACCCAGGTGAAAGAAACATGGTCTCCCTTGTAGTTTTGTTTTTCATACCATTTGGCCTTTTCAAAAAGTTTTGGATGTTTTTCTAAAAGTCCAACCCACTCAATCTTTCTTTGAAAAAAGCAAAAGTAGCAACCGGAACGGGCTCGCCATTCATAATACTTTGGAAGACCAATGCCTGATTTTTTAAGGATCTCATTGACTCCACTGAGATCAATCCCCTCTTCCTTGAAAGGATAACGGGGTAAGATGGTGTCTTTTTGTGAAATATAACCCTGACGGTATTCATCAGCCCTGATTCCAATATAACTTTCTATAGGATCATTACCAATATACCGCTCAAAGGATTTTATCTTCATTTCCATGGTACACCATCTGGCCCTTGGAGAAGGCAGATAATCAGCGTGTTGTTTTAAAAGATAATCAAAGTTTTTTTCACTGTTTAACCGGACAATCTTCTGGCCCAAGAAAGCCTCCAATTTGTCTAAGTATTCATAGGTTTCAGGAAGCTCGCTTCCCGTATCACAAAAAACGTATTCCAAATTGGGAATCTTGTTTTTAAGGAAAATAGCCAGAGCAGTGGAATCTTTCCCACCAGATAAGGGGCAAACCTGTCTTCTTTTTTTATCATAACTAAAATCAGACATGGGGCTCCGGGTCTCGTTTCTTGTTTGAAGTTTCAGTTTTCTTGGTTTCCAGGGAATTAACATCCACCAGTTGCAGGATTGCCAAAATAGCTTTCTTCTTATCTATATCATCCAATGAATCCAGAATAATTTTTACCTTTTCCACGCAACGGGCCAGACGTTGATCTATGTCAAAACAACTTCCAAGTTTCACAAAAGTCTTTTTATCCTCTCCTCTGTCAATAAAAGCAAGGACAGACTGACCTTTAAAATCGGGACTGGCAATCTCACAGGCCAACTCAATTTCTGTTTTGACCTGTTTCATGGCAAATTGGAACTGAGAATACCCTTGGGCATTCCAATGTCTGGGTGAAGAACCCGTTAACGCATCAGAGACTGTTTCCAGAAAATACTGATCGTGTTTTGAAGGATCAAAGTGCAAGACCCTGCCTATAAAACGATTGGTGTTGACGCTAAAAGGATAATCTTTAACCAGGGATAATGTCTTCTGAGAACTTTTTATAAGACTCTCATTTATTATCAAAGATTTTGTTGGACGATTCAAACACTGTTTTTTGATAAATACAATGAAACTGACAAGGTCGGCTTTTATATCTAAAAGCAAAGTTCTGTAAACCAGGTCAATTTCATTTTTTGTTTTTTTGATTTGATTCAGTAGTTTTTGCACTTCATTGAGAGAGGTTTTAGACGTAAGATTTACCTGTTCAAAACACTCAGGGATTTTTTCAAAAAGAAGTTTGTCGGGTTCTTTGGAAGAGTCAATTTGTATAAGGAGTTTTCTACCAGGCTTTGATAAAGAAGGAGCTGATTTTGTTGATTCGGGTATGGTTTTTCTCCATCTAAGAAGACCCTCAATCACAGAGTTGATGGACATATCACCGGAGTTAAATATTTTTGCCAAACCATCCAAAAATCTTTGTTGCCTGGTATTTATGGGAGTGTAATGGATTCTGACTTTCCTTGGATACTTCATAAGAAGATCATAATGATCCCCGTCCAGGTCCTTGACATAGGCTGAATCAAAGTAATGGCTTACTGGTTGTTTGAAACATAAATCCCCTAAAGCGACAAAAAGGGGAATCACCCCCAATCGAAGTCCATAGGGAGGGGACACTAATTGATCCAGCAAAGCCTCTCCACTTATTCCGTTTGAAGCATCAGAGAGAATTTTTTCATACTCTTTAAAAAATTTATTGTAATTAGATTGTTGGGATACTTTATAAATACCTTCTGAAGAATTGTATTGAAACTTTGAAAGTCTGTTTAGTGTGTGGAAAATAGCATAATCAGGTCCACGACCTTTTACAAGTTTCTTAATATCTTTAACTGGATTTGTCTTATTGGATATTAAAAGATCAATAAACTTTTTTCTGGCTAAGGTCACACTGCCTGAAACGCTGTGACGGTTTACATACTCCAGGTTAAAATTGACATACTTATTGTATTCTTTCTCAAACAAGTTACCTAAAAATCTTTGAAGTTCTTTAAAATGTCCTTGTTCCTTAAAAGGGTTTTCGCCTTCTTTTAGATTTCCCTGATAAAAAACTTCCACTGAGAGTTTCATGTATCCAATAAGGGGTTTTAAAAGAGACTGTATGGAAGAAAGCAAAATATCCTTGTGACGATCCAGTTCTTTTTTAACCAAGGGGCTGGTTGATAAAATATCCTTGTTGTTATACAGACAATCAACAGCGTTAAGTTCTTCAATATCTTTTCTGCACTCTATAAATTGTTTTGGAAGTACAAAAACTGTAAGAGTGGATTGTATTTTTGGAATTTCTGATTTTGCATACATGAGGTCATCATGACTGAAGGGAATAACGTAAAAAACAACCCCGTCTTCCCTGTAAAAATCAACAACTTTTCTTTTTCCAAGGGCTTTTAACTCTTCAACAGAGATGATTTCAGTTCTGTAAAAACGTGTTATGGCCTTATCAGAATTGTATTTTCTTGGAATAATAAAGTCTGTTTTAAAATACCTTCTTAAAATTTCAACAAGGCTTTTTCCTGTCAAAGTTTTTGTTTTTAGTTTTGAAATTTCCTCGTCAATATCAACAGGGGTTCCCTCCTGCAAAAGATATTGTTTGAGACTTCGGTTATAAAAAATAACTCTTTTGTTTTTTAATAGTTTCAGGGATTTTTTTATTTTTGATTCTTCATAAAGTTGATTAAAACATGAAGTTATAAATTCTTCACTCAGAGGGGCAAAGTGGAAATCCTTAACAACAGAACAAAGGGCCATGAGGCTTATAATCTGCTTTGACACCTCATCAGACTTATTGATGGTTCTAAAAGCCTCTTCAGCCATTAACTGTATCTTATAGGTTCCACCGATTCCAATATCCTTTCCAATAAGGGGGCTAAAGTATTTATAGAGATCATGAAGCATAAGAAGAGTTTTCTCATCTTTAAAGGATTCTTCCATAAATCTTTTAAGAGAATGATTTTCATCCCTTGTCAGAAAAGTGTAAAGGGTTCTTTCATTTTGTGCCACTTTCTGTGACAGGTGGGGAAGAAGAGCCAGAACACCTGGATGCAAAGGAAAAGTCTTCATTAAAATGGTGACAATTTCTTTTGAGTCAATGAAACCTTCAAAAGCATCTGCCACAAATTCTTTTATATATCTTGACACATAAGTTTTATGTTTTTTAGCCATTGCCGGTTGTGTTTGTGAAATATTTTTCTCAAAAACACTGGATATCAGTTTGTAATAATCCGAGTTTTTATCGTAAAAGGCTGATTCCTGAAAGCGACCCTCGATTTTTGCCCATTCCTGCTGAACATGGATAGGAAGTTGACTGGCATATTGAGAAACAGAAAGATGAGTAATAAGCATCAAATGACATTGCTTTTCTCCTGAGCGATCACAAAATTCAGCGAAATCCTGTAAAAACTGAATGTTCAATTCCGTTGGGTTGTGAACCCCTTTTTCCAAATACTTTCCAAACTCATCATAAATGACAAAAACACCACTATAGCCTTTAGCTTTCAGAACATTTAAAGTATTTTTATAAAAATCCAGTGTGTTTTTTGGTCTGACTTTGGAATTCAATCCAATTTCTAAAAGACTTGCTTTGAGGTTTTCTCTAAAAACTTGTTCTATATTTCCCTGATAGCCGTTGATGAACACAGGTAAAAGTTTTGTATTTCTTGATCTTTGAAAAGCACTAAAGTTGTTCTTTAGTTCCTTTTCTGACTTATCAATAAGACGGGCTATAATTTTTGGATTCTTTTTTGAAACAATCCCGGCAACAAGGAGAGCAAAAGTGGATTTACCCAGTCCAGGAGAACCACTTAAAACTCTCACCCGATGTTTTGAATTTTTTTCCAGAATGGAAGTAAATATTTCCTTTAATCCTGTTTGAAACTTTGAGGAAAGATAAATATTATTGAGTCTTGTTGAATCTTTAAAATCCAGTTCCAGATTAGTGGCTCTGTTGTAGCTCTCTGATAATTGGATGAGTTGTTTTTTTGATTGTTTCATTAGACAGCCGTCTCTTTATAGTAATTATTTAAAGCCTTTTTTAATTGTGGTTCATTGGGCCGAATAATAAAGTACCCCCCTGTTCTTGAATAATTGAAATACTTTGTGTTTTTAGAGGAATTGTCTATGATCTCAGCCATTTCCTCCAATGAAAAATCAAAAACATGGCCAATGGAGTTTTCTTTTACTGACAGATCTTCCAGATTCACTGATTCCGGCTGACCTAAAGAATTTTTCCAGAATAAATAAAGAATGTGGGCAAAAATGTGAATGTTAAAATCACTCACACTGAGTCTGTTTCTGATAAATCGCTCTCCTTTTTTCTCAATCCACCCATACCTTGTAAAAGGAGAGGGGTTTTCTGTTTCCGGGTTTTTCCTTCCCGTGTACTCCGTGGCCTGGTACATTTTCAATAAGCAGTTTAAATCTTTTTCAAGAGTTTTTTCATTGACCTTTTTGTCTGTCTTGATCTGAATATAAGAATAAAAAGCATTGGTTAATGCCTCTTTATCAAATTCCCTGGCTGAAAAATGATTAAAAAACCAATGCCATGTTGTGGCCTCATCACTGTTTGTGACCAGGAGATAATGAATCAAAAATAAAGTTCCATCCAGTTCAAAGTAAGGGTCTTTTTCCAAAATAATTCGGGCTGTTTCTGTCAGAGCATAACCTTTAGAGGTGTCTTCAATGAGTTTTCCAGCCCGAAGCCAGTATTTTATGGAACTCACCATATTTTTACCGACCCCAAGCTCTTCCATAGCTTTCTCAGGTTTTAATAACAACTGTGGGGATTTGTTGACTTCATGAAGTCCCTTATAAAGCCACTGATCCCTGAGATGAAAACTCTGATGTCCGCCGAATCTCATACAGTTTTGCCCTTTTTGGAGAATTGCTTACTGATTTATCCAAAAGCAAGAATAATACAATGCATTTTATCCAGTCAGCTATTGACGCAACAAAATTACTTGAAAATAAGCAATTAAATTATTAGTCCACCTTGAAACTAAAACTCCTTGTAGTAAAAAAGTAGTCTCCTGGTAGCAAACGGATGAATTTTCACGGATTTTCCTGAAATTTTTAAGCCTTGATTGTCAGTCTTCTTTAGTGATTTTAAGTATTTGGCTTTTTTAAGATTTTTCGGATTTTGGAAAATAACATTCCAAAATTTGGTCGGGGCGGGTGTTGCCACCCCAAACCATTAAAATCATTAAACTTCACTCACTGTCAGTCAACCTCGGTCACCCACCTTCATGGTTCCCTCAATCCCTGAAACGAAGACAGGGAAAGAATATTTCCATGACCAAATTTCCTTTCAGGTAACCGGTAACCAATCTTTTCCGTGGCTCCATTGATACTCACTCCTGCAAGCCTCAGATACTCGTCTGTCGTGGACATCTTTCGATGGCCTACAATAGACATCACCTGAACCAGTGGAACACCCTGGGAGAGCATATTGGTAATGAAAGTGGCCCTCAAGTCATGAAAGCGAATGACAGTAATGCCTATGGCTTTGCAAAACTCCCTTAAAACCTGGGCTTGTTCCCCATTCTCCCATTCTTTAAGCCTTGGTAAAACAAGATCATTAAAAGTGACTCTTGTTTTACTCCGGCTGTCCCAAAATTCCTGACAATGACTTTCCTTTTTCGCTTTCAGTTCATTCAGGAAAGTCCTCAAATCACGATTGATTGGAATCACCCGGATTTCCCGGTTCTTGGGTGGTGCAAGGCCATCTTTATTTGTCCACTGCTTGTTGATGGAAATAAGACCTGTTTGCAGATCAATATCTTTCCAACAAAGGGCGAACATCTCGCCTGACCTCATCCCTGTCATCAAAGCAAAGGCCCAGACCTTGTAAAACCGATGGTCAGTCTTAAAGGCTTCATTCAAAAGGCTTGAAACCTCTTTGGAGTTTAAAACCTTCTGTTCTGATTTTGACACTTTCACCTGAACACTCAAAGCCGGGTTTTTTGAGAGAATTCCCTCTTCCACAGCCATCTCAAAAATCCGTTTAATCATCTTTAAAAGAGATTTCAGGGAATGAAGGGAGGTCTTTCCACCAATTCTCTCAAAGAGAAGTTCATGAACATCCTGAATTTTTATTTCTTCAAGATATTTTTCTGTAAACTCCCTTGGAAGCCACTTTTTTAATCTCGCATCATAGTTGTTGATGGTTGAGATTTTTAAAGAAAGTTTCATCCTTTTGAGACATTCCTGATGCCAGTCCTTCCAGGTCCATCTGAGACACTGACCGGTTGTCAGTTTGTGAAGTTCCGTTTTTAATTGAAATTCAATCTCGTTGGCTTCTCTCTGTGAAGCAATGTCCTTTTTCTTTCGACAGTGTTCTCTTCCCAGAGAATCTCTCTTTCGGACAATTACTTCATAAAATTTTAGTAAAAATCATTTGGCGACAAGAATAATTCCAAAAGAAAGGGATATTGATTTTGGAGGTTTTAAGCCTTTATTAAATAGAATTGTTAAAGTTATTGAAGATTTTTAAAAAAGTAGTTTGTCTGTATTTGGTTTTTCAGTTTCTAAAATTTTTGGCCTTTTTGAGGATTTTTCCAAGTTTTTGGCCCTCTTTAAACCGTTTTCTTCATTTAAAATACAATAAAATAAAAAAAATGGTATAATTTTGGTATAAATATGGTAAATAAATGGTTGTTTTTGCCGATAAATAGGTTATAAAACAAAATAAAAGGAGGTGTCAAAAAATGGAGAATCATATAACAGAATCCCAAATAAAGAATCATCTTGGTCTTTTTGATAACGAAGGAAATGTAAAAATCAAAGCAACTCAAAATTTTATGGAAATATCGAGGACTCAACTTGCTGAGATTTTTAGGTTAAGTCCAGATAAAATCCGCCCTGATCGAATGGGAAGAAGGACTCAGGAAAAATTAACCGAACTTGCAGGTGCCTTGGAGTTTATAGCCGAAAGTTATAATGGGGATAAGAGAAAATCCAAATTCTGGTTAAAAACTCCAAATCCACATCTTGGAGGAGCCACTCCAAGAGAATTGGTTTTAAGAGGACGCTACAAAAAAGTTATTCAGTTTATCTTGTCTGCCAAGGCAATTTGATGTCCAGAAAAAGCAAGTTTTCAAAACCTGAACCTTGGAAATATATGCAAAAGAAGAATCAAAAAACATCTCACGAAAATGCTATAGAAAGTTATCTTGTAAAACTAAAGGAACTTGACGATAAACTGTTTTTATTTTGGGAAGATTTTTGGGCTTTTTTAAGTAAGGAACGAGAACAGAGAGTTGATGATATAAAAGATGCTCTTTATCGTTCAAGGATTGAGAATGTGGAATTTAAAGAATGCAGCCGGATAGTTTCTCCAACTTACAGCACCCATCCTCTTTGCACAAAAGGCAGTGTCGTTTGCCCTCCTGGAGGAAGGTTTAATTTTGGTAATATTTCGACATCATTGGAAAGCTTTCATTGTTTGTATATAGCAAATGATTTTCAAATAGCTTTTGCTGAACGCTATTTGATGAGCAAGGATGAAACTATAGGCAAAGGCCATTTAGAGCCTCATAATTTAGTATTCCAAAAACCTGATTCCCATATTCATTGCAGAGTCGATGTTGAGCTTGAAAGCGTTTTAGATATTTCAGAAGATCAATCACTGGAAGAATTTGTTAAGATTATTAGCGAAATAACTCCTTCTCAAGAGCTATATTCAAGGGCTGAAAAACTCAATCTTGGAACACTTAGGACTGTTAAAGATGTGACGGAATTAAAGCGAAGTATTTTTGAGGAAAACTTTAAACAATGGGGTATTTGGATAAATCAGCCTTCCAACTCCCAGTGGCTTGGTCATTATGTAAGGCAAGCAGGCATCAACGGCATTAAGTATCCTTCCTGCAAATATAGAGAAGGTTTCAATATTGCTATTTACCCTGATACTTTTGGAAATACGGATTCATCAGTTAAACTGGTTGACAAGTTTAAGCATATTGACGATAGTAAAACAATTATAAACAAGAACACTTTCAGATTCTTTCAAGATGATAATGAAAATTCTATTATTCATTGAATCTTAAAACTCCTTGTAGTAAAAAAGTAGTCTCCTGGTAGCAAACGGATGAATTTTCACGGATTTTCCTGAAATTTTTGAGCCCTGATTGTCAGTCTTCTTTAGTGATTTTAAGTATTTGGCTTTTTTAAGATTTTTCGGATTTTGGAAAAATAACATTCCGAAATTTGGTCGGGACCAATGCCACGCAACCATTTTAGTAATATAAATGATTCAGTAGTCAGAGGTAGCGTTTTCAGGAAATACCCGGAAATAAAAAATTTTGTGAGGTAAGCCCCATCAGACTCTCCTCACATGATTACTGAAACTCAAAATTTTATGAGTTTCAGGGCCAGGCTGCACCCTGGACGGAATGTCCAAAACGTCTGTGGCTCCCTTAACTTCAACACCAGCCAGTCGAACATAGATCTGAAAAGTTTTAATATCTCTCCAGCCACCAATTTTCATTATGGTGGCTTGATCTACGCCCTGGGCTAACATATGGGTCGCAAAACAGTAACCCCAACTTTTGCACGACCTTTTATTTATTTTTTTTATTTGCTATTGGGAGTTCATGAAAGTTGAAGAACTAAAAGAGTTAAGTGATAGGATTCGTTCTGAGTTTAGAGACCGCCCCCGTGTTTCCTGGCCAAGAAGTTTTAAACAAATCGTTGTTAAAGAGCTTTCCAATGGGAAAAAGGTCCAGGATCTTAGTAAAAACACGGGAATCAACCACCAGGTCATCAGAAACTGGCAAAGAAAGACCAAAAAAAGCAAGAAACAAAGAAACCCATTCAAACAAATCACTGTCAACCCAGTTTTCCGGTCATCCTCCCCCCTCACTGTGATCTCAAGAACAGGTTTTCAAATCAAAGGGCTCTGTTTCCCCCAACTCTGTGAACTCCTCAAAAAAGGTCTGCTGTGAAGTTCCCGGATTCCACCAGAGTCTATGTCTACCAAAACCCCATTGATATGCGATGGGCTTTTGAACGTCTGAGTTATCTGGTTACTCAACAAATGGGCCACTGTCTTGATGTCGGGGACTTGTTTTTGTTTCTTGGCAACAACAGGAGAAGGTTGAAAGTTTTGCGTTTTGATGGTTCGGGTCTTGTTTTGTTGACAAAGCGAATGGAGAAGAAAAGAGGATTTATGAATGTGATGGAATTGGATGGAAGAGTTGAGATCAGTCATTGGGAGCTTGAGTTATTGCTGCATGGTTCAGTCTTGAAAAAGTATTTGCCAGAGGGAAGAAGAGTGTTTGACAATAATAACTATGGAGCTACCCAGAATTGTTAAACAGGAAAACGACCCTGAAGTTTTGAAGGCTTTTTTTTCATATATTTTCAACGATATTGTCAATGATAATGAAAGATTAAGAAAACATATCAATACTCTTCTCAAGGAAAGGGCCAGGGAATCCCAAAGGACCTTTGATTTTGAGGATGAGCTTTCAGTGTTACGCAAGAGGATGTTTGGGAAGAGTTCAGAGAAGAGGGGAAATTCCAGTCGTTTGAGGGATTATTCAAAAAAGCCCCTTTCAGTGCATGCCACAAGTCTGGTTCCAGGTCCTGATGAAAAGGAAATGGAAAGTCTTTTGGAGATCAAAGTGGATCATGAGTTGAGCCCTGAGAGACTCTCAGAGATTGCCGTAGAGTATGGTTATTCAAAAGATGCCCAGTGGGAGTGTTTAACCAATTTTTACGATGAATCAGAGGAGATTGACATTCGAGTTGAGAGTTATGTGAGAAAGAGGCACCGTCGTTTCAAGTACCGTTTGAAAGACTCAAGGAGAACAGAGAAAGAGGTGATAGTGACAGCCCCCGGAGCTTTAAAGATCATGCCCGGGGCGAAGTATTCCATAGACTTTTCAGTGGATGTGGTGATGAAGAAGTATTTGTACCACCTTCCCCTGGAGAGGATTCGCAGAGTGATGGAATCAGGGGGATTGAGGGTGGCCACGAAGACCTTGTATGGTCTTTGTTTTTTTGTTCACTGTTATTTGGAGGATATGGCGGAGAGGATCAGGGGTGAGATATTGTCCTGTGGTTTGTGTGTTCATTTGGATGAGACATCCTGGCCGATAGGTAACAGTAAGCAGAGTGATGGTTATTTGTGGGTTTTGAGTAACCAGGGGGGGAGTTATTACCGATTTGAGCCGACAAGGAGCGGAAAAATAGCCAAAGAGTTGTTGGGCCCTTATGGGGGCCCGGTGGTTGTTGATGGTTACAGTGGTTACAAGTCGGGCTTGAGGGAGAGTTATGGTGTGGATTTGGCTTTTTGCTGGTCTCATGTGAGGCGTAAGTTTACGGACATAGAGGGGAATTATCCAGGGCCTTGTGGAGAGATATTGGACAGAATAGGGAGGCTTTTTGAAATTGAGAGGAGGGCCTCAAATTATGAGTTTTTAAGGAAGTTGAGAAAAGAGGAATCAGAGCCAATAACAGAAGAGATCAGGGATTGGTTGTTTGAGAAAAGACCGGAAGCCCGTAGTGA
This sequence comes from Bdellovibrionales bacterium, assembly GCA_965219545.1. Taxonomy (GTDB): domain Bacteria; phylum Bdellovibrionota; class Bdellovibrionia; order Bdellovibrionales; family JAGQZY01; genus JAGQZY01. The sequence goes on from CBDCNX010000021.1 coordinate 89,973, forward strand.
GAGTCATTTATTAAAGGCGATCAATTACACATTGAATCACTGGGAGGGGTTAACGCTTTTTTTAAAAGATGTTCGTGTTCCGTTGAGCAATAACGAGGCGGAGCGAACGATCAGGCATTCGGTGATGGGGAGGAAGAACTTTTATGGGTCCAGGACCATTAACGGAGCGGATGTGATGTCTGTGCTTTACACGGTCATAGAGTCCTGTAAAAAGGTGGAGCTTGATCCCAGGGCTTACATTCAGATGGTTGTCAGAAAGAAAATAGAAAGGGAAAAAATACAAAATATCCCCACTCCTCTAAAATACGCTAAACAGATCAGAAAAAAAAGCAAGGTCGTGTGAAAGTATGGGTTACGCAAAACAAGCTCTGAGAGTGTGAAAGACAATTTCCTTATCTATTCCTATCTCTTTTAGGAAACCTCTCAAAATCTTTCCAGCTTGTCCGTTAGACCAAGCATAGTGATGTGGTAAAACAAAGTCCTCTGGGTCTGGGTTGTTTTTTCTCAATTCCAAAATGACTGTCTTCAAGTCATTTGAAATTGGAACACTTCGCCAGTACCCGGCCTTTGTGCTTTTGACAGCCTTTAGGTGAGGGCTATAAGATTTGGAAACCTTGATTAAGCGTTTCTCAAAATCTATATCCTTCCACTGCAAAGCTTTCAACTCACCACTTCTCATGCCAGTTAAGAAAGCAAACATCCAGATTGGATACCAAGGGTGATTCAAGTCATGTGCTTTTTCAAGAAGAGTCCGAATGTCCTCAAGAGTTAAAATCTGAGGTATTTTTTCCTCTTTATCCGAAACACACAATCCCTCAACAGGAGATGAAGAAGTACCAACAATATACTTTTCCTCAATTCCCCAATTAAAAACAACATTCACTGAAGTTTTGATTTTCTTCAAAGTGCCTGCTGCCAATCCATCAGCCTTGGCTGCATTTAAAACCTGCCTGCCATCCCCTTTGGTTAAATCAGAAGCCCTGCGATTAAACCAGGTTTTTGTGTATTTGTTTAATCTGTCCACATGGGCTCTGATGAGGGGGCGATTGTTTAAATACTGGTCTCCAAGACATCCTGAGCGGGCTTTAATCTCCCATCTGTCAACAATGTCTCTCCAGGTTAAACTCCGGCCTTCAAGTTTTGCAACCTTCTCAATAACTGCTTTGAAAAGAATTTTTTCAATCTTTTGAGCTTCAGAAAGAGTTTTGACTTTCGTCTTTTTTGAACCCTCAGACCGCCATCTTCTTTTCCTCTTGCTTGAACATAAACGTGATAAAACTCTTTTCCATCTTCTTTGTATGTACTAATTGCCATATCAATAACCTCCTTTAATAAATGAGGTTTCAATCAAGGCATTGAGTTCATCCTTCTTGAAATAGAGTCTTCTCCGAAACTTTCTTGCTTTAAGAATCTTTTTATGAACCATGATTCTTATTGCATTGGCACTTTTACGCAGGTATCAAGCCGCTTCCTCTGTCGTCATCCATATTAAATTTTCAAAGAATCTGTCAGAGTCACAAGTCTTATGACCGACACTCTGACCGCTACATTTTTTATCCTGACAGTTATCCATACTCATGTCAAGTCCTCCATTTTTAAACAAGTAAATTTTTTAAGTTGATGGGATGGAAATTTTCGCAAAAAAAATCAGCTTTGATTTTCTGATAAATACTGGTCGAAATCTGTCAAGATATGACTGGAATTGGGTTTAAAAACGAAAACCAAACAAACTGGACTCAGGTTTGTCGTCCTTTAAACGGAGACAAACGTGGTTATCCAAATTAAAGTTGTTTTTTAGTAGGTCATTGGGAATCTTATCGGAGTTAAGGCAACAAATATACTGAAAATTGTATTTTTTAGAAGCACTGGCACCCTCCTGAATAGCACTTGCTATTTGACGTTCGTCAACATCAGCAAAGATTGAACTATCATGAAATAAGAAATTGGGACCTAAGTTTTTTTCTGCCCAAACCTGTGCCAGCATTAAATCATAACAGAAAATTTCCATGAGTTTAATTCCAGCACTATCTGCTCTATCAATCTTTGTTTTAAAGTTAAACCCATTATTTGTTATATCTATTATCAATTCTCCAGGAGTATTATATAAAGATTCAGAATTAGCATTAAAAAAAGAAATGGATTTAGAGCGAACCTTTTCTTTTTCATCATAATCTATGCGAGCCTTTTGCTTTAACTTTTCTTTCTCAATTTTTAATGCACTTTTCCCTTGTTCAAATTTTTTTAATGATGATATTTTTTGCTTAATACCTTCTAGTTCATTCTTTGACTCAAGGTGTTTTGAGCTTAAATTATTGTATTCATCAAGAGCACCATGTTTCTTTAAAATTTCCATTTTTGATGCACGGAGAGTTGAAAATTCCTCAATTTTTCCTCTACTATCTTCAACTTCTTTCTTTAAGCGGTTTATTTCTCCAGTAAGGTAGTCTTTCCGGTTTTTAATAACTTTTTTATGGAAAGTGACTACATCTTCAAAACGCTTGTTTACCAGTTCAGACAAAGTCACTCCAGCTTGTTTATAAATTTTCCTTATCTCCTTTGTCTCACTAGGCTTCTCTTTATCAATACTTCTTTCATAAAATTCTATCATTCTGGTATCAGATATATTTTTATTGGAAAGATCGTGAATTTTTTTAGTAAGAGAGTTAACTTCTTTCTCAATTTCTTCATACTGCGGATGCACTCGAAAAGATTCTAACTGTTTTTTATCCTCTTGCAATTTTGTTTCCAATCGTAATTTGTGTGATTCAAGATTTCCCATAGTTCCTAAGAATTCTGACATAAGACCAGACTTTATTGCCTCTTTTAAATTTTTAAGAGACTCCTCCTGATCTTTTATTTTCTGCCACTCTTGTGCATATTCCCAAGATAGTCCTAACAAAAATGAGTTTGCCACTTGAGTCTGCCATACTGGTTGATTCTTAAAATGTTGAAATGGGCTCAAAAAACCATCATGTCCTCTTCTAATGAAATAGGGGATCAGCGTTCTGAAGGTTGGTTCATATTTCCTATTTTCATTATTAGATAATGGTAAATTAAACATCCCTCTACTAAGAATAAATAACCAATCCTTTTTGGTGAAATATGTTTTACCTGTTTCATCATTTTGTTTTGGAGAAATGCCATAATCATGAGATAAGCCATCAATAAAAATTTGATGATGTCTATTCGTATTTCGATGAACTACAACTTTATCTTTACCAAGATCAAATTTCATTGAAAAAGTCCAATCACTCAGTTCTGTTTTTCCAAGTCTGCTTTCTTTTTTAAGCTCAGAGCCAAGGCAAAAATGAACTATCTCAATAATAGAACTTTTCCCAAGTCCGTTTCTTGAATCTTTTTCATCTGAACTTGTAGCCGAATCAGCCAAAACAACATTAAAATGATTTTCAAACTGAATTGGCCTAAACTTAGGGTTATCCGCCGAGATACTGTATATCATGATGTACACCTCTCAATAAGCCCATCAGAAGAAAATTTAATGGTATCAATTGTGTACAAAAACGCAATGGTGAGTGAAAATTTTTCATAAGAACCAATTGTTTCCTTATGTTTATCCCACAAATAGGAAGGACTTTGAGGACGTGATAATGTTTGCAATACTTGAGACCCTTTAGTTAAAATACAATCATCAATGGAAATATGTTTTGTGGGTAAAATCATTTTTCAAAGACCTCACACTTCTCAAAGAGATAAACTAAAACTGCGAGTCCCGCAGACAACTTATCAAAATCTTGGCTTCCTCCTGCTGCAAACGAATGAAGTTCTTCAAATAAGGCATCCTCTGAAAGGTTTTCTTTTAATTTCTTATTATAAACCTCAATAAAACCTTGAATCACTTTGTCCGAAAAATCAGGTATTCTCCTTGAAATATCTGAAAGAAAATTTTCAACCTCCTTCACCTTAAGAAGTCCCATGTTTATTCTGTTTGTTATTTTAAGACTTAAATTATTTTTTAGAATCTTTTTATGAATTGGTGTGACGTTAAAATCTATATTTCCAGGAGTAGGTGAGGCAATAATTGCTTTAGTCACAATCTCTAATTCAATGAAGGATACAGAGGCCACTTTTTCAATTAAATGATTGTTAACCCATTTTTCATGTTCATCCTTCCATTGAATTAACTGGCTAGCTGAATATGATTTTTCTTGCCTATCTACTAAGTCATGATGGTTGGCACAAAGTAGAATCCAATTATTGTAACAATCTCTTTCTTTATTACTCATCTGATTGTTCGCTCTAGGACCTAAATTACTGTGTGCATATATATGAGCAATACGTCCAAATGTTTTAGCTGAATCGTTTGTTGTCTCTTCTGCAATGCAAAGAACTCGACATTGGGGAAAAGAACAGCGAGCCGCTGCTAATCCCCAAAGAATTTTTACATCAGCGGGAGGATATTTTCGTTTATTAATCACAAAAAACTCCGGTGCTTCAATGCTTTTTTACATATTTCCCAAAAAAAGCTTTTCAAATATTATAATCAAAATGATTCGCAATCCTTTGGAACACCTCTTTTTACTCTCCAGCATTACTACGCTACGCATTATATGTCTATTCTAGCTTGGCTCAAGCCACCTTAACAACCGAAAAGAACATTCTCAAGAAATATCCGAAACAAATTTTAACCCAGTTCAGGCTTTCTTCATACGATTACTTAAATTGACCACTTGACCAGTAACAGGCTGCATCCTGGACGGAATGTCCAAAACGTCTGTGGCTCCCTTAACTTCAACACCAGCCAGTCGAACATAGATCTGAAAAGTTTTAATATCTCTCCAGCCACCAATTTTCATTATGGTGGCTTGATCTACGCCCTGGGCTAACATATGGGTCGCAAAACAAGCTCTGAGAGTGTGAAAGACAATTTCCTTATCTATTCCTATCTCTTTTAGGAAACCTCTCAAAATCTTTCCAGCTTGTCCGTTAGACCAAGCATAGTGATGTGGTAAAACAAAGTCCTCTGGGTCTGGGTTGTTTTTTCTCAATTCCAAAATGACTGTCTTCAAGTCATTTGAAATTGGAACACTTCGCCAGTACCCGGCCTTTGTGCTTTTGACAGCCTTTAGGTGAGGGCTATAAGATTTGGAAACCTTGATTAAGCGTTTCTCAAAATCTATATCCTTCCACTGCAAAGCTTTCAACTCACCACTTCTCATGCCAGTTAAGAAAGCAAACATCCAGATTGGATACCAAGGGTGATTCAAGTCATGTGCTTTTTCAAGAAGAGTCCGAATGTCCTCAAGAGTTAAAATCTGAGGTATTTTTTCCTCTTTATCCGAAACACACAATCCCTCAACAGGAGATGAAGAAGTACCAACAATATACTTTTCCTCAATTCCCCAATTAAAAACAACATTCACTGAAGTTTTGATTTTCTTCAAAGTGCCTGCTGCCAATCCATCAGCCTTGGCTGCATTTAAAACCTGCCTGCCATCCCCTTTGGTTAAATCAGAAGCCCTGCGATTAAACCAGGTTTTTGTGTATTTGTTTAATCTGTCCACATGGGCTCTGATGAGGGGGCGATTGTTTAAATACTGGTCTCCAAGACATCCTGAGCGGGCTTTAATCTCCCATCTGTCAACAATGTCTCTCCAGGTTAAACCCCGGCCTTCATGCCTGTTTCGGCCCAAGACGGCCACCCTTTCGGAGTAAGACGGCCATCAATTCGGAGTAAGACGGCCATCAATTCGGAGTAAGGTGGCCATTGTTTCGGTTTGATTGCGGCCACTTATTTGTTTTTTCCGAAAGGGTGGCCGTGATGTTCCGGAACCAAGCAGGTTTAAGCGACACTAACCAAAAAAGCTGCAAGATTCTTCCTCCAACAATGGAGGTAACAAATGGCAGCAAGAAGGTTAGTTATGAAAAACATCCGAGAACTTTTTCGACTCCGTCTGGAAGCGGGCTTAAGTCAAAGAAGAGTAGCCAGAGTACTGGGCTGTGGTCGCAGTACACTCTATGAGTATGAAAAGAAAGCATTAACAGCCGGGATTAAAGAGTTCCATCAGATAAAGGATCTTTCAGATGAGCAACTTCTTAATCTTCTGGGATTAAAATCAGATTTATCTTTACAACAAGTCAAGAGCAAAAGACCTCTTCCGGACTGGAATGAAATCCACCAGGAGTTGAGTAAAAAGCACGTCACTTTGAGTTTATTGTGGACTGAGTACAAAGGGGAGCATTCCTGTGGTTATCAGTACACCCAGTTCTGTGAGCTTTACAGACGCTGGTCAGAGAAGCTCTCAGTGAGTATGAGACAGTCCCACAAGGCTGGTGAGAAGGTGTTTGTGGACTATGGAGGGACTCCTCTTGAGGTTGTTGATTCCCGGACAGGTGAGATTCTCAGGGCGGAGTTGTTTGTAGGGGTTTTGGGGAGAAGTTCCTATATGTATGTGGAGGCCACCTGGACCCAGGGTTTAAGTGACTGGTTGATGAGTCACAGACGGATGTTTGAGTTTTTTGGTGGAGTTCCTCAGATTGTGGTTCCAGACAATTTGAGAAGTGGAGTGACAAAGCCAGATCGTTATGAGGCTGTTGTGAACAGGTCCTATGAGGAGTTGTGTGATTATTATGGCAGTTGTGTGATTCCCTCCCGTGTGGGAAGGCCCCGGGACAAGGCGAAGGTGGAGAGTGGAGTTTTACTGGCCAGTCGTTGGATTTTGGCTTCCTTGAGGGATCGGAGGTTTTTCAGTCTTTATGAGGCCAATGAGGCCATAAGGGTTTGTCTGGAGAGGATCAATAACAGGAGGATGAGACATTTTGGCAAGTCAAGAAGAGAGCTTTTTGAACAGATTGACAGGCCTGTTTTAGGGAGGCTTCCTGTCAGGCCCTATGAGTTGGCCTTTTGGAAAAGGGCCACAGTGAATATCGACCATCATATTGTCTTTGAGGATCATTTTTACAGTGTTCCTTATCATCTTGTAAAAAGGGGTGTGGAGATACGGGCCACAGAGAGACTCCTGGAGATTTTCTTCAGGAATATTCGTGTGGCCTCTCACAGGAGGAGTTTTTCAAGAGGGGGTTACAGTACGGAAACAAGTCACCGTCCCCCCTCCCATCAGAAGCACCTGGAATGGAGTCCTGAGCGTATTATCAACTGGGGGAGACAAAAAGGAAAGAACACGGGGCTTTTCATAAAACTTCTCATTGAGAGTAAAAAGCACCCGGAGCAGGGTTACCGATCTGCTCTTGGAGTGATCCGTCTGGCCAGGAAATACGGGGAGGATCGTCTGAACCTGGCCTGTGGAAATGCCATAGCCATTGGAGCCATTAAGTACCAAACGGTTAAAAACATCCTGAAAAACAGGATGGAAAAGGCCAATGTCAAGAAAACAGAAAAACAACAACAAAGTTTTTTTACTTCAAACACAAATGTCCGGGGCAAGGACTGTTACCGGTAAAAACAGGGAAAGGAATGAAACAAATAAATATAAGAAGGAGGAAAAGCCCATGCTTGTAGAACAGACCGTGGAGAAAATGATCCACATGAAGATGTATAAAATGGCAGAGAGTTTTAAACAAAGACTCAGTCAACCCGACCACAGGTCCCTTGAAACCTCAGAGTTTGTGGGGCTGCTTGTTGATGACGAGTTCCAGGAACGGCAGAACAGGAAAATGACTTCCCGTCTCAGACAGGCTCAGTTTAAGGAAAACTCAGCCTGTGTGGAAGACATAGACTACCACCACTCAAGAAACCTTAAAAAAAAGGATGTCCTCTGGTTGAGTCAAAACAACTGGATTGAGAATCATCAGAACATTCTCCTGACAGGCCCTACGGGAGTGGGTAAGAGTTTTATTGCCCAGGCTCTTGGAAACAGGGTCTGTCGCTCTGGATTCAGTGTTCTGTACACAAGGGCGACAAAACTTCTTTTGAGCCTCTCTCAGGCCAGGGTGGATGGCACTTATGTGAACAAAATAAAAAAACTCTCCAAAGTGAAAGTCTTGGTTCTCGATGACTTTGGTCTCCACCCTCTGAGTGATGAAAACAAACAGGATCTTTTTGAGATCATTGAGGATCGTCATGGGGTTGGATCAAGTATTATAACGGCCCAACTTCCCACCGAACACTGGCATGAATATCTGGGGGGTGGAATGCTTGGCGATGGTATTTGTGATCGTCTTCTTAATCATTGTCATAATCTTAAATTATCGGGGAAATCTTACAGGCAAAAAACCGAAAAGTTGACTCAAGACGGCCACTGTGAGAAACTTAAAAAATAGTGTCGCTTTTATACCTCAGTGGCCGCCTTGCTCCGAAACACTGACCGGATAAACCGAAATAGGCAGAAAGACCCAGAAATATGATCCAGGCCAAACCTGATAAAATGGCGGGGCTGATTTCCGCTTCTGTTTCAAAGATTGAAAACGGAAAGCGGACCATGAGTGCTTTAGAATTTCATAAGACTTGCAAAGGCTCTTAAAGTCAAAGTCACTGATTTTTTGGGCAGAGAGATTTTTTTCTTATTCATTATTTTTTCGTTCTTTTTATAGAGATTTTTTAAGACTTTTTCACTTTGTTATGGGGATTTAATCAGGCTTTATGCTTTTGGCCTTTTGATGTAACTCTTCCACTTCTTTGAAGGTGAGACCAGTGCACAGACAAATCGTTTTCACATCAAGGCCATTTTGAATCATCCGTAACGCCGCCTCTTGAGTCCCTTCTTTATGACCTTCCATACGGCCTTCTTTGTGACCTTCCATACGGCCTTCTCTACGACCCTTTTTAATTCCCTTTTCTCTCTCCTCATCTAATGAACATTGCAATGCTGACATAAGCCTTTGATCCTCCTCTATGGTTTCTTCTTCTATACTCCTGAGTACACTCAATGTGAAATTCGGATCATTCCGACGAATATAATCCACAGCCTTCACTGCAAAAATCACAAAAACAGGTAATGTAATGTCGATATGGTTTTAGTCAGGCTTTTATATTTTTGGCCTTTTGACGTAACTCTTCCACTTCTTTGGAAGTGAGACCAGTGCATAGACAAATCGTTTTCACATCAAGACCATTTTGAATCATCCGTAACGCTGCTTCTTGAGTCCCTTCTTTATGGCCTTCTCTACGACCCTTTTTAATTCCCTTCTCTCTCTCTTCATCCAAAGAACATTGTAATGCTGACATAAGCCTTTGATCCTCCTCTATGGTTTCTTCTTCTATACTCCTGAGTACACTCAATGTAAAATTCGGATCATTCCGACGAATATAATCCACCGCCTTTTGAACCAAAAACCTCTGATCCTTTTCATCCAGAGTCGTACCCATCTGAAACAACTTCGCAATGGTTTCCCGGCGGAGCCTCCAGATATTTCCCATTATAAGCAAAATGGGTCTGGAAAGCAAATTTTTGCCCATTCCACGATGTAAATCAATATCATGAATATTCAACAGTTTACAACGGAAATTGAGAATATTTTTTCCAAATTTCTGTTTTAAAACAGGAGTCAGCCCCTCCAGGGAATCCTGAAAGTTCAATGGCCCTTTCCAGTGTTTTTGTCGCCCGTGATAGACAAGGATGGGGATGACTGGATAATTCCAGCGATTGTAAATACAGGTTTGATACCCCAGAACCTGTTTGAGCAACCGGGGGTCCTGATGGCTTTTGTGTTCAAGGAGGAAAAAAATACGCACCTGTTTTTTGGAACCTTTGACTTGAACCGAGAATAAGAGATCAATACGTTTTTCATTACCCTCTTCATCCATGAAGACTGTCATCTCTGGTTTGAGAGTCTTCCAGTTAAAAAGTTTGAACTCGGAGGGTTTAAAGACAAGGCGGAAAATGTCCAGCCCGTATTTTTCATTGATAAAAGTTTCATTGAACAGAGCATTATGGGCCTGTTGTTTTCTTTTTTCAGGGGTTTTTTTTGATGGCATTTTCAGGCTCTCAGGTAGGGGTGAAGGACAACTGACTAAAACAATAATTCCATCATAATAAATCAGAAATGGCTTGCCTGGTCAAGTCGTATTTTTATAATAGATTTTCATCCAATCTTCTTTTGTCTTTTTCAAAAAAATCCGGATTTTGAAACCTGAAGAAAATATTGGAAATAATCCACTTGGTGGAGAAACAAAAGAAAATCCACAGAAGAAGCCTCGTAAAAAAAATCTATGCCAAAATGGACTTCACTGAACAAAAAATCCTCCAACTCAGAAGTCCAGAGGGGACTTTATAAATTGCTTATAGGGGAGGAATAAATTTGACCACGAAAAATCAATAGTTTAAATGGCAGATAACAATTCCTTATTTGAATCAAGATATAGTACGGCTTCGCCATAATTTTTGAAAATTTCAGAGACTAATATCGTTCTATCTTCATCATTACTTTTATAATCACGATCTTTTTGTTTTTTTAAAATGGAATAATAGAGAAACAACCCATGAAAATATATTTTTATAAGGCGTTGTTGCACATAGAGAATTGAGATGAAGTTGTCCCTATAGTATTTGAGATCAGAGAGCTGAAGGGATAATCATTTGGTTGAGGATTTTGCATTTTATGAAGACCTCGTTAGCCTGATTCATAAAATCCCTTGAACTGAGTTTTTCTCCAAGGAGTTTTTTAAAGCGATACATGGCCGTTTCAGCTATAGACCGACGACTGTACCCACTCTCTATTTTCCATTTCCTTTTTCCCCCTTTGCGAATAGAACGAATCACTTCATCCCTCTGCTTTGGAGGAGACTTGTTATTGCCATGTTTCCCGATCCTGGCCCCCTTCCTGGGTGGAATCAAAGCCACAATATCGTTTCTCTGGCAATGATCCCAACAATCCCCGCAATCATAGGCCCCATCAGCACTGATCCGGGAAACATGATCCTCAAGACCATCGACCAGGTCCTCAAAAACCTCTGAATCCTTAAAGGAATTGTCCGTTAAACAGGTTGATAAAATCTCTCCAGTTTCCTCATCAAGACATAAATGAAGTTTCCTCCAGGTCCTTCTCTTTGCATAGCCGTGCTGACGAACCTTCCACTCCCCCTCTCCGAAAACCTTCAAACCCGTAGAGTCAATGACGGCATGAACAGGCTCTTTTGATTTGACTTTACCAAGGTCTATGGAACATTTTCTTAAACGACGACTCAAGGTGGAATAATCGGGAACAGGCAGAGAGACTCCCATGAGTTTTAACAGACTTTCGGTAAATCCCTGGACTGAGCGAAGAGTCAGGCCAAAGTGGAAACGGATCAGGGAAATAGCTTTAATGGCTGTGTCTGAGTAGACGGGTTGAAAGCCCCGACCACCCTCAGAATTTGCAAACCAATCATTTTTTACATCTTTTGAGAACCAAAAAGTGATGGAACCCCGTTTAATGAGTTCCTTGTTGTAGGGTTTCCAGTTAATCTTTTTAAGACGCTTTCCCATAAAAACCATCGTAACCCCAACTTTTGCACGACCTTTTATTTATTTTTTTTATTTGCTATTGGGAGTTCATGAAAGTTGAAGAACTAAAAGAGTTAAGTGATAGGATTCGTTCTGAGTTTAGAGACCGCCCCCGTGTTTCCTGGCCAAGAAGTTTTAAACAAATCGTTGTTAAAGAGCTTTCCAATGGGAAAAAGGTCCAGGATCTTAGTAAAAACACGGGAATCAACCACCAGGTCATCAGAAACTGGCAAAGAAAGACCAAAAAAAGCAAGAAACAAAGAAACCCATTCAAACAAATCACTGTCAACCCAGTTTTCCGGTCATCCTCCCCCCTCACTGTGATCTCAAGAACAGGTTTTCAAATCAAAGGGCTCTGTTTCCCCCAACTCTGTGAACTCCTCAAAAAAGGTCTGCTGTGAAGTTCCCGGATTCCACCAGAGTCTATGTCTACCAAAACCCCATTGATATGCGATGGGCTTTTGAACGTCTGAGTTATCTGGTTACTCAACAAATGGGCCACTGTCTTGATGTCGGGGACTTGTTTTTGTTTCTTGGCAACAACAGGAGAAGGTTGAAAGTTTTGCGTTTTGATGGTTCGGGTCTTGTTTTGTTGACAAAGCGAATGGAGAAGAAAAGAGGATTTATGAATGTGATGGAATTGGATGGAAGAGTTGAGATCAGTCATTGGGAGCTTGAGTTATTGCTGCATGGTTCAGTCTTGAAAAAGTATTTGCCAGAGGGAAGAAGAGTGTTTGACAATAATAACTATGGAGCTACCCAGAATTGTTAAACAGGAAAACGACCCTGAAGTTTTGAAGGCTTTTTTTTCATATATTTTCAACGATATTGTCAATGATAATGAAAGATTAAGAAAACATATCAATACTCTTCTCAAGGAAAGGGCCAGGGAATCCCAAAGGACCTTTGATTTTGAGGATGAGCTTTCAGTGTTACGCAAGAGGATGTTTGGGAAGAGTTCAGAGAAGAGGGGAAATTCCAGTCGTTTGAGGGATTATTCAAAAAAGCCCCTTTCAGTGCATGCCACAAGTCTGGTTCCAGGTCCTGATGAAAAGGAAATGGAAAGTCTTTTGGAGATCAAAGTGGATCATGAGTTGAGCCCTGAGAGACTCTCAGAGATTGCCGTAGAGTATGGTTATTCAAAAGATGCCCAGTGGGAGTGTTTAACCAATTTTTACGATGAATCAGAGGAGATTGACATTCGAGTTGAGAGTTATGTGAGAAAGAGGCACCGTCGTTTCAAGTACCGTTTGAAAGACTCAAGGAGAACAGAGAAAGAGGTGATAGTGACAGCCCCCGGAGCTTTAAAGATCATGCCCGGGGCGAAGTATTCCATAGACTTTTCAGTGGATGTGGTGATGAAGAAGTATTTGTACCACCTTCCCCTGGAGAGGATTCGCAGAGTGATGGAATCAGGGGGATTGAGGGTGGCCACGAAGACCTTGTATGGTCTTTGTTTTTTTGTTCACTGTTATTTGGAGGATATGGCGGAGAGGATCAGGGGTGAGATATTGTCCTGTGGTTTGTGTGTTCATTTGGATGAGACATCCTGGCCGATAGGTAACAGTAAGCAGAGTGATGGTTATTTGTGGGTTTTGAGTAACCAGGGGGGGAGTTATTACCGATTTGAGCCGACAAGGAGCGGAAAAATAGCCAAAGAGTTGTTGGGCCCTTATGGGGGCCCGGTGGTTGTTGATGGTTACAGTGGTTACAAGTCGGGCTTGAGGGAGAGTTATGGTGTGGATTTGGCTTTTTGCTGGTCTCATGTGAGGCGTAAGTTTACGGACATAGAGGGGAATTATCCAGGGCCTTGTGGAGAGATATTGGACAGAATAGGGAGGCTTTTTGAAATTGAGAGGAGGGCCTCAAATTATGAGTTTTTAAGGAAGTTGAGAAAAGAGGAATCAGAGCCAATAACAGAAGAGATCAGGGATTGGTTGTTTGAGAAAAGACCGGAAGCCCGTAGTGAGAGTCATTTATTAAAGGCGATCAATTACACATTGAATCACTGTAACCCCAACTTTTGCACGACCTTTTATTTATTTTTTTTATTTGCTATTGGGAGTTCATGAAAGTTGAAGAACTAAAAGAGTTAAGTGATAGGATTCGTTCTGAGTTTAGAGACCGCCCCCGTGTTTCCTGGCCAAGAAGTTTTAAACAAATCGTTGTTAAAGAGCTTTCCAATGGGAAAAAGGTCCAGGATCTTAGTAAAAACACGGGAATCAACCACCAGGTCATCAGAAACTGGCAAAGAAAGACCAAAAAAAGCAAGAAACAAAGAAACCCATTCAAACAAATCACTGTCAACCCAGTTTTCCGGTCATCCTCCCCCCTCACTGTGATCTCAAGAACAGGTTTTCAAATCAAAGGGCTCTGTTTCCCCCAACTCTGTGAACTCCTCAAAAAAGGTCTGCTGTGAAGTTCCCGGATTCCACCAGAGTCTATGTCTACCAAAACCCCATTGATATGCGATGGGCTTTTGAACGTCTGAGTTATCTGGTTACTCAACAAATGGGCCACTGTCTTGATGTCGGGGACTTGTTTTTGTTTCTTGGCAACAACAGGAGAAGGTTGAAAGTTTTGCGTTTTGATGGTTCGGGTCTTGTTTTGTTGACAAAGCGAATGGAGAAGAAAAGAGGATTTATGAATGTGATGGAATTGGATGGAAGAGTTGAGATCAGTCATTGGGAGCTTGAGTTATTGCTGCATGGTTCAGTCTTGAAAAAGTATTTGCCAGAGGGAAGAAGAGTGTTTGACAATAATAACTATGGAGCTACCCAGAATTGTTAAACAGGAAAACGACCCTGAAGTTTTGAAGGCTTTTTTTTCATATATTTTCAACGATATTGTCAATGATAATGAAAGATTAAGAAAACATATCAATACTCTTCTCAAGGAAAGGGCCAGGGAATCCCAAAGGACCTTTGATTTTGAGGATGAGCTTTCAGTGTTACGCAAGAGGATGTTTGGGAAGAGTTCAGAGAAGAGGGGAAATTCCAGTCGTTTGAGGGATTATTCAAAAAAGCCCCTTTCAGTGCATGCCACAAGTCTGGTTCCAGGTCCTGATGAAAAGGAAATGGAAAGTCTTTTGGAGATCAAAGTGGATCATGAGTTGAGCCCTGAGAGACTCTCAGAGATTGCCGTAGAGTATGGTTATTCAAAAGATGCCCAGTGGGAGTGTTTAACCAATTTTTACGATGAATCAGAGGAGATTGACATTCGAGTTGAGAGTTATGTGAGAAAGAGGCACCGTCGTTTCAAGTACCGTTTGAAAGACTCAAGGAGAACAGAGAAAGAGGTGATAGTGACAGCCCCCGGAGCTTTAAAGATCATGCCCGGGGCGAAGTATTCCATAGACTTTTCAGTGGATGTGGTGATGAAGAAGTATTTGTACCACCTTCCCCTGGAGAGGATTCGCAGAGTGATGGAATCAGGGGGATTGAGGGTGGCCACGAAGACCTTGTATGGTCTTTGTTTTTTTGTTCACTGTTATTTGGAGGATATGGCGGAGAGGATCAGGGGTGAGATATTGTCCTGTGGTTTGTGTGTTCATTTGGATGAGACATCCTGGCCGATAGGTAACAGTAAGCAGAGTGATGGTTATTTGTGGGTTTTGAGTAACCAGGGGGGGAGTTATTACCGATTTGAGCCGACAAGGAGCGGAAAAATAGCCAAAGAGTTGTTGGGCCCTTATGGGGGCCCGGTGGTTGTTGATGGTTACAGTGGTTACAAGTCGGGCTTGAGGGAGAGTTATGGTGTGGATTTGGCTTTTTGCTGGTCTCATGTGAGGCGTAAGTTTACGGACATAGAGGGGAATTATCCAGGGCCTTGTGGAGAGATATTGGACAGAATAGGGAGGCTTTTTGAAATTGAGAGGAGGGCCTCAAATTATGAGTTTTTAAGGAAGTTGAGAAAAGAGGAATCAGAGCCAATAACAGAAGAGATCAGGGATTGGTTGTTTGAGAAAAGACCGGAAGCCCGTAGTGAGAGTCATTTATTAAAGGCGATCAATTACACATTGAATCACTGGGAGGGGTTAACGCTTTTTTTAAAAGATGTTCGTGTTCCGTTGAGCAATAACGAGGCGGAGCGAACGATCAGGCATTCGGTGATGGGGAGGAAGAACTTTTATGGGTCCAGGACCATTAACGGAGCGGATGTGATGTCTGTGCTTTACACGGTCATAGAGTCCTGTAAAAAGGTGGAGCTTGATCCCAGGGCTTACATTCAGATGGTTGTCAGAAAGAAAATAGAAAGGGAAAAAATACAAAATATCCCCACTCCTCTAAAATACGCTAAACAGATCAGAAAAAAAAGCAAGGTCGTGTGAAAGTATGGGTTACGAATCACTGGGAGGGGTTAACGCTTTTTTTAAAAGATGTTCGTGTTCCGTTGAGCAATAACGAGGCGGAGCGAACGATCAGGCATTCGGTGATGGGGAGGAAGAACTTTTATGGGTCCAGGACCATTAACGGAGCGGATGTGATGTCTGTGCTTTACACGGTCATAGAGTCCTGTAAAAAGGTGGAGCTTGATCCCAGGGCTTACATTCAGATGGTTGTCAGAAAGAAAATAGAAAGGGAAAAAATACAAAATATCCCCACTCCTCTAAAATACGCTAAACAGATCAGAAAAAAAAGCAAGGTCGTGTGAAAGTATGGGTTACGAATCACTGGGAGGGGTTAACGCTTTTTTTAAAAGATGTTCGTGTTCCGTTGAGCAATAACGAGGCGGAGCGAACGATCAGGCATTCGGTGATGGGGAGGAAGAACTTTTATGGGTCCAGGACCATTAACGGAGCGGATGTGATGTCTGTGCTTTACACGGTCATAGAGTCCTGTAAAAAGGTGGAGCTTGATCCCAGGGCTTACATTCAGATGGTTGTCAGAAAGAAAATAGAAAGGGAAAAAATACAAAATATCCCCACTCCTCTAAAATACGCTAAACAGATCAGAAAAAAAAGCAAGGTCGTGTGAAAGTATGGGTTACAAACCATCCTTGGTATTTGGTTGAAGTTTAAGACGCTTTCCCATAAAGCCATCCTTGGTTGTTTAAGTTTTGTTTTTAAATTGACTTTAAACTATGGGGAGGCGTTTTTTTATGTTATTTTTGCTGCCTGGACTTTGGTGAAACTCATCCCTTTATGTGCAACAACGCCTTTTTATAATGTATTGTTTTCTCAGTTCCTTTACCTGTTTTTCACTACTAGCCTCCATTTTAGAGATATATTTTTTTAAAATATTACTACCTAAGTTAATCGCTATAGCTTCAACCACAGGTTTACCATTGGTATCATAGTCCTCAATTATTTTAATAATACTATTTTCATCCCAGTTTTCTTCTTCCCATAATTCTTCATTTTGGACCTTAATCCAATTATTTCCCTTTTTATCAATTTCAATTATTTTTGGAAGACTTAATTCCGTTTGAACTTTCTCTTTTTCCTTTTTTTCTTTGTTTTTTTCATCTATTCGTACATAGAAAATAACCTCCAAATTTGCATCTGGGGATGAAAGTCTAGCATTTAATTTAATTTCATCTCCTACTCTCAAATGATCTTTTGGTTTAAATGTTATTCTTATCGAAGAGTTGTTTGGACCAGTTGTATCCACGTCAAAAATATCTTCTACGTTATTCGGGCTTGGTGCAGGGTTAGGATGTTTAGAAGTATTAGTTTTATATCCTAATATTTTAATCTCTAATTCACCTTTTTCATTTGACCTATAGAAATAATCATCTTGGACATCGGTCTCAAAATCTATCCATCCCTTGCCACCTAAAGGAATTCCTTTCACTTTTTTACCATCATCATCACATTTTAAATTTAATTTAAATACTGAAGGAAATCTCTTAGAATTAAATTGTTTGTTTAATTTTTGAGATTTTTTCTTCTTTTGCTTAGTACTCTTATTTGGCATCGATATATTAAGTTGATCCATTTTTTTGAGCAAGTTTCTTAAATTTTCTGAGATAGGATGTTCATTAAACATTTTTTTAATCATTTGATTTTGTTCTTCATCATCTTGTCCTCCTCTTATGATTTTATTTTTCCTTTCAGTATTTAAATCTTTTAAAATACCATTTTCTTTAATTTTCTCTATTATCTTATCTTTTAAGATGTTTAATTTTTCACTTTCTCTTAAATTCCATCTATTAGCCATAAATAGATCTTGCTTAAAATTGGTTCTCATCTGTGTACAATCTATACATATTAACAAACGGCGTTGTTGCACATAGGGATTTGAGATGAAGTTGACCTTATTATTTTGAGATCAGAGTGAGGAAGGGACAGTCGTTTGATTGAGGATTTTGCATTTTATGAAGACCTCGTTAGCCTGATTCATAAAATCCCTTGAGCTGAGTTTTCCTCCAACAAGCTGTTTGAAACGATACATGGCTGTCTCGGCAATAGACCGACGACTGTAACCACTCTCCTTTTTCCATTTCTTCTTGCCTCCTTTGCGAATAAAACGAATCACTTCATCCCTCTGTTTGGGAGGAGACTTGTTGTTTCCATGTTCCCTGATCCTGGCCCCCTTCCTCGGTGGAATCAATGTCTCAATATCATTGCTTTGACAATGCTCCCAACAATCCTTGCAATCATAAGCCCCATCAGCACTGATCCGGGAAACATGATCCTCAAGACCATCGACCAGGTCCTCAAAAACCTCTGAATCCTTAAAGGAATTGTCCGTTAAACAGGTTGATAAAATCTCCCCTGTCTTCTCATCCAGACACAAATGAAGCTTCTTCCAGGTCCTTCTCTTTGCATACCCGTGCTGACGAACCTTCCACTCACCCTCTCCGAAAACCTTCAAACCCGTGGAATCAATAACAGCGTGAACAGGTTCTTTTGATTTGATTTTGCCCAGATCTATGGAACATTTTCTCAAACGACGGCTCAAGGTGGAATAATCGGGAACAGGAAGAAAGATTTCCATGAGTTTTAACAGACTTTCGGTAAATCCCTGGACTGAGCGAAGAGTCAGGCCAAAGTGGAAACGGATCAGGGAAATAACTTCAATAGCCGTGTCTGAGTAGACGGGTTGAAAGCCCCGTCCACCATCAGAAATGAACAACCAATCGTTTTCCACATCTTCTGAGAACCAAAAAGTGATGGAACCCCGTTTAATGAGTTCCTTGTTGTAGGTTTTCCAGTTAATCTTTTTAAGACGCTTTCCCATAAAAACCATCCTTGGTATTTGGTTGAAGTTTAAGACGCTTTCCCATAAAGCCATCCTTGGTTGTTTAAGTTTTGTTTTTAAATTGACTTTAAACTATGGGGAGGCGTTTTTTTATGTTATTTTTGCTGCCTGGACTTTGGTGAAACTCATCCCTTTATGTGCAACAACGCCTTAACAAACTATCATATAAAAAACCTAACTTTAGATCATTTTTAATGAATTGCTTCTTAAGATGACCATGCACTTTGCCATCAACAACAAAAATCACAGAGTAATCTCCAACAAAATTTCTCACTGTTTCTCTATGTTTTTCTTTGCTTTCACTTATTCTTAGGGCAACTACTTTAATACTAAACTGTCCAAAATCTTCTGACTTAGATTCGATAAATATTGGTCTAATCTCCAATATGTTCTGTCGTTCATCATCCAACCTTATATAATTTCCATAAACAGGAAAAACTTCTAAAGACTCTTTGACTTTATATCTTTTATCAATCACAGAAAAAGGTAAAGCAGGTTTATACAGGATTTGGTTTAATTGGTGATATAATCTGCCACGAATTATACCTTTTGATCCTCTTGGAAGAGTATAAGAAAAAAGTTTTACTAAGCTACCAGATTTGAATTTTCTATTATATAGCCCCACATCCAGCTCTTTACTTAATTGAAAGTATGGAATCTCTTTATTACAAGTAACGAGATATTCATACCAAGTAGATTTATGTTTTTTTTCTTCTTCTCTTGTTAGAGGATGTCTTCGCACCAAAGTAAATCCAAAATCATTGCTCTGATATTTTTTTTGTTTTTGAAATAATTTATCATTTAATTTAGAGCCAATAAGCTGATATCGATAATCACCACAAAACACAACTGCACCAGTAGAGCCCATATTAAATTTACCTTGAACAAATTGGATATCATTCTTATTGTTTTCGCCAATAGATAAAAAAGTCTTCTTGAAATCACATGGATGTTGTCCTTCGCCATCATCAAAGATCAATAAATCATTAACATCCTTATTATTACCTGTAGCTATGAGTTGAATATTAAGAGACAACTTTTTTCTTTCTGATGGTGTTATTTCACCTAATTCTCCCTTTGAAATATGAAAAAAATCTTCAACTGCTTTGCTTATTGAATTGGGAGCTTCATCAGATTTTGGATCAATATCTTTTAATCTACACTCTTTTAATAACATTGAATCAATAGAATTAGTTATCTTTTCAACTAAAGATGGAACAGGATGGGATTGCTGATTTTCAAAAGTTCCAAAATTCCCTTTGTTTCCGCCATAAGGGCACCAATTATCTGAATTTTTAAGTAGTTCATTATTTTCTATGATAGAAAAAACTTCTTTTTCTCCGTTAGCCTTAAATAATTTCAAAAATAATTCTTCATACTCATTCATAGTTTATCACTCGACTTTGTGTAATTCTTATTAGGCAGTTTTTCTTTTTATATGTTCAAAAATGTACTCTTCTGGTTTGAGAGAGCTTTCCTCTTGATGACGAAATTCCCGGACAATTCTGTTAAGTGACTCTCTCCGAATAAACCCTTTATTACATAACTCTGTGAAACTATCCTTACTTATCCCGGTAACAATTTTAAAAAACTCAGAGTCTTTGGTTTCAATTACATGGTCTATTTTATATTCCCTGAATTTTGTCATATAAACGAAATCAGCCATACAAATAGCAAGTCTTTTGATTTGAGTTGCATACCATTTCTTTTTTGTCTTTTTTTCAGAATCCTTTTCTTTTTCTACTAATTCAATATTTTCTTTTTCAATTTCCTCTTCTGTTTTTGTTTTATCTTTTTCAAGTTCAGCTTTTTGCTTGGCATCTTTTCCAATTTGAATATAATCATCAATGGAACCGGCCTCTTGAGTTCTATATCCCTTTACATTTTTCAGAGCTTCATAGAGATGGGGATGTTCCTCCAATAACGCTAGGGAAGTGAATGAAACGAAAAAAAACACCCTGGTTATTGCCGGATGGAAAAATGAAGTCAAGAAAGGAAATCAGAAAATCCTGTAAGAACTGGAGTTTTAATATTTGGGAGAACTATTTAAAGACTCTTGAAGTTGAGCAACAGGAAACACTCCTGGATGACCCTTTTCTCATAGAAGAGCTGTCTGAAAAGAAATGCGACACTTATCAACGTGGTATTCCCTCGGTTGAGGAGTTTTCAGTTCTCAAAAAATATTTATTTGAGGCTTTCAGGGAACTGACTGACAAGCAACAAGTCGTATTAAACCGCACTGTTCTTGAAGGACTGGGGTTACAAGAGGTTTCAGAAAGTATGGATATTTCCATTTGTGCTGTTGTTCGTATAAGGGATCGTGCCTTAAAGAGTTTAGGGTCAACACTAATAAACCACATGATTGAGGCAACACATAAAACACAAAAAAGAACGAGAACAACTTATTTGTAAAAAAGAGTGAAGTCCACTTTAGAGAGGCAAACTGAAAACCACATTTTTTATTTTTAAAATAAAAGGGAGAAAAATGAATTTGGAAAATTTTAGAGACGAAACAATTATCAAAGAGGCTGTCAAGAGGCTTATGGGGTGTGTTTTCAGGAAAACAAAAACTCCCATGAAGTATGGAAGTTTTACAATTCAGGTGCATGATGGAAATTTTTCCTACATTGAATTTAACCTGAAAGACCGGTGTTTTAAACACGAGTGTTTTAATTCAAAAAACATGAATCAATTGGAGAGTAAAAATGAAAAAAGATAATGTTCCCCCCATAGTGGCTATTTGTTTTTTGATTCCTGTTTTCTTAATGCTTTTTGGATTTAACCAAAACGGGGATGAGATTCCATTTAACTGGTCTGGCTTACAAAAAACTTTTGAGATAACAAGAACTTTTCTTTTAATAGCTCTAAGTTCTTTAACCACAAATATTCTGCTGATGACACTCATTTTTGACAGAGTTCTTGGGTATAAAAAACAGGGAAGCCGGTTAAGAAGCCTTAGAAAAGAAAAAATAAACGGCAAAATAATATTTTTTAAAATCCTGTTTTGTTTTTTAACAGCCGCTTTCTTCTGGAAACAAATTGACTTTTACACAACACAAAATATTTTACTCTATGGAGAGTTTTTCTCACAAATCACTCTGAAGTGCATAAGTGGAGTTTTTAGTGGATCATTTCTTCTTTCTTTAATCGTTTGCTTCTATGGACTGATTTCTATTCTTTCAAGTTTCAGATCATTTTTCAAACTTGACAAGTCACTGCCTGGAAAATCACGCTTTAAAAATCACCTGACATTGGGTTCTATCGGAGAAGAGTCTGGAATTTTTGACAAATTAGATCGTCCCAAATGGCTTATTATCCCTCAAAAAGCCCTTAATGGAAACATTCTAGTGACAGGTTCCATTGGATCAGGAAAAACCCAGGGGACCATACTCAATTATGTGGATCAACTCTTTGGTCAGTTTTCACAAAAGCCCTCAGCCCTGGTCCTTGATCCAAAGGGGGCTTTATTGAAAAGACTGTAAAGATTCTTAAAAAACACAGGTTGGAAGACAGGTGTATTTATCTTGGAGACATTCATGCAGACATTTAATCCGGTTTACATTGAAAACACATTAAAGGATTCAAATTATCTGGAAGTGACTGGCATGATCCGGGCTGCGGCCAAAAACTTTTCAGGTAAAAGCAAAGAATCCCCTATTTGGGAGGACTCAGCTTTCAATCTTACAAAAAACATCATTATCTACTGTGCCACAGTTTTTGATTATTTCACGCTCCTTGATTGTTATAAAACCATACTCATTGCCGATTCAAAAAAGATTACAAAAAATTTAAACGAGTCTCTGAAAAAAGATTGTTTTGACAATGAGGAAAAACATAATATCCGGTGTGCCATTGATTATTTTAAAGAATACTCTCTTTTTGAAGACAAGTTCAAATCAGGAGTCCTGGTAACTTCCACAACTTTTCTCAATCAGTTTCAAGACTATAGGGCCTCTCAAATTTTCTGTCCAAAAAAAGAAGACCTTACAATCCGGTCAATGGATGAGATTATTGATAATGGAAAGATTCTTCTTTTTAATGTGAAAAATGAGGCTCTTTCCCGTTCAATGGGAACTTTTATCAAACTTCATTATGAAAGATCGGTCTTAAACCGATTAAAAAATAAAAATCGCTCTAAAAACACTCTGGCGGTTTTGATTGCTGATGAGTACCAGGATGTGGCCTCTGTGGGTTACGGGGGATCCATTGGTGACGATAAGATCTGTGCCAAAGGACGTGAAGCCAATTTCTTCTTCCTGGCCGCTTCCCAGAGTATTAGCTCCATTTACAATGCCATCGGTAATGAAACCTCAGCCAAAGAACTCATCCAGAATTTTCGCACAAGAATTGCCTGTCACTCATCAGACATTAACACCATTCGCAGTTTTAAGGAACTTATGGGTCAGGAGGAAAAAGAAACAACAAGCCACAGTGTTTCCGAGCAATCCCAAAAGACCACAAGAAACTTTATCCTTGGAGGCTTTGACTCTAACGATGCCCATATTAACGAGTCTGTCAGCACAAGTCAGCAAAAAGAGTTTCTTGTAACAGGCAAGGATTTTTCAAGGCTTAAATCCTTTGAAGCCTTTGCCCAGGTTTACGATGGCATTGGGACTCATTTTTACAAACTCTTTTTAAAACCCTATTTTTTAAAAAAGAAAAACACCAAACACAAAAAAGTCCTTAAACTGCTTCAGGGAAAATCATCCCTATTCTCTTTACCTTTCCTACTCTCAGCTAAAGGGTTTTTGGGGAATTTAAGAAAAATCAGTTTGAAAGCAGTCGTATTTCCGGTTTTATTTGCTTTGTCTTACAACGCAAACGCATTTCCCAATATCTGCTCTGTTGTTAATACCAGGGAATTTAATTCCTGTTTGGATTTCAGGTATTCCTGGGATATGTGTGGAAGTTTTCCCCCACGTCCCTGTATCCGTTTCAAATACAATGTACCCCAGACTTTTATTGAAGTTTCACCAAAGGCCGGTCATTCACATTTTCATAAACTCCCAGGGGTGGCTGTTCAACTCCTTGGAGCTAAAGCACAGCCACCTTTTGGAATAGAACATGACGAGGACACCCAGTCCTATCATGCAAGGATCATTTCAGTACCCCTGGCTCAAATTCCTTTTGGAATACTTCCCTGTGGTGGAATCCGTATTCCAAAACTGTGTTTTGACGGGATAAGTGAACATATCAAAAAACACTGGTCCACCGGAATGAGTGATAGATTTCAACCCCGTTTTCTTGCATGGCTCGCCTCCCCAAAGGCTTGTCTTATCAAAGGGGCTGTAACTTCAATGACGGGAGGGACTGACACTTCTTATGCCCCCGACTCTCCCATGTGCAGTATAAAGCTCCCTCCCATTCCCATCTTCCCACCCTCAAGCCACCCAGCCTGTAATGGCTGGGGGGTCTTTTACCCCAGGATGGGAAGTTACAACGGGCCTTCTTCACTGACCGGGGCCTTGATGATTGCCTCCAGAATAAAATCCCTTTCCTCGGAAGTCTTTAGAGCCACACCCCAAAGTCCGGGGGAGAGATGGCAAATGATTAGCCCACAGTCAAGTTCCTGCTTTCGTGAAGGGCAAAACATTGGTCTTCTTGAAACAATTAAAAATGTGAGGGAAACCGGACGACTCACAAGTGGCCGTTTGACAGGTCACCTGTTTGTCATCTGGAAACCGGTCGATTGTACCCGTGATGTTCCCTATCTTGCAGTCTCAAAAGCGGCCATTTCCTCAATGAAACCTGTTTGCAAAGGACTTGGGAGATAAAATGCAACTTACAATTGAACACAAACAAACCGGTGAAGAAAAGATTGCAAGTTGTGGCCCTTACACCTCTCTTTTTCGGGAAGTGTTACAGGAGGCAAAAAAACAATCAGCCAGCGACATTCATATTGAACCCAATAACAATGGACTTTCCATCAGGATAAGAATGAATGGTGATCTTTTTACACACAAAAATTTACCAAGGGACTACAGGCAGAGTTTTATTCAAGAGGTTAAAAGGCTTTGCAATCTGTCCATTGCCGTAAGCAACAGGCCACAGGACTCTCGCTTATCCCTTCCTTCCTGGAAACTTACCTTGAGGGTCAACTCCACCCCCACACTTTACGGGGAAAAAATTGTCCTCCGTCTTCTTAATATGACAACAGACTTTAATCTTGAATCAGCCAATTTAAGTGATGACGTGGTTTGTGATTTGAAAAATTCAGCCAGAGAAAAAAACGGGGTGATTATTGTCTCAGGCCCCACGGGAAGCGGGAAAACAAAAACCCTTTTTAGTCTTTTAAACTCTCTTGATAAAAAGAGAAAAAACATTGTCTCACTTGAAGACCCCGTGGAGTACACCTTTGAGGGAATCAATCAGATTGAGATTAAAAATTCACTGTCTTTTGCCGATGGGTTGAGAGCAATCCTCAGACAAGACCCTGACATTATTTTAGTCGGTGAAATAAGGGATTTTGAAACAGCAGACCTTTGTTTTAAGGCATCGGCCACAGGGCATTTGGTGATCTCAACCCTTCACGCCAACAGTTCCGTAAAAGTCATTGAACGATTAAAAAATATGGGAATTGAGGAGTATATGATTGAATCTAATTTAAGGTTTTCCGCAACTCAACGCCTGGTGAAAAGAATCTGTCCCTTTTGTTCTAGGAAAGCAAAAGACAAAGAGGTCAGACAGATTCATGCTCTTGCCTCGCTTGTTTTCAAAGAAGATTTCAGGAAAGTCAATTCCAAAGGCTGTTCCAAGTGTAGAAATGGAGTTGTGGGGAGAGTCCCTGTTATGGAATACCTGACAAAATCAGAACTCTCCCGTCCCACAGAACTGAAACCAAAAAAGAGTCTTCTTGACGAGTGTATTTTAAAAGCCAAAAAGGGTCTTATTGACTATCAGGAGGTTTTAAACTTATGAGTCATTTTATGAAACTGTTATTATTTCTTTTTTTCCTGACTTTCCATCAGGTAAGAGGTGATGATCTAAACTATTTCACCGGTGGTATTGATTACTGGGGGAATGGAAAAAAGAACTAGGAACCACGACCACAAACGAGTTCCAGAGAAAAGAAAAAAAGAAAAATCAAAAATCATTTGAAAAGAAAACCCGGAAAAAACCATTTGATTGGAATAAATACCTCAATCCCAGTAGTGATGAGTTTTTTAGAGAAGGCAATTACACGCCTCCAGCCCCCTTTATGGAGCTTGCCCACAATCCCACCGATCATAACATTAAAAACTGGATTGCCTATAACAATCTGAAAAGCTCTCTTAACAAAAGACTCCAAAAAAGAATGAGGGAGTATTTGAGTAAAAACTCAAAAGACACACCTCCAGTTCGTAAAATTCTTGATAAGAAAACAGAGAAGCAAAAAATCTCCTTTGATCCTTCAAGGTTTAGGGTCAGGATGTATTTTGATTCAAAATGTCTCCATTGTAAGAGGATGTTTAATACTCTTTTGGAACTGCAAAGCCGTGGTGTTTATGTTGAGGCATTACAGATTGACAACGCTGTTTTTAAAAAGAGTCAGTTTCCCATTCCCATACAAAAAGCCTCAAAATCTGAAATAAAAAAACACAACATTAAAACGGTGCCATTCACACTCATTGCCGATCTGAAAGGAAAGTTCTTTATCCACCCGTCCGTGGCTTTCAAAGTGCTTCGTCAATAACAACATTATTAAAGAAAGGAGAGAGATTATGATTTGTCCTGTTTGCCAAACAACTATTAACAGAAAAGACAGGGATTATGAGGGGTGTTGCCCTGATTGCCTGGAACCTATTGAAGATGATGATAGCCAGGAGGAAGAGGAAACAACCGAAAACAACAACGAGGAGGATGAACAATGGTCATACTTATAAAGTATTTATACCAGAGACTATTTTGTAGTTTTTTAGAAAGAAACGATTTTTTTAAAAAACTTTATGAAAACTCAAACACAATTGATTTGTCCCAGATGACAATTACTTATGATCCTTCAGGGAAGGATCCTAAATTTCAAAAACTTTTGTTGTTCTTACTGTTTTTGTCCTTATTGGTATTTGCTTTTCTTGTCCAGGCTGGCCCCCGTATTCCGGGGGCTGATGCCGCCGACAGGCTGGAAGCCGCCGGAACTGTTTTAAGAATTGTGGACACAGCCCTTTTTAAGTGGGGGGCAAGACTGTTTTCAGGAATCAGTATCTTGTCTGCCGGATACAACCTCAAGGAACAAAGGTTTGGGGTGGCAATCATCTGTATTATTGCGGCCATCATATTGGGGACCGCTCCCGTGTGGGTTGAAAACATTTTCTCCATAGGTGGAGGGGATGGAATTTTTAACTAAGAGGTAAACAATGCACGATTATTCACTAATTAAAGAAAAATTTGGGAGAAAAGTCAGTCAATCCATCGACTCACCTATTATGGTGTTTGATTTTTGGGAACTCAGTGATGTTTTTATTGCTTTATTTATCATCCTGATCTTTGGAGTTGTCTTTTATTCCTGGTGGACCATGTTTATTCTTTTATCCCTTTTTTTAGGAGTGGGGCCGGTTATTAAAAGAAAAAACAACAAAGGTATTTTTCTTCACTGGCCCTACAGTCACTTGGGCATGAGTTTACCGGCTCTCATTAACCCAAAAGGAAAGAAAAAGTATTCAGACTAATAACAAAAAGGAGGTCAAAAATGACTCAAAAGATTGTTTCCTTTTTAAAGGAAATGAACAAAAGTTAGGAAAGGGAAAGGATGACTCCAAAAAAAAAAGCCCACCAAAAGGTGAGCTTTTTAATCGGGTATTTTTGATAATAAAGCCATAGAGTGGAACCTGTGGATGATCCTTGAAGAACGAGCAGTTATCCAAAAAGTCTCACTTATTCATAAAGAACTAAGGCATTATTATTAACAGGCGAAAAAGTGGCCGCAAAAGCAGCCACTTTTTTGAAGCTCCGGTTTTACTTCGCTTCAATTGAAAAAACTCCCTTGTTGTCCAAATCATGATTTAAAGTTCAATAACAATGGATGAACAGCTTTGAGATTTTTTTCGGGCAAACCCCTTATAATGGAAATGCACTCATCTTGAATTTCCGTGACCAAAACATCGGCTTTCATGTGGCGTTCAAAATCTTTCATCTTGAATCCATAGGACTGTACAATATATTGAATCCGAGACTGAGGAAGCTGAATCCGACCATTCTCAATATAACCAATAGCCCCTTTATGATATCGACAAACAAGGCTGGCCTTGTATTGACTGAAATTTTTTAATTTTCTCAACATCCGTAACACACGGGCTTCTTTGGTGATGACTTTTTTAAGAAACCGGTCCCTCCGTTTAATGGCTTTCTTTCTTTTATGACAAAACCTCTGCTGAATTTGCTTACTTTTTCCCTCACGACATAGCAAAAAGTCTTCATAAGTGAAGCCATAGGCCCTGACGGTTTGTTCAATCCGGCTTTTGTTGAGAATCGTTCTCCCGTTTTCAAACTTCTCAACGCTTTTGTGACCTATGCCCAAAAGAACAGCCACTTCTTTGCGACTGAGATCTCTAATTTCACGCAATTTTCTTAAAGTAAATGCATCAATCTTTCGTTCGTTTTCCATACTTTTTCCTCCTGGGGCTTTGACTTTTAACCCCGGTTGAGCAAGCAACCCGCTTGCTGGCTGAGTAGCCATTTTTGCAAGCAATGTGCTGTGAATTTTATTTAAAAAATTCAATAGGATGACCTGGAAGAAGTGCTACGATACGAGCAAAAAAATGACTTGCTACTCTGGTAGCCAAATGGGTAGCCAAGAGTAGCTGTTTAAAGAAATTCCGGGAAAACTTGAGAAACTTCTGAAGCTGAACTAATGCGTTAAACGACTGAAACCATTAGTTTATAAATTCTAATGACTTAATCGGGATTTCTGAAAACGGACTCTGACTACTGACGTAAAATGGTCGGGGAGACAGGATTTGAACCTGCGACCCTCTGGTCCCAAACCAGATGCGCTACCAAACTGCGCCACTCCCCGTCTCTGTATTGTTAAAAAATCATTTCCCCTCTAAATTCTCTAAAGTCAAGTGATTCCACTAATATACCCGTTTATACTGATTCAATCCAGTTTTAAATTTCAATAAATTCACTATTTTTACAGGTGTCTCCGGTATAAAGTGTAAAGGATGTCTTCGGAATGACCTATCTGAACCTTTCAAAAAGTGTCCGGACCTGATTTTCAATGGATCAAACAGGTACTACATAAATCTTGATTTCCATCTAAAAATGAGGCTTTCTTTTAAAAATCCCGTGATTCCCATAAAACTGCTCTAAAACAAAAATCAAACCAATAACAGTCTGAAAACCCAAGACTTTGGTCCTTGGATCAAGCCCCTGTCGAAATAAAAAAATCCTTTATGGTTCCGAACTTTTAATAAAGGTCTTATACTGAAAAGATGACTCTGATAGATGAAAAAAACGGATCAAAAACCTTCCTTTTTATCCTTATATTCCTATTTTCCGTTCTCACTTTTGCCGAAAACAAAATCCCTTCAGAAAATAAAACCTCATCTAAAAATAAAACTCCTTCTAAAGACAAGACTTTCTCTAAAGACAAAACCTTATCCGAGAACAAATTTCCTCCTAAAGACAAAATCCCTTCGGAAAACAAAATCTCCTCTGAAAATGAAATTTCCTTTGAAGACAAAACTCCTTCCGAAGATAAAATTTCCGTCAAAAAGAAGAAAAACAAGTTTGAACTCCTGCCAAAGGATATTTTCTTTCAACCGGGAGGAGGCGTTCGTTTGCGTTATGATTATCTGGACACCGCCGGAAGTGCTTTTCCTGAAAACAGGGAAACCTCGGAAATAAGTCATCGGGCCCAGATGGATCTCAAACTCCACAAAGGAGAATATATTGAAACTTTCTTTCGTCTGATCTACTTCTCTGAAAGGGGAATGGACTTTTCTGAAGGCAGACAAGGCACATCTTTTACCAACTCAGGGTTGGTCGTTAACCAGGCCTGGGCCTTTTGGAAAATTGACAATTCCTTTGGACTTCGTTTTGGCCGTCTCCCCATTCATATCGGCCTGGGCTACAATTACGGAAACAATGATTGGTTTAATGTCCCCTATTCCTTTGACCTTGTTGATCTGGTCTGGGACTGGGAATCCATCAGCCTGTCATTGATTGCGGCCAAAGTTGCCGACCTCGGAGACCAAAATCCCCTTTTTCAGGGTTTTCGTGACAATGAAAGACACATTATCGCAAGCCTGGATGTTCAAAATCTGTTTAAAAAACTGGATATTTTTAACCTGAGTTTCATACAGGTCAACCGTGATCCGGATCACAATAAAGAAAACAGACCGGCTTCCAACGGACTCAACGTACAACGCTTTGGCCTTGAAACTGAAATCAAAGGCAGACATCTTTTTGGTTCCGTGTTTGTCTCCCACGTCATCGGTGAAGAAAAAACAGCCAAAGTCAATAGAGTGAACAATGAGGGAAAAAATGAAGTTTCCCAAAGTGCTTTTGATTTGAAATTCGGCTATTATTTTATGGGTTTGAATAATCTTAAACTCTGGCTGGGTTATCACCACGATACAGGGGATAAGTCCCCCGCCGACAAAAACTCCCAGGGTTTTGACAGCTTCTATTACGAAGCCTATGGCCAGTCAGGAGTCATGGATTTCATTCGCTGGGGAAACCTTTCCTTTTTCAGGGTCGGAACTGATATGAATCTCAGGGAAAACTGGCTTTTGGGTATGGAATGGTTTAATTTTTCAAAAACTGAAGGTGGTGATACTATTCATTTTGGCCGGTCCGGTGGTCTTCTGAATACAGGTGTTCAGACAGGAAACATCGCCCTTGGTTCAGGAAAAGCCATCGGCAATGAAATCGACTTTTTTACAAACCTGATATTTGACAGTGGTGTTCATATCCGAGCTACAGCATCCGCCTTCCTGCCTGGAAAAACTCTCAAAGAAAGCACAACCTCCTCAGGCTCCCTTCCCCATTCAACCATCTTTCAGTGTCTCACCCAAGTTGGATATTTTTTCTAGTGGTTTGTCCTATAAACTCTTTCTATAAAGGGCTTGATGTTAAACTCCATTATTTTAAAAATTCAGGGCCTTCCTCACCTGCTCCTTGGGTTTATGGCTATCATCATAACCTTATTTATTCTGTATTATATAAAACCACCAAAGACCCTTTGTGATATTCAAATGGATGCCATACAACAAAGTCTGAGAAAAGGATTTTATGTGGACGACAGAACCGGAAGTTTCAGAAAGTCCGTCGGCGATGCCTTTAAGTTTTGTCTTAACTCCAACTCTCCCGGTGGATGCTACGATATGTTCAAACGCCTTTACTTTTTTGAAAAACAGATTCGCACACTTCCTGAAGAGTGTGGTTCCAGTGAAGCCAGTTTACTTATCAAAAAAGCTTTGGAAAAAGCTTTACGATTGTTTGCAAAAATCGGTTGGGGAGGCTCTCCCCCGGAAAACAAGTACAACAAACTGTCCTGGCTTGACAGTAGGGATGTTGGTCTCTACTGTCGTCTGAAAAAACAATACCAACGCCTTTATGGTAAAGAGACCTGGAACCTTTTTACCTGGTCCGTGATTGCCGGACTGCCAAAGGTTGAAACCCTTAAAGAAAGCAAAAGAGAAATTTGGGAAAGATCCCTCTTTTCCCAAACCTGTAAAAATTTTTAGCCCAGTGGTTTGTCTTATAAATCTTTTCACATTTTCGACGCAGGAATTTTTGACTCTATTCAATGCACAACGACGAAGGGCTGGCTGGGAGCCAATTCGAGGAGGAGAAAATTGAATAGGGTCAAAAAGAACAAGTCGAGGGTGAAAAGATTTATAGGATGAATCACTAGAGGGAGTAAAGACAAATCTTATCAAAGATTGGTCGATTGTTGTAAAAATTGTAGATTCCAACAAGATTAAAATCTCTTTCCCTTTTATGGGAAATTATTATTTTTCTTTCCAACCTTTTAACCGGAAAACTGACAGTCCAGTCCTTGGGGTTAAGGCCAAAATGACTTAAAGTCTTAATAAGTTGATGTTCCATTGATCCTCCCTATTGATTGCATTTAAATTTCCGTGGAATTCCTATGAAAACCACATGAAAAATAAATGGTTTCTAATTTATCCATTACCCAGTTTTTTGAATGGATTACTGTCTGCTTGTTCAGAAGCAAAGAAAGGACCAAAAACAAAGCCTCCTTTTTTGAGAATAAAGAAAAAAATCCGAAAATAACCGGATCTTTCCCGGACATTTACGAATCCCTTTCACAAATCTTAATTTTTTCTCTGAAAAATTCAAAGGGGATCATAGAGAGATTCCCACGGGCAAGCCAGGGGTTTTCTGCCTGACGGCCACATAGATTTATACTGATCTTGTTTGAAAATTCACGGTTTTAGAGAGTAAAAAAACCTGAAAACTCAAACCGGATCAGTATACTTGGACACTAAAAGGTCTGTCCTGAAAAAGTCTGAAAGACCCTGAAAGACCTTTTGGAATGACTTTTTGGGAAAATAGTTATACTAAAGATCATTTATTTTTCATGCTATTTCCATAGAGAAATTCCATGAAAATTCAAACCGGACCAGTATAAAAACAGTCAGATGGGATTTTTTCAGGATTGATTAGATTGATTAAAAGATTATTAAAAAACTCACCATTCAAACAGAATCCAGTTTGTCCGGATCCATGGAAAAGGGCTTGGGGAAAATAAACTCAGGAAATCCATAACTGTCATAAGCATAGGAACCCAGGGGAATGAGGGCTAAATTTCCAGATTTTTTTATGGCTTTGGCCAGTTTTCTCTGTTGATTGAGACTGAGCTTGCTCAACCGGTTTGGAGTGATTTTACCCCCTTCTGAGAGAAAACGGGAAAGAGTGACAGGGTCCTTATAATCAAAGAAAAATTCTCCACTGAATTCGGACCGGTATTTGGTTCGATGCCCTTTTTTAAACAATGCCATTTTCACGCCTCCCTATTACGAGTCATCTGATTTTTACAATAAATGGGGGTTGCCTTCAAGCCCCTTTTTCAATATATATACTGGTCGTGTTTGAAATTTCACGGTTTTTCTCTTTTAAATCCCCTGAATTTTCAACAGAATCAGTAGAGTGACTCTGTTTTGGATTTTTAGGTTTTAGGGAAAAATCATTAAAATCAAACAATTAAAAATTTCAGCCTGTTTTTTCATAAACTTCCGTGTAGAAGACACCGGCTGAACAGAGTAAATAACCCAACTGTGGATTTTGGAGGAAAGCATGGCCCATTGTGAATTAAGCGGAAAAGCCCCTGTAGTTAAGAATTTAGTGAGTCATTCCAATATTAAAACAAAATCCACAGCCCAACCCAATATTCAAAAAAAACGTCTCTACAGCCATATCCTGGACCAATTTGTCACCCTGAAAGTGGCAATAAGCACTTTAAAAACCATGGAACACTCCGGGGGATTCGACAAGTACATTCTGAACCAAAACCCCAAAGTTCTCTCCGAACGGGCCAAAGCTGTCCAGGGGCGAATTCGTAAAAAAATTTCAAAACCCACAAAAAAAGAACAAAAAGAACAAAAAGAAACAGAGGTTGAAAAATCATGAGAAAATTAAAGATCAAAACCGGTGACACGGTGCAGGTAATCATAGGTGACGACAAGGGAAAAACCGGCAATGTTCTGAAAATTGACCCCTATGCCCTAAAACTTCAGGTCTCAGGGGTTCGGATCAACACCAGGCTCAATAAAAAAGAAAAAACCCTCTATAAAGAAGAAGGTTGGCTGGATTATTCCAATGTGAAACCAGCCAAGAATACCAGTAAACCAAAAAAGAAAAAATCAGGAAAGAAACCATCAAAAAAACCCAAAAAACCTTGAACAAGAAACTCCCC
The DNA here is from genome assembly GCA_965219545.1 of Bdellovibrionales bacterium. GTDB lineage: Bacteria > Bdellovibrionota > Bdellovibrionia > Bdellovibrionales > JAGQZY01 > JAGQZY01. The sequence continues at coordinate 123,440 of CBDCNX010000021.1, forward strand.
TCCTTTTTTGTCTCTCTATTACCAATGACTTCCGTTGATAATCCCCAAACCAATTTACAAATCATCAAAAAAGGAATTGAAAAACTCTCCCCTGACACCAGACTCCTCTGTCTTCCTGAAAACTCCCTGTACCTGAATCTGGAACTGACTCCACTACCCAAAGAGAGGGCTTTTGGTCTTCACTCACCTGAAATCAAAGAACTCCAAAACCTTGCAAAAAGTAAAAAACTTTTTATTCACCTGGGGGGAATTCCCTGGTTGATCAACGGACAGGTTTTTAATGAAGCCCTTTTGATCACTAATCTGGGGGAAGTGGTTGAAACCTATGAAAAGATTCATTTGTTTGATGTCCTATTGGGACCGGAAGTCCGGGTTTGTGAATCAAACTCCTATACCAAAGGAAATCGTCTTTGCGTATTCACCATAGACGGCTGGAAGTTTGCCACCTGTATCTGTTATGATCTGCGTTTCCCTGAAATTTTTATTCACTATATGGAACAGGAACAGGTGGATGTCTTTGTGGTTCCGGCGGCTTTTACCGTCAAAACAGGGGAGATCCACTGGAAACCCCTCCTTCAGGCCAGAGCCATTGAAACCCAGTCCTATATCCTCGCCCCAGCCCAAGTGGGCTATCATCGGGACCTCAGTCAGAAAAAACTTCGTAAAAGTTGGGGTCAAAGTCTGGCCATTAACCCCTGGGGAAAAGTTTTAAAGGAAACAGCAAACTATAAAAAATTTCTGGACTCCCGCTCTTTAGAACATGAACCGATCTCTATTGAGATGAAAACAACAGAGATGACAAATTATCGGGAATCAGTCCCAATAAGTTCTCATCGCCATTTTAAAATGGAGTTAATAAAAAAATGAAATTCTTTATACTTTCCATCCTTGTTTTTTTATTCGCCCGTCCCGTTTTTTCAGAGCCAAACCAACAGGAAATAAGTGAACAAAGCGTCATTGATCCCCTGTACTCTGAAAATATTGCCTGGGAGGAAGCCTCCTTCACCAGTCAAAAAAAACAAAGAGATATTGCCAGAGTTAAAAAGGAAAAGATCCTTAACAAATCCCAATGGCAGGATGACCTGGATGTTCTGGATGAAATCCCTTACTCCTATCCCCAGGTGTCACGCTCCTACCTTCAGAAAAGAGTTCTCGCTGAGATGGGATATGGATATTAAGAAAACTTTTTATACGACAACTCTTTAAAAACGTATTTTTTTAAAATTTAAATCTGTTTTAATGGAATTCTCAGATATGAAGTGGATAAATACAAAATTAAGATTTGCCGGAAGTTTTTTGTTTTTAATACTTAATCTCCTGGTTACCTCTGTCCATGCTGGACACAAGAGACCTCATGGTCCATCTTGAAGATTTTGGAGGACAAGTCCTTGTTCTGAAAAAAGAAGGTTCAAAAAAATATGTTCCGGATATGGAAGACAAAATGGAAACCTCCACCCTGGGAACTTCAGGAGTATATAGGAGTCTCGCAGGGACAATCCTCCAGCTTCTTATGAAATTTTGGACTTCTTCACCGCCAGAGGTTACACACTCAGTGTCGTTAATAAAAGAAACCCGGATTATGTCGATCCCAAAGAGTATGAAAAAGCTTTACTGTCATTGAATATTGAACGGTAGTATAATACAATATTACTGTTGCTTAAGGAGTGTGTTCCAAATGACTGACATCCAAAGGGAAGAAATGAAGGTGGACCTTGTTATTGTGGGTGGAGGATCAGCCGGACTGAGTGCGGCCATCCGTTTTCAACAATTGGTGAAAGAACACAATTCAAAAAATTCCGATAAAACCATGGAACCCATAGTTGTCGTTCTTGAGAAAGGAACGGAAATCGGAGCCCACTCCCTATCAGGAGCTGTCATGAATCCCTCAGCCCTTAATGAACTGATTCCAGACTATAAAGACAAAGATTGTCCCATTCTCAGTGAAGTCGCAAAGGAGGCCGTTTATTACCTGGGTCATGATTTCAAAATCAAAGCCCCTGTTCTTCCCCCACCCTTTAAAAATCATGACAATCTACTTATTTCCATTTCCCAATTTAACAGATGGCTTGGTTCACAGGCCGAAGAAAAAGATATCCATGTTTTTTCCGGTTTTTCCGCCGTGGAGGTCCTCTATGAAGGGAACAAAGTGGTGGGGGTTCGCACAGGAGACAGAGGAGTTGATAAGAATGGAAAGCCCAAGGAAAATTTTGAACCGGGGATGATTATCAAGGCGGGAATCACCATTTTTGCCGATGGAACAAGAAGTCCTCTTTTTAAAAGAGTTTGTCATAAACTCAAACTTCGCAAAGGCAAAAACCCTGAAGTTTTTGAGCTTGGAGTTAAAGAGGTCATCCAGTTGCCGGAAGGTCGTGGAACCACAGGAGAGGTGATTCACACTTTAGGTTTCCCTATGACAAAAGGTATTGGAGGGACTTTTGTCTATGGTCTTCCAAAAGATCAAATTGTGGTGGGTCTCTGTGCTTACCTGGATACGGAAGATCCCCTCCTTGACCCTCACAGAGAACTACAAAAATTAAAAACCCATCCCTTCTTTCAGGAAAAACTTGCCGGGGGTCAGGTCATTGCCTATGGTGGAAAAACCATACCCGCCGGTGGCTGGTATTCCATGCCCAAACTCTACCATCATGGAATGCTGGTCAGCGGTGATGCCGCCAGCATGGTGGATATTAAAAAACTCAAAGGTGTTCACCTGGCCATGAAATCCGGAATGCTGGCCGGAGAAACGGCCTTTCAGGCTGTCCTTCAAGAAGACTTCTCAGAAGAAACTTTATCCCTCTATAATGAAAAAAATTCAAAAATCCTTTGTTAAAAAAGAATTGTGGGAAACAAGAAATTTTCATCAAACCCTTTCAAAAGGGCTTTTTTTATCAGCCCCTGAGATCCTTATTCAGGAACTCACCGGTGGACGGGGTCTCTTTGACCATAAAGTCATTGAAGAAAAAGACTATCAAACCACCCGTTCTGTCCTTGATATCTGGGGTGTTGAAGGCCTGAACCACAGAGATAATCAACTCCCCGAACCCGATAACAAACTGTTTTTTGACAAACTCAGCAGTGTTTATATGACTGGAACCGGGCATGATGAAAACTCACCCAATCACCTGAAACTTCAGGACGGAAACATTTGTCAAAATATCTGTGAACCAAAATACAAATCCCCCTGCACCCACTTCTGTCCGGCCAATGTCTATGAAATGATCGACGACCCGGATAAGAAAGACAAAAAGAAAATTACAAATCAATTACACCAACTGCATTCACTGCCAAACCTGTGATATTAAATGCCCCTTTGATAACATTGACTGGACTCTGCCCGAAGCCGGTGGCGGCCCCAATTATCAGATACTTTGAAAGATCATTTGATTTAAACCAATTTTTCAATTAAGAAACACAATTCAGAATAATGATCTCCTGGTGATTTATGCCAAAATTTTACGTTTCCACTTCCAAAGGTTTAAGTGAGGCTCTCTCCGGGGAACTTAAAGAGATAGGACTCAAAGTGGTTCAGGTTGACAAACAGGGTTGTGCCTTTGAAGGCCCCTGGTCGGATTGCGTTAAAGCCAATCTCCGCTCACGTCTTGCCACCCGCATTTCCCTTCCGGTTCTGGATTTTCCGGCTTACAAAGCGGAAGAACTTTACAACAATGTAAAAAAACATGACTTTACAAAGTATTTAAAAACAAAAATGACTTTTTCAGTTAAAGCCAAACTCAATACCTGTGCCATTAAAGACCAACGGCTTTTGGCCATGAAAGTCAAAGACGTTATTGCCGATCAATTCAATGAAAAATGGGGAGTCCGTCCCAGTGTTGATAAAGAGTTCCCCGATGTGCGGTTTTTTATTTTTGGCTCAAAAAATGAGTATCGCCTGTCCGTGGACACAACCGGCTATTCCCTAAGCCAAAGAGGCTACAGGAAAGACCCCACAGAGGCCCCTTTGCGGGAACACCTGGCAGCAGGGCTCATTCAACTCACCGGTTGGGATAAAAAAATACCCCTGGTGGACCCTCTTTGCGGATCAGGCACTCTTTTGATCGAAGCTGCTTTAATGTTAAAAAACATTTCCACTGGCAGCTTTCATAAAAAATTCTCTTTTCAGTCTTTCAGTCATATTCCTGAAAAACTTTTTGACGAGGAACTGGAAAAAGCCATGGCTGAAGAAGAAGACGGACCCGGTTTTAAACTCTTTGGTTTTGACAAAAGCTGGAAAAATATTGAAGCAGCCAAAAAAAATGCTCAAAGAGCCGGAGTTGACGATCTCATTGTCTTTAAAAAAGAAAACACCCTTTCTTTACTTCCTCCTGTTCCAGAAGGAATGATTGTTACAAACCCTCCCCATGGGATCCGCCTGGGGGATGAGTTTTTTCTGGAGGAGTTTTACAAGGATTTTGCCTACAATTTTAAAAGAAATTTTCCCGGATGGTCCCTGTGGGTTCTCTCCGGTGATCCAAAATGGACAGCTTTTTTAAAAATGAAAGCCAGAAAACATTACCGCATTGACAACGGAGGGGTGGACTGTCGGTGGATTCATTATCCCATCAACAAGTCCTGATTTAAAAATGAAAATTGTCACTAAAAGCCAATTAAAAAAATTCTGGAATGAAAAGAGTTGTGGTGAAATATACGCAGACGGACATACAGAAAAGGAATACTACGAATCAGAAAGTAAAAACAGGTACAAATTGGAACCCTATATCCCCAGTTTCGCAAAGTTTTTTGAAGGTCATAACAAAGATATACTGGAAATCGGAGTTGGCATGGGAACAGATCATTCACAATGGGCAAAATCAAAACCAAGGTCTTTAACCGGAATAGATTTAACTCCAAGAGCCGTTGAACATACACAAAAGAGGTTCACACTCCTTGGACTCAACTCCAATCTTAAAGTTGCAGATGCAGAGCAACTGCCATTTAATGACAATTCTTTCGATCTAATATATTCATGGGGCGTATTACATCACACTCCAAATACACCTCAAGCCATTAAAGAGATTTTTCGATTGCTTCGCCCTGGAGGAAAAGCAAGAATTATGATTTACCATAAATATTCTTTAACAGGATATATGTTGTGGATCCGTTATGGTTTATTAACCGCTCGTCCTTTTCGATCACTCAAGGATATCTACTTTAATCATCTGGAAAGTCCTGGTACAAAAGCTTATTCAATTGATGAAGCAAGAGATATGTTTTCTCAATTTTCCAAAGTGAGTATAAAATCCCAATTAAGTTTTGGTGATCTACTGGAAGGAAGTGTTGGCCAAAAACATCGTGGTATTTTATTATCTATGGCAAAGAAGCTATGGCCAAAAAGAATATTGCGAACACTGTTTAAGAATCATGGACTGATGTTACTCATAGAAGCACAGAAACCATAATGAACCGATTTTCTCGTATATACCATTTACAGCAGAAATTTAATTCAGACATATCGTTAGTTAGTTATTGAGTTAAGGATTTTAAATGGATGCTCGACAAGAAACAAAAAAAGTTCTGAAAAATTTTTGGAACAGGTTCAAACCCATGAACCTGACCTGAGGAACCAACACGCTTTGCCGCCAAAATCGTGTACCAACCAAGATTTGCCCCTATGTCAAAAACAATTTGACCTTTTTTCAAAAATTTTTCAAAAAATCAGAGGTTCCTAATTCAAAATCCTTGTGAATAATCAAAGACTCCCATCCCATGTCCTCAGGATATTTGAGATAAAACTGGGTTCCCCTTCTTGACCAAACATGAATCTCTCTATGACCTAAAGAGGAAATAAGACCTGGTATTAACCTACCAAAAAACTTTCTGGCGGAAGAAAAACGCATAAGACAATAGGTGAAAAAAGCAGTAAAGTTGAAAACTCTTTGCATCCAGTGAGTTGATAAAGATTTTAATTCCGAACAAGTCTTCATTTTTAACCACCTTGATGATATACTGATCGTGTTTGAATTGTCATTGAGTTTTCCCTGTGAAGACCACATAAAAAAAAATGGTCTTCAGTATAAACTATAGAAAAACTAAAAAATTAACCTATACCCTGATTACTTTATCCTTGTTGTTTTTCAAAGCCTTTAATGATTTCCCCGACGTGTTTCATCCATGTGTATTTTTGAAGAACCAACTTTCTTGCATTTATTCCAAGATTTTTGGATTCTGACTCATGATCAAGAAGATATAAAATGGCCTTTTGAAGGCTTTCAACCCTTCCAGGTTCCACAAGAAGAGCTGTTGATCTTTTATACTGATCTTCCGTAAAGCTCCTATCAATATGAGCAGAGTCCTTAAATAAATCAGATAATTGTTCCAGGTCTGAAACAATGATGGATTTTTCCATGGCCATGTATTCAAAAATCTTGATGGGTGAACCAAAAAAACGGGATCCATCCGGATTGGAAACATGGGGGGATAACAACACATCCGATGAAAATAAATAAAGAGGAGTTTCTTTCTGGGGCACAAGGCCGGTAAAACGAACATAATGGGAATAGGGTTTTCTATCAATCATCTCTTTAACAAAAGGCATCTCACTTCCATCACCCACCAATAAAAATTTTAAACGATGTCTGTCTATGATAGTTTTATGGGTATCAACAAGTTTTGCAATGGTCCTGGCAAGAATATCCACACCATGCCATTTCCCAAAAGTTCCAATAAAAGTAAAAATTTTGTCATTGAGACTTAAACCAAGTGATTCTCTCAAACCTTTTTTTTTCATCTTCATTAAATCTTTCAGGATTAAAAACAGAGGCATCCACCCCATTGGGGTAACAGACAATCTTTTCACGAGGAACTCCACGCCTGATAAGTTCATCAGCCAGAACTTCTGAAACTGTCACAATCAAATGAGAATGTTTCAGATTAACATTCTCAGCCAGAAGAGCCAGTGACTTAAACTTTGGACTCCTCCCCCAATTCGAAGAGACCCAAACCTCAGAACCATTGTACTCCAGTACAAGGGGGCATTTCCATTTTCTTGAAAGCTCCACTCCTGAACAATTTCCAAAGGACATTCTCTGATAAATAATATCGGGTTTGTCCTTGGAATGAATCAATGATTTTAGTTTACAAGTAACATGATTTCCATAAATGTAATTATTTAACTCAATAGGATAACAAAAAGGCTTTTTAAAGGGCAGTTCTGTCAAACAATCCAATCCATTAACCAATAGAGGTTTTTCAAGACCGACAAACCAGATTTTTTTTCCAAGATTTTTAAAGGCATTGATAATCCCCGCAACATGGCTGACAGAGCCTCCAATTCTTACTCCAAACCATAAATCTGTTTTTAAATAAAGAATATTTTCATTTTTTTTAAAGGAAACAGCAATGGGAGAAAGGTATGTTAAAATTTTAAAACGAATAAATTTTAATAGAACCACTATAAAACAAACAAGAGTCCATAAAAAGATTTTAAAAATATAACCTATCATCTTAAAACGACTATACTCCTCATCAGCCATTTCATTTTTATTAAGAACTATGAGTTTTCCAGCCCCGGCAAGAACCCCAAACGTCAATAATATTTCCTTTATATTTTCATGTTCTCCAAGAATGTTACCTATATAACAGGTTTTAACTTTCATTTTTCTAATAGAAAAAAGAGCCCCAAAAACCCCTTTGGACTTAATAAAATTGGCTATTTCCAAAGAATTTATATCTTTACCAATACGTCTGTGAAGATTTTTTATGGAATTTTTTGGCATCGGGTAAACAGTTAAAATCCAGTCTTTATACCGATCAATCTTCTGTTTTTCTGTTATTCCTGAAGAAAACTCTCTGGAAAACCCAAGGGAAACAAACTTATTTTCGTTCACTGGTGCAACGTCTCTTTCTTTTATACTGGAAAGTATTCTCAATCCTATACAAAACCATAAAAAATAACTGATGGATGAGGCTATGGCTGCACCACTTTCACTGTACAAAGGTATAAAATAAAAATTCAGTGACAGGTTGACAATAAAGGCCACAAGAGGACCAATAAAGGGCAACCAGGAGCGACCTGTTGAAGCGATAAAATTCTGGATAATTGTTGAAAGGGAAATAAAAAACACCCCTGGAAGTAAATAAATAAAAGGCTTAACTGAAGGAAGATATTCCACTCCGTAAAACAGGGAAATCACAGGCCTGATAAGAAAAAAAGCAACCCCTGTTGCCAAGAACATAATTAAACTTAAAATAAAAAGGATTTTGAAAGTAAAAACTCTTTTTTTTGAGAGTGCATCAAGTTTTGAAAGCTTTGCAAATAAAATTGTCCCCACAACAACCGGCAACAAATAAACAGCATCGCTCAGAGAAACAGCTAGCGAATAATAACCGGCACTTGTGGAGTCAACCATGGATTTGACCATTAACAAATCAAAACGCAAACAGAGAAAAGAAAAAATAGCGGCCAGATAAAGATTAAAACCAATTTTTGAGGTTTTTTTAAACAAATCAAAAGAGCTTTTTTAAACGAGTGATTTTTCCTATTTTAACAAGCCAAAGCAGAGAAATGAGAGTCGCAAAAAATGTAGCCAGCAATTTTGCCGTAAAAAAACCTTTAACACCTCGAAATCCAAAGAGAAAAAAAACAACCAGTATCAATAACCCAAGAACACCATGGATAATATCAACAACATTATAGTTTTTAAAAGCCTGTAAACCCAACAAAAGATTTTGGGAAAAAATGAACAATAACCCGGGAAAAATCATAATTACTGACAGAAACAATAAACCGTCATCAATGGGCACAATGTCCGGTTTGAAAAAACGAATAAGAAAAATAATGGAAGCTGTTATGAAACCGGCAACGATTGTCACAACCATGGAGTTGCCCAGTAATAGATCCACATTACTCCTATTGGAAGCTACAAAATAAGTGTTTGAAGTATGAACCCCTATATGACTGATCTGTATTCCTATAGTGGCTATGGCAAGGGCTGTGGCATAGGCTCCCTGAAGAGAAGGGCCAAGAATACGGGCCACCAAAATACTGCTTATCAATAAAAGAATTACAGAAACAACCCGAACGATAAAAGTCTGATTGACTTTTAAAAAAAAGTCCAAAAACATTTCTGATTTAAAATCTGAAATTTTCATCATCTTATACAGGTTTTATGCCAAAGAACAAAATTATAAAGATACCACAACTGGTGACCTGATTTGTTAGTTATTAAATGTTGAACATATTTTTTATCAAAGAAATCCGTTTCACCACAAAAATTGAGTATATCCTTTTCCACCTGATTTCCCAGCTTGTCAAAAAGCCATTCATAAACAGGAACACCAAAACCCTGTTTTTTACGATCAATCAGTTTATCGGGGATCAGGCCCCTGACGGCTTTTTTTAAAATGTACTTACTCTCATTGTTTTTGGTTTTTACCTTTTCCGGTAAACTCATAGCCAGTTCAACAAATTCATGATCCAAAAAAGGAACTCTGGCTTCAAGACTGTTTCCCATGGCCATCTTATCAACCCGCATAAGGAGAAGTTCCGGTAAACGCATCTTTAAATCCAGATAGGACATCCAATCAAGGTCACTTCCATCGGGGTTTTTCTTTTGAAAATCCTCATAAATGGGTTTTATGGCATCCCATGAGGAATAATTCTCAAACTTCTTTTTTAAACGGTCAGAGAGCAACAACTTTTTTTGCTGTTCTGTAAAACTTTCAGCCCCACCCCAGAAAACAGGCCCTCCACGAACACCTCTTCTTAAAAATTCATAATGAAAAGTATGACTTTTGCCAAACCCTCTGAGAGTAAAAAGACCCAGTTTTTTAAATGGAGTGAGAAAAGGGATTCTGTTATATTTTTGTAACTTCAATTTAATTTGCCAGCTTCCATAACCCCAGAACAGTTCATCAGCCCCCTCACCCACCTGACAGACTTTCACTCCGTTATCACGGGCCAGTTTTGAAACATAATAAACCGGGAAACAAACAGGATCAGCAATGGGTTCATCCTGAAGTCTTATCATCTCCGGTAAAAAGCCCATAAGATGATTAACATCAAGTTTTTTTTCATAATGATCCGAATCTATCTCTTTAGCCATTTCCTCTGCAAAATGCAGTTCATTGGTATAACTGCCATAGTCCCTGTCATAACCAATGGAGAATGTTTTTATCCTCTCAGAACCTCTATCTGAAAAAAGAGCGGCATTTGTACTGGAGTCAATTCCACCTGAGAGAAAGACTCCCACAGGGACATCCCCTATTTTACGACAAATGACAGCTTCAGAAAGTTTTGACCTTATGGCTTCAGCCATAAAGTCTTCACTTCTACCGGAAAAATCCATTTTATTGTCAAAAACATCCCAGTACTCTTCGTCAATGATTCCGCCATCATCTTTTATCAGTAAACTGTGTCCGGCCTGAAGTTTGTTGATCCCTTCAAAAAGAGTCCGGGGAGCCGGTGTTGTAAGAAAAGAAAGATAATGGTAAAAAGACTCTTCATTCATCTTTGGTTTATAGGCTTTATCCTTTAACAAAGCCTTGATCTCTGAGGCAAAGACAAACCGATCTTCAATAACCATATAATAAAGAGGTTTTATTCCAATGCGGTCCCGAGCCATAAAAAGCTCTGATTTTTGTTCATCCCAGACAGCAAAGGCAAACATCCCTCTTAATTTTTTCAGGCAATTTTTACCCCAAAGCTTATAAGCGTATAACAACACTTCAGTGTCTGAATGATCTGTCTGCCACTGAATATTCATTTCTTTTTTAAATCCTCTTTGATCTCCCTGTAGTTATAAATTTCACCGTTAAAAACAATGGCGTAACGACCAGACTCATCAAGCATGGGTTGGGTGGCTTTTTTTGAAAGATCAATAATGGACAAACGTCTGTGGGCAAACCCTATATTTTCAGAAGGATTGATCCAAAAACCGGCATCATCGGGGCCTCGATGAACCATGGTCTCTCTCATCTGGATCAAATAATCCTTATTGATTTTAAAATCATTATTTCCGCTTTTCTTAAAATGAAAACAACCAACAATACCACACATAAAGTCTATCCAAAGATCCGCTTTTCAACTTCCAGGGCCATCTCTGTAGCCTGAAACTGCTGCCAAAGGGGAATGGGTTCTTTGGTTTTTCCACGAATGGCTCCGGCAAGGGAAATGATCTCTTCCATATGACCCTTGTCCTGTGTTCTTGTTTTAAAATTCCACGAATCAGAACCCATCTGAAAGGAATGACAATAGTCTTTAAGTTCCAAAACACAACCATCAAAAAAAAGAGTCATGGATTCTTTGGGGTATTTTTTATGACCAAGGGCTGTGTAAGTTAAAGTGGCAAGGGAACCGTCTTCAAAGGAAAAGCCTGCAACAAAATTATCATTACTTTTAAAAGCTTCATCCTTTGAACCAATAGATCCAACACGCACCCCTTTTACCTTCTGATCCGTAAGAAAAGTGAACAAATCATAAATGTGACAGGCCTCTCCCTTGTTTCTTCCACCCCCCTCTTCCCCGTGAACCCAATGGTCTTTTGGCAAATAACCTGCATTCATGGTGTAATTGATGATTACCGGTGACTGACGGTTTCTCAGGGATTCCTTTATTTTCTGAATATGGGGGGAAAACCTTCTGTTAAAACCAGTGAGAAGAATAATATCTTTTTTCTCTTCCACAAGGGATTTAATGTCATCCAGTTCTTTTTGATTGAGGGCCAGGGGTTTTTCAACAAAAATATGTTTACCGGCAAGCAGGGCTTTTTTTACCATCTCCCCGTGGAGGTTGTGACGGGTACAGATAACAACAAGATCAATATCCCTGTCATGGAGAACATCCCCATAGCTTGTACCAGCCTGACCAACTTTAAAAAGTTTTGCCGTGGTGGTGGCATTATGGCCTGACCTGCTGACAATGCTTTTAATTTCATAATCCCCCTGTTTTGAAAAATTGGGAAGATGCATGACCTTGGCAAATCCGCCGCTTCCCACAAAACCCACTTTTATCAACCTGTTATTGACAGTTTTATTTTTTCTTATTTCCAAAGTTGTTCTAAAGGTGTCCTGATCCCTTTCTTTTTTTGGATATCTTAAAAGAACAGCCAGAGGTTTTTTTTCTTCGGGATTTTTCAGTGATTCATAGGCCTGAGTCGCTTTATCTATCTCATATTCAGCATCAATAAGTGGGATCATCAAAAGTTTTTTATCCCGGATAAGTCTAAGACATTCAGCCATGTTTCTGTTTTCCGTCCATCGAACATAAGAAATAGGATAATCAAGACCCTTGAGTTCATAACGATCATCATAGCGACCCGGGCCATAGGAAGTGGAAATAAAAAAATCAAGTTCCTTGGCATAAAGATCCCCACGATCAAGATTGAGGCCAACATCCCCCACAAGAACAACCCGACCTTTTTTCCGACAAAACCTGAAAGCATTGGACACAATTTCATTGGAAGGCGAAGAAGCCGTGATAATCACAGCATCCACCCCATTGCCCTGGGTCAGTTTAAACACCTGATCCTCGCTCATCCCCTTGAGATCATAATCAAGCCCCATATCCATGGCTTTTTTGACCCGCCCGGCTTCAATATCCAAGCCCATAACCTGACAGCCACCGGCCTTGAGAATCTGGACCGTGATCTGACCTAAAAGTCCCAAACCAAAAACCACAAAAACCTCTCCCAAAGTGGGACCGGCCCGACGCACACCCTGCATGGCTATGGCTCCCAAAGTAACTGTTGAAGCGTCCTTCATGGATACCTCACCAGGCACAGGAACGACCAAATGACGGGGAACACAGACAACCTCAGCGTGGGAAGCGTAACCGGCTCCGGCACAGGCCACCCGATCGCCGGGAAAAAGATCAGAAACACCCTCGCCCACCTCCACAACAACACCGGAACAGGAATAACCCACAGCCGCTCCATCTTCTATTTTAGCTTTTACAAATTGCATGGTCTCGGAAAAGCCCTTTTGTTTCATCATTTCAAACCCTTTTTTCAGATTATGGGGTTGCTTTAAGGCCCTTTCCCACAGAGGCATGGACGATGATTTAAGACCACTGAGTTCGGTTCCCGTGGATATACAGGAAAACTCATTTCTCACAAGGATTGTTCCGGGACGAACAACAGGAGCTGGCACATCCTCAACCAAAACCTGACCTTTTCTGACAAAAACCTGTTTCATTGTTGAATACCTTTCTATGGCTACATCAAATATAGATTTTCTGTTGCTGTTGCCAAATCTCCAAATTCCTGGCGATAAGCATTATAAGTATCATGAAAGTATAGGTTATTATAGAAAAAACAAAACTGGGTGTTGTAATAACCGGAACAACAAAAAATATGAAAAGTGGAACAATGTGGGCCGGATTCATGGAAACTGTCTCAATGATCCGTTTTCTATATTTTAAAAAGTTACGATATAAAATCAATAGAAAAACAATGATTGGGACCAAGCTCTTTTTAATGACAACACCCATAACCCAAAATATCTTTCCTATATGATTTATTATATATTCAAAAGGTTCTTCCTTTAAATATTTTAAATACAATTTTTTCATTGCGTTATAGTGTTCCTGATTTGGATAAACCGCCTGTGGATCATAACGTCTGGCATGCTCCATCCCCACTTCATCTTTATATTCAATCCCCCATTTGTTTTCAAAAACCCCCAAACCAATATACAAACTATGCCAGATTCCATGACTGTAAGTCTGCTCCAAAGCAGGTGACATTGCAGACAAATCCGGGTTTTTGACATGACTGTAATAATAAAAAATTTTTTGAAGAAAACCATCTAAATTTAAAATAATCAGTATTGCAAACAGAGGAAAAATCAAACGCAACCAGATATTTTTTGTTTTCGATTTTAAAAGATTCATCGAACTCAAACCCACAAGAAGGACAAAAACATGGGTAAAATAGTTTCTGAACATTCCAAACAATCCACCCAAAACAGAGAGTATAAGAAGTTTTCCATACTGCCATTTTGTTTTATTTCCAAAAAATATTTCAACCAGTAAAAATGTGAATATTGTCAAAGCGGGGACTGTCCCGTGCTGATCCGCAGATCGACTTGAATATTCAATCCCCACTCTGTAAAGGTAAAATATTATTAACAGCCAAACAACACTGAATATCAACAGACTTTTTCCTCTAAAAATCAACAAAAAGCATATTAAACTCAACCAAAGCAAAATATGGTTAATGAGTTGAAAGTCTGAAAGACTGGAAAATTCAATACCAAAAAATGATAAAAAGCTGATAAGTATGGGGAAAGCGGGATCGTTAGGTCCTATGGCATAGATCTCATACTTCCCATTACTTCCGGAAATCAGAGGACCTTTTTTGGAAGCGTTTTTGGAAATTTCCAGATAAGCTTTTGTAGAGTTATATTGATCAGTATCGTTTAAATAAACATCGGGACGCTTTAATGTCTTACTCAAAAGGATAACTGTTATTATCCCGCATAAAACAATAAAAATTTTTAAAAAGTGACCCTTTTGGATTTGAAAACTCATTCTATCTATGCCTGTAATCAAATTTTTTTATTTTTCAATCTTCTCAATATTAAAAAGGGGTCTGTTTTTAACTTCCCTATAGATTTTTCCTATATACTCACCAATAATCCCCAAAGACAGCAATTGAATACCCCCCAGAAAGTAAATTGGCAAAACAGTGGAAACCCAACCAGGCAGTGTTTCATTTTGACTCCAGACAATAAAATAATGAATTATCAAAAGAAAACAAAAAAAACATATCATGGACCCGAAAAAGGTTACGATTCTAAGGGGGACTGTACTGAATGAGGTGATTCCATCCCACGCAAAATAAAGCATTTTTCTCCAGGGATACTTTGACTCCCCCGCCACCCTTTCATTTCTTGAAAAATAAACAATATCACTGTTTTTTGAAAGAAGGGGGACAAGTCCACGCAAAAATAAATTTTTCTCCCTGTACTGTAAAAGGATGGACAAAGCTTTTTGGCTTAAAAAACGATAATCAGCATGATTGTAGATAATATTCACTCCAAGTGCAGACATCAATTTGTAATAGAGCTGGGCTGACATTTTTTTAAAAACCGTATCCTTATTTCTCGACTCTCTGACTCCGTAAACAATGTCTTTTCCATTTTTAAAACAATCAATCATTTTTGGAATGATTTTAACATCGTCCTGCAAATCAGCATCCATTGTAATCACACCATCACAGTCTTTCAAAAAAGCACTCATCCCCGCCATCAAAGCCGCCTGATGACCATAATTACGGGTCAATTTGATTCCCATTACGCTTTGGTATTTTTTTCCAAGATCCTGTATAACCGGCCAGGTTGAATCATCACTGCCATCATCGACAAAACAGATAAAACTTTCAGGATGAATGGCACGATCATTTTTCAATGTTTCCAAAACAGAATTGAGTTTTTCAAAAGTCAAATGAATGACATTTTCCTCATTAAAACAGGGAATAATAATACCTATGAGAGGAAACTCCATAAAACTTAAAAGCTCCTTTTAGAGACACCAGGCCTTTGGAAAAACCAGAATGGGAATTTACATCACTCCTTTATGGCGTGTCCAGTGGTTCGCCCTATAAATCTTTTCGCATCTTCGACGCAGGAGTTTAGGACGAACCACTGGTCAGGCTTGGTGAAACAAACACAATTTAAGACTTTATACATTGCATAAACTGATAATTATCCCCAGAGTTCTCATTTTGTGATAGTTTCCCTGAACGGAAAAATGACCATGAGTGAAAACAGATATGGGGACAGGGCCATTGAAAACGCCCGACTGGAACGCTTTGAAAATCGAAATCAACACCGTGATTACCAGATAAATTTCACCTGTCCGGAATTTACCTGTCTTTGCCCACGGAGTGGGTTCCCGGATTTTGCCACCATTCGGATCAACTACACACCCAATCAATGGTGTGTGGAATTGAAATCCCTAAAACTTTACATCAATAAATACAGAAGCCAACGGGTCTTTCACGAAGATGTCACCAATCAGATTCTTGATGATCTGGTAAAACTTCTCAATCCAAAAACAATCACCGTGGAAGCTGATTTTAACGTAAGAGGGAACATTCACACAGTGGTCACAGCCACCCATAATCAGGAAAAAAAATGATTGTACTAATTTTATTTGAATTTTTAAGAATTAAAAACATGAAAAACAAATGTTTCTGTTAATGAAAAAATAACAATTTCTCATGGTTAAAGGAAAAAGTTTTGATTATTGAATTCTGTTATCGCTTTGAAGCCGCTCACCGTTTCCTGAACTCAAAATCCAAAGCCTGTATGACTCCCCATGGTCACAGTTGGATAGCCACCCTGATTTTAAATTTTACCGGTCAAAAACTTGATGATTTCCAAATGACAGTGGAATTTTCCAGGATAAAAAAAGACTGGAAGAAACTCATCCAGGAAACATTTGACCACTCCTTCATGCACAATATCAATGATCCCATCATTGAAGTTCTTGAAAATTCAAAAGCGGAAACAAGGCTTATTCCCTTTCCGGGAGACCCCACTACTGAAATCATAGCTCTTTTCATGTTTCAAAAAATGGACATTATCCTGACTCAACCAACTTTCATGGATAATATCCATGTCAAAGCCGTTAAACTTCAGGAAACAGCCACAAACACCGTTGTCTGTGATCGCAATTTCTTTGAAAAGCAAATGCCTTTTTTTAAAAAATACAAAGGCTGGTGGTTGAGCCCGAATACAGAAGACAGGTCTTTTGATGTCATCAGATCATTTTCAAATCAATGATATTTTCTGGACTCTCCAGGGAGAGGGTCATTTTTCAGGCCGCAGGGCCCTTTTTATCCGCCTTCCCTTTTGCAATTATCACTGCCCCTGGTGTGACACTGAATTTAACAGTTTTAAAAACCAGCCAAAAACCCAAATAAAAGATTTTATGGAAAAAGAACCAAGTCGTTTTGCGGTTATCACAGGGGGTGAGCCCTCCATCCACAAAGATCTTCCCGAACTTCTGGAACTTTTAAAAGACCTGGGATTTTATGTGGCTTGCGAAACCAATGGAAGTTTCCCCATTCATGAAAAAATTGACTTTGTCACAACCTCACCAAAAAAATACACAAACGGAAAATTTGAGGATTATTACATTCACCCCCAGGTTTATGACCGCACAAAAGAGTGGAAATATGTTGTCGATAACCAGTTTGATTTTGACAAACTCAAAAGACATGAACCCTTCAGGGAAAATGTTTACCACTCCCTGTCCCCTGAGTTCAGTGAAATGGAAAAAAATACAAAGACCATTATAGAGTTCATAAAAACCAACCCCCTCTGGCAATTGAGCCTCCAAACCCACAAATGGATTAACATTCCGTGAAACACTTAAAGTCAGTCCGGGTTTAGGGTTTGTAATTTTTAAAAAATTTGAAAAAAAAATTCCAACGCTCTTGAAGTAAAACTGGATTTAAAACTGGCTGCTTAATAACCTCGTAGACCTTTGATTTCCTTAGTCGATTGAGACTTTTTCAGGATCGATCCTAAATATTCAAAATTCGATTTTCCCATAAACGACGAAGAAATTCCGACCAATGAAGACAGTGAATATTTTCCTGCAAAGTATTATCAGGATCACAACTGACCAAAAAAAACTTTTTAAAAACTTTTTCCTCCTGCAAAGCCTTTAAATTACGCAGATGTTTTGAAGATACTTTTTTTGTTGATTTGATTTCAACAGCTATCTCCTCTCCTACAGTAAGATCCACTTCCTGACGATTAACAGATTTCCAGTATCCCATTTTCAGAAAAAGCCTTTTGTAATAAAGGTAAGTCCGCATTTCCTGAATAATCCAATGTTCAAAACTTTTACCAAACAAATTGGAATGGAAGTTTAAGCTTTTTGTTTCAGAAAGGGAATTCAACACACCCAAGTCAAATAAATAAAATTTAGCCTTGGAGATAGCCTTTCTTTTTTTGGATCTTATCCAGGGTTCCAGAAAAAATCCAATAAAAGTCTCTTCCAAAATGGAATAATACTCCCTGACTGTACTGGGAGAAATGCCATAATCATTACCCAACCTCGTAAAATTAAGAATCTCTCCACTGGACAAGGCTGCCGCTTCCAAAAATCTTGAAAACTGAGGCACTTTTTTTACCAAAGCCTCCATTTGTATTTCTTCCTTCAGGTAATGACTGCGATAAGCAAGCAATTCCTCTTCCGGATCTTCACTTAGATAGACAAAAGGAAGTCCTCCATAAAGCAGATGGCGTTTTAAATTAAAATTTCCTGCACCAATTTCATAAAAAGTGAGAGGATACAGATAAGCACTCCAGGCCCGTCCTGCCAGGAGATTAGCCCCTCCCCGTTTCAGTTTTCTGGAAGAACTTCCTGTCAGTAAAAACCTCCATCCTTTTTTTTCAATCAACCTATGCACTTCGTCTAAAATCTGTGGAAGTTTTTGAACCTCATCAATAACAATCCATACATCTTTATCCTTAATCTTGTACTCGCTGATTTTCTCATTCACAACATTTATCAAATGAGAATGGGATACAGACAGGCGATGATAAACATCATGTTGAAGCAAATCAAACAGAATAACTTTGTTCTTCATTTGTGAAGACATTAACTCCTGCCAAATGAGATAGCTTTTACCAACAGCTCTGGGTCCAAACAAAAAAAAAGATTTTTTTCTTAATAATGAAGAGAGTTTAAGAGTTCTTTTTATATCCTGTTTTTTCTTTCCTTTTTTCAACCTCTTCCCCTACTTTAAAGTCTATAACCAACAATATAATCGCTGGTTATAGACTATAACCAGCGATTATCTTTAGTCAATAAATAATTTTATTTTTAGTCCCTGTTTCAGCGTAACTGGTTGATTTTTCTCAAGGGATTGTGGAATTATTGATAAAAAATCCAACAATCGGGCCTGGATATTTGGTGCATTCATCTCGATTAAAAAGAAACACATTTGAAAAAATTACATAAATAAAAATATCCATACATTTTTTTAAAAATTTCACTTATACTGGTCGTGTTTTGAAATTTCAGAGCTTTTCCCTCTTGAAACACCTGAATTTTCAAACAGGATTAGTATATATTGATTCCAGTTTTTGAGTTTTTGAAATTTCAGATTTTCATGCTGAAAGAATGAAGCAGGATTAAGATAAACCAATCATCAATGATATGAAAGAAGTTAATGATATGAATAAAAATTCAAATACTTTAAAAAAATTACAAATACCCAAATCAATCCTGCTGATAACGATGATAGCTCTGACTCTGTTCAGTCAAACGGGATTTGCCATAACCCGCCTGGGAGATTTAAAGAGATCTCCCGATCCGGTGGATGATGATGTTGTCCTCATTCAAAAACTCACAGATACAGGACGGACTGAATTTCTAACCTGTTCTATCAGTGACCTTGGCATTCTTGAAGAAGATGGTATGGCGGAAAAGCTTAAAGACCGATCATCCCGTCTGACCTATTTTTCCCTTCTATTCGAAACAGAAGGAACGGACTTATGCACCAATCCTTTTGGAGAGGCTGTTTCATTCAACTTAGAGAGTTTTATATTACACCCTTCTTTGAGAAGAGTCAGCAGTCTGCTAATAATTGGTTCAGAGGCTGGCCTTGTTGTGGGAGCAATAGGAATAAAGGCCACCTTGAAAACATCTAAAGCAGTAAACCATCTGCTCGCAATAGAGTTGGGTATAGCAATTCCGGGTATCGCTGCATATACAAGTGGTGTTGAAGAAATCAACGGCTTTTATGGACTAAAAAAAGCCTGGGTTGCGGAAAGAATCCAAAACAACAAACTGGAAAATTCTGAAATGGTCATCATGCGATTCAGTAACCCTGAAAAACTCAATGACTTTCTTGACGCAATGACTGATATACTCAATACAACCATGACCACTTCTATATAAGATCGAAAAATAAGAATATCAATCAAACCCATCAAGGAATCGTCTCTGAAAAAATTTCAGATGATATTTTTTCAGAACAAACTAAGCAAATTCATCAAGAATTTCCGTGAGTTTTTCCGCACCGGGTTTTAAGTGTTCTTTACCAAGAGAACAAAGGCTTGGTCCGGTCAGTTTTTGTTTTTCTATGAAATTTTCCTGAATTCCATTGAAATAAAAAAGACCGGTCATAAACTGCTGGTTATTTTTAGCTTCAAAAAGCAGACTTAAAGCCGCCAGTTTGTCAGAAACATCATGGTCATCGCTCACCTTGGTCAAAACCAGGTGAGAACCGTCATGCATTTTAACAAGAGTGGAGCCCTCATAATCCACTGTGATCTCCTCTTTACTCTCAACAAAACCTATTTGTTGTAACTGAATTTTTCTTTTCTTCACCTGATCATAACTTTTTGTGGCCCCCTCATGGTTGCAAAAGGTTATACAGGGGGAAATCACGTCAATAAAGGCGGTCCCCTTAAAGCCCAAAGCCGCCCTGAGAAGGGGGACCATCTGTTTGGCATCCCCTGAAAAAGAACGGGCCACAAACCCACAATCCATTTCAATGGCCAGGGAACAGAGATCAATGGAAGCCAGGTTATTGGAACTTCCAGACTTGCGAAGAGAGTTTTCCTCAGCCGTGGCTGAAAACTGCCCCTTGGTGAGCCCGTAAACCCCATTGTTTTCAACAATATAGACCATGGGAACATTTCGTCTTAAAAGATGACTGAAACCCCCAAGACCAATACTGGCAGAGTCCCCATCCCCTGAAACTCCAATAATTTTTAACTCTCTGTTTGCCATCTTGGCCCCGGTGGCCAGAGGAGCCATGCGACCATGAACACTGTTAAAACCGGCTGATTTTTCTGAAAAATATGTGGGTGTTTTTGAAGAACAACCAATTCCTGAAATTTTAGCCAGATGATAAGGATTTATCGAGGATTGAAACAAAGCGGAAATAATATGACTGGTAACACTGTCATGACCACAACCGGAACAAAGGGTTGAGGGAGAACCTTTATAAAACTTTCGATCGTGACCCAACTTATTAAGAGACAATAAACTCCCCTCCTTTTTCCCTTATCTTACCTGCAAAAATTTCAGAACAGGGAGGCAATCCGTCACAATGGGTGATGGAGACAATCCTGTCAGCCCACCAGGGGTAATCGCTACAAAGAAGTTGAGCCATCTGTCCCTGCTGATTTTGTTCTAAAACGAAAATTCTTTCATGTTCTTTGAGAAAAGTCTCCACATTCCTATGAAAAGGATAGGCTTTTAAATCCATAAAACCCAAAGGAGTCCCAAGGTCCAAAAGCAACTCCTCAACAATCTGGCCCGTACTTCCAAAATAAACAAGCCCTGTTGAAGCTCCGGGGTTTCTGTGAATCTCAGGGGGGGGAACAAGGGTTTTAATGGTCTCCCATTTTCGACTGAGTCGATCCAGGAGAGCCTGGTAATTGTCCGCCCTTTCCGAGTATTGGGCTTTGGGGGTATGACCTGTTCCACGGGTGAAGTAAGCGGCCAGATCATGCTCTGTTCCGGGAAGGGTTCGATAGCAAATGCCATCCCCGTCCACATCCCTGTAGCGGGCAAACTCCCCCAGTTTTTCAAGATCTTCTTTATTGAGAACCTTACCCCTGTCAAAAGTCTTATCCGGAAAACGGAAACGATCACCCACCCAGGAGTTCATGCCAAGATCCAGATCACTTAAAACAAAAACGGGAGTCTGGGCTTTCTCACTGAGATCCAAAGCCTGAAAAGCAAATTCAAAACACTCTTCAGGGGAAGAGGGAAAGAAAATGGGATGCCTTGTGTCCCCGTGGGAACAATAAGCGGCTGAAAGAACATCTCCCTGAGAGGTTCTGGTGGGAAGACCCGTTGAGGGTCCCATTCGCTGCACATCCCAAATCACCCCCGGAACTTCCGCAAAATACATAAGCCCAATGGTCTCGGCCATAAGACTCACACCGGGGCCGGAGGTGGCCGTCACAGCCCGGCTGCCAGCCCAACCGGCCCCGGCCACCATGGAAATGGCGGCCAGTTCATCTTCAGTCTGAACCAGAGAGTAGAGTTTTTCGCCTTTATCGTTGACCCTTAACTTCCGGCAATAGGCCTCAAAATTTTCCGCCAGGGAACTGGAAGGTGTTATGGGATACCAGGCTCCAAAAGTGCAACCACCATAGATTAAACCCAGGGCTGCTGAAGTGTTTCCATCAATGAGAATCTGATTTTCAGTGATCTTTCTCTCTTCAATAAGATAGGGCCAGGTCTGTTTATTGGATCGGGCATAGTTAAAACCTGTTTGAGCAGCCTTTTTGTTTATGTCGTAAACAGACTGCTTTGATCGAAACTGCTTTTCAACAGTCTCTAAAACCATATTTTCAGGAATCCCAAGCCACTGGCCCAAAACCCCCACATAGATCATATTGACAAGTAATTTTTTTAACTGGATGGAGGGACTCACCTCCTTGACAAGTTCACCAAAAGGAACACCAATAAGGTTTTTCCCCTGGGGAAGTAAATCCCTATCAAATTTAAGGTCTGAATTGTAAATAAAAAAACCATCCTCTTTAAGCCATTCAAAATCCTGTAAAAGAGTATCCTTATTCATGGCCACAAAAATATCGCTTTGCTTTTGTCTTCCCAGACAAGCCTTTTCACTGACCCGTATGGAAAACCAGGTGGGAAGACCGGCTATGTTGGACGGAAAAAAGTTCTTACCACTGACCGGAAGACCCATCCTGAAAATGGATCGCATTAAAATATTATTGGCCGACTGGCTCCCACTGCCATTGACTGTGGCAACACTTATAGAGAAATCATTTATCTTATCAGTTAACTTACCAGTCAAAATACTTATCCTGTTTTATCTGACTTTCCAGTGGATTTTCCCTGCCTTCACATTAAATATACTGAAGACCATTTGTTTTTCATGTGACTTTCATAGAGAAATTCCATGAAAATTCAAACCGGATCAATATAAGCCACTTCGCAGGATAAATCCATCTTCAAAACAAACTCTTATACTTCGTACAAAGAACATTGAAATTTATATTAAAAGGTCATTGGCGGCAAGTTAAACTGTAAAATTATTACAAAATCCCATTTATTCTTCTAAATCATCTATTTTTATGATACAGGATTGGAACTTTATACTGGTCCGGTTTGAATTTTCATGGAATTTCCCTGAGAGATCATTTATTCTATGCTGAATTTCTTTAGCCAAAATCCGCTTAAAACAAATGGTCTTCAGTATAAAAATACAAAAACACAAGAATGAACACATAAAAATAAGGCTAAAAAATGAAACAAACCATGATTCTAATCACATTCGCCCTGTTCCCCCTTTGGTTCCAGCCGATGACAATGGCACAATCAACCCATAAAGCAACAGATGCAACCGATCCTGCCGTCAGGATTATTTCGTCAGCAAACAACATAAACGGTCATCCCTTAACACCACGACCTGTGAATGAAGTTTTAAAAGACAGTATTTTTGGTAAAGATCAACCCCCTGAATCCATGCTCGAAGGGGAGATCACATATTATGACCCCGTCCCTCTGATGCTTGTTTCCAGTGTGTACTCCCGATCACCCGGACGTGATGACCATCAATACACACAAATCAATCTCCCGCCCCTTGAAAATTCGGATATCTGTCCAAACCCCATGAAGGCTTTTGTAAAACTCTCCAAACAAGAAAATCCATATACTTTTGTTATACTGCCCGGAGCCTACGCCACCTGGAAGAGAGGGTCTTTTAACAATAAAACCATGTCTGTCTTAAACAAACAGTTTAACGATCCCAATATCATAGCCTTTGCAGGTTACCTGTCCCCTCCTTTTTTGAGAGGAGTCTGCAATAAAATTCCCTGGGATTCCATTTCCATTGCCAGGGATCTTTATTCAAGACTCGGCATTTATTTAAGTGATGAAATACAGGCCGACCCTGCAACCACGGGTCTTATCGGTTTCTCAGGAGGTGCCGGACTGGCCCTTATTATGTTGTCTGAAGATGCCTCTGTTTCCCAAAATCAGGAGGAAAAAAGACTTTTTGGTCTGGGCGGAACTTCTTTTAGTCCCACTCTCCATGGAAGAACTATTTTTCACAACCTGGATGCTGTTGTCGGTTCCATTGATCACCCAAAAGCCCTCACAGATTGGACCAATTTGGGAAATTTGGCTGCATCCGGTGTTCAATTTTGGGAATCAAGTTGGAAACAGCTTTCAAAATCCCATGAAGATGACTCAAAGGCCCTTCGGGAGAGAGCTTTCAATGAATTTTCAGTGATTGACCTGGAAGATATCTTAAAGGCTGTTGGTGTTGACACTGATAATATTTTTATCCATTGGGGAGAGGAATTCCCAAAGAGACATCCAGGAATGGCTTACTTTGGAATAAATTTCCGTACCAAACTCAGTTACATGGACGTTTTTATCAACACAGGTCTCAGACTTGATTCAACAAATGAATGTCCGGAAAAGCACACTCCCTCTGACTCTTCTTCTGACGGTCTT
Source organism: Bdellovibrionales bacterium (assembly GCA_965219545.1). Taxonomy (GTDB): domain Bacteria; phylum Bdellovibrionota; class Bdellovibrionia; order Bdellovibrionales; family JAGQZY01; genus JAGQZY01. Next base: position 147,849 of record CBDCNX010000021.1, read on the forward strand.
GGAGCATGCCAATCAATAATAAAAACTCCCAACAATTTGGAAAATTTATACGATGATATAACAGATATCAAACCCCATCTGGCTGCCATAGACAGACCTGCACTGATTTATTTTTCACAGGATGATCCGGTATTGTCCTCTTATGATGGTTCAGGACAGCCTCCGGTCATTACGGAAATACTTGAAGAAGCACAAAACAATCCCAATATCACTGTATTTAATCCAAAGTACGGAGGACATATTGGGGCTTTTTTGGATCCCATATTTGAAGCACTTATAAGGGCTTTTTTTCAATATAAAACACCATCAGAAGCAACCGTAGAACATCCTTAAGGAGAGTGTCTCTGTCTATTATAGCTTTTGACGGCTGTCTCTTTATAATTTCCACAAGAAAGATGAAATTGTAAAAAAAAAATGAAATCATTTCCTGGAAAAGTAATCCGGGGGAAAACGTTCATTCCAAAGCTCTATGATTTGACGAACATAATCCGGGTTATGAACTTCTCCATAAGTTCCAGGGGGCTCCTTCAAACGAACTTTCCAATTAAGTTTTCTGATGCTTTTTTCTGAAGAAAAATTCATCATTTTGGCAATGGCCATGGCTCTGTCAGGATTGACAATTCCTCCGGTGACACAATCCAGTGGATTTTCAATATCAATGAAAGTCACTGACCTCATGATAATTTCTTTTATCTCCAGAGTACTCAACGATGGGTTGGCCTCTTTAAGTTTCATGGCCACATTCATGACATAAGGGGAGGACATGGATGTCCCTGAGGCAGGAAAAGTACCACCGCCTATAGCCGCCCCGGGCACATTTGTGCCCGGTGCGAAAACATCAACATTTTTAATTCCAAAGTTGGAAAAAGCAGCCCTTTTGTATCCCTTCACATCTTCCCATTTTATACTGCCTGTATTCAATGCTCCAACCACCATGAGATTCTTATACTTGAGTACAGCCGGGTATTTATTACGGAGTTTTGACTCATCTATATTTTTTCCGGGAGTAAAGTTTCCGGCAGCAGCGAAAAACAGTGTTCCCTGATGACTATCCATAGCCTGTGAAAGATACGCCAAAGTCATGGGGTCAATTTCCGAAGAGGGACCGTCTTTTTCAATTCCAAAACTCATATTGACAAAATGGACCTGAAATTTATCCATAAACTCCTTTGCACTTAAAGTAAGGGACTCCTTATTCGTATTCCCCATAAATCCAGCCAATGCAAAACTTTCTATATCTTTCATTACAATGGAACTGACATGTGTTCCATGGGAAAGAGGTATGGGGATCAGATCTTTCTTCCGAAGCCTCTCTGTTATGACAGGACTGTGACCTGTGTTATTATCAAAATACCATCCCATTGTGTTATCAGGATATCCATCTTCGTCCTCATCCACACCATTGGGTGTATCAAGGGGATTATTAAAAAATTTGTATGTCAATTCCGGGTACCGGATATCCACTCCGGAATCAATGACCATCACTATGGGTCGATCCTGATCCCTGTATATGCGTTTTCTCCTTTCTTTTTCACTTTCCGGGATATCCTGTTCATCAATGACAGCTTCTATATTGAGATCAAATTTTTCTGAATATTTCTTTTTAACTGAACCATCGGGATTATAAGCGGTAAAGGAATGAATTCTGTCGTTTAACTCATTATCAACGATATTAACAAATTTGTAAACTTCAACGACTTCACCATTTTCATAAATAGTTCTCGACACAATTGTTTTCACATTTCTCATCTGATCTTTATAAAGTGCATGGGGAATTTCTGTATTTTTGACAGTGTCCATGTACTGTAGTTCATAAGGATGTTTCTGGTTGTAATGCCAGATCTGAAGAGTCAGATCATCCACAAAACTGACTTGATCCCCCGTCATTCTCTTTTTCGATCTGGAAACAATATATTCACGAAGGGGGTCTGTTGAGAATTCCGTGCGTATATAAGTCCCGTCATCATTGTGTTCAAAACCCATTTCCTTTGTCTGTATCCCCTCAATTTTAAAATGCCTGGAGTGAATAATTCTTCCTTTTTCATCATAGACATGAATGATACCTGGACCCATCGTTGATAAAAACAATCTCTCTGAAAGTTTCAGGGTTCCATCCGGGCTGCAAAAGTATCTTGTCAGGGATCTTTTATCTTTTTTTTCCGAAGGCGTTTTGCATTCCACATAATTTTCAATTTCAATGGCAAAGGATTTTGAGGGAAAAAGAACTAAAAGTGAAAGTGAAAGCAAACTTGTTATCATACCATTTCCATAAGAAAACCCCCGTGAAAATTCAAACACGACCAGTTTACTTGGATTTATATTGGCAGATCACTCAAAAAGCAAACCTCTATCTCGACGATTTTCTCAAAGTGGTCCTGGAAATTATAATCAGCATAAGAAGAATTTAATATATGATTTTATCTGATTAAATATGACGGATGTAATTTATTTTATTCCACAGGATTTTTAACTTCCACATGGGGATCAATACTCTTAACCCATTGGATGTATTTATCGTGAATCACCTCTTTTTCCGCAGGTGGGCAGACAGGACCCACAAAGATATCCAGAACTCCCGGTTTGGGTAAAATATTTCCTTTGGGCCATAAGCTGTTATTTCCCCTGATATACAAAAAAAGAATGGGGGTGTCTGTTTTTTGGGAAAAAAGGCTGATACCGTGACGAAACTCCTGAATGGCTCCATCCGGTGAACGGGTCCCTTCCGGAAAAAAAATCATCCACATACGATCCAGTTGTCTCAACAGAGTTAAAATCAGATTTATTGCCTCCCCTTTTTTATCTTTCCGGTCAATGGGAATGGCCCCAAGGCAATGCTTGGAAAAAAAATCAAAAAAAGGATTTCCAAAAAAATAATCCTTGGCTGCTGTTATATAAAGGTCCGGCCAATAGCGAAAGGGAATAACAGCCGCCATGGAAGTGGCATCCAGATGACTGGCATGATTGGAAATAATAATTAACTTTGGGTACTTCCTGGCAAGATTGCGGAACTCCCCATGAAGACGAATACGGATAAAAAACCTGTAAGCAAGACATTTCAAAAAAATAGCCCACAAAAAACGAAAAAATTTGGAAGTCAAATCATAATGACGGGTAAAAAGGGGAAGATGTTTCAAATAGGGTGGAAGTTTTGTCCACTGTTCATTTTCATAATCCCATTTCCAACCCATCTAAAACTCTCTCAAAACATAGAGAATACAGTGAGCAATGGGAGCCACAAAAACCAGACGGTCCAGGCAACTGAAAAAATCACCCCTGCCCAATATAAAACTATCTGTCACTTTGATTTCAAGATCATGACGAATAACATCCATCACGGAATCCCCCGTGCTTCCAAAAAGCACGCAGGTCAAACTCAGAAACAACCAATAATCCTCCACACTGTCAGGTAACAGATAACGAAATCCCCACCCCAGAACCAAAGTGATAAAACCTGCCAGTACAAAACCCTCAAGGCTGCGTTTGGGTGTGATATTTGAAATCAACTTAATACGTTTCAGATATTTACTGATAAACATGTAAATATTGTCAAAAAATTCCGTGAGAAGAACCAGATAGATAAACATGTAGGCTCCCCCCTCCATTCCCATAATCCAGCCCAAATGGAGAAAGGCCCAAATGAAACAAAAATTGAGAAGGGTCAAAGCAATATACTGAAGCATTTGTCTGTAAGAGTTTCTCAACAGGGGAATCAAACAGGCTGCAAAAAACATAAGTATGGGCATAAGGTTGAAAACACCCACAAATTCCCTGTGAATGCAGTAAGTGGAAAAACCAATGAAAAGATAACAGGCATAAACAAAATTACTGCGATGATACATTCCCGTCATCTGAAAGAAGTTTTTAGCGGCATAAATGGAAATCACACAGAGTGTGATAAGGGAATAGGGCCAGGCCAGACCTGAAAAAAGAAAAATAAAGGGAATCATAAAAAGCCAACTCAAGGTGCTGGCCGTTTCCCTTTTAAAATTCTGGGATTTTTTCCTCAGAATCCTGAAAAGAATATGAAGAAAAAAGACAACCAGAAAGGTAAAAACAGCTGTTTTTTGAAATTTTATTTCATACAGTAAATCCCACATATCTTTATTCTACACCATATATAAATTTTGTGTCATACTTAAGGACCGAGGTCCAATAATGAAAATAGCCCTTCTTGAAAATATCCATATTGCAGCAAAAAAAAGTCTGGAAAAAAAAGGTCATGAGGTTGAAATTTTTCCCTCCTCTTTTTCCGGAGAAACACTGATCCAAACTCTTAAGGATTTTCAGGCTGTGGGTATTCGATCAAAAACCCTTATAACCGAACAGGTTCTGGAACAATCATCCCACCTTGAAGTTATTGGTTGCTTCTGTATTGGCACAAATCAGGTAAATCTGAAAACCGCCACAAAAAAAGGAATTCCTGTTTTTAATGCACCTTATAGTAATACACGTTCCGTGGCAGAACTGGTTCTCTGTGAAGTAATAGCCCTGTCCAGAAAACTTTTTGATAAAAGCCTGGAAATTCACCGGGGTTTTTGGGAAAAATCAGCCAGCAATTCCTTTGAGATTCGGGGAAAAACCATGGGAATTGTCGGATACGGTCACATTGGAAGCCAGTTGAGTATCTTAGCGGAAGCCTGTGGTTTGAAAGTGATTTTTTTTGACATTACAAGAAAACTTCCCCTTGGAAACAGCAAACCGGTGGATTCATTGGATGAGCTTCTCTGTCAATCAGACTTCGTGAGTCTCCATGTTCCCCTGACCCATGAAACCCGTGGGCTTATGTCCCATTCAAAGATACAAAAAATGAAAAAAGGAGCCTTTCTTATCAACACCAGCCGTGGTCAGGTGGCGGATCTGGAGGCTCTCAGGGAGGCTCTCAAGTCAAACCACCTCGGAGGAGCGGCCATTGATGTTTACCCCAATGAACCGGAGAAGAATGGAGAAAAATTCACAACCTGTCTTCAGAATTGCAGAAACGTTATTCTCACCCCCCACATTGGAGGAAACACCCAGGAAGCCCAATTAAACATTGGACGGGAGGTTTCAGAAGCTCTTCACAACTTCATCAGCCTGGGACAGACTTTTGGAGCCGTCAATTTTCCAAAGATTCAACCACCCAAAAAGATCCAGGGCCACCGTTTACTCAACATTCATAAAAATGTGCCCGGGGTGCTGGGTGAGATCAACAGCTTTATCTCAAAAGTCGGTATCAATATTCATTCCCAACTCCTCTCCACCAGAGACCAAACAGGTCTTCTTATTATGGATATTGAAACGGGTCATAAACAGGCTTTTGAAAAAATCAGAAAACTACCCACATCCATTAAAACCCGAATTCTCTAGTGGTTTGTCCTATAAACTTTTCACATCTTCGACGCAGGAGTTTTTGACTCTATTCAATGCACGACGACGAAGAACTGACTAAACTATACTGGTCCGGTTTGAATTTTCATGGAATTTCTCTGAGAGATCATTTATTCTATGCTGAATTTCTTTAGCCAAAATCCGCTTAAAACAAGTGGTCTCTCAAAAAAACATGAAAAACAAATGGTCTTCAGTATAAAATTTTGAAACAGAGACAGGCCACCAGAGTGGGCAAAAGAGAACCCAGGAAAAGTTTTAAGGGATTGATTCCGTTTTTAAAAGAACCTTTAAGGATTCCAAAACCCGCCGGATTGGGAGCATTGGCTATGACCGTCAGGCCCCCACCGGCAACAGCCCCTGCCACCAGATTGTACTTGGCACTATCGGTAAGATCCACCAAAGAACCAAGATAAGTCAAAGCGGCATTATCAGTAATAGCCGTTAATGCCGTGGCTCCAAGGAACAAAGTGAAATCCCCCAACTGGGTGAGTAGCTCTTTTAACCACCAACCCTGCATTCCACCCAAAGTCACAAGACCTCCCAAAAAAAAGCCCACAAGAAGGGATTCCTTGAGCTTTGGTTCATCCTGATATTCCCTGGTCACCGAGACAAAACCCAGGAAAAGCAAAAAGAGTCCAAGAAAAAACACCGTATGATGAACGCTGTAAACAATAAGAACCAAAAAAACAAGATGAATTAAAGTCATCCACCAGGTGGGTATCATGATATTATCATGCTTGTGTTTTATCTGAAGTTTTCCTGACAATTCCTTTTTAAAACAAAAAGCCGTGATAAAAGTACAGATAAAAATGGAGATTACTGATTTATAACCAAAGTGACTTATCATGTGAATCATATCCCAGTTCCATTTTCCCGCCACCATGAGGACAGGAGGAGCGGCAAAATGGGTGAGGGTACCGCCAATGGAAACATTCACAAACAACAAACCTATAGTGGCGTATTTGAATGAAACACTCATTTTACCTGAATAAAAATAATCCAAAAGGATAAGGGCTGTTACCGTCATCGCCGCAGGCTCCGTGATAAAAGAACCCAAAAGGGGACCAATAATCAATGACGAAATATAAAACGACATCTTCTCACGGAAAGGCAAATATTTTGCCACAAAGGCTATGGATTTTTCCGCAAAAAGAATAACCGGTCTTGTCCCTGCCACACACATAATAACAAAAACAAAGACGGCTTCGTTGAAATTCAAAGATTCCATATAATGAATGGCTCCACCCACCAGATGATGATTTTCATCATAGACAGTAAAACCCTTCAAACAGGTGTAAATGAAAATAAAAAAAGCAGCCCAAATGCCAAAAACAGCTTCCACCTCACCCAGAAGATGAAAAAAGTTTTCACCGATAGAACCTTCGGGATACCTGTGACCCCATTTTCCAAACTGATTGGCAAGAAAAGTGTGTAAAACAGCACAACCAAAAGAACTGTGGCAATAATTTCAAGATATGTGGGATTCATCTTGCTTTAAACTAAACTCCATTTGATAAGAAAGCCTGTTTATACTGATCCGGTTTGAATTTTCATGGAATTTCTCTATGAAAAACAAATGGTCTTCAGTATAGAATAAATGATCTTTTAGAGAAATTCCATGAAAATTCAAACAGGTCAGTGGATATCCAATACCAAAGACCATTTACCTGCTTCTTTACAACAAAAAGAATTAAAACTCATTCATCATGTTCAGGCGTATAAACAGGCTCATACTTAATAAAAAACTTTCCCTCCATCTCATCCAATTGCATATCCGGTGAGAGATGAATGACATTTCTTTCAACATCATAGAACCACCCCCCCGGACCATTGGATATCTTCTGAACACCATTTGCATATTTATAATAAATTTCTATGGATGCAATATTAGGCAGACTTTCAAGGGAAACAGTAAGAACCGACTGAACCAGATGACTGGCAAAGTGGGCAAGATCCTCTCCATAATCGGATTTACAAAGATTAAACTGATAACCCCGGCGACAAAAAAACTCACCATTCTTTCAAGCCTGGGACCATAACTTGACGAAACCCCGTCCCTTTTACACTCACCTGCTTCAACAGTAACAGTTCCAAGAGCATAATGAATTTTATTCTCATTACCATCTTTAAGATCTGATAAAAACTTATAAGACTCCTCAGGTTCCATATCGCTTTGATCATAAGAATCCGTGAGAACAAAAATGGCCAGATGAGCATTGGAACGGTAAAAATCAGAATTAAAATTATAAAATGTTGCCCCCGATAAAACCAAATGGGGAATATTGATAAAATGCTCACCGGCGGAACCGGAGTGACCCACCATCATCATTTCTTTAAGACATTTTGCCGCCTTGTAAGTTCCTTTATGCACATAATTGGAGTAATCATACCACTCATACCTTCTTCCCAGTCTATAACATCGGTTAAGCCTTCCGTCGGCGGCCACACTGTCATTATTATGCTCTGAAGAAGTGGTTACAGCAATATGATAATCAATAAACTCCACACTCAGGAAACGATTGATAAATTTTTCAGCATTTCTCGCTAAAATTCTCTGTTCCCCATCCATACTCGTTGAATCATCAATGATAAACAAAATATCAACAGCCGGATAATAAGTCCCCTCAATGGCTTTGATAATTTTTACAGGACGGGGGGTTTTTTTTGAGCCGGAATCAACCTGACAGGTGGTAAAGCAAAAAAAGAGCAGAAAAAAAAGAACAAAAAATCTCAACCTGTCCACAGAGTTTTTTTTAACGAAGACCTGAACTGTTTTCAAGAATATTTTTAAGAACAGACCAAATCAAAAATCCGTCTTTTTGTAAAACAAACATTCTTTTTCAATGGAACCCACCGGCAAAGTTTCAAATAAAAAACCACAAAGGCGAACAATTCCATCAAAATATTTTTAAATATTTGAAATAACTTGACTTTTCTGTATGTGTTTCCGTGAAAAAAGCTGATTTCAACAACAGGTTCCAGAATATAGCAGAATTTATTAAAACAGCTAAATTTTTCCGGTTAAATATGGTAAAGGCCAAAAAATATGGCTGGTTGGTTATTGAGTCAAAATTTATGTTAAAGTGTATATAATTGAAATTAAAATGACTCTTAAACACCTGTTCGATATTCAAATCTCACCAACCAGGGCTTCTTATAAATCTTCCACTGTGAATTTCAAACCTCCGGTGACAAAAACCCATAAAAAATGGGAATTGGACTGGCGTAATCAGAACCCGCTTTCTCCGGTTTCAGGTCTGTACTGTGATTCGAGAAAAGTCAAACCCGGCTCTGTTTACATAGCTGTTTCCGGTTATCACCTGGACGGTCATCAATTTGTTACCGAAGCCATCAGCAGAAAAGCCTCAGCCCTGGTGGTTGAGAACCTGTCCACAGTTCCCCCTTCCTTTAAAGGAGCTGTCCTGGTGGTTTCAAACACAAGATGGGCCTTACGGGCCCTCTCAGAACATTTTTTTCAAAATCCCGGAGAACAAATGACGGCCATTGCCATTACGGGGACCAACGGGAAAACCAGTTCCGCCTGTCTTTTGGAGTTTTTCATGAATCAAAGCAATCAAAATTGCGGTCTCATCGGAACCATAAACAGTCATTTTGGAGAAAAAATCTGGACAACGAAACTCACCACCCCTGATCCCATCACCCTGCAAAAAAGACTGAAAGATTTCCTCACACTCGGTGCCAAAAGTTTTATTATTGAAGTTTCAAGCCATGCTCTCTCCCAAAACCGTATCAATCAGGGTTTTGAGGTTTGCCTGTTCACAAATCTGTCAAGGGATCACCTGGATTATCATAAAAATATGGAGAATTATTTCCTAAGTAAAGCCAGACTTTTTTCTGATGAAATGATTAAAAAAAATAAAAAGGCTTTTGCCATTATTAACGGTGATGACCCCTATGGTTTAAAACTTAAAAGTCTCTGTCATCCCAGACAGGTTTTTCTATTTGGTCAGAATAAAGACAATAATTTTATCTTTAAAGTCAGGAACCTGAGTCTTGACGGCACTGAAATTCACCTGTCATTGCCCTCTGGAGAAAAACTGACTTTTTCCAGCCCTCTCATAGGGGAACACAACGCTTACAATATTACGGGCAGCCTGGCCTGTGCTTACGTCCTCGGTCTTAACCTCAATGAACTGACCCAAAAACTCTCCCTTTTTAAAGGAGTCCCGGGCCGCCTGCAACTTTATAAGTCACCAGGAGGAATTTATTCCTTTATTGATTACGCCCACACTCCCGGAGCTTTAAACCAGGTTTTAAGTTTTCTGAACAAGTATAAAAACCCGGATCAAAAGTTAATCACTGTCTTTGGTTGCGGAGGCGACAGGGATACCGGAAAAAGGCCTCTTATGGGGCAGGTGGCCCAAAAATACAGTCACCATCTAATCATTACATCAGACAATCCAAGAACAGAAAATCCCGATTGTATTATTAAGGACATTCTCAAAGGGATCAATCTGAAGCATTTCTCCGTGGAAATTGAACAGGATCGGAGTCTGGCCATTAAAAAAGCGGTGGAAAAAGCAAATCCCGGTGATATTATTCTGGTTGCGGGGAAAGGCCATGAAAACTATCAGCTTTTAGGTGATAAAAAAGTCAATTTCAGAGATGATGAAAAAATAATAAAGGCTTTTAATGAAAGAGACCTTTTGTTTTAAGCTTATCTTCCCAATGAGATCGGAAGACACGGCATAGCCTGGAATAAATGATCTTTCTTTTGGATAAAATTCAGTTTAAAATGAACAGTTCCTGGTATATAACTTCAAAAGTGAGGTGCTATTATGAGTTATCGTCTTGAACAGGACTCCATGGGGGAAATCAAAGTCCCCTCTGAAAAATTATGGGGAGCCCAAACCCAAAGATCCCTGGAAAACTTCAAAATCGGAAAAGATCACTTTCCCAGGGAAATGATTCGGGCTTTCGGGATTCTGAAAAAAGCGGCTGCCAAAACCAATGTTGAACTCAAGATTCTTGAAAAAGAAAAAGCAAAATTCATTATGGAAGCCGCCGATAAAGTGATCTCAGGTGAGTTGGATGAACATTTTCCCCTTGTGGTCTGGCAAACCGGCAGTGGAACCCAAACCAACATGAATACCAACGAGGTGATTGCCAATCACTCCAATCAATTAAAAAGCGGTAACCTGCACGAGAAATTCATTCACCCCAATGACGATGTCAACAAAGGCCAATCCTCCAATGACACTTTTCCCACAGCCATGCATATTGCCGTGGCTGAACAGGTGGTCCGGCATTTAATTCCCGCCTTAAACAAACTGGGGGAGGCTCTTAAAAAAAAGGAAGAGGATTTTTCATCCATTGTCAAAATTGGACGCACACACCTTATGGATGCCACACCATTGACACTGGGGCAGGAGTTTTCCGGTTATGTTCACCAGGTCAGTCAGGGTGTCCAGAGATTAAAAGCGGCTCTAAAAAACATTTACTGTCTGGCTCTTGGAGGGACTGCTGTGGGAACAGGTCTTAACACCCACAAGGATTTTGATAAAAAAGCAGCTAAAAATATTGCAAGTCAAACAGGCCTTCCCTTTGTCCCCGCTCCCAACAAATTTGAAGCCCTGGCAAGTCAGGATGCTTTGGTGGAAATGAGCGGAACCCTTAAAACCGTGGCCGTAAGTCTTATGAAAATTGCCAATGATATTCGTCTTCTGGGATGCGGCCCCCGTTGCGGGTTTGGAGAACTCATACTGCCTGCCAACGAACCCGGAAGCTCCATCATGCCGGGCAAAGTCAATCCCACCCAAAGTGAAGCTCTCACCATGGTCTGTGCCCAGGTTATTGGCAATGATGTGGCTGTCTCCGTTGGAGGAGCCACCGGTCATCTTGAACTTAATGTTTTCAAACCCATGATTGTCTTTAATGTTCTTAACTCCATTCGCCTTTTGGCTGATGCCTCATTGAGTTTTACCAATCATTGCGTAAACAGGCATCCAGGCCAACGAGAAAAAAATTCAGGAGCATCTTAACAATTCCCTGATGTTGGTCACGGCTCTCAATCCCCACGTCGGCTATGATAATGCCGCAAAAATCGCCAAAAACGCTTTTGAAAAAAACATGACCCTCAAAGACTCCGCCGTGGAGTTGGGTTTTCTCACTGAAGAACAATTCGATAAAATTGTCACACCTGAAAATATGACAGGCCCCTTTCAATCAACATGAATGTTTGTGTGTTTTGCAGTTCCAAAATGAATTTTTCAAAAACAGTTTTTCAGGAAGCTGAAAAGTTTTGTTACGAACTGGTTCACCGTGGTTTTGGTTTCGTTTATGGAGGAGCCGCCTGTGGTCTTATGGGTTATCTTGCTGATCAAATCATAAATCTTGGGGGAAGAAGTCTGGGAATCATCCCCAAAGGGGCTTTTAAGGATGAAATAGCCCATCAGGGACTGACTGAATTGATCCAGACACGGGATCTGCTGGATCGAAAGCGTCTGTTAATGGAACACTCACAGGCCTTTATTATCTTTCCCGGAGGGATTGGAACCATGGATGAAGCTCTTGAAGTGATAACCTGGAAAACCATTTACAAGTTTAAAAAGCCTGTTTTATTTTTCAACTGGGAGAACTTTTGGGATCCCTTCCTGAATATGCTAAAAGTCTATGAAAAGAAAAATTTGTTTTATAATGGAACCATGAAAAGCTTTAAAGTGGTCAATAATCTGGATCATCTTTTTAAGGAGTTAAGCTGTGTTGGATAATTCAAAATTGAACTGGTTTAAAAATGAAGAAATCAGACCCTATGTGTTTGTCAGAAGTGAAAACCGTATTGACAAGCCGGGAAGTCTTCACAATCTGGATTGGTTTGACGGGAAACCCCCCATTTTTATCAACCCCATGGAAATGAAACAGGTTCATTTTGGAAACCAGATTTTACAATTGGAGAATCAGGCTTTTGGTCCCTCTGACATGGTTATGCCTCGCTGGGTGTTTTTTGATTGTGCCATCACCCCCGGTTTTGTGGCCGGTTTTGCCATAAAAACAAAAACCCTGGATCCCGATATTCGAAAAATCGTGAAACTCGAAAGCCATCACGAGTGGACTCCTTTAAGCCTTTTTATTATTATTCCCACAATGTCCCAGAAAGGAGAATGGGTGGCTCACAACCTCTGCTCCGTAAATGCCCTGTTACCCAAAGAAAAACGTTATTACGGCCTGGGGTTTTTATCAAAAGCCTTTGGCCTGTGGTATGCCAATGTCAATATTTGTTGCGGATTCACACAATGGAACAGCACAGCCATTAAACTCCATGTTTATTATGGTCACTTTCAAATTCTGACAGCTTACACTCCCCTGCACTCATACGCCCAAACCCTTACCTATCGGGCTAAAGTGGATTCCAGAATGTGGCCTCATTTTTTTTCCAAGAAACCTTTGGAACAGTTTGACCATAAATTTAAAAATTCCGGTTACAGTATCGACCCCGAAGATGATAAAAGTTTAAAAAAAACTGCAACTGGATCTGGAGAAGGGGGTGGGTCCTTACTTCTTACGTCCCCAGGAAATTCTGCTCAGAAACACAGGAGTTCCATTGAACCTCTACAGTCCTTCCGATCCCCGTTTCATTCATTCAGAACTTTAACCCGAACCCCTTACCAAAAACCATTTGTTTTTTTATGTAGTAAGTAAGAAGTTCGGGTCAAGACGATTCTACTCCTGCCTAACACACCTGATGTTATCAACACAGATGTCTGCAAATTCAATCTGTTCATCCTGTCCAGGATGCCGTTTTTCCGCTTTTACGAAAAGCCGAACCTGCTTTTGAAAGCAAGATTCAATTCCCTGAGAAAAAGCCCCCTCATAACTTTCAGCTCTGAATTCATTTTCCCCGGTTTTTTCCGTCTTAATGACGCAAATATCTTTATCCATAGGAAACTTTTCATTGCTTTTTATTGTTATAAATTCCTGGTGAACGGAATGACTTGCAATTTTCTCTGCATTTTTGGAATAGGCTTGCCAGCCAGTAACAAAAATACAAATTACAAAAATTTTAAGAATTGCACGTACTATATTTCCCCCTTTGTAATTTTTTTTACCTCTTAACATGATTTCCTTTATATGCTTTCCCAATAACCCCCTTTCTTGTTTTGCATTTTTTAAAGAAGCAATTAACAGGCCAGTTTTTTTCATTCGCATTTCTTTTAACTTATTGTAATTATTGAATTCGATCCATTTCATATTGAGACAGACCGTTCAGAGTTTAAAACAAGGAAAACAAATTCACCATTTCATATTGAGACAGACTGTTTAAAATCCTGAAAAAGAAGCCAAAAACGTCAACTTCCTAATCTTTATTCTCATAAGCAGTCGATTTTGACAAAAGTCTTAAATAGATGACTATCTCTGAAAGAATTTATACTGGTCCGGTTTGAATTTTCATGGAATTTCTCTCAAAGATCATTTATTTTATGCTGAATTTCTTTAGCCAAAATCCGCTTAAAACAAGTGGTCTCTCATGAAAAACAAATGGTCTTCAGTATAACTAAAATTCAAATATGCCTTGGAGTCAGGACAAACATCACCCAATGCTTACAGTCGGTATGAAACAGGGAAAAATATTCCAACCCTGAAGAAATTTGACTTTGAACATAATATTGTGTACAATTTCCTGTGAAGAAAAAAGAACTTGAAAAAACTCTTAAAAAAAATGGGTTGGGCTCTTAAAAGAGAAGGTGGCAATCACGAAATATGGTATAAGAGAGAATATAAGATTCCAATTCCCAGACACAGGGAAATACGAGAGGGAACAGCAAGGGCAATTATTAACCAGGCTAAAAAAATAAAATGAGGTGATTTTGGATGAAAATTGAAGGAAAAATCAGGAAACAAAGAGATGAAAAATACTGGGGTGTTGAAATTCCTGAAATTGGTGTTTTCACCCAAGGTAGAACCAGAAAGAAATCTTATAAGATGGCAAAGGAAGCTATTGAATTACTCGTTGATTATGAAGATTTTAAAGTAAAAATTGAACCAGGTAAAAATGATACTTTTCTTGTAAACCCCAATAAAATAGGACCTATTCTGGCTCTTGTTTTGAAGCAAAAGAGAATTGATAACGGATTGACTATCAGGGAAGTGGCCTTGAGGTTAGGACAAACATCACCCAATGCTTACAGTCGGTATGAAACAGGGAGAAATATTCCAACCCTGAAGAAATTTGACGAATTGGTTACAGCTATAAACTCCAATTCCTCTGTTGTTCTAAAAGTTTCATAAAGTCTATGCAAATCATAGAATTTTTATTGAAACCTATCTATAAATAAAGTCTTTGCATCAAAATGAGTCACCCATGGGAATCATTGATTCTGACTCCAAAGAATCAAACAATGCTGTTCTCCAGGAAAAACCAACACTGACAAAAACATCCACATTTCCAAAATTATTTCCCCACCCTGCGGAAAAGTCGATTTTAAAATCATTATTTACAAAGTACCATCCACCTGAATCCACATAAACAGATCCCGGATCATTTTTCAGATTTCCATAGACTTCAAAAAAAGTGCCCCATTTTTTCCCCAGTGAGCAGGACAGATTGCTTGTGGCAAAAAAAGCCGGATCGCCAGTGTTACCGTCATAGTTTGCTCCAATATTATGAATTAAAAAAAGATTCGATCCCAGTTTGTGCAACATAGCCATTGTGATGATTGGAGCCACTGTTTCGGTCCTGTACTTCTGGCTAACAGCATCCAATTTAAATCTTGTCTGAACAGCCATACCCGGTAGTAACCCATCGGGCCTGGAAAATATTACTGAACGAAAACCAACATGAAACTGGCTAATCCCTGAATGTTGATTTTCCGAGTTTCCTATTGTTTTAATATCATCACGGAATTCCAAAACAGAGCTTATTTCAAAGTTTTTGGTCAGTCCAAACCTAAGAACATTATTAAAAATTTTTGAATCTGTTTTCGATGTTCCATCCAGCCAATTTTGGTTGATACCTGATTGGATTTGAAAAGTCCCTGAACCCACAACACCGGGCCCGATAGATTGACCGGGCCTTCCCGAAACTATGACAGGTGTCATCTCCGCTCTCACAAGAAAAGGATTTATCAAAAAAATAAATGCTGGTATTAAACATCTAATCATAAAGGGATTGTGCCTTGTCAAATTTTTTCAGACCAGTTCATTCCAGGAAGAGTTTTATCGGGATCAAAGAAGCCATGATCTTCGAGACTGGCCACAGGAACCGTACAGTAATAGACGGCAAAATGGGCCGAAGGCCGATCATTGCCTGATCTACCACGACCACCAAAAGGCAGACGGGAACTGGCCCCGTTGGTTGTCCTGTTCCAGTTAAGAAGACCCACCCGACTTTTTTCAAGACAATATTGATAGTTTTTCGGATTTTTTGAAAAAACAGCCATGGAAAGACCATAGCCACTGGCATTGGTCGCTTCAATGGCTTCATCCAGACTGTCAATTTCATAAATAAGCACATTGGGACCAAAAATTTCTGTGTTCTGGTAAACGGAATCCGAATCAAAACGGGAGGTCTTATAAATACTGGGAGTGACATAAAAACCGGAAGGATCCTTCTCCAAAATTTTTCCATCCATAATTTTCTCACAACCCTCATTCAGAGCTTTTTTCAAAAAACAAAGATAATTATCCCTTGATTTTTCACTCACCAAAGGCCCCATGAAGGGATTTTCCGACCAATGACCGATACTGAGGTTTTTTGCTCTTTTGTGAAATTCCTGAATAAAGTCCCGAGCCACATTTTTATGAACAAATATCCTGGAAGTGCAGGAACAACGCTGACCTGAAGAGAGATAAGCCCCTATCAAACTTTCGTAAACAGCTTTATTTCTGTCAGCATCCTCCCAAATAATAGTGGAGTTCTTTCCACCCATTTCAAGGGCAAGAAGTTTCCAGTAATCATTGACAGTGGATTTTTTGATTTTAAGACCTGTTTCATAGGAACCTGTGAAAAGCACAGCATCCACATCCCTGTGGGTCACCAGTCTATGACCTGTTTCAGCCTGCCCCTGGACGAGATTAAACACACCGGCAGGTAAACAAGCCTCCTGGTAACACCGGGCCATAAGCTGGCCTGTGGCCGGAGTCAATTCCGAGGGTTTAAAAACCACTGTATTTCCTGTAACAAGGGCCGGAATAATATGACCCCCCGGAAGATGGCCTGGAAAATTAAAAGGACCGAGAACGGCAAAAACACCCCTTGGACGAAAACGAATAAAGCCTTCCGTATGGGGAAGAATTTTTTCAATCCCTATCTCTTTTATCAACTCAAGGGAATGCTTGAAAGTCACATCAAATTTTGCAACCATGGCTTTGGCTTCAGTGTTTGCCTCCCAAAGAGGTTTTCCTGTTTCACGGGCAATGGTTACAGCAAGTTCCTCCTGTTTTTCAATAAACAGATCTTTGACTTTATTGAGAGCCTCCATACGATCTTCCATGGACCATAGAGACCATTCTTCAAAGGCTCTCTTGGCGGAAGAGCAGGCCTCATCCACATGACTTTCCTGAAAGTCAACTTCCATGATTTTTTCATTGAGATTTGCCGGGCTGAATTTTTTAAAAGAACCACTTTTATGTCTCGGCTCTATAAATTCACCGCCAATAAAATCACCCTTGAAAGGAATGGGATTCAAAACTGTCATATAAGAAACCCTTTGTTGTTTTGTGCAACTCCCATGAATTCAGTATATTCAAAAACAGATTTTATCAATAATACCTTTATAGATTGCCATTGCCTTATTAAGACTGTCAATATCTATGGATTCCTTAAAAGTCTGGGAGTTTCCCTCCCGTTTCCCCGGACCAAATGCAAGAGTTTCCATACCAAATTTGTGAAAAACATTGGCCTCACTTGTAACCGGCTGGGTGACAACCCCGGAGTCAGGATGTTTCTCCCTGATGACTTCAAGACAATATTTTGTAAATTTGGAATTTTTATCCTCCAAAAAAGGTTTTTTATAATCCCTCACTCTGAAAACCCCGTCCAATGACTCACAAAAAACCTTAAGTTCATTCATCCATTTCAGATAAATATCCTCTCCCACGGCCACGGGCCAACACACACAACCCATGAGTTTAACATGATCGCTGTAAGTGCGAATCATACCAATATTTAAAGTTGTCATCGGCGGATCGAAATTTTTATCCAAAAATCCGTTAAAATCTTTTTTAAAATCCTGAACCTTTTCATAGACTTTCAGTATCTTTTGGTTCACAGTTATCTCTTTTAAACTCACAAGATCAAATTCCAAAAAAGCCTGGACAGGGATGGTGTTGTGATTGGTTCCCCCATCCATCTCAAGAACAAGAAGTTGTCCGGGAAGCTGGTTCAGAAAATGAAACAACAATTCCACAGCGTTAATTCCCAGGTGAGGCTGACTACTGTGGGAGGCATGACCTTTAAATATTTTTGATTGGGTACTCCGGCCTTCCCCCTCATCATGATTTTGACGGGCCTGCATTTCCTCTTTTGAAAAAGGAATGGTGACTTCAATGTTGGCCTGACCCTTACCTGAATGAACAAGGTTAAAATCAGTGGGCTCACCCACCAACACTCTTTCAGAATTTAAAACCTTATGGCGAATCAGACGAACAGCCCCATTCATACTGTACTCTTTGCCAAAAGTTCCCACCACTGCAAAATCCTTCAGACTTTTTCGGCCCACAAAATTTACAGCCCCGTACAATTTACATAAAAAATCAAGTTTTGTATCGGCCACCCCCAGCCCATAAAGCCGTGAGTTGTGAATACTTACATGAAAGGGGTTTTTGTCATTGTCCTTCCAAAGAGCAAAGGAACCGGGATCAACCGTATCCAGATGAGTCTGCAACATAAGATGAACATGATCTTTCACATCTTCCGGAAAAACAGATCACATTGGCTTCCTTAAAACCCTTTTGGATCTCCTCCTGAAGACGAACATTAAAACCCAAAGACTCACCCAGTTTCTTTATAAAAAGAGCAGCCTCTCCTGTCCCGTTGGAAGGGGATGTGTCTATGGAAATAAGTTCTCTGCAGGCATCAAGAAAGTTCATGAAAGACTTCAACAATGGATTTTTCAATGATTCCACAGGCTGTTTGAATATGATCATCATCGACAGTGGCCGGGATTAAAAACCGAAGGCGAAAGAGTTCCTTACCGCAACCAAAAGCAATGAGACCTTTTTCAAACAAATGTTTTAAAAGTTTCAGGGTTTTCGTGCGATCCCCGTTAAAAGCCGTTACGGCAATCATAAGACCCAGACCTTCCGGGTCTGAGAGTAAACCCTTACAGGAACCCTCACACAGGGTCTGAAGTTGATTCATAAATTTTTTATGGATTTGAGAAATTTTCCCATGGGGACCAAAGTATTTTTGATCCTCCATTTCTTTCATAATGGCAAACCCCGAAGCCAGAGCCGTTGAAGAACCGGCAAAGGTCCCGGCCACCAAACCGGGTTTTGGATTGTACTCCTCAGTATAAAGAGTCACTCCGCATTGGGCTGTTTTTGCTATGGTACAAACATCCACATATTCAGAAAAACCAAGGGTTTGAAAAGCAAAAGGCTCACCTGTGCGTAAAAAGGTCTGAATTTCATCAGCCCAGATTCCAATTCCCTGTTTTTTACATTCCTTAAAAAGGGGAATAAAAAATTCCCCCGGAGCCACCTTATATCCCCCCTCCCCAAGCATGGGTTCAAAATAAAAACAACTGATATCCTTTGGATTGTCAGCAATATGTTTTTTAAGGACAGACAAACTTTTCTCTCCACTTTGGGGATCTTTTTTATCATAGAAGGGGACCCTTAAAACCTCATGATACTCCGGGAGACCCTCTTTGTATTTCGGATTATCCGTAATTTCAGCCATCATCGTCGTGCGTCCGGCAAAGGAGTCTTCCATGGCAAGAATTTTACGGGCCGGAGATCTTTTTTGACGTAATATTTTTAACGCATTCTCATTGGCCATAGAACCTGAAGGGCAAATCCAGCCATGAACCAGAGAACTTCCCCTGGCCAAATCAATGACCTTGCGGGAAAACCGTAAATACTCCCCGTTCATTTGCAAATGGCCCTGCATCAGCAAATCTGAAAGACCGGCCTGGACAGCCGCTTTCAAAACAGTGGGATGACCGTGGCCGAAAATGTGAACCCCAATCCCATTGATAAAATCCAGTTTTACACTGCCGTCAAGAAGTTCCACATAGGGTCCCCGTCCCCTGCCACTTCCCACATAATTGTAAAAAAGGGGACGACCCCTGACTTTGGCGTACTCACCAATTAACTTCTCATACTCCATTTTCTTTTCCGGATCAGGAGGGCGAACCCCGACAATCCCTTCACACTCTTCCTGCTGAAGAGATAACAGTTTTTCTATACTCTGAAGAATTTCTTTGGATTTCATCAAACCTCCAAACCATTAAGGATCTTCCCGGAAATCATATAGACTCTGAACGGGAAAAGGTCTATAATTTAATTCATATCACATTGAATCTGGCCAATGTCGATCCAAAGGACCGGTCTTTTTAGAGATTCCAAAAGAATTTTTGTCTGAAAAGACCAGCAGGATGAAAATGATTTTATATCGAGATAAATAAAAATGGAAATAACAATCCACCGACTTATGTTTTTAAGCGTCATTTTTTTCATTCCAGCCGTGGGAATGACTGAAACAAAACCCACCAGTTTTCTGGATGGCGTAAAGGCCTATCAGGCCAAAGATTATAAAAAAGCCGAGAGCATTTTTTTCTCTTTGTCCAAAGAATATCCCGATAACCCCAATCTCATTTTCAATTTGGGTTTGAGTGAGTTTCATCTCCAGCGTCCCGGACTGGCTCTGGGGTTATGGCGTAAAGCAAGATTTATAGATAAAAGCTTTTCACCCGCCCAAAAAGCCATAAGTTATGCTGAAGACTTTCTTTTCCCGGACAGACAAAGACCCTCTTTTATTAAAAATCTGTATCGCAGAGCTTCAGCAGTTTCCTTACACTTCTGGATTTTTTTGAGCCTGACCAGTGCTTTTATCTTTTTCTGGTACATTCTGGAATATGGAGTCAAATTGAAAAAATCCCCCCTGTTATGGCCTTTTTGGATCTATATCCTTATTGTTCCCATAATTCTGTCAACCGGCCTTTCCTTTCTCATATACGCAGACCAAAACCAAATGAAAGCCACTGTCATTCAAAAAAACAGACTGACCTACGCCAATCCCTCGCCGGATGCCCCAAGTCTTTATGAACTCAGGGAAGGACAGTTGGTTTCCGTGGAAAAATTCCATGGGAATTGGATTCAGATTCGCACTCTCAGCGGATCCCCCAGTTGGGTCCCCACATCCAGTTTGATTCTCTTTTGAAAATCAAAGGGAAAGGGAATTTGACAAAGTCCATAAAAAGGACCTATAATCAGAAATCATGGTGAATTTTAAATATTTGATTTTACTAACTTTTTTCATTTTTGGTTGCACATCCTACAATAAATTTGATGTTTCAAAAGCCTCTGGATCCTTTCAATTGGCCAAACAGATGGAGGAGAACAAACGCTTTGACGAGGCTCTTTTACAATACGGAAATGTAAAAAACCGCTTTCCCTACAGTCCACTAGCCACTTCCGCAGAACTTCAAATTGCGGAGGTTCATTTCAAAAAAAAAGATTTTGCCCAAGCCCAGGGGGCCTACCAGCTTTTCAGGGAGCTTCATCCCAGACATCCCAAAATCGGTTATGTCATCTATCAGATTGGAGAATCCATTTACCACCAGCTTCCCTCATCCAATGACCGGGATCTTTCCATGGCCCCTCTGGCTGTCAAATATTTTAAAATTGCCATCAGAGACCATTCCCAATCCGAATTTACTGAAAAGGCGAAAAAAAGAAAAAAAGAAATTATTGAAAAATTAGCCCAAAAAGAACTCTCCATTGCTGATTTTTATTTTCGTACCAAAGCCTGGAAACCGGCATTGGTTCGTTATGAAAAATACCTTCAGGAATATCCAACACACAAAGAGGTTCCCCATGCCCTTTACAACGGAGGACTTTCAGCTAAAAAATTAAAAGATGAATCAAAACAAAACAGCCTCTTTCGACAATTGATAAAAACGCACCCCCAAAGCAAAGAGGCCCAGTACGCCAAAAGGATACTCTAATGATAAAACAAAGTAATAATGATTTATTAAACGCCTCCAAAGAATACTTTAAAGAGGGTCATTATAGAATTGTAGAACCCATGATCAGGGAGTTGCTTGTTACAGACAAGCTCAACCCTGAAGTTCATTACATGGCCGGAAGCTTTTACCTGGAAAAGGGTCAATTGAAAAAAGCAATGGACTCCTTTAAAAAAGCCCTGGAAATTGATCCCTGCTTCACAAATGCCAGCATTGGACTTTCCATTATTCTCAACGATCTGGGTCGGTATGAGGAGGGAAAAGATATCTTTGAAAAAGCCTACGCATTGATGAAGCGGAAAAAGTCCTCTGATTCTGAAATCAATGAAAAACTGGCAGACAAGTACGGAGAACTGGGAGATCTTTTCTTTCTTCACGGAAAATACAAAGAAGCCATTGAAAACTACAATAAATCTTCCGGGTTTTCAAAAAATGATTTAAGGTTCAAATTAAAAATCGTTGATTGCCTCATAAAAATGAACGCACTCAATCAGGCTCTGAGAGAAGCCAAAAAGATTGAAAGCCGTTATAAACAAAACTGGAATGTCATTTCAAAAATAATAAAAATTCGCAATCAGATGGGTCTGTCCTGAATGTCCCAACTCAAAGACAATATGACCATTCATATAACAAAAGAGGATGTCGGGGAAACGGTTTCCCGCCTGGCCAAGGAAATAGACATTGACTACTATGCAAAGGAACTGGTCCTAATAGCCCCTCTCAAAGGCTCTTTTATGTTTATGGCTGATCTTGCACGCCAGTTACACAATGAAAGTATTCTCATGGACTATGTTTATCTGAAATCCATAAAAAAAGATGAAACTGTGGAAATCAGAAAGGATATAGAAATCAACATTACAGGCAAACACGTTCTGGTTGTGGAGGAAATTATTGATGCCGGTAAAACCCTCAGTTTTCTTTTAAAGCGACTCCAGACCAATAAGCCAGCCTCTCTGAGAACCGTCACTCTGTTGGATAAACCGGCTCGCAGGGAAATTCCCCTGAAACCCGACTATGTGGGACTGACCATTGATGACCGCTATGTGGTGGGTTACGGAATGGATTCCGAGGAAACAGGACGAAACTATTCCAGCATTTACACTTTTTCAATGTGATCTTTGAATTTGAAAAACCGTATCAAACAATACAAATTTTCACTGCTTGTTTATTTCCTCAATACTCTCGATTTCCATTTGGCTGTTGATTTTAACAAGAAAACCCATTTTATAGGCTTCACGGACAAACTGATTCACATAAGCTTTTCTGGAGGCCTCTTCCATACTTTCATACTGTTGGCGTTTGGCCAGAAACTGGTCCATACGTTGATCCAGGTTCATGGCCTGTTGCGGACTTTCCTCAACCAAAACATCCATACGGGGATCATCGGGACCGGAAATTTCAGTTTCATGAAAGGAATCCTTGGGAGCGTTATCTATTTCAGAATTATTTAATTTTTTAAGAATTTCAGCCTGTTTCCGTTGTAAATCCGTTTTGATACTTGTCTCTTTTTGATACTGTTGCAATCGACCATAGGCCACACCCTTTTTAGAATAAGTGGGTTTGACCAAAGGGGCTTCTTTTCTGGGACCTCGCAAATAGAGATATCCCAAAAACAGAGTTCCCGCCAAAAAAACCGTAGGGACAATATAACTTCTCATCTCAATGACTTATCGGCTGAAACAGCCAAAATTTTTAAATTCAAACAAACCCATTTTTAATTTGTTGGGAATTTGTTGGGCTTATTTCCTGTGCAGGCTATGATTTCAAAAAAAAAATGCCTCTATTCCAGGGAATCATGGCAGGGAAGATCCACTGAAAAAGTTGTGCCTTCACCTTCTCTGCTTTTCACTGTAATTTCACCATCATGACTTTTAACAAGACCGTATGAAATACTCAAACCAAGACCTGTGCCCTCACCCACAGGCTTTGTGGTGTAAAAAGGATCAAAGATTTTTTCAAGATTTTCCTGTTTAATACCACAACCGGTATCCCGGATTTCCACTGTCACTCTTTGATCTTTTTCATGGAAACAGGTTGTTATATAAACATCCCCTGTTTCTTTGATGGCCTGGCAGGCATTGTTTAAAATATTCATGAAAACCTGTTTCATCTGATTGATATTGCAACTGATTTTTGGAACTTCCCCATAGTTTTTATGAACAGTGACTTTGTTCTTAAATTCCCCCTCAAGTAACCCCAGAGTGCTGTCAAGACCTGCATTGATATCAAAATCATGGGTTTGGTCCCTGTCTGAACGGGAAAAATTTCTGAGACCCAAAATAATATTCTTTGCTCTTTTGGATCCTTCCTCACAGGCTTGTATCAGTTTTGGCAGATCTTCCTTAATGTATGGATAATCCTTCTTCTCCATAAGAGAGTTCCGCTCCTCTACTGATTGATGACTTTTATCAATAATTTCAAAGAGAGATTTCATGTAACTTTTCAGATGACTGATATTTGAATAAATAAAACCTATGGGGTTATTGAGTTCATGGGCAATTCCCGCCACCAGTTCACCCAGGCTGGCAAGCTTGGCTGATTGAATTAACTGCCCCTGAGTGCTTTTAATCTTTTTATTGGCCTGTTCGAGCAATTCCAATTGATTTTTCATTTTCCTATCCGATTCAATAATCTGACCACTCATTTCATTGAAAGCATCGACCAGTTCGGCAATCTCTGTTTTACTGTGATTGGGGATAAAAGAAGCCTTTCGTTTTTCCTTCAACTCCTTTGAAGCCCCTATGAGGGATTCAATGGGCCGGATCACCTCCCGCACAAAATAAAAACTGAACACAATCAAAAAGAGAAAAAAACTGAAAAAAGTGAAAACAATCACATAATTCACTTTTCGTATGCTGGTTTCCGCTTCGTCTTTTGAAGTCCCGATACCCATTAAAAACTCTCTCTGCCCCCAATGAATGGACGTGGACATGAAAGCATAGGGAATACGGGAAATAATAAATTCAAAAAAAGTATTTTGCCCTTTTAAAAAATGAGGACCAAGGTTTTCCTGCTCAAGAGACGAAGGAAGGGTGTTTAACAGAACATTTCCCTCCCGATCAAAAAAAACCACTTCCGCCCCGATGGATTCACTGATTCTTTTCAGATAGATGGAGGATACCGGTAAAATGCTTTCCACATAACCCAAAGTTTTTGAAGATGTCCCCACAACCTTGCGAACAATGGACAAGGCAAGTGAATTTCTTTTTCCATTCTCACTTTTTTGAAAAAGAACCCGATGAAAGACATCCTTTTTTTCCAGAAACCGGTGAATTTCCAAAGAGAGATCAGATTGTTCTTGAATATCCTGATAATCCCCGTCAAAATAGACAAAAATCTGTCCACCCGGAGTATAAATTTTCACTTCCTTTTGATGAAAGTCCTCCATCTTCCCTTCAAGAACAGTTTTCAAAATAAGGGGATCAGAAGAATTCAGAGACCGGGACAGGGATTTATCCTTTAAAAAGCTTTCTAAAAATTCCTCCATACTGGAATGCTCTTTCCTAAAAAGGCTTTCCAATTCACGCACATGAACAGTCAAACGGTTTTTAATTTGCCGGTTAATGCTTTTTTGATACTGACTTTGAATAATAACAGCCAGGACAATAAGAGGAGTCAGAGTAAAAAGAAAAAACCATGTAAAAACAAGTTGTCGTAAGGATTTCCTTCTTACAGTTTTTTCCACAACGGTTTCTAATCAGTGGAAATCTGCTTAAGCAGATCAAGATCTTCCAAAACCTTGCCTGAACCTATAACCACACAAGTCAGAGGGTCTTCAGCAATAATGACCGGCAATCCTGTTTTTTCCCTGAGAAGCACATCAAAATTGTGAAGATGGGCCCCTCCTCCCGTCAACACAATACCATTATCAACAATGTCCGAAGCCAATTCAGGCGGTGTTTTTTCCAAAGTGGTGCGGACAGCGTCCACAATTTCAGCCAATGTGTCTTTCAGAGCTTCATTGATCTGATCACTTGTAATTTCAATGGTTTTGGGTTTTCCCTCCACAAGATCCCGGCCCTTTCTGATTATAGAACGGGGTTTATCAAAAGGATAGGCATTTCCAATAGTGATTTTGATGTCCTCTGCTGTTCTCTCTCCAATAAGAAGATTAAACTGCCGTCTGACATAACTGATAATGGCCTCATCAAGTTTGTCTCCAGCCACCTTAATGGACTTACAAACAACAATCCCTCCAAGAGATATAACCGCCACACCCGTTGTTCCCCCACCAATGTCCACAATCATGTTCCCAATAGGTTCAGCCACGGGAAGACCGGCTC
This sequence comes from Bdellovibrionales bacterium, assembly GCA_965219545.1. Taxonomy (GTDB): domain Bacteria; phylum Bdellovibrionota; class Bdellovibrionia; order Bdellovibrionales; family JAGQZY01; genus JAGQZY01. The sequence continues at coordinate 173,647 of CBDCNX010000021.1, forward strand.
CGATGGCCGCAGCCATGGGTTCCTCAATTAAATAAACCTCTCTGGCTCCGGCTGATATGGCCGACTCCTTGACCGCCTTTTTTTCAACCTGGGTGATTCCAAAAGGAACACAGATATTGATACGGGGACGGATAAAAGTCTTCTGCTGGCCCGTGGATTTGGAAATGAAGTATTTTAGCATGGCCTGGGTCACTTCAAAATCGGCAATAACACCATCTTTAATAGGCCGGATGGCTATAACGTTCCCGGGCGTACGACCAATCATCTTTTTGGCTTCCGTACCAACAGCCAGCACCTTAATATGACCACGCTGATAATCTTTTTGAACTGCAACCACCGAAGGTTCATCCAATATAATATTTTGACTGCTCTTTGAATAAACAAGAACATTGGCCGTGCCTAAATCAATGGCAATATCATTGGAAAAATAATTGGAAAACTGATCAAAAAAACGATCGAAAAAATTCATAAAAGAAACCATAGACAAACCTTTTGTTTTGACCTTAAAGGTTAATTAAAAAGCAGTCAACAGGCAATATACCGGTTTCAGGCGTTCACTTTACAGTGTACGAAATATAATTTCAGGATCGACTGCTTGCATTCATCCAATTCAACTCTCCTCGGATCTGTTCCAATAACTGATTCTGCTGTCTTTTTAATTCCTCTTTATCCCAACCGTAATAATCACCAAAAACTCTGGAAACAGATGAAACACATCCATAACCATGATCTTTAAATGAAAGAAACAAAGGGGTTCTACGCCAATAAAAATCCACTAAGTTCAAACACATGGTTTCCTGAACGGCAAAAACAGCCTCCCCTGTCCAGAGAGCTTCATCGGGAGATTGGTCAGGATACATGGATTGAACTTTTTCAATAATCCAGAGAGCTTCATCTCCATGACGTTTCACAAGATTTTTAACTGTTTTTTCATGACAACCATATTCCCTGATTATCCCCGGAATCCGGTATTGAATACGTTCATAAAGAGACGGGGTGATGCCGGGGTTGAGAGCCTCCCTGGTCTGCGTCATTCCAAAACCCATGACCCTTTCAAAATCCATTTTACGGAGAACACGGTCAACAACCTCCTCTGAAATTTTACGATAAGTGGTGTACTTGCCACCAGCCACAAAACCAAGATTGGGACCATGGGAAAAAAAGCTGTATTCACGACTGGTCTTCCCCTCAGAAACGGAACTGTCACGAACCAATGGTCGAACCCCGCAATAAGAGGAAATAATATCATCAACACCGATTTTAAGTTTGGGAAAATACTGATCAAGAGCCTTTAAAAGATAATCCACATCCCCGATATTAACGGAAACATTTCCCGGATCTCCCCTATAATCAGTATCCGTGGTACCAACAATGACCATTTCACCACGTGGAATAACAAAAATAATCCTTTCTTCAACAGCCATAACAACGGCTCTTTCCACCGGAATTGTCTTTCTTGAAAAAACCAGATGAATACCCTTGGTGGGTCGAAGTCTGGACTGCCATTTTTCATCAATGGTTTTTCCAAGAATGTCTGTCCAGGGACCCACCCCGGAAATATATTGTCTTCCGCAAAGCCTGAAAGTCTTTCCTGTCAATTCGTCAGAGACCTGAATCCAGCAAATAAAACCATCGGACTGCCTTTCTGCTGAAAGCATTTTTGTATAATTACTGAGAACAGCACCACGCCTGTGGGCATCCCTAAGGGTTTCAATAACCAACCGGTCGTCATCCATGTAAGCGTCTGAATACTCCACGGCTCCCACCATATCCTGAAGTTTTATATCGGGAACCCTTTCTTTAACCTCATTGGGATCAAGACTTTCATGACTTCTCGGCATCTCAAAAAGAGATAACAAGTCATAAAGACCCAGACCAAGCAGCATTTTCCAGTAACCCACCCGTGAATTCTTATAAACGGGAATCATGAATCTGAGGGGGTGAACCAGATGGGGTGCTATTTTAAAAAGAACGGCTCTCTCTGAAAGAGCTTCAAAAACCAGGGAAATTTCAAAATTCTCAAGATACCGAACCCCTCCATGGATCAGTTTTGAAGAACGGGAACTGGTTCCCACGGCAAAATCACCGGCCTCTATTAAAGCCACCTTCATCCCACGGGAAGAGGCATCCCTGGCAATCCCGGCCCCTGTGATTCCCCCGCCGATAACAACCAGATCGAAAACCTCCTTTTCCAATATATTTAAATTTTTATCCCTTTCCTTACTCGAAAAAGCCAAATCTCAAACCCCACTTGTTTTTGTTATGGACAATTGAAGATAATCCTCCTTTTTAAAAGAAGGAAAATGACTCTGAACCCAGGCACAGGCTTCTATTTTTGAATTTACCAAAAATTTCTGAAGATGTTTTGTCTTTGCCCAACCCACACAGGTCTTTACAAGCTCCCGACCCACCTCATCCGAGTTAAAAGAGAGATGTTCCAACCATAAACTTTGAGTCCAGTTGTTAAAAAACAAAAGGGGTTGGGTTAAAACATAACCCTGTAATTTATCATCCTGAAAGGCCACAAAACTCCAGCCTTTTTTGGAATAATACTCAAGAGACTCCCTTCTCCAGGAACTTTTCCAGGATTCCATCTGAATTTGAACAGGGGTTAATTCTTCAGGCAATCGGGATAATTCATAATCGTAAACTGTGGAAATATGTTCATCGAGAAATATGTGAATATTCATTGAAAACTTCTTGTCTTCCCAAAAATGTTTCAAGTCAAGCAAAGTCTTATGAATTCATGGTTTGTCGCTTAAAAATCACCCTTAAAAACTACGAACTTTCATCCGGGCCCGCTTCATTCCCATAAACTCCTCTCTGAGAGTTTCCATAAAATCAAGGGCAAATTTTTTTTCATCAGTGATTCCAAAATCAGTCAAACAACAGGTTGGAACAGGAGTCCCTTTGTTTGTGATGTTCACTCCAAAATGAATCAGGGAGGAAAGATTTGAACAGGTAGCCACACTGATATTGAGTTTTTTCCGATCCCGGTAAATATCATCCCCGATGCGTTTGAGTTGAAAATCCTTAAAATTCCGGTTTTCAGATTCACAAATCATGGATTCCCTGTCTGAATCTTTCTGAATCTGATCCATGAGAAGTTCCCCCATAAGACGCTGTAAAGCCACGGCTCCTGAGAGGGGGTATTGAAAAAGCTCCAAAATAAAATGAAGCATAAAGTCCCCGGCAATTTTTGCTTCTGATTTTAAATCCTCTCCGTCAATAATGTATTGGGGCTTTAACTCACAGGCTCCCGCCCAGGACACAACGGAATCCCCCAAAACTCCATGTTTCAGATAATTGTTAAGAGGCTGTAATTGACTCCCGTCATATTTGTGTTTTTCATTTAACCAAAGACATTCCATAATGAAATCCTTTTTATACTGATTGCGTTTTGGAATTTCGTGAATTCCATTCATGGATTTTATCCATATTTGGATTTTTCCATAAAAATCACATGAAAATCAAATGGTCTTCAGTATAAAAATCAAAAAATATAATTTTTATTTTTTATTCCCATTCGTTGACAGACAATACGGGTAATTTCAGAAGCTGTTTCCTCCAAAGCCCTCTCAGTCACGTTAAAAACAGGCCAGCGTTTATGTTTCTGAAAAATTTTTCTGGCATATTCGATCTCATTATAAATATGATCCATACGGGCATACTCCCCTCCCGGATCCTGTCCAAACTTTTCAAGCCGGTTTTTTCGGATTTTTTGTAAACTTTCCGGATCAATGGTTAAACCCACAATCTTTCTCTGATCAATTTCAAAGAGTTCTTTTGGCAAAGAAGTGCCTTTAACCAGGGGAACATTGGCCACTTTCCACCCCTTGTAACCCAAAAAAAGACTTAAAGGGGTTTTACTGGTCCGGCTGATCCCCACCAAAACAATGTCAGCCCGATCCAGATCCGTTGATATTTTCCCATCATCATGTTTCACCGAAAACTCTATCGCCTCCACCCTTCTGAAGTAAGTCTCATCCACGGAACGCAGTTTCCCCGCTTCCCTGTTTTTATTCTCCACATTGAGAAAGTTGTCCAGTCTTTGCAAAATGGGGCCCAGAAGATCCACCTGCAAAAGGTTTTTTTCAGCCGCTTTTTCCTCCAGATACTGACGAAGGCTGGGAGTCACCACAGTGTGGATAATCAGTGCCCCCCGTTTGAAAGCTTCATTGATAACCCTGTCCACCTGGGACTGGGTTCGGATATTTTTATTTCTTAAAATATGAAAATCAAATTGGGGATAGTGAACCACAGCAGCCCGGGTCATCATGGCCGCCGTTTCTCCGGTCCCGTCAGAAATAATATAAATAAAGGTTTTTTCCTCTGTTTTTATTTCACTTATCACAATCCGTACCTACACATATTTATCAAAAAACTGATGATAGATATTATCAAGAATTCCATTGATAAATCTTTTGGAATCCTCAGAACTGTATTTTTTCGCCAAATCAATAATATCAGTGATAACCAGTTTGGGGGAACTCTGTTTGCCCTGTGAAAAACAAAGTTCCAAAACAGCGATCTGGAGAAGAATCCTGTCAATCATTGCAATACGGTTAAAAGACCAGTTCTTGCTTTTTTCAGTAATTATTTCATTGATCCGCTCCTCCTGATCCACAACGGCTTTTACCAGAAACAGGGCATATTCCTCCGTATCAGGATCAAATGGAAAATTATTTGAAAAAGCCTCAAAAAGAACCCTAACATCCCCATTTTCATGAAACGATTTTTGGAAGAGGACCTGTAAGGCCACTTCTCTGGCTTTTCTCCGGAATCTCATGGACATCCCGACAAAGGTATGAAATGAGTCCGTCCAGGTCAAGCTGTTTCATCCAGTATCTCTATCAGTTCCCGGCTCCAGGTGAAAAACCCGATCCTGAAAAAGTCTCATCCAAACTCTATTTTGATTATTATACTAAAGATCATTTATTTTTCATGCTATTTTTGAAAGACCACTTGTTTTAAGCGGATTTTGGCTAAAGAAATTCAGCATAGAATAAATGATCTCTCAGGGAAATTCCATGAAAACTCAAACACGATCAGTATAAGAAAAATTTACAAGGTTTTACAAGGTCTCTGGTATAAAATAAATCCTGGGGGATTTATTGCCACTTAGAATATTTCTGTTTTGCTTTATCTTTTCTTTTTGGACTTCTTCGGTGGAAGCCCGTGAAACCGGTCACTCAGCCGCCATGAAATACTTTACTGACAAAAAATCCTCCACCAAAAGAAAAAATGGAAAAAAAAGCGTATCAGCTTCCAGACAATCCTTACTGGCTCTTTCCCTTGGAAGTTTAACAAACAATAAAGTTTATGGACAGTTTCACCCCCGTCCTCTCTGGAATGCGGAAATTTTCTACCAATCCCACAGGGGAAGTTATATAGCCAATGCTTTTTATCTTGAATGGCAACAATTCCCCGAAGACGGGAACAGGTTTGACAAATTGGGTTTGTTATTCGGTCTGAGTTTTCCCCGATCCATAAAGTTTCCCGTCTATATCGGCATAGCCGCCGGTCCCGGATTTCTCATGAAACCCGGAAATAAAAAATTCAAATGGACTATGGACTCAAGGGCTTACCTGGGCTTGCGACTGACCGGAACCTCTGTTCAATATTTTTTGCAAACAGGTTTTAAAAATCATCTTTTGGAATTCAGGGAATCCAGAATCCCCGGCTGGTTCATCTCACTGGGACTGGGCTACAGGTTTTGACCAAAACTTAAAATGTCTGTTCGTCGATTCTGAAAAAGTCTCATTTTGACTTTATTTTCAGATTTCTTTTTATAAAATGTTTCTTCCTGTGAGGTTAAGACTAAAAATATTGACTTTTCAAACTTTATGCAAGAATTTACTGAAAAGAAAAAACTGTAAACTTTCAAATGAGTTCTATTGGAAAGTAACCGAATAGCGAAATGAACTGATGAACCAAATGAAAAAAACACCTGTCCTCAGATTGTCCCTTTCTGTATTTTTGTTCCATTTGTTTTTATGGGAGACTCCGGGTCATTCCATGATAAAGGATCCCTTTGAAAACCCACTCTCACAAAATGAACTCCCCGACTTTCCCTCCTCTGTGGAAAAAATTCCTGAAACCAGGGAGGAATTATTAAAAATGATAGAAAACAGGGAAGTGATGATCTCCAAAGCCCTTTATTTTGAAGATGGGGAACCTGCCTGTTTTATGGATGTCAGGGGCCGGGAGGAGTTGACTCCTGGATTTATAACCCCTGCCCCTCAGGGAACCCCATCATCTGTGGCCCTGGAACAGATTTTTGATCCCTGTGGAAAAAGGGAGGAGGATAAATTGATGACTATGAACATTCAAAATTTTGTTCTGGAAGGAACCCAGGTGGCCCATCCGGGTATCATGTTTGGAGCAGGTTGCCTTTTTGGATTTATGGAAGAAGTTATAAAACTTCATGATTATCCTCGTGAGAATCCTACAGTCAAACCCACAATGTATATCTCGTTAACAGCAATTTCAGTTGCCGGGACCCGATTGGAACCAGCAGCCACCACATTTAGGGCAGTAGGAGCTGTTTTTGCCCGGATGCTTGGTTTTATGACTGTTGGATATGTGTCCTGTGGGAACACCGTGGATTTTGTCATTGAAATGACTGGGGTAAGAGAAGGAATTGATCAGGAAATAGAACGGGAAAAATTAGCAGAAGAACTTTCCCGCCTTCGGAAGACACATTTCACAACCAATCAAAAGAAAGCCAAAAAAACAACAATCATTGCAAACACTGAAAAACAACAAATTGAAAAGAATGACGAATTTTGCCGACAATTTATTACGCAGAATTCCCTTTGGCAGGTTGCCTCATACAAAGAATCAATATGCCAGCCCTCTTCCACAGGTTATGAAGGAAGTGGAACCTCTGAATGCCTGTGTGTTTATAATGACCTCAGAAATCAAGGAAATCTGTTATACTGGAAAGAACTTTAAGAAAAGAAGTTCCCCTCCCAGTCGATCCTGAAAATCGTACTAAGTCATTGGGAAGAATTTTTAAAAAAACCAAAGTTTGTAAATACTTAATAACACACAAGTGAAAGGTATAGACATTGAGATTTGTTCAGAGTGTGGAGGAAAATTTAAAGTGATTTCCTCTATAGAAGAAAGGAAAGTGATCCAAAAGATTCTCACCCATCTTGGGCTGGATTCAAAGATTCCAGAACCCTTTACTCCAAGAGGCCTGAAGAACACAAGGATATTCTTTTTCATGAATCCTCTTTGTAAGGGGCACTGACGGGGAACTCTTTTTACCTGTAGTGGGTTCTTTTATTCAAAAATTCACTGTCCCTGATCCTTGAGATAAACCCGATGGGTCACATGGGCCGGTAAAGATTGTTTCTGAAATTTTATAAAAGTTTTCTGACGCATCTCATAGACAAAAACTCTTCCTGGGAAGAGTTCTTGGACTGCGACCCTGAAATTGGACAGAAAACCAAGAGAGTTTATAATTTAGCGGATTCCGCCCAAGGCCCTGAAAATATGTTATTTTAGGGATTTTTGCATGGGAGGAATCAATGGCAAAAAAACATCTGAAAATCAATGATCTGGAGAATGACTCAATGACAAAATGGTAATATCATCAAATTGTTTTGCGTCTCCAATAAAACTCATAACATCATTGGTAACAGAATTAATCATATGACGGGGCGAGGGAAACACCTGTTTTTTGAGAAGATCATAGAGGCGATCATCCCTGTAAAACTCTCCTTTGGAGTTCTGGGCTTCCGTCACTCCATCTGTATAGAGAAGAAGTGCATCACCGGGGGACAGCTCAATAGACTGTTCCTTAAAGGAAATACCCTCAAAAGTCCCAACCATGGGTCCATTGACTTCATCCAGTAAAACGATATCTCCATTGGCTTTTTTAAGATAAGGGGGGTTATGACCTGCATTGGTGATAGACACCTTTCCGGTTTTAATATCCATGACACCCACAATGAGAGTCACAAACATACAACTGGCATTGTTTTTGATGAGTTCCCTATTAACACGGGAAACCAGATCTCCCACCCCCCTGTTTGGATCAAGAGTTTTATGGAGAGAAACCTTGACCATAGACATAAAAAGAGCGGCCCCCACTCCCTTTCCGGAAACATCACCAATACAAAAATAAATTTTTTTACCATTTCCCAGAAAAGAAAAATCATAAAAATCCCCGGAAACTGTCCGGGCGGGGCTCAGGTAAGCATCCAGTTGAAAGTCCTGACCTTCAATTCTGTCAGGAAGCATATCCATTTGAACTTTCTGACCAATAAGAAGATCGTTGGCCAGTCTGTCATTCTGAATTTTAATGGTTTTATAGGATTCCCTGAGTTCCCTGTTGATTTTCGTAACTTTTAATCTGTTCCATATAAAAAAAGCCGTGAGGACCAGAATAAGAATCACAGTGACAAAGGTTCCCGCCAGAGTCTGACCCCTGTAAAACCTCAAGAAACCATAGGCCTCTTCCGTGGATATCTCACTGACAATTCCAAATTGATAACTGTTATTCCAACGCCAAAGGCCCAAAACCCGGGTACCCAGATAATTTTTGTACTCGATCAAATCCCTGGCATTTTGACCCTGAATCACACGGGCCACAGAATGAACCAGGGGAGATTGGGGTTTTCCCCATATTTCGCCGACCCTGACACCCATCAGGGAGTCTTTTTCTGATTTCAACCAACCCCTCTCAACAAGCTGATCAGTCCACCGAACCTCACTTATAAATTGACCTTTTGAATTGACCATATAAACTTCGCCTGTCTCACCTGAAAAGCTGCGGGTAAAAACAGGAGTCAGATATTTCTTTGGAGAAGTCAGAAGAAACAAAAAACCGTTCTTCCCTTTAAGAGTTGAGGAAAAAAGAATATTTTCCCCTATAAGAGAATGGGTCTGCTCCCTCTGGGGTATATGGGTGTCCCAGTGAGGAGGATTTTTCATCCGGTCAATAATCTGATCCGGAACTTTAAATTTTTTTCCAATCAGTTTTGTCCGGTTACTTGATACCACAATCAACTCTGAATCGGTTAAAATGTAATCATTAAACTGGTGAAAATCCAGAATACCACTTTTTTTTAACTTTCTATGGACTGATTTGCCCGTGTCGAATCTCAATTCATCGACCTTAAGATAACGCACAACCATTTTCGCCAAAAAAGCTGTCTCCAGATTCATTTGCTCTATCCAGTTAACAACAGAGTTATAAGTGGCATTGAGATCATAAGTCACATTTCTTTTTAAATTTCCTCTGGCAAGAGAACTTGTCTCCATAAAAAACCACCAGGAAAAGCTGATTATCATAAAAATGACCACTAAAGAGGAAAGCACAAAAGGCCAACTGGCCCATAAATTTTTTCCAACCAGATTATAGAGCTCCCTGAACTCCACCCCTGAATTCTCTTTAAAATGACCCATAACCAGAAAAAGAGAAATAAAAATCAGCAAGACAGAAAGAACCATGGTTATTCCCAAAACCAGACTGAGCCGACTCTTTCTGGCCTGGTAAAAGGCAATCTCATCCCGGGTTCTGTGGTCAATGGAATCAAAAAATTCCTCCAGAGGCTTCATAATCTTTCCCTTGGCCTGGTGGTATTCTCTTCCATGAAGAAGACTCATCGCCAGTTTCTGATCAGGTGGAGCTTTTCTGGTGTAGTTTCCCTGCTCATCCTGATAGAGACCAATCATGGCGTTCATGGCCTGGTTTTCCAGATGGACAAGATCATTGGAATTGATTTCCGCCTCTCTGAGAAGATTAAACTCCCTGGTGGTGAATTCAGCCTTTTTCATCAAATTTTTAAGGGAAACAGCTTCTGTATTGACTCTGGGCTCTTTACCCGTGGCGGAAACAAAGTCCCAATAGATACCGTGATATTTTTCCGGTCTTGGAATTTTTCCACTCCGAATGTCCAGAATTTTCTGGAAATACTGTCTGAAACGGGATTCTCCCGTAACCACATAAGTCCTCGCCATACGGGTGAGATCATCAGAACCCTGTCTCAACTCGTCAGCAAGGAGATAAGAGTGATATCTCTTGATTTCCCCGGCAGTGATAATTTTTTCATTTTTGAGTATTTGAAGAAAAACCACCAGAGACATGACAATGAGAACAGTGATGGACAAAAAAATAACAAAAAGTCTTTTTTTCAAAGACACATTCTCAGGAAGCATATTTTATAAAAACTCTTTGTTCCATGAAACTCAGATACGACCGGTTTAAAAGTCATTCACATCACTGATGTTAAAGAATCTCTGACGAAATCTCGTCAATGACCTTACCAAAATTTTCACTTTCGTTTATTGCGTCATACATTGTTAAAATAAATGGATCATTGTCAAAAGCTTCCTCAAAACCCTCTCCGGCCTCTTTTGCATCATCAACTGCAGATTGAACAAAGGATTTTAATCTTAAATATCCCTTGTTGACTTCATCCACATTTCCCCCAAGCCCTTTCTCAAGCGTTTCATGTCCTGCTTTTGGACTCACATCCTTCCACCATTTTAATAAAAGATCTTTGTCTGATAGATCCTCTTTTGTCAAACCAAAAAGAATTTCATCTCTATAGGGATTGGGCCGGGAAAGACGCAAATGAGGACTTCTGTACAAATCAACCAACCTGCTATTTTTAACAAAGCGATCCGTTAGAGTGGTAAAAGCCCGATCCAGGGGATTCTTTTTTGTTATCTCGTGAATAAAAAAATCAGAGGGGACACTTATAAAAGCCGCTTCAAAATCAACAATCCCCAATCCCTCCAAACGACCTTCTTCAGCGGCTTTTTCAACAACGCCTTCAAAATCCCGCCATATCCTGTCCAGAACATAAAAAGCCGAAGAGCTTGAACCATTGAAATGATTTTCCCATACTGCCTTCCAGGGTGTTTCTGCAATCAATCCCAAAAAAAGGCCTCTTATCTGTTCCGGAGAAAAATCAAACCGGGAAAAGAAAAAAGCTCTGTAAACTCTCGCATAAAGCGTATTAGAGAGCAGTTTAATGGCGGAACGATGTTTTCTGAAAAGAACCTCCTCATCATAATACCTGCTGTTTCTCTGTACAACTCCTCTACTCCGGTTCTCGGCATTGGCATCAAATAAATGTGAAGAGCCTTTTAAAGCCCCTTCCAGATCAGAAATAACATCTTTGGGAATTTCACCCTTTATTTTTAGCCTCTCTAAATCACCCAATATTTCAAAAACCTGTTGTCTTGGAGAACCGGCAATAGTCTGACGTAATTTCTTCCGGATAGCACCAAGCCGGTCTCCCCGGGCGGTTGAAACCAGTCCCAAAGACATGATAAAAATCAATAAAACAGTATGAAATCCTTTGCTCACCCTATCTGTCTCCTCCTATGTCCCTGATTTATCCGGGTTAATAAAAGTTCGTTTTTTTACCACAAAAAAGGGATTTTGTAAAGATTTTGTTCTTTTTTCAGAAACCCCATTCTTTTTCAATCCATACCCTTTATCAAAGAAGGGTCGACATTCTGTTTTCTTTGCTGTATTCAATTTCATGATTATTTACATTCCCGGTTTGTACCCTGATGGAGAAAATGATGGATCCCCGGTTAAAATCCTCAGTAAAATGGACCCCTTTTCCGAAAGAACTCTGTGAACAGGCTCAAAAAGCCCTCACTGAACGCTTTCAGGGGGAATATGATCTGGAAAAATCCCAGTTTGTGGTGGAAGGTCGTATCTACAGGGAGGAGATTCTGGGCCGTTACGGATTGCGGGTGAAGGGTCAACTCAAACAACATAATTTTGAAATATCCTTTGAATTCAATTCCAAAAAACAAAAGGCCCTGACTCTTATTCAGAAATCCATGGATCTGGTGGAATATCTGTGGACAGAACTCTTTGAAGAGGATCTGGATGACAGTGAACTTTCAAGACAATGGCAAACTATCACCTTTAATAAAAAGGAATACTCCCACAGGTACTCCACCGTGAACACGGCCCTTGAAGAGGAAGCCGATCGCCTTCTCTTACAGTACGAAAAAAAGCTGGTCCATGAAAGTTCAGAAAATTTTGATAGGACAGACAATGAAAACCCATGTGAAAAATTTCATTGAAAACATTATTGATAAAGATCTGAAAGAGGGGAAAAATTCCGACCGGATCCACACCCGTTTCCCTCCTGAACCCAACGGTTATCTTCATATCGGACACGCCAAATCCATTTGCCTTAATTTCGGACTTAAAGAAACTTACTCCGGTCAATGCAATCTTCGTTTTGACGACACCAATCCAGGTTCCGCCAATCGGGAATACATGGAAGCTATCAAAGAGGACATCCAATGGCTCGGTTTTCACTGGAACAATCTCTGCCATGCTTCCGGGTATTTTGACAGGCTTTATGAATTTGCCGTGGAGTTGATTAAAAAAAATAAAGCCTATGTGGATTCTCTGAGTGAGGAACAGGTCCGTGAATATCGGGGGGACCACAACACTCCGGGAAAAAACAGCCCCTATCGAAACCGCAGTATTAAAGAAAACCTGGATCTTTTTGAACGCATGAAAAGAGGGGAGTTTAAAGACAGCGAACACACTCTGAGAGCCAAAATTGATATGGGTTCGGGGAACATGAATATGCGTGACCCTTTGATCTACCGTATCCGCCACCAAAGTCATCCTGTGACAGGGGACAAATGGTGCATTTATCCCCTCTATGATTTTACCCACGGACTTTCGGATGCCATTGAGGGAATCACCCATTCAACCTGCACCCTTGAATTTGAAGACCACAGACCCCTTTACGACTGGTTCCTTGAACAACTTGATTTTAAAGAACCTCCAAAACAAATTGAATTTTCAAAACTGTTTTTAAGCCATGTGATCGTTTCCAAAAGAAATCTCAAAAAACTGGTGGAGGAAAACCATGTCTCCGGTTGGGATGATCCCCGGATGCCCAGTCTCTGTGGGTTTCGCAGACGTGGCTACACTCCTGAAAGCATTCGGGAATTTTGTCGTCAGGTGGGAATCTCCAAATCCCAGTCTCTGATTGACTATGGACAGCTTGAAGAATGTCTTCGTTTTGACCTCAACCGAAAAGCCGCAAGGCGAATGGTTGTTTTGAACCCCCTGAAAGTCACACTGACTAACTACGATAAAATAGAAATCCTGAAAGTTCCCAACCACCCCAAAGACGAAAGCATGGGAACAAGGGAACTCACCATGTCCAAAAATATCTGGATAGATCGCAATGATTTTATGGAAGCCCCCCCTAAAAAGTATTTCCGCCTGAAGCCGGGAGGTGAAGTGCGGTTACGCCACTCCTATGTGATTCGTTGTGAAGAAGTGATTAAAAATGAAAAAAACGAGGTGATTGAACTGAAGTGCCAAATTGACCCAAACACCCTTGGCAAAAATCCTGAAGGCAGAAAGGTCAGGGGAATCATTCACTGGGTCTGTGCCGATAACGCCCGGCCTGTCACTGTTCGTATTTATGACCGTCTTTTTACAGACCCCCATCCGGCCTCCCATAAAGACAAAAGTTTTCTTGAATTTATCAACCCCGACTCCTTAAAGGTTCTAACCAACAGTCTGGCTGAAGATTCCTTAAAGGATTGTAAAAAAGAGGAATCCTTTCAGTTTGAACGGGTGGGGTATTTCTGCCTGGACAGGGATTCAACAAAAGACAAACTCATCTTTAACTGCTCAGTGAGTCTCAAAAACAACTGGAAATAGTCGATCCTGAAATTGTTTTAGGTCATTAAGAAGAATTTTTTTAAAAAACCAAAGTTTGTAAATATTTAATAACACACAAGAAGGCAACGCAATGCCTCTTATTTCTGGATCTTTCAGCAAATTTCAATGACTTTATCTTCTTGCATAATTTTAAAAATAGATGAGGCTTTTATTCAAAGCTAAAAATGACCTTTCCCAGATGAATACTTGAGGCTTTCAGGAGTGAATATCAGAGGATAATTCATAAAGAAGACCGTCTTTAAGGCCCACCTGAGGTAAATGAATTTTCCCGGAACCGGCCATAGTCATAATTTGATTTGTAATGATAGCTGCGGGAACAATCACATCAGCCCTGTCTGATTTAAGACAAAATTTTACAATTCTTTCCCTGTAACCCACCTGACGAAGCATCTCATCCATTGTTTTCATTTCCCCTGCTGTTAAAAACATTCCCGGTTCACCTGAAACAAAATTTTTCAGTTTAATAAACCGGTCCATATTTCCACCCGTACCAACAGCACATTCAAACCTTGAAAGTCCATTAAAAAAACCATGGATTTCATTTTTAATAAATTCCGGAAGCCAGTCCTCAAGTTTCTTTTCTTTACTCCTCTGTAACTCCAAAATTCGAACCACACCTGTTTTATAACTCTTCTTTCTTATGGTTTGACCATCAACAACAGCCACCAGTTCAATGCTGCCACCGCCAATATCGATCAAAAGGTAACTCCCCTGACTGAGATCAATTTTTTTTGAAATGGCAAGACTTATCAGGCGGGCTTCCTCCTGACCACTGATTATTTCAACAGTGATACCTGTTTCCTTTTTTAAAAGATCAACTATGGCTTTGTTATTGGTGGCTTCTCTCATGGCACTGGTGGCAACAGCCCGCCAACTCTTAACATTATAGTTTTCCAATTGATTTTTAAATTGGAAAAGAGCTTCCTTTAAATCGGAACAAATCTCACTACTGATATTCCCCTGGCTAAAAACACTGCTGCCCAAACGAACAGCCTGTCGGGACATATATGAAATATAAAACCCGGAATCCGTATTATTGGCAATAGCCAGACGAATAGCATTGGACCCAATATCAATGGCGGCAATATAGGACATGATGAGTAAGTATTACGGGTTTTGTCTTTTTTGTCCAGATTATACTGATCCGGTTTGAATTTTCATGGAATTTCTCTATGGAAATAGCATGAAAAATAAATGATCTTTAGTATAATATTTAATCACAACAGTTTTTATGAACAACAATCTTTGATATTTTTTGTTTTCTATCAATCAAGAAAACAATTTGCCATGCATCAGTTTCCTTTATGTCATCAGCTTCGACCATGTAAGGAGTAGCTTCAGTTCAAGGATAAAAAATGAAGTCATTTCACGAAAAAGGAGCCTGGGGAAAATGGTCTTTAGTATATACTGATCCCGTTTGGATTTCACAAATTGACTTTAAAGAACTCTCTCATTAGAATCAATTTATGAAGAATTCTTTGGAAAAAATTCTTGACTCCTCTCATTCACACGAAAAAATTAAAGTCTTTTCCTTTTTTAAAAGGGAGATCTTTTGAAGTTCTTACTGATATTCTTTTTTTTTCTCTTCCACTTCCAGTCTGTAAGGGCCACTTTATCCCCTGAAGCCCAAACCTATTTAAATAAAATTCCTGAAAAAAAACTCACTATCCCCTTTATTATCAAAGCCGCCCTTAAAAATTCATCAGCCTTTAAACTATTGGGCTATGACTATGCTCTGGTGAACTCAGAAGAGCAAAGTCGATTTGACTCACTAACAGACACTGTTTTAGTGGGAAGCACTCAGTACCTGGATGACAACTCTGTGCAAACCATGCCCTTTCGCCCCCTGCGTACCAAAAACCAACAATGGAGTCTCGGTCTTGAAAAAAAATGGGAGACAGGAACCAAAACCAGCCTGTCCTGGATCCAGGATGACACAAATTTGGAATTTGGAAGGAATCTCGGCCCTTTTGGTAACAGCTTTCTCAGGAATTTCAAACAATCGGCTATCAGATTACAACTTGAACAAAATTTACTTAAGGATATTTTTGGATACTCCTTTCGCAACAGAAGACAGGGAGCCCGTCACCGGGCCAAAGCCCTTGAACTGAAAGTCAGGGATGATATTGAAAACCTGATCCTGGTGTTTATCGGGGATTTTTACAGATCCTGGTTGCTCCAAAAACAAGTGAATACCCTTAAAAACCGATTGCAAAGACAAAAAAAATTACTCAAAATACTGATCCGTCGAAGCCGTAAGGGAGCTGTTGAAAAACCGGATCTCATTGGTCTACAGGCTCTTATGACCTCCACTTCCGCCCGCCTTAAACTTCTTAAAACAGACATGACAACCCGATGGGAAACACTGATCATCAATCTGGAACTTCCGGATCTGCTTTTACGAGTCAATGCCATGGATGTCCCCATGAAGATTGATAAACCTGTTACAGCGGCCTTAAAAGTTTGTGATTTAGAAAATCCGGAAAAAACAGCCAATATTCAGGCCCTGGAAAAAAAACTGGCGGCTTTTGACTCAGACTTCAAGGCCTCAAAAAATGAAAGTCTTCCCGATCTTAAGCTCATTGCCGGTTATCAGGGGAACAGTATTGATAATAGCTCCTCTGTAAACTTCCGAAATGTTTTAAGAGGATTTGATGACAATGGCTTTGGTCGGGGTCCCGCCTGGAACCTGGGTGTAAAGCTTTTCTGGCCCCTGAACAATTCAGGAGCCAGGTCCCAAAGAACCGTCCAGTTTATAGAAAAAGAAAAAGCCTCCGCCCAGTTACGAATCGCCAAAGATAATCTCAAAACCAAATGGCGTGACAAATGTCGCAAACTAAAAGTTGAGAAGGAAAACCTGGAAGTTTACCGTCAAATGATTAACCAGCAAAGAAAAAGGCTGGCTGCCGAGGAAAAAAGATTTTCCCTGGGAAGAATTAACGTGAATCAATGGGTCAATGCCGAGGATGATTTGGATCAGTGGGAATTTAACAAAAATCAAAAATCCGTTGAAATCCGGCAACTGGCCTGGGAAATTCAGAAAATATCAGGGGAAATGTATAAAAATCTGTCCCCATTTATTGAAGCCATGATGACAGGTCGTAAGCCATGAAAACACAACGAAAAACAAATGATCTTTAGTGTATGAAAAAACTTATTGAATTTTTTGCAAGACAGGGACTTTTCTCAGAACTTCTCACTTTTCTCATTATAGGCTTTGGGCTTTATTTTCTTATTAAGATCAACAAAGAAGCCTTTCCCAATATTCAATACGATATTGTCACCGTCTACACTCCTTTTCCGGGAGCCGCTCCCAGTGAGGTGGAAAAACTTATTACCAACCCGTTAGAGCAGGAACTTAAAGAAGTTGAGGGTATAAAGAAAATGTCATCCATCTCCATGGAGGGACTCAGTGGAATCATTCTAAAGCTTGATCCCGATCAAACCAGCCAGGAGGAGGGAAAACTTGATATTCAGGAAGTTATTGATCGTTTTAAGGATTTACCCAAGGAGGCTGAAGAACCTGTAGTTACATCCATTGAAACAAAAATTTTCCCTGTTGTTGAAGTCACTGTCAGTGATGCAAAAGATTCTTTTGCGTTAAAAGAGGCAGCCCGTTTTGCAGAAAAAGAAATTGAAAAATCAAAAGGGGTGGCCCGGGTGGATATCCTGGGTGAAAGAAAACACGAAATCCGGGTTGAAGTCTCAGCCAGAAAACTCAAAGACTACCAACTGTCTTTTACTGAAGTTATTGCCGCCCTTAAAGAACAGAACATTTCCATACCGGGTGGTCGGTTTGTCAAAACCGAAGGAGGAATTGAAAAAGATGTTATCGTCCGGACAGAAGGACAATTTGAAAACATCAATGATGTGAAGATGACTGTGGTTCGTTCCAACGATATAAGCCGACCCATTTTTCTCAAAGACGTGGCTCAAGTTTCCATGGATCTTAAGGAAGAACAGATTGCTTACCGGGTCAATGGTAAAGAGTCCATTCGCCTTATTGTTCTGAAAAAACAAAAAGCCGATATTATTGAGATCGTTGACACTTTAAAAGAAAAAATCAAGGAAAATTTTAAAAATGACAAACTAAAAGATGTGGATTTTGAACTGGTCAATGATATGTCTGTTTTTATCAGAAGACGGCTCAATATTCTTTCCAATAATCTGTTAGCGGGCCTGATTTTAGTCATTATGGTTCTCAGTCTTTTTCTGCCTTTTCGGGTTTCTCTGATCACAGCCATTGGTATCCCCTTTGCTTTTTTGGGTACCATGATATTTTTCGGATATCAGGGGATTTCCCTGAATCTGCTCACCATGACAGGCTTGATTATTGTTATTGGAATGCTCGTGGACGATGCTGTGGTCATTACAGAAAACGCCATACGGGAAATGGAAAATGGTGAAAAACCCCTGGATGCGGCCATTAAGGGAACTAAAAATATCTGGTCAGCTGTTTTCGCCTCTGTGATGACAACAGTTTTGGCTTTTTTTCCCTTAACCATTATGACTGGGGTTTTTGGTAAATTTTCAAAATTTATTCCCATAAGCGTGATCTGTGCCCTCTTCATAAGTCTTCTGGAATGTTATTTTATTTTACCCTATCACATTGGTCGTTGGGTAAAAGCCAAACACATTCAAACTCCTGAAAAAGGTTTTAAAGCGGGTTTTAACACTCTCTGGAATAAAATTTTAAAAGCTTATGGTGTTTTTCTCGGTCAAATCATTCGTTTTCGTTACGTTGCCTTGACTGTTTTTTTCCTTTTCATAGGTTTTTCCATTTATTCAACTCTGCACTTAATGAAAGTGGTGTTGTTTCCCCCAAAAGGAATTGAACAATTCGTCATTAAAGCCCGGGCCCCCACAGGAACCAGTCTGGAACAGACAACAGAATTAATAAAACCCATAGAACAAATGATTTCAAAAACTCCATCCGGAGAAATCAAAAATTATGTCACCAGTATTGGTGAATTCCGTCAAAGACCCGATGAACCGGGTGAAAGAGGATCCCACTATGCACAGATTATTATCTACCTGACTCCTGAATCAGATCGTAACCGCAAGGCCGATGAAATCATTGAATCCATGAAAACCTCTTTAAAGGGAACAGATCATCTTGAAGTTTTCTTTGAACGTTTTAAACCGGGTCCCTCTGTTGGAAAACCCATTAGTATTGGAGTTCAGGGGGAAAATTATGAACAGATCATGCTTCTTGTCAATGAAATCATATCTGATCTTAAACAAATCAAAGGAACAAGGGATATCACACATAATTTTTCCGAAGGGAAAAACCAGATAGTTGTTCAAGTGAACTCAAAAGAAGCCAAATCCGTTGGACTCTCCCCGACAACCGTGGGAATCACCGTCATGTCCGCCTTTGAAGGTTTTATTGCCACAAGTATTCGCAATATTGACGATGAAATAGACATTCGGGTCTCTCTTCCCAAAGAAGAAAAAAAAGGAAATCAAAGTCTTGGTGATTTAAAAATTCTCAATCCTTTTGGAAAACTGGTTTCATTAAAAAGTATAGCCAGTTTAAAATCCCAAAAGGACATTGAATCTTATTTTCACGTTAATAATCGCCGTCAGGTCACTGTCACAGGTGATGTCAATACAGACCTGATCTCCGCCACTGAAGTAAATAATATTATTAGTAATCAGCAAAAAAAATATCTATCCAAATATCCTGATCTGAGTCTGAATTTTTCCGGCGAAAGTGAAGACACTCAGGAAAGTCTCTCGTCTCTGGCTCAGGCCTTTATTCTGGCTCTTATTCTGATCTACTTTCTTCTCATCCTGACTTTTCAGAGTTTTGTCTGGCCTCTGATCATTATTCTGGCTATTCCCATTGGGGCTGTCTCCGTGGTCTGGGCCTTGTTCGTTCACGGAGAACCTTTGAGTTTCATGGGACTCCTTGGAGTGGTGGCCCTGGCCGGAGTGATTGTGAATAATGCCATTGTCTTTGTGGATTTTGTCATGAAGGAGAGAAAAGAGGGAATAGACCAAAATAAAAGTATCCGTGAAGCCGGGAAAAAACGTCTCAGACCCATTGTTTTAACCACATTGACAACTGTCTGTGGAATTTTACCAACAGCCTATGGTCTTGGAGGCCTGGACCTTTTTATCGTTCCTCTCGCCATGGGTCTTGGTTGGGGAATGCTGATCGGCTCTATCATTTCCAGCCTGTTTTTACCAGCATTTATCGCCGTTTTCGACGACATCAGAGGCTTTGGAAATCTTTTTGCGAAATCAGGGAAATGATGCCTTTCATTTGAAAAAGTTTTTTACACCTTTTGAATTTTTTACAAAAATTAAAAATAATCTTTACTGAAAGATTTGTTAAAGTATACTGATTCCGTGATAATAAATGAACTTTGAAAGATATTAATTCCATAATCAAAAAAACACGAAATTTTAAACAGGATCGGTATGGATTTCTCATTTCTGACCTTATTGCAGATTGTAGGAGAAAAATGAATTCTTTTTGTATAAAACTTTTTATGATTTCCATTTTGTTTTCTACAAGTGTTTCCGCAAGTCCCATAGGGTTGATTCTCAAGAAAGCCAAAAGCCTGTCAGGATGGAAAAGACGGGTAACTTTCAGGTCCATTGAGCAGGGAGAAGATATAACCCTCTATGATGATTTGTTTGATCTTTCAGAATCCCAAAGAAGAAGGGCTCTGGATACTATAGCTTCAGGAAATGAAAATGAACTGTACTCCGATTTGTATTCCCACCTGGAAAGTCAACCCGATCTGGTAAAAAATTATTGGTGGTGGAGATGTTAAAGGAGCCACTGATCGCCTTGTCGTTATCCATTTCTCTGACGAAAAACCGTTTTTATGGTTTGGTTGGAATCGATATGGAAAGAAGTTGATGAAAATATTTTCCTAAAACTATGGGATTTGGAACAGATGAGAAAAAAAAATGATCGCTTTCGTCAGGAAAGAGCATCTTGTTGACAATCCTGAACTTCTTTTAAAATGCTGGCAGGAAGGTGATTTTTTTCAAAGACAGATTGGTCTATCTCATCCACAGATCTCTTTTGAAAATAAAAGAATCCGATCCTTCTTCGTCTTTTGCTGACAATCTTCAGGATTTCCTGGGACAAGACCCTCTCGGAAGAACAATTGTTGAATCTTCCAGGGAAAGTAAACAATTTACCAATGAAATAAGAACCACGATTGCTCTTATGGAGCAGGGAGTCCGTCAACCCCATTCGGAAGAAAGTAAAAAACTGCATGAAATGCTCAACAGAGGACAGATCGTTGATGAGCGATTTGTTATTCCTCCCCATTCAGAAGAAAATACAACACTACCGGGAATACACAGGGGGCAATTCACTACTCCATCCCGTGCAGATGAAAATACAACAAGCCTGCAGGGGCAATTCATTATTCCTCCCCGTGCAGATGAAAACACAAACCTTCGGGGAATACGCAGGGGGCAATTCACTACTCCATCCCGTGCAGATGAAAATACAAGACTGTAGGAATCTTTGACCAATGGATTTGATGAGCAATTTACTGACCATTTGTACTAAAAAACAGGATATCTTTATGTCTATAGATAAAAAAAACCTTGTCTCTTTTCCTAAAAATTTATTTATTCTCTTCATTCACTGTATTCTTCCCGTGTTCACGACTAAAAAATATTTTGTTTTTTCTCTGAAAAAATTTTTTTTCATTCTGTTTTTTATTTTCCAATTTGAAGCAAAAGCGAATTCCTCTTCTGAAGATAGAATCAAAACCTGCGTCCCTCATGTAAAGAGAAACCTTCAGCAAAATCTGGATATTCTCCTAAATGAAGAGGTTCTGAAATTTTCATTAAATGACGGTCAGATCATCAAACTTTCATCTGAATTCCTTGATTCCAGTTCACGTTTTCAGCATTACCCTAATATCTTTTTTGGTCAGATCAAATTCTGTCCGACCATGGAAAGTTTTGATCTGGTCTTATCCCATCTGTCAAAAATCGGCTTTAATCCCATGGAAATGTATCGATATTTAAAGAAAAGACTTTATCAGACAGAAATTTCCGAACTGCCCGTCCTAAAATACCAAATCGGTGAATCGTGGGATCGAAAAGATTTAAAATCCCTTTTGGAACAAAATGAAAATCCAAATCCGGTTTTAAAAAACATCAGAAACAGCTATGCACTGGCTGAACATTATGTACTCTTGAATGGAGAAGAACAATCCATGGGTTGGGTTGGATCTGTTTATTTTGGTTTCTTTAGGGGATATGGAGTCTTTTCTCTACCCTATCATGGTCTGGTTCAAGAAAGATCCGGTGAAATATTAAATTGCAATAATTTTAAATTCAGTTCACCGGCTATTAAAAGGAAAAAAATTCCCGGCTTCAAACAAATTCTTTCATTACCCACTGAGGATATTGTGTTCTGCCTGGTGGATCTAGGAGACACAAAACATCATCTTGTTGCCTCAAAAATCAACTGGGATCAGAATTTCCGGGAACAGGTGGAACTTATAACTCTTGGAATCGGTTTCCATAATTTTGTAAAAATCAATCAGGATCAGAATTTTAGAGAACAACGTGATTCATTTATCAAAACCAGTATCACCGTTGATTTCAGTCATGAATGCCGATCATTGGTTTCCCTGGATGAATCCCGATATTATAAAGAAGACAAAATTTATCCCGGAATCTATCATTTGGCCATGGGTTGTGATGTTTCAGATGGAAATTCAGGAGATGGTGTTTTTTGAAAAACAAACCGGGAAATATGTTGGCATGGTCAGTTCCACCAATCAATACACATTCCCACATCTGGCCCAAAAAGCAATGAACACATCCCTTGAAACACAGAGATTATACACCGAAACATCCCATATAATTCCCATTCCCTTTATCAAAGAAGCTATGGAAAAACTCCTTGAGTCAGACAAAACCCCTTTGGAACAAAAAGATTTTATTCACTGGATCCTTCAATAAAATTGTCAACTACTGTTATTTCATTCAAACCAGACTTGCAGTTCCATATCCATCAACAACCAGAGCCTTAAAAGTTAAGAACTTCCGGGGGCGTGTAAACCTCAGAGGCTGTTTTTTTGTGGATCGCCAAAACGGATCCGTTTTTCAGTTTTTGGATACAAATAAGGCCGGTTTTTTCCCGTTTTTGACAAAACTTTTAAAATCAGCTATAACAAAAGCATGAACAGGAAAGAAACCCTCACAATTATTGGAACACTCACGGCCATTTTTGGCTTTATGTTTTATAATGTTCAAACAAGCATCAATGATATAAAGGTTGATATAAAAACCCTGTCAGACGACATAAAGGCCGACCGCCGGGCCATGACCCAAAGAATTGATTTTCTCTACCAATCCAAAACTGATAAAAAATCTAAATAAAAAATAATTCTTTGATTCCTTGAAACTTCACTGAACCTCTCTTATACTGAAGACCATTTGTTTTTCATAGAGAAATTCCATGAAAATTCAAACCGGACCAGTATAATTTTATAATTTCAATCTGGAATGTCCTGAATGGACTGAAAAATGAAAAATACTAAAGCCAAACACAGCAACCGTTTTTATGAAAAACCTGTCATTTCAAAAAGAGGTTTGAGATCAGGGGGAACAGGAGCTTTGAACATCATATCTTCTTTAGTAACCGGATGTGTGAAACCCAGGGTTTGTGCATGGAGGGCAAACCGGTCCGTTTCAAGAATAAATTTTTTAAGCTTTTGATTTTTTAAATTTTTAGCCTGACTTTTTCCATTGTAAAGTTCATCCCCAACAATAGAGTTTTGATTGGCGGATAAGTGAACCCGTATCTGATGAGTGCGTCCGGTCTCAAGTTTCAACTCATAAAGTGCAAAAACTCCGGATTCAGCCAACTTTTGATAATGAGTGATCGCCCGTTTGCCTCTGTTTTCAGTATTTATTTTAAATCTTTTTCTGTTTTTTGGATCACGGGCAATATGGGTTTCAATAGATCCTTTGTCCAGCTTTTGATGACTAAAACACAGGGCCAGGTAATTTCTATGAACACTTTTTTCAAAAAATTGCCTGGCCAGATGATTATGGGCCTTCTCCGTTTTGGCTAAAATCAGAAGACCGCTTGTCCCCTTGTCAATACGATGAACAAGACCCGGCCTGAAAAAATGATGACCGGTTTGAAAGTTTGGTTTTCCGGGCCATCAGAGCATTGATAAGAGTGTCATTCTCATGCCCACAGGCAGGATGAACCACAAGGCCTGCTGGTTTATTAACCACAATAATAAACTCATCTTCAAAGACAATATCCAGAGGAAACTCATAGGGGACTAAAGTTGTTTTCTTTTGAACAGGAAGACTTATTTCAATGAGATCACCCAACTGAAGTCTGTAAGAAACTTTTTCATTTTGTGAGTTAACAAGAACTTTTTTCTGCTCCACCAATTTCTGACCCTGAGAACGGGAAATCACAAGACCCGATTTTAACAGACCCACATCCAATCTCTGACCACAGAGATTTTCTGCAACCCGAATCCGTTTTCTGCTTTCATCCATTTTTTAATAAGGATATATAGGATGGAACCACTTTTGATTCATCCAAACCAAGAATATGGCAATACTGAATAATGTAGCCACGGACAAAAACAAGTGCCGGTAAATTAAGATAATCATTGTTTTCAATAGCCTTAAGATAAGCTATGGTAATACAAGTCACCTCTGAAAGATCAGGTAATTTAATATTTTTGTATTCCCGAACTCTTTTTAAAAAAGAACCATCAAAAGTGTCCTGACTTAAAATCATTTTTTCCATATCCTTATCAACTTTGTATCGACTGATTCGGGTATAAGCAAAACCTTTGTCTGGTCCTGTCTGCTTTGTTATTGTTTTCTGAATTTTTTCATTTATAAAATCCAAATTTCTACTTTCATTGGAAAAAATGGAATTCAGTTTCATATCATAAACTCTACGGGAGTTTGGATGACCAATAACAGAATAAGCCTCTTCAATTGTACTAAGCCACTGATAGGCTTCCTGTTTGGTAAAAATCTTTAAAAGACCGGGACTGGACAGGGAAAAAGTCTTCCTGGCCTTTTTATAGGCATCAAAAATCTTATCCTGACTCGCTTGCGGTGAAATATCCAGAACTTCATAATAATTCCATGATCGACTATTCATAGTTCTTCCAGAATAACACAAGGTTCCACTTTTTAGATAGGACAGTAAATATTCAAAAAAGTTAAACTGGACTTTAACCTCAGTGGTTCATCCTATAAATCCTTTCACCCTCGACTTGGTTCTTTTTGACTCTATTCAATTGGCTCCTTCTCGAATTGGCTCCCAGCCAGTCCTTCGTCGTCGTGCATTGAATAGAGTCAAAAACTCCTGCGTCGAAGATGTGAAAAAATTTAAAGGTCATTCAGACTTTTCCAAGATCGACTGTTTCCTTTTCTCTTCAGCAGCCGAAGCTTTAATGTAAACAGGTTTTAAATTCATCCAGGAGATTTCCTTTTCAAATTTTCTAAAATGAGGTTTTTCAAAATATTTTCTAAGATCCGCTTTTATCCACCTTGGATCCTGTTTCAAATATTTTTTAACTGAAGGATTTATAAAGTTTTTATAGCGATCAAGACCCTCACCACAAAGAGAAACCTCCTCTTTAATAAATTCATCAAGACTTTCCACAGACAATAATTTATTTTTGAAAAGATTCCCGTCTTTTTTATAAAAAGAAGCAAAAACCGAGTTCCTCTGAGCATCTATACAGGCCAGAACAGGACGGGTTTCAATAAAACAATTCAAACTCAACAGATCAAGACTGTTGATAGAAGTCAAAACACAATCCAAACTACAGGCTAAAGCCCGTGCAAAAGCCACCGCCACCCGACAACCTGTAAAACTTCCAGGTCCACAGACACAATAAATTTTTGTAATGTCCTGAACTCCAATGGAAGCCAGATCACAAAGCTCCTGAAACTTCAGAGTGATAAGTTCACTATGGGAACCCTCTTTATCCCAACTCAGGAAATAAAGAACTTTATCTTCCTTAAGCAAAAGCATCTGCCCCTGGGATTGACTGGTGTCAAGGGCTAAAGAATACACCATCATTTACACTTTCGTTGAAATTATTAAATTCAAATTCAATAACCCCACATCAACTTTATCCGGCCTTTCAGGGAGTTTTCCAAAAAAAACTCTCTGTAAATGGTCTTTCATTTCTTCTAAGAACCAAAAAGACGATTAAAATCATTAAATAAAGCAAATGCCATAAGGAACAAAATAATCAAAAAACCAATCTGTTGGGCAATCTCTATTTTTTTAAGACTCAAAGGGGCTCCCTTTATGGCCTCCAAAGTGAATAAAAGCAATTGTCCTCCATCCAGAATGGGAATTGGCAAAAGATTAACAATGAAAAGATTGATGGATATAATAGCCATCATTTTCAAAAAAACGTCAAGCCCAAGACTCCAACTCTGTTGTGCTATCTGACCAATGGAAATAAAACCACTTATATTTTTCGAAGACACACGGTTTTGAATAATACGAACAAGGCTGAGAACAGTCACCCGACTCCAATGCCAGGTTTGTTGAAAGGCCCTACTCACAGCTTCAGTGAAGCTGGATGACTTCCAAACAAAAGTTTCAGGCATTTCAAAAAGAAGAGGGACAATGCCAATGGTGAAACGATTTTCAGTTTCCCCATACTTTCCCTCAAGATGACTCATTTCCGGGACAATGGAGAAAACACGGGTTTTCCCCTCCCTTTGGATTCCTATTTCAAGAGGGGGGTATCCCAGTTTATAAGAACTGACAGATTTCACAATATCATCAAAAGATTGAATAGGCTTATCATTAATTGTTGATATTTTATCCATCTTTTGAAGACCCGCCCGGGCAGCGGGACTGTCTTTACGAACTTCAGCAATAAGAGTTTCAGGGATAAAAAGTTCAATTTTTTGTTCTTCCAGGTTTTCAGATGAAAGATGAATATTCAGATCTTTATAATCTTTCTTTTTTCGAAAATCCCCAAAACGACGCACTTTAAGTTCCACCACTCCGGAACCGGAGGAAAAACTTTCAATAATTTTTGATTTTATATCCTTAAACCATTTCAGGGTTTTCCCATCTATCTCCAAAATACGATCAGCCGTTCTAAGACCTGATTGATAAAGGATAGAATTATAAGGTACTCCAACAATGGGAAGATGAAGACTGGAACTCAATCCATGAATTTTACCAATACGATCAGCCGTGGAAAAAAGGTTATCATTGAAACTGGACTCCGGTTTCACTGACAATTCCAATTTTTCATTCATCCGTTGAATTTCAAAAATTAAAACCTGATCTGTGGAATTTTCAATTTTTTCGCTAATCTGCTCCCATGTCTTTACAGATTTTCCATTGATGGACATGATTTTGTCATAAGGTCTAAAACCTCTTTCATAGGCCATGGATTTAACCGGTATCTCTCCCACAAGAGGGGAAAGAGCCTTGTCTCCAACCCAATGGGCCATAAGATAAAAAAGAAAACCGGCAAAAAACAAGTTCATCAAAGGTCCGGCAAGAGCAATAACAATACGTTGTCCCACGGGTTTATGAAGATAAGATTTTTTTTGATCCTCCGGGGGAACATCCCTTCCCGGCTCATCCCCATACATTTTTACATAACCTCCCAGGGGGAAGGCTGAAATACAATAAACTGTTCCGGAATGAATGATTTTAAAAATCTTGGGGCCAAAGCCAAGACTGAAAGTTTCAACCCAGACTCCGTAATGTTTAGCAGCCAGAAAATGCCCCAATTCATGAATAAAAATCAAAAGACCAAGAAGAATAACAATAGGAACAATATAAGCCAAACCCTGATTTAAAATTGAAGTTAAAGTTTCAAACATGAGAAGTCACCCATTTGATATGAGTCAGTAATTGTAATCAGTGTTAAGCAATTCAGCCATTTCAGGAAAGGTTTTGGCAAAGGAAGTGCCTCTGATTTTATCCATCTTTGTAATGTATTCAACAAATTGAGGCATCCTCCTGGACCAGTCTTCCGATTCCATAAAAGACACCATTCCCTTCAATCGTTTGATCCCATAATCATCTTCAAGAAAATCTTTGTCATTACGGTAATTGACCTTAAGCCATTCATAGAATTTATCAAATTTAAATCTGATTTCATCTTTCATCCAGGGTGGAAAAACTTTCACATTCAGATGGGCCGGATGATACACAAAATGATAATTGATAAGACCGGCTCCCAGAGGCCAGGGATTTATTTTTTTATATCCCTGGGAAAGCTTCCATTTTATAAAATCAGGAATATAATACATATTCAGCATTTGAACAGCACAGGATATAGTGACTTCCACCTTATCTGAAGTTTCATCCAGACGACGAAACTGTTTTTCAATATGATCCCACTTTGAAGGAAAACGAATATAGTCATTCATTTCACCGCAACTGTCAATACTGAAATGAAAACGAACTCTTTCAAACTGATCCCATAAATCAAAAAGTTTTTCAGGCATATCAATACCATTGCTATTATAACGAAGTTCAATATTTTTAGCATAACCACGGCGAACACACTCTTCAAGAAGTTCATAGTGTTCTTTAATGATAGTACTTTCCCCTCCTGCAAAATAAAGTTGTCTCATATGAGGTATCTGGCTGTAGAGTTGCTCCCAAAAAACAGGATTATCAATATGCCAGTCGTAGGTGGCCCCATCCACCTGCCCCCTCTTATCCCAGACCATAAGTTCACGAAGCTGTTTGTTTTTAATCTGGGGATAGAGCCTGGACCAATCGGAAACCCAGAGAGAACTGTCATGGGGAGAACACATAATGCATTTAAGATTGCATTTCGTACCCAGACGAAGATCCACATAATACAGCTTTGGAGGAACAGAACCATCTTCTTTGGTGTCAGCCAAAAGGGTCTGAACATCCACTCTCTCGCTCCAGTACTCTGTTTCCCAATTTCTCTTGGAAAGGTGTCCGGCAGCCTCTTCCTTAAAACACTTGCTACAGGAGGGGGGCACTTCGCCCTTGAGCATCCGTTTGCGAATGCTTCTCATATAGAGATTATTCCATCCACTGATAAGATCAGTATGATTGAGGTTGGCGGGTTTTCCATTGTCATTTTTAACAATACCCACTTCCCCCCCCCATTTTTTATCATTGGTAGCACCTGCTGAAGACGCATTGGCCGTACAACAAACCCTCATATGCCCATTGGGACGGGTGGACATATGAATCCAGGGCAAAATGCAAAAAGTAGGACTGACATTTACGGATTTTTTTTTCATCATCAATAGAATCTATTATAAGAAAGCCTGGTTTTTTTGGCAAGAACGTTCTCTTCATTGAAAGTTGCAGCAATCCCACAAAAAGGTATGAATCCCACAACCAATTTTCCAGTGTAACCGAATTTAAGACAAGCTGAGTTAAAAATGACCCCCTGACCGGCTTATGGCAATCTCAATTTGTAACAAAAAGGAAGTTATTCTGGTCCGGTTTGAATTTTCATGGAATTTCCCTGAGAGATCATTTATTCTATGCTGAATTTCTTTAGCCAAAATCCGCTTAAAACAAGTGGTCTCTCATGAAAAACAAATGGTCTTCAGTATAACATAAATTTTTGCTATAAAGGGCTTAGGATTTTTTGTCGATTTCATACGTTGGCGACGGAGGACTGGCCAGAAGCCAATTCGAAGAGCCGCAAATGGAATCTGGGTGAAAAGGGCAAGCTCTGTGTAGTAAGAATTTATGTTAAGGTGTACTAGGGAATGATTAAACTGAATATTTTTGATGAATTGAAAAAAAAAGCAATTGATGAGTGGTTAAGGAAAAACAATTATGAGTTGTTATTTCATAATGATACTGACAGTGTTTTTATACATAAGGGGATTAAAATAGGCTTTTTAAGAAAAATCCGCTACAATCTCCATAATATCCATGTGGATTTTGATCAATGGTGGAAGTATTTTAGAAAAAATTTAAAGGAAAGGTTATGACTCTCAGGTAGAAGCCTTTTATATCAGGCGGAATTAACCGGACCAGCACACACTTCATATCAGGCAGGATGGTCTAACGTATCAGAATAGAGCGTTCTTCGCAAAAAATCAGCGAGAATATTCATAGCCAGAATAAGAAAAAACATAAAAATGACAACCCCCAGTAATTGCCACCATATTCCACGAATCAACTCCACCTTGGCATCATTAATCATGGCTCCCCATGAAGGGGTTCCGGGTTCCAAACCAATACCAAGAAAACTCAAAATTACTTCCACTTTAACGGCAAAAACAAAAATAAGATTGAACTGGATTAAAACAATATGAATCACATTGGGTAGAATATGCCTGAAAATGATATGAAAATGACCGGCCCCAACAGCCCGAACCGAGTCCACATAGTCTTTTCCCTTCTGCTTTATCACTTCAGCCCGAATCAGGCGACAGAGCTTTGCCCAACTGGTCAAACCCAAAGCTATATAGAGATGGGACAGCCCCCCCTGTCCAAAACAGTAGACAAAAGATGAAATCAGCAAAATGGAAGGAATGGAATCCACTGTCGTATAGAACCAAACAATGAAATCATCCACTTTTTTACCAAAATAACCGGAAAGCAACCCCATAAATGTACCCAAAAAGCAGGCCAGTCCCGAAGAAAAAAAACCAACAATCAAGGCAATACGGGTTCCCTGAATAGCCCGGGACAAGACACTGCGACCAAAAAAATCAGTTCCCAACAGGTTATGGAAAGAAGGTGAAGTGTAGACTCTGGAATGATCTGTCAGAGCAAAGTCTGAAGCCAAAAAACCCCAGTGAGCCAGCAATGCCATTAAAATATAAAAAACCAAAATCACAAGACTGAAAAAAGCCAGGTAATCCTGTTTTATTTTCTTAAAAATATAAAAATAAGGAGAGTGATTCTGAATTTCCATAACTTATTCCATATTCACCCGTGGATCAAAAAAAGTGTAAACAAAATCAGAGACCAGGTTAAACAACAGATAAGTCAGTGAACCCATAACCGTCATGGCCCTGATAACAGGAAAGTCAGAATTCTGAATAGCCTGCATCAGCAAACCTCCCAAACCGGGAATTCCAAAAAAAGCCTCCAATAAAAGGGAACCGGTCATCAAAAAAGGAATCTGCATCATAACAAAAGTGGAAATGGGAATCATGGCATTTTTTAAAATGTGTTTTAAATAGATAACGAATTGACTTAAACCCTTGGCCTTTGCCGTAATGACATAATCCTGCAAAGTTTCATCCATAAGAACTGAACGATAGATTAAAACACTGGGTCCAAGGGACACAGTGATACTAATTAACCAGGGTAATAACAGATAACGCCAACGAAGCCAGAAATCCGGATTCCAGCCATTAATGGGAAACAGGTTCAGGTAAAAAGCAAAAACATATTGATAAACAATAATATAAACAAGGAAACTCAAACTCATCAAACCCAGACAAAAAGTTGTTACACAAGGGTCAATCCACGTTTTACGAAGAGAAGTGGTATAGAGAGCCAAAGCAATGGAAATAATAAAATTCAAAAAGAAAGCGGGAAGGGTTAAAGACAGGGAAGGTCCGAGACCTTTAATTAAAAGGTCATTGATATTTTCATGAGTCTGCCAACTTTCCCCCCAGTCAAAGGTAATTACCTGTTTTAAGAAAAGAAAATACTGCTTATAAAACGGTTGGTCCAGACCCAATTCATGACGAAGTGAAATAATCTGATCAAAAGAGGCATTTTTTCCGGCAAATTGAAGAGCGGGATCACCACCAACCACGTTAAAAATCAAAAAACAAATAAGAGTGACCCCAAAAATCACAGGGAAAGTGTAAAATAATCTTCTAAGAAAATACTGAAAAGTCATATTTGCTTACATTTTTTTCAGATAATCAACTTTTTTTCTCTCATCAACAGAAAGGTACTGATAAAAATCAAAGATCACGGGATGAATATTAAAGTTATTAAGCCATATATGAAAAGGTTTCTGATTGATTCGATGGACTAAAAAAATCACAGGAATTTCCTCATTGATGATTTTTACAAGCTCACGAAATTTTTGAGTTCGTTCAGGACCTGGTGGTAAAACAACAGCTTTTTCAAAAAGAGAATCATACCTTCTGTTTACAAAGTTGGAACTGTTGGAACCCGGAGAAATATTTTTACTGTAAAAAACCTGAAAAAAATTTTCACTGTCCGGATAATCAGCAACCCAGGCCATATCAAATATCTTTGCTTTTCTGCTTTTTACTTTTTTATAAAAAAGAGGCCATGTGTTGGCCTTGATTTCAATTTTGACTCCAATTTGTGCCCACTGGGCTTTAATAAATTCAGCAAACCGCCTTGACCAGATTGAAGAACTTGGCATTTCATACACAAAAACGGGAAGACCCCGACCCCGGGGATAACCCGCCTTGACCAAATACTCTTTAGCTCCCTTCAAGTTGTATGATAATGGATTTTTATAATAGGGGTCATAGACATCCAACATGGGAGGTATGGGGCCATGGGCCATCACTCCTCTGGAGTTATAAAATTTTTTTAAAATGAGTTCCTTATCAAGAGCCATAGATAAAGCCTGCCTGAGATACCGGTTTTTTCCTAAAATGGAGTCTTCCATGTTAAAAACCAAAAAGCCCACATCAGGTCGATATTGTCTCAAAATACGAATTCCCTTTTCCTTATACCCGGAGATGAGTTGATCATTTTCAAAAACTTCATCATAATAGTCATTGGGAATCACTCCATGATCCAATTGTCCTTTTAAAAAAGATAACCACAGAGATTGTCGTTTGGTTATAATCCTGACAAGCACATTTTCCATTAAAGGCAGTTTGAGACCCGCTGACTGAAGCAGATTTTTTTTCTTATCTTCCGGGGAACCTTCCTCCGAATAAAAAACTTCACGAAAATTCTTGTTTTTTTTCAGTCTCACTTCCGAATTCCTCACCCAATGAACCAGCCGATAAGGGCCGGTTCCGACAGGGTGGCTGACAATCTGTTGACCATAGTGATTGACAACCTCCCTTGCCACCACCATTGTCACAGGCATACAAAGCAAGTGTAAAAACTGAAAAGAGGGCCGGGTCAGAGTGATTCTTAAAGTATAAAGATCAATGGCTTTAAGACCCTCCACAGGAGTCCCATAATCAGCCTGGCCCCTTCGAACTTTATCACGCCATTCATTAAGACCCTTAATCAATCCATCAAACACCCACCAACCTTCAGCCTTATTCTTTGGATCAGCAAGACGTTTCCAGGAATAAATAAAATCCTGAGCAACCAACTCACGTCCCCTGGAATGGGGGAAAGCCGGATCATCCTGAAAAAAAACCCCCTTTTTTATCCTGATTGTGTAAACATGACCCTTTTCAGAGATTTCAGGCATGGCCTCAGCCAGTTTTGGCTCTATCTGTAAGGGGCGTTTGAGATAATGATAATGGTAAAAACCTTCAAAAATGGAGGAATTGATTATTGATGACGGGGTGTTGGTAGACCGAATGGGATCCAAATGGGGAATATTTGTATCAAGAACACTGATAATAGTCCCTTTTTGAAAAGGTTTTTTTGGAACACAGGCACAGAACAATAAAAATGAAATAATAAAAGATCGAAACAACATAAAAGACCGGACCCATATAAATCATAAAATTCATGAAAACTCAAACAAGAAAACAGGAGTGATATATACTGATCGTGTTTGGGTTTTCATGGAATTTCCCTGAGAGATCATTTATTCTATGCTGAATTTCTTTAGCCAAAATCCGCTTAAAACAAGTGGTCTCTATGGAAATAGCATGAAAAATAAATGATCTTTAGTATAAGTCTATTTTTTAGTACTCAATATTAAAACCCATATTAAAGAAAATATCCTCTTTCCGAACACTCCGGGGAGGTTTTGTATCCATGGCATATCCCACCGCATTGACCCAACTGAGACTTTTATTAAAATGAAATTCAAAACCCAGACTGGTTAAAACCCTGTAATCATCAGCTCTTTTATAAGAGGGCTGAAAATAGGAAACACTCACAATTTCAAAATTTTCCTCAAGGATATAACGAAATGAAAAATAGATGTTTCCCCTGGGATTTTCCTGATTCAGATCATTTCTTATGTCCTCTTTTTCATAAAAAGTTCCAAGACCCAAAAACAGGGAAACCCTGTCAGAACCATAGAGTTTTGAACGTAAACCACCACCGGCCAGTTTTCTCAGGGCAAGAGATTGAAAATGATTAAATTCAATCTGACCAAAAACCTCCCACTGCCAGTTTTCACTGATTTCCCTGGCATAACGAAGATGGATATGACCCTTGTCAATATTGGGAACACCCGATGCCTCACCATATTTATAGCTGGCAATAAAAATGGTTTCCTGTTTTTCCTTTTTTAAAATATTTTGTGAATTCAGATCCCCCCGGAAAATCCTTATATTCCCCGAAGAACTCATTATGGACATTCCAGAGGAACCATAAAAACCTGTTTTCAGATTCTGTCGCAAGCTCTCAATATTGATAAAAGAGAAACAAAAGACGGGAAATAAAAAAGAAATTAAAAATAAGAACTGAACCATAGGCTAAAAAAACTTTTGACAGGCTTGCAAGATTTTCATATTCCAAAAATCAAATTAAACTTAATGGATATTTTTTGTCTGTTTTTTGAAAATGAAAGGCTCTTACTCTCTTTAAACAAACAACGGGTCAGTGCCCGTTGGCTGCCGGGACTGCCCTTACCCTTTAATTCCAAACCGGCTTTCTGAACCCTGGAGTGATTCAGTTTCAGAAGAAAAGTCACTTTACCCGAAAGACTTTCATCGACCAGAAGAGCCCTTTCATAACATTCCTGAAATTGAAAATTATGTTTGTCGATGACCTTCATAATATCCCCATAATTAACCTGAGCCTCCGTTTTACTGGATTTTAACATTTTCATACGATCCCAGAGTTGCAACTGAAGAGGTTTTATTTTCTTTCTTCCTCTTTTTCCCCTCCATCCCAGGTTGGACTTTAATTTCTGTTCCTCCTGACCGATATTTGAAGCATATTCCTGTTTCCTTTTTCTGGGGGAATCACCGGATAAAACAGGGCTTTTTGAACCACGCAACTTTTCCAACAGATTACTCAAAGAGAGTTTTTTTCTGTCCTCTTTTTTAATAAGAGCCGAAGGTTTTACAATAAACTCACTTTTTTCATCATATACAGGATCCAGGTCAGAAGAGATCATCCCATCCATAATATCAAAGTCAATGGCATCCTTTGCAATCACCTGATCCTCTCCAATGAGAACAAGATCAATAAAATCGTAGAAGAGAAACACAAAAAGAGCAAAATGCAGAACAAAAGAAACAAAAAAAGCCACAAAATGACGTGATCTTTTTCTTTTTATTTCCTTCCTCTCACGCTCACTGAGACTGGCCAGGTATAAACGCTGTTCTTTGCGTTCCTGAGCAAAAAACCGGAGGACTGACAAAGGGAAAATATACCAGAATTTTTCCCTGAAAAGCAGATAGGCTGACTTTTTTTCAACATTCATGGGTTTATTCTCCGCAATTATTTTCCTTCTTTCTGAACCCGACGGCCTATTGCCGGATTCGGCTGCAACAGGTCTTTTTCAAGTTTTTTTAACTCATCCTTGACTATGACGTTTACCGCCTTATTAATATATTTTTTTGAATAAATAAGGTTAATATTGGGTCTTCTGACCTCCCCTGTGATCTCAATTTCACCCAAATCCAACACTTTTTCCTCTCCAAAAGAATGAAAAGGGGAAAAAACCAGAATAAAAAAAACAAAAAACAAATTGGACTCAATCCGTACGGCCTTTTGTTTAATAAAGAGATTTGATTGAAAATTTGAAAAAAATGAATAAAATCTTGAAAATGGAATCAATATATCACCTCCACTGAGACACAATCTTTTTTAATTCTCTGTATTTATCCCCATGGGAAGAAGAAGTCGCCAACCTTGTCAGTTCCGCTTCAAAAAGATCCATCTGTTTATACAACAGGGCTTTGACCTTAACAGACACAACTTCCAAACGCCACTCACGTTTTTGATAACTTGTAATACTTGCTTTAAGAGCCATTATCATTTTTGTCGTCTTGTTCTGAAGTCTTGATATATTCTTTTCCACCCACCGTGTTCGGGTTTGAATGCGTGCAAAAAAAGCAAAATCCCCCGCTAAAGCATTGGAACGTAATACAGAAGGGGTTTTAAGCCTGCCAACAGATGCACTGCCCTCTGATTCCATTATCTGACAGCATTGATCCATAAACTTTAAAAGAGAATGAGAACGTACATTTTTCAAACCAAGTGGGATTTTTAAACTCTTACAAGCTTCCTCTTTTTTATGAGTCAAACTTTTTTCAAATAATTCCACAGCAAGATTTTTTTTGTCAAAAACAGAGGATATCTTATCCCAGTTCTTAAAAATATCAGAAACCTGTTTTTCCTTTAAATAGTGAAGTGCCAGAAACAACGAAGCATCTTTGCTATCTTTTTTCTCCGAAGGAAAATATTCCAAAAGTTTTGCGATCATAATTTTTTTCCGCTCCTGGTTTACCTCTCCTGATATCGCCTTTTTAAGCCATGGAAGAATTTTACGATAGGAATCAATACCGGACAGGGGTAACCACTTCTGAAGTTCATTCACCATTAAAAAATCCCCCGCCATAAGTATATCAAGATAATGGGATTCAACAGGTTTTGGACTGAAACGATCCAAAAATCTTTTTACTTCTTCAGGTTTGTAATCCTGAATATGGGACAAAAGAAGCATTGGTAACAGATCCTTTCCACGCCATTTTTGATTAAAACCCAACATATTTTTTTTTATCAAAGGGTAAAATCTTTCCATATCCAGGAACTGAAACAAAACATTCTCCCATTCCCCTTCAACAGTCCCATAATTTTTAATGATTTTATCAGATGAAAGTAACATTTTTATCGCTTTTTCGGAAAAAGAGGGAAGTTTTTTTACTTTTTTGCATAAGCGAAAAGTTTCCATAATTGTTTCTTTTATTTTTTGATTTTTCGATTTCACACCCATACTGTTTACTGTTTCAGTCAACTGATGGAGAGATTCATCACAGGCACTGTCTTTCTGTCCCACAGATTCATAAATATGAACCAATGGCCAGCGTTCCATCCCTTTTCTTTCAATTTTTAAATACAAATCAGCTATTTTTTGCATCTGCTCTTTCCGCCACTTTCCTTTTCTTTTGGCGGAAATCAAAGTATGGGTGCAGGAGTTCAGAACAGACAAAGATTTGTCTCTGTTAAGTTCTGAAACCTGTGATGTCTTCATCCATATTAAAAGTTGGCAGGGGGAGGCTATCATTGAATTCCCCTCGGACAAAACAAGATTTAAAACCTGAGTGGATAATTGCTTGTCCGTTGATAAAATTGAAACAATTTTGTTTATTCCTTTTTTCCTGGTCCTTTTTATTCCCTTAATCATTCCCTTGATAACAATTTTCTGCTGCTTTAGAGAAACAAGTCGAAGGTTTGATACAAATTCCTTAAGAGAAATTTTATTTTCAGAATACTGACTTTCTATCCATATTTGACCCATATCAGATAAAATATTTTCCATCAGATTGCTTCCTTTTTCCTCAAGAGCCCGGATCAGAAAATGAAAAGCTTTTACCCACTCCTTATCATTGATTTTTATCCAGGCCCTTTTAAAAAGAATATATGTTATTTCAGCCCGGGCTTTTTCGAGGGAGGCAAGAGGCAAGGCCTCTTTATAGGCTTCCTCCGCCTCTTTCAAACTGCCTGTCTTAAAAAGACCATCGGCGGCTTCAATCCACAACTGCATTCGTTTTTTCCGGGAAACCCCTTCAGCCCAACGGGCAGCCATAAAGGCGTATTCGTACCGGGATCTCTTCATGGAAACTCTCACGGGAATCTGATGAAGTAAAAGGGCATAATAGCCCTTTGTCTTTTGGTCTCTGGTTTTACCGATTTCCTCCTCCAAAAGACGGGCGGCGGATAAATACTCTTTATTTTCAATTAAAGAAAGAATATCCAGTGTTTTTACATTTGATGCATAAGAAAAGGAATTCAGACCATTGGACAGAAAAATCATCAGGTATATGACAGAGGAAATTTTATAAGAGGTTTTTATCAACATTGGCTCTTTACCTTCATTCTCAAATGTTTTGGATTACTCAGCCATTTTATACGATCAGAATCCACAGGCCATAAGCGGATTTGTTTTTTCCAGTCTGTTTTTTGTGTTTTTATTTCACCAACCTGTTTTTTAAACTTAAAAAAGTGAACAGTTTTTTGTATTTTTGAAGAGTCTTTTTTTAATTCCTCCGCCAGTTTCAAGCTCCATTCTATAATCTCCAAAGATTCGGGAAACCGACAATGACGGAGGAGGCCCAGAACCTCCAGAGCCAGCATCTCCTGGCGAAAGTTTTTAAGAGATCTTTCATGGGATGAAAGAAGTTTTTTTCTGTAATAAACAGCCAATCCAAAAAAACGATTCCAATCCCTTTGAGTATAATTGATTTTTTGAATCTCCATAATCGCAGAGATAAAATCCTTATTTTCATAATTTATTTTTTCAAACCGGTTTCTGGCTTCATTCAATCTGCCTTCTTTAAACAAATGCCACCCTGTCAATAAAAGATCAGAAGGTTTTGTTTGATTTTTATGCAACCTTTGCCTTTTATTCAACTTATCAGATGATTGAAATGACTTTGTATGTGTGCAGGAAAAAAAAAAGCACAAGGAGACAAAAAACGTAAATGAAATAAATAAAAAAGAGAAGACAGATTTTTTAAAACAAAACATTTATTTACCAGGTTCGATGGACACGGCAAACTTTTTCACGCCAGCCTTTCTGACAAGATCAATTAAAGAAATCACATTCCCATGGGCCACATCCTTATCTGCGGCAATAACCGCTTTCATATCCTTATTTTTTTCCACCATTTCTTTTAGCTTTTCATTCAGTTCCGCTTTTTTCACAGGTTTCTGGTTAATATAAAAAAGACCCTCTATATCAATGGAAAGAATAACCTTGACATTTTCCGGTTTTTTGGCTGTTTCCGCCTTGGGAAGATTAATCTCAAAACCCGGTTTGATAAAGGTGGGCGAAATAACAAGAAAAATAATCAAAATAACCAATACGACATCGACAAAAGGGACGATATTGATCTCAGAGACAAGACTTTCATCTGTTTTATTGTGCATAGGTTAAATCTCCATTTTTACTTTGAAGCTTGATTCTTTCCAGGTGAAACAGAATCACTGTAGACCAGACAAAGTTCCCCGACATTACTCAAAGTATCCAGAATTTTATCTGTTTTTCGACGAAAGTAGTTGTAAAGCATAACGGAGGGAATGGCCACTGCCAGTCCCAAAGCTGTAGCCAGCAAAGCAATGGAAATCCCGGCCATCACAACCTGCTGACCAACATCCTGGGCCGTTCCCAAATCATGAAAAGCCTTCATAATACCAAAGACTGTTCCCAAAAGACCCACAAAAGGGGCATTCGATCCAATTGTAGCCAAAATGGAAATGGAACCTTCCAGCCCCGGTTTCTCCTGAAGATATATCGCCTTAAACAACTCCGCCAACTTCAAAGAACCATTTTTCTTTATATGAGTTATGGCATAGGTCATGGCCCGGCCCGATGGATGTTTTGTATCTTTAGCCAGATTTTCAAGATCATTTAATTTTCCTGACTGCAAAATATCCCTCAGTGTTCTCATCGTCTGAACACTTTTTCGAACAATGGGTGTGAGGAAAAAATATCTTTCCAGACTGATTCCCAATACCAAAAAACTAAATACCACCAGGACTCCCATAACAACTTTATCAGCAACAGGGGCAATGCTAAAAAACAGATCTGTCATAACGGCTTCTCCTTATTTGTTAAAAACTTATCCTATTTGATCAGTATATTAAGGCTAAACCCCTTAAAAAGGAATGTCAATAAAGGCATTATCTATATTGATCGTGTTAAGATTTCATGAATTTAATTTGTGGAATTTATCCTTTCAAACACGACCGGCATGAGAAACAAAAATTAGAAATTAACAGATAAAACAAGGGAGTGCCAGGTGTATAAAAACCGAATTTCCCTGGCGGAAACCGACTGGGAAAAAAGATACTGAACCCCCCATCTGGAACCAAACCGGACCCGTGGACCAAGTCCCCATCTCACTGAAAAATGTGTGTCATTCCCGCCCATATTCATAACACCCAGACCAAGCTGCAGGGGAACGTCCAGTCTGAGTTTAAAAAAGCCAGCTAAATTCAGATGACTCCTGAACACATTATAATGTCCATTGAAATACATTGTGTGTTTTAAAAAAGGATGGGAGAGTTCCAGTCCATAAGCATTTTCCAGGGCCTCTATGGTGGAAGTGACTTTGGAATTGTAAAAAGAATAATCAAGCCCCAGAGAGATCACGGAATGAATCCGTCTTTTGACTTCAAAACCAAGAAAACTGGAAGAAATATAGGGATTGCCCCCCTCCAGTCCGCCGGAAACGGAAATTTCGTAATCAAAATCATCAGCAACACCGGTCTCCTCTATAAAAATCTGTCCATAATCCGTTTTTGGAGACTCCTCATCGGAAGAAACACTTTGGACTCCCCTACTTTTGTCCTTATTGGAACGAAGTGCTGAAGAGATTGTATCAGGGTCCCTTGAAAATCCTGTCTCTTTGTTGCCTCCAGGAGGCCATGGATAATTACTGCTTGGTCTGCTTTTTAAAGTTTTCACCCAGTTGTCATACATTTCACCGATAGAGGAAGCTATGTTTTCAGACCAGAGAGAGTAGGGCAGGGGAACATACCTCTTGCTTCCGGGAGGGTATGGATAATCATCAGACTTGTCTCTTAAAAGTTCTTTTATCCAGCCTCTGTAAGCGGCATGGTAGTTTGAGTCCGGAGCTTCAGTCCAAAGATGGTTCACCAAATGATCTGAAACAAAAGCCCTGTCTCCATTTGAAACAGACAATAACAACTCCAATATATCATCTGAAAACTGAAGATAAAAATCATATTCATTCATCTCTTTTCTCATATTAAGGAAAGCCTTAAACGATAAACTCCAGATATCACTCTCTTCAAAATCATTCATTTTGATTGACAAATCCATAATTTCAACAGCGACAGACCATACCTCGGACACCATATCCTGTCTGGAAACACTTCCCCTCTTGCTAAAACTCTCATCTTTCTTTTTAAAGAGAGACTGGGATAAGGCATAGAGCAAAACATTTCGATCCTTTGCGGAAATGAGATCCCAACAGTATTTCTTTTCCACTCTTCTTCCTGACTGAAATTTAGATCTCCTGGACCAGGACAAACTGTAAAGAAAATCCATGACCAATTCTGAATCATACTCCTGAATAAAAGAAAGGCTTTTCTCTCCGGCAATAAAAGGACAGAGAACGGATTCCACCTCATCATTGTAAACCAATCTTACTTTATTCAAAGTTTCCATAAATAAATAATGATCCACTTCAGGACTTTTTGGAATATAAGTTTCCAGTATCCCTCTTAGAATGTTTTTCCATTCTAACGCACTTATTTTAGATACCGTTTCCTTTATTAAAGAATCTTTTTCCTCTGAGTAAAGAAAGAGAACACGGGCCAGCCACCAGACAAAAGAGGATTTGACAGTTCCACCTGACCGATGTTCACCCCGACGAATAAGGGAAACAAGCCGATCCCATTCTTTTCCTTTGAATTCATCTGTAAAATTGGCACAATTTTTAAATTTAAACTGATTGATTAAAAGATATTCCTGATTAAATTGGGAAAAAAACAGGAATAAATCCTTTATATGGGAAAAATCGCATTGATCGACATCTTCCTCAAGAAATCTTTCCCAATTGAGAGCTTTTCCTTTATCCACAGATTTTTTTATTTCATTCCAAAACTGGTAATAAACATCATGATTTTCCACATAAATATCCCTGAATCCATTCCCGGCATTAATATTGGAAAGATGCACCTGATTATCACTTTTTGATCGTAAAACCATTTGAACATAATTCTGAAAAAATGGAATTTTTCCATTATAAACGGTATAATGCATATCCAGAACTCCGGAAATACCGGGAAAGTCATTCTTTCCCTGAAAAAAACGCATCAGATTCAACCATTTCTGCTCAGGAAAATATTTTTTAAATATATCTTGCCACTTCTTTCTCCACTCCCCAGGGGGATCACTGGGCTGCCTGGCCTTTTCTCTTTCATAGATGGAAAGAACTCTTGCCAGGTTTCCGGGATTTTTTTCAAGAGATTCCGCAAGCTTTTGCCAGAACAAATCATCAACTTTCCCCTCTATGTCTTCTATATAAATACTGTCAATCCCGTATTTTTCACTAATTTCAGAAGGAGTGATTCCCTCCGACTCTATAATCCATTGAATATATTTCTCCAAAAATGGAATTCTTCCATCATAAACTTCATGGTGCATGGTCAGAACTCTGGATAAATTAACTTTAATCTGACTGAGACTTTCCCCTTCCTGCAATTTTCCATCCTGTGCCAGCCTGATTTTTTCTGTGAGAAGTTTTACTAAACTTAGCCAGTTCTGCTCATCAAAGTATTTCTCAAACAACTCCTGCCACTTCTCAGGAGTACGAAGAAGTCTCTCCTCATCATAAACCAAAAGCACTTTCATCAGATTTTCAGGGTTTTCATCAACGGATTTCTTAATCTTCTGCCAAAACAAATCAATGATTTCATCAGTGTTAATATAATCGTACTTATATCCGTATTTATTGACTATTCCGACAGGAGTGATCTCTTCAGACTCCAGAATGAACCCAACAGCTTTTTTCAAAAAGAAAATTCTCCCCAAGGAAATTCTCCCTAAGGAAATTTCATAATGCATATCCAAAACTCTGGATATAATGTTTTTATTGATATCGATTTTACTGGTGTTATTGCTGGGGTTATTTCCGTCTGGGTCTGGAGAAGAACCTACTTTATTTTGCAGAAAACGCATGAGATTCAACCAGTGCCGCTCATCAAAATATTTTCTAAAAAATTCTCTCCACTCTTTAGGAGTACGAAACTGCTTCTCCCTTTCATAAAATACAAGAGCTTTTATCAGACTTGCGGGATGATTTTCCACAATGCCCCTGATTCTCCTCCAGTATAAATCATCAGCTTCCTCCATCATGTCTTTCATATAAGTCTTATCGTAATTATACTTTTCACTAATTTCAGAAAGATTGATCCTTTCAGTTTCTATAATTGAGCGAACATCCGCTTCAAAAATCTCAAAAAATGGTTTTCCCCCTTCATAAACTTCATAAAGCATACCCAGAACACCGGACAAAAGAGCTTTAACTTTTACGGGACTGTCTTCTTCCTCTGTAACTTTCTTTCCGGCTGTTTCTTCAGCTTTTTCTCCCATTTTTCGTCTGACCTTCTCTCTGAGAAGGCTCAGTAAATTTAACCAGTTCTGATCAACAAAATGTCTTTTAAACAATTCCCTCCATTGTTTGGAGGTGCGAAGTTGCTTCTCCTCTTCATAAACTGAGACCACTCTTTTCAGACTTTCACGATTTTCCGTCAGAGAACTTTTTAGCTTCATCCAAAACAGACTGACAATTTCATCAGTGTATAACAGGTCTTTCTTGTATCCGTACTTGTCAGCAATTCCTGTAAGACTGACAACTTCAGAATCAAGAATAGATGCAATATCCGCATACAAAAAGGAAATTTTTCCAGGATTTCCCTCATTATCACCATAAACAAAATTATGCATATCCAGAAGTTTCGACAATAAAAAACTGTTCCCCTGATCCCTGAAAGCACGCATTGCAAACAACCAGTCCGGATCAGAAAAATGTTTTTCAAACAAAGTCCTCCACTCTTTTCGGGTGCGATCAAACTGTTCCGATTTAAAGGTATATAACAGTGCAATGATTTCCTGAATGCTTCTGGATCCCCGGTCTTTTATTGACATGGGAACATCATACACCAGTAAGTTTCTGCCGTGGATGCCTAGAGATTTATCCAAAAGATGATATTTGGATTTATTGAGTTTATCTTTTGTTTCCTGAGTCACTTTCTCTATTAAGCGACGACTGGCTTCTTCTGTTTTCCGAACGGCTTTTTCCGTTTCCCGAGCGGCTTTTTCCATTAAGCGACGACTGGCTTCTTCTGTTTTCCGAACGGCTTTTTCCGTTTCCCGAGCGGCTTTTTCCATTAAGCGACGATTGGTTTCTTCTGTTTCCTGAACGGCTTTTTCCATTAAGCTACGGCTGAGTTCTTCAGCATATTTGTTTAAC
The DNA here is from genome assembly GCA_965219545.1 of Bdellovibrionales bacterium. Classification (GTDB taxonomy): domain Bacteria; phylum Bdellovibrionota; class Bdellovibrionia; order Bdellovibrionales; family JAGQZY01; genus JAGQZY01. The sequence continues at coordinate 217,607 of CBDCNX010000021.1, forward strand.
TGTTCGGGACCGTAAATGGCAAAAACAGCGTCTTTCTTATCCTGATCACAAAATGGGGATATGGCTCGTTCATAAACGGATGCTTTCCATTGACGAACCAGGTTTTCATATTCACTCAATATTTTTTCACTACAGGAAAACTTAAGTTTATAAAAATCCAACAGGGAATTTACATTTCCGTTCTCAGGCTTTGATGGATACCGGACTGACATTCTTTTCCACAGAGAACCCCAATCCAAAGCTCCGGGGATGGCTAAATATTTTTCATACCCAACCAATTTCATAATATCCGTCATTTTACCTGGTTCTTCAAACATCAAAAGAATATCCAGATCAAGCCCGGCTTCTATGGACTTGTACAAGTGATCTTCCATCTCCAGAACAGTTGATAAATGTTCCCTGTTTCCATTCAGATAACTGAGATAACGGACATCACTCCAAAAGCTCCTGTCAACAACATCCAAAACCTCGCTCCAGTTCCGACCGGTATGTCTTCTCAGCCATTCCTCAATCAATACTTTTTGTAATTCCTTCGTATATTTTACCTGCTGTGCGGTTCTTCCACCGGAAAGAATCTCTTGTCCGCTCTTGTTCATATAAGCAATTTTTTCTTTCGCAATTTTTTCTTTCTCCAACTCTGATCTTTTTTCAGAAAGAAACTGCACAATGGATTTAAAAACAGGATTGGGAAGCCATACGGAACACAGAGTCCCGGAATGATTCAGTTCCCGACTGAATAACAATCTTCCCCCGTCTTTTGCTATTTGTAAAAGCAGATTTGAAAAAGCAATCCAGTCTTTTTGTTCACAGGATATCTGACTCAAAGACAATAACTGATCCAGTTCCTCCTGGTTCAGATTCTTGTACAACTTTCTCTCACTGATTCCCGACCAGTATTCATCCCACTGAAAACCGGGAGCATAATTGAGACGAAGATGTTGCATATAATTATCAAACTGATCTTTATTTTCTGTCTTGTTTTGATGTTCCTTCAGAAATGAAAGAGCCTTTTCCGTCTGCACTCCCTTTACAACAAGCTCAGGAGGTTTTACAGTACAGGAAACCAGAAGAAAAGATAAAATATAAATACTTGTTTTCATGGAATATTCACCAATTCATGTTTTCTTACTCATCGGATTCTTTTAAACCGGACTTTAAAAATCATTCAGGTCGAAGACAACAATTTCAAATTATTTAAAAGCACCAAGCCCAACGGCCTAAAGTCAGACACTACCGGCATGACTTTAGACTTGCGTTTTTTCTCTCTGATAAGATAAGATAAAATCATGGTACAATTTGATACAAAAAACCAATCCTTTCGCCAAATCATGGGTAATGGTCTGAAATACAATGTTCCCCGGTTTCAAAGAGACTATTCCTGGCAAAAAGAACAATGGGAGGATCTATGGCAGGATATTGTAGAAGCTTTTAATACAAAATCCAACTTTCATTACATGGGTTATCTGGTTCTACAGTCTTCTGATAACACAGACTTCACAGTGATTGATGGTCAACAACGATTAACAACCATCAGTATTCTTATTCTGGCAGCCCTTTGTGAATTAAAGGATCTGATTGAAAAACAAACTGAACCTGAACAAAATAAAAAAAGGATTGAAACCATTCGAGGCAGTTTTATAGGTTTCACAGACCCTGTATCTCTCCAGTTAAAACACAAATTGAACCTTAATAGAAATAACGACCGCCATTTTAAAACTTATCTTTGTGAGCTGTCACATCCCCCCGTAAGAAATATCAACCGTTCTGAAAAACTTATGGGAGAAGCTCTCCGTTATTTCCAAAGTCAAATAAAAGATCATTTTAATAATCAGGTAAAAGGTGAGGAAGTGGCCCGTCTTGTTGAATCCACAGTGAAAAGTCTGATTTTCACCACTATCACTGTGGGAAGTGATGCCAATGCCTATACTGTTTTTGAAACTCTGAATGCCAGGGGAGTACAACTATCCACCCCTGATTTGGTAAAGAACTGTATCTTTTCCCTTATTGACAGAGAAGGAACCGTTCATGATGAAATTCTTAAAGGATTGGAGGACAGTTGGAGTTGTATCATAGAACAGTTGGGAAAATACGACTTTTCACACTTCATCAGAGTGGACTGGAACAGTCATAGGTCTTTTTCGAGAAAAAGTGGGTTGTTTAAAAAAATAAAAACTCATTTGACGGATGCTAAAGATGCAAGGAAGTATCTTGAACGTTTACAGGAAAACTCAGAGATTTATTCAGCCCTCCAATCTGAAAATGATGAGTTTTGGATACGATATAAAGAGGGTGTCTACAACAAAGAAAATTTAAAACTCAGCCTGAAAATGCTCAACTGGTTTAATGTCGTGGCACCACAAAGCCTTTTGATAGCGGGATTTCATAAGTTCAATCCAAATGATTTTATAAAATTTCTACATTCCATTGAAACTCTCACTGTGAGATATAACATTATCTGTGGGAAAAGTACCGGTCCTCAGGAAAAACTTTATTCTGAGACAGCCATAAAAATAGAAACATCCTCTGAAATTTCCATCGGCGAAGTCAACGAAATTTTAAAAAGAATATATCCTTCAAATGAAGAATTTATCAATGCCTTTGAAATGAAAACATTCAGAACACAACAAACGGCTAAAAAAGCAAGATATTTTTTATATAGAATTGAAAAGTATCTCAATGAGAATGCTCCTTTCTTTGAGGGATCGTCTTTGGAACATATTCTGCCAAAAGATCCTTCTGAAAAATGGTTTGGAGAATTTGAAGACACTGACAGATTGGATGAGTGGACAGATCGTATCGGAAATATGACCCTTTTATCCCATGAACAAAACAAATCTTCAGGGAGTATGGAATTTATAAAAAAGAAAACATATTTTAAAAACAGTCCATTTAAAATCACAGAAAAATGCCTGGAATACGATCAGTGGAATGAAAACAGTATTTCTGATCATCAAAAATGGCTGGCAAAACAGGCCAGTAAAATCTGGTGTTTTCCATGAAACTATAGATAACTTTATAACTGTGGTTTTTTTATTTCATCTTCTGATGGTCCATTCGGAAACAGCTTTTGAAAAGCAGCTTCAAAAGTCTGCTCTATATCAAGTTGATTTTCACTCTGATGAAGCTCATCTCCAACCAGTGAAATATTAAAACCGGTTAAAAAATGAAAAATACAACAAGCCTCTTCTTGAAAAAAATTGAAAGAAGTTTTTGTTTCATTATTATCCCTGAAAAGAATTTATCACAATTTTTCGGATTCTCAACAGTTTTTAAAATTTATCCTGCTATTGGTTCATAATACATACACCAACAATGTGCCTTGATATGGTACATTTAATGTCGCTTTTGATCCAATTCGATTATCTTTTACAGATAAGTGACCATTACATATTAAATTAAAAATAAACGGCGTTTTGTATATAGAAACCATTGAAATTACTTAGTTTTATGAAATAAAAATCAGGGAAAACACACTTTCCACTGGCATAAGCCAAATAATTCCAATAAGTTGTATATGCAACAACTGGCTGTTTTTATTTTATGACTCCGACTCCTCAAGATAAGTGTAACCATTGAGACCCTGCTGGTAATAACGGATCAGGGTTCGGGCTTCAGTTTTTGTCATTTGCCCACGAACAATGCTTTTTTCAGAAGCTCTGCGGATTCTATTGGTGAGTTTTTCAAGATTGTACTGAACATAAGAAAGCACTTCACCCACTGTGTCCCCCTCCACCACATCATTGACATGATAGCCTTTTTCGTTAATGGAAATATGAACGGCATCGGTGTCACCAAAAAGATTGTGAAGATCACCTAAAATTTCCTGATAAGCCCCCACCAAAAAAACCCCAAGATAGTAAGGCTGGTTGGGTTTGTAAGAATGAACAGGAAGGGTTTTTCTGGGTTCCCCTGTTTCAATATCAATAAAATTTGCGATTTTTCCGTCAGAGTCACAAGTTAAATCCACGAGAGTCACCTCTCTGTCCGGTTCCTTATCCAATTGGTGAATGGGCAAAACAGGAAACATATGTCCCACGGCCCAGGAATCAGGAAGAGACTGAAACACTGAAAAGTTGCAGAAATAGGTGTCCGAGAGAAGTTGTCTGAGTTCAATAAACAGATCCTCATGATCCTTGCTGTCTTTGATAATTTCACACATACGGGTGGCAATGGACCAGTAATATTGTTCGATTTTTGCTTTCTCAGCCAGGGAAAGAATTCCAAAAGTGAAAAGTTTCAGGGAGTTTTCATGGATATTGGTAAGATCGTTATAAAACTCATTGACGTTTTTCAAACTCAAAGTTTCATAAATCTCCCTAAGTTCCATAAGGGTTTTATGCTCCCCCTCTTTTACCTCCGGTGGTGTTTCCGTGAACTCCACCCGATTGAGACCTGTGACATCAAAAATAAGAACAGAGTGATGGGCCACTGTGGATCTTCCGGCCTCTGTGACGATATCAGGCATGGCCACTGATTTTTCCTCACAAACCCCCTGGGTAATGGACACCACATCATTGGCATATTCCTGCACATCATAATTCACTGAACTGTGAGTTGAAGCGGAACCATCGTAATCCACTCCAAGACCTCCTCCCACATCCAGATATTTCGGCCTGGCTCCCATCCGGTGAAGTTCAGCATAAACCTGGGCTCCCTCTTCAATGGAATTTTTTATGGTATTGATGGATGGAACCTGGGAACCAATATGAAAATGTATCAATTCCAGGTAATTCAATTGGTTTTGACTTTTGAGTTTTTCAAAGGCTTTAAAAATCTCAGAGGTGGTCAATCCGAATTTGGAACGGGCCCCGGTGGAATCCACCCAACGCCCCGAAGCCTTGGATTGAAGTTTTGCCCGCAAGCCGATTTTGGGTTGAACTTTAAACTTATCAGCCGCTTTTAAAATCAAATCCAGCTCTTCCAGACGTTCCACAACAATAATGGTGTTATGCCCCAGTTTTCTGGATAAAATGGCCGTTTCAATGTACTCCTGATCTTTAAATCCATTGCATAAAATAAGACCCCTGGAATGGGTCATCATGGCCAAAACAATCAATAACTCAGGTTTACTTCCGCACTCCAGCCCCATGTTATAAGGGGTCCCCAATTCAATCAACTCCTTGACCAGATGACACTGCTGATTGACCTTGATAGGATAAACGCCCTGATAAGTTCCCTGATATTTATAGTTGGTTATGGCGTTGTTAAAACACTGATTGAGAAGTTTGATTCTTTCAAGGGTGATATCCTGAAACCGCAAAAGCATGGGACAACGGATTCCCCTCTCCTGAAGCTCTTCTGTGAGTTCGAGAAGATCCACATGGGCTTTTTCCCTCCCCTGGGGACAAACCACGATATTGCCTGACTCATTAATGTCAAAGTAACCCTGACCCCAGGTGGAAATACCGTAAAGTTCTTTTGCTTTTTCAACTGTCCAGTCACTCATCTTTCACCCTCATGTTATGATATTTAGTATCCGGCCTTTAACATAAATCACTTTTTTAACAGAATTTTCACCAATGGCTTTGTTAACCGTCTCAATCTTTCCGGCCAGATCCATTGCCTTTTCTTTTGAAGTCTCTTTTGTCACTTCAATAAGACCCCGTTTTTTACCATTGACCTGAACAGCCACACTGAAAACATCTTCTTCAACAAGATTTTTGTCATACTCAGGCCAGGGGGAAAGGGAGACAAAAGACTTCTCACCAATGATACTCCATATCTCTTCACAGAGATGGGGGGCAAAGGGGGCTAACAACACAATCAGTTTTTTAAGAACTTCAGTGCAATGACATTCTTCTTTATACATTTCATTGACAAGAACCATGAGGGCACTGATAGCCGTATTAAAATGAAGATTTTCTATATCTTCACCCACTTTTTTTATGGTTTTATGGATTAACCTTTTGAGATTTTCAGAAATTTTCGAGTCATCCCCAAGAAAATTATTGTCAGAGCCCACGCAAAGCCGCCAAACCCTTTCCAAAAACTTTCTAACCCCATTAAGACCATTGGGATTCCAGGGTTTATCCCGATCCATGGGACCTAAAAATAAAATAAAACAACGGAGGGCATCGGCTCCGTACTCTTCTCTCACCTCATCGGGATTGATCACATTCCCACGGGATTTTGACATTTTCTCCCCATCCGATCCCAAAAGCATTCCCTGGTGAGCCAGTTTTTTAAAGGGTTCATCCGTGGAAGCCAGCCCCAAATCAAAAAGCACTTTCTGCCAAAAACGGGAATACAGCAGATGTCCCACAGTGTGTTCAGGTCCCCCCACATAAAGATCCACAGGCATCCAGTATTTTTGTCTTTCAAGGTCAGCAAAACAGTCCTTATTGTCAGGGTCCAGATACCTTAAAAAATACCAGGAGGAACCGGCGGAACCCGGCATGGTGTCTGTTTCCCTTTTTCCACAAAAACTTTCCGTTTTGTACTCCACCCAATGCTTATTCTGTGCCAGGGGAGGACGGCCTTCTTCATTGGGTTCGTAATTGGCCACTTCCGGCAAAACAAGAGGAAGCTCAGACTGGTCCAAAGCCAATGGTCCGGTTTTGTCTTTTTCATAAAAAACAGGGAAAGGTTCACCCCAATAGCGTTGTCTGCTAAAAAGCCAGTCACGGAGCTTATACTGAATTACTTTTTGACCAAGACCCTTTTCCTCAAGAATCTGTGACATTTTCTGAATGGCCGCCTGTTTGTCAAGACCGTTTAGAAATTGGGAGTTGCAAAGTTGGCCTTCGCCCTCAAAAGGCAAATCCCCGGAACTTTCAAGAACCCGAACAATGGGAAGGTCAAATTTTCCGGCAAAGTCAAAATCCCTCTCATCATGACCGGGAACAGCCATAATAGCCCCCGTTCCGTAATCCATCAGAACATAGTCAGCAACCCAGATGGGAATATTTTTTTCAGTAAAAGGATGAATAGCCCAGGCTCCTGTGAACACACCGGTTTTTTCCGTCTCCGCTTTCCTGTCCAGTTCCGATTTCATGGCTGCCCGTTTTTGATATTCATCCACTTTTTGTTTCCATTCATGACTTGTAATACTTTCCACCAGAGGATGTTCCGGAGAGAGAACCATAAAAGTGACTCCAAAGAGAGTGTCAGGTCGGGTGGTGAAAACTTCGAGTTTTTCGTTATGATCTTTCAATGAAAAAAAGATTTTTGCACCTGTGGAACGACCGATCCAGTTTTTTTGTCCCTCTTTTGTTCGCTCCGGCCAATTCAGCTTATCAATATCCGATAAAAGTCTGTCAGCGTATTCAGTGATTCCAAGCATCCATTGTTTCATGGGTTTGCGAATAACCGGATGATTTCCCCTCTCACTTTTTCCGTCGATCACCTCTTCATTGGCCAAAATGGTCTTCAAAGCGGGACACCAGTTGACCGGAACCTTTTTCCGGTAGGCCAGATTTTTTTTTAAGAGTTGCAAAAAGATAAACTGGGTCCATTTGTAAAAATCAGGATCGCAGGTGGATATTTCCCTGGTCCAGTCAAAACTAAAACCAAAACTTTTTAATTGTCTGCGAAAATTTTCAATGGCTTTTTTTGTCGTGACTTCAGGATGAACACCTGTCTGAATGGCATATTGCTCAGCCGGTAGACCAAAGGCATCATAACCAATGGGATGAAGAACATTAAAACCTTTTTGGCGTTTGTAACGGGCCACCACATCCGTGGGAGTGTAGGAGGCCATGTGCCCCACATGGAGGCCGGAACCCGATGGATAGGGAAACATATCCAAAGCGTAAAACTTGGGTTTTTCAGAAAAATCCTCTGCTACAAAAGCTTTCTTCTTTTCCCAGGCTTTCTGCCATTTTGAATCAATAAGTTTATGTCTGTATGACATGAAACTAAAAAACCCCTCAGAAATTCAAACACAATGAGTACAGTTTGTATTTTCATAATTATTTTCAATACAACTGCCTCATAATTAAATTAAAACTATAGACCATTTCCTCTCTGGAAACAATTCCTGTCCAACAAATACTCTGACCTGGACTCAAGTCACTAAACTTTCAGTTTTTACTGATAAAGTTTTGTTCTGATATTAACATAGTTGAATGGATGAAGTTCCAAAAATTTTACTGGTCGATGATGATACAGACAATCTTAGGTTTGTTCAACGACTTTTGGAAGCCGAAGGGTATGAGGTAAAAACAGCCAACTCCGGACAAAAAGGTCTGGATGCTCTGGATAAGTATCGACCGGATCTTGTGTTGCTTGACATGAATATGCCGGGGATGAACGGTCTGAAGACTATTAACCTTTTAAAAAGAAAAGAAAACACGGCAGCCGTCGTGTTTGTCACAGCTAACAATAAAACCCATGATGTCGTGGAAGGCCTGGATGCAGGAGCCCTGGATTATATCGTTAAACCCTTTTCAGGTCTTGAGTTCCTGGCCCGTGTCCGGGCCCAGTTACGGGTCAAATCCCTACAAGATGAACTGAGAGCGGCCAATAAAAAATTACAGGGACTGGTGGAAATTGATGATCTCACAGGACTTTACAATATGAGATCCATTTATGAAAAACTGGATCAGGAAATTGAAAGGGCCTGTCGCCACGGGCAGGGATTGGCGGCCATCATGCTTGATATGGATAACTTTAAAAGTGTTAACGACAATCATGATCATCTTTTTGGCAGCCATGTTCTCACTGAAATGGGTTCTTTAATTAAACAAAATATCCGCAATCATGATTTTGCCGCCCGCTACGGAGGTGATGAATTTCTGATTTGTCTCACCCAGGTGACAAGTTCAGGAGCCAAAGAGTTCTGTGAACGTTTGAGAAAAATCATAGAATTTCATCTTTTTAAAAACCAGGACGACGAAATCAAACTCACAGCCAGCATGGGGTGTACCGTTATTATAGATGGAAAATCCCTTATGGATGCCCGTTCTCTGGTTCGCCACGCAGACCACGGACTTTATCAGTCAAAAGAAGGGGGAAGAAATCGTGTAACTCTCATGGAAATTGAAGAGGACATAGAAAATGTCAAAAGCCGTGCTATTAGAAAACGACGGAAAATTTCCTGAGTATACTGGTCCGGTTTGAATTTTCATGGAATTTCTTTATGAAAAAACCATGAAAAACAAATGGTCTTCAGTATATCTTTTAAACCAATGATGCCTTATCAGAGTGAATGAATTTAAAAAATTGTCCTTCAAGTTAAATAAAAAACATCCAAAAATAAACCACCGGACCGGCAAAAAGAACGCTGTCAATGCGATCCAGAATCCCTCCGTGTCCCGGCATGATAATCCCGGAGTCCTTGATTCCATGGTACCTTTTAATCATGGATTCAAAAAGGTCACCCACCTGGCTGGAAAAAGAAGAAGTCAGAGAAGCCATCACGATAGATATCAGTGAACTTTTAGCAAGGAAAAACCCAAAACAAAAGGAACCCACCACTGTTCCAAACACAAGTCCTGTCAAACTTCCTTCAATGGTTTTTTTTGGTGAAATCAAAGGAGCCAGAGGTCTGTGGCCAAAAAACCGACCTCCAAAATAGGCAAAAGTGTCCGATGAAAAACTGATAAACAATAAAGATAAAAAATAAGGGTTTCCAAATTTCTGGATTCCCAACATTACAACACCAGGAAGAACTCCGCAATAAAAAATCCCCACTGTCCACCAACCCAATTGAATCAATCGGGCTTTAATACCGGGTTTTGGTGAAAAGATTAAATAACCGAAAATAAGGAGAAGAAAAAAAATTGAGAAAAACGGAACAAGTTCAGAGCGAAAGGAAAAAACAAGAAAAAAAGAAAATATGAAAACAGCAAAAAAAAACCGTCCTGTTCCGGTTTTTACAACAAAAGAGGAAAATTCCATACAAGCCATAAAAACCACCAGTGAACAGAAAACCAATAAACCAATCAGTTCAAGAAAATACCAGGTGAAACAAAGAAGACAAAGTCCCAGCAAAGCTGAAAGGATTCTTACAAAAACGAAAACCTCCTATAGGATGAACCACTAGTTACTCAATTGATTGAAAAACCCGGCATCTATTTTTCCAAAGCGTCGTTCACGTCGGAAATAAGAGGCAAGGGCCTGATTATAATCATTCAGGCTGAAATCCGGCCATAAAATGTCAGTAAAATAAAGTTCAGTGTAAACACTTTGCCATGGCAAAAAGTTGGACAATCGACATTCACCACTGGTCCGAATCAGCAAATCGGGGTCTTTAAGGGGTGCTGTCTGTAACAAACCACTGATAAGATTCTCAGTAATATCATCCGGGGAGATTTTTTTCTGATGAATCAATTCAGCAATATTCCGGACAACCCGGGTGATTTCCTGTCGCCCGCCATAACTTAAGGCAAGAGTGAGAACCATTCCCCTGTTCTTCTTTGTTATTTTCATCGTCTCTTCCACAGCTTTTCTGACACTTTCCGGAAGTTTTTCCATCTGCCCGATACAACAAAAACGAACATCATTTTTTAACAGATTTTTACGTTCACGACTGACATAACGAAAAAGAAGCTTCATGAGAAAATCAACCTCTTCCCGGGGTCTCCCCCAGTTTTCCTCACTAAAGGTATAAAGAGTCAGTGCCTTGAGTTTTTTCTCAACACTGGACTCCACTATTTTTTTAGCCACTCTTGCCCCTTTAATGTGACCAAAAATACGATTGCGACCACGGGCTTTCGCCCAGCGTCCGTTGCCATCCATAATGATAGCAATATGTTGAGGTTCCCCTTTTGTTTTTATCATAAAGTCATTATGTCCTTTTCTTTCTGCTCAGCCACTTTTTCAAGATCAGAAATGCATTTATCTGTTATTTTCTGAATGATTTCCTGGTCGGACTTGTTTTCATCTTTACCGATTTCCTTGTTTTTAAAAGATTGCTTTAAAAGATCATTGGCATCACGACGAATCATACGAATAGCGATTTTGGCATCTTCAACCATCTTTTTTATTTTCTTGACCAGTTCTTTTCTTCTCTCCTCAGTCAATTCAGGAAGTTTTAGACGGATGACCTTTCCGTCATTGATGGGAGCCATACCAATGTCACTCTTTACAATGGATGTCTCAATGGTTTTGAGGATTGATGTCTCCCAAGGGGAAATAAGAAAACTCTTTGCATCGGGGCAACTGATGGAAGCCACCTGATTTAAAGGAGTCATATTGCCGTAGTAATCCACCCTGATTCCGTCAAGCATGGACACCTGGGCTCTTCCCGTTCGTACTTTTTTGAAGTTTTCAGACAACGAGTCGATGGCTGATTTCATCTTTTTTTCTGTGTTTTCCTTAAGAACTGAAAAATCCAATGGAACCTCCTTTTAAGATTCGATGATTGACCCAATAGGATAACCTTTTAAGACTTTAAGAATGTTTCCCTCCTCCATAAGCTTAAAAATAATAATGGGCATTTTATTATCCATTGTCAGGCTGATAGCAGTTTGATCCAACACTCTAAGGCCCTTGTTTAAAGCCTCATGATGACTGATGGACTCCACTCGCTTGGCATCCCGGAACTTTTTTGGATCCTTATCATAAATTCCATCCACGTTAGTAGCCTTTAGGATGACTTCCGCCTCAATTTCCATTCCCCTGAGAGCGGCAGCAGTGTCCGTGGTAAAATAGGGATTCCCTGTTCCGGCGGCAAAAATGACAACACGTCCCTTTTCCAGATGTCTGATAGCTTTTCTTCGAATGTAGGGTTCGGCCACCTGAGCCATGGCTATGGCTGATTGCACCCTGGTCTGAACACCCAACCCCTCAAGAGCATCCTGTAAAGCCAAAGCGTTAATACAGGTGGCAAGCATTCCCATATAATCGCTACTGGCCCGATCCATACCTCCGGTGGCAGCGGCCACTCCCCGAAAGATATTACCTGCTCCAATCACCACACCCAATTGGATTTTTTCACAACGCACTGACTGAATTTCCCGGGCCACCTGCTGAATAACATCACTACTAATACCATAACCCTTTTCTCCCGCCAAGGCTTCACCACTGATCTTGAGCAGGGCTCTTTTGTACTTCGGTAAATCCACTTATCCGGTCTCCAGTTACTTCATGGCAGCAGCCACTTCGTCAGCAAAGTTTTCTGATTTTTTTTCGATTCCCTCTCCCAGTTCAAAACGGACAAAACGACGAATCACCAGGTTCTCTCCTATTTTAGCTACTGTGTTTTTAAGATATTCAGCCACTGTTATATCCGGATTTTTTACATATTTTTGTTCCAGCAAACAATTTTCAGCCAGCCATTTTTTGATCTGGCCGGATACGATTTTCTCAATCATTTCCTCTTTTTTACCTTCCTCCCGATTTCTGGCAGTCAACACTTCCTTTTCTTTTTCAATCTGATCCCCGGACATTTCCTCAACGGAAACAGCCAGGGGATTGCTGGCGGCAATGTGCATGGCAATGTCATTGGTAAAATTCTTAAAATCCTCCGTACGGGCTACAAAATCCGTTTCAGAATTCACTTCAAGAAGAACCCCAATACGCCCTCCTGAATGGATATAGGAAGTCACAAGACCCTCAGCCGCCACCCGACCTGATTTTTTCGCAGCCCTGCTCAATCCTTTTTTTCTCAACCAATCCACTGCCTGGTCCATGTCACAGGAGTTTTCCTCCAGGGCTTTTTTGCAATCCATCAGTCCGGAACCTGTTCTCTGTCTCAGTTCTTTTATCATTTGGGGTGTTACTGTCATTTTTCCAACCCTTCCTTTTTTTGTTCATCATTTTCCTGATTATCGCCGGATTCATCAGTTTTTTCCTCTTTAACAGGCTCATCATCTCCAACAATGACTGCCGCTTCCGTTTCCACTTCATGACGAATTTCAATTTCATCAGCTGTTCCGGCAGCAACAAGTTTCCGTCCCCTGCTCGCTTTGATAACAGAAGGTCCTTTTTGCTCTTTGGGGACTTCATCCTTTTGTTTTTCAACTTTTTCCTCAACTTCCACATCAAACTGTTTGTCTGTCTGACTTCGAAGTTTTTCCTCCCACCTTTTGGCACCGGCGAGGTAGGCTTCAGACACAAGACCACAGAAAAGTTTGATGGAACGAATGGCATCATCATTGGCCGGAATGGGGTAATCAATTTCTTCGGGATCTGAGTTGGTGTCACAGAGACCAAAAACATTGACACCCAGTTTTTTTGCCTCTTTAACAGCAATATGCTCCTTGATAACATCAACCACAAAAATCATGGCCGGAGGTTCTTTCATTTCACGAATTCCCTCCAGATACTCATTGAGTTTGGAATACTCCTTTTCAATGGTGGCCTGTTCTTTTTTTGAAAAATATTTCAAATCCCCTTTGTCCCGCATTTGATCGATTTTTCTCAAACGATCAATACTTTGTTTAATAGTGACAAAGTTGGTAAGAGTGCCCCCCAACCATCGTTTGGTTACAAAAAACTGTTTGCATTTTTGTGCAGCTTCCTGAACAACATCCACAGCCTGTTTTTTTGTACCAATAAAAATGAGTTTATGACCCTGGGCCGCCATATCCTCTATGGCTTTTAAAGCTTTTTGTGTCATTTCCAGGGTTTTTTGAAGATCAATGATATGGATGCCGTGACGGTCCCCAAAAACATAGGGTTTCATCTTTGGGTTCCATCTCTGGATCTGATGACCAAAGTGAACCCCTGAGTCCAGCATATCCTTGATAGTTACCATATTTCCTCCCATCTGGTTTAGCCTCCCTCCCGGCAAATATTCCCTTGGAACACCAGTAGAGTTCCGGAAGGTGTGAATTATTGTCCCCCATGGACTTTCCAAAGGAAATTCCATGGAAAATTAAAACAGGATCTCTGTCAACCAGCCATAGTTAGCATAGACCGGGAAAGCCTGCAAGTTTCATCACTGATTCTGTTTTCTTTTTTATGATCCTTTGCGTACTGATCCTATTTGAATTTTCCGGTCTTTTATGAAGGGAAACTCCATGAAATTTTAAACACGATCAGTCTGTTTGACTCATCACATTATCCTCAGTGGGGTTTTTTTTTAGGAAAATAACATGAAAAACAAAGGGTCTTTGGATAACATGAAAAACAAAGGGTCTTTGGATAATAAAATTACCGGAAAATCATTGAGTGGAGGTGTCTATGGAAATGGCCATTATCGGTTTATCGGTTCTGTTCTTTGGCGGTCACGCCCTCCAGTGGTTTTTTGAAAAAACCAAAATACCCGATCTTCTTATCCTGATTATCATCGGCTATACTTTAGGCCCTGTAACAGGAATCATCAATCACAGTCAGTTGGGACAAATGGGGGAACTGGTGGCCACCCTTGCCCTGATTGTCATTCTCTATGAAGCGGGACTTCATCTTTCAACAAAAGATTTAAAAGAATCCTGGTTCCCATCCCTGCTTTTATCCCTTTTTACTTTTTGCAGTATTGTTCTGGTCGTCACCATTATAACAATACCTATTGTGGGATTTCCCTTTTCAATGCTTATCGCCTTTGCCGTGGGATCCACTTCTTCGGCCATTGTCATTCCCATGGTGAAATTTTTAAGTCTTGAACAAAAAACAAAAATCATCCTGTCCCTGGAATCCGCTTTTACTGATATTTTTGCCATCGTTCTCTTCCTGGTCACTGCCGAAGGGATCAAGGCCGGTCAGATGGATCCCTATTCCATTTTTTTTAACATCGGACCCAAAACCCTGATGTCCATGGGCTTTGGAGCTTTGTTTGCCTTTGTCTGGGCCATTGTAAAAAAATACGCCAGTCATCTGACAAAGATGAAATTTTCAGGAGAGTCATGGGCCCTGCTTGTTTACGGTCTGACAGAAATGTTTGATATGAACGGGGCCATGGCTGTGCTGGTTCTGGGTTTTTGCCTTGCCAATCTGAACCTTCTGCCCTCCTGGCTGACTTTCACCTTTTCAAAAGAACCCGTGTCTTATCAGGATATGGCTCTGCTTAAAGAAATCACTTTTTTACTGAAAACCTTTTTCTTCCTCTACCTCGGTCTTCTGATCACAGTTAATAATGTCACCCTATTGGCTGTAGGGGTTATTATCGCTTTGAGTATTTTTGTCACCCGTTATGTATCTATAAAAATATTGTTTCCCACCAAAAAAAGACAACCCCTGCTGGACGTTCTCACTTTGACTTCCATGGGTCCCCGGGGGCTGGCCTGTGCGGTTCTTGCCACCATTCCCGTACGATGGGGTTTTGAAGGGGGGGATAAAATTCAACAGATTCTTTTTTCCACGATTCCCATTTCCATTTTTCTGACAGCCGGATTTATTTTTCTCTGTGAAAATAACCGTCTGAGAAAACACTTCGCCTTCCTGTTCCCCTATCATAAGGACAAAATTCCTTACAAACCAAAGAAAAAAAGAAATTGAAAAAAATAAAATCCTGGCTGGTAGCCCGTATTCGCAAACTTTACGACTGGACTTTAAAGTGGGCTCAACATCCACAAAGCACCAAAGCCCTTTCTCTTCTCACTTTCCTGGAAGCTTTTGTCTTTCCTCTGCCCGTAGACCCTCTTTTGCTGGCCATGGGTTTTTCAAAACCAAAACGCAGTCTCTACTACGCTTTTTTAGGAACCCTTTTTTCAGTGTTGGGAGCCCTCGTGGGTTATTTCATAGGTCTTTACGCCTGGAACGCTCTTTCTCCCTGGTTTTTCACATCTGTTTTTTCCCAGGAAAGTTTTGACAATGTTGTTTCCTCTTTGAAGGAAGCCACCTTTATTGTTGTCTTTGTGGGGGGTTTTAGCCCCATTCCCTTTAAAATATTCACTATTGCCGCCGGAGTGACAGTGGCCCCTCTGCTCCCTTTCATTGGAGCTGCTTTTCTTTCCCGTGGACTTCGTTATTTTATTCTGGGGGGGGTAATCTTTAAAATGGGTGAAAAAGCACAAATCTGGATTGAAGATCACTTTGAAAAAACAACATATGTGGTTTTGGCTTTTATTATTTTAAGTTTTGTCCTGTTTAAAGTTTTTTATTAGGTTATTCAAACCCTCTCAAAGTCGATTCTTTGTATCTAAAGTTTCAGAACGATTTTCAGAATCTTTAGTTACACTCACCACTCCGTGGTAAAGCAACAGGCATTTTATCTCTCCAATTCGGATCCTTAACTATCTCACTCCAGGGTTTGTAATCATCTGGAACCAGCATTTTACATGAGTGGGTAAAAGAATCATCAAACTGTCGTGGTTCTTCAGCCCCTTCAAACAAATCTGTATTACTGACTATATTAAAAAATTCCACATAAGAAAAAGAACCTTCATTCCTTTTATCTATGCTCCAGCCTTTTTTCCTCCTGGCTTCACCGACTTTGAAATAACAACGTTCAGGTTGAAACTTCCCATGCTGGTAGATTTCACACATTATCTCTTCCTGTATTTTTAGCTTTATAAAACGAGAAGGAATAAAAACACATTCTCCATCCTCTAATTCCATAGAAATTCTTTATATTCCCGTTCGACAGTAATAACTGTTACCCGGCCTCCCGTCCTGTTATAAAAAATGTATTCCGTTTGCTGCCATATCGGGGCCAACACTCTACTGGGTTGCACAGATTGCACATTTGTACACTGTTTTTTATGAGATCCAATTTTGGCCCATTTAAGACCAGGATTAAAACCTATTGTTGTGAGGCTGGGGTTTCATGTTCCTGAAAAACATCAAACTCATTATTACCAAGACAATGCTCTTTAAAAGCATTGGGATAAAGGACTTTTCCAATACTGAGACAGGAAGAATGAGCGAAATATTCCTTAGGGTCTTTATCAATGTCTTTTTCCGTGGATTTAAGTTCTAAAGAACAACCTTTATGGAGATTCCTTCTGGCTCCTCTGATGTCGCCTCTTAGCTTTAATAACTTTCCCAATTCTGTGCATGAAGAACCTATATCCCCATCACAGGCTTTTTTATAATAAACCTCAGCCTGTTTTAAAAACCTCTGGTCCTTGGTCCATTTACTTGCTGACTTAAATCCTGTTCCAACATCTGAACAAGCCCCGGCATTGATGAGTGATTTTTCTTTTTTGTGACATTTTCTAAAATTTTCAAAGGTTTCACACGCAACAGGATTCCCTTTATTACACTTTTTTTATAATATCTGAATTAAAAAGAGGGTAACAAGTTCCAAACTTATTCTCATCACACATTTTTGAAAGAGTGTTGTGAAGATCCTTAGGTAAAACCTCAGTATTGGATTCCCCATCGCCAGCAAATCCATTGAAAGAAAAAAGACTTACGATAAAAACAAAGATCAGCGTTTTCATGATTCTCTCCCATTGTTTCTTGAATTTATATAATAACATATTTTGAAAATAGGATGTCTCAAATATTGACTTTTCCTGGGGACCAAAGACCAGATTTGAGAGGGGGGATAATGAACGATTATGTTACAGAAAAAACCGGTCCCTGGGCTTCACAACCAAAATCAAATGGGTTTAATACTAAACCCGGTATATTTAGATCTGATATCTGACAGTTTGAAGAGATTCTTTGAACACCCACCAGTTAAGACAAGTCACCAGACAGTCGAGGGAATGATGCCAGTGATGCTTGCAGGCATTTTGTGTGGTCGGCACTTTATATAAATCTTGTGATTCTTAAAAAAAATCAAAAGAGGAAATGAAAAAAACTTGGTAATCTGAGGAAAAATATGTTTATAAAAATCATGTTGGCCAATTCTACTTCTATAAGATAAAATTTAATGTCATCCTTATCAGAAAAATCAAACAGAAACCCATCGGGTATTGTATTACCGAGTGAGTTTCCAGATATTTTAGTTTTGTAGTTAATTACTATTGTTTCTTTGCCAAAAAGAAGAGGAGAATTATTAAAAATCAATTCTTCAAATTCACATTCAAGATTATATTTTTTTATTTCAAAAATCTTACCGTTAAAATATACACCCATAACCCTTTTATTATCGGTACAAAGTTTTTTTTATGAATGGCGTTATTACACATAGGGATTTGAGATGAAATATTTCCTATTGTATTTGAGATTAAAGTGCAGAAGGGGGCTATCTGGGATTGGTTTTTGTACTTTTAATCCAGTAAGTTAGAGAAAATCTAACTTACTGGATTGATTTTTGGGGTTCATTTTGGTATATTTATATCTAACAGTTTGGAGAGAGATTCCTTGAACACCCACCAGTTAAGACAAGTCATTGGAAAAGAGGAGTTTGATTACATCAGTCTTCTTTATGCCTTAAAAAAATACAAAGCTCCCAGACAAAAAATAAATGAACTGATCAAAACAAAAAATATTATCAGGGTTAAAAAAGGATTGTATGTCCTGAATAATCAGGATTCTGAAAAATCACACAGTAAAGAACGCCTGGCAAACCTTATTTACGGCCCCTCTTATATCTCTCTTGAATCAGCTTTATCCTTTTATCAACTGATACCTGAACGTGTTGAATCCATAACAAGTGTAACAAGTAAAAAAAATAAAATCTTTAAGACCCCCCTGGGAGTCTTTACCTACAGATATTTAAACCCGGGGAAATATCCATTGGGTGTTTTACAAAAGGAACTCACACCCGGAACAAGAGTGTTTATGGCCTCTCCTGAAAAAGCACTTATTGATTATATAAATTTGGAATTAAAACCGGGAAACTATTCCATAACGGAAATATTCTCTGATTTGCGGCTGGATGAAGATGAATTTATGAAATCCGTCAAAATAGAACGTTTAAGAAAAATTGTTTCCTGTTATCAAAATAAAAATGTCAAAAAAGTCATGAAATATGTCTGTCAATAAAGGGATTTTCAATGGATGAAGTTATACTGTCAATGCTCAAACCCTATAAATGTAAAAGCCAACGTGATTATGAAAACGCACTAAAAGAAATTATACAACAGGTCACCCTCTTGGGATTATGGAGATCAAAATTTTTTGAACACGCTTTGTTCTATGGAGGAACAGCTTTAAGAATACTCTATGGCCTCAATCGTTTCTCTGAAGATATGGACTTTTCACTTTTTAAAAAGAAACAGGAATTTAATCTGGATCCCTATTTAAAATCCATCTCTGATGAACTGACTTCCTTTGGTTTTGAAGTAAGTATTGAAAAAAAAATCAAAAAACAGCATTCCCAAATTAAATCCTTATTTGTTAAAGCCAACACACTCAGTCAATTAACAAAAATGAGAGCCTCTGAAAAAATACTAAGATCTATCCAGAACAACCAGCTTTTAAAAATCAAAATCGAATTGGATACCCAACCTCCGGATCGATTCACAACAGAGGTTAAAAACATATTTCAACCCATTCCTTTTCAGGTAAGGACCATGTGCATGGAAGACCTATTTGCGGGAAAGTTACACGCAGTTCTGGCCAGAAAATGGAAAACAAGAGTCAAGGGCAGGGATTTCTATGACTTCTTATGGTATATTGGAAAACAAACTCACTGTCATATTGAACATTTGAAGGAAAGGCTTGTTCAAAGTGGCGACTGGAATCCCTCCAAACCTTTTGGAAAAAGAGACTTTGTCAGTCTTATGGAAGATAGAATTCGGGAAACAGATTTTCTATCCGCAAAAAGAGATGTGGCTCCTTTTTTAAACGCCAGAGACCAGAACTCTTTGAATCTGTGGAATCAGAACTATTTTTTGGATGTCATATCTGATATAAAAATAAAGAGTGATAAAAACCATGGACTTTAATCCCAACGCCACAGGGCGGGAAACTTCAGGAATCTTCTCACTGCCTTTTTCAGAGGAGGATTCACAACTTATTCTTCTCCCTGTCCCCTGGGAGGTGACTGTTTCCCATGGTGGAGGAGCCTCTTTTGGACCACAGGCCATTTTTGAGGCCAGTAGACAACTGGATCTCTGTGATGCCCTTTACGGTGATTTTTATAAAAAAGGAATTTTTCTAAGGGATATTCCAGAAGATGTTCTGAAACAATCCCAAAATCTAAAAACCAAAGCCTTAAAAATCAAAAATCAACTGGAAAAGGGAAAAACCCTCAGCACTGAAGAAATTCTATGGCAGGAAGAAATCAATAGAGCCTGCGAAGACCTGAATGAAAAAATCCATAAACAAAGCAGAGAGATTCTTTTAAAAAACAAATTTTGTGGAGTGATCGGAGGGGATCACTCCTGTCCTTTTGGTCTCATAAAAGCCCTTAAGGAAAAATATGAGTCATTAAGCATTTTACAGATTGATGCCCACAAGGATCTGAGAAAATCCTACCAGGGTTATTCTTTTTCCCATGCTTCCATTATGTATAATGTTCACGAACATCTGAAACCCAAAAGCCTGGTGCAGGTGGGAATCCGGGATTTTTGCCCCGAAGAGAAACAAAGGATTAAAGAAAACCCGGATATTCATACTTTTTATGACTCAAAAACAACCCTGAAACTCTCTGAAGGTGAAAACTGGAAGTCCATTATCCTGGAAATATTAAAACCACTTTGTGAAAATGTTTATATTTCACTGGATATTGACGGACTCTCCCCTGATCTCTGCCCCCATACGGGAACACCGGTTCCGGGAGGTCTTGACTTTTCACAACTGGAAACACTTCTTTATTATCTTTCAAAAAGTTCCAAAAAAATTGTGGGTTTTGATTTGTGTGAAGTTTCACCAGGAACAAAAAACCCATCCCTGGATTGCTGGGATTCCAACGTGGGGGCAAGGGTTCTTTTCAAACTGTCAGGAGCCCTTTTAAGTCAAAAGTGATGAAAAGACATTCCATTTTAAAAAACACCTTACAAATGGCTTGATATATACTGATCGTGTTTAAGTTTTCGGCTATTTCAAGAGAGGAAAAATCCGAAAATTCAAATATGACCAGTATATAGATAAACTTTTAAATCTGATTCTCAAAAGAATACCATAAAAATGAAAATCCACTTGAAATTCAAAACCAGACCCATAAAATGAAATTATGGAAAATTTTAAAAGCCAGGTTCTTTTTCGTAACAGCCTTCCTTTTCACAAGTTGGACCCCGACACCCATTTTCTTCTCTATGACCTGGAAATGGAAAACCTTGATTGTGAAGATCTGGGAGTTAAGGATTTTATTTCAAGTTTCCCCCATTGTCTCGGACTCAAGGGGGGGGAATCCGTTAAAGAATTTAAAGATTTTCCAAAAAAGGTGGAGCTTATTCTTAAAAAATGGCCCCAACCTGTCAATCGCAGTCAGACCATGGTCATTCTCGGTGGAGGAAGCCTGGGGGACTTTGGTGGTTTTGTGGCTTCAATTATAAAAAGAGGGGTGTCACTGGTCCATATTCCATCCACCTGGCTTGCCGCCATGGACTCAGCCCACGGGGGGAAAACAGCCCTCAACAGAGGGGGAGTAAAAAACCAGATTGGAAGCTTTTATCCCGCAAAGAAAGTTTTTATTATTAAGGATCTGCTGGAAACCTGCCCCAGGGAACTCAAAGAACAATCCTATGGAGAATTCATAAAAATGGCTCTCATTGGAGAGTCCCGGTTTTTTAAAAATATTTTAACGGAAAAAAGAAGTGCCGATGAGTTTCTGTGGTATTTTTTAAAATCCTGTATTGAAGACAAATATCATTTGATTTTGCAGGACCCCTTTGAGACCAAAAAAACAAGACAGGTCCTTAATTTTGGCCATACCTTTGGTCACGCCCTGGAATCCCATTTTGGCTGGCCCCACGGAGACAGTGTTTTGCAGGGACTGTTTTTTGCCCTTGAATGGAGTCGTTACCGGGGGGATTTACCACAAAATCTTTATGAGCAAATCACAGGAGTTCTTCGGGATAAATTTGAAAGGGTTCCGGCCCACGAACTCAATTGGTATCGAAAACCAGGCAAAAGAGCCATAACCTCTTTTCTCAGGGAGGATAAAAAAATGGATGAAGAGGGGAGAATCCTTTTTATTTTTTTAAAAACCATTGGGAAAACCTTGGCCAAACCCGTTTTGATTGATGACCTTGTCTCTGAAGCAAAAAGACAGGGATGGGTTAAATAATCTTTTTGTCACCAATAGCTCTAAAGAAAATACACAGATTGGAAACAAAAACTACAAAGAACCTCATTTAAGGGTAAAAATGAATCAATCAGGAAACTTTCATTATCGGGGAACCTTGTCAGCCTCAAAATCACTGATGAACCGGGCTCTTATTTTAAAATCCTTTTTCCCGAACCTCAATATCCTTGGAGATTCTTCCTGTGATGATGTCAAACTTTTAAAAAAAGCCCTTCACTGCCTCAAAGAAGAAAAGTCAGACACTTTTGATTGCGGTCAAGGAGGAACCTGTCTGCGATTCCTACTGGCCCGTGTTTCCAGAAAACCGGGAAGTTATTTTTTAAAAACCCATCCCACTTTGTTAAAACGCCCCCACGGTGAACTGCTTAAAGCCCTGGAGCAAATGGAGGTCAAGTGGAAAATAAAAAAAGATCAGGGAATTTCCATTATCAGTAAGGGCTGGAAGATTTCAGACCCGATCACTTTGAATCTGAACAAATCCAGTCAGTACGCCAGTGCCCTTTTATTAAGTGCCTGGAATCTCCAAAAACCTCTGATTCTTCACTTGAATCAAATCAATCACTCACAATCCTATCTGAGAATGACTCTTTCTTTTTTAAGGCAAATGGGACTTGAAATTATTGAAATTCCAGAAAACCAAACTTCCAGTGAAATTTCCCCTTCCAGTAAGCCAACAAAATCCCACGGGAGTCCCTGGATAACAACGTCACAACCTATGAAAACAACTTGTATGAAATTACTTATTCCACCAAAACAAAAAATAAAAAAAACAGTTTTTGAAATGGAACCGGATATGGACTCCGCCTTTGCCCTGGGAGCCCTGGCCACTGTTTCCGGTTCCCTGGAACTGGAATTCTTCCCCGGACAATCAGAGCAACCAAGTTTTGCATTTATAAAAATTCTCAAAAAAATGGGAGTTAAAATCAATTATGATTCAAAACAAAAAAATCTTTCCATAAAAAAAACAACGGGTTTTAGAGCCATTGACACCAATCTTGCTCTCTGCCCTGACCTCTTTCCCATCCTGTCTGTTCTTCTCTCCCGTGCCAGGGGAGAGTCCCGATTGCATGGACTGGATCTTTTAATTTATAAAGAATCAGATCGTCTGGAAAAAGTTTCAGAACTTTTGACAAACATGAATTTTAAATATGAAAAATCAGAAAACTCCATCACCATTGAAGGTGAACCGGAACACGAATACCCTCCCTGTTTTGATTTTGATCCGGCATGGGATCACCGAATGGTCATGGCCGCCACTCTGGCCACTTTCCAGGGAGCCTCTATCAAAATCCACCAAAGTCACACAGTCCGCAAAAGTTTTCCTGAATTTTTTGATATACTGAGTTTATGCTAACTGATTGTGTTTGAATTCAATGAATTTTAACACCCTTTATTTAAACATCTCAAACAATGAAAATCCACTTGAAATTCAAACCTAAATAACCCATAAATAAAAAAGTCATGTGGTCAATCTTCAATACAACTTCTTTTTTTAAAAAAAATCAATTAAAACTCATGGTGATTGGTCATCGTGGAACGGGAAAGACTTATTTTCTGAAACAACTCACTCCTTTTTTAAAAAAACAGGGTGTTGTGGTCTGTCATTTAGACCGGGAAGTGGAAAAACAAACCAAAAAATCAATCCGGGAACTTTTTAAGGAAAAGGGGGAAAGTTTCTTCAGAGATTGTGAAACTCACTGCTTTTCCACTCTCATTGAAAAACACAAAGATAGAAATCTGGTTGTTGACGTGGGAGCAGGATTCTCCGGTGAAAAGCCGGAAAATTTTAAAGCTCTCTGGCTTCAAAGAACCATTGATCTGTCAAAAGCCCTTTTCCCGGATCGTCCAAAACTGAACAACTCCCTTGAAATCAGTGAACAACGCTTTCAACAAAGGCAAAAGCATTATCAGTCCATGGCGGATTATGAACTGGAAATTCCGGAAGACAATTTTGGAAATAAAACTTCATTAGAAAACTTTTTTAAAAAAAGTATTTTACAAATGGAAAGTCATTCATTCAACGGTCTCTGGTTTTTAACCAAACTCCATGATAATCACAACACAACAGTTTTTTCCAATGAAAAAATGGGAAACCCGCCCAGATGGGAGTTACGAAATGATCTGTTGTCCTTCCAGGCAATCCAAAAACTGATTAAAAAACATCCGGAATCCCTTATCAGCTTTCGTAAAAAAGAGGACTCAAAAAAACTGGAGCATCTTCTGGATAATGACTCCCTTTGGGACTGGCCCCTTGAATGGGGATTAAACGGGGAAGCCAAAATATTATCCCTCCACAAAAGACAGGACAGTTTAGACAAAACTCTCAACCAACTTCCCTGTGAAGACCGGATCATAAAACTGGCTGTTCCCATTAAAGACTTTAATGAACTCAAATCAGGTTACAAATGGTTTCTCGAAAATCCGGAGAAACGAATTTTTCTACCAACCTCACCCAGTAGCCGATGGAAATGGTTTCGTTTGCTCACAGCCTGTAAAATGCCTTTTGGCTTTTTCAGGGAAGCCGGGGGACTTAACCTGGATCAACCCACTTTAATGGATCTTTTAAACCACCATTCACACTGGTCTTGCTTTGCCGCCATCATTGGTTCTCCCGTAACCCACAGTCTGACCCCCGGTTTTCATCGTGACTTTTTTATGAAAAAACAAATGAACTGTCTTGCCATTGATGTTTCAAAAGAGGAATGGGAACAGGCTTTTCCCTTTTTAGATGAAATGGGTTTAAGGGCGGCGGCTGTGACCTCACCTCTAAAGAAAAAAGCCGCAGAATGGATGGGTCAAAAGTCGTCAATCGTTAACACTCTTTTTAAACCGGATGAAAACTGGCTTACAACCAACACTGACGAAAAAGGATTTAAAAAACTCATCTCCGGATATGAAAATAAAAAAGTGGCGGTCTGGGGAGGAGGTGATCTTCTTGATCTTATAAAAAAACACTGTCCCCAAGTTGCTTTTTATTCTTCAAGAACAGGTCAACCCAAAAGAGAAAATCAAACCATGGCCCCCGATATTCTGATCTGGGCCGTGGGACCTGAAAATTTTAGGAAAAAAGGAGTTTATCCCCCAAAAAACTGGAAACCGGAAAAAGTGATTGATCTCAACTACAATATGGATTCACCCGGTCTTGTCTGTGCCCATCGTTATGGCTGTCAATACCAATCAGGTTTGACCATGTTTACAGAACAGGCCAAAGCACAACAAAAGTTCTGGAGTGAATATCAGTGAATCATTCCAGAAATTATTCAATAAATTTTCTCCACTGTTATTTTGAAAATCCTTTTGTTGTCTCTGACACGCCGTAAACAAAAACTCTTCCTGCGAAGAGTTTCTAACAGAATCTGACAAAATTGACATTTTTGAATTATTTGTTTTGGTCTTCTTTCTTCCACTGTTTTTGACATTTTCCTGTAACCTAAAACCAAATAATCACAACTAAGGATGAATCAAGAAGGATCAGGACTGACTAAAAAATATCAAATTTAATGCCAATGATCGCTTTAAAATACAAGCCACTGAGATTTATAGTCGCTCCGTTGTTGCGGTTTTTGTAAACCTGGTCAACCGTGTAACCGAGTTCCGCCACAAGGCTTATGAAATCCATGGGAATACCAGCCTCGGCAGCCACCGTGTAATTGAGATCAGATTTTGATTTTAATTCTCCAAATTTCCTGTGAGTATTCATTCTGTTACTAAAACCAACCGTTCCGGTGGCTCCCACAAATAAAACAGAGTCAACAAAACGATAATTCATGAGAAGGGACAGTCTGCTTACATTGGACTTGTTATTCTGAGAGTCTTTGTCTTTAAGTTTAAAATTCAGATCCTCGTAACGAAGACCCAAACCAAAAGGGCTTTCAGGAAAACGAACAAAGGCATCAATATTAAGACCTTTGAAGTTTTTCAGATCAGCTCCCGAATATTTTTTATCATCAGTGACCTGAAGCCCATAACCTCCCCGTATATTCAAAGAAGCGGCAGCATAATTTAGAAAAAAAAGAGCGATTAAAGTAAAAAGAATTTGCTTTTTCATAATGAATCCTTTTCTATTTTTTTACTTGGTTTCACACTGATCCTGTTTGGAGTTTCATGAAGAAGTTTCCCCAAAAGATCATTTAGACTGATCGTGTTTAAATTTTCATGAATCCAAACACAATCAATCCCAACATAAAAATTACCTCATATTTCCTGTTCCAAGGCAAGCTAAAAACTTTCTGTCCGGATTAAAGGAGAAACACTTAATAATGAGGATGGTTTGATACTCGCAAATCAAAAATTTTGTGAGAAATAAGAGTTAAAACAAAAGATTTTTTGGAAAATTGCATAAAAAGAAAATAGCCTTTAGTACAGGCTTTTGGATTTTTTTAAAATTATTCTGAAAGTTTTCCCAAAAGCATTTCCCCGGAGTGTAGTATTTTTTTTGGCTGTTACAGGACTTGCAACAAACCACCACATTGCCTTTGGAATTTGTCCCCCCACGGGATAAAGGCAGTTTGTGATCCATGGTGAGTTCCTCTCCGGAAAAATTTTTCCCACAATAATAACAACGACCCATTGCCAGTTTTTGCTTCCACCATGCTGTTTTCCTTAGCTGTCTGGCTTTTTGTTTTTCCTTTTTGATTTGTTTTTCATCAACAAAACCATAAACAATCATAAATAAAGCTCCATTTTTTTGACTTATTGCACAATAATCCATGGGTTGCAAAGGGTTATTCTATACTTTGTATGCTGTTGACCTGGATCTTTTAAAGAAATTCCATGAAAATCTGAATACAATAATGTATTAGGTGTAATCAATGACTCCAGAACAAATCAAACAGAGATTGGAAGAGGCTTATCCGACCTCCTTTGTGGAGGTTACCGACCTCACCGGCACCCAGGACCATTACTCAGTCTATGTAGCCTCCCATGTTTTTAAAAATATGAGTCGTATCGAAAGACATAAACATGTTATGAACGTATTCAACCAGGAGTTAAAAACCGGAGAGGTTCACGCCCTGACCATACGAACTGATGAAAAAAAAGAGGTTAAAGATGACCACCAATGAGCGTATTGAACAAGTATTAAAAAACAATAAAATTGTCCTGTTTATGAAGGGAAGCCCCGAATCCCCCCAGTGCGGTTTTTCCGCCAGGGCCGTAGCCATTCTTACAGAACTGAAGGCCCGATTACCACACCGTGGACGTAATGGAAGATTCGGAAATTCGTCAGGGAATAAAGGATTTCAGCCAATGGCCCACAATCCCCCAACTTTATTTCAATCAAAAACTCATTGGCGGCAGTGATATCATGATGGAAATGTTTGAATCCGGCGAACTCAAAGAATCCCTTCCAGAATGAAAAAAAACCTGTCCCCCCTGGATTCCACCCTCCGTATGCTAACAGGCTTTTTTCTTTTCTATCTGTTTATCCTCGGAGGCCCCCTTTGGACCGGAATCGGGATTTACCTGATGCTCTCCAGTTCCTTTGGTTTTTGCCTTTTCTATTATTTCCTAAAAATTAAAAATCGTTAAAACAACGCCAATTAAACTTTTCATCCACACTTGTTTTGATTTTTTTATAGATGTTTTTTCCTGATAGAGTCTATGGATTTGAGTGGCTCCACCAGCCCATAGATGGAACGGATGGCCGTCCCAAAGATCCGGCTGACCGAACCATAATAAAAAAATTACAAAATTTCGATTTTTCTTACAACACTTTTTAAGTTTTGAAAAAAATACAGGCTTATTTTGATTTCACTCTTCAACAGCTATTAAGCAAAATCAATAATTTAAGATAGCTTTGTCAGGATATTGTTTTTATAAAAATTACAAATGAAATTAAAAGGGATCTCCTTTATTATATATGTCCCTATGAAAAACATATATTTATCCAACTTCATCGCTAAAATAAATCACTGGTTTCTCCTTTATTGGTTTTTAATTGCCGGAACCTTTCTGAGTGGTTTTACAAACAAAGTCCAAGCCTCCCCTGGGACTTACACCTCTTCTTTACAACGTTCCAGCTTTCTTGTCGATAAACCGGAATATGAAAAAAACCTGGAGTCCCGACTTTCCCATCGCCGTTCCCTGTTTCTTTGGAAATTTCGTTTTGGTTCCCAGAGTCTGGAAACTGCAAGCAACATTCATTCAAAAAATGTGGAAGGAGCCCTTCGTACAAAATTCCGTTACAAAGTCATGGATAATCTTTCTTTCAAAGCCAAGGCCAGTCTGAATCTGGAATCGGGTCGATCCCAGGATCTTTTTGGGGATCTCGAACCGGGCAGTGGAATTTACCCCCGTGAGATCAAACTGCAATGGAAACCCCTTGGGGAATCAATGACCTTTGGTTTTGGTCAGATTCACCAGGCCTGGTTCAAAGAAAGACTCTTTCTGGGTAACCTGGGGTTTCCCGGTCTTTCTGAAAAATGGAATTATCAGTACAAAAGATTAAGCATTGGTCTTGTCGGGCAGCAACTGATTCCAACCTCTTCAACTCTTTCCACCCGTGTGGCCCAGAGGGAAAGCATTCCCTATCTTTTCACGGAAAGTCTTCAGGCCCATTTTAAAATAAGCCACAGTAATTTTATAAAAGGCCGTCTCACTCACTACAACTACACAAGGCTGCCCGCCATCGTCGCCTTTGAGAGTTTTATCTACGGTAACACGGTGGAAGCTCCCGACAGAAACAACTCCCGCTTTGTGTACGGATTTGAAGGTTTGATGACCCAATTGTCTTTTGAACAGAAATTCAAATATGATCTTTCAGCCCAAATCCAATGGAACATCATTAAAAATATGAAGGCTCCGGACACCCATGGAGAAGCACAGAGCCTGAGATTCTGGGTGGGAAAAGATTTTGGATCCTGGCTGGTCATTGGGTCTTATAAGAATTATTTTATTGAGCCTGATGCGGTTCCCGCCTTTTACAACAGTTTTCGCCTGGGACATAACAATCGTATCGGTCATTCCTACCAGATGAGTTTTGAGTCCAAAGATTGGGGCGTGAACTTCAGACTCCACTACACGGATGCCAATTTACTCAACTTCACCACCCAGAGAATCGATGGCCTCCAACAGGACAATCAACAAACTTTTTATTTCAGCATGGAAACGCTTTATGACTTCATATAGTTTGTTTTCATTTTTTCATAAAATATTTGATGTGATCCGGAGGGGTCCCAGATGGTTTTTTTTTCTTGTTCTCGCTTTTTCCCTGGGTTGTGTGAAACCCAGTAAATTTCAAAATACCCAGAATAAAGATTATTCCCGCACGGGGAATCTTATCGATTTTAACAACCGGGCTCTTTTTCAGGCGGGAAATATCCGACTGGAAAACAGAAAGTTCAGCTACACGGGAAGAAGTGACT
The DNA here is from genome assembly GCA_965219545.1 of Bdellovibrionales bacterium. Taxonomy (GTDB): domain Bacteria; phylum Bdellovibrionota; class Bdellovibrionia; order Bdellovibrionales; family JAGQZY01; genus JAGQZY01. The sequence goes on from CBDCNX010000021.1 coordinate 246,884, forward strand.
GGTATGGCGTGGACCATATTGATTTGTGGTTTTCTGTTTGTGATCTCAGGGATAGAGCCGCCAGGGGCACTCTTATGGGTCAAAGATTTCATATTAAATCCGAGTTGGGAGAAAGCATTTTATGGACCAAAAAGGATGATAAAGTCGAATTTACCAATCCTATCACAGTCTCAAGTGACAATTGCCTCAGATGGAAACAGGAAATTCCTGTTTTTGACTATTTTGCCAAATCCGTGAATCTGGCTATTCATTATGAAATTGAATCCCTGTCGGGCAATATGGGAAAAATTGTTCGTCGTGTGGGACTGAACCCCTGGGATATGTATCGTAATGAATCCCAATTTATCGGCTTCAGGGATCTGACTTTTCTGGATAAAAGGGACTGGCCCAGGGGCGAATGGATTACAGGCGAAAGAAGAGTGATTGCCGCTCTAAAAGGGGACTTATATCCTCCTGATGCCACTCTCCAGATGAGAAATGTTCGGGTTCTGCCGGTCCAAAGGGAACAACAACCCAATCAACTCATCGAAAAAGATTTTGAAGATATTGGTATCAATGAGGAAACAGAAAAGAAAATAAGAAAAAGAGTTGATGAAAGGGTTTTAGAGAGAGCGGGTATCAATATGACAGTCAATGTGACTGCTTTACCTTTTACCAGAATGAAGGATTCCACGGGAGTGGTGAATCCCAACCAAGAGATTTTGAGCGGTCGATTCAGGGTTTTTGCGAACCTTGTGGCTTCGGGGTTCAGCGGAGATAAAAAGAAATACCTACTCACCGATGACGTTCATAAAATCATAGGGCAAAAAACAGCTTTTACCTGGAGCGTTGATGGAAACGGATTACAGGTTAGTCTCCCCATGGTTCTGAAAAAACGAAACACTCTGGGTCGGGTTGAACTTGTGTTGAAAATTGTTCCAATGAGTCCGGGTTTAAAACATCTGAAACCTTTTACGGGAGTCTATGATTTGGGTGAGTGGAATGAGTGGGTAAGAAACCAAACTCCCCAATTCAAACGGGAAGGTTACGAGCCCATGCAGGATATAGATTATGACAAATACATCGAAAAACTTGAAAGAGACAATGCAAAACTGGAAAGAGACAAGGACGGCAAATTAAAAATAAAAACTCTCCAGGATGCCAAACGATTTATTTTCAGTTCTTTCACTCCCCGTTTTGTCAGGATTATGCCCGGTGAAACAGCCACGGACAGAACCCTGCAATACCGGGTGGAAACCTGTATTGTCAACGGTATTACAGGGAATCCGGTGGGAGAGGGTCTTCAGTTTAACATTAAAACCCATGACAATTATGGAGGAGAATACACCATCAGGCGGGAAACAAACAATGAAGGTTGTTTAACCTGGTTTGGTTTTCTCTCCCACAAGTATTACAGGAAGGAGGTTCTCAAAAGAAAAGAGGCTCTGGTGACTTTTGCCGGCACTGTAGGATGCGAATACGTTGAAGCTTCCAAATGCGTAAACCAAACAGGTGGACACATAAAGTTTGAGAATAAATACGTCTACTACATGAATCCCTGGGATGAAAAATGGACCTTTGGATGGGATGCCCGTGAGATGCTTCGGGATTATCCCGAGCAAATTAAAGAGCAGAGAAAAAATGCCCCGGATTCAAAAATTTTCATCGCTGATTTTAAATATGACACACTGGGGTTTCGGTATTCTGTTGACAAGTTTTTAAATCTTAAAGTCAAAAAGACTGTTCTTTTATCCTTTCACGTCTATGCTTTGAAATACAACTCCATTGTCCTTGGTCGTGGGGCCACCGAAAGACTTCGGGATGGAATCTATCTGATGAAAGTGGCCATGCAAAAAGACTATCTTGATCCATCCACCCGGGGAGTGAGAATTTATGACAAAAAACTGAGTTTAAGAAATCAGGAAACAGATAATGCCCATGAAGAATTTCTCGAAAGTCTGAAAGGAATGACTATAGAAGAACTCAATAGTCTCAAACTTTATGACACTCTTACATTTGAAACCCAAATATCACCGAATGAAGTCAATTTAGTGGAACTGAATAATCAGGAATCATACCCTGTTGCAGTGGATGAAAATGGAAAGCCGATAAAATTCTATGAGGATGAAAGTGGGAATGTTTACCCGGCGGCAAGACTTTACACAGACGATGAAAGAAATGTTTATACTGTCAACCATGGAGACCCCTTACCCAATGAGTTAATAGGCAGTGGGAAAAAACAATTTATCACAATTCAACAAAAACTGGTGAGAGTGATTGGAGGACGAATCATCACTCCTATTGAACTTGAAATCAGTGACCTGAGACTTATGAGAATTCGTAATCAGTTCTTTTTACAACTGGAAACCATCGACGAACATAAATTGAGGCTGGCAACCACCATTGACAGAGTGATTAAATACTCCGCCAAAAAATACAATTTTGGAGAAAATTACCGGAAAATCTATGAAATGATGGATAAATTTGAAGGCACTTTTAAACAAAAACTGGAAAATGAAGACATCCGTACTGCGATAGACAATCTTTTTTCTGAAATCTTTTCTGAAAATGTTTCAAGTACATATTCAGAAGGGGAGTTGCAGGAAATAAGAAAAGAAATCTATACCATGTTTGGCCTTAAAGAAGACATGGAAGATTATGAAGAGCGTAAAAAAGAGGTTATGGAAAAACTGTCAACAATTTTTCAATACAAATTGGCAGGACTTAGTACAACAGCTTCTTTTAGAAATGATAAAAGAGCCATTATTGACGACATTATAGCACAATATTCCAAAAACAGTGAAGACAGGGTTCAGTCTATCATGTCTGGAATCGGGCAAAGTGACCCAAGCCAAGTCAAGTATCATGACAGAGACCCCTGGCAGAAATTCATGTTTCCAAGAGACAATTGGAAAAGCTGGAAGGATTTTTTACATGACATTTTAAGACATCGTATCTTCCATATGGAAACAAGTGATGAAAAAATAAAAATCCTTGAATCCATACAAGACGATTTAAAAAATATTGACTTTACAACCAGTCCACTGACTCCAAATTTTTCATTGGATTTTTTATCCAATAAAGGTCCCACTCCCAACCCAAAATACGATAAAGACGGTAATGAACTCCCTGATGATGAAGCTTCAGGGTTACCGGCCAGAACTTTTGTGGGCCCTCTCACCTTCCTTTTTAACAGAAATCAATCTCATTTAAGACCCACGGATGTTTTAAATGAATACTACTGCAAAACAGCCACCTGCAATGTGCCTGAAATGATCGACCAAATGATTGGATATGAGTCTGGTGGAAGACCTATTCACCTCAGTGGTGATTCTGTTAACGAAGGTTATGAAAACAACAAATATTACGGTTTTCTCAGAGCCTACTATAATATGACTGTGGACAGGCTTATTGAAATGAAAAAAGAGATTGACAGAAAATACATTCGTCAAATGGAACTGGGTTCCCAACTTATCAATTTTGTACGGAGCATGAGGCTTAAACACCTATCCCTTGACAACAGAAACCCTGATCTGGGACTCAGGGAAATTGACTGGGAAAGTTGTAGAAAAAAAGATCTTAATTCCCTTGAAGAATGCTACAGCCCTTTGGAGTCAGGACCTGAACTCTATGACAAAGACATTTTTTACAAACAGTTGAATGATCGTTATTACAGTCGACAAATGATAGATTCCTATTTTGAAGAATTTTCCGATGAGTCCGATAGAACAGAGAAAGAACTCATCAGTCAAACTGAAACTGATAACAAAAATGCAAAATATTATTATCTCGATAATAATCAACTTGATAAAAAAGACATCCGTGAAATCATCACCACCGGACCTGATGATAAAACTTATAATCCCAAAAAGAACAGGGACTTTATGCATCGAATGTGTTTTATACTCACTCAAAATCTGTTTAGTAAAAACTTCTTTTCTTCTCTTTTTAATAGTGACATTTCCAATCGCAACAGGAAAGGGATCAAGACTTACCCCAAATTTTCAAAAGGTATTGATTTTCTCCATGACATCGAAAAAGATTGTCATAAATTTATTGCCAATGCTTATAAATATCCTTCCAAAAAGAATGGAAGAAGAAGAAAAAGAAAATCAGAATTGACCCGTCTCAGGGAATCTGATCTTTGGGACAGACCCAACCCCGATATCATCGAATACTCCCCTATCGTTATAGAAAGAAAAGTCAGGGTTTTTAAAACCACGGGTCGCTATATCTACAGAGGGGGAAAATCCATGAATGTCAATGCTTCATCGGGTTTTAATGTCGCCTCCACGAGAGGTCTCTACTCATCCACCCGAACAGCCTTCAAACCCTATTCCTGGTTTAAAGATTTTACTGTCTGGGTTGCAGGAGGGGCTGCCATAGGAGCGGTTGCCGGAGGTGTTGGAGCCATCCCCGGAGCGGCTGCCGGAGCAGGTGTTGCCGTTCTTGCGGGTATCACAAAGGCCGTTCTCAGTGGTTTTGATATCTCCCGTTCAAATTCCAGAGATGAAACCATAACCCGCAGAGGGGGAACAACCATAAGTTCAGGTGTTTTTTTGGTGGCCCAACAGGCCACTCTCGACGTGGAGTTGGGTGAGTATGAAAAATGCCTGGTGGCCCGGTTTCATCCCAGATTTTTAAAATATATCTTAAAGAACAAAGTTACAATAACCGACACTGAGATTGATGTTTTTAGTAATAGAACAACTGAAAACTCCGGTTTTAATGATGAGACTGATTTTGAATCCCTCGGCATTATGATCTGTACAGGGGAAAAGGAGAATAAATGCCTGCCTGTCAAGGAAAAATACTTTTACTTCACTCAACATTTTACTGACGGTGATATGCTGGATGTGGCTGATCTCCATAACCACCCCTGGCTTCTTCAACTCCGGGGGATCAGGGATTTTATGACTTTCACAGCCTTGATTGGGGCCCGTGAAATTGAAGCCGATAAAACCACCTGGGTTTCACAACTGGCCAATGAAACCTACAAAGATTTTGTCAGTTTGAACCTCTCCGGATCCCAACAGGAAAATATACCTTCCAAATTCAAAGTGGTTGAACAGGACTCGGATTTTAACTGGATCATTAAGAGTTTAACCAAAACTTATTTTAATGTCCTTCCCACTTTTCCAAGTATCTACACACTGAATGCTGAAGAAAGGGAGTTCCCATGGAACGAACCCGATCCAAATCACCTTTTCAGCCCCCCCAACCCCTCCCTGGTCGGTTGTTATCCGTCAGAATCAGACGGCTGATTTCTAAAAGTTCAATTGAATCCTTCTACAAAGTTTCTTTTCTGGCAGGTTATAAAACCTCCAAAGCATTCTAAAATCAGAATACTTAATTTAATTTGAGGTCCACTATGTCCTCAATGGGAACCGGAATTTTTTAATCCTGAGTTCTTTAAAAAATTCTCCAAAAGTCATTCGTTCTCCTTTCCAATTCGGAGACTTTATTGTAATTTTTGGCCTTTTCTTATAGGGTGTCTATGTGTGCCTGTTTCTATCCGACCAGTGTTCCGTTTGAAGGCATATTTTGCCGATAGTATTTCCTAATCATTTTGATGTTCTTCCAGACGGGCTTCATTGTCCCACACTTGCCCCATAGAAAGATATTGTTTTTCTATTTTTTTTAATAGCCCTGCTGTATGAGGCCAAAGAAGTTTAATTTTTTCTGCCAAGATTTTGTATTTATCTGCTAATTTTCTTTCTTGTTCACCGCCATCATAGATACCTCTCGAAGTAACACCTCTTTTATTTATTATACCAATTATAAATTCTTGATCTAATTTGTCATTTTTCAATTTTTCAATAATATCTCTGACTGTTTGATGAGGCCAACTTTGATCCTTGTCATCAATAGGAGCATGGACAAAAAGTTGTCCCAGAATAGAATCTCCGATTCTAATTCTATGATGTTTTTTGCACAATTCTCTAACTTCTGATACCCATCTCCTAAATTTATCAGAATCCAATTTATCCTTTTCATTCATTCCTGGCAATTTAACTCTTGTGTAGAAATTCATAGAAGAGTCATCTCTTGAATCAGGTGATGTTACATACATCTGAAAAAATTGACGGGCTCTTTTGGATACCTCATGAGGTTGATTATTGTTTTCTGTAGATCCGTCGTCTTTTTTATAAGCAAGTTTAAGTAACTCAAGAAATATTTCTGGTTTTTCATTAACTGTGTTAATAAGATTTTCAGGTCTCTCTTTTCCATAAGAATAGGAAAAGTCCATCAAAGGCCATTCAACAATGAAAGCCAACTTTTTTTTATCTACATCTTCTTTTTTTCCAAGAAATTTGAGAATTTTTTCAAGATGATAAGAAAACATATCACCAATCTGGTAGAAATCTTTTTTATTAAAAGGAGCATGATTTAAGTTACTTAAAATATTCATAAGAAAATCGGTTGGAAGTTTATTGAGTTCTGTTTCATCCAAATATGAAACTATTTGAAAAATAAAATATGGTCTTTTATAATAGAGAAGCTTTTTACCAGCCCGTAAAACATCTTCATGACTTTTGAGAATTTGCAGAGGTTTGACGGAATTCCAATACCCATCCTGAATGTTTTTAGGAAATTGTTCAATCAAATCCCATATCTCTTTTAAAAAAGGTAAAGATGAGCAGATTTTAACAACTCTGATTTCTTCTAATTGATTTTCATCAATGACCCTTTGAATCCAACTTATGCCTTCTGAAATCTTGTTTAAATCATTCCCTAAAGAACATCTTCGCACAAACCATTCATAGAAAATATCTTTTTTTCTATCCGAAAAATCAAATTCACAAATTATTTTCTCTTTTTTCTCTTTATCATTTAAAACTTTTGCGTAGACATCGCCTAAAATATCAATGCGATTTATTTTTTCAATGAGTTCCATTACTCCTTTATCACCAGAAATTTCAATAATTTCTTTGAGTCCCTTTTCGCAAACGCTTTCCATCTCCCTACTCATTTTCACATAATCATGATCTTCATTTTCTTTTGTTCTTTTTTCTATAATTGAAGGATGTATAGAACCTGATATAGAATAATCAAAAACACGTTTCCATTTTTCTACTGGATCAATCGGTGTGAATTTTTTATAAATATCTTTTAATAACTTTAAGATAGACTCTTCAGAATCTTTGGGAGAACATTTTAAACGCCATGAGTATTGCTTTTCTATTTTTTCCCATATCTTTAATTTGTTTTTATTAGAAAAATCACTAATGTTAAAATCTTTAAGCATTTTTAAAAATCTTATTTTCTTGTCTCCAAATGGAATTTGTAAAATAGAATCTATAAAATCAAGCCACCTGACAGGTTCATCTTTCAGAATGTATTGAACCTTTTTATATAAAGCGTTTGCAAATTGACGTATATCTCCATATGTTTTAACCTCCTCGCAAGGTAATTGAATATCACGGTATTTTGCTTTGTAATTTAGATTTAGAATTTCAGATTGACTGGATGGAATTATTTCCAAAAACAAAGCCCATATTTGATCTTTATTGTTTTCAAAAAGAGAATCGAGAATTTGTAATTTTTCATTAAAACCACAGGACGTTTGAGGCATTGGAAGACGATAGAGGTTTTGTAATGTCATGGACGGCTTATTAGCCCAATTACTGGATGAATCTTCATGCTGACTCATTAAAAGAAGAATTTCTGTAGCACGTTTAAGATAGTCTTTTTCCCAGGCACATAATTCCAAAGACCAAAGTAGAGAAGCATAATCACAACTTCCAAAAGGAGGATAGTCTTTTTGTTTCAATATTTCAAAAAAATTCTCACTATCTTTTGACGTTTGTTCCTCTTGGAGGATTTCATCCAACCTATTAAGAAACTCATCCGGGGAGGCTTCTGCCAAAAGGGTTAAAATATCAGAAATAGAAACCCAATACCTCCAATCATTCTTTTTTTTAAGAGTTTCTTTTACAGCCTTGTTGACATAATGCTTTATGTTTGGAAAGTTTGAATTAGTGTAACGATTGCCCAACAGAGCATATGACGTGGCAACTCCTTTTCTTAGACAAGAAGAGTGTAAAGACTCTCTATCAGTAAAAAATCTTTTCTTTCCATCCTTATCAAACCGGCTATCGTATTTGGAAAGTAACTCTTCTGAAGATTTTTTAAGAAACTTTATTATAAACTCAATATCCAGAAATTGGTATAATTCATCAAAGGTTAATTCCTGATCAAAGGTGTAAACATTTCCAAATTTTTTTAGTGGAGAATTTGGCAAAGAGACAATTCCCATTAAATCTTTTTTTATATTTTCATAATTCTTATTAGTAACAGAACTGATAAATTCAATGTCACATTGCTTCACCTCTGACCATGACCCAAATAAAATCAGTGGTGCAAGCTCCTGAGCTATAGGTGGTTTACTCCACTTTGGTTTTTCAATTTCACTAGTTGGACACAAAAGTCTTCTTAAGTTAGATAAGTTTCCATGACATTTTGAGGCGTATCTTTGGGCTTTTTCTTCTGTTGTCTCTTCTCTTTTTAGAAAATTGATAACACTTTCCCTGGAAACCCGACCAATGATATTTTTACTGCCTTCTTCTATATCCGATGAAAGACAAATAATACGATGACCGTTTTCTCTTGCTATGCCAATAGGAGGTTCTTTGAATAAGGGAATTAATAATAGGCATGAACCGGGATTAGACAATTGTTCAAAGGCTTCTTTGTCCTCAACAACAACAACTCTGGATAAAAGACTTTCTTTGAGAATTTCATTATCTAACGTACTAATAGTGGCGTAAATATAAGCTATGGCTAAAGATTTATCATGAGATTTTATTTCAAAATAGTTTGTATTGATATCTTTTAAAAATTCACTGAATTGACGATGAAAATTTCTCCCAGCTTCCAAAAGTAAAGTTTCATCAATTCCAGGTTCTGTTGATCGAAACCATTCATCCCAATATTTTTTCAAAGGTTTAGCTTTAATTGGAAAATTTCCAATACAATATTGAGCAAATTGGAGAGCTACAGAAGGTGATTTTCCAAACCATAACTCTAAATCCTCTGCATCGACAATTCTAATACTTTTCCAGCGAGACATTTGATTTTGATCTGTCCAGGTATTCATTTCTTTTATCCACTGTTCTTTTTTAGGCCATCTTCTAAGTGTAACAACGACATAAGTAGAACTTTTTGGATCAGCACTTAAAGGATTTCTTGTTCTTTTTTTAAAATCTTTAGTTGCTTTTTGTTTGAGGTTTTGAGCTTTACTTATTTCCCAAAAGGAATTTCCATCGGGAACAAATGGGTTTCCAAAACCTCTTTCACAAACAACCTGACCATCCCATCCTGATAAGGAAGTTCCCTCTCCTGCTGGCATATGCAAATGTTTATAGATAACAGTGCTAACAATAAGGTCTCTAACAATTCGAGGGGCCTCTCTTTCTGCCAATGCTTTGTCTGCAAAACCAACAATATCCTGAGCTGATACTATGGATAAAGGTGCATAGGGTGAACTTTTTTTTTCATTCTCATTGCTTGGAAATTTATCCAGTTTTTTAACATCGAACCCGTAATAATTTTCCAATTTTTTAATAAGATCTTTTGATGGATTTTTTATTTTGCCATTTTCCAATTGACTAAGGTGAGCGTTATTAACACTTGTTTCTTGCTCAACCTGACGCAAGGACTTTCCTTTTTCTTTTCTTAGTTTTTGTAGATATTTTCCAAGCTCCATAATACCCCTTATCAGTTGAGAAATAAGCTCTTGTGCTAATTATAATGCTAATTAGCATTATTAGCAAATAGTTTTTAAGGAACTGGAAAAGATAAATTGGATAACCATTTTTCTTAATAATAACAGTAGTTTATATTATAAAAAATCTGTTTGAATAGACAAAACTTAAATGATTTTAGCATAAATTGTATTTGCTTTTTTAAGGCTGCTCCACTTCATGGATGATATAAACCCCCATGGGGGTTTTTCTGTGTGAGGGCCATTTATAAAATGCAATTTCAGGTTGAGACTTCCAGCAGCCTTAATACCCATGATTGAGGTGATTCTTTCACCCCTGATATGAACAATCCTCTTTTTAATATCCACATGAATGCTTGTCGGGAAAACCCTCTGGTGAACCTTTTTACTAATACTGAATTTTGCAATCTTTGAAGTGGATTTTAAATAGGTTGATCCATACTTTCTTGTAATAAAACTTTTGGCTTTTTTCAGTTTTTCTGTGACTTCTTTTGGTCCCCATTCATATAGGGCTTATGGCTTTTACTGAAGATCGTTTATTCTAAGCCGAGTTGTTTTTATAACAGAGATTCGTTAAAAAAAAGGTTCTCCTTTTGGAACGGCCATCCATGGCCTCAGCCAGCTCTTTTCAGTGATTTTTTTCTTCTCCTGAAAACAAAAATAGAAACAATCAAAACCAAAATCCCCACAGCGATCACAGTCAGCTTTATTTTTCCCAAAAGATTTAAAATCACCTCACCATAGGCACTTATTAAAAGAACCTGGGTGGGAACCGTGAGAAGGGCCGCCACCCCAACAAGTATTGCGAATTTCCAATGGGGAAACTGAATGGCTCCGCACATAAGATGTCCGGGGAAACGCAAACCCGGAGTGAAACGAAAAATGCAGGGGGCCAGAATTCCATAGTCATGAATCCATCTCTTGACTCTCTTAAAACTTTTCCCCTTAAAATACCTTCCCCAACGGGGATGACGCTCCAGACGGTCTCCGAAATGACTACCGATCCAATAAATCAGATAATCACTGAGAAAGACCGACAAAAGACAAACACTGGCCAGAGTGTAGGGGTTCACCCCTATAAGGTCTTCTCCGAAAGGCGGATACTTTTCCGGATGGGTGGCAATATAAGCCGTCAGGCTGGCACTGATGATTGTAACTTCCTCGGGAAGGGGGAGACCAAAACTTGAGGCAAACATAAGAACCACCACCATGGTGTAAACAGACATTGGTTCATAGGCCATATAGGTGAACCACTGGGCAATTTGGTCTTCCCATCCCATATTAAAATCGTCCTGACCGAATCTTCATGAATCTGCTTTTGTTAAGAGTTGTCATTATTTTGGCATTAAAATGCCAGAATAATGACATTTTTTCAATGACGAATGTGATCTTTGCAACGGGTCTGCATTTCACACTGTTCACAATGGGCTGTTTCTTTGATGGTATGATCCTCTTCATAAACCTCGTGAATCAGTACTAAAGGTGCAGAACACAAGGGACAACAGTTCATGGCCTTTAAAAAATTCTGGTATCTTTCCCTCTGGTTTTGAAGTTTCTCCACTATTTTTTCATCCATCCCGGGCCTCCTAGTCAAATATGAAGTATGCAAAAAAAGCCCCATGACTTTTGGACAGGAGTTGAACCCTCAATGTTCATAAGATAAAATAAAAAAGTAATGGATCTGTTTTTCGGCATTTTTCAAAATCACTGTGGATTTTTTCTAATAATCAGTCTGTTAACTCCACTTTTATTGGGTTATTTTTCCACTCCCCTTTGGTTGTGGACTCTGGGTTTACTGACTTTCCTTATGGGTTGGGGAGTCCCGTGGCCTTTCATTCTGTTTTTTTTCATAGCAGGTTTTGTTTTTAACACACCCCTCCGATGTCTTCTTATTTCCAATCCCATTCTGGGTTTATTTAAAAAGTTTCAGCTGGTTCCAAAAATTTCAGAAACCGAACGGGTGGCCCTTGAAGCCGGTGTGGTCTGGATTGAAGGGGAATTGTTTTCCGGAAAACCCGATTTCAAAAAGATTATGAAAGAACCTTTTCCAACCCTCACTGAAAGTGAACAAAAATTCATTGATGAAAAAGTGGACAAACTCTGCTCTCTTGTGAGCGATTGGGAATTATGGGAGAACAGGGAACTCAAGCCTGAAGTTTTTGAATACCTTAAAAAAGAAAAATTTTTTGGAATGATTATTCCCAAAGAGTATGAAGGACTGGGATTTTCCGCCCTGGCCCACGGTGAAGTGATCTGTAAAATCTCAACCCGATCCACAGCCCTTGCCATTCTGGTTATGGTGCCAAATTCCCTTGGACCGGCTGAACTGCTCCACAACTACGGAACCAAAGAACAAAAGAAAAAATACCTGCCAAGGCTGGCCACAGGTGAGGAAATGCCCTGCTTTGCCCTGACTGAACCCCACGCCGGTTCCGATGCAAGTTCCATCCAATCCCAGGGTGAAATTTTTAAAGCTGAAGATGGAAGGCTTTTTATCCGTTTAAACTGGAATAAGAGATGGATCACTCTGGCCTCCATTTCAACTCTCCTGGGGGTGGCTTTTCGCCTCAAAGACCCTGAAAACTTTCTCGGAAAAGGGGAGGACCTGGGTATCACCTGTGCTTTGATTCCCACCAAAACAGAGGGAGTGGTTGTTGGTAAAAGACATGATCCCCTGGGAATCCCTTTTCACAATTGTCCCACCCAGGGTCACAATGTGGAAGTCCCTTTGGAAGAGGTGGTCGTCGGTGGTCTTGAGGGCTGCGGTCAGGGATGGAATATGTTGATGGATTGTCTGACTGCCGGTCGTGGGATATCCCTTCCCTCCCAGGCCGCCGGAAACGGAAAGCTGGCCAGCCGGGCTGTCTCCGCCCATGCCACCAACCGAAAACAATTTGGTCTTTCCGTGGGTCGTTTTGAAGGGGTTGAAGAAGCCATTGCCCAAATCGTGGGCCTTGGTTATGTCACGGAATCCTGTCGGATTTTTACAGCGGGTTCCATTGACAGTGGTGTTAAATCCCCTGTCATTACAGCCATTGCCAAACACTACTGCACCGAAATGATGAGGGATGTGGTGAACAAGGCCATGGACATTTTTGGAGGAGCGGGAATTTCCCGTGGTCCCCGCAACGTCATCGCTCACCCCTATATATCCACTCCCCTTGCCATCACTGTTGAAGGAGCCAACATTATGACCCGAACTTTAATTATCTTTGGTCAGGGGGTTTTAAGGCCCACCCCTATGCTTATAAAGAGGTCATTGCCGTTGAAAATAACGATCAAAAAAGTTTTGACAAAGCCCTTTGGGGTCATGTGGGTCATATTGTAACAAATCTTTCCCGAAGCCTTGTTCTCAGTCTGACCAGAGGCTTTCTTGTTTTTACACCAGGTGGAAAAGCCCGTCGCATTTACCAGAAGCTCACCTGGACTTCCTCAGTCTTTGCCCTGATGACCGATGTGGCCATGGGAAGTCTCGGTGGCTCCCTTAAAACCAAGGGTAAGATCACAGGTCGTTTTGCCGACATTCTGGCCTGGATGTATTTACTTTCCTGCACTCTCAAACGCTATCAGGCGGAAGGACAGAAAAGGGAAGACTGGCCTGTGATTCAATATGTTGCCAGCCATGCTTTTGGTGAAATCCAAAAAGCCTTTGAAGGCATTTTTGAAAACCTGAAAGTCCCGGGACTGTCCTGGTTTTTCAGGGGACCTGTGAATTGGTGGATGCGTTTGAATTCCCTGGATACCCCTCTGTCTGATTCCCTTTCCCACAAATTGGCCCACCTTATCCAACAGGACGGGGAACAGAGGGACCGTCTGACTAAAGGGATTTATATTTCCGAAGACCCCCAGGACGGTCTCAACCGTATGGATCAGGCTTTTAAAATGGTCAAAAAAGCCGAGGCCATTGAAAGAAAAATCAGAAAAGCCAGGCGTTCCAAAATTTTACCAAAAAAACGGGTGATGCATATCATGGATCTGGCCCTTGAAAAATCAGTGATTACAAAAGAGGAATACGATCTCATTAAAAAAGCCGAACAGATGCGTAACGATGCCATCCAGGTGGACTCTTTCACCCAGGATGATTACCTGACCCGCAAAGCCTGATAATAAGAAAAAGGAGCCTTTAAGGAAGACTCCCGTGATTTGTTTCTTTTTTGGAATTTCAAATAATTTTTTAATTTATTGATGTGGATTGTGACCACCGGAAACTTCGTCAACTTCCGGCACGTCAAACCAACTTGGTTCAAAAGCTATTTGACAACTTTTGATTTTTATTTGATTCGAGGTTTGGTCATAAAGAACAAATTTAAACAAACAACTTAGTTTCAAGCCAGTCTCAAAGTCCACATTAGCTCTTTTGGTAGAAGTGTCATCACTGTCATCGGCGGTATCCGCCCACTCCACGGCCTTTTGTATGCCAAGACTTGTTAACCCTTGAAGGTCAGTCACAGGAACATCAGTAATTTCAATACCCGTTGGTTGTAAACCTGTAAATTGACTGATTTGTAATTCAACTCCCGGTTTCATGAGTTCTTCAATGGCATTTTTATCAACTTTCGGCACGTCAGACCAATCCGGTTCAAAAACCATTTTACAATCTTTGATTTGCATTCTGTTTGCTGTTTTTTCTTTAAGAGTAAACACAAACAAACAATCCAATTTTAAGTCAATTTCAAAATCCACCTCAGCTTTTCTGGTAGAAGAGGATTTACTATCGGGAGTGATATCCATTCCCTTTGTACCCATCTGTATACCATGAGTTGTTAATCCCTTAATATCAGTCATAGGAACGGAATCAATCTTTATATTGGTTGGTTGTAAACCTGTAAGTTCACTGATTTGCAACTCAACTCCCGGTTTCAGAAGTTCACGAAGACGATTTTCCACTTCTTCTTCTTCTTCCAATCCGACCTTTCTTTTAACAAAATCTCCACTGGCATCCAATACACCTTTACCGGCATCTAAAACACTTGAAAAATCGAGGCCGTAACTAAAATTTGAAACCAGCAATGCCAGTAAAAAACAATTATCCTTATATTCATTTTTTATCTCCTGAGTTTGATAATTAATAATTTAAGCCAATTTGATTCAAAAGCGTGGATTCATTCAACAAGACCCCCTGTGGCCTGACCACCCAGCAGGTCCTGATCACCACTATGAGGAAAGGTTACATCAAAATCCTGTTCTATAACACCTGTCCTCTGGCTGGCAGGTTCTTCAGACATGACTCTTTTCCAGAGTTGAGTAAAACCCTCACTGGCCCTGGTTGCAGAGACAATTGTTGAAAAAAAGGATCCTCCATCATCTGACTTAATTCAATTTAACTGTGGACTTAAAATCAATAACCCCGTTTTTTCGGATAATAATATCCTCCATTGAAATACCATATTTTCTAAAAGATGAGAGGGTAAAATCACTCAACCGGCCTTCAACTCCCATGAGCCTAGCCTCTCTCAACCATTTCATAAGATTGACAGGATTACCGTGTTTACCGACAAGATCTTCTTTTAGAAGGATAGGAAACATGATTTCCCTGAAATCGTCAACTTCCCACCACTCATCACGAAAAATCAATCCCCTGTAATAATCGTATAAGCCAGCACCAGGATAATCCCTGTAATGATCGTACAGGCTATCACTTTGAGGTGCTATTCTTGTGTCAGCTGCCGCTTGTATGTAAGCTTCCCTAAAACCCTCAAGAACATCCTGTCTGGTTGCATTTTCCGGAAGATCCTTACCTGTGATATGTCTTATTGATTGACGGAGATCAAGTTCAAACACCTGGTCAGTCAACTCCACCTCTGAAACTTTATTGGGTTTTAAAGCTCTTCTTATTTTTCCCACCCAGTCACCAAAACCCGCAAAGCCACTGACTGGAAGTAACAGGCACATAAAACAAATTATACAAGTTGAATAAAATTTCATTTTTCCTCCGGGAAATTCTTATTGATATCATAACCTGTTAATATCTAAGAGAAACTGGTCTCAAAAACACTTTCCCCAGTTCAGTTCATTTTTAAAACAAAATCAGATTTATCATTTTGAACACCGATTTTAATGAGTTTCTGATAATAACATATTTTCCAGGTTTAAATAGTTTTTTCCCCTTATATGTAAATTTTACAAAAAACCACTAGAGATGATAAATTCTCCCGGGCAAACCCTGGGAGCTCCGCCTGACGGCCACATAGACTCTTTTTTTTTTTTGTTGCCATGTGGACCCACAAATTGATAAAAATTACAAAAATCAAAAATGTCTTGTTTTCTCATGGAAAAAATCATAAAAAGCGAAACTATGAGAATGAGAAGGTTTCCTTTATTTTTGAGTTTCTTTATTTTTATTCCCCATATTTCCATTGCCAATACTTTTCCCGTACAAGAAGTGGAAAGTGCCCCGGAAGCAAATCCTTTCAAAAACTGTCAACCTTTTCTTAAAACAAACCTGGAAAATGACAACTGGTTCATCTCAAGCGGAAATGACGAGGGCTACACCCACGGTCATCTAATACAAATAATCAGACGTTGTGATTCCGGTGCGGATATAAGTATTTCCTGGAATTCCCGTTTTTTACGGAAACTATCGGTTTCTATGAATCACCAACAGAAGATAAATTTATAGCCATGAGTCGGTTTGAAGAGGAAGACAGGCTGACTATGGAATACACAAACTGGAGAGATTTTGATCAGAAACTCTATCAAACAGCTGCACTCACCATAGGTTCCCTTTCCAGAGATAAATTCGGCCTAGCTGGTATGGAACATAAAGCTTTTCATGACTTCATGAGTTCATTCACGGACACATCAGATTTGAAGACCAAAGACGTGAACATCCGACTTATATAGAAACCGGTCGTCTTGACATCCTGGAACACGAATATCTTCGTGAAGACAGAGATGAGAAGTTTTTTGGAGGAAAAATTGCTTTTGGAAAAAGTTATTCCCTGGATGGTTTAAGAAAAATATGTGACGACCAATGTGTTGATTATTTTCGTGTAGAATCCGGAGCTGAAATACTTTCCCTTGAACATGGTTCCAATGTTTATATCTTTGCTGAAGTAAATAAAACGATTCCCCATCCTCTGGATGCCTTAAGTGTTTTTGCTTCCATAAAAGCCCAGAGAAATGAAGGTATTGATGGTGTTTACAGTGAAGTCTCTTTTGGCTTAAAACTCAGAATACCAGGATCAAATTTTCAACTTTTTTATGCATTCAAAAAGAAAGAGTTTGCCGATCAAAGAGGTCCTGTGAGTGAACTCGATATCGATGAGGATTACATAGCGTATATTGGCCTTTATGCTCCCATCGGCGGTGGAAGGAAAAGCACTCAAAAAAAGAGAGAGTTCACCAATAAAAGAAACCCGGTGAGTGAATTAAATAAAATTAAATGGATGACTTTATGACCCGACAACACGATTTGAAAACTATAAAAAACTTTCTACAAGTTCTGACCCTCCTGCCTGTTTTTCTGTTGTGTCAGTGTTCAAGTTCTCCAAAAAGTCAGACGGAGTCACCTTCTGCGGGAGTCCTGGTTGAAAACCGGGATATGGCAAGCCATCCAAACAAAAACGAACTGGATATTTTATTTGTACTCAATACCCTTGATTCCCATTGGTCTCCGGATCGGACACTTTTTGACACCAGAAAAAGATATGAATCCTTCATTCCAACAATGGATGATCCCTCCATAGACTGGCGTATGTTTTTTATCAATTCCCATTATTCAGAGGGCGATGAAAAAAACGGTAAAGCCATGAATCTGGATATTCAAAATTTACCAAATGCAGAGTTTTTGGACCGCTCTGTTCCCAATCACTCAAATGTTTTTGTGGACATGATAGACAAAGGGTTATGGAGGAAAAACAAAGACAACACTCCTTATAAATGCTCTCCAACAGGTCATCCCATTTTTAACTGCGTTTACGGACACCCCCTAAAAGCACTTAAAGCCTCTTTTACCGCCAACAAGGATCTCACACGAAAAGAAGCTACCCTTTTGGTTATCATCATCAGCAACAGGGATGAACAAGGACAGGAAATAAGTGAAGCCAGAAATTATTGATGAATTTAAAAATATCTATGGCCCTGACAAAAGATTTTTTGTATGGGCTTTGATCATTCAACCTAATCATAGAGAGTGTTTCTATAGTCCGGAACATATTTTTCGTAGCGACAAACACAATGTCCCAAAAAAACACCTCGGAGATTATGGTCATCAGATTGCCCGGTTGGTTAAACTCACTGAAGGAATGGAATATAACATTTGTCGAGAGAGGGAAGAAAATTATTCCGACATAGCCCGTGATATAATAAGATCTGTATGGTTAAAAAAATAAAAATTTTTTAATCCATTAAATTGCCTCTTCACATAGCGGCTGATATTGGCGTTTATGTTATAGTTTCAAGTCTTCAGACTGTAAACGAGCATAGAGGTAATACATCCTGAAATGGGCTAAACCGGCAGCCGATATCATATTCAAGGGTAAAATCCGACAGGATTTACCCAGGCTGAAACGGTTTTGTTATAAGTAAAGTCTTTAATATTAAGTCCTTTCACTGGTCCTGTTGAGCAACTCTTCCCCCTGCTCAAAAAGATAATAAAGTATTCTCACATCTTTCTTATATTGATAAAGTTCAAAAGCATATCTTAAATTCTTGGCTATACTCCAATTGTGATAAATTCCATAAAAATTCAAACATGACCGGTGTCACTTTATACTCTGTTTTCATTGGAGATAATATAATCAGAAACTTCCAAAAAATTTTCAGCCACAAATTCAGGAGAGGTAAAAGGGGATAACTTATGATTTTCCGTCCCTTTGAGAAAAACAGATCTCATTCCGGCTCTGTGCCCGGCAGCCACATCAGTCATACGGTCTCCAACCATCCAGGATTTTTTTCTGTTTACATTAAAATCCCTTACCCCACAATCCAACATTCCCGGATTGGGTTTACGCATGGGATGTCTGTCATTTGTTAAAAAAGGAGCATAATAGAACTGTAAAATATTAATTCCACGGCGGGACATTTCGCAACGAATACGATTATGAATTTCATTGAGATTTTTAAGAGTCACAAGTCCCCTCGGAACTCCCGATTGATTGGTCGCCACAATAAATTCATAACCGCAATCCCTCAACTTTCTCAACCCCTCAAAAACTCCGGGAAGATATTCAACAGCATCCGGATCGTTAAGATAAATTTTGTCCACAATAAGAGTTCCATCGCGATCCAGAAAAACAACTTTTTTCATACAAATCAGTATATACCAATTGTATTTGAATTTTCATGAAATTTCTTTGCAGAGATCATTTCTTCACAAATTGGCAAAACAACAGTTTCTTCAAAAACAAATGGTTTTCGTATTTATTGTTTTTCCGAAAGAGGATGGTGTTTTTCCATGGATCTGGCCAACTGGTCCACATCCAGGTGAGTGTAAAGCTCCGTGGCCGCCAGACTTTTATGACCCAATAACTGTTGAAGAACTCTTAGATCTGAACCACTGGTAAGAAGATGAGTGGCATAACTGTGTCTGAGAGCATGGGGATTCAGGGGTTTAATCAAACCGGCCATTTTTCCCAATTGTCGGATTCGTTCATAAGCTGTACGGGTGGGTAGAGGTCGATCACCCCATATCCATTCATGCTTCCTGTTGGTCAGTCCCCTGAGCTTTCCAAGAACCCTGTCAGGTAAAATTGCAAAACGATGATAATCACCCTTACCTGTAATGGAAAGTTTCTTTTCAGAAAAACAAACATCCCGCCATTTGAGATGACAAGCCTCTGAAAGCCTGAGCCCACAACCATAGAGAAGATAAAACAACAGGGATTGCTGTTGCAGTTTGGAAGTCATCTTCTTTTCTTTTTCAAGATAATCAATAAGACTGAGACACTCATCCACTGAAATATAATGGGGCAATTTGGCAGGAGTTTTGATATCAGCCTGTAAAGAGAAGTTGAATTGAATTTTTTCCTCCGTTTTAAGCCACTCGATAAAGGTCCTGAGACTGCTGAGTTTCCTTTTTTTGTCTTTGGACTCAAATTTTCCCATTTTCTCGTCTGATTCTGTATTTGACTCTCTAAAAATCTATAAACATTTGAATTAACTATATTTTTATTCATTTTGCAGCCATAAGAGGGACTTCCATCCAATTTTGGCCCATGAAAGCAGCAAACCTCTCTGAATTGAAAAATTTGCACAAGATCCGAAAGATAGGCCCGTAGAGTGTGGGGAGACATTTTTTTCTTAAAATCAAGGAATTTTAAATATTTAACAAAGATTTTGGAGAACTTGACCTCATCCAAAAAGGCCTTTTTTTCATTTTTTTTGGAATATTTGCATTTTTTTCTTGAAATTTTTACGCTCCGAGTATATACTCCGTGTCAATTTGATACAGTAACAGTACGTCAACGACTAACTAAAAGAGGTAACACTTATGCAAAATACAACTTCCAAATCAACTTTTTCTGATTTTTATCCGTCCATTGTAACTGAAAAACAATCAGTCTACAAATCAGATCTCATGAAACAAGTCATGAAGATGGTGGACAGGGTGGCTCCTTCAAACGCCTCCGTTCTTGTCTTAGGAGAAAGCGGAACAGGTAAGGAATTACTTGCCCGCTCCATCCACTCAAAAAGCCAAAAACGTAACAAACCCTTTATTGCCATTAATTGCGGTGCTTTAAGAGAGTCCCTTCTTGAAAGTGAACTCTTTGGTCATGAAAAAGGAGCTTTCACCGGAGCCTATTCCAGAAAAATCGGTCTGGTTGAAATGGCCCATGGAGGAACTCTTTTTCTCGATGAAATTGGAGAACTGAGCCTTGGAATGCAGGCTAAACTTCTAAGATTTATCCAGGAAGGCGAAATTTATCGAGTCGGTGGTAAAGAGCCTATTAAAGTGAATGTTCGATTGATCTCGGCAACCAACCGTGAACTGGATATTGAAGTGGTGAAAAGAAGTTTTCGGGAAGACCTCTATTACAGAGTCAATACCATCACTCTTCACACTCCACCACTTCGTCGTCGTAAAGAGGATATACCTCTTCTCGTAAATCATTTTCTATCCAAAAATAACGGCCGGGTTATTAACACCGGTCGCAAAATCAGTGATGAAGCTATGAATATCCTCATAAAATATGATTGGCCCGGAAATATTCGTGAGTTACAAAACATTTGTCAACGATTACAAATTCTGGCCGATGACGAGTTGATAGCCCTTGATGATCTACCACAGGATATTGTAAATCCTGAAAGTAAGGTTTCATTGGATGAATACCCGTCCATGACTCTCTATGAGCTTGAAAAAAAATACATCATAACATCCCTTGATTTTTTTGAAGGCAATAAAACAAGAGTGGCCAGTGCTTTGGGAATCACTATCAAAACTCTTTACAACAAACTCCATGAGTACGGTGAGTTTGAAAAGTTTTCCATTCATACCAAACCAAGAAAATAAAGCTGATTATCAGTATCCACCACGGGGCTTCATAACCATGAAGCCCTTTGCAGAATGGTCTGAAATTGGAGGAAAATACTGAATTTGACGTTCTATTTTCAGGAGTTCTGATTTTCTTTGCGGTTCTATTGATCCCTCCAATGTCCATGACATGGCCTCTTTACATTTACTGAGGCAGTTATTGGAAAAAGACATTCTTATACTCTGTTTCTGTTTTACTTAAAAAATTCTTTTCCTGTTTCCTCTCTCTTCTCTTTTTCCCTTACAGAGGACAAATTGAAGTATTTGGCATAAAATCTGTTGTTAAAACTCTCCGGATCTGAAGAAATACCGTTGAAGAAAATGGTTTTTGGGACCAGTTCCAGGGGGTCAAAAACCAGATTTCCGCCCGGATGGGTTTTTATTTTTTCCATTCGATCATTGATGGCTGATGCATAAGCAGGCCCTCTCCATATCATATCTCTATAGGCAATGATTGTATTATCCCAAAACAGGGATGATAGTATAAAAAGTGCAACGAGATTTTCAGGTTTCATGAACCGTGGATAGTTTTTGGAAAAAGTTGCGAATTTTTCTTTTTTCCGAAGTGTCCAGTTGGCAAAAATCAGACTCATAAAGATTAAAAAGAAGACGTAGTACATATTGTCAAAACGGGCACTGGGATTGCCTCCCATACCTGCCTGTGGTGGAAGATAGCCAACAGTCATGATAAAAAAATAGAGAATCCACAGGTGTTTGCCTTTTAGTGATCCAAACCATTGAAGATTCCTGTGTTCCCTGTTTTTATAAATAATCAGACCCGTAAGCAGTAAAAAGAAAACAAGAGGGGGGTTGATAAATTTTAACGTATGCTCCACAGCACTGAAAATGGATTTAACGAAAGCATAAAGAGGGTTTACCTGGGGAAAGTTTGTCTTTCGCACAATATTGCCGGGGGCTGCGATCACCACCAATGCCCCCAGGCATGAGGTTATCAGAAAAATCAGGTGTCTGAAAAATCTCTTCCTTGATTTGAAAAAGACAAAAGCCGTGACAAAAGAAAAGTAAAGACAGAGTTGCAGCATAAGAGACTCGTTGGAACCCGACGACAATAAAAGCCACTGAAACCAGCAGGAAAATTTTCAAGGGATTGTAGGCATTTTTGGTTTCCCATCTTAAATACCAGGACAGGCCAAACAATAAAACAGAAACAGGAATCGTGTAAGTCGTATAACCCGACAGCCAGTAGAAACCTTCACTTGGTCCCGGCCAATGTGCAAAAACCAGTATGGAAAAAAGCATGAATCCGGGCCATTGGTATTTTTTAATATCCAGCAGATCAGTGATTGTTTTTGTAAGGCTGTGAAACGAAAACAAAAGAAATAACATATTAAGGAGGGAACAGAGCTTGTAAAGGTCCAGGCGGTGCCAAACCAATGGATTGAAGGAATTAAGGGCCGTTGGGATAAATCTTCCACACCAGTTTTTGTAAACATCAATCTGGCTCTGTATGAAACCCTTTTCAATGGAATCAACAGTGTAGGAAAAATCGTCGGATGATGGAAAATTAAAACCATGAAGAATGAAAAAAGGCAAAAAAAACAAAACACATCCCACATGGAAAAGGATTATCTTTTTGTTTTCTTTTCGGAATATCTTATGGGTGGGTGTCATAAACATTCAGAACCGACTCCTAAAGGTTTTCAAAAAATTTCAAGGCCATGGGGGAAGACCAATCCTGAATGCCGATGATTTTCTTTAAAAGATTCCCCTGAGTGTTAAAAACAAAACTTTCAGGTAAACGATCCACTCCAAAAGCCTGATTCCATTCTTTATTTTTATCCATAGTGACGATAACATCCCTGCGAAAACCATTAAAAGCTTTTACAAATTTTATCACATCCTTTTTTTTCTTATCCCTGGAAACAGCCAAAAGAACCAACTTACCGGGAAAAGCATCCAAAAGTTTTATCAATAAGGGAAACTCCTCCACGCAGGGTTCACACCAGGTGGCCCAGAAACTCAGAATCACCACTTTCCCTTTCAAAGAGGACAAAATCCACTTTTGTCCATCAACAGACCTGAAAGCTCTTTCCCCATAACCATAGAGTCCCCTGGATTCCAAATTTTAGAGAATCCGATAGGATTCAGGAGGATTTTGACTTTCATGATTCCTGTTCTGCCAGTAAACCAAACCAAAAATCACTGAAAAAATGATCATAAAAAAGAAAATCAAAGAATTTTGTGCTTTATAAAATGACACTATTTTAAATTTCAATGAAAACACTTCATTTTTTTATGAAGATGCTCTCCAAATGGGGGAGACTCTGGTACACTACTTTGCATGGCGGTTGACTTTGCGGGATTGGTTTTTAATCTTGCGGAGGTTTTTCTTTTTTGTTGAAGAATTTTTTATTTTTTGAATTTTTTTGTACTGCTCTTTTTCCTCAAGAGTCATTTCTTTAACAATCTGTTTTCCCTTACTGTCTTTTGTTTTAATTTTAAATTTCTTATCCGCCTTGTTTTTGACAGGATCAAAATCCACAAACTCAATAAAAGCCATGGGGGATCCATCACCCACTCTGGGACCGAGTTTTAATATACGGGTATAACCCCCCGGACGATCCTTAAAACGCACCGAAAGATCATGAACAATTTTAAAAACCGTATCCTTATTGCAATAACGGGAAATAAGAAGACGAGTGGCATGAACGTCACTTTCTCCCCGTCCCAGAGTCACGGCCCTTTCCACATGACGGCGAAGTTCTTTGGCCTTGGAAAGGGTTGTTCTGATTCTCTCGTGTTCAACAAGGGAACATACAAGACCGTTTATCAGGGCTTTTCTGGCCTCAGGGGATCTGGAAAATCTTTTATTTTGCAACCTGTGTTTCATTTTTCATTTCCAAACGTTTTGATTTTTATACTGAAGACCATTTGTTTTTCATGTGACTTTAAGAGACCACTTGTTTTAAGCAGTCCTTCTTAATAAACAAGTCCAGCATAGAATAAATGAACTCTCAGAGAAATTCCATGAAAATTCAAACCGGATCAGTATACCCGTATCAATCAAAATTAACGGTATTCTCCTCCATTGACTCCCTGGGAGCCATCCATACCTGCAACAGAGTTTTCCTCCCTGGGGACGGAAGCAGCAGTGCTTGCATTGGGATCCCAATCCGGAGGAGGCCAACCTTCGATCTCCATTCCAAGACTAAGCCCCATTTCACCCAAGATCTCTTTAATCTCATTCAATGATTTTCTCCCGAAGTTTTTTGTCTTAAGCATTTCCGACTCAGATCGAACAACCAATTCCCCAATATGACGAATATTTGCATTCTTTAAACAATTGGCACTTCTCACTGAAAGCTCAAGATCATCCACTGTTCTGAACAGATTTTCATTGAGTTGAGTCCCAGCCTTTTCTTTTTTCTGCTGAACAGGTGTCGCATCTTCATCAAAATTAATAAAAACCTGTACTTGTTCCTTCATAATTTTTGCAGCCAGGGCCACAGACTCTCCCGGACTGACAGAACCATCAGTCCAAACTTCCAGAGTGAGAGCATCATAATCCGTTCTCTGTCCCACACGGGCTGCGGAAACATTGTAATTCACACGAACAATGGGAGAATAAAGAGCATCCATCGGAACCCCCCCAACACCGAGAAGATGACTTTCATTTTCCTCAGCCGGGACATAACCACGGTCAAATTTCACCTGAATTTGTGCATTAAAATCACCGCCCTCTCCCAAGGTGGCAATGTGGTGGTCGGGGTTAAGAACCAGGGTTTTATCATTTGTCTGAATATCCCCGGCTGTCACTTTCCCCGGACCTTTTTTATTGATGTCGAGAATCTGAGGTTCCGCCGTGTATTGAGCGAATCTCACCTCTTTAAGATTAAGAATAATATCAGTCACATCCTCAATCACATCAGGTATGGTTGAGAACTCGTGAAGAACATTTTCAATTTTCACCGCTGAAACCGCAGAACCCATCATTGAACTGAGAAGAACCCGTCTCATGGAGTTTCCAAGCGTGATTCCATAACCTTTCTCAAGAGGCCGAATAGAAAATTTTCCATAAGTTCTGGTTAAGGACCCCTGATCCACATCAAAGGTTTTTGGTTTAATGAGATCATGCCAAAATTTATAATAATGTTCTTGCATTCAGTTCTCCTCGTATTCTAAAAATTTAAATTCTACGTCTTTTTGGAGGCCGACAGCCATTGTGGGGAATAGGAGTCATATCTCTCATTGAAAGAACTTTCAACCCCGCATTGGCAATGGCACGAATGGCAGGTTCCCTGCCAGCCCCCGGACCCTTCAGAAAAACATTGACTGAATGAATCCCCATTTCAGATGCCTTTTTGGCCACATCTTCAGCAGTCATTTGAGCTGCAAAAGGGGTTCCCCTTCTGCTTCCCTTAAAACCAACGGCTCCCGCACTGGACCAACACAAAGTATTCCCTCCGGGATCAACAATAGTAATAATAGTGTTCCCAAAACCGGCTTTAACCAGACATTGGGCAACAGGGATATTTTTCTTAACTTTTTTCTTTGATGTTTTTTTAACAGCCATTTTTTAAACCGCTTTCTTTTTATTGGCCACTGTCTTTTTAGGCCCTTTTCTGGTTCTGGCATTTTGTTTTGTGGATTGCCCCCGAACAGGAAGACCTTTTCGATGACGGAAACCACGGTAACAGCCCAGATCCATTAACCTTTTAATGGACATGGAAACCTCTCTACGCAAATCCCCTTCAACTTTAAATTTTTTTTCAATGAGGTGACGAAGATTGGCCACATCGGCATCCGTTAACTCATGGGTTCTTTTGCTCGGTTCAAAACCCATCATCTTAACCATATCTCTGGCGGACTTGGCTCCAATCCCATAGAGGTAAGTTAAAGAAACCTCCAGCCTTTTGTTTTTTGGCAAATCAGTTCCTGATATACGAGCCATTAACCCTGCCTCTGTTTGTGTCTGGGGTTCTCACAAATGATACGAAGAACTCCCTTACGTTTAATGATCTTGCACTTGTTACACATAGGTTTTACTGATGCCCGAACCTTCATTTTAATCCCTCAATTATAACGATACTGATCCCATTTGATTCCCCGGCCCCTTTGTCATCCTGAAACCCAAATGGAATAAGCCTGATAAATTTTGTATATTAACAGTTTTTATTGTATCACGTCCAGTATTATTTTTTAGCCGATCCTGAAAAAGTCTCATCTGACCCTGTTTCAGACTTCCCTTTATAAATATCCTTTTCCGCAGGTTATCCATCTATAAATAAGGCTGAAATCGTGAAAAAACCTTATCCGCATCACCCTGACCATCAATGATGGCAAACAAATTCCGTTGCTGATAATAATCCTTTAACATTTCCGCATTTCGGGCGTAAGCCTCAAGGCGGGTAAAAATCACATCCTTACTATCATCTTTTCGCTGATAAGTCCGGCCCCCGCATTTATCACAGATCCCATCCGCTTTTGTGGGATAAGATTGAACATGGTAAACAGTGCCACAACCCTTACAAAGCCTCCGTCCTGTCACTCTTTCAATAAGAATCTCCCTGGGAACCTCCAAAAACAAAGCATATTTTATGGAAATGGCATCCACTTGAGTAATAAGTTCCTCCAAAGCCTCAGCCTGGGGTAAAGTTCTGGGAAAACCATCAAAGATAAACTGACTCCCTCCGTTCTTCTCTATGACTTCCTTGACAAGACCAATAGTCACAGAGTCAGGGACAAGACGACCGGAGTCCACATAGGATTTGGCCTCAAGACCCAAAGGGGTTTGGTTTTTCATAGCACTGCGAAAAAGATTGCCTGTACCAATATGAAGTTTTTTTGTTTCCTCAGCGATCCTTGCTGCCTGGGTACCCTTGCCGGATCCTGGAGGACCAAAAAGGACAATACTCAAAACCACACCCCTTTGTTTCTCTGATGTGCCCGGAAGATAAAAAAATTAAAACAACTGGTCTCAATCAAAACTGCACCCTCTTTTTTCGTGGCCGACGTTGGGCCCTGATGATGGCTTCATAGCGATAACTATTGACTTTTTCAATCATCTGAATGGCCACACCCACAAGAATAAGAAGGCTTGTTCCCCCAAAATAAAAAGGAACATTGATTCGAAGAATGAGAATTGTCGGCAAGATACAAACAGCACTTAAATAGATGGCACCGGCCACATTCACCCTCTGCATAACCTTACTGATGTAGTTGGCCGTACTTTTTCCGGCCCGAATTCCGGGAATAAATTTTCCGGATTTTTTCAGATTGTCAGAAATTTCCGTGGGCGGAAAAACAATTTCCGTATAGAAAAAACAAAAGAATATGATCAGGAAAATAAATAAAATATTGTAAAGACCACCCCCTGTGGGACTTAAAGGGTTCATGTAATCCTGAACCACCTGGACCCAGGCGGCATCCGAAAAGTTGGAAATAGTCGCTGGCATCATCAAAATAGAGCTGGCAAAAATGGGGGGAATAACCCCTGATGGATTGAGTTTAATAGGAAAAAAACTCCCCATGGTTTGTCCCCTGCCACCCCCTTTTTGGGAAATATGGATGGGGAGCCGTCTCTGGGCCACTTCCATAAAAATAATAAAAGCCACAACAAAAACCATAAAGGCCAAAAGAACAAGGGATAACAAACCATTGATCTGACCGTTGGAAACCAGGGTCCACAATCCCATGGCCCCTGAGGGAATTCCGGCGGCAATACCCGCATAAATAATAAGACTGGCTCCCTCACCAATGCCCCGATCTGATATCTGCTCTCCAAGCCACATAATAAAACAGGTTCCCGCCACCAGGGTGACAATGGTCATCATTTTGAATGGAATCGGCCCCACCTGGGGATAGTAAAGAGCTTCGCCCCGAGGGACCACTTTGTCCCATCAACCAACTGGAAATGGCATAACCCTGAACAATGGCCAAAAGAACCGTGGACCAACGGGTGTACTGGGTGATTTTTTTTTTGTCCATGCTGACCTTCTTTTTTTTAAAGCCTCAAGATAGGGAATAGTGGCTGTCAAAAGCTGAAAAATAATGGAAGCGGAAATATAGGGCATAATCCCCAGGGCAAAAACACTAAACTGGTTTAAGGCACCCCCTGTAAAAGTATTGAACAAACCAAAAAGCCCCCCCTTGGTTTCAAAAAAGGATTTCACCACATCGCCATTGATACCGGGAGTTGGAACATGGACTCCGAGACGATAAACCAACAGACAAAAGAGAGTGAAAAATCAAACGCCGACGTAAATCCTCATTTTGAAGAAGGCTTTCTGCTGTTGCTGTGTTTGAGGATGTTGACAGGGCCATTAAATCACCTCAGCCTTTCCGCCTGCTTTTTCAATCTCCTGTTTTGCGGCTTTACTGAATTTGTGAGCTTTTACTTTAAGAGATTGATCCAGTTTCCCCTTGGCAAGAATTTTCAATTTGTCTGTTTTCTTTAAAAAACCTTTTTCAATCAGAATCTCAGGACTGACTTCCTGTTCAAAAACCTTTCATCTGTTGAAGATTCATAATAATATAATCATTTTTAAAACGGGTGTTTTTAAAACCAAATTTGGGAAGTCGTCTGTGAAGAGGCATTTGCCCCCCTTCAAAACCTCTGAGATTTTTTCCTCCGGAGCGGGGCCTTTTGACCCTTGTGCCCTTTACCTGAAGTTCCACCCCAGTTGGATCCATCGCCACGACCCCACTCTCTTCTTTTTGTGTGTCGCCCCCTTATTGGGAGCCAATTCCGCCAATAAACTCATTTTTACTTCTCCACTTTGACATCAAGTAAATGATGTACTTTTAATATCTGACCACGGGTGGCCGGATGATCGGAAACCACAACCTCTGACTCCCGCTTCTTAAGACCAAGACAACGAAGACTGTCTTTCTGGCTTTTGGTGCAACCAATAAGACTTCTTTTGAGTTTTATTCTGAACTTTTTCCCCATTTTTTTCCCTCATATCAAACTTTTTCAAAAATTATTTGTAGCTTGAAACAAACTCCTGCCCCTGCAATTGGAACAAACCATCAATAGTGGGCCCGCACAGCATTGTGAGAATTACGGGTTCCCACACATTTGGTTAGAATATCTTTCACTCCACAGACTCCAAAATAGCCCGCACAGGCCCTCCCGCAATAACACCCGTTCCTGGAGCCGCCGGTCTCATAATCACCCGGGCCGCTCCAAACTCACCCACCACCTCATGGGCAATGGTGCGTCCCTCAACCAGGGGGAAATTGAACAAAAGATTTCTTGGCACTTCGGGAAGCCTTTCCTATGGCCTCCGGCACTTCACCCGCTTTACCGATACCATAACCAACACTGCCTGCTCCATTACCGACAACCACAAGAGCTGAAAATGAAAAACGCCGACCCCCTTTAACCACTTTGGCCACACGTTTTATTGAAACCACTCTCTCTTCATATTCCGAAACATCTTCCATTAAACCCTCTCTTAGAATTCCAGACCAGCCTCCCTGGCACCCTCAGCCAGAGATTTGACAATTCCATGGTAAATATAACCACTGCGATCAAAAACAGCTTTGTTAATATTTTTCCTCTTTAGCTCTCTGTGCAATCAGTTTTCCCACCTGAGCCGCAGCTTCCTGACCGGAGCTTTGATCTTATCCTGCAAAGTGGAAGCACTCACCAGAGTACAGCATTCATCATCATCAACCAGTTGGGCGTAGACATTCCTTTACACTTTTATACACACAAAGTCTGGGACGAAGACTGCTTCCTGAAACTTTTTTACGGATCTTCAATCTCTTTTTCATTCGAGCCTTAAGTTTTTCATTCCATTTTCCTTTAATCACCGAACGCATAAAAACCTCTTATTCTGTCCGATTCCTCAGACAAATCATACATACACCTATTTACCAGCCGACTTGCCCTCTTTACGACGAATCACTTCATCGCTGTACCGAATTCCTTTGCCAAGAAAAGGCTCCGGAGGTCTGAAGTTTCTGATCTTGGCCGCCACCTGACCCACCTGCTCCTTACTGGGACCACTGATATGAACTGTGGTCTGTTTTTCAACTTTAATTTCAATACTTTCAGGAATGGGAAATTTTACGGGGTGGGAAAAACCCAAAGACAAATCCAGAGTTTTACCCGAAACAGAGCAGCGATAACCAACCCCATTGAGAATAAGAGTTTTCGTAAAACCCTTTGTAACACCGGTTACAGCATTTTGAACCAATGAACGATACAATCCGTGGAGGGCCCGACTTTTCTTGTTTTCCTCCTGTCTTTCAATAAAAATCTGATTCCCCTCAATACGGGCTTTTCACCTGTGGAAGCATCTTTACACTCTGAGTGTGTTTTGCCCCCTTTACAATCACTTCATTTTTAGAAGTCAAATTGACTTTAACCTGACCGTCAAATGAAATGGGGAGTTTTCCTATACGCGACATATTCTCACCTACCAGACAACACAGAGAAGTTCTCCGCCCACATTCTTTTCCCTGGCCTGACCGCCACTCATAACCCCCTGACTTGTACTTAAAACAGCCAATCCATAACCGGCCCGAACATTGGGAATCTTGTCCGCCTTCACATACTCCCTCCGACCGGGGACGACTGTATCTTTTAATTCTGGGAAAGACAGGGTCGGCCCTGGTTGTCGTATTTTAGATAAACCCTCATCATACCCTGCTTATTGTCTTTGATAACCTTGAATTTCTCAATGTAGTTCTGTTCTCTCAACACTTCGGCAATTCCCTTGCGAATGTTGGATGAGGGTATATCCACTTTTTTATGACCAGCCATGTGGGCATTTCTGATTCTTGTTAAAAAATCACCAACCATATCCATTTAAATTCTCCCGCTTAAAACAAATGGTTTCTTGAATGTTAAAAAATTATCAACTCTATCCATTTTTCCCTACCAACTGGCCTTGGTGACCCCAGGGATCATTCCCCGACCCACCAATTCCCTGAAAGGCAATACGGGACATTTGAAATTTTCTTATATAACCCCGGCTGCGACCCGTAATTTGACAACGATTCACCACTCGGACACCCATGGAACGTCTTGGAAGGCGATCCATCTTTTCTCTGGCCTCCATTTTTTCCACCTGACTTACCGACTGACTTTTTAGAATTTTTCTCAACTCAGCTCTTTTGAGTCTGTAATGCTGAACCACTTCCATTTTTTGAATTTCTTTGGAAATCATTGCTTTTTCTGGCCATTTTTACCTCCTGAAGGGAAAGCCAAAACTTTCAAGCAATGCCTTCCCCTGGGCATCATCTTTTGCTGAAGTGCAAATTGTTACATTCATTCCACGAACCTTATTCACCTTATCATAGTTGATTTCAGGAAAAACAAATCTGTTCTTTAAGACCCATATTGTAATTACCACGTCCATCAAAACCCTTTGAAGACAAACCTCTGAAATCCCTCACCCGGGGTAAAGCCCACTGAAATCAAACGATCCATAAAAGACCACATCCTTTCCCTTCTCAAAGTGACCATAACCCCCAAAGGCATTCCTTCACGCAATTTAAAATTGGCCAGAGATTTTTTCGCCCGGGTGATAACAGCTTTCTGTCCTGTAATTTGGGTTAATTCTTCAGAAACACCATTGAGAACCTTGGAGTTTTGAACAGCATCGGAAAGACAACTGCTCACAACAATTTTCTTAATCCGGGGAGCCTCCATTCTGTTTTTAAGACCCAATGACTTTACAATCGCCGGACTCACCTCTTTATTATACTTTTCATACAAACGATTCACTTTAATTCTCCATCCAAATATTGAATTTATAAAACTTCCGGGGCCAGGGAAATAATCTTAAGAAACTGTCTGGCTCTTAATTCTCTGGCCACCGGTCCAAAAATCCGGGTTCCAACAGGCTCCTTGTTCTGATTGACAAGCACTGCCGCATTATCATCAAAACGAATGGAGGAACCATCAGGACGACGAATCACCTTTTTTGTCCGCACAATAACAGCCTTGGCCACCTCCCCCTTTTTTACCTTGGAGGTGGGAAGAGCGGATTTGACCGAAACAACCACAATGTCCCCCACTGAAGCCGTTCTTCTTTTTGAACCACCAATAACCTTGATACACTGGACTTCCCTGGCTCCGGAATTATCGGCCACTTTCATTCTGGTTTGAGCCTGAATCACAGGGATGCCTCTGTTTTGTTCTTGATGATCTCCGCCATTTTCCAACGTTTTGTTTTACTTGAGTGCATGGGTTTCAAAAATACGAACCCTATCTCCAATCCTGGCTTTGTTATTTTCATCATGAGCCTTGAAAACAGAAGTCCTGCGAACATATTTCTTATACCTGGAATGCTTCACCACTCTGTAAACCCGTACAGCCACAGTTTTGTCCATTTTATCACTGATAACCTGACCAATGACTTCGTTTCTACGCCCAAGTTTATCTTTTGCCATGACTGGCCTCCATTGACTGACTTTTCGTATGACCTGCCAGTGCTGTCTTCAACCTGGCAATATCCCTTCTCATATAACGAATGGAAATGGGGTTTTTCATCTGTCCCATGGCTTTTTGCATTTTCGCTTTAAAGAGATTTTCCTTTACCTCACGGATTTTTTTATGCAGTTCAACCGGTGTTAAATTTTTAATATCCTCAAATTTCATACCTCAACCTCTCTGGAGACAAATTTGGTCTTAAAAGGCATTTTATGACCGGCCAACCTGAAAGCCTCCTGAGCCTGCTCCCTGGTCACTCCATTGATTTCAAAAAGCACCATTCCCGGTCTGACAACAGCAGCCCAGTACTCCGGACTCCCCTTTCCCTTACCCATACGAACTTCAGCCGGTTTTTTACTGATGGGTTTTGTGGGGGAAAACCCGAATTCCAGATTTTTCCTCCCCGCTTCACACTGCGGCTAATGGCAATACGGGAGGCTTCAATCTGACGGGCTGTCATCCAGACATCACCCTGAGCCTGAATACCATAATCCCCAAAAGCCACTGTGTTCCCACGAGTCGCATAACCTTTACGACGACCTTTGTGTTGCCTTCTCCATTTGATCTTTTTCGGGCTTAACATATTTTGTTTCCTTTATCCAGAAAACTTAAAACCAATGACCTTTCAAAGAGAAAACTGCCTGGAATAGACGATTTTTTATCAGGACTTAACACGTCTGGTCTCCTCCAACTCCCTTTGGGAAAGAATATCCCCTTTATAAATCCATATCTTTAAACCAATGATTCCATAAGTGGTTAAAGCCTCCGCCGTTCCATAATCAATATCAGCCCGCAATGTGTGAAGAGGCACACTTTTTTCGTTATACCACTCTGTACGGGCAATTTCCGCTCCATCCAAACGCCCCGAAACCTGAACTTTAATACCCCTGACCCCACCACGGATGGCCGAGGCAATGGCTTTTTTAAGAGCCCTTCTCCACGAAACACGCTTTTCAAGTTGAGTGGCAATGTTTTCAGCAACCAATTGGGCATCCACATCAGGTTTTCTCACCTCCTGGGTATTCACCTGCACTTCACTGGGGAGTCATTTTCTGAAGATCCTTCTTGATGGAATCAATCACAACCCCCTGCTTACCTATAACAACTCCGGGCCTGGCCGTGGATATAATAACTTTTAATTTGTTGGCGGCCCTTTCCATTTCAATTTTTGACACACCGGCGTGTTTGAGTTTTTTCTTTAAATACTCTCTCAGTCTGAGGTCCTCGTGAAGTTGATTGGAATACAGACGGCCCTTGGCATACCAACGGCTCTCCCAACTTCTGATAACACCCACTCTCAAACTGATCGGACTGAACTTTCTGACCCATAAACAATTACCTCTCATCCAAACACCAGACTTATGTGGCTGGATTTCTTTTTGATAACAAAGGCCCGGCCCTGAGCCCGGGGTTGATGCCTTTTTGTAAAAGGCCCTTTTATCCACCATGATTTCTTTTATATACAAATGGTCCACATCAATCACTTCTTTTTTTTCAGCATTGGCTATTGCTGATTCCACTAATTTTTTAATTATCATCGACGGCTTTTTATTATCGTAGGTCAGCAAACGAATGGCTTCATTAACCATTTTCCCACGGACCATATCAGCCACAATACGGGCTTTCTGATCTCCAATTTTTTGCAAATTTCAAACTGGCTTTGACTTCCATATTTCAACCTACTTCTTCTTTTTGTCCGCATGACCGTGAAAGGTTCGGGTGTGGGGCAAACTCCCCCAATTTGTGACCAATCATGTTTTCACTCACATAGATGAGAACAAACTTACGACCGTTGTGAACAGCAAAAGTCAGCCCCTATCATCTCAGGAACAATCGTTGAACGCCTGGACCAGGTCTTTATGGCTTTTTTATCTCCACCCTGATTGGCTACCATCACCTTTTTAATAAGATGATGATCGACAAAAGGTCCTTTTTTCATGGAACGTGACACACCCATTCTCCTTATTTTTTGTTTCGACGTTTAATAATAAAACGATCCGTGGATTTATTATGTCTTGTTTTATGCCCCTTACAGGGTTGGCCCCAGGGGGTTGTGGGGTGATTCCCTTTCCCCTTTCCTTCACCTCCACCCAAAGGGTGATCCACCGGGTTCATGGCCATGCCCCGAACTTTTGGTTTTTTTCCCCTCCAGCGATTGCGACCCGCCTTACCGATGGAAATATTTTCGTTATCCGTATTACCCACCTGCCCCACACTGGCCCGACAACTGGCAAGAACCCTCCCTCACCTCTCCTGAGGGAAGCTTGATCTGGGCTTTATGGCCCACACGTCCCACAAGGGTGGCCTGTCCCCCGGCACTTCGACAAAGCTGCCCCCCTTTACCCGGACGAAGCTCAATGTTGTGAATAATTGTCCCCACAGGCATCTCGGAAAGCCGGAGACTGTTTCCCGGCTTGATATCAGCTTTAGCACTGGATACAACATGATTTCCCACTTCAAGCCCCACAGGGGCAAGAATGTAGGATTTGGCTCCATCAATATAATGAAGAAGGGCAATGCGACAGGTTCTATTGGGATCATATTCTATGGCCGCCACCCTGGCTGAAACCTCCAGCTTGGAACGGTGAAAATCAACAATACGATACTTCCTTTTATGTCCTCCCCCGTGATAACGCATGGTTATTTGTCCGTGATTGTTACGGGCCCCTGTTTTTCTTATCTCTTTGGTCAATGACTTTTCAGGTTTAAATTTTGTGATTTCACTGAAATCAAAACCTGTCATACCCCGACGACCCGGACTGGTTGGACGAATTTTTTTTAATTCCCACTTCAAGCTCCCTCAAAAATAGAGATTTTCTGACCTTCCACCAACTTGATAAAAGCCTTCTTTTTATATTTTGGCGGACCAAAACGTGCATATTTTTTTAACCAACGGGTTCTGTAAATTAAAGTTCTGACATTACTGACTTTCACATCAAAAGCCTTTTCAACAGCCCGCCGAATATCCTTTTTCCCCGCCTTGGGATTCACTTCAAAAACATAGGTATTAAGCTCGCCATAGGCTGAGGATTTTTCCGTAAGAAGCGGTCTTTTTAATCACATCATACATTGTGTCACCTGACTGCTTTTAAAACTGGAATAAACAACTTTCACCCTCATCACGACACCCCACATTTCTGAACCACTTTATCCACGGAAGATCGGGATAAAACCACAGCAATCGTATTTTGAGAAGATCGTAAACATTAAGCCCTTCCACAGTATTGTAACGAAATCCGGAAAGATTGCGACAGGCTCTTCCAAACATTTCATCTTTTATCCGAATCAATTAAAAGCCCTCTGGAAAGACCTAAGAAACGAAGTTGAAAAGCCAACTCTTTGGTCTTACCTTCTTTGGAAGTCATATCATCCACAACAAACAAACGTTTTTTGCTGTAAAGATACGAAAAAGCCGACCTCAAACCAAGTTGTTTCACCTTTTTGTTCACATTAAAGGAATAATCCCGCGGATGGGGGCCATGAATGACAGAACCACCCCTCAACAAAGGAGATCTGGATGAACCCTGGCGGGCATTTCCCGTTCCCTTTTGTTTGTAGGGTTTTTTACCTCCACCTCTCACATCACCACGATTTTTTGTATTGTGAGTCCCCTGGCGACGACAAGCCAAATTGCCATCGAACAAGACCGTGGAGAATATCCTTGCGAATCTTCTCTTCAATCAGTTTATCAGGAATCTCCACATCCCCTGATTTTTCTTTTTTTCCAGTTCAACACTTCTATTTTAGCCATTACAATAACCCACAACCCCTATTGCCTGAGCATCCTGACCAACCCTTTAGGGCGGTCCCGGAACAGGGCCTTTAACAAGAATCAGGCCTTCTTTTGCCTGCACATCAATAATTTCCACATTTTTTATCGTTACAGTTTCATGACCAAAGTGGCCGGGTAATTTTTTCCCCGGAATGATCCGGCCAGGCCAGGTTCTATTGCCCACAGAACCCGGTTGGCGATGAAAAGTGGACCCATGGGCTGCCGGACCCCCTTTAAAATTAAATCTCTTCATGGTTCCCGCAAATCCACGCCCTTTGGATATGGCTGTCATTTTAAGTTTTAAACCCTTTTCAAAGGAAGTCACATCCACTTTCTGACCCACCTGAACCCCCTGGGGAACCGGACCACGGATTTCACGGGTAAAAAGAGCCCCTTTTTTGGAGAGAGTTTTTTTTAAATGTCCCTTTTCGGACCGGTTTATATTTTTTTCAGCCCTTTCCAGCAAAGAGACCTGAACCGCATCATAATGATCTTTCTCCCTGGTCTTGATTTGGGTGACTGTCCAGGGTTTAACCCTGACAACAGTGACAGGTATTTGTATCCCTTTATCCGAATAAACAGAAGCCATCCCCATCTTAAATCCAAACAAGCCCTTGAGAATGGCTTTTTGTTCTGAAGGAGGTACTGTTTTCTCTTTTCCCCTTCAACTCCATTTTCTCCGGCTTCTTTTTTTACAACTTCAACATCTGAAACCGAAGTCTCAGATGCCTTTTTGCTATCAGTTTCTTCAGACTTTTTTTCCTCTTCACTCATCCTATGACTCCGAAGAAAGCTTGATTTCCACATCAACCCCGGCTGACAGATCCAATTTCATCAGTTGGTCAATGGTTTGTTGAGTGGGTTCCAGAATATCCAACAGTCTTTTATGGGTGCGAATCTCAAACTGTTCCTGGATTTTTTATCCACATGGGGGGATCTCAAAATAGTGTAGCGATTTTTTCTGGTGGGTAGAGGAATGGGACCCACAATATGGGCTCCTGTCCGACGGGCCGTATCCACAATCTCCCGGGTGGACTGGTCCAACAGCTTATGGTCAAAAGCCTTTAATCGAATCCGAATTTTCTGACTCTGCATTTTCTCTATGCCTCTATCATAAATTATTAAAATAACTAAGGAAACTCCAAATGAATACCAAAAAGGAGTCACCGGATATAAATCCCAAAGTACAGATTGACTGGTCAATATCACGTTAAAAGCTTTGTTTGTCAAAGGCTCTTTTCAAGTTTTTTCAGTTTTGCCTTACCTATAGACCTGCGGACTCTGTCAGATCATGTCTCACCAGTGGTTCATCCTATAAATCTTTTCACCCTCGACTTGTTCTTTTTGACCCTGTTCAATTTGCTCTTCCTCGAATTGGCTCCCAAAACTGTTTTTTAACAAATTCAGCAAGTCGTTTAAAACAGGTTTTTTTTAATCTGTTGCACTTTTCAAAAATGTGTTGTTTATAACCAAATCTGTTGATTGCTTTCCTTTTCCATTTTCTGAAGCCCATGTTTGGTTTTTTAGCAATTCTGCTTTGCGTTAT